>NZ_PQVG01000001.1 GCF_002920895.1 Flavobacterium alvei
TTTTAGTGGATAACTCTTCGTTTGAAACAAAGAGAGAATGGATTCATTAAAGCGAAAATTGGCGTTTTTAAACACCAAGAACACTAAGAAGAAACAAAGCTCACTAAGAAAAGACGCTATAGAACACACAAAGACGCTTCGCCTGTATTGATGTAATGAAATGAGCTTCTGATAATCATTACTATTATATAGAGAGAACTGCTTTCTACTACTCAATCCCTAGCCCTGATGGTAGCGGCATCCTCTTGTGCCGGGGTTCAGCACAAGAGATATAGCGGACAGCAGGAAAAAGCTCCTGAAAACACCATACCATATATTAATGTATAAACTTCTACATATATATTGTATGTATTTTAGTAATGCGCTATATTTGCATTCACAAAATTAAAAACAATGATTAAGATTACTTTGCCCGACGGGTCAGTTAGAGAATTTGATTCAGGCGTAACGCCGATGGAGGTTGCCAAAAGCATTAGTGAAGGATTTGCCAGAAACGTGATTTCGGCTTCTTTCAATGGTACAATTGTTGAAACCACAACCCCTTTGACTACGGACGGCAGTCTTATATTATATACCTGGAATGACGAAGGTGGTAAAAAAGCTTTTTGGCATTCGACTTCGCACGTGATGGCTCAAGTTCTGGAAGAAATGTATCCTGGGATTAAATTAACCCTTGGACCGGCTATCTCGAACGGGTTCTACTATGATGTAGATTTTGAAAACCATAAAATCACGGATGCTGATTTCAAAAAGATTGAAGATCGTGTTCTTGAAATTTCGAGAGAGAAACACGAATTCAAATTGCGTCCCGTAACTAAAGCAGAAGCATTGGAAGCTTACAAAGACAACGTTTATAAAACAGAATTGATTTCGAATCTGGAAGACGGAACGATTACTTTTTGCGATCACTCTACTTTTACTGATTTGTGTCGCGGTGGTCATATTCCAAATACCGGAATCATCAAGGCGATGAAAATTATGAGTGTTGCTGGCGCATATTGGCGTGGTGATGAAAAGAACAAGCAACTAACTCGTGTTTATGGGGTTTCGTTTCCTAAACAGAAAGACTTAACAGAATACCTAGAATTATTAGAGGAAGCCAAACGCAGAGACCATAGGAAATTAGGAAAAGAACTGGAATTATTTGCTTTTTCATCTAAAGTTGGTCAAGGTTTACCGTTGTGGTTGCCAAAAGGAGCTGCATTGCGCGATAGATTAGAGCAATTTTTGAAAAAAGCACAAAAGAAAGCGGGTTACGAACAAGTAGTGACGCCTCACATTGGACAAAAAGAATTATACGTAACTTCTGGGCATTATGCCAAATATGGAGCGGATAGTTTTCAGCCGATAAACACTCCTGCCGAAGGCGAAGAGTTTTTATTGAAACCTATGAACTGTCCTCATCACTGTGAAATCTTCAACACAAGACCTTGGTCATACAAAGATTTACCAAAACGTTATGCTGAATTTGGAACGGTTTATCGCTATGAGCAATCAGGCGAATTGCACGGTTTAACTCGTGTTCGTGGTTTTACTCAAGATGACGCTCATATTTTTTGTACGCCTGACCAATTGGATCAAGAGTTCAAAAATGTGATTGATTTGGTTTTGTATGTTTTTGGTTCGTTGGGATTCGAGAACTTCACAGCACAAATTTCGTTGCGTGACCAAGAAAATAGAGACAAGTATATTGGTAGCGATGAAAATTGGGAAAAAGCAGAAAACGCCATTATTAATGCTGCTGCCGATAAAGGATTGAAAACTGTTGTAGAATATGGCGAAGCGGCCTTCTATGGTCCGAAGTTGGATTTTATGGTAAAAGATGCTTTAGGAAGAAGCTGGCAATTAGGAACAATTCAGGTGGATTACAACTTGCCGGAGCGTTTCGAATTGACATACAAAGGCTCTGATGATCAATTGCATACACCAGTAATGATTCACAGAGCACCATTTGGATCGATGGAACGTTTTATAGCTATTTTGATCGAACACACGGCAGGAAAATTCCCGCTTTGGTTGATGCCAGAACAGGCTATAATATTGTCTTTGAGCGAGAAATATGAAAATTATGCAAAAAAAGTTTTAAGTCTGCTAGAAAATCACGAAATTCGCGCCCTTATTGACAACCGAAACGAGACTATCGGAAAGAAAATCAGGGATGCAGAAATGCAGAAAACCCCGTTTATGCTGATTGTAGGCGAGGAAGAAGAGAAAAACGGCACAATATCCATCCGTCGTCATGGGCAGGAAGGAAAAGGAAACATTACCGTCACAATTGAAGAATTTGCTGCAATTGTAAACGAAGAAATAAGCAAAACACTAAAAGTATTTACAGTTTAACTTAAATTATAAAGTCATAGCAATAAGAAGTAACAGAGGTTATCAACCTCGAGTAGAAAAAAAGGATGCCCACAGGATAAACAATCATATTCGTGGCGTACAAGAAGTAAGGCTGGTAGGTGAAAATATCGAGCCTGGAGTTTTTAAACTTTCCGAGGCATTAAGATTGGCCGACGAATTTGAACTGGATTTAGTTGAGATTTCGCCAAACGCTGAACCGCCTGTTTGCAAAATAATGGACTATAAAAAGTTTGTTTACATGCAAAAGAAACGCGAGAAAGAGCTTAAAGCAAAATCTACTCAAATTGTAGTGAAAGAAATTCGTTTTGGTCCTCAAACGGATGAACACGATTATGAGTTTAAAAGAAAGAATGCCGAAAAATTCCTGAAAGAAGGTTCTAAATTGAAAGCGTTCGTTTTCTTTAAAGGACGTTCTATCATCTATAAAGATCAAGGTCAAATCTTGCTATTGAGATTAGCCACGGATTTGGAAGAATTTGGAAAAGTAGAAGCAATGCCTGTTCTCGAAGGAAAGAGAATGATTATGTTCATCGCTCCGAAGAAAAAGAAGTAAGCAGTTTGCAGAACGCAGATTGCAGAAAATATAATGAGATTGCTTCGCAAGCTCGCAAAGACAAGTAAGTAAGAATAAATTAAAAACACTAGGAAAAAATGCCTAAAATGAAAACCAAATCTAGCGCCAAAAAACGTTTTAAAGTTACTGGTTCTGGAAAGATCAAGAGAAAACATGCTTTCAAAAGTCACATCTTGACCAAGAAATCTAAAAAACGTAAATTAGCTTTGACACATTCAGCGCTAGTTCACAAAACAGATGAGAAAAGCATCAAACAACAATTAAGAATTATATAATAGGTACAAGGTGTTAGGTCTAAGGTGCAGGGTAAACCCAAAACCTCAGACCCAAAACCAAAAACCAAAAAAATTCTTTAGGTTAAAACAATTTAAAATAACCTTGGAGTATGGCCTTAAGTTCCCTTGATTAAATTCGGGACGCCTACTACAAAAAAACAGAAAAATTATGCCAAGATCAGTAAATTCAGTTGCTAAGAGAGCAAGAAGAAAAAAGATAATGAAGCAAGCCAAAGGTTTCTTTGGTCGTCGTAAAAACGTTTGGACAGTTGCGAAAAACGCGGTTGAGAAAGCAATGTGCTATGCTTACCGTGACAGAAAAGCGAACAAAAGAAACTTCCGCGCTTTGTGGATTCAACGTATCAACGCTGGAGCCAGATTGGAAGGAATGTCTTATTCGCAATTCATTGGAAAATGCAAAGCTAATAACATCGAATTGAACCGTAAAGTTCTTGCCGATTTAGCGATGAATCATCCAGTAGCTTTCAAAGCCATACTTAATAAAGTAAAATAAACGTTTTATCAACTCAATTTAAGATTACTTACTTATAGAAAAACCCAGTCGAAAGATTGGGTTTTTTGTTTTTGTAGGACTCATGAAAATAGATTCTATACCATTTATAAATTGGTCTTATTGTCAATTCGAATTCAGTCGATAACCATTAGAGCATCTCGACTGCGCTCGATGTGACAAAAAAACAACTAGACTTTACTATTTCTAATTGCTATTCGTTCTTTTTTAAAATGTATTTTCCAATAATATATTTCGATATTGGTTTCAATGTTTTACCCGTTTCGGGATGCAAGCCTGGTTGATTGAAATACTGATATTCTTTTTTATCTGGAGATTTTCCATACCAAACAAGAGGATTGTCAGTATCTCCATTTTTGAAAAAAGTAGTCGTATCACAAACCGATATTTTTTTGAAATTGTCCAATATCCCTTGATTGAACGGACAAACTTCGGCCGTATCTTTTATTGCATCACATTCAGCTGCTTCATAATGGTTTTTGACCCAAACCATACAATTCTTGTCTCGAAAAAAAATGTCTTTGATGCCAAAACCCGCAGCACCAAAAACAAACAAAGGAATCACCGCAAAAGCTATTTTCTTTGAAACACTCTTCTTATTCAATTCTTGAAAAACAATCTCCTCCTTTTTATCCTCTTTTTTTACCCTTTCCTCTTTTTTTACAAACTCTTTTATAGCAACATCCTCTATCAATTCTTCTTTGTTTCCAGCAATAAATTTCCTGTAAGGTCATGAATTGAAGGTATTCTTTGCCCTTTTTGTATGTAAAGCGTTATATCTGCTTCCCATGGACTACACCAAACGGTCGAAACTTCCTTTCCATTAATCAACACGCGCGCAATAGAACCTAATTGTGGGAATCGAAGTAATACCTGCGTACCCGAAATGGGTTGATCCAATTTAATTGACTTTCGATATACCGATGTTCCAGAATAGTAATTTATTCGGTCATCCACATTCTTGGTCCAGTCCGTTAAGTTAGTAAAAACAACTTCACCAGGTCCTCCCCATTTTGGATCAAAAAAGACTTTCCATTCTCCTTCGATAGCAGTAATTTGTTCGTCGATTCCATTCAACTTTGTTGGAAGAGTGGATAAAGCTTCGTTAGATGTAACAATAAATCCAGATTCGTTGGGCTGCAAAACAACATTTAGCAAGAGTCCGTTTTTGCCGGATGCCGTCAATGAATCTATTTCTGATAAGGCTATTCCTTTTATCCAAAATCAATTGAATGACGATAGCAAAAAAAACAGTTAATAACTACAATGAATATTTAATCCAATACGGATTTCAAAAATTTGCTGGTAAATAGCGCTGTTTCATATAAAATAATTCATCCTTCGGAACATTTTGCATGATAAAGATGAAAAAAAAAATACTCAAAATGAGGTTTCCCGTAAAGAATTGATTTTTAATGGGTGTAGGTTTGGAGGATAAATAATTTTTAAATTAAAAGACTATGAAGTATTATGTAGACTTATAAATATGTCTATTTAAACGCCATATGGATATTACCAATTTGTAAGATATACTGTAATGCTAGGTTTCGCATATTTAGCATTTTCTCTTAACAGTACAAAAAACAAAAACGAAGTATTCCTATACATTACTTTAGCCATTTTATTTCAACCTTTTTTAAAAATTGCCTTAGGCAGAAACCTCCGGAATGTTGTCGATGTAATATTTGGAGTTGGTTTATTACTATCTTTAGCCATTCGCAAAAACATCAAAAAATAGTAAATGAAACAAATAATCCTATTCCTTTTCCTATTCACCACTTCCCTATTCTCCCAACCCAAACTCCTTTCATGGAATCTAGAAAACTTTGGTAGCTCGAAATCAAACACTGAAATCACTTTTATTGCCAATACTTTGAGAGAATATGATATTGTTGCCATTCAGGAAGTCGTGGCGGGCGATGGTGGAGCGCAAACTGTAGCCAAACTTGCGGATGAACTGAACCGGAAAGGAGCAAAATGGGATTACACCATCAGCGAACCAACGAGTAGTAGTGCATACAAAACGGAGCGGTATGCTTTTCTCTGGAAAACCAGCAAAATCAAGAAAATAGGAAGAGCCTGGCTCGAAAAAAAATACCATTTAGAAATAGACAGAGAACCGTATTTCTGCACTTTTGAATATGAAAACAAGCAATTCACAGTGGCCAATTTTCACGCTATAACCAAGAAGATGCAACCCGAAACGGAGATAAAATATTTCAAATTCCTACCCGAGGAATACCCTAATCTGAATTTGATCTTTGTGGGCGATTTCAACTGTCCGCAATCACACACGGTTTTTAATCCTTTGAAAAAGATGGGATATCAATCTATTCTTGTCAATCAGAAAACGTCTTTGAAACAAAAATGTGAATATGATACTTGTCTCGCTTCGGAATTTGACAATATGTTTTATAATTCTTCGAAAATTGCTAGACTCAATTCAGGAGTTCTTCCTTTTTACAAAAATTTCAATTCTCTAAAGGAAGCGAGAGTGATTTCAGACCATATTCCTATTTGGTTTGAATTTTCCCTGAATTAATATTGAAAAAAGGTATCTTCTGTAACAAAATTTTTTAATTTTAGACTGATACAATTATTTGGTAAAATCATTTTTGTACTTTTATTCCCTATCAAAAAACCTACATATATGAAGAATTTTTCTATTCTGGCTCTAAGTTGCTTTATAACAATTGCTACCTTTTCTCAAACCAAAAAACTGACTCTAGAACAAGGGGTTTTAGAACAAAACAGACTCTTCAGAGCCGATAAATTAATTGGATTTCAGTGGATTCCGAACACCACTAATTATACCTATTATACAGATAATTACACCAAAATGGTTGCTGCCTCTGCCACAGATTCAAAAACTATTGAAACGGTAACTTTAGCTGATATTAATTCCGCCTTAGGAACAAAATTGAAAAACTTTTTTGGCATACAATGGATTGATTCAAATGCCCTACTCGTTTCTGAAAGCGGAAAACAATACGCCTATTTAACGACTTCAAAAAAAGGGACGTTGATGCAAGAACCGAAAAGCAGTTGCCAAAATCTAACTTATGATATAAAAAAGAGAAATCTTGCCTTTACAGAAAACAACAATCTTTATTACTACAACGTCAATAAAGAAATAGTTCAAGTCACCAATGAAACCAACGAGGCTATTGTTTCTGGTCAATTTTTTGCTAGAAGTGAATTTGGAATAAGAGACGGAATTTTTTGGTCGCCAAAATCTAACTTTTTAGCTTTTTACCAAAAAGACCAAACTGAAGTTGCTGATTATCCTATATTAGACATTAACGAAACTCCAGGAAAATTAGTCAATATCAAATATCCAATGATTGGTCAAAAGAGCGAAAAACCAAGAGTAGGAATTTACAATCTCGCTAGTAAGAAAACAGTTTTTATTTCACCAAAAGGAAACCTTGATGATTATCTAACCAATCTTTCTTGGTCGCCAGACGAAAAATATGTTTTGATTGCTGAACTCAATCGAGCGCAAAATGATATGTCATTAAACGTTTATGATGCCCAAACGGGAAATTTTGTTCGAACTATTCTTAATGAAAAAAATGACAATTGGGTCGAGCCAGAACATCCTGCTTTTTTTCCGAGCAATGCCAACAATAATTTTGTTTGGATAAGCGAAAAAAGCGGTTTCAACAACTTGTATTATTATTCGATTGAAGGGAGATTAATCAAACAATTGACTCAAAACAAATTTCCTGTGAGAGAAATAATTGGAAGCAATACTGCTGGAAATGAAATTTACTTTAAAGCAACTGGCGAAAACCCTACCAATATGTTGGCCTACAAAGTAGATTTGAATGGCAAGCAAACTTTAATTACCAAAGACCAAGGCGTTCATAATTGCATTCCAAATTTTGATGGAAGTTATTTTTTTGATGAATATTCCAATCATTCAACCCCATCAAAATCGTTGCTGTATAGCAAAAACGGTAGCGCCAAAACACTTTTAGAAAGCAGCAACAAATATGCCGATTTCCAAATGGGAACTGCCGAAATCAAAACCATAAAATCGGCCGATGGAACTACTGATTTATATACTAGATTAATCAAACCCAGCAATTTTGATCCGACAAAAAAATACCCAGTACTTGTTTATGTTTACGGTGGTCCACATGCTCAATTGATAACTAATTCCTATTTAGATGGTGCCAATCTTTGGATGTATTGGATGGCAGAGCAAGGCTATTTAGTATTTACGGTTGATAATCGAGGTTCAGATAATCGAGGTTTTGCATTCGAAAGTGTGATTCACGGAAGATTGGGTGTAAATGAAATCGAAGACCAAATAAAAGGTGTTGATTATTTGAAATCCTTGCCTTATGTAGATGAAAACCGTTTGGCTATTCACGGTTGGAGTTTTGGTGGATTCATAACTACTTCTATCATGCTTCGAAAACCAGATGTTTTTAAAGTAGGAATCGCTGGTGGACCAGTAACCGATTGGAACTATTATGAAGTGATGTATGGCGAACGGTATATGGACACCCCCGCCGAAAACCAAAAAGGTTTTGACGAAGCAAGTACTTTGAATTATGTAAAAAACCTGAAAGGAAAATTACTTCTAATTCACGGAACTAGTGATGATACTGTGGTTATGCAAAACAATTTTGTATTACTGAAAAAATTTATTGAAGCCGAAAAACAAGTAGATTTCTTTGCTTATCCAATGCACGAGCACAATGTTATTGGCAAAGACAGAGTGCATTTGATGACTAAGGTTTTGAATTATGTGATTGAAAATAACAAATAAGTATTGGTGAGCTAAAAAAAGTACCTCAAGGTTTTAGAAACTTTTGAGGTACTTTTTTTTTACAATTCAAAAAAAATTCAACTCAAGATTCTTTCATTTACTAGTACGGATGTACTTGTCAATAATATAGGGCGTAATTTTCTTTAAAGTTCTCCCTGACACGGGATGTAGTCCTGGTTGATTAAAATACTCATATTCTCCCGTCGAAGGATCTTTCCCATACCAAATTAAAGGTTGGTTTTTATCTCCATTTTTGAAAAAAGTGGTTGTATCGCAAACTGCTATTTTCTTAAAATCATCCAGAAGTGATTGATTCATTGGTTGTGCATTATCAATATTTTCTAAATCAGCTAAATCAACAGCTACAAAATGATCTTTTGTCCATACAATCCCATTTTTAGTTGGAAAAAAAATGCTTTTTAAGCTAAAACCTAAAGAAGCAAGAATTAACAAACTCAAGGTTCCAATCAGTAGTTTTTTCTTTAAAGACCACTTTTTTACAATTCCAAAATCTGATTCATATTTAGGTTCGTCCAAAATGGGTTCTGTATTTTCATGAGTTGTTAATTCAATTTTTCTACCATTGATACCTTCAAAATCATCAGTATTTCGAAACTTACGATAAGGTCTAGGCTCGAAACCTACTAAAACTGCAATTAGATCTAAACTTTCTGTCTGACTGATGTCTGTGTTTTTTAATAAAAAATTCTGAAACGGTCTGAATTTATCTGTGTCAAAGCACATTATCTGCCTAATTTTATCTTCGCTTTCATTAAAATTAAAAAACTTTTTAAAAATTGCCAAATCCAAATGTACTGTGGTATGTTCAAATATCAGAGCACACAATCTTTTTAATTTAGCTGGCGAAGGATTCAAAAGATAGTCCGAATACTCTTTAGATTTCTCCTCTTCATATTTATTTTTCACTCCTTTTTTATACGTATCTAGAGCATTCATACTTCATTTTTTTATTAATTATTTAGAAATCATCGGAATCATTCGGAATTATAGGAATCATCGGAATTCCATTAAAATTATTCGACAAAGCTGGCATTTCTTTGCTTCTGAATTAGTTCCTGTCTTAACCTGCAATTAAGACAAATGTACAAAACTAGTTCAAAAAAAGTGTTGCTAAACAGTTTAGCAGGTTCATCCGGGAAGTATGAATTATACTATTCTGTTTCAGCACACTTACTTCCCAAAAAGCACAAAAATGAGCAAGGCAAATTAATGTCTTTTGCTCTGGCAAGAATTCGATTTCAAAATCGGACAGCCCAACTTATGTCTAATTTTTAATTCCAAAAAAATGAAAAGAATATTTTTAGTATCGATGTATATTATCGCTAGCATTGTAATGTATTCCTGTACAGATGACACGTTACCAACCACAAGTAACAACAAAGCGAGAGTCGTAGCAGACGACCCAGGAGATCCTATCAACCCAACTCCACCAATTAAACCGTAATAATAAATTTTCTAAATAGATTTATTATTTAATAAATTTCTGTAATTTCGGGGGATGATTCACAAAAAGTTACATTCCCCGATTTTGGTTTTAGCAACCCTATTTCTTCTTCTGCAATCTTGCGACAAGAAACCAATAATCAATCCCAAAAAAGAGAAAAATTTAGCAGAAATTGATCGTCTTATTGACCTTGGCGACCAATATCTTGAAAAAGTGAATTATGACAGTGCTTACTATTATCACAACAAAGCCAAATCGCTCTGTGATGTAAAGACTGACAATACCCGAATTATCTATTCTTTGGCAAGAATGTCAGAAATTCAACAAAATCAAGGAGATTATTCAGGTAGTGAAACAACAGCTATTGAAGCTCTCCCTTTTGTAAACGAAACCATGGATCCTTCCTACGAGAGTTCTATTTATAATTTACTTGGAGTAGTCTATTTGAAACTTTTCGATTACGATAACTCCCTTTATTATTATAAAAAGGGATTGAATTTAAAAATTGATAAAACCCGAAAATTAAAAATCCAGCACAATATTGCTGTGGTTTATATGGCTAAGCACGATTACAATCAGGCCATACAAATTCTGCTTCCATTGACATTAAAAAAAGAAGTTATAAATGATCCTGCTCCCTATTCAAAAGCACTGGATAATTTAGGTTTTTCTTACTTTAAAGTGGGGAATCCCAAAGGAATTGATTATTTAAATCAGTCATTGAAAATAAAAGAAAAATTAAAAGATGACTGGGGAATGGCGGCAAGCTACCTTCACCTCGCCCAATATTACAAACCAACCAACCCCAAATTAGCGAATGTCTATGCTCGATTGGCATTCGAAAAAGCTACAAAAGTGAATAATATTGATGACCGTTTGGAAGCTTTAGCATTATTAATCCAATCCAGCTCTGGAAATCAATCGAAATTCTATTCAGAAAAATACATACATCTCAATGACAGCATCAACAGAGTAAGACAAAATGCCAGAAACCAGTTTGCCAAAATAAAATATGATTCCAAGAAAGAAAAGGAAGAAAATTTGTTATTAAAAAATCAGAAATCCGAAAATTTACTTGAATTAGAAATACAAAAAAACAAAAATCTACTTTTGCGTTTTCTTATCGCAATAGGTATTTTGTCAACAATATTTTTATATTATTTTTTAAAAGCGATTAACAAAAAAGAAAAAATCCAAACCTCCTACGAGACCGAAACTCGAATTGCCAAAAAACTCCACGACGAGCTGGCTAACGATGTCTTTCAAACTATAGCTTTTGCCGAAACACAAGATTTGGCATCTGCTCAAAACAAAGAAACCTTATTGAACAATCTCGATACTATTTATACCCGAACTCGAAATATTTCTAAAGAAAATAGTGCTATCGAAACAGGCGAAAACTTTGTACCCAATCTCAAAGAAATGATGGCTCGTTTTAATACTTCGGAAATCAATATATTAATAAACGGATTGGATGACTTTAATTGGACTTTATTAGAAAACACTAAAAAAATAACAATTTATAGAGTGCTACAAGAGCTATTAGTGAATATGAAAAAGCATAGCAAATGCAGTTTAGTTGCCATTTCTTTCAAAAAAGAAGAAAATTTTTTACACATCAATTACAGTGATAACGGGCTTGGAGCGTCGCTAAACGAAATAAATTTCAAAAATGGACTCCAAAATGTGGAAAACCGTATTCTAGCTCAAAACGGAACGATTACTTTTGACACTAAATCCAATAAAGGATTCAAAGTCAGTTTTTCAATTCCAATATAATCCGTTTTTTTATGTTTCAAAAAGTGTTAGTTGCCGAAGATTTAGACTCCATCAGTATTGCTGTTGTTCAAGCCATCGAAGACCTTGGCATTACAGAAATACACCACGCCAAATATTGTGATGATGCCCTTTTGAAAGTAAAAAAAGCAATCAAAGACAAACGTCCCTATGATTTACTCATTAGTGATTTGTCCTTCAAAACCGATCATCGAGAGACACAATTGAATTCTGGTGACGAATTAATTGCAGCCGTAAAAAAACTTCAACCTACCATCAAAACCGTTGTTTTTTCTATCGAAGACAAATCCTTTAGAATCAAATCCCTTTTTAATGATTTAGGAATTAATGCTTATGTAGCCAAAGGAAGAAACAGTATTCCAGAACTCATCAAAGCCATTCAAAGCGTTTTTAACAATAACTCTAAAATCATTTCGCCTGAATTATCTCACGCCTTAAGAGACAAATCTCTTATCGAAATTGAAACCTATGATATTTTACTGCTAAAGTCATTGTCTAAAGGATTAACCGTAGATGAAATCGGATTAGATTTCAAAAACTCAGGAATAATTCCCAATGGTGGTAGCAGTCTCGAGAAACGAATCAGCAAGCTCAAAATATTCTTCAAAGCCAATAATAATGTACATCTCATTGCTATTGCTAAAGATTTAGGATTGGTGTGATTGTGGAGTATAAGGTTTAAGGTTAAAAGTTTAAGGGGGTAATTTCCAAAAACACCTAAGTTAATACAGAAGTTTAGTTTTTTTTACTTTCCTAGGTTCATTCCTTTTTCAATTTTTTTTTAAATTATTTTCTCGTTTTACGGTTTTCCGTAAAAAACATTTTTTTATTGGATTTACATTTGAAAAAAAACTGTAAGATCCAATGAATCGATATACCGTAAACGACCGCAACATCATCTCTGTAGGCTATGACGAAGTTCATAAAACCCTTGAAATAGAATTTAAACTTCAAGTAATTCACCAGTATTTTGGCGTAACCCTAGACGAATTTGTAGCATTAATGAAAGCTCCAGAAATTGAAACTCATTATTTTAATAATGTGTATTGCCATTATTATTATGATGTAGATTAATTTATTTTTCAGTTTACGGTTTTCCGTAAGGAATTCATTTAGAATGGATTTAATTTTGAAACCAAATACAATTATACTATGGAAAAGAGCCCAAAAATAAATTTGGATGAGCAAAAAAAGGCGGTCCAAACCAATTGTCCTAAAAAAATTTCAACTAAAAAATGGGACAAACGCTTAGCCGATTTTAAAAATTATACCAAAGAATATCTCAAACAATACAAAAAATCGCTAAAAGGAAATTTCATTTCATTTTGCAAATATCCCTATTTGAAAGCCAAATCAGAAGCCCTGTATGAAGAACTAAATGAAGCCCAAAGCCAAGGCATTTTGACAGAAAAACAACTCATACAAAAATCAAAAACTGAAATAAAAATAGGATCTAGCCCCAGTACACAAGTATAAATTATGCTCAAAACATGAAAAATCTTAACCTAATTATTTTACTAATTCTTGGCTACCAATTGTTTTCCTGTAACCCAAAAACAGAAAAAAAACAACCAACTATTTACAACAACTACAATCAAAATTACAAATTTGATGATGACGAAATGCAAAAAAGAAACACAAAGAAAGTCAAGGATACAAAACAAACACCAAAATACCAAACTAAAAAGAAAGCGTGAAAAATGCTCCAAATTAGGAAAACCCTAAGGAAGTGATTTTTAATCGCAGTAGGTTTACCAAAACAAACAATAAAAACATGAATATTCTAAATTTAAACAGCATAGACTTCAAATTATTATTCCAATTAACAATGGTTGTACTAGCAACTGTGTGGTTGATTTATTTAGTTTATAAGAGAGTGCAGAAGTGAGGAGGGAGAGAAACTATTTCAATTTTATACTTCTTAATTAAAGTCAAAATAGACAACCAATATGATTATTTTACAAATTGTAAAAGTCGTTTTTTAATAGTTAGTTGATAATATGCACTTTAATTCTTCAAAATGCAAGTCATTGCAAGCGGGTGTAATTGAATTTTATAAGGATTTTAATTCCTTGAAAGAAGCGCGTAGCATTTCGGACCACATTCCTATTTGGGCTACTTTTTCTTTGAATTAATACTTCCAGAATTAGGTTTTCAGTTTCTTTTTCCTTGCAGCAGGAAACAAAACATTATTCAAAATCAAACGATAACCTGGCGAATTGGGATGCAAGTCAAGCACCGTAACTGGGTCGCCCACTCTATGCTGGTAATCTTCGGGATCGTGACCGCTAAAAAAAGTAAACATTCCTTTGCCTTTTTCGCCGTGAATGTAACGAGCTTCGCCATTAAGTTCACAACTTCCCATAATCAAAACATTTGATTTGATTAAATTTTGGTCAAAAGCAGTTGTTTGTCCCATAAATCCTTTTACCAATTGCGTATGATTTTGACACAACATACTGGGAATGGGATCCCATTTGGCCGAGAATTCCATTAAGGTAAAATAGTCTTTCTCCATGGGAATCCTTCTTTTTTCGGTCATATCAATATCCGAAAATTCATAATGTTCTGGCTTTCGGTCTAATGTGAAATCTTTGAAAGCAAAAGTATTTCCGTACTGTATTTTTGATTGATAATTGAATTCACTCGGGTCACCATCAAACATAGGTTCGCAAATATCAACACCATCGGCCGATAAAGCAATATCGAAACTATCGGTTGCCGAACACATGGCAAACATAAATCCTCCTCCAATAACAAAATCACGGATTTTTTTGGCCACAGCTCCTTTGGCTTCAGACACTTTTTTGTAGCCTAATTTTGTTGCCAAAATTTCAGCTTCTTTCTTTTGATCGATATACCAAGGCGAATTTCTATTAGATCCAAAAAATTTTCCATATTGACCCGTAAAATCTTCGTGGTGCAAGTGCAACCAATCATAAAGAATCAGTTGATCGCTCAAGACTTCTTCGTCATAAATGGGCGTAAATGGAATTTCGGCATAGGTCAAAACTAAGGTAACAGCATCATCCCAAGGCTGTTTTCCTTTTGGAGTATAAACCGCAACTTTAGGCGCTTTTTCAAGTACAACGGCCTCCATATTTTGAGAAGGACTGGCTATTTCAGCTAGGATTTGATTGGTTTCATCATCACTTAAGACTTCAAAACTCACCCCTCGAATTTGGCATTCTTTTCTGATTTCGGACGCATCGGCTAATAAAAAAGCCCCCCCACGATAATTGAGTAACCAACTGGCTTTGTATTTTTTTTCGATACACCAATAAGTGATTCCGTAGGCTTTAAGATGATTTTTTTGGGTAGTTTCGTCCATTGGCAATAAAATAAACGAAGCTTTTGCCGCAAAGGAAGTCAGCAGTACAACAATAAAAAATATCTTTTTCGAACTCATTTTAAAAATTTATGAATCAAATGTACTGATTTCAATTGATAATGAAATTTATGACTGTCCGCTATTTGTATTAATCTCTTTTTGTCCACGAATTCACTAATTATAGATGAATTAAATGTTCTGAAATTTCACAAATTCTAATTGAATTTGACAATATTAGTGTAATCTAAGAATAATATATAAAAGAGCAATTCGTGAATTCGTGGCTGAAAATGGAGCTTGGACTATAAAGCGGATAGTTATATTGAAATTTATGAATTGTTAATTACCAATTGTCAATTAATCAATTATTTTAAAATGGAACTAAATCATCATCTTCCTCATTCAAATTACTTCCAAAAGCCTCATTTGGAGACGGGAGATTTTTAGTTTGAAAAGGATTCTCGTCCTGATTCATACTCGAAGGCAAATCATCATAACTGCTGTTGTAATCATCAAGATTGTCAAATTTACCAAGGTGACCAATAAATTTTAATCGAACGTTTTCGATACCTCCATTACGATGTTTGGCGATCATAATCTCGGCTTGTCCTGCGGTTGGCGAAGCTTCATCATCATCCCATTCGTCAATTTTGTAATATTCAGGACGGTATAAAAACGAAACAATATCGGCATCTTGCTCAATCGCTCCCGATTCACGAAGGTCAGAAAGCAAAGGTCTTTTGCTAGAACCACGAGTTTCAACCGCACGCGATAACTGCGAAAGTGCAATTACAGGAACATTCAATTCTTTGGCCAAAGCTTTCAAATTTCGAGAAATGGTTGATATTTCTTGCTCTCTATTGCCACCGCCTTTTCCATTACCTCCAGCTGTCATCAATTGCAAATAATCGACAATGATAATTTTGATGCCGTGTTGCGAAACCAAACGTCTGGATTTAGCTCTTAAATCAAAAATAGAAAGTGAAGGTGTGTCGTCTATAAACAAAGGTGCTTTTTCTAGATTTTTCACTTTGGTACTTAACATTGTCCATTCGTGTGGCTCTAATTTTCCGGTACGCAATTTCTCTGAAGACAAACCTGTTTCAGACGAAATCAAACGGGTAATTAACTGCACGGAGGCCATCTCCAAAGAGAACAGCGCCACTGGATGTCCGTAATCGATTGCAATATTTCTCGCCATTGAAAGTACGAATGCGGTTTTTCCCATCGCTGGCCTTGCCGCAATGATAATTAAATCGCTGGGTTGCCAACCCGAAGTCAGTTTGTCTAGATTGGTAAAACCCGTTTCGACACCACTTAATCCTTCTTGTTTGCTAATTTCTTCGATTCGTTTTTTGGCTTGCAAGACCAAACTTTGTGCTGTCTCGGAACTTCGCTTGATGTTTCCTTGGGTCACTTCATACAATTTCGATTCGGCTTTATCTAATAAATCGAAAACATCGGTAGTTTCGTCATAAGAATCTTCGATAATATCTGTAGAAATTCGAATCAAACTGCGTTGAATAAATTTTTGAAGAATAATTCTCGAGTGAAATTCGATGTGTGCTGAAGAAGATATTTTTTGAGTAAGTTGAATCAAGTACAAATCGCCTCCTGCCAAATCTAGTTTTGCATTTTTTCGCAACTGAGCCGAGACTGTTAATAAGTCAATAGGCTGTGTATCTGTAAACAACTGAACGATAGCCTCAAAAATATGTTTATGCCCCTCTTTGTAAAATGCATCGGGTTGCAAAATATCGATTACCTCATCAACCCCTTTTTTGTCAATCATCATAGCTCCAAGCACAGCCTCTTCTAGATCGACAACTTGGGGCGGTAATTTTCCTTTTTCGAGATTGATTATTGTTGTTTTATCGATTCGAATTGGGTTTATATTCTTCACATTTTCCATAGAGCGAAAGTAAGCAAAATTAAAAAAAGAAGCCAATTGAGTTATTAGAAACTATTGTTAATAAGCAATCTTTTTTTGTTAATAAGCATAAAAAAATCCGAAACGATAAGGCTTCGGATTTAGAACAAGTTTGTAAGTTTTTACTCTTTGAAATCCCCCATTTTACAGTATTTATCCATCCTTTGGGCAACTAATTCGTCTGTTGATAAGTCTTTCAATTCGTTGAAGCCTTTGATAATATATTGCTCTACTGTTTTGAAGGCTGATTCTCTGTCAAAGTGAGCTCCTCCAAGAGGTTCAGGAATAATATCATCGACTAATTTTTGTTTTTTCATATCCGCAGAAGTCAATTTCAAGGCTTCGGCAGCTTGTTCTTTATAATCCCAACTTTTCCATAAAATAGACGAACAAGATTCAGGAGAAATCACCGAATACCAAGTGTTTTCCATCATATAAACTCTATCTCCAACGCCAATTCCTAATGCTCCACCTGATGCTCCTTCTCCAACAATAACACAGATGATTGGCACTTTCAATCGAACCATTTCAAAAATATTTCTGGCAATAGCTTCTCCTTGTCCGCGTTCTTCGGCTTCAATTCCTGGAAAAGCTCCTGGAGTATCAATCAAAGTTACCACTGGAATTCCAAATTTCTCTGCCATTTTCATTAGTCGCAAAGCTTTTCGATAGCCTTCGGGATTTGGCATTCCAAAATTTCTATATTGGCGTGTCTTGGTATTAAATCCTTTTTGTTGACCAATTAGCATAAACGATTGTCCTCCAATTTTACCTAAACCACCAATCATTGCTTTATCATCTTTGAACCCTCTGTCGCCGTGAAGTTCAAGGAAAGTTTCTCCACAAAGTGCTTTTATATGATCTAAAGTATAAGGTCTATTGGGGTGTCTTGACAATTGTACACGTTGCCAAGCGGTAAGATTTTTATATATGCTTCTTTTAGTTTCTTCTAGTTTTTTGGTAATTTGCTTGCAGGTATTTGTCACATCAACCTCTGATTCCTGACCGATTACTAGACATTTATCTAACTGATCTTCAAGCTCTTTTATTGGAAGTTCAAAATCTAAATATTCCATAAATTATAGTAGTTTTTGTTTGATTTGAAATGCAAATATAAAATTTAAAATTATCAAAAACGTATAATTAGCATCTAATTACAAATAAATTGACAGTTAAAATCCTTGAAAAAAATTATTTCTTATTAGACAGGTAATGTTTGACAATACCGTTCAGAATTACCGTTAAAACAATCAATAAGGCTCCGATATAAAACTCTACGCTCATTTTTTCTTTTCCACCAAGGATAAAATACGCCAAAATAATTCCATAAACGGGTTCTAAACTGGTGGTTAGCATCACTGTATAAGGCGAAAGTACTCGCATCACCTTTACAGAAGCGGTAAAAGCATAAGCAGTACAAACCGAAGCTAAAATGAGGAGATAAATCCAATCATTGGTAGTCAGAATAAAAAAATCGACATTGAATTTACTAGTAAAAAAAAAGTAAATCGTTATAAAAAACACGCCGGCGAGAAATTCATAAAAGGTAATAACGGAAGATTCGTGTTTTTCGATTAGCTTTCCGTTCATTAAGGTGAATAATACTCCGATAATTATTGAAACCAAAGCATACATAATCCCTTCGAAATAATTGATTTCAACTTGCAAAATCATTCCTAATGCTGCAATAATTATAAGTCCAAAAAACACTTCATACCAAAGCACTTTTCGACCGTAAAAAATAGGTTCTAAAATAGAAGCTAAAAAAGCACCTAAAGAAAAAACGGCCAATGTCACAGAGACATTAGAAACATGAATAGCCTC
Organism: Flavobacterium alvei; assembly: GCF_002920895.1. GTDB lineage: Bacteria > Bacteroidota > Bacteroidia > Flavobacteriales > Flavobacteriaceae > Flavobacterium > Flavobacterium alvei. The sequence goes on from NZ_PQVG01000001.1 coordinate 18,873, forward strand.
AAAAAAGAAAATCCAATGAAGAGCAATCAGTAATCCGACAAAAATTAATTTGAAAAATTCTTTTATAGGAATTTGAAAAGATTCTTTTTTAAAGAGAATAAATAGAAACAAAAATACCGATGCAAATAGCATTCTATACCAAACCAAAGCATCGGCCTGAATTGAAATTAAAGCTCCTAATATGGCAGTAAAACCCCATATAAATACAATTAAATGAAGATTTAAATAACTCTTTAAATTACCTTTTTGCATTGCGTAATAAGAAAACAGCCAAAATTCCAAAAACTAGATTAGGAATCCAAACGGCCAATAATGGTGGGAAACTAGATTTTTCGGCCAAGGTTCCGAATATTTTATCGAAAAACACAAAAGAAAATGCCAATGCAATTCCGATGGCTAGACTCAATCCCATCCCTCCTCTTCGCTTCATAGATGAAACCGCAACTGCAATTACAGTAAGAATAAATGCCGATACGGGTATGCTGTACTTTTTATACAAAACGACCTTATAAACATTGATGTTTGAAGAACCACGCTTTTTTTCTTTTTCGATAAATTGGTTTAACTTACCCAAACTCAAGGTTTCGGCTATATAAATAACTGGTGTTATATCGTCGAGATCAAAACTAAATTTAGCATCTTTTTTATCCGATTTTTCAATTTTATCATCCAATCCTCCAACAGTTCGTTTGACATAATCATACATCGTATAATTTTTAGTTTTAGGATTCCACTGTATCCTTGAAGCCGAAATTTTATAAGCTAATTTATCTTTGGTGAATTTTTCATAAGTGAAATTATAAGCCGTTTTAGATGCTACATCAAAACTATTGACATAGATGTATTCATCATTGCTAAGCTGACGGAAAACATCTGTATTTTTTCCCCTTACAGTTTCTTTACCATCACCACGAAGATAAGTATATCTAAAATTATTAAAACCTTCATTCGATTTTGGAACGATAAAAAACCCCATCAACAAAACGATTAACGAAACAATAGTAGCTCCAATCATAAAAGGTCTCAAAAACCGAGTAAACGAAATTCCTGAACTTAAAATAGCAATAATCTCAGTATCATTGGCTAATTTTGAAGTAAACCAAATGACCGATAAAAACAAAAATATCGGAAACAACAAATTCATAAAATAAATTGTAAAATGATAATAGTAAACCAAAATTTCCATAATGGGAATCTTGTTTTCGATCATTTTATTAATCTTTTCCGAAATATCAATTACTATTCCAATAGGTGCAAATAAACCCAACATAACCCCAAATGTGGCCAAGTATTTCTTTAGAATGTATTTGTCTATTATTGTTAACATTTAGTTCGGTTTTGGGTTTTGGGTTTTAGGTTTTGGGTTGAATTACTATCAACTAAAAACTTTCAACTTTCAACTATTTACAATCTCTGGCTCATATTGCGAACCATCATCTCTTTCCAAGTTCTAAAATCTCCGGCTAAGATATGTTTTCTAGCCTCACGAACCAACCACATATAAAACCCAAGATTGTGAATCGTGGCAATTTGTTTTCCAAGGTATTCATTGGCGGCAAATAAGTGGCGCAAATAAGCTTTGCTGTATTCTGTATCCACAAAAGTATGGCCCATTTCGTCAATTACCGAGAAATCGTCTTCCCACTTTTTATTTTTGATATTGATGGTTCCATTGGCAGTAAACAACATTCCGTTTCTAGCGTTTCGAGTTGGCATCACACAATCGAACATATCAATTCCTAAGGCAATATTTTCCAAGATATTAATCGGAGTTCCTACTCCCATCAAATAGCGAGGTTTGTCTTCTGGTAGAATTTCACAAACCACTTCGGTCATCGCATACATTTCTTCGGCTGGTTCTCCTACTGAAAGTCCTCCAATAGCATTTCCTTGTTGACCTGAATTAGCAATATATTCCGCCGATTGACGGCGTAAATCTTTGTAGGTACTTCCTTGAACAATCGGAAAAAAAGTTTGTTCATACCCATATTTAAAAGGCACTTTTTCCAAATGATTGATGCATCTGTCCAACCAACGGTGCGTCATGTGCATCGAACGTTGCGCATAACGATAATCGCACGGATAAGGCGTACATTCGTCAAAAGCCATAATGATATCAGCACCGATGGTACGCTGAATTTCCATTACATTTTCGGGTGTAAAAACGTGGTAGGAACCATCAATATGCGATTTGAATTTCACCCCTTCTTCCTTAATTTTTCGGTTAGAAGAAAGCGAATACACTTGGTATCCACCAGAATCGGTCAAAATATTTCTGTCCCAATTCATAAATTTATGCAATCCACCCGCTTTTTCCAAGATTTCGGTTTGCGGACGCAAGTATAAATGATAGGTATTCCCCAAGATAATATCTGGGTTTATTTCTTCTTTCAGTTCGCGTTGGTGGACTCCTTTTACCGAAGCAACCGTTCCAACAGGCATAAAAATTGGGGTTTCAATAACACCATGATCAGTAGTAATACTTCCTGCTCTGGCTTTGGTATGTGGATCTTTTTGTAATAAATCAAATTTCATCTGTACATTTTTCAGTGCGCAAAGATAAGTTAATTGTGAATTGTGAATTGTGAATTGTGAGTTTTTTTAACAATGTATTTATTTGAGCGTGCCATCACCTCCTCAAGCTATGATGCTGTCAGGCTGTCCGCTATATCTCTCTGCTTCACTACGAGGATGTCGCTTCCATACTTCACGCAAACCAAAAAAAATTATGAAAATGAGGTTTCCCGTAAAAACACCATCATATCTATCAGTAAATTAGTCTTCTACAATATCTAATCCTACTATTATGCTAAAAAAATCCATTTTAATAGAAAATAAAACGGCTATTACTGCCAAAAACCTCCAATTAGTCATTAAATCTGAAATTCGGGAAAGCGCGATTCCCATTGAAGATATTGGTTTTTTGGTTTTAGACCATCAAGAAATTTACATTAGTTTACCAGCTATGAATTTATTGGTAGAAAACAATACATCCGTAATTATTTGTTCTAAAAATCATTTGCCCAACGGAATGTTCCTGAACCTCAACAGTCACCACATCCAGCAAGAAGTCTTCAAAAACCAAATTGATGCTTCCATTCCACTAAAAAAACAATTATGGCAACAAACCATTGTCGAAAAAATAACCAATCAAGGTTTGCTTTTAGAAAGAATCACCCAAAACAAAAACAGTTTCGAATTCCTAGCCAGCAAAGTTTTGAGCGGAGACACTTCTAATATGGAAGGCGTTGCAGCAAGCCAATACTGGAAATCTTTTTTTGATACTTACGACATCAAATTCAGAAGGGAACGTTTTGGAGATTATCCCAATAATTTCCTCAATTATGGCTATGCCATTCTTCGAGCAGCAACCGCCAGAGCACTTTCTGGCAGCGGTTTATTGAACACCTTGGGCATTCATCACAAAAGCAAATACAACGCCTTTGCTCTTGCCGATGATATTATGGAACCGTTCCGCCCCTTGGTTGACGAAAAAGTTTTTGAAATTATGCAAACCTATGACGAACAGGAATTAAACACCAAAATCAAAGCCGAACTCCTGCAAGTACTAACCCGAACCGTTTATTTCAAGGAAGAAAAAAGTCCGTTGATGGTAGCCTTGCAAAAAACGGCTAGCTCCTTGCAGCAATGCTTTATGGGACAAAGAAAGAAAATTAAATATCCCAAATTATGGAACTTAACGCCTACCGAATAATGTGGTTGTTTGTGTTTTTTGATTTGCCAACAGAAACCAAAAAAGACCGAAGAAACGCTTCGGGATTTCGGAACAACTTGCTCAAAGATGGTTTTTCGATGATGCAATATTCGGTTTATGTTCGCCATTGTGCCAGTGGCGAAAGTGCCGATGTACACGAAAAACGCATTCACAACCTTTTGCCTCCATTGGGCAAAGTGAGTGTTTTACGAATAACCGACAAGCAATTTGGCAATATCCTAAATTTTTGGGGCAAAGCCGAAGTCCCCAAAGCACCTCAACCCACACAATTAGAATTATTTTGATCTTCCCCTCCACTGGAGGGGTGCCCAAAGGGCGGGGTGGTTTCTAGAAACAAAAAAATGCCTCAATATTGGGTTATCAAACCAATAAAGAGGCATTTTTTTATACGATATTTACTTTTAATTCTATGAATATCAGAAGGTAACAAGCCAACTAATATCGTGTTTTCTAATCTTTAATCAAACCACAACTTCACGACTCAAAAGGGAATATTCTTTTACAATATCGTGTTTTCTAATCTTTAATCAAACCACAACTTTAGAAGCAGTTGTTTTTTTAGCTGCGTCAATATCGTGTTTTCTAATCTTTAATCAAACCACAACATAAAGCAGGCATTACTCTAGTCATCTTTCAATATCGTGTTTTCTAATCTTTAATCAAACCACAACTAGTAGAACCTAAAGCGTCTGGCAAATCAAAATATCGTGTTTTCTAATCTTTAATCAAACCACAACAGACAAATCGAAACATTATTAAAATCACTTAATATCGTGTTTTCTAATCTTTAATCAAACCACAACGTTGGAATTATAGCAAATCAAGGGGAATGCAATATCGTGTTTTCTAATCTTTAATCAAACCACAACGATGTCTTGTACTGTTGATAATTGATTTGCAATATCGTGTTTTCTAATCTTTAATCAAACCACAACGGTACGAAAGGATAATTTAAACAATGTTGAAATATCGTGTTTTCTAATCTTTAATCAAACCACAACAGTATTTATTTCATTTGTGATTAATGACAAAATATCGTGTTTTCTAATCTTTAATCAAACCACAACTTTACCTACAATTTTATTTGAAGCACCTCTAATATCGTGTTTTCTAATCTTTAATCAAACCACAACTGCAACCATTGCAGTATGTGAATTAGCTTTAATATCGTGTTTTCTAATCTTTAATCAAACCACAACAGAAACTCTTTTGTCGCATTTTTTAGATGAAATATCGTGTTTTCTAATCTTTAATCAAACCACAACACGTCGATTTTATGAAGTTTAGAGAAAAGAATATCGTGTTTTCTAATCTTTAATCAAACCACAACGCTAATACTAAGCACCGTTTCGGCTTTATTAATATCGTGTTTTCTAATCTTTAATCAAACCACAACTTTATCTTTTTGCCATTTAATTTCAATTTTAATATCGTGTTTTCTAATCTTTAATCAAACCACAACTCCTAAAGTAGTGTATATCTCTACATACATAATATCGTGTTTTCTAATCTTTAATCAAACCACAACTGGTCGTCATTACAGTAAACTGTTGATACAAATATCGTGTTTTCTAATCTTTAATCAAACCACAACTGAAAGCTACTGCATCCCTGCTGGGCGGATGCCATACCTTTCAGTTGTGGTTTGAGATGTTTAAGAGTTAGAACGAAATGTCAAAGAACATTCAAATTTACAACTTTTCAATTTTACCAGTAAATGAAATTCTAACTTTTATTGGATTCATTTCTTGATACTTTTTCATACTCGCTATTCTAACTTCCTCCATTTTATTTGTGACAGTTGACGCGAGATGGTGTCTAAATGAATAATCTCCATCTGAAATTTTCTGAACTCGATACAAATAATTACTTAAAAAAGTAAAGTCTTGTTTATTATCATTGAACTCATCATTAGAAAGTCCTAACAAAAACATATCGTTTTCCTGAAAAGTTAACACAAGTTCTTTAGGAGCTGGTTTACCAATTTCTATTTCAGGTAGTTTATAGATTTCATCTTTTTGTTTAACTCTTTCTACTACTTTCCAAAAATTAGTAATATCATCTTTCAACTCCTCATTTTCGTCTTTATAGATTACTATATGATGATTGTTTCTTGGGTTTACATATTGTTTTACTTTTGATTTTAATTGCTGTGCATTACTCATTTCCTCACTAACTCTAACTTTTTTTATTGGAACGGGTTCACCATTTTTATTAGGTAAAGTATAAAGCAATTTAATTTTAGTATGCAATGCTTCAATATTTTCTTTAAGCTCCTTTTCCTCTATTTCTGTGTTTTTTGGTGATTTTAATTGTTTTGAAAGTTGTTCAATTTCTTTATACAAAGGAATTTCTGCTTTTCTTGCCTTTATAATTATTTCTTTAACCTTAATATCAACAATCTTTTCTATTTGTTTATCCGTTTTTAAACTATCAATAGATTTTCTGATATGAAATCCACTATCTCCATTAGGTGGTGTCCTGTTCCCATACAGATTTTCTTTGTGCAGCTGCCCTCTCACAGCCATACCTACACTTTTAAAAGTTTGTCCGTTTTTGGTAATCTTCTTGGTGATTTTTGTTAGGATGTTTTTGTTTTGTTTGTGTGAGATTAGAATACTATTGATGACATTTTTGGCATCGGTATGAAATCCATTCCAAGGTTCTGGAAAATCTAAATGCTCTTTTTCGTGTTCATTCCCTCTTTTCTTGTTTTCAGTTGAGGCATTTTGTTTACTCAACCGCTGGAAAAAGGATTCTTTTGTTAAAGCAATAACTAAAGCATCAATGGCGTGATGGCGATGGTCTTCACGGTTTTTGATTGGGTCAAATTTTATTTCACCAGTATATTTATCAACCCAAGTTGTCCCTTCAACTATTGTTTGTCCTTCTTCGAGAACTGGCTTGGTAGTTTTAACTGGCGAAAATTCAGTTACTTCAGAAACGATGTCAAACAAAACATAATATTTCCCTTTGCCTTCTTCCATTTCAAAATGATGTTGATTGTCCATATCCGAAACAAATGTATTTTCATCATTTGTAGTGCCTTGAATCAAAATTTGATTTTCTTTTACAAGCGGTCTTTCGTTTAATGCTTTTTCAAACGAAACCTTTTCAAAATCTACATCTATGATAAGCCAATACTTTCCATCTTCTAATTCTGCTTCACATTCATAAATATAGGAAGAAAAAAGACCTTCTTTTACTTCTCCAAATAGAAGAATTTGCTTTCCGTTTTTCTTGGGTTGCTCTTCTTTAACTGGTTTTTTAAAATCCTTATTAGTTATTGAAAATGTAGCCCAATAAGTTCCGTTTTCCTTGCCAGTAGTATTTATGGCATTCAATCCATCATTTTTGAATTTATCCTTTTCAATCTTACCTCTTAAAACTATTTCATTTTCCAAAGTGCTTGGTTTGTCTCTAAATACTTGAAGAATATTTTTTGGATTAGACAAAACTAGTTTTGCCCAATAATCGCCATTTGCTAAATCTGGTGCATCTACCTGAAATTTAACATACTGCTCTTTCGATTTAAAAACTCCCTTTTCAATACTTCCAGACAAAAGTGTTTCATTTTCATTTGTTGTTGGTCTGTCATAATAAATTCGTTGTGACAAAACAGGCTTTTTATCATTGTCTAAAACTACATAGTGCTGTATATGTTTATTTTCTTCAATATGTAAATTTGGAATATCCACCGTCATAATAGGCTGTAAAATATTATTCAACCCCCAAAGTCGACGCAATTCGGCTGTTAAACTTCCTGGCATTACACGAACATCAGAACAAACTTGAGATAAGATTTCGCTCGTTTTTTTACTTATATAACGAGTGTCATTTAATTGTCGTTGGATAAAATCGTTGGTTTCAAATTTTGTTTTCGACACAAATCGCTTTGCTTTTGGGTAGGGCAAAACTTTAAAAACACGTCGTTCAATTTCTTCCCACGATTTTGCACCTCCCCAAAGATTTGGATCTTTATTAATTTCATAAAAATCGTGAGGAGTTCTATTTCCTTTTAAACCATTAAATTCTGAATCACACAATGTTTTATTTGCAAAACTATCATCTAAAGAGATTGATTTTGGGATGATATGCTCGATTTGAAATTTATTTTTACCTCCTAATAAATCCGATATGTTTATTGTTTTGTTTGTATAAGGACAAATAGAAATTGGCATTTCTTGATACAAAAGTACTCTTTGAATGTTCTCTCTACTTTGTCGCAAACCAAATTCAATCAATAATTCTTTTGCCTTTTCGTTTTTCTTGTCATTTTCTCTAATCTTATACCCTAATTCTTCTCGTTTCGTTTTACTATTCTTTAAATCCCGCCCAAGTTCAACTCTAATTTGATCAAACTTTCCTTGCTGAGCAATCAATTCATTTACAAGGCGTTTAGTTTCATTTACTCCTTGTTGCACAATTGGATTTCTCAAATTTTGAACAGTATCAATTTTATCTTTTAGTTTTACTTGAACTACCTCTTGACTATGGTGATACAGTTTTTTAAATCGAACATCATCTTCAATAAATCCATATTTATTTTCAATCAAATAGACTTTTATTTTCTCAATTGCTTCTCCTTCTTTGTTTGACTTTTGGTGATTTATTTTGAGCAAATCTTTCTCTAATTCAATATGGTCATTTTTATATAATTCCCATTTTTTGCCAAAAGCATTTCTAACTCCAGCTAATATAACAGCATCGCTTAAACGCAATCCCATTTTCAGATAGGGCAAGATATTTTTTATGGCTTTCAGAGAAACACTTGAATAATCTTCTTTTATATTTACTTTTTCGATTTTTTCAATTATTGCTTCATTTAAAACATAATCTATTTTAGACTCTTTAATAAGTTTTTCTATACCTCTAATTAACTTATCATTGTCTTCACAAAAATGAAATAAATGCCAAATACGCTCATATCCATATTCTGTTTTTTCTTCCTCGTTTACGGTTATAGAAAATTCTTTTTCAAGTATCGATTTTGGAAATAAAGCGTTCAAATGTTTTGTTGTATAATTACCTATAACTGGAGCATCGTCTTCATAATTAAACGTTTCATATTCTAATTTCAATTTCTTTTTTATCTCTATAAAATCAAATTTCTTGTCTCTTGAGTTTATTAATTCCAACACTTGCAAACGCTGTGATTCCTCCAATCGTTGTTTCTTACCGTATTCAATGTTATTGATATATTGTAAAGCTCGATATTCTTCATATAAAGGATGTGATATGTGGCAAGGTGTTTTACCCTTTTGTATAAACTTCCCATTTTCATCTTTCAAATCTGGCTCAAATCTGCATTTAGCTAAAAGTCCTTTTTGAGAACGTAAAGATCTTTGCCAAAACAAAACACTATCATTACTTTTAAATTTCAAGACTCCCTCCTCATCTTTATCTATTCTACCCGCCAAGAATTCTTTTAAAGGAAGTTTGGTTTTAATTTTAAGTAAATATTTCTGCTTATCATTTTTTGACAATTCATCATTCAACTCAACTACTTCAACATTGTTTTCTCCTTTTATCTTTTTGAGATGTTCGATTTTACTATTATTTCTTTTGTTTTTTAAACCGCCTTTTAGCAAAACTTTTTTCTCATTTAAGTATTCAATGGTTTCAAGACCTAAATTCGCAGCTTGCCTATTCCAAATTGTTTCGAATTCAGCCACATACATATCACGCAACGTATATCTTGAACGAACTCGCAATTCATTACCATTTTCATCTTGAATTACTTTAAAAGGTTCTCCATCCTTTGGCAAAATATCGAACAAATATTTTCCTAATGTAGAATTTTGTAATTCTTTTTGAGTATCCTCAATACCTTTAACACCGTCTTTTCCTTTATAAATCTTCCCATCATCTTTTCCTTTACGATTGCTCAAAAAACCTCTTCTTTGAATTAAATGATACAACACTCTACCAAATTCTTGTAGAGTTAAATCTTCATTTAATGCTTTATCTCTTAATAAATAGGGATTTTGCTTCAACCACAAACAATAAGAATGATTTTCAGGCAAATGAATTTCAGGAGCCATTCGTACTTCCTTCTTTTTTTGTTTATCCCATTTACTCCAAATATCTAGTTCCTCATTTTTAAGAGGACACATATTGAGATTAATAAGAGTTCTTAATAATTTTATCTTTCTTAACCTTTTACGATAAAAACCACGTCGTTGTTGGCGACTATTACGCCTACTCGCATTTTTACTTTCTTCTTTATCTCCTGTTCCAATAGTTTTTGCAACAACTCCTTCAGGAAAAATTCGCACTCCAGAATCAATTATTTTTTTATCAACATCATCCACAATCGCCCACCCAATCGAGTTTGTCCCTAAATCCAATCCTAATATTTTTGCCATACCAATCTATATTTTTTAAGAATTTCTAAAAATACGCAGAAAATAATTAACTGTTTTACGGTTTTCCTCATTCCAACTAAAGTTTTTTTTGTATATATTTGTAAACGATTAAAATTTCTAATCTTTAATCTTATCACAATAAGGCTATATGCCGTAGATGTAAAATCTTTAGTCCTGCTTCGGTGGGACTTTTTGTTTTTATAAAACAGCTAAAAATAGTTTACTACACCAACCGATCAAGATAAACTTGGCTTAATTAAAAGTGTGCAAAGCTCCTCAATCAATTTTACCGCGGTAACATACTAAACTTACCGCAGTAAATTACATAATCTACTGCGGTAAGTTAGGCGGCTTGTCAAATAAAATCGCTAACTTTGAAAAGATTATTTTTTTAAACCACCAAAACAATATAGCTATGGCTGTAAGCATCACTCCTATTGGAAAAAAAAGCCCTATAAATCCAGAACTTCCTATGTTGTATTATCCTAAAGTAACCAAAACAGGAGAAATAGAACTAGACGAACTAGCGGCACTAGCTGCCTATAATACAACAGTAACTCAAACAGATTGCTATGCCGTAATTATTAGTTTGGTAGATGTCATTTGTCAATCGTTAGAGGAAGGCAAAATTGTAAGGGCTGGGCATTTAGGTTCCTTCCAAATTAGTGTAAAAGGAACTCCGAGTATAATGCCTAATGAGGTTTCACCAAAAAATATAAAAAGTTCCTCGGTTACTTTTAGACCAGGAAAGAAGTTTAAATCGATGCTAGCCACACTAAAATTCGTTCGAAAATAATAATTCTATACTCTTTAATGATTCAGTAATCAAATTTCTAATCTTTAATGGTATCACAATAAGGCTATATGCCGTTGATAAAAATACTTAGTCCTGCTTCGGTGGGACTTTTTTTTTGTAATTTGCAATTTTCAACTACTTTTGGATTCGTAGTTACGGTTTAGATATTGGAATTCATCTGCAGTAAAAACTAACAATCTCTAAAGTAGGGTTGCAAAAAATGAAACACTTTTTATATTAATATTTTAAAATAGATTTTAGTGAGCATTAAAACTTCAATACTAATTATAATTAATAGTTTAATCGCATTTGTAATTGTGGTATTGGCTTTTTCTTCATACAAAGAGTTTTCAAACGTTTTAAACGACCGTATTTTACAGCAATTAAACTCTATTAAAACACTCAAAAAAAACCAGATTGAACATTTAATCCAATCGGAATGGCAAAAGTTTGAGTCTTCTGAATTGTACAACCAAAATAGCGATAGTATCCCATTTATACTACCAGATAGCATAAAAAAAATTAATGGAATTCACGATTTTACAAGGTATCATCCTAACAAAAAAACAACTATTGGTTTTATTTTAAATACTAAAAAAGGGGCGTTGATTAAAATTTTAGAGTATAACAAAATAAAAAACATACTCTTTGAACGCACAGGAATGGGAAGTAGTGGCGAATCCTATCTTGTGGGTAGCGATTATCGACTCCGTTCTGAATCTCGTTTTTATCCTAATACAATTCCTTACACCCTATCTGTAAAAGCAGAAAATGCAATAAAGGCCTTTAAAGGCAAAGATGTCTTTAATATTCGCAAGGATTATCGAGGTATCGAGGTATATGGTGTGTCAAGTCGTATTGAAATTAAAAACTTAAAAATGGCAATTCTATCTGAAATAGATGTTGACGAAGTTACTTTGCCCTTAAAAAATTTAAAAGAAAGACTGGCGGGCTTGACTTTTGGTATTTTTTTATTAGCCGTTATGCTCTCTCTTTTTCTTACCAGAATCATCACCAATCCGATAAAAAATATGCAAAAAAGTCTTAAAATTATGGCGGAAGGCGATTATAACCAAACCAATGATTTTATAAAAAACTCTACTGAAATAAAGGAAATGTTTGATGCTTTAGCCAATTTGAAAGCTTCTCTACAAGGTGCCATAAAATTCTCAGATGACATTGGCAAAATGAATTTAACCACCGACTATCAACTCAAAAGCACCAATGACCTCCTAGGAAAAAGCCTTTTGGCGATGCGGGATAAACTGATAGAATTTAGGAATAACGAAGAAAATACTAGAATACTATCACAACGGATGTTAGTAAACGGTATGGAAAACGAAAGAAGAAGGTTGTCTCGTGAGCTCCACGATAGTGTAGGACCCTATTTAACCTCTTTGAAACACTATATTGAGAATAAAGTGGAAAATGAAAAGATAAAAAAAGAAATGAAAAAAATAGTTGATGATACCATTGCAGAAATCAGATTGATGTCAAATGCATTGATGCCTGCTGCTATAGATGATTTTGGAATTGGAGTTACGCTAACTAACTTTATCGAAAATATCAAAAAATCAACAACAGTAACTATTGTATATGAAGATTTGACGAAGCAAGAGAACTCCAACATTACAAACCATCAAGCAATTAATCTTTTTAGAATTAGCCAAGAGCTAATTAATAATTCATTAAAACACTCTAATGCAAAAAACATCCGAATTACACTTTCAGAATTTGATGAATTTATGTCACTTTTTTATTTTGATGACGGTATTGGTTTTGATGTTACTACTATCAAATTAGGTTTAGGAATTAGTAACATCAAAGAACGTGTAGCGATTTGTAATGGCAAAGTCACAATCAATGCAGCAGCCGGAAATACAACCTTTGAAATTGAATTACCCATAGAATCATGAACGAAATCAAATTAATAATAGCTGATGACCATAAGCTTTTTAGAGAAGGACTTGAAGGACTACTAAAAAAACATGATAACATAAAAATAATTAAAAGTGTTGCCGATGGTGATGAGTTTATTGATATTGTAAAAAACCAATTGGTGGCAGATATTGTATTACTAGACATTACTATGCCCAATAGAGATGGTTTTCAAGTTTTGAAAGAATTAAAAACCTTGAATTCTACTATAAAACCTATTGTAATTTCTATGTACGATGACGGAAATTATATCGCAAAATGCGCCAAGTTGGGAGCCTACGGCTACTTATTAAAAAACACAGACGAATCCGAATTAATCCTTGCAATAAAAACGGTTAGTAAAGGAAAGAAATATTTTAGTCCTGAAATTTCTGAAAAAATGATCAACTTTATGTCAACGCAAAGCATCAGTGAAAATGTTTTATCAAATAAGGAAACCGAAGTTTTAGGATTACTATCGAAAGGATTGACTACTAATGAAATTGCTGCAAAACTATATGTTAGTTCACGAACAATAGAAACCCATCGAGCCAATATCCTAAAAAAGTTAGAAGTGAAAAATACCGCCGAACTTATTAAAAAAGCAGCAGAAATGAATTTGATTTAATGCTCTCAAAACAAAAAGCATCCGTATTTATACGGATACAAATAGCGTAGATTCACATAATCCTAATTTTCTATTACCGTATGTAATTTTGTAAAAAATCATAAAAGTAATAGTCATGAAAACAATAGCCTTAATTTTCGCAGTTTTAGGATTTTCATTTAGCTCAATTGCGCAAGAAGAAAGTAATGTAAAAAAGAATGATTTAAAGGGGCCAGCCTATAAAAATTATAAAGTTTGGATGGATAAATCTGAGCCGTTAAAATTATATTCTGAGAACAATAAAAAACCTTTAACTGGACCAGCTTATAAAAATCAGCAAGTTTCGAATGATTCTTCCAAAAAAGACCTAGTCGAGGTTAAAATTTCTGGTGGTGAAAGACAAAAACTAACAGGTCCAGCCTATAAAAACTACGGACCTTGGAGTAGAAGTACAAAGTAATCATTAAAAGTTTTATGAGGTGATGAAACAGCCAACATATCTTAAATATCAAAATATTTTAGTCCTGCTTCGGTGGGACTTTTTTTTGTTTTAAAGAAAAACTAAAATAGTTTCTGATAGTTACTGAAAATTAATAATTTTATCGAATCGATTTCCAATCAAAGAAAACCATTGTGTGGTCAAATGCAATTCTCTACTAAAAATACTTAAAAAATAATTCAACGGAAGTAGCAATTTGGTCTGTGGACAAAAACTTAATAAACAATGGAGAATAAAGCGGCCATTAAAGACATCGCAAAACTTTTTCTAAAATTAGGAATTATTGGTTTTGGTGGTCCTGCTGCCCATATTGCCATGATGCAAGACGAAGTGGTAAGCAAAAGAAAATGGCTAACCGAACAACATTTTCTGGACTTAATAGGTGCTACAAATCTAATTCCAGGTCCCAATAGTACCGAAATGGCGATTCATATTGGGTACGAAAAAGGCGGATGGAAAGGGCTAATTGTCGCTGGGCTTTGCTTCATTCTTCCAGCGGTTTTTATTACGGGATTTTTTGCTTGGGGTTACAAACAATACGGACAACTTCCAGAAGTACAACCCTTTGTTTACGGAATAAAACCAGCGATTATTGCCATTATATTGGGCGCTATTTTTCCTTTGGCTAAAAAATCTTTAAAATCAACCGAACTTATACTTATCGGAATAACCGTTTTAGCGGGATCCTTACTCCACTTCAGCGAAATTTACTTGATGTTTGGTGCTGGATTTTTCGCTTTGCTATTGGCCTATTTGAGAGACAAGGAACAAAAAAACTTAAGTAGTTTTCTACCCTTGACTTTTATACCAATAAGCAATACAACTCTAATTTCGGCAACCAATGCTAATCTGTTTTGGATTTTTCTGAAAATTGGTGCTATTCTTTACGGAAGCGGTTATGTTTTATTTGCCTTCTTAGACACCGAATTAGTTGCAACAGGACTTTTAACACGACACCAACTGATAGACGCTATTGCGGTTGGGCAGTTCACACCCGGCCCAGTTTTTTCGTCAGTAACATTTATTGGCTATCAAATTAATGGTTTGACGGGAGCCATCGTTTCAACAATTGCCATTTTTCTACCTTCTTTTGTATTTGTTGCCTTGCTCAACCCCATTGTAAAGAAAATGCGAAATTCTAAACTATTCTCAGCATTTTTGGATGCAGTAAATGTAGCTTCGGTAGCCATTATTCTAGCTATTTGTTTCGATATGGGTAAAGAAACCATAACAGATTGGCGAACCATTAGCATCGCGATTTTAAGCATTGCAACAGCCTTTGGATACCAGAAAATAAATAGTGCTGTTATTGTTTTGGGCGGTTCACTTATGGGTTATTTATTGACTCTTTTATAACCAAACACGATAAAGAAATCTACAAAGTAGCCTTCAAAACTTCCCCAATTTTCAACGCACATTTTTCACCATCAATAGCGGCCGAGATAATTCCGCCAGCATAACCTGCACCTTCTCCACAAGGATACAAGCCTTTTATTTGAAGGTGCTCTAAAGTTTCGGCATCTCTAGGAATGCGCACTGGCGAAGAAGTCCTTGATTCTGGTGCGTGAAGAACGGCTTCGTTGGTCAAAAAACCACGCATTGATTTTCCGAATTCAACAAAACCTTCTCTTAATATTTGGGTGAGGAATCCAGGAAAAACCTCCCCCATTTCTACCGAAGTCGTTCCTGGAACATAAGAAGTTTTTGGAATATTAGAAGACACTTTATTTTGAGTAAAATCGACCATTTTTTGGGCAGGAACTTTCTGCGTCTCTCCAGCCAAATGCCAAGCTTTCTGTTCGATGCTTTTTTGGAATTCCATTCCAGCCAAAGCACCAAATTTTGCAAATGGCTTGAAATCTTCGAGTTTCAATTCAACCACAATTCCAGAATTGGCGGTAGCTTGATCCCTTTTGGATGGCGACCAACCGTTTGTAACGACTTCGCCAGGACTGGTAGCGCAAGGTGCAATCACACCACCTGGACACATACAAAAAGAATACATTCCCCTTCCTCCTACTTGCTTCACAATAGAATAAGGCGATGGCGGCAAATGCTGTCCTCGATAATCGCAACTGTATTGGATACTATCAATTAACGACTGCGGATGTTCGGCTCGAACGCCCAAGGCAAAAGCTTTAGCCTCTATAAAAATTTGTTTTCTGTCCAATAATTCAAAAACATCACGAGCAGAATGTCCTGTTGCCAAAATTATTTTGTTGGCAAGAATCGTGTCGCCGTTTTTGGTCACGATGCCTTGCACTTCATTATTTTTAATGAGAATATCGGTCAATCGAGTTTCGAAAAGAACCATTCCTCCCATTTCGATGATTTTCTCCCGCATATCTTGGATGATTTGCGGTAATTTATTGGTTCCAATGTGTGGATGGGCATCGACCAAAATATCAGGTGAAGCCCCGTAAGCGACAAACAATTCCAAAATTCGAGTAACATCGCCACGTTTTTTGGAACGGGTATATAATTTTCCGTCCGAATAGGTTCCTGCTCCACCTTCGCCAAAACAATAATTGGAATCTTCATCTACGATATGATCTCTATTGATGGCTTTCAAATCGCGACGACGACCTCGAACATCTTTTCCACGCTCGATTACTATCGGTTTCAAACCTAACTCTATCAATTGCAAAGCGGCAAACAATCCCGCAGGACCAGCTCCTACAACAATTACTTCTAGTGCATTAGCAACATTCTTATATTCCGGTAACTCAATTTTAGCTTCTTGAATAGTTTCGCCAACTAAATAAATAGTGACTTTCAAATTGAATTTCACCGCTTTTTGGCGAGCATCAATCGAACGTTTTAAAATGGAAATATGTTGGATTTCTTTAACATCCACCCGAATTAATTTGGCTATGTGTTGTTTGAGCAACAATTCGTTTGTAGCTGTTTCTGGCGATGTTTGAAAGAGAAGTTCTTGTGGCATTGTAAATTAATAGTTATTGAATAGCAATAACGAAATGCAAAAATACTACTTTGATGTGAACTTTACTTATTGAATTTAAATCCATTTTCAATTTGTATTTTTACAGTCTAAAAACATCCAAAAATGTCCAGACAAATAAAACTAATATGGGATTTTCGTGGCCCAACTTCGGCAAAAACTGCTGAACATCACGAAATTCATTTGAAAGAATATATAATTGCAGAGAAATTAACGCCAAACATTACGGGTTTTCAAATCATAAATGAAATGTATGCAACAGCTTTTATGGTCGTTACTGATGAAACGATGATTCAAGTACGCGATGCCTTGAAACCACATCGTGGAGAGGTTTTTGAAGGTTAAAATCCAATAAAAAAATTCCAAATTCCAACTTAGAAGATTGGTATTTGGAATTTAAAAAATTGGAATTTATTTCTAATTCGCTACTTCGCTCATAAATTTGATACGCATCAGACGTAATTCATCAATATCATAATCGCCGTCAAATTCTTTTAGAGCTTCCTCTATATTATCGGAATGGGATTCCATAAAATAATCGTGAATTTCTTCTTGTTGATCATCGTCCAGCATTTCATCAATCCAATACTTGATATTTAATTTGGTTCCTGAATTGACTATTTGCTCCATTTCAGTAATCAAGGCTTCCATTGTCAACCCTTTGGCAGAAGCAATATCATTGAGCGGTAATTTTCTATCAATATTTTGAATAATATATAATTTATTGATCGAATTGGCTCCTGTGGATTTTACAACCAAATCTTCGGGACGAATAATATCATTGTCATCCACATATTGACTGATTAAAGCAATGAATTCCTTGCCATATTTCTTAGCTTTTCCTTCACCAACTCCGTGTGTGTTGATCAATTCATCCATTGAAATGGGATATTTCAAAGCCATATCTTCGAGTGAAGGGTCTTGAAAAACCACAAATGGAGGAACTCCTAGTTTTTTGGCTACTTTTTTACGTAAGTCACGCAACATTCCCATTAAAACTTCATCGGCAACTCCAGAGCCTTTTGCAGCAGTTACGATAGCTTCATCCTCAGATTCGTTGTATTCATGATCTTCAGACATCATGAAGGACTCAGGTTTTTTGATAAAATCCAATCCTTTTTGAGTGATTTTTATCACTCCGTATGTCTCAATATCTTTAGATAATAATCCATCAACCAAAACTTGACGCAATAAGGCCATCCAGTATTTTTCGTCGTGATCTGTCCCAGAGCCAAAAAAGGATTGAACATCAGTTCTATGCGCTTTTATAATAGCATTTACGCGTCCGATGAGGGTAAAAACAACTTCTTTAGATTTATAAATGTGTTTGGTATCACGAACTACTTCGAGCAATTTGACCACTTGATCTTTAGCTTCGACCTTCACTTTTGGATTGCGAACATTGTCGTCCATATCGCCACCTTCTCCAGTTTCAGTATCAAACTCTTCACCAAAATAATGAAGTAAAAACTTTCTTCGAGACATAGAAGTTTCGGCATAAGCTACAACTTCCTGCAATAAAGCAAAACCAATTTCTTGTTCGGCAACAGGTTTTCCTGACAAGAATTTTTCTAATTTCTCGACATCTTTATAAGAGTAATATGCCAAGCAATGCCCTTCGCCACCATCACGTCCAGCACGACCTGTTTCTTGATAATAACTTTCTAATGATTTTGGAATATCGTGGTGAATTACAAAACGCACATCGGGTTTGTCAATTCCCATCCCGAAAGCGATGGTTGCCACCACAACATCTACATCTTCCATAAGAAACATATCTTGATGTTTGGCTCTTGTTTTAGCATCTAATCCAGCGTGATAAGGAACGGCACTTATTCCATTTACTTGCAAAACTTCGGCAATAGCTTCTACTTTTTTGCGACTTAAGCAATAAATAATTCCTGATTTCCCTTTGTGTAATTTGATAAACCGAATGATATCCGCTTCAATATTTTTGGTTTTGGTACGAACTTCGTAATATAAATTAGGTCTATTGAAAGAAGCCTTATAAGTTGTTGCATCGACCGTATCTAAATTTTTCAAGATATCTTCTTGAACTTTTGGAGTTGCTGTTGCAGTAAGACCTATAATAGGAACGTTACCCAATTGCTTGATAATATGTTTTAGATTTCGGTATTCAGGTCTAAAATCATGTCCCCATTCAGAGATGCAATGTGCCTCGTCAATAGCAACAAATGAAATTGGCACATTTTGTAAAAAAGCTACATATTCTTCCTTAGTCAAGGATTCGGGAGCTACATACAAAAGCTTGGTCAATCCTGAAGTAATATCGGTTTTGACTTGAGCAATTTCGGTTTTAGTGAGTGAGGAATTTAATACATGAGCAACGCCATTTTCTGAAGATAAACTTCTAATAGCATCTACTTGATTCTTCATTAAGGCAATTAAAGGAGAAACAACGATTGCTGTTCCTTCTTGAACTAAAGCAGGCAATTGATAACAAAGCGATTTGCCTCCGCCCGTAGGCATAATCACGAAAGTGTTTTCTTTATTGAGAATACTTTTGATAACTTGCTCCTGTAAACCTTTGAATTGGCTGAAGCCAAAATACTTCTTTAATTCTCTGTGGATGTCAATTTCGTTTGAATTCATTCTTTATTAATGGTATTTTATCTAAATTTGCGTTTCATAAAGATACTAATTTCTTTCATACATACAAATTTTATAAAATTCTATTTTGAATACAAAAGAAAATATATTGATTTTGGCAAAAAAAACTATTCTCTCTGAGAGCGAATCTATTGCTAAACTCATTGATTTTATTGACTTTAACTTCGTAGAAGCTACACAAATTCTTTTTCAATCAAAAGGAAGATTGATTGTAACAGGCATTGGAAAAAGTGCCATTATTGCACAAAAAATGGTGGCAACATTTAATTCTACAGGAACACCATCGCTGTTTTTGCATGCTTCCGAGGCCATTCATGGCGATTTGGGAATGGTTCAGCCTGACGATATTGTGCTTTGTATTTCAAAAAGTGGCAACAGTCCCGAAATAAAAATTTTAGTTCCACTCCTAAAACGTTTTGGAAATACACTAATTGCTATGACCGGAAATATCAGTTCGTTTTTGGCAAAAGAGTCTCAATTTGTTCTAAACACCACTGTTGATGCGGAATCTTGTCCTCATAATTTGGCCCCAACAAATAGTACTACCGCACAACTCGTTATGGGTGATGCTCTTGCTATGTGTTTGATGAATTTAAGAAATTTCAGTCGTGAGGATTTTGCAAAATACCATCCTGGCGGTTCATTGGGTAAAAAATTATTACTTCAAGTGAAGGATATGCTTGAAAACTCCTTGAAACCAATGGTAACGCCCGATGCACCTATTAAAAAAGTAATTTTAGAAATTTCTGAAAAAAGACTTGGCGCAACAGCTGTTGTCGAAAATGACAAAGTAATTGGAGTTATTACTGATGGTGATATTAGAAGGATGCTCAATGAAAATGATACTTTTACGCATTTGACTGCCAAAGATATAATGACGAAAACGCCAAAAATGATTCAATCGACCACAATGGTGGTGCAAGCACTGAATATTCTTGAAGATTTTTCGATCACTCAATTAATAGTAGTTGATCACGAACAATACAAAGGAATTATTCATTTGCATGATATTTTAAAAGAAGGAATAGTATAATGGCGAATAAACAACTTAAAGAAATGTCTTTTTTAGACCATCTCGAGGAATTAAGATGGTTATTAGTTCGAAGTACGATAGCCATTATCATTATGGCATTCTTTACTTATTTTGTAAGCGATTATTTGTTTGACACCATCATATTTGGACCAACAAGACCTTCATTTTACACCTATCGCTGGTTTTGTGAATTATCACATTATTTAAATTTTGGCGAAAGTATTTGTATTGAAGAATTGCCTTTTATCATTCAGAATACTGAAATGGAAGGACAAGTAAATATGTTTGTTTGGATGTGTCTATTGGCTGGTTTTATACTTGCTTTTCCTTATATATTATTCCAAATTTGGGGCTTTATCAGTCCCGCATTGTATGCGAATGAAAAGAAAAACGCTAAATTTTTCATCTTTATTTCCTCTTTATTGTTCTTTTTAGGAGTACTTTTTGGCTATTTCATTATTATTCCAATGTCGGTCAATTTTGTTGCCACCTTTACTGTGAGCGAAATGGTTAAAAATCAATTTACCTTAGATTCCTATATCGGAATGTTTAAAACATCGGTTATAGCGGGAGGTTTATTTTTTGAATTACCCATAATTATTTATTTCTTGACAAAACTAGGATTAGTAACTCCCGAATTTCTGAGGAAATATCGAAAATATGCTATAGTCATAGTATTAATAGTTGCCGCAATTGTTACTCCTCCAGATGTTGTAAGCCAAACAATAGTTGCTATTCCGATGTTGATAATTTTTGAATTAAGTGTAATAATTTCTTCTATTGTTTATAAACGAAAAATAAAAAATGAGCAACTTAGTTAAAGAATTCAACGACTATCGTTCTAAAATGAACGAAAAATTATTGGCCGATAATAATAAAATTGTAAAGCGAATTTTCAATCTTGACACCAATGCCTATGCAGATGGAGCGCTTGATGTTAGAACCAAAGAATTATTAGGTTTAGTCGCTTCGACTGTTTTGAGATGCGATGATTGCGTAAAATACCACTTAGAAAATTGCTATAAAGAAGGTATTTCAAAAGAAGAAATGATGGAAGCAATGGGCATCGCCACATTAGTTGGCGGAACTATTGTTATTCCACACCTGAGAAGAGCTTATGAATTTTGGGAAGAATTAGAAGAAAGTCAGCAGTAATCAGTTTGCAGATTCTAAAATTGAAGTTAAATAGAAAAATCAAAACAATGATTTTTTGTTAATTTGTAAAATAAATTCCAGCAGAGATGCTGAAATAAATCCAGCATAAAATGAAGTTAAGAGCCGAAAATCTAGTAAAGACATATAAAGGGCGAAGCGTTGTAAAAGGCGTTTCGGTAGAAGTAAACCAAGGCGAAATTATAGGACTTCTGGGTCCCAATGGTGCCGGAAAAACAACTTCATTTTATATGATTGTTGGATTAGTAAAACCCAATATGGGCAACATCTATCTTGACGATCTAAACATCACTGATTTCCCGATGTACAAAAGAGCGCAACAAGGTATTGGGTATTTGGCACAAGAAGCTTCTGTTTTTAGAAAACTAAGTGTTGAAGATAATATTTTGAGCGTGTTGCAACTCACAAACCTTTCCAAAGAAGCTCAAGAAGAGAAAATGGAAAGTTTGATAGAAGAGTTTAGTTTGGGGCACATACGTACCAACAGAGGCGATTTACTTTCGGGTGGCGAACGTCGTCGTACCGAAATTGCTCGTTGTTTGGCTACCGACCCTAAATTTATTCTACTCGATGAACCCTTTGCAGGTGTCGATCCCGTTGCTGTAGAAGATATTCAACGAATTGTAGCGCAACTAAAAAATAAAAACATTGGAATCCTGATTACTGACCATAATGTGCAAGAAACTTTGGCCATTACAGACAAAACCTATCTTATGTTTGAAGGCGGAATCCTAAAAGCTGGAGTCCCAGAAGAATTGGTAGAAGACGAAATGGTTCGACGTGTATATTTAGGTCAAAATTTCGAGTTGAGAAAAAAGAAAATAGAGTTTTAACAACAGTGTTCCGTTTGAAAAAATTAAGTTAAAACATCTAGTTATGAATAACTCTAATGATTGGAGAGACAACGATCCCGATAAACAAACAGCGGAAAATTGGCGCAAAGACCCTAAGAATTGGATTTGGAATATCTTTTATTACAACAAAGAAGATCAACGTCTTTTTGTTTCAAAAAAAATAGAATGGATGGGAACAACACTTAATTTTGCAAACCCAAAATCGGTTTTGGTTTTAGTTGCGATGGGTTCTTTTTTGGGGATGGTTCTCTATTTTATCTTAAAAAACTAAAAACTACTCGATTGTAATAAACCGCAACTGCTCGACATCGCCATTAAAAATATTGACATCTACATTGCCTTTGATTCCTGAAACGGAAGCTTTTTCAGTAAATTGCCAAAAAAGCCAATCCTCTTCTATTTTTTCTCGATAAAAGTTATAATTGGCAATCCAAAAAAGGTAATCTGAAAAGTCTTTCTTCAAAAAATCATCATAATATTTCTCGCCTGTATAAATAATAGGTTTCACTTTATAATGCGCCTCAACAGCTTTCAACCAACGTCTCAATCCAATTTTCAAACTATCTAAAGATTGATCTTTAGGCAATTTTTCAATATCTAAAACAGGAGGCAAATCACCTTTTCTCAAACGAACTGTTTTTATAAAAAGTTTAGCTTGCTCTAATGAATTTTCGTTTGGACGATAATAATGATAGGCTCCACGAATGAGTTTTTGCTTTTTGACTGCTTTCCAATTCTGCTCAAATTGCTGGTCTTCGCCATCATTTCCAGCCGTGGCACGAACAAGAACAAACGAAACTGGATATTCTTCCTCTACATTTTGAACCAAATCCCAATCAATTTCTCCTTGATATTCTGAAACGTCTATACCAATGGCTTTGCCTTTATGATTATCTAAAACCTGATAATTCCGAATATCCGAAATTCGCTTGGATTGCTCTTGTTCGTATTTTAATTTATAGGATTTAAACCCCAAATAATACAAAAACCCATTTCGATAATGATACCCTAGACCGATAAATAGCAAAATAAAAAATCCAATTATAGAAAAACGCAACAGTTTTCCCGAGAAAAAGGAACCTTTTTTTCTAGGTTTTCGTCTAATTACAGGTTTGCTTCGTGTAGTTTTCCGCCTCATTGAAAAACTACTTTTTCAAAAATTTGTTATTGATAACAGACAACAAAACATAAGTAATAATGACTAAAGGAATGGCTAGGTATTGAAAGAAAATCAACAGCAAAACACACAAACTCAAAAAGACAATTTGAAGTGCATTTTTCTTAAAAGTAAAATCTTTAATTTTCAAAGAAAACAAAGGAATTTCGGCATTTAGAATGAAAGCGCTAAATAAAGTAATCCCTAAAAGAACCCAATAATTGGTCAGAATTTCAAGCAAAACTAAGGAATCTGAATATTTTAAAACCAATGGCAAACTCAAAATAAACAAAGCATTTGCAGGTGTTGGCAAGCCAATAAAAGAATCGGTTTGACGTGTGTCAATATTAAAATTCGCCAAACGATAACAAGAACCAAGTGCGATAATAAACCCTAAAAAAGAAAAATAATGATTGGGATTGGAACTATTTTCCATCATTGAAAACATCACAAAACCAGGAACAACTCCGCTTGTAACCATATCAGCTAAGGAATCTAATTGCAAACCAAGAGGACCTGCAACCTTAAACAATCGGGCAAAAAAACCATCAAAAAAATCTAGAAAAATTCCGAGACTCACAAAAAAGAAAGCCATTTCAAAATTCAATTCGGCTACAAAAACCACGGCAATACAACCGCAAAAAAGATTAAGCAACGTGATGATATTTGGGATGTGTTTTTTTATTTGCATGGTTATAAAAATTTAGATTGTCAAAGTTCACAAATTTAGTATAATAAGTCAATGAGAAGTGCGTTTTTTAGAAGAGATTTACCTTCCGAAGCTTTTATGTTTGGAATGGGTTGTTAAAAAAGAGATTAGCTCAGTAAAAAATTATATTTTTGGAAAAAATTAAACAGCCTTTGGGTTGCAAACGAATTCATGATTAAAAAAAATCAATTCTTCCTACTCCTTTTGCTTTGCGTTAGTTCGTATGCTCAAACCGTTAGAAAGTATTCGAACGAGTTTATGAATATTGGTGTAGATGCGGCAGCTTTAGGAATGTCAAACGCAGTTACTTCAAGCACCAACAATGTTAATTCGGGCTATTGGAATCCCGCAGGATTGGTTCATCTTGAAGACCATCAACTATCTTTGATGCACGCCAATTATTTTGCCAATATTGCCAAATACGATTATATCGCCTACGCCAATACTATTGATGACGAAAGTGCTTGGGGAATTTCTTTAATCCGTTTTGGTGTTGACGACATCATGAACACAACCGAATTGATTGACAGCCAAGGCAATATCGACTACAATCGCATCAGTCTTTTTTCTACAGCCGATTATGGCGTTACTTTTTCATACGCTCGAAAACTGCAAGTTCCTGGTTTTCAATTTGGTGTTAATGCCAAAATTATTCGCAGAATCATAGGCGATTTTGCAAGTTCATGGGGTTTTGGGTTTGATGCAGGTTTGCAATTCGAAAAAAATGATTGGAAATTTGGATTGATGCTTCGCGACATCACAACAACCTATAATGTATGGAGCATTGACGAAGCCGAATATAAAAAGATTGCAGATGCTATTTCAGGACAAAATCAGGAATTGCCCGAAAGCACAGAGATTACAGCTCCAAAAGCACAATTAGGATTATCCAAAAAATTTATTGTCCGATATGACTATAGCATTTTGGCAGCAGCCAATCTCAATATGCAGTTTGCCAAAACAAATGATATTCTTTCGACTGATTTCGTGAGTGTAGATCCTGCTTTGGGTTTTGAATTTGGATACACTGACTTAGTTTTCTTGAGAGCTGGCGTGGGGAATTTTCAAAACATTCAACAAATTGATACTACCGAAAAAGTAGGTTTTCAACCCAATATTGGTTTGGGTTTTAAATACAAAGGCATCCAAATTGATTATGCTTTGACCAATTTAGGAAATCAAAGTGCTGCTTTATATTCGAATATATTTTCGGTAAAAGTAGATTTGGGGCTTTTTAGAAATTAATTCTTAAATAAATTCAAAAATGAATTCATTGTCATTAAAAAAAATAGTGCTAATCCTTTTTTTAATTGGAACGCTGAGTGGTTTTGGACAAAATATAATACTGTCAAAAAGTGCTCGAACAAGCGTTATTACTTGTGACACTGGCAATGAATCCTATTCACTTTTTGGACACACAGCCATCAGAATTTCCGACCCAGAAAATAATTTAGATGTGGTTTATAATTACGGTGCTTTTGATTTTTCGACACCTAATTTTGTTGTAAAATTTGCCAAAGGCGATTTGCAATACTTTGCTATTGCCAATACTTTTTCGGATTTTATGAACCAATACACTTATGAGCAAAGAAGTGTTTTTGAGCAAGAATTATTGATTCCATTGGCATACAAACAAAAATTGTTTGATAATTTAACAACTGTATTATCTACAAGCGAAAGTTATTATACCTATAAATTTATAGATAAAAACTGTACTTCGATGGTGGTGGATATGCTGAACAAAACATTAGGTGTAAAAATAATAGATAAGAAATTAGACACTGACAAGACCTACAGAAGTATTTTGTTTCCTTATTTTGATAATTTCTTTTATGAAAAACTAGGAACCAGCATCATTTTTGGAACAAAAGTAGATAACTATAGCGATCATATCTTTTTGCCATTTGAACTTAAAAAAAGTTTGCAAGAAACTCAGTTCAAAAACAAACGTCTTTGTGCGCAAAGCAAAACTTTATTAGAATACAAAAAACAAGCGCCTAATTCTTGGTGGAACAATGTGTATTCGTATTTGTTGTTTCTTGTTTTCATCCTTATTTTGAACAAAAAATTTATCGATAATTTTTATCTTCTAATAATGGGATTATTGGGGATTTTCTTTATTGTAATGGGATTTTATTCTTTTCACCAAGAATTGGCAATGAATTACAATGTGTTGTTGTTCAATCCTGCCTTGCTCGTTTTGCTTTACTTTATAGTCAAGAAAAACAAAAAATGGATTGTAAATCTTGCTGTCCTAAACGGCATTTTTCTTGGAGTTTACCTGATAATGATGATTAATAAAGCCCATTTTTTAGTCGTTATTCCTTTGGTACTAACTACTCTAATTATAGTGTCAAAAATAGCTTATAAAAACAGTAAACGCATTCCAGTAGTTATTTGATTACTGACCTCGGTAAAACAATACGGTGCTGAATGTTTTAATAACTATGTCCAAATCCAAGAAAATACTACGGTGCTTAATGTAATATAAATCATATTGCAGTTTTATTAAACTATCTTCCATCGATTCGCCATAGGAATAATTAACTTGTGCCCAACCTGTTAGTCCTGGTTTTATAACATGTCGAGTTTCATAGAAAGGCATTATTTCGGCAATTTCCTTAACAAAGAAAGGTCTTTCAGGTCGTGGTCCTATAACGGCCATTTCACCTTTCAAAATATTGACAAATTGTGGAAATTCATCGATTCTTGTTTTCCTCATAAATTTCCCAAAAGGAGTAACTCGAGTATCATTCGAACCTGAGAAAACGGCCCCTCTTTTTTCGGCATTATTTATCATCGTCCTGAACTTGAGTATTTGAAATATTTCACCATTTTTGCCCACTCGTTCTTGTGTATAAAATAATTTACCTCGATTTCCTATTGCATTTCCTATTACAATAAAAGGAATTAACAGAGTGCCAATAATCAGTCCAATTACAGAAATTAATGTTTCCATTAT
The DNA here is from genome assembly GCF_002920895.1 of Flavobacterium alvei. GTDB lineage: Bacteria > Bacteroidota > Bacteroidia > Flavobacteriales > Flavobacteriaceae > Flavobacterium > Flavobacterium alvei. The sequence continues at coordinate 46,276 of NZ_PQVG01000001.1, forward strand.
TCGAACATGCAGTAAGTACAATTGGTTATTATTGGTTCGGTTAAATGGGAAGAATTTATAAAAATCTCTAGTAATGTATTGAAGAGGAATTCGATGTGTTTTATCTTCATAGACTTGAGTGTATTCGCGAATTGTTGTTCCCGATTCTAACAAATGAAGCATCTGCATATACAAATTTGAAGTAATATCTTCTGTATTTTGTGAGGCTACAACAATTTCAAATAATCTATTTTCTTTCAAAAACAAAACCAAATCATCAATTTCAACGTGTTGCACATAATGGTCTTCGAATTCATCCGTTTTTCCGGCATAGGAGTAGTTTACATAAGCTACAATTCTGTAATGAGGATCCGAATTTTCTAAGTCTGAAATTAATCCTTCAACTTGATCTCTATGGCAAACTAATAGTACATTCTGCACAAATCGATTGGAAGCTAATAGTTTAACATAGAATGTTCTCCAAAAAATCAGAGTAAAAAGCACGGTAAGATAAAACACTACAATTTCAAATCGATTGGAAGGTAATTCTGCAGAAAATACTGGAGTCAATAAATAAAACAAAACGGCAGTTGAAGCAGTTAGAATTGTACTTCGCATTACCTGAAATTGGTTACTTGCTACTTGAAGGTTATACATTTCGAAAACCGTGCCGATACTATTGAGATAAAGCGCAAATGCAATTAAGTAATAATAGTATTTCGTTGAATCTATGAGATATTGCAACCCTAACAATTGTCCTACAGCATACAGCGCCACCAAAACAAAAACTACATCAAAAATCTTGAGCAATACTTTTCGCTCGGAGACTTCAAAATGCATCTTCTTATTTTTTTTCATTACTATTTCTCTTATATTTTTTGCACGACAAATCTACATAATCCTACAATGAAATCAATAAAAAATCGATTAAAGTCAATTATAATCATCTTAACTCACTCAAAGAACGAATGTTTTATCAATTACATATTTAATTGAGGGAATTTTAGATATTTCGTATTCTATAAAAAACAAACAAAGTGCAATTCCTAATTAAATAAGCCTATATTATATATTTACCACTTTACTTTTTTTAGGGGTTGCCACAAAATAAACATTAAGTAATGATAAAGAATAAACAAATGCTGGTGCTGCAGTTCGCATTGCTGCGTGATTTATTGTTAAAAACCAGAAAGCCAGAAAACAGAGCAAATACATATTAAACTTATTCTCGATATACAAAAACAAGGGAGTAAAAAACAGAATTAACAAGCCTATAATTCCCAAAGTCCCATGTTCAGCAAGCATTCTAGTAATTTCGTCATGAGACAAAGTACCATCACCTGTTTCGGCAAATCGAACCTCTACCCCTTTTCCTACTCCAACTCCAAAAAATGGATTATCCAAAAAGACATTGATTTCTCCTTTGGCTACATCCTCTCTTCCTGTAAATTTGCTTTCCTTTTTTCTTCCTGACGCATCCTGATTTGCATATCGCTTATCAATTAGTCCTCCTGTCTGAAAAGAAGTGTATCCCCAAGTAGTAACCATAGCTATGAATACCAACATAATTAAATAATTCAGTTTAACTCTACCTCTAAAATTAGATTTTGCATATAGAAACAACAATAACAATATAATCATCAAAAAACCAGTAATCATTCCTCCTCTAGAAAAAGTTACCATCCCTCGATAACTGATATTAAGAGCTACAACCAAGTTAATGATGAGCAAATATTTGGTTTTAGATTCAAGAATAATCCTAGAAAAAAAGATAAACATTCCCAATCCTAATATTGTAGCAACCTGATTGGGACCAAACCCTCCAGAGGTCTCATAACTAGATTGGGTACTCGTAATTACATCACGAATATTGGGTGTATAAAAAGTTAAATAGGTCATACAAGTCACGATAGGCAAACCCATAAAAAGAAGAATTGTATTGATCTGATCTATTGGTATCTTGCGCCTAAAAGTATAAAGAGAAGACACAGCTAAACATACTGGACCCGAAATATTAAAAGCAATACTGTTTTTGACATTAGTACCATGATTCAACACAAAAGTAGTCAACACCACACTTGGAATTAGTAACAATAAAAAAATCCAATAGGGCGTAGCTCCTTTTGAAAATCCACTAAAATACATCCCAATAAATATAAATAGCATCACACCATATTTGGAAATTTCGTATAACGGATTTCCTCCTGTCATTCGCAAGAAAACCTCACTTCCTACCACATAAGCAGCAGCCATTAAGGCTTCATTATTTTTATTTTGCTTTTTTATTACATACAAAGGGCCTAAAATAAAAATAGCATACCCATATATTTTTGAAACAAACGGAAATAGAAACACTAAAAATCCAATTCCAACATGGAAAAGAATTATATTAAGATATAAAGCTTCGTCTTTTTTCATTTTATTCTTGTTTCAATCCAATTTGAATACTGCTGCAAAACAGTATTTTTAGAATATTTTGTTGCAATTGTATCTTGAAGTGCCCTACCAAAATCTTCTCTAATGCTATTGTTCTCTATCAATTTTACCAATGAATTGTAAAATAATTGAATCTCGCCTTGGGCAACCAAAAAACCATTAACCCCATCTCGAATCAATAAAGGAATCTCGCCTACTTGAGTTACCACTACAGGTTTCTGACACAAACCATATTCAAGCAAAGCGACAGGCAATCCTTCTGATTTAGAAGTTAATATCCCAATGGTTGACTGCTCAAGTATATTCTTTATATCGGGTTTAGAACCATATACAATTACGGTATTTTCTAAATTAAATTCAATAATTAACTCCTTAATTTTTTTCGAATAATCATCATCAAAATCTTTACCTACCAAATGAAATGTCCATTCAGGGTGTGAATTTTTAATTTTTTGGGCCACCTCAATCAATAATAAATGATCCTTTTGCGCCCTTAAATTGGCCAAAGATACTATTCGTTTTTCTGGAATGCCAAGTAAAATTGTTTGTTCCAAAACTTTATCATCTTCAGCAGGAAAATTAGGCAAATAAATAACATTTTTAAAATGCATTTTCTGTTCGGCCCATAATTTGAGTTGCTGATTTACTGCTATAATTCCAATAAAAAAAGGAAGAGTTAATTTTAAACTAAAAGAAGGTCGGCTCGACAAATATTCACTATCACCATAATGATCGTGCCAAATCAATTTAATTTTAGGATAGGTAATCTTCAAAAGAAAAGCAAGAAAAAAAGACGTGCTATGAGCGTGAACAACTTCAATAGTGTTCTCAACCACAAATTTTCGCAATTTAGATAGAGCTGTTAAATCAAATGCGCCTTTTCTATTCAAAAAAAGATAAGAAACCGTATCTTCTAATTGATTCAAAAGAGCTCCTTCTTTTCGAGTTGCCACTAATCCCGAAAACTCGATTTCTTTGGCAAGCGCATTGGCATAATTCACCGCCATTCGTTCAGCTCCGCCAGCCTCAAGAGAATCTATAATTTGTAGTATCCTCATGATGTCAACATTTTTTTAATTTCATCTTCAAAAACATCCAACGTATATTTTCTGGACCAATTAATCGCCTTTTGACTTTTCAAATTAAATTCGTTTTCGTTTTGCAAAAGCATTTCCAATTGATGAACATCTTTATCTAAAATCATTTCTAATAATACACCTCGATTTCCATAATCTAACATATACGGAACACAAGAAACCTTTGTTGCTATAGGAACACAACCCCAAAACATCCCTTCGGCAACTGCTTTTGGCCAGCCTTCACTTTCAGAAGGTAAAAGAACAAAATGACTTGATTCGTAGGCAGTTTTAACCGTTTCCGGAGTTTGATTTCCTTTTAATGAAACAATAGTACTTAAATCATTTTGACTAATATACTCTTGAAGACTTTTTCTTTCTAAGCCTTCTCCATATAAAGATAATGCAACATCAAACCCTTTTTTATACAAACTTTCAACCAGTTGAATAGCATATAACGGATTTTTTCCCGAAACCAAAGTACCAACAAATACAAAAGAAAATGGGCCATGAAAATCTCTTTGCAGGATTTCAACTTTATCAGCTTTATAATAGGTCGCTGTAAAAAAAGGTTTTATATTTTTAGAAATTTCATTCCATTCTCCATAAACCAAAACCTGCATATTCCGAGTTAGAAAAGTGTTATTCAAAATCCATTTTTGAAAACGATAGGTCCAAGGTTGTCGTGATTTTGGATCCCAATTCCCAGCATATTTAGCAGTTTTTGTTTTATTGGGAAATAAAATCTGAATAAAACATCCCAATAAACCTATGTTTCCAGGACAACGCAAATGAATGTGATCGGCTTTTTGCATGGCGGAATAAAGCTGCCAACTGATTTTTGGCAACTTCAAAACCGCGCCCAAAATAGCTTTGAAACTCAATACATCAAAACTTTTTATCGCAACAAAATCAATGTTTTTGTGTTCATATTCTATGTCGATTGGTGTCTTTTTGGATTCTAATTTTGGAGCTACAATAATCAACTCATCTACATATTTTGTCCAAATATTCATTTCACGAACATATGGGGCATAAGCAAAATACTGATTTTGCTCAACAATATGAGACACATGAGTTATGATTGCAAAAGTCATTAAAAAGTATTGGGTTGAAAATATAATTTTTTGACGGTAAATGTATTGCTAAATCTATTCAATATCAATACGAGAATTTAAATTTTATGGCAGACAATTACATTCAAACTAAACCCAGATAATTATTGAATCCCTAAGAACCTTTTGCAAAAAATACTACTGCTAATCAAACCTTAACAAATGTTAACAAAAATAGATTTTTAGAAACCATAAATAATTGTATTTTTACCGTTCAAAATTTAGAAAAATAAATGGGCAAAATCATTGCGATTGCTAATCAAAAAGGTGGCGTTGGAAAGACAACAACATCCGTAAATCTGGCAGCATCACTAGGTGTTTTAGAAAAAAAAGTGTTATTAATAGATGCTGATCCTCAAGCAAATGCGAGTTCAGGATTGGGAATTGACGTTAATAATGTAGAAATTGGAACCTATCAAATTATAGAACATAGCCATACGCCAAAAGAGGCTTTAATGGCGTGTACAGCTCCAAATGTTGATGTGATTCCATCGCATATTGACCTTGTTGCCATCGAAATTGAATTAGTAGATAAAGCTGAGCGAGAATATATGCTCAAAAAAGCATTGGAAAGTATCAAAGAGGAGTATGACTATATCATTATTGATTGCGCTCCATCGTTAGGATTGCTTACTTTGAATGCTTTGACCGCATCCGATTCAGTTATTATTCCTATTCAATGCGAATATTTTGCGCTCGAAGGTTTGGGAAAATTATTGAATACCATCAAAAGCATTCAAAAAATTCATAATCCAAATTTGGATATCGAAGGCTTGTTGTTGACCATGTTTGATTCTAGATTGCGTTTGTCCAATCAAGTAGTCGAAGAGGTTCAAAAACATTTTAACGATATGGTTTTTGAAACTATTATTCAACGAAACGTAAAATTGAGTGAAGCACCAAGTTTTGGCGAAAGCATTATAAACTATGACGCAACGAGCAAAGGAGCCAACAACTACCTACAATTAGCTCACGAAATTATAAAGAAAAACAGCAAATAATTTTTATGGCACAAGCACTAAAAAAACAAGCGTTAGGAAGAGGATTATCGGCATTATTGAAAGACCCAGAAAACGACATAAAATCGGTTAATGATAAAAATGCAGATAAAGTTGTAGGAAATATTATTGAGCTAGAAATTGAATCTATCGAAATCAATCCGTTTCAGCCTAGAAGCAATTTCAACGAAGATTCATTGAGAGAATTAGCGATTTCCATCAAGGAATTAGGAGTTATTCAACCCATTACTGTTCGAAAATTAGACTTCAATAAATACCAATTAATTTCGGGTGAACGACGTCTTCGTGCTTCTACTTTAGTTGGATTGACTACAGTTCCTGCCTACATTCGAATTGCAAATGACAACGAATCTTTGATCATGGCATTGGTCGAAAATATTCAACGCCATGATTTAGACCCAATAGAAATTGCACTTTCTTATCAAAGATTAATGGACGAAATTCAACTCACACAAGAGCAAATGAGCGAACGTGTTGGTAAAAAACGTTCGACAATTGCCAACTACCTACGACTTTTAAAATTAGACCCAATTATCCAAACTGGAATCAGAGATGGTTTCATTACTATGGGGCACGGACGTGCTATCATTAATATTGAAAATCAAGATGTTCAAACTGATATTTACCAAAAAATTGTTAGTCAAAATCTATCAGTCAGAGACACTGAAGCTTTGGTAAAAAATTATCAAGAAAGTTTGAAACCAAAACCTGAAGGAAAACCAAAATCAGCTTCTTTTGAACTTGCCGATGCCCAAAAAAATAAATTCAACACTTATTTTGGAACAAAAGTAGAAGTAAAAATAGCAGGAAATGGTAAAGGAAAAATAACCATCCCATTCCATTCAGAAGAAGACTTCAACAGGATACTTAAACTAATAAAAGACTAGTGCGTACTTTTTTTTTCATAGTTCTATGCTTTTTTGCTATAGGAAACACCTCTGTTTTTTCACAAAAGAAAACAGACGCTACCTTGGTTGCAAATGATACTTTGAAATCGAACGACATAGACCCTTTGACACCAGCAAAAGCGGCTTTTTATTCCGCTATTGTACCCGGTTTAGGACAAGCATACAACAAGAAATACTGGAAAATTCCAATTGTTTATGGAGCAATAGGCGTTAGTATGTATTATTATATTGACAGTAGCCAAAAATACCATCAATACAGAGATGCCTACAAGCGACGTTTAGAAGGATATACCGATGATGAGTTTTCCTATTTAGACAATGACCGATTAATTTCTGCTCAAAAATTCTACCAAAGAAACAAAGATTTCTCAGCATTATTTGTTGTAGGTTTTTATGTTTTAAACATCATCGATGCCAATGTTGATGCAGCTTTAAAACAATTCAATATCAATGAAAACTTGTCTGTTAAGCCCGATGTTCATCTGAATGATGTAACATTTAAGGCCAATGTTGGACTAACATTAAATTATAATTTTTAGAAATAAAAAAAATGAAAATTGCACTTTTAGGATACGGGAAAATGGGTCAAACCATCGAAAGAATTGCACTAGAAAGAGGACACGAAATTGTTTTGAAAAAAGACGAATTCAACACCTATGAAAGACTTTCAGATGCCGATGTTGCTATCGATTTTAGTATTCCAGCCGTAGCTGTAGAAAACATATCGAGTTGTTTTTATACCAACGTGCCTGTAATTTCAGGAACAACAGGCTGGTTAGACCGTTATGACGAGATGGTAGCACTTTGCGAAGAGAAAAAAGGAGCTTTTATCTCGAGTTCTAATTTTAGCTTAGGCGTAAATCTTTTCTTTGGACTCAATGAATATTTGGCAAAAATGATGTCAAAATTTGATTCCTATAAAGTAGATATGGAAGAAATTCACCATACTCAAAAACTAGATGCTCCTAGTGGAACCGCCATTTCATTGGCAAAAGGTGTTATCGAAAATAGCAATTACACTAATTGGACAATGGAAAATCCTAATTCAAATGAGATTCATATTGAAGCCCTAAGAATAGGTGATGTTCCTGGAACACATACTGTAACTTACAATTCCGGCATCGATTCTATAGAAATAAAACACACCGCTCACAATCGCGAAGGTTTTGCACTTGGTGCTGTAATTGCAGCCGAGTGGATTGTAGGAAAAAAAGGGGTTTTCTCTATGAAAGATGTTCTAGAAATGAACTAAAAAAGTTCTAAACATAATAAAAATATTTAGATTTTAAATTTCAACCGAAATCTAAAATCTAAAATCTAAAATCTAATAATTATGACACTATATCAATGGTTTGTATTTTTCCTAATTGTACAAATAATTCACTTTTTAGGAACTTGGAAATTATATGAAGCAGCAGGAAGAAAACGCTGGGAAGCTGCAATTCCAATCTATAACGCCATCGTTTTAATGAAAATTATTGGTCGTCCAACTTGGTGGACAGTCTTACTTTTCATACCTATTATCAACCTGATTATGTTTCCAGTTATTTGGGTAGAAACATTGAGAAGCTTTGGAAAACGTTCTTCATTAGATACCTTTTTAGGAATTGTAACTTTCGGTTTCTACATTTACTATATTAATTATACCCAACAATTAAATTACATTTCAGACCGAAGTTTAAATCCAGAAAACAAGGCTGCAGACACCGTAAGTTCTTTGCTTTTTGCCATTATTGTGGCTACAATGGTACACACTTATTTGATACAACCCTTTACAATTCCAACTTCGTCATTAGAAAAATCATTACTTATTGGTGATTTTTTATTTGTTAGTAAAATGAATTATGGAGCAAGAGTTCCGATGACCACAGTAGCTTTACCGATGGTTCACGACTCTATTCCTTTAACAAAAAACAAATCCTATTTGAGTTGGCCACAACTGCCTTATTTTAGATTACCTTCTTTTCAAAAAATTGCTAAAAACGACATTGTAGTTTTCAACTGGCCTGCCGATACAGTGTATCAATTTTTTGATAGATCAGGCAGAAAAGCAGTTCTGAAACCCATTGACAAAAAATCAAATTATGTAAAAAGATGCCAAGGAACACCAGGTGATGTTTTAGAAATAAAAGATGGTCAAGTATATATAAATGGTAAACCTTTGGTTCTTCCTGAAAGAGCAAAACCACAATACGAACATACTGTTTACTCCGCAAAAGGCGTTTCAAACGAAGTATTAATGACAACGGGCTCAACAGAGTTTAATAGAGTTTACATCATAAAACCAAATAGCGAGGAACAAATAAATGCAGTTCAACCTTATGTTTTAAGTGCAAATCAAAATAAAGACAAATCATTTAATGTGATAACTGGATTCAAAGGAATTCCGTTAAAAGTGATTGAAAGTTCAGGAATTTATGCCCAAGAGGTTTATGATGCAAAAGCCGATGTGAACCTTACTCTAAAAGCTGCTGCCGAATTACGTAAGAATACTACAATTGACTCTGTAATTAGGCATATTGCAAAAAAAACAACCGCATTTGACACCAGTATATTTCCACATAATACCAATTGGACTATTGATAATTTTGGCCCAATAACAATTCCTGAAGAAGGAAAAACAGTAGAATTAAACCAACAAAACCTACCTCTTTACAAAAGAATTATTGTAAATTATGAAGGTAATTCTCTTGAAAATAATGGCAGCACAATCAAAATAAATGGTGAAGTTACCAAATCATACACTTTCAAACAAAATTACTATTGGATGATGGGAGACAATCGTCATCGCTCTGAAGACAGCCGTTATTGGGGTTTTGTTCCAGAAGATCATATCGTAGGGAAACCCGTTTTCATTTGGATGAGTTGGGACACAAATGGGTCAGGATTGGGCAAAATTCGTTGGGAACGCTTATTCACAACCGTTGGTGGTGATGGTCAACCACAATCGTATTTTCAATTTTTCTTGATTGCCCTAGTTGCCTTTTTTGTGGGCGAGTATTTTTGGAAAAAAAGAAAAGATAAAAAAAATATTTAGTTATAAGTTTCAGGTTTAAAGTTTCAAGTTCCATAACCTGAAACTTTAAACAAAAAAACAAACAGATGGACACTTTATTACATCCCTCCTATTTCCCTTCAATTAGTCACTTTGTAGCTATGGCTCAATCTGACAAAATGGTGTTTGAAATGGAGGATAATTTCCAAAAACAAACCAATCGCAACCGGATGTATATTTACAGTCCAAATGGAATACAACTCTTGAATATTCCCGTAAAACATTCAAAACAAGCCCATCAAAAAACCAAAGAAATCAAAATTGAAAATGATTTCAATTGGCAAAAACAACATTTCAAATCACTAGAAGCTGCTTATAGAACTTCGCCTTTTTTTGAGTTTTTTGAAGATGAGATCCTTCCCATTTTCGAAAAAAAACACCATTTTTTGATGGATTTGAATTTTGAAACTATGGAATTTGCCGCCAAGTGTTTGCGAATGAAATTGGATTATGAAACTACAACCGAATATTTTCATAAAATAGATTCGAGTAGTATTTTAGATTTCAGATTTTTGGTTGATGGAAAAAAAGACGCATCACAATTCGAAAGTTACACACAAGTTTTTGGTGACAAACACGGATTTTTGAACAATCTTAGCATACTGGATTTGTTGTTCAATGAAGGGAAATACGCTTTGGATTATTTGAAAAATCAAACATTAATCAAATAATTTTCTCTTTTATTCCATCGACAATTTTGCCATAATGGGATAATGATCTGAGTTTTCAAAATCAGAAAAACTTTCAAATTTCTTGACTTTCATTTTATCATCTGCAAAAATATAATCGATTCTGGCAGGATAATATCTGAATTTATAAGTGGCTCCAAAACCTACTCCTGCTTCTTCAAAACTATCTTTCAAAGCACCTTTGATATTTCGATACACATAAGAAAAAGCACTATTATTCATATCGCCACAAATGATTATAGGATAGGGACAATCTTTTTTGTGGGCTTTAATCAGTTCTGCTTGTTGCTGTTGTTGCTTGAAAGCTTTGCTTATTCTATTAAAAAGTTTTTGTGATTTACCTTGATTGATGGCATCAATATTTTTTTCGTCCAATTCAGAAACATCAGGAGAAATTTTTATGGATTGAAGATGCATATTATAAACCCTAATAATGTCTTTTCCTCTTTTGATGTCAACAAAAACAACATTATTATTCGAATTGGGAAACGCAATATTTCCTTGATTTATAATAGGAAATTTAGAAAAAATAGCCTGAGCCGTTTTGATTTGATTTCCTTCCATCAAAACATATTTATGGCTATATACTTTCAAATCGATATTCGCAGAATTTGAAAACTCCTGAATGCACAAAATATCAGGATTTTTTTCGTTGATAAATGTCAAAATATCTTGTGGTACATCATCTCTATCCAGCCATTTAAAAACATTTAACAATCGAACATTATAACTCATTACCGTAAAATCATTCTCATCTTCGGGATATTCGTGAGCTGAAAACTTATAGAATTTATTAAAAAAAGTGATTCCCATCAAAAGAACCAAACCCGACAGAATCATTCGCTTCTTGAACTGAAACCCCCAATACAAGAAGAACAAGCCATTCAAAACAAAAAACAACGGCATAAACAAGGTAAAAACAGACAAAAGCGGAAAAAGTTTTGGCGCTAAAAAAGGCAAAACATAAGCAACTATAGTGGATACAGTTAGCACTATATTCAAAAAAAACATTATTTTATTAAACCACGAAAGGTTTTTCATTTCATATTAATTTCATTACTGCAAACTGCGACTGAACACTAAACACTGATTACTAAACACCAATTACTGAACGCTTATTTCCCTGCTTTAAACAAAAATTCTTTTTCTTCTTTTGTCAAACAATCGTATCCCGATTTACTGATTTTATCCAAAATCTCATCTATTTGCTGTTGCGTTTTATCTTTGGATACAATCCTAGAAGCGGGTTTAGAAACTGGTTTTTGATAATTTCTATGCACTTTTTTGAAAGGCTTAGATTCGGTTTTCGTAAACAAATTAACAAAAAAATCGAATAGGTTCGAAACAATTTTACTCAAATCGGTTCCGTTTTGAAGGAATTTAATAAATACAAACCCAAAAAAAGCACCAGCCAAATGCGCAATATGTCCGCCTGAATTTTCTAAACGGAGTTGCATCACATCAATTAGAAGTACAACAACTGTAACATGCCAAAGCTTGACATTGCCAATAAGCATCAAGCGTAAGTTCATCAAAGGTTGATAAACGGTAGTTGCAACCAAAATGGCCATTATGGCACCCGAAGCCCCAACAATAGGTGAAACAACCTCCATTAAATAGAATGCAACAACAAAAACAGCACCCGAAAATAGAGCCGATAAAAGGTACAATCCCAATAACTGTTTCTGAGTGAAAAAAGTCAAAAACAATTGGCCCGAAAAATGCAGCACTATCAGATTGAAAAAAATGTGAATGAAATCGGAATGAAAAAAAGAATAGCTAAGTATTGACCAAGGTTTCCACAACAAATCGGCTGGATTTGAAGACAAACTAACAAACGAAAGGAAATCGATTTGCAATAATCCAAAAATCACATACGAAACTATGAAACAAGCAATATTCCAGTAGATTAACCTTTGAGTTATTCCACCAAATTTGTACTGCTGTTTTAAATCGTCAATTATACTGCTCATATTGAGTTATGAATTATGAGTTATGAGTCATTAGTAAGCCTGCATTCTGAACACTGATTACTAAAATTAATTCCAACGATTGTTGTTAAACTGATTTTTCTTCCAATACCACATCATTAAGAAACCTGTCAAGGCACCACCAACGTGGGCAAAATGAGCTATCCCTGTACTTCCTGCGCCAAAAATGGATTGTCCTTTGAATCCCAAAAACAAATCAATAGCTAAAATTCCAGGTACAAAATATTTCGCCTTAATCGGAACTGGAATAAACATCAAAGCCAATTCAGCATTAGGAAACATAAAAGCAAAAGCGGCTAATAATCCATAAATAGCTCCAGAAGCTCCAACAACAGGCATATTATAGGCAAAAAACATGTCATGTAAAATTTGTTGGTCTAAATCTGGAGGTCTAACTGAAAAACTCATTCCGCCAGTTTTAAGAAAATTTTGAATTTGATTTTCCAAACCCAAATCAGTCAAATGGTTCAAACCAATTTGATAAGTATAAAAATTAATTCCTGAATGCAACAATGCCGCCCCTAATCCGCAAGAAATGTAGAAAAACAAGAATTTTTTTCCACCCCAAAAATGTTCCAAAGTAGAGCCAAAAGAATATAAAGCAAACATATTAAAAGCGATATGCATTAATCCTCCATGCATGAACATATGGGTAATTAATTGCCAAATATGAAAATCGGGATTCTCTGGAAAATATAAGGACAGAATTCTAAAAGCTGGATTATAGGGATTAAAACTTTCCATTGAAAAACCTCCTAATACAAAAGTTCCAATGAAAAAAAGAATATTAATAATCAATAGTTGCTTAACAACTGGTGTGATGTTCATCATAGTGCAAATTTTTTATCTAAATCTTCCACACGCATCGTGATGAAAGTAGGTTTTTGAAAAGGCGAAACATTAGGATCTTTGCAAGCAAAAAGTCCGTTGACCAAGTTTTCTTGTTCTTTTTCGGTTAAATAGGCTCCTGTTTTTACGGCCAAACTTCGAGCCATCGATTTGGCAATGGTGTCATTCTGACTAAAGCTACTCTCTGGAATTCCGTTTTGTAAATCACTCAAAAGTTGCTCAAAAACGATTGTAACTTCGCTTTCTGATATGTTTACAGGCAAACCAGAAATTACAACGCTTTCGTCGTTTGTCTCTTCAAAAACGAAACCGGTATTGGTCAAAGACGGCATCAATTCAGATAATAATTGCATTTCATCTTTCGAAAAATACAAATGTAACGGAAACAATAATTGCTGGCTTGAAGCCAATTGAACTGTAATATTGGTCAAAAATTGTTCATACAAAATACGTTGGTGTGCTCGCTGTTGATCCACAATTATCATTCCTGACTTAATCGGGTTTACAATATACTTCTTATGAATTTGATAGGTTTTATGAACTACTTGCTCGACTTCATCAGCATTAAACAAAGAGGAAGTTACTGTGTCATTCTCAAAAGTTAGCGTGTCATTTTCCTCAAAATCCTGTTTCAAACCCACATACAAACTCTCCCAATTTGATACTGATTCAGTTCTTTTGTAACTAGAATTGGAATTTGCATAATGTTTATTAGGTTTCTCCTCTTCTGAAAAAGGATTGAAATTGCCATCAACCTGAATAGTTGGAGTTGCTCCTTCTAAATCTTTATAATGATATGGTGTATCTAAATTGGCATCACGCTCGAAATCCAAAACAGGTGCCACATTAAATTGTCCTAAACTATGTTTTATCGAAGCCCGCAATATGGCATACAAAGCCGATTCATCATCAAACTTGATCTCCGTTTTGGTGGGATGAATATTAATATCTATAGTATTGGCAGGCACTTGAAGGTAAATAAAATAACTAGGCTGTACACCATCTTTCAACAGTCCTTCATAAGCAGCCATAACTGCATGGTGCAAATAACCACTTTTTATGAATCGGTCATTGACAAAGAAAAACTGCTCGCCACGACTTTTTTTAGCAAATTCAGGTTTACAAACAAACCCTTGAATGGATACAATTTCAGTTTCTTCATTAACAGGAACTAATTTCTCATTCGTCTTACCCGAAAAAACAGCCACAATTCGTTGTCTCAAACTTGAGGCTGGCAAATTGAACATTTCGCTTCCGTTGTGGAAAAAAGTAAAATATATTTTAGGATGTGCCAATGCTACTCGCTGAAATTCATCAATGATATGGCGGTATTCTACGATGTCTGACTTCAAGAAATTGCGGCGAGCAGGAATATTAAAAAACAAGTTTTTGACAGCAAATGAAGTGCCTTTTGGTAAAACCGCTACATCTTGCGATACAAACTTACTCCCTTCAATAACAATATGAGTTCCTAATTCTTCTTGATCTTGCTTGGTTTTCATTTCTACATGAGCAATCGCAGCAATCGATGCCAATGCTTCGCCACGAAACCCTTTGGTGTGTAAGGAAAACAAATCTTCGGCTTGGCGAATTTTGGAAGTAGCGTGACGCTCAAAACACAAACGAGCATCGGTAACACTCATTCCTTTTCCGTTATCAATGACTTGAACCAATGATTTCCCGGCATCTTTAATGATTAATTTGATGTCATTCGCTCCAGCATCTACTGCATTTTCAAGCAATTCTTTGACTACCGAAGCCGGTCGCTGAACGACTTCTCCAGCAGCAATTTGATTAGCAACATGATCAGGAAGCAATTGGATAATACTCGACATTTTTAGATTTCAGATGTTAGATTGCAGATTTCAGATTTCGAATTCAAAATCCGAAGTGAGCAAATTTAAGGATTTTCTATTGGGATTACTACCCAAAATAATCATAAAAAACAAAAAACCTATACCATCAAATGAATAGTATAGGTTTTTAGAATTATAAAATTTGTGTTATTCTTCAATCATCTTCAGTCCTTCAATTTGCAAAGGTCCTGAGGATAATAATTGTTGGTTTTTAATTTGGTGATTAAAAGAGGCTTGATGTCTCAAATATGCCATTTTAATAGCTGCAATAGCTGCTTCTGTTCCTTTATTTCCGTGTTTTCCTCCACTTCTGTCAATGGATTGTTGCATTGTATTGTCTGTCAAAACACAAAAGATAACTGGAATATCAGTTTCTACATTCAAGTCTTTAATTCCTTGTGAAACGGCTTCGCAAACAAAATCAAAATGTTTAGTTTCGCCTTGAATAACACATCCAATAGCAATTACAGCATCTACATTTTGAGTTTGCAACATTTTTTTAGCTCCGTAAACAAGTTCAAAACTCCCTGGAACATTCCAACGAATGATATGCTCTGATGGCACTTCATTTTCCAAAAGTCCCTTAACAGCACCGAAACAAAGCCCTTCGGTTATCGTATCATTCCATTCTGAAACAACAATCCCAAACCGAAAATTTTTCGCGTCTGGGATTGCATTTTTATCGTATTCGGATAAGTTTTTATTTATAGTTGCCATCTTATATTTAAGATTTTAAAGTTTAGATTTCTGATTACAAAAATACAAATCTAAAATCTAAAATCTACAATCTAAGATTATTTATTGTGCCAATCCAATCAATACATCAATTGTTGCACCTTCTGGAGTACTTTCATAATTGTCTTTAATATCGGTAAAATATTTAAGAGCATCTTCTTTATTTCCTAAAGCTAAAGCAGTTTTTCCTGCTTTCAATAAGAAACGTGGTGTTGTAAAATCGTTTTTATTAGATTCAGCTGCTTTTACATAATATTCTAAAGCTTCTTTTGGTTGATTTTTTTGCGAATAAGCATCTCCAATTGCACCAGTTGCCATAGCACTTATTACAAGATCATCCGATTTGAATTTTCCTAAATATTCAATCGCTTCAGCATATTTTCCTGTATTCAAATAAGCAATACCAGCATAATAGTTCGCTAAATTTCCAGCATCAGTTCCTGAATATTCATCGGCAATTTTCACAAATCCCCATTTTCCTTCAGAACCATTCAAGGCTAATTTATATAACGAATCACTTGCTACACCATTTGTTGCTTTTTCAAAATCTTGTTGTGCTACAAACATTTGGTTAGCTGCATCATCCTCTTTTGGCGCTGCTACAAATTTTTGGTAAGCTAAATATCCAACAGTTAATAAAGCTATTGCACCAACAACTCCAATAATAATTTTTTGATTTTTGGCTACAAAATCTTCAGTTTTTGAAGCAGTTGCATCCAAAGTTGAGAAAACTTCAGCGGTAGTACTATTCTTTTCTAATTCTGCTACATTGATATCCTCTGTAACTTCTTTAACTTCTTTTTCTTTTGCTGGTTTATATCCTCTTTTATTATAAGTAGCCATTTAAATTTTAATTTAGTGAGCCGCAAAAATAAAATTTTTATTTGTATAGTCACAAAAAAAATGTCTTTATATTCAAATAAAAATACATTATCCTTTTTTTATACTCTTGATTCTTCCGATTTGAAAAATATTTGTCCATTGAAATTGCCTAAAAGTAATTTTTATCGATATTTTTCGATAATTTGCACCCTCTTAAAAACAATACGAAAGGCCTGATTTTCTTATACCCGCAAGACTAAAAATGTATTTAAAAAAAATTTCACTATTCAATTACAAAAACTTTTCGGAAGCCAATTTCGAATTTGTAGGCAAAATAAATTGTTTTGTTGGCAAAAACGGAATTGGAAAAACCAATGTTTTGGATGCTATTTATCATTTGTCTTACGGGAAAAGTTATTTCAATCCGCTGGCGGTTCAAAACATCAAACACGGCGAAGATTTTTTTGTTATTGATGGCGAATTTGAAATCAAAGAAAGAAACGAGCAAATTATTTGTAGCCTCAAAAAAGGACAGAAAAAAATCCTAAAACGCAACGGCAAAATCTATGATAAATTTTCAGAACATCTGGGATTCATTCCTTTGGTAATCATCTCGCCAGCCGACACCGATTTGATTGTTGAAGGCAGCGAAACTCGCCGAAAATTTATGGATAGCGTTATTTCGCAATTGGATTCTAACTATTTAAAACATCTCATTCAATATCAAAAAGTGATAAGTCAGCGCAACGCTTTGTTGAAATATTTTGCATTGAATTTTGTTTTCGACAACGACACGCTTTCTATATACAATGAGCAACTCAACACTTTTGGGCAATACATTTTCGAAAAAAGAAAAGAATTCATCGAACAATTTATTCCTATTTTCAACTCCCACCATCAGGCCATTTCGGGTTCGCAAGAAACGGTTCAGTTGGTTTATGAAAGCCACTTATTCGAGAATGATTTATTGACTCTTTTGGAAGAAAACATAAGCAAAGATAGAGCTTTACATTATACGAGCGTAGGAATTCACAAAGACGATTTATCGTTTGAAATTGATAAATATCCCATAAAGAAATTTGGTTCTCAAGGCCAACAAAAGTCATTTTTAATCGCATTGAAATTAGCTCAATTTGAGTTTTTAAAAACTCAAAGTGGTCAAAAACCTATTTTATTATTTGATGATATTTTTGATAAACTAGACGAAAATCGGGTAGCAAAAATTGTAGAAATGGTCAATAGCGACACTTTTGGACAATTATTTATCTCTGACACACATCCCGAAAGAACAGAAAAAATTGTCAAATCTACCCATCAAGTTTATAAAATTTTCAGCCTTTAAAACGGTAGTATTTTAACTTTAAGTTTCAAAATCAAAGAAAGAAATTGCCTATTTTAGCCTTTTAAAAATCAAAATTATACCCTAATGAAACTCCTTTCAAAATTCTGTATATTATTCTTATCGCTATCGATAGTTTCCTGCAATGGACAAAATGCTAAAAATATAAAAAACCTTGAACCAAAGGCTTTTTCAGAAACCCTAAAGACGACTACAAACGCCCAAATCATAGACGTTAGAACCCCTCAAGAATTTGCCTCAGGACATCTTGAAAACGCCCAAAACATCGATTGGTTGGGAGATAATTTTGATGCAACTATTCAGAAATTAGACAAAACCAAACCTGTTTTCATCTACTGCAAAACGAGCAATCGAAGTTCGCAAGCTGCTGAAAAATTAGAAAAATTAGGGTTCGAAAACATCTATAATATGCAAGGCGGACTATTAAAATGGGATGCCGAAGGACTTTCTAAACCAACCGACCGAATTATTGGCGTTTGCCCGCAGGAATTTGCCGAACTATTAAACACCGATAAAAAAGTCTTAATCGATTTTTATGCCGAATGGTGTGCACCTTGCAAAAAAATGACTCCTTACCTTTTGAAAATGCAAAAAGAAATGGCTGACAAAGTCGCAATCATTCGATTGAACGCCGATGAAAACCCTACTTTAATTAAAGAGATGAAAATTTTAGAACTTCCCACCCTAATTATCTATGAAAATAAAGTGGAGAAATGGAAAAATTCGGGATACATTAGCGAAGAAGATTTGAAAAAACAACTGCAATAATTCATTAAATATGCTTTCAAAAAATAGTTTAGAATTTCTTGACGATTTAAAAGCCAACAACAATCGCGATTGGTTTTTGGATAACAAAAAAAGGTATGAAGCTTTCAAAAAAGACTATCATCAATTGGTTAGTGATTTTCTAAGCGTTATGAAACCACTCGACCCTTCTTTAGAAATGCTTGAAGTAAAAAATTGCACCTTTAGAATCAATCGTGACATTCGGTTTTCTAAAGACAAATCGCCTTACAAAGATCATATTGGTGTTTGGTTGTCCAGCGGTGCAAAAGGCAAAAATCGTTCTGG
The DNA here is from genome assembly GCF_002920895.1 of Flavobacterium alvei. Classification (GTDB taxonomy): domain Bacteria; phylum Bacteroidota; class Bacteroidia; order Flavobacteriales; family Flavobacteriaceae; genus Flavobacterium; species Flavobacterium alvei. Next base: position 65,237 of record NZ_PQVG01000001.1, read on the forward strand.
CTATTATGTTCACATTGCTAGAACAGGTAGTTTTATTGCAGGCGGATTCTATTGCCCAGAAGCCGAAGATTTGAAAAAAGTGCGCAAAGAAATTGCCTTTTTCTATGAGGATTTAGAAGAAATTCTTAATGAAAAAAACTTCAAAAAAGAGTTTACCGATTTTGACAGAAACGAAATAAACCTATTAAAAAACCCGCCCAGAGGTTACGAAAAAGACCATCCGGCTATTGAATTTTTAAAATTAAAAAGCTTCGAAACCTCTCAAAAATTCGACATAGAAGAAGTGACCCAAAAAGATTTTGTTGTCAAAATGAGCCAAAAGCTAATAGCTTTGAAACCATTGAATGATTTCATCAACCGTGCATTAACTTCTGAAGATTAATGATATCAATGGAGAAACGTAAAATACTTTTTCTGGGAGAAACCTATAGAGCCGATGCCATTACGTGGATGAATGGGTTGAAAGAATTTGGCGATTTTGAAATTATCACTTGGGAACTCAAAACACCCAACACCTCTTTTTTTAGCCGATTATTTCGAATTTTCGAATTTACTACAGCTCATTTCCAGATTAGAAAACGAATCAAAAAAGAGCATCCAGATATGATTATTGCCGAAAGAACCACGAGTTATGGTTTTCTTGCAGCATTATCAGGCGTAAAACCAGTAGCTATTGCACAACAAGGCAGAACCGATTTATGGCCAGAGAATTCCATTTTGTTACCACTCAAAATAATCATTCAAAATTATGCTTTCAAAAAAGCCGATTTGATTCACGCTTGGGGACCAGTAATGACCATTTCGATGCGAAATGCCAATGTCAATATGCAAAAAGTGTTGGTTATGCCAAAAGGAATCGATTTGCAACAATTTGAAAATAAACAAAATACACAATCCGATAAAATTACGGCAATTGTAACTCGGTCGTTAATGCCTGAATACCGTCATGACATTATTCTGAAAGCCTTTGATATCTTAAACCAAAAAGGAATTGATTTTAAATTGACCATTGTTGGCAACGGAAAATTACTTCCAGCACTAAAAGAATTGGCAACGAATTTAAAGATTGATGACAAAATTAATTTCACAGGAAGAATTCCAAATACTGAACTACCCGAACTTTTACAACAGTCTAATTTTTACATCAGTATGCCTATAACCGAAGGGGTTTCGGCTTCCTTATTTGAAGCAATGGCTTCTAATTGTTATCCTGTTGTGACCGATATTCCAGGAAACCAAAGCTGGATTACTCATCGTGAAAACGGTCAGCTGATTCCAATAGACAATACCAAAATGCTTGCCGAAGAACTACTTTGGGCTTTTGAAAATAAAGCACACCGAAATGTGGCAGTTCAAAAAAACAGAAAATTTGTAGAAGAAAATGCAGATTATAAATTGAATATGAAAATCATTGCCGAAAAATATCACCAATTAATTAACACATCCAAAACCAACTAACTATGTGTGGAATTAATGGCATTTTACATTTGCAATCACAAAAAAAAGTGGATGAGCGCATTCTAACAAAAATGCGGGATGCACTAGAACATCGTGGCCCAGATGACAAAGGATTATTTATCGAAAATAACATTGGTTTGGGGCATCGTAGGCTTTCTATTTTGGATGTTTCGGCGGCTGGACACCAACCTTTTCTATCCGATGACGGTCGCTATGTTTTGGTTTATAATGGCGAAATATACAATTTCAAGGACTTTTATCCCGAACTTCGAAGTCATGGTTTTGACATAAAAACTAGCTCAGATACTGAAGTTTTGTTGAAATTATTTCAGTTGTATGGTTTAAAAATGCTAAGCCGTCTCAACGGAATGTTTGCCTTTGCTATTTGGGATAAAACAGAGCGAAAACTGATTGCCGTGAGGGATAGAATGGGCGTCAAACCCTTGTATTACTCTTTTTACAACGAAACATTTTATTTCGCTTCTGAACAAAAAGCACTTTTTACGGCAGGAGTTTCTCTAAAAATGGCTCAAGACGGAATGGAAGAATACATTTTTAACCGGTTTGTGGCTGGCGAAAATACTTTGTATGAAAATGTCAAAAAAATACTTCCGGGACACATTTTGACCATTCACGAAAGTGGCAAAATTACTAATGAAAAATGGTGGGATTTGAAAACGGAAATTCAAAACCAACCCAAAATCAAAAATCCTGTTGAATGGTTTCGAGAAACATTTGACGATTCAGTACGATTGCGAATGGTGAGCGATGTTCCAGTTGGCGTTTTACTCAGCGGCGGGCTCGACTCCTCCTCTATTTTGGCGTCCTTAAACCAACAAAATTTTAACCATATTCAAACCTTTAATATTGGTTTCAAAGAAAAAGAACACAACGAATCGCATTTGGCACAAAGAATGTCCGAAAAATTCGGCTACACTTTTCACACCATGCAATTAGAAAATAAGGATCTTTTTGAAAAATTAGTCAGTGCTACTTATTTTCAGGATGAACCCATAATGCACTTGAGCGAACCGCATATTTTGGCATTGGCACAATTGGCAAAACCATCGGTAAAAGTGTTGCTTTCAGGAGAAGGCGCCGATGAATTAATGGGAGGTTATGTGAGATACAAAGCGCTGAAATACCCGTCATTGTTGAAAATAATTGCAACAGTCGGTCACATGGATTATTTCACAACCAAACCAAGATTCGAAAAATTAGCGCGTTATTCTCAAATAAAAGAAAAGGATGATTTGATACTTTATAACGGTTCTAATATTTATCCAAAAGACATTGCAAGCACTTTTGGTATCACAAATCAGCCCAAAAACGAATACCGAAATCAAATTCTGGAAGATGCAAAATCATTGTATCCCAATAATTCGAGACGACAAGCCCTTTATTTTGACCAACACACTTATTTATGTTCACTACTCGACCGAAACGACCGTTGCACGATGGGAGCTTCTATCGAATGTAGAGAACCTTTTCTAGACCAAAGACTTATTGCCGGATTGGGTTCATTAGAAGACCATTGGCTTTTTACTGGAAAAAAATGGAAATACATTCTAAAAGAAGCTATGAAATCGCGATTGCCCCATGAAATCCTACATTTCAAAAAAGTGGGTTTGAGTGTTCCTTGGGGTGATTATTTACTAAAAAGTCCCGGATTCATTGATGAATTAGAATCGTTTTCAAAAAGTGACTTGTTCAAAATGTCGTATTTTGAAAATATCGATTCTCAGAAACTAGTTTCAAATTTGAGAAAAGGAGACACCAAAATGATTCCGTTTATTATGCCTATGTTTATGATGCATATTTGGCTAAAAAACTATCCAACTCAATTTTAATACTTACTTTTGGACTAACGATTCAAAACGCACTTTCTTTATGGAAATACAGACTAATTTTTCTCTTAAAAACTACAATACTTTTGGCATTGAAGCCAAAGCCAAACAATTCGTTGCCGTTCATTCAATTGCAGAATTAAAAACCGTTTTAGAAGAAAACAAATCCCAAAAAAAATTCATTTTGGGTGGCGGAAGCAATATGCTTTTGACTCAAGATATCGATGCATTGGTGATTCACGTTGATTTGAAAGGTAAAAAAATCATCAAAGACGACGATAATTTTGTTTGGGTCGAAAGTCAAGCTGGCGAAAACTGGCACGAATTTGTACTTTGGACCATCGATCAAAACTTTGGAGGATTGGAAAATATGTCGCTGATTCCAGGAAATGTTGGAACCACTCCAGTTCAGAATATTGGCGCATATGGAACCGAAATCAAAGACACTTTTGTTTCTTGCGAAGCGATGGCAATCGAAAATCAAAAAACCAAAACTTTTAGTAAAGACGAATGCCATTTTGGCTACAGAGAAAGTGTTTTCAAAAATGAGGCTAAAGACCAATATATTATCACTTCGGTAGTTTTTAAACTCACCAAGCGCAACCATAAAATTAATATTTCCTATGGCGATATAGCTGCCCAACTTTCAAATAAAAACATCCAAATTCCAACACTCAAAGACGTTTCTAATGCTGTAATCGCTATTCGAACCAGTAAATTGCCCGATCCAAAAGAGTTAGGAAACAGCGGAAGTTTCTTTAAAAACCCCATTCTTTTAAAATCAGATTTCGAGAAAATACATCAGCAATTTCCAGAAATGAAATACTATGATATTTCTCCAACCGAAGTCAAAGTCCCTGCGGGATGGCTCATTGAGCAAGCTGGTTTCAAAGGAAAACGTTTTGGCGATGCAGGAATTCACAAGAACCAAGCTTTAGTTTTAGTCAATTATGGAAACGCCACTGGACAAGAAATTTTGGATGTTTCCAAAACCATCCAAGAGACTATTTTCAAAACTTTTGGTATTCATATTGAAGCCGAAGTGAATGTGATATAAAAGCGGGAAGTTAGAAGTGGGAAGTTAGAAGGCAGTTCTGAGTATCGTGATGAAATTTAGATTATAATAATTGCCGTTTGTCGATGGTTTATTGACAATTGATAATTACCTTTGCACAGATTTTAAAAAAAGAAGCCAAGCCTATATGTTACTCTTTACTTTATACTTTTTTATTGTTATAGTCGCCATACAACTTGCGTATTATCTGATTGTTTTTGCGAAATTTGCTTTCGCCAAAGCTCAAAAAGCAACACCAAAAAAAATCTCTGTTTCGGTAATTGTTTGTGCCAAAAATGAAGCCGACAATGTAGCTCGTTACATTCCATTGCTGGCAGAGCAGGATTATCACGACTACGAAATTATATTGATAGACGATGCTTCAAGCGATACTACTTTAGAAATTTTTGAAGAATTCGAGAAACAATATTCCAATATTAGATTGGTAAAAGTTAGAAACAACGAAGCTTTTTGGGGCAACAAAAAATATGCTTTAACATTAGGAATTAAATCGGCCAAAAAAGATTATTTGTTGTTTATAGATGCCGATTGCTACCCCTCTTCCAAAGATTGGATTACGACAATGTGTTCGCAATTTACGATGCAAAAAACGATTGTTTTGGGTTATGGCGCTTATGAAAAAGTAGCCAAATCGTTCTTAAACAAAATCATCCGTTTTGAAACTTTACTTACAGCCGTTCAATATTTTTCTTGGACAAAAATAGGGAAACCTTATATGGGAATTGGTCGTAATTTGGCCTATAAAAAAGAGGAATTTTATAATGTAAACGGCTTCATTAGTCACATTCAAGTACGTTCTGGCGATGACGATTTGTTTATCAATCAAGTGGCAACTAGCAAAAACACCACTATTTGTTATACTCCTGAAAGTTTCACTTATTCGCAACCCAAAACAACATTCAAAGGTTGGTTTAACCAAAAAAGAAGACACGTTTCAACTGCCACTTTATACAAACCTTTTGACAAAATTCAGTTGGCACTTTTTTATGTTTCGCAATTGTTGTTTTTCATTTTGGCCATACTTTTATTGGCGTTCCAATACCAATGGATTATCGTCTTGAGCCTTGTTGGTTTTCGATATTTAGTCACTTGGATTATCCTCGGATTTTCGGCAGGAAAATTAAAAGAAAAAGATGTGATGTATTGGTTTCCTATTATCGAAATTGTGCTTATCTTCACGCAATTAAATATCTTTATCACCAATCTTTTTTCAAAACCCGTACATTGGAAATAAACCTACAGATAGAAAAAGCAAAAAAAGGCGATCAAGCGGCTTTCACTTTTCTATTGAATTTTTATTGGAATGAAGTCTATGGTTTTATGCTTAAACGCACTGAAAACGAAACCAATGCCGAGGATATAACTATCGAAACCTTCTCGAAAGCTTTTGACAAAATAGCCAGTTACAATCCTGAATTCCAGTTCAACACTTGGCTGATTGCTATTGCTAAAAATGTTCATATCGACTTGTTGCGCAAAAAGAAAGCGTCACTTTTCATCGAAATCACCGACGACGAAGACCAACAAGCCTACAATATTGCCGACACCACTCCATCGGCCGAAGACGAATTGATTACCGAGCAAAACCTTTCGCAATTGCTACAATTCATCAAGGAACTCAAACCGCATTATCAGGAAGTGATTCAGTTGCGCTATTTTCAGGAAATGAGCTATCAGGAAATTGCTAACAAAATCGACGAACCCCTAAGCAACGTCAAAATAAAACTACTCCGCGCCAAGAAATTATTGGCAGAGATTATTCAAGATAAGCGGTAAATTTTTGACCGTGCTAATCAAAAGCATTCAATAAACAAAAAGTACTTTTGATGATTTGTAAATAATTGTTTATATATTTGATATTAAATAGTATATGACGTTTGTCACACCTATCTACCCTAAAATAGACGGCTTTGTGTGATTTTGTCAGACAGATAAAAAAGCTAGCGGTCAGTTGAGCAAAAACTGAGTAATAATGAAATGATCACTAACATTGAACTTTCTTAAGAACTAAAATTAATGAATACCGAAAAGAGAAATGCTTTATTATCAATAATATTTTATGTTATTTCCATAATAGCTGTAGTAATTATTAATTTATCAGGACAATTTAAATCTGGCCCTTGTACTCCAAATTTAGATTTTTTCTCAATTTTCATTGTTGCTATTTTAAACGTAATTTTATTAATAACTAATGCAATATCAACTTTTGGACTAAAAAAGGAAACAAAAAATTCTTTCTTTATCCATCTTTTCGTGTTTTCCCTATTTATAATTTGGATAATGACTTTAATTATAAATAGTTAAGATTGTTGTTTTATAAAATAACACTTAAAATTAAAAATTGAATTTTGAAAAATTTGTGCTAGTAGGAATTAGCAAACGAACTGAATCGAAAATCGGAATTGATAAACTTTATAAATAAACAACCGAACCGCTAACAGGTACTACAACTTATTTGCGCAATTTGCTTAATAGAAAGTTGGTTTTGTATTTGGATGATTTGGCAAATAAACGGTAAAAATATATCTTTGCAATCGCTTTGAAACTGCGGGATGTAGCGCAGCCAGGTAGCGTACTAGCATGGGGTGCTAGGGGTCGCTGGTTCGAATCCAGTCATCCCGACAACAACAAAAAGCTTGACTTATTTCACAGTCAGGCTTTTGTTTTTTTTTGCAAAGCCCCGAAAACAAAGACCTTTATTCTTCTTGTTAAAATATTTTAAAAATAATCAGCTTTTTATATATTAAACCAAACATCTTTTACGTTGTATGTTAAAAGACACTGCTTATGACATGATAAATACCTAACCATAAAAAACCTAAATTATGTCTAGATTAAGTATTTACGAAACCCGCTGGATTGACCTTATCTTCGAAAACAAAAACAAAGAATATGGTGCTTATCAATTGCGACGAGATAGTGTCAAAAGTTCCTTGACTGCGCTATTTTTAGGATTGCTATTTGTAGCTTCTATTGGAGTGATTTCAACTATTATTAGCCGTTTTGGTACTACAATTGAACCCGAAACTTTAATTCCTGAATTTTCTGATCCAGTTGTAGTCACCACAGTTCATCTTCAAGATATAGAAAAACCAGTGCTTCCTGAAGCAAAAAGCCAAGTTAGCGAAGCCACCATTGCAAAAGACCAATTAATCAATCCAACTATTGTTCATCCAACAGAAGCCACACCAGAAGTGGCCACAAATGCTGAAAATAAATTTGCCTCTAATGTTGCTTCAGAAGGAACTGGAACAGGCTCAAACACCACAACTTCTGGAAATGGAACTGGAACCGAAACTCCTCCTGCTGTTGATTATGGAACTACTGTTGTAAACACTGCTATTTTGGATAAAATGCCCGAATTCCCAGGTGGAATAGAGAAATTTTACAAATATGTGGGCAATAATTTCGAGAAACCCGATATTGATGCTATCAACACTTTTAGAGTTTATGTGTCATTCGTAATCGAAAGAGACGGCAGTATGACTGATATAAAAGTGATCAGAGATCCAGGCTACGGATTAGGACGTGAAGCCATTCGAGTTTTAAAATCTTTGAGAACCAAATGGACTCCAGGAATAATTGGTTCAAAACCCGTTCGAACCGCATACAACTTGCCAATTGTTGTTGATATGCAATAACTCTATAGGTCATCTCAACAAAACAATACACTATTCATAAATCTATAAAAACAAAAAAAGCAGAACCGAAAAGTTCTGCTTTTTTGATATATGACCACGAATTGAATTCTATTTTTTGGTGGTAGTTTTCTTTTTTGTGGTAGTCTTTGCTGCTGGTTTTGTCGTTTTTACCGGAGTAACCACTGGCGTTTGGTGCACATAGGGTTTATACAATCCGTCTTTCTCAGCTCTTTTTCTGGCATTTTCGGCTCTTTCTTTTGAGTCTGGATGCGAACTCATCATCTTAGTCAAGAAATCGCTTTGAGCTCCTTCGCTCATTTTAGCCAAAATAGAAAAGGCCGATTCAACCGCATTGACATCATAACCGTTTTTCTTCATAAATTCATAAGCAAACAAATCGGCTTCGGATTCTTGTTTACGGCTGTGTTTACTGTCGATCATAGCGCTTCCAATTTTCCCTAATTGACTATCGGTTACAGCGGCTATCGTTCCTGATTGTGAAGCTGCACCGTCAATCAAAGCTTCTTTTTGGTAAGCTGCTCTTGCTGCATCTCTAGAATCTTTATTTACTACGTGACCAATTTCGTGACCAATAACTACTAACAATTCGTTGTCATCCATAACATCCATCAAACCACTGTAAACACGAACACTTCCGTCAGCAGTAGCAAAAGCATTTACTTCTTTAATCACATAGACTTTGTAGTTTAATTCCAATCCATAAGCCTTGGTATATTTTCCAAAAATCTTGTTGAGTCTAACTGTGTAAGGATCGGTTGGCCCAGCAATAACGTGTTCTGCATCCATTTTGGCGACAGCTTCTTTAGACAACTTTGCAGCATCTTCGTTACTAAAGGTAAATCCTGTATATCCTTTTTGAACTGCTCCTAAGGCTTTTTCACCCAAATTAATTTGTGCTTTGGCAGTCGAAAAAACCATAAAAGCAACTAATGCCACTAAAAATACTGATTTTCTTTTCATCTTTTTAATATTAAAATAGAAGTACAAATATAAATAAGTTTAGCTTTTGCAAAAGAGTTTTTTCAATTTCAAAAAAAACTCTGCAAATGTTAAAAAAAAGTTAAACAAAAATTAAACAACTGTTTAATTTAAACAACTGTTTAATTTTGCATCATTAAAATCAAATAAAGATGCAAATTGATTTAAACGACAAACAAATAGAAATTCTGAAAGTAGCCGAAACGCTATTTGCCGAAAAAGGTTTTGATGGCACTTCGATTCGGGATATTTCGAAAGAAGCGAAGATAAACGTGGCGATGGTTTCTTATTATTTTGGCAGCAAGGAAAAATTACTCGAAGCCTTGATCTTGCATAAAACCTCTGGTCTCAAAGAACAATTGGTTCATTTGATAGACGAAAACCTGGAACCTTTCGATAAAATAAACAAGCTCATTGAACTTTACATCAATAGAATTGATTGTAATAAAGGGATTTATCGTGTGTTGCATTTTGAATTAGCTTCTAAAAAAAGAGTTTTAGAATTAGATTCTTTTTCAGAAATAAAAAAATCCAATCTAAAATCTTTGGAACTTATTATTCAGGAAGGACAGGCTAAAGGCGTTTTTAGAAAAGATATCATCATTCCTTTGTTGACACCAACCATTCTAGGGATCTATTTTCATTTTCAGATGAACAAACCTTTTTTCGAAGAAATTCTAAATCTAAATACAGATGAAGCTTTCAATAATTATGTAAAAACAGATTTAAAAAAACACATTCAACAAACTATAAAAGCACTTCTATTATATGAAAATTAAACAATTCTTACTCTTTGGTATTTCTTTTATTGGGATATCATCGGTAACCGCACAAGAAAAAATGAGTTTAACTTTGGATGAAGCTGTAAAACTGGCTTGGACGAAAAGTAACGAAGTTATACTGGCCAATACCAAAGTAAATTCATCGAAATACGAATTACAAAGTGTTAAAAACAATCAATATCCCGATTTTAAAATATCTGGACAATACCAACGATTGACAAATGCTTCGGTAGAAATGGCCAATACAGATCCGAATGCTGCCCCACTGCCTGCACCAGATCAAGTGATGCTAGCTCAAGCTAATGTTAGTTTGCCCATATTTTCAGGTTTCAAAATTCAGAATAATATTAAAATATCGGATAATTTATATCAAGCTGAAAATGCCAATGCTGCCAAAACAAAGGAAGACATTACGATGCGTGTGGTAAATTATTACACGGCTTTGTATAAGGCACAAAAAACAGTAGACATTTTAATTGAAAATCAAAAAAGTGCCAAACAAAGGGTGACTGATTTTACAGAATTAGAGAAAAACGGAATTATCCCAAAAAATGATTTATTGAAAGCGCAATTGCTGGTTTCAAGAACTCAAATTGCTATTGATGAAGCCCAAAACAATCTCAATAATATTAATTTCTATCTAGCTACCTTGCTAAAAATAGATACCAACACAAAATTGGAAGTTGACGAAAAGGATTTCTTTAATCTAAAAACAGATAATGCACCAAAATCTGATGCGGTAGCACTGCAAAACAGAAAAGATTTAGAAGCCATACATTTTCAACAAAAAGCTAGCGAGGCCAGTATTAAAGTTGCAAAATCGGGGTATTATCCATCTATTTCTTTAGTTGGAGGATATACTGCCTTGGATTTAAAAAATATTGTTACCGTAAAATATGCTATGAATTTTGGTGTAGGCCTTTCCTATGACATTGGAGGAATTCTAAAAAACAAAGCCCACGTAAAAGTAGCCGAAAGTAAAGCATTGGAAGTAAAAAACACCGAAGCCATCCTTACCGATCGCATCAAAAATGAAGTTCAAAAGGCTCTTGAAGATTATGATTTAGCCATTAACCAAAGTGTGGTTTATGACGAAGCTGTTCAGCAGGCATCTGAAAACTATAGAATTGTAAAAGACAAATTTGACAACGGTTTATCAGACACAAACGATTTAGTAGAAGCCGATGTTGAATATCTGAATACAAAATTAAACACTGCAGTATCTAAAGCCACTATCATTCAAAAATATTACGAATTACTTTCAGTAACAGGACAAATAGCACAATCTTTCAATCTTACTAAAATATAATATTAACCCTCATGGAAAAGAAAAAAACAAATACCAAATTCATCTTCATATTAAGCGCATTGGTACTAATAGGTGGTACTTATGGCATCTATAAATATATGCATTCTTTGTCTCACGAAGGAACTGATGACGCTCAAATCGAGAAAAAAATGAACCCAATTATACCAAGAGTTCCGGGTTATATCAGCAAGGTTTATGTAAAAGACAATGATTTTGTAAAAAAAGGAGATACATTATTTACTATTGACAAAAGGGATTATCAATTAAAAATTGATGAGGCCAATGCCGCTTTATTAGGTGCAGAAAGTCAATTTGAAGCAGCAAAAGCCGATATTGGAAGTGCCAATGCCAGTATTTCTGTATCGGATGCCAATATGAAATCGGCAAGTGGTTCTATTGAAAGTGCCAAAATTAGATTGAGACAAATTACTAGTGATTACAACCGTTACAATAATTTGTACAAAACGCATACGATTACCAAACAACAATACGAACAAGCATTGGCTGCCAAAGACGAAGCTGAAAGTCAAGTACGTGTTTTAGAACAACAACAAAGAGCGAGTTCTTACCAAAAATCGGTAATTGAATCAAAATCTAAAGCATCAGATAAACAAACTGAAGTGGCTGCGGCCAATATCAAAAGAGCCCAAACACTTTTAGATGTTGCCAAGTTAAACTTGACTTACACGGTTGTTACTGCTGCGATTGATGGACAAGTTTCTAAAGTAGATATCCAACCCGGACAATTGGTTCAAGCTGGACAATCTTTATTTTACATCATCAACAACAACGAAGCTTGGGTCGTGGCCAATTTCAAGGAAACCCAATTAGACAAAATGGTTGTTGGACAAAAAGTGAGCTTAAAAGTAGATGCGTATCCTGATTATGAATTTAAAGGAACACTAACATCCTTTTCGCCAGCCACGGGATCACGTTTCTCATTATTACCTCCTGATAATGCTACTGGAAATTTTGTAAAAACGATTCAAAGATTACCCGTAAAAATTAGCTTAGACAAAACCAACGATCCTGAAAAAGTAAAATTATTGCGTCCCGGAATGAATGTTGACGTGGACGTGCATTTGAAATAAGATTTCAGATTGCAGAATTTAGATTGCAGATTTCAGATTAGAAATCTAAAAAAATAATTTTAAAAAAAAATGAAAAAAGTACAAGCAATAGACGACGATTTAGTGGAATACGGCTACCGACGCGTCATCATCACGATTACGGCAGTACTTTGTGCGCTGTTGGAAATCGTGGACACGACCATCGTCAACGTGGCGCTAACCGATATGCGAGGAAGTCTTGGTGCCACCTTGACCGACGTGGCTTGGGTAATTACGGCTTATGCCATTGCGAATGTAATCGTGATTCCAATGACCAGTTGGTTGTCGCAACAATTTGGAAGACGCAATTATTTCGTGGCCTCGATAATCCTGTTTACGGTATGTTCCTTTTTGTGTGGAAATGCCACAAACATTTGGGAATTGGTCGCCTTTCGATTTGTTCAAGGTATTGGGGGCGGAGCTTTATTGGTAACCGCCCAAACCATCATTACCGAAAGTTATCCGGTGGCCAAACGTGGAATGGCGCAAGCCATTTACGGAATGGGCGTAATTGTGGGCCCTACATTGGGACCGCCATTGGGAGGCTATTTGGTCGATCATTATTCTTGGCCGTATATTTTTTATATCAATATTCCGTTGGGAATTATCGCTACAATTTTGGCCATTTCTTTCGTGAGAAGTCCTAAATATGGTGAAAAATTAAAATCAAATCAAGTCGATTGGTGGGGAATTGCATTGTTGGCCACTTTCATCGGTTCCTTGCAATTTGTTTTGGAACACGGTCAGCAAGACGATTGGTTCAATGATTCCTTGATTACCAGTTTGAGTGTAGTAACCATTTTTGGGTTGATACTCTTTATTTGGAGAGAGCTTACCTACAAACATCCCATCGTGAATTTGAGCGTGCTCAAAGACGGAAACCTCAGGATAGGAACCGTGATGTGTTTCATCCTCGGTTTCGGATTGTATGGTTCCACCTTGATTATCCCCATTTACACCCAGGCCATCTTGGGCTGGACAGCGACCGATGCGGGATTATTGCTGATTCCCGGTTCGATAACCACGGCTATGATGATGCCCATAGTGGGAACTTTAATTCAAAAAGGAGTGCCGCAAGGCTATATGGTGGCAGTTGGATTTTTGATCTTTTTCTTCTTTACCTTTATGATGTACAACAATATGACGCCCGATACCGGTGTCGAACATTTATTTTGGCCATTGATTCTAAGAGGAATTGGATTGGGATTGCTTTTCGTGCCCATCACCACGCTTTCGCTTTCTACTTTAAAAGGTAAACACATTGGCGAAGGTGCCGCCTTTACGGGAATGATGCGCCAATTGGGAGGTTCGTTTGGTATTGCCATCATTACCACCTTCATCACGCGTTTTACCCAAGAACACAGGGTCGATTTGATTGCCAATTTGGACCCTAGCAAATACCAAGTGCAACAACGAATACTGGGCATGCAAAGAAATTTTATGTCGAAAGGTTTCAGCAGCAACGAATCGCTGCAAAAAGCCTATCAAGCATTGGATTATTCTGTTCTAAAACAAAGTACTGTTTTATCGTATATGGATATTTTCCTTTATTTAGGAATCTTATTTTTATGTTGTATCCCGATTATTCTATTTATCAAAAAAGGAAAAAACAAGGTAAATCCTGCTGATGCAATGCACTAAGATTTTAGTAAAAACTAAAACCGCAGATTCGCAGATTATTAATTTTAAATATGCCAATCTGCGGTCTTTTTTTATCTATCTTGTAAAAACCAAATTATTCCCTTTAGATAAATTGGCGTCAAATCGATAGCCCTCATAATCGAAACCTTTCAAATCCTCAATGGTTTCGGCATTGGTATCGATGATGTAACGCACCATCAACCCCCTCGCCTTTTTGGCAAAAAAACTGATTATCTTGAGTTTTCCGTCTTTGTAATCCTTGAATTCCGGCGTGATTACGGGTACTTTCAAGGCTTTGACATCCACGGCCGAGAAATATTCGTTGCTCGCCAAATTAACGAACAACTCCCCTTTGTGAAGTTCCTTGTTCAAGGCTTTGGCAATAATGGGCTTCCAAAATTCATACAGGTTTTTGCTTTCGCCAATGGGCAATTTGGTTCCCATTTCCAGACGATACGCCTGAATCAAATCCAAGGGTTTCAAGAGTCCATACAAACCCGAGAGGATGCGCAAACGCTCTTGCAAAACGTCCAGTTTTTCCACTGGAATCGAATAGGCATCCAAGCCCATATAAACATCGCCATCAAAAGCAAAAACCGCCGGACGCGCATTGTCGGGCGTGAAAGGCGTTTTCCAATCTTGGTTGCGTTGCCAATTCAAATCGGCCAATTTATCCGAAATAGCCATTAATTCCGAAAGTTGCTTTGGCGATTTTTGCTTCAAGACTTTGTGGACTTGGCGCGACTCTTTCAGGAACAAAGAATCGGAAAAATCAGGAGTGGGCAATGCTTTTTCGAAGTTCAAGGATTTGGCTGGCGAGATGACGATTTTCATAATAGTGATTCTGGTTTGAAAGTTTCAAAAGTACAAATTGAAAAACCGAAAACGAAAATTGGGGAAGATTTTTTTCGTCCACGGATTCCAACGAATAAAACGAATTTACACAGATAGAAAATCCGTTTTATCCGCCAAAACCTGAGTCATCTGCGTGCCAATTTTTTACCACAAATTTCACAAATTAGCACAAATTATTTTTTAGTTTTACAAAAAATACGCTGCATTCAAACATTCCCCTTACAATGAACAACAAACCTCACTGGAATATCCTTTTATCTGATTCAGTCAACAAAAATCAACTCATCAAAACCTTGCTTTCTGGCAGCAGTACTGGCGAATTAGCCATTTACAACAACTTGAAAGGCATTCTTTTTTCGGATATCACCATCCAACAATTTATCGAAAAAGAAGAGCAATACGACACGCTCGAAGCCGCTTCCAACCGAAAATTGCGCAGTTTCTCGGCTGGCGAACAAAAAAAAGAATTCTTGAACTATTGCCTGAACCAAAAACCGGATTACATCATTCTGGACAATCCTTTCGACCATTTGGATCAAGCTTCCCGAAAAACTTTGGCTGATTCTTTGAAACAATTATCGGAATCATTGAGTTTCATCCAGTTGGTCAACCGCACGGAAGATTTGCTTTCTTTCGTCGAAAACAAGGTACAAATCACAGACGATTCTTTTGTGACGAAACCCATAGAAACTTCAAAAAAATCTACCGAAGAAAAACATACAACCCAAATCCCGAAACCCTTGCACTCGTTTGACAACACCAACGAAATTCTCGTGAAAATGGACGGTGTTTCGGTCAGTTACGACGAAAGACCTATTGTGGATTCTATTTTTTGGACCATCAAACAAGACGAATTTTGGCAATTGGTCGGTCCCAACGGTTCTGGAAAAAGCACCATTTTATCAATGATTACGGGAGAAAACCCAAAAGGCTACGAACAAGAATTGTATCTTTTTGGACGTAAAAAAGGAAGCGGCGAAAGCGTTTGGGACATCAAGAAAAACATCGGGATTTTCTCAACTTCGATGACGCAGATGTTCAAACGAAACCACACCGTGGAGCAAATGATTCTTTCGGGATTCTTCGATTCGATTGGATTATATACCCAACCCACGATTTTGCAAAAGCAAATAGCGGCACAATGGCTGGAAGTTATCGGGATGAGTGCTTTAAAAAATAAGTCATTTATGCAATTGTCTTTAGGGCAACAAAGAGTCATTTTGATTGTTCGTGCCGTCATCAAACACCCGCCTTTAATCATTTTGGACGAACCTTTGGACGGTCTGGACGACCACAATTCCGTCTTGGTGACCGACCTCATCAACCTCTTGATTCAGGAAACCAATATGACCATTATTTATGTTTCGCATCGAATGGAGCCTGCGCTGAAACCAACTTCGATTTTCGAATTGGTTCCATCCAAGACGGGTTCGATTGGGAAAATAAAACAAGACATTGTCTCATAAAAAAGCTGGCCACAAATTACACAAATTATCACAAATTATTAAACCACGTAGAATTCGTGAAATTCAATTTTAAAATTGATAAAATTTGTGCCAATTCGTGTAATTTGTGGTTGAAATTTTTAAAAGCAGCAATGAAATTCCATCAAACAAATCGAATTTTGTACTTTTGAGGAATGAATACAGAACCCAAAGGATACAAAAATTACGGCGCACACTTGCGTAAAAAATACAACGGACAACGCGTTTATAAAGTCATTGTCGATGGCGGTTTTTCCTGTCCCAACCGAGACGGAAACAAAGGCTACGGCGGTTGCACCTATTGCAATGTCGATTCGTTTACGCCCGAACTTTCCAGAAAAACGCCAACCATTTCCACTCAGTTGAAGGACGGAATGGAACGTGCCAAAAACCAATACAAAGCCGGTAAATTTATTGTCTATTTCCAGCCGAACACCAATACGTATGCGCCTGTTTCTATTTTAAAACCAATGTACGACGAAGCTTTGTCCATCAACACCGAGGATGTTGTGGGCTTTTCTGTGGGAACGCGTCCGGATTGCATCGATGCCGAAAAAGTGGCTTTGCTAGAAAGTTATTGCGATAGATTCGACGTGGATTTAGAAATGGGAATGGAATCCATTTATGACGAAACCCTGGAGCAAATCAACCGAGGTTGCAGTCACGCCGAATTTGTATCCGCAGTGGAATTGTTGAAAGACAGCCCACTCGATTTGTGCGTCCACACTATTTTTGGTTTTCCTTGGGAAACTCGCGAAATGATGTTGAACTACATTCACGAAATCAACCGTTTTCAGCAGATTAAATTCGTGAAATTCCACCATTTGCACATCGTCGAAGGCTCGATTATGGGGGTCAAATACAAGAGAGAACCTTTCAAGCTCTTCAGTTTGGAAGAATACACCGACTTGCTTTGCGAATTGATTCCAATGTTGCGGCCTGATATTGTTATCCAGCGTTTGTTTGGAATCTCCGATTGGAATTTGCTCATTGCACCCAACTGGGGCTTAAAAAAAACGCAGATTCAAAGTTATATCGAGAACGAAATCGAACGCAGGGGAATTGTGCAGGGGTCAAAATATAAAATTAGCTTATAGAAAATGAAAACAAAATTTATCCTGTATTTAATTATCTTTTTTTCACTAAATGTTTACTCACAAGATAGTCTGAGTATAAAAGAAATTTATAACGAAAATTATTTGACTTACCGAAAGGATAATAATGAATTATTCAACGGAATTGCTCATAAATTTAAGCATAAAGATCATTTACTTGGTACTGCAGAATTTAAAAATGGAGTGTTAATTAAACTTACAACCTATTTTAATGGAAAGAAAAGAATCATATCAGAGGAAAAATTATACAACGACAATGGGAAAATAGAAAAAAGAATTAATTATGAGTATTCAAAAGATTATAAATGGATTGAATATTATGATGAAAATGGTAACAAAATATTAGAAGAAGATTATAGCAATGGAAAACTAGTTTTTAAATGCCCCTTTTTAAATAATAAAAGAAATGGAATTCAAATATCAATAAATGAAAAAGGAGAAAAATCAGAATGTAAGTTTTTAAACGGAAAATACATAAAAAATTAACCTTTCAAAAAGGTAATCAAAGTTTTCAAAAACAGAAACTCCAATTGACTTAAAAGGATTTTTTACCACAAATTTCTCAAATTATCGCAAATTATAATTCTAAAAAATCTAATAAATAAAGTTCTAAAAAACAACAAACCGCAAATTCTCAAATGAAATTAAGAATCTCATTTTGTGAATTTGCGGTTTTATATTTAGACTATAAAAGTCCAGAATATTATTAAAAATTAATCTCCAAAACCAATTCCGACACCTTTAGCGGTTTTAACTAAGTCGCAAGTTGGATCTACTAATTTTGGATTATCGATAGCATCTTTGAACGGAACCGAGATAATATCGGGATGACGATAAGCCGCCATTTCACCAAATTTACCCTCCAGCACCATTTCGAAAGCTTTTACCCCAAATTGTGTAGCTAAAATTCTATCGTAAGCAATCGGCGATCCTCCTCTTTGTAAATGTCCCAGAACGGTTTCACGCATATCGGCTTCAAAACCAATTGATTTTAAATCGTTTACTAATTTGCGAGCCACTCCTCCTAAACGCACGTTTTCATAACCAATTTCATCACTTTTTTCGGATAGTAAAGTTCCTCCTTTTGGCATTGCTCCTTCGGCAATTACAACAATAGCATTTCCTTTTCCTCTACTATTGTATCTACTTTGTAATTTTTTGGCAACAGCCTCAATATCATAAGGAATTTCAGGAATCAAACATACTTCGGCTCCACCTGCAATAGCTGCATTTAGGGCAATCCAACCTGCATTTCTACCCATCACTTCTAGCACCAAAACCCGATTGTGACTCGCAGCTGTAGTTACTAATTTATCGACAGCTTCAGTAGCCGTATGAACAGCGGTTTGAAATCCAAAAGTAAAATCGGTGGCAGATAAATCATTGTCAATCGTTTTTGGAACACCAATGATATTCAACCCCTTTTCAAAAAGTTGCTGAGAAATTCTTTGAGAACCATCACCACCAATACTGATTACGGCGTCAACTCCCATATATTGCAACTTGCGTATCATTTCATCTGATCGATCAACAGATTCCCAAGTACCATCTTGATTTTTTACAGGCCATGCAAAAGGGCCTCCCTTATTGGTCGTTCCAATGATTGTTCCTCCATCGACATGGATTCCAGCTACTGCTTTATCGTCCAAAATCATGATTTCGGTGGGTTCGCGCAGAATACCATCATAGGATTGAACACTGCCAATGACTTCCCAATCTTTTTCTTGAGCAGCTCTTTTTACTATTGCTCTAATTACGGCATTTAAACCAGGGCAATCTCCACCACCCGTAACTACTAAAACTCTTTTCATTATATGTCTTTATTGAAATTATTCCTTCTGTTTTTTCACTAATCTTGACAGTAAATATAGTAAAAAATAAAATGCAAGTCTTTACTGTTCTTTGCAAAATAATCATAAAAAGGAGCAAGATTTAATAGTAACTTTACGAAAACGATTGAAATTTTAATTTTTATCCTTTAAAATACCCATAAAACCTTTTTCAATTTGTGCAATTGGAACTTCTTTAAAGAACCCATTTGAATACAAAATTATTCTTTAATAATTATTTGAAAAACTATCCTTTTTTTTTCGTTTTGTAGTATCTTTTCTATTACTTTGTTGAAAGAAAATTTGACACAATACAAACAAAAAAATAAAAAAAAGCATCAAAAAAAAATGAAAAAATCTCTTCTTGCCATTGCAATAGCAATTTCACTAACTTCTTGCAGTCCAACTTTGAAAGTAAAACAATTGGATGCCAAAACTGGAAAACTGCCTACAGAAACTACTCTTACTCAATCTGAAATCTTAGTCAAAAAGAATATAAATCTAAAAGAATACAATCAGTTTTTATTTGTAAAGAAAAGCGGTTTAAATATGGAAAAATATGAAACCTATATTTTAGGCACTTTAAAAAATATTGGAGGTTTTCAAAAATATTATATCCAAACTGAACTAGAACAATATGTGATTCAGAATGGTTTAACAGATAAAGTAACCAGCATTTCCGACAATATTGGATTGCTCAATTTAAGCAAAAATGTAGGTAAATTTCTAATTTGCGAAAGCAATGTGGAATACAAAGGGGGTTACGATTTCAGTTTTGAATACAAAGTAATCAATCCTACAAATGCTGAAATTTTACTTCACATCAAACACAATGCTTTCAATTGGGGAGGATTAGACAGACCGCTTTTTAATCCTGTATTCAACGAATATATTGATTGGTTAAAAGAAAATCAAAATCAACAATAATAATTCTCAATAAAAAAAGCCCTTTCAACAATTCTGAAAGGGCTTTTATTCTATAAAAAATTCCGTTTATCCGCCAAAATCAGTATCATCAGCGTCCCAAACCTTACTCCTCCTCCTCGCTAGCATGCGTTTTTGAATAGCTTCTCCATTTCTCGAGACAATCCTGAAAATCCTGTGGTAATTCGGTATCAAAACGCATATATTCTCCTGTTGTAGGGTGCATAAAACCAAGTGTTTTAGCGTGTAATGCTTGACGAGGCAATGCCTTGAAACAGTTCTCTATAAATTGCTTGTATTTGGTAAACGTAGTTCCTTTTAAAATTAAATCACCTCCATAACGGGCATCGTTGAAAAGTGGGTGACCAATGTGTTTCATATGAACCCGAATTTGGTGTGTTCTTCCTGTTTCGAGAATGCAAGAAACCAAAGTCACATACCCAAAACGCTCTAAAACCTTGTAATGCGTCACAGCTGGTTTCCCAATTTCGGGATCGGCAAAAACAGCCATTTGCATACGGTCTTTTAGGTGTCGGGCAATGTTGCCTTCAATCGTTCCTTCGTTAGCAATTACATTTCCCCAAACTAGCGCGATGTATTCCCTTTCGGTGGTTTTGGCTTCAAATTGCTTGGCGAGATGTGTCATTGCGGCTTCGGTTTTGGCAATAACCAAAAGCCCCGAAGTGTCTTTGTCAATTCGGTGAACCAATCCTGGACGTTCGCTACTATTCATGGGCAAATTCTCAAAATGAAATGCCAAAGCATTCACCAAAGTTCCTGTATAATTGCCGTGACCAGGATGCACTACAAAATCGGGCGGTTTATTGATCAGTAAAACAGCATCATCCTCATAGACAATGTTCAAAGGAATATCTTCGGGATCAACCCTATTTTCAAAAGGCGGATGCGACAACATTATTCGAATCACATCAAAGGGTTTTACCTTATAATTCGATTTTACGGGAATATCATTTACATAAATATCACCACCCGTAGCTGCATTTTGAATTTTATTTCGAGTAGCATTCGGAATCATATTCATTAAATATTTGTCAATCCTCAAAAACTCTTGTCCTTTAGGAACGTCAAATCTGTAATGTTCAAATAATTCGTCTTCTAAATCTACAATTTCTTCGTTATTTTCGCTCATTGAATGGAATCTTTTTGCACAGCCAAGCTATCCACTTCTTCTACATAACTTTCTTTTCCGTCGCCCAAAACCAAATCAATTTTAGAAGCTTTCAAAACGCGATCTCCAGCCTTTATATTTCTTCCTTTGCAACGCATTTCCAACACCATATCCTTTCCAAGATTCGGAATATAGGTAATTGTTCCTTCTTCAAGTCCCAAAGCTTTCAAAGTGGGAACCGCTTCACGATAGGTTTTGTCAATCAAATCAGGAATTTTCACAGACGAAAACCCCGAAGCGTTAATTTTTATATATACTTTTCTACCTTCTTTTACTTTTGCTCCCGGCAACGGATCTTGCTCTACCACACTGTATTTTGGATAATCACTATTATAATCCACACTGTCCAAAAGCACATAATCTAAGTCCAACTCGTCTAGCTTTTCTTCCACTTGTTCCTCGGTCAATTTAGCCAAATTGGGCACCGTGATTTCGTGACCATGATCGGTGGTAAAAGTCAACCAATGCATAAACAAATAACTCAAAACGGCAAGAATAGCTAAAGCTGCAATTGCTTGTCCAAAAAACACACGACTGGTAAGATACTTACGTAAGCTCATAAATTTATTTTTATAAGTCGCAAAGATAAAGCTATTTCGTTCCAAAAAAAATTCTAATTTTGTTAATAGTTTTTTAAGGAGCTATTTCCCGCTATCCGTTACAAACGAAGTTCAATGAACTCCGCTTAAAATAAAAGTTTAGTGAATTAATCTTTTGTGCCGGTGTTCGGCACAAAAGATTAATTCACTACTATCGGGGCTAGGGCATCCTACAATCAAAACTATTTATTTCAAACTAAAACCTAATACCCAGAACCCAATACCTAAAACATGAAAAACATTGCCATCATAATGGGCGGATATTCAAGCGAATATAAAATATCCTTAATCAGCGGAAACGTTGTCTATCAATTTCTTGACAAAACCAAATACAACGGATTTAGAATTCATATTTTCAAAGAAAAATGGGTTTATGTTGACGATAATGAAACTGAATTCCCTATTGACAAAAACGATTTTTCGACTACCGTAAACGGAACTAAAATTACTTTCGACTGTGTTTTCAACGCCATTCACGGAACTCCGGGCGAAGACGGATTGATGCAAGCCTATTTTGAACTAATTGGAATGCCGCAATCTTCATGCGATTATTATCAAGCGGCATTAACGTTCAACAAACGCGATATGCTTTCGGTTTTAAAACCATACGGAATCAAAACAGCTACTTCTTATTATTTGAACAAAGGAGAACAGATCGATACTGCCGAAATCGTAAAAACCGTTGGCTTACCTTGTTTTGTAAAACCAAATAAATCAGGGTCCAGCTTTGGAATTTCGAAAGTAAAAACCGAAGCCGAATTGCCAATTGCTATTGAAGTGGCTTATCAAGAGGACAACGAAATTATTATTGAAAGTTTCTTGGATGGTACCGAAGTTTCTGTTGGAGTAATCAATTATCAAGGAAAAGTAATTGTTTTGCCAATCACCGAAATTGTTTCTGAAAATGATTTCTTTGATTATGAAGCCAAATACCAAGGAAAATCTCAGGAAATCACGCCTGCCAGAATCTCCGAAGAAATGACCCAAAAAGTGAGTGAAGCAGCCAAACGCGCTTATGAAGTTTTGAAAATGAAAGGTTTCTCCCGAAGCGAATTCATCTTCGTAGATGGCGAACCTCATATGCTCGAAATGAACACCATTCCGGGATTGACAACTGAAAGTTTGATTCCGCAACAAGCCAAAGCAGCAGGAATTTCATTGACGGATTTGTTTACGAATGCTATTGAATTGGCTTTATAAAAAAGCAACTAAGAAGCTAAGTAACTGAGGGACAAAGTTTTTTTTTCGAATAAACGCCTCAGTTTCTGATATTCTTAGTAACTTAGAGCCTTAGAAACTAACCACTTAAAAATGATTGACTATAAACAATATATCGCAATAAATACTCAAATTCGTTTTGGGAAACCTACGATTATTGGTACTAGAATAACCGTATTTGATATTTTATATTGGATGGCAAACGGAATGAGCATAAATGATATTATTGAAGATTTTCCAGAACTAAATGAAAACCAAATCAAAGCTTGTCTTGCCTATTCTGCCGATAGAGAACATAAAATTCAAATTACATTATGAAATTGTTATTGGATCAAAACATCTCTCTTAGAGTTATTTCTAAAATTAAAAATAATTTTCCCGAGGCAAAACAAGTAAAAGAACTTGGAATCGAAAATTATTTAGATATTGAAATATGGGAATTTGCCAGAGATAATAAGTTTACAATTGTGACTTTTGATGCAGACTTTTATGATTTATCTCATTTAAATGGACATCCTCCAAAGATAATTTGGTTACGGTTTGGCAATACTACAAATGATTTAATTGCTTCAATCATAAACTCCAGATATTCAGTTATAAATGATTTTATTAACGCCAAAGACTATTCAGAAATTGTTTGTTTAAAAATAAAATAAAAAGATTAAAATATGAACAAAAGCAGACTCGAAGCCTTTAGCGATGGTGTATTAGCCATAATCATTACGATAATGATTTTAGAAATAAAAGCACCCGAAGACGATAGTTTCGAATCCTTGCAACACCTGATTCCTGTTTTCTTGAGTTATGTTTTGAGTTTTGTTTATGTTGGAATTTATTGGAATAATCACCATCATATGTTTCAGGTGGTCAAAAAAGTGAGTGGTTCTATTTTGTGGAGCAATCTGTTTTTGCTTTTTTGGCTTTCCTTGATTCCTTTTGCCACGAGTTGGATTGGAGAACATCAATTTTCGGCCGTACCTATGAGTGTTTACGGCTTTGTTTTGTTGATGTGTGCCGTTTCTTATATCATTCTTCAAAATAAAATCATCAAACTCGAAGGCAATGATTCGGTTTTGCATCGTGCAGTCAACAGTGACACTAAAGGCAAAATATCGATGGCTTGCTATATTTCGGCAATCCCATTGGCTTTCGTTTCACCTTGGATTTCTGGACTACTATATATTGCAGTAGCCCTAATTTGGGTAATTCCAGATTCAAGAATTGAAAAACAATTAAATAAACTTTAAAATGAGAAAAGCTATTTTTCCAGGTTCGTTCGATCCAATTACGTTAGGTCACGAAGATATTATCCGAAGAGGAATTACTCTATTTGACGAAATTGTAATTGCCATTGGTGTCAACGCCGAAAAAAAATATATGTTTACCCTTGAAGAAAGAAAACACTTCCTCGAAGATACTTTCAAAGACGAACCCAAAATTTCCATCATCACTTATGAAGGTTTGACAATTGATTTATGCAAAAAAATAGGTGCTAATTTCATCCTTCGTGGACTAAGAAATCCGGCCGATTTTGAGTTCGAAAAAGCCATTGCCCACGCCAACAGAAGAATGTCTAAAATTGAAACCGTGTTTCTATTAACTGCTGCAAAAACCTCTTTTATAAGTTCAAGCATTGTCAGAGACGTAATTCGACATAAAGGTCAATACGAATTATTGGTTCCTGATGCGGTGAGAGTAAAAAAATAGTGTTTCCTCCTTAAATTTGTAAAAGGCTTTAATTAACACTACTTTCGCAAAAAATTAGACAAAAACAGAAATGGAAAGAACATTAAATAAACGCAGCGGATCACAATGTGAACTTTGTGCAGCAACCGAAAACTTAAAAGTATATACCGTTTTACCAACAAAAAAAGGAGGCATTGACGAAAATATTTTGGTTTGCCCCACTTGTATCGACCAAATAGAAAATCCTGGACACGAAGACCAAAATCATTGGAGATGCTTAAACGAAAGTATGTGGAGCGAACATATTCCGGTGCAAGTAGTTTCGTGGCGTATGTTGAGCCGTTTACGCAATAATGAATTATTAGAAATGATGTATCTTGACGAAGATACTTTAGCTTGGGCACAAGCTACTGGCGAAGGCGAAGATGACGAAAACAAAGTCATTCACCGCGACAGCAACGGAGTAATTCTTGCCACTGGAGATTCGGTAGTTTTAATCAAAGATTTGAAAGTAAAAGGGTCGAGTATGGTTGCCAAACAAGGAACTGCCGTAAGAAACATCAGATTAGACCACGAAAATGCCGAATATATTGAAGGTCGTGTTGATGGCCAAACGATTGTAATTATTACGCAATACGTGAAGAAAATATAATTGGAAGTGGAAAGTTAGAAGTACCAAAAAACGAAAACGTCCTGAGAAATCAAGACGTTTTCGTTTTTAACAGGGATGTTTAACATTCTTAATTTGAAATCTGATCAGAGTGATAGAGAACGAATGTTATTAAGTTAAAGAATTTTGTCGATGATTTTGTCAGAATGACAAATAAACCTTAACTTAATGACATTGATAGCGAACGAGTGAAGAGAATCTGAAATCTACTCCTCTTCTTTCTTAATCACCTTTCTGGCAACTTCAATTTTAAATTTCTTGCCTTTCATTTTTTCGTCCTTAATGTTGTGAAGTAAATCTTTTACTTTATTGAATTTTACGGCGGCGAATGAAATAAAATCCTTCACTTCAATCAATCCTAAATCGCCTTTTTCGAGTTTCCCTTTTTGGGAAAAGAAACCTACAACATCAATTTTGTTCAATTTATTTTTCTTTCCACCACTGATGTAGATGGTTTGAAATTCGGGTGGTTTTGGTAAAGTTGTATTGTTTTTTACTTCCAAAACTTCCATTCCATAATCGATATAATCGAGTTTTTTCTCGCTTTCGTTTACAATAAGATAAGCCGTTCCAGAAGCTTGCATACGAGCTGTTCGACCATTTCTATGCGTGAATTCATCTTCCTTTAAAGGTAAATGATAATGAATAACGTGTTTCATTTCGGGAATATCGAGTCCACGTGCAGCTAAATCTGTTGTGATTAAATAGCTTACACTTCCGTTTCTGAATTGGATTAAAGCGCGTTCCCGTTCGTCTTGATCCATTCCGCCGTGGTAATAGGTGGCGTAAATCCCTTTTTCGTTCAACGTGTCGCTAATGCGTTCAGCAGCATCTCTGTGATTGCAAAAAACGATGGCCGATTGCGATTTCAGGGAACAAATCAGGTTGAACAAACTTCCCATTTTGTCTTTTTCCTTTGAAACAATCATTTTTGTGGACAGATTGCTCGTTTCTTCTTCATTAGGAATAAAATCCAAAATCGTAGGATTGACCACTCGGGTATATTTTGGAATTTCAATATCAGAAGTTGCCGAAACCAAAACGCGTTTGTTCAGTTTCGAAAGTTTTCCAATAATGAAGGACATTTGCTCGTGAAAACCCAATTGCAAAGATTTGTCGAATTCGTCGAGAATCAAGGTTTCTATTTTGTCTAAACGAAAAGTGCCTCGGTCAATATGATCGGCAATTCGTCCCGGAGTTCCAATTAAAACTGCTGGAGGATTACTCAAATTCTTGATTTCAGTGTCAATGGAATGTCCGCCGTAGCAAACGTTGACTTTGTAATCGGTTCCCATTTTTTTCCAAACTTGCTCAATTTGCAAACCCAATTCACGCGAAGGAACGAGAATCAAGCATTGAACAGAAAGAATTTCGGGTTTAAGCATTTCGAAAATGGGCAACAAAAAAGCCAAAGTTTTCCCGGAACCTGTTGGCGAAAGCAGTAAAACATTATTGTCGCTCAAAATGGTTTCCTGGGCGGCAACCTGCATTTCATTTAGGTTTTCGATTCCTAAATTGAACAATATATTGTTGGAATGGTGTTTTTTATTCATTTTGCAAAGGTAGTAGAAAAGTGTTCAGTAATCAGTTTTTATTGTTCAGATATGAAAACTGAAATAGAAAATGGAATGACTACTGAACACTGATTACTGATTACTGATCACTTGATTACTGAACACTAATCTTCTCTTCTTCGAACAATAATTTAATGTTCTCGTACGATTTTTTTAAGACCTCTGGAATCTCATTTGGTTTAATCCAAACTGCTTTTTCGATTCCTTCTTCAATTTGTCCCACTGGAATTCCATCAAAATCTGACTGCATTTCAAACCATTGTGTTATTTTTAGTTTATAAACACCGTTTCGTTTGAAAACGTGATAGGTTTTTTGAAGCTTTTTGGTAATCGTCAATCGATTAACTCCTGTTTCCTCTTCGACTTCCCGCATTGCGGTTTTTTCAATTTCTTCCCCTTTTTCTGTTCCGCCTTTGGGTAAATCCCATTTTCCACCTCTAAAAATAAATAAGACCTCGCCTTTTTTATTATAAACCAATCCTCCTCCTGCTTTAGAAACAGGAATTTTGGATTTCAAAGTTTTCATAATTTCCTTTTCATCAGGATAATAGAGGTAGGCTTTTTGAATTTTATTTTGAAACATTTTTACTATAAGCTGCACTATATCAACGCTTTCTAATAAAAATAACTGAAAATTAGTCTCTTTGGAGATTTCATTTGTCAAAAAAAGTGGTTTGTCGTTCACAAAAACTTTATACATTTGTACTATGATATTTAATAAAGATACTGCCGAAAAAACTGCCGAATTACTTTTGCAAATTAATGCAATTAAATTGAATCCAAGAAATCCTTTTACATGGGCTTCGGGATGGCAATCACCAATTTATTGTGATAACCGAATAATTCTCTCATTTCCAACTATTAGGAATTATGTTCGAGACGAATTTTCAAAAAACATCGAAAAACAATTTGGAAAACCTGATGTAATTGCGGGTGTTGCCACTGGAGCCATTGGAATTGGCATGCTAGTTGCCGAAAGCTTAGGATTGCCGTTTGTTTATGTTCGTCCAGAACCCAAAAAACATGGCCGTCAAAACCAAGTGGAAGGCTTCCTACAAAGTGGTCAAAATGTAGTAATTGTAGAAGATTTAATTAGTACAGGAAACAGTAGTTTGTTGGCTGTAGAAGCTTTGCGAGCAGCAGGAGCCAATGTAAAAGGGATGGCTGCCATATTTACTTATGGTTTTGATGTTGCCCAAGAAAACTTTAAAAACGCCAATGTCGATTTGTTTACTCTTAGTAATTATCAAAATCTATTGAATTTGGCAGTTGCAAAAAGATACATCACTGAAGAAGAAGAAGCTACTCTAAGAGAATGGAATTTGAGTCCTTCGACTTGGGGAGTTGAAAAATAAATTGATTTAATTTAGCATTGTTGATTGTATCCCAAAACTTCGGGATAAATATAAATTTTTAGAAAATGAACTTAGAAAGTCCCAAAGTCACAGTAGAAAAATCAGCTGAGTATTTATACACTCAATTGTCAGATGTTAGAAATTTCGAAAAATTAATGCCCGAAAACATTGCTAAATTCGAAGTTCTTGGTGATGATATTTTTAATTTTGGGTTAAAAGGCATGCCTGAAATTAAACTAAGATTAAAAGAAGGTGTTCCTTATTCTAAAATAATTTTGAATGCCGCCAGCGACAAATTACCGTTTACTTTGGTAGCAAATATTAATGCAATTTCAGAGTATTCGAGCGATGTAAAACTAGATTTCGAAGGCGAATTCAATCCGATGATGGCTATGATGATCAAAGGACCTATTTCGAAATTTATTGAAACTTTGGCTGGAAACATGTCGAAATTGTAAGATAATATTTTTTTATAAAACTAAATGAAAAGCCGTCAATATTAAATTGAACGGCTTTTATAATTAAAATATTTCAAGTCTATTTTACCAAATACTTTTTCTTTATTTCCTTTTTTACCTTTTCAGTAA
This sequence comes from Flavobacterium alvei, assembly GCF_002920895.1. Taxonomy (GTDB): domain Bacteria; phylum Bacteroidota; class Bacteroidia; order Flavobacteriales; family Flavobacteriaceae; genus Flavobacterium; species Flavobacterium alvei. The sequence continues at coordinate 94,183 of NZ_PQVG01000001.1, forward strand.
TACCAAATTCGGTAGCCAGCATAGCATCTATACTGCCGTATTTTTTAATGATATTATTCCAAGAGGCCTCTAGATAAGGTGCTTTTACTTCCATTAATTTTGCCATTCTTTCTTCTGGGATTCCGTAGGCTTTGTATTTAGACAAATCGGTTTTGGCTATTGCTTCATTAGATCTTAAGTAATCTTTCATAATTTCTTCATCAGAAACATCTAAAATGTGCAAAAATAAAGCCGATGCTAATCCTGTTCTGTCTTTGCCAGCCGTACAATGAAACAAAACCACAGATTCCTTTTTTGAAATTTCATCAAAGAAAGGTTTAAAGTCTTTGATATGGTTTGTAAAGCCATTACTTGTGCTAATCATTAACGAATCTAATGCCGTCTCACTAAATTTTGGAGACATTAAAACTTTCATAAATCCGCCCATTTCTTTGTCGTTGATAGATCCAATCATAGCTCTTTTGGTTTCTATTTTTTGGCTAACAGGAATAAAATCAGGGTCTTTTTGTATCTCACTATCCGATCTAAAATCTACAATTGTGGTAATATTCATTTCATCAAATCTTGTAATATCACTTTCTGTAAGTTTAGAAAAATTACCTGAACGATATATAATACCATCTTTAATTTTTTTCCCTTCTTTATTTTCAATACCGGATAACGATCTGAAATTAGGGCTATTTTCTATATTCATACTTTTTTGAGCAAAACCGCTTATTGCCAAAAATAGCGATAGCATAGTTGCTTTTAATTTGATTGTGTTTTTCATTTTATATTTTTTTAATACAATTTATTTTTTAAAAAACTTGATATCTGATGCCTAATTGTCCGTTTATTGATGACCACTCACTGTTTGTGATTCTACTTTGATTTGTTCCTAAATATTGTTGAAATGGCTCATTAGTAAGGTTTCTAACTTCCATAAATACTTTTATTTTATCACTAATAGAATAATCTGCTGATAAATCGACAGTGAAATTGCTTTTGGCAGAAATATAATAATTAGGGCCTAAATTTTGATTGATTGTTTCTACTGATTCTCCTCTATAATTTCCTGCAATTCTAAACATAAACCCATATTTTTCGTAAAAAACAGAAGAGTTAAACAATAATTTAGATTGGTTAGGCAAGGTAGTTTTGTCAGTAGCAGTTATTTTTCCAGTGGCATCGTATCTTGAAACATCCAATTTTGAATTGATTATTGAGGTATTAAAATCAACTCCAAAACCTCCCATAAAACCACTTAATTCTGTAAATCTTTTGGTAATTCCCATTTCAAAACCTAATAAACTAGCATCTTTTATATTTTTGGGTTGTGTTACTAAATAATCTACACCATTTATTTTTTCGTATGAAATATCTTTAAAGATATAATCCGAGATTCCTTTATAAAATACCCCAGCAGTAATTAGTCCGATGTCTTTTAAGAAATATTCCCCCATCAAATCAAAATTATTAGAAAAAGTAGGCAACAAATCCGTGTTTCCTCTAGTTATTTTGAATACAGAACCTGTAATATCTACTATTTCACTTGGATTTAAATCCGGCAAATTAGGTCTAGCAAAAGTTCTTGTATAAGCTGCTCTCAAATTGATGTTGTCATTCAAAGCATATTTGATATGCAACATTGGAAGAAAAGCATTGTAAGAAGATTTTTTTGTGACTGGCGAAACAACTTTGGTTTTTGCATCATAAGCGCTACTAGTCATAGTTACATCAGTGTTTTCATTTCTAACACCTGCAATTATTTTTGTTTTATCCGTAAGATCATAAACACCCATTATATATGTGCTGAAAACATCTTCTTTTCCATTAAATTTTGTGGTTGCATTGGAGGCCGAAGAATAATCTTTAAATCCATTTGCTGCAAAATATTCCGGAGAAAATATAGTAAACAATTGGTCTTTTGTAATTGGATTTACAATAAGGTTATTGAATGGGCTTCCAATTTCTGAAAAGAAGTTACCAGCATTAGGATAGCCTTCGGTTGCTAAATTGCTCATAGGAACTAAGGCTGGCGAACCAGGAATACCAAGAGCTGCACCTGGTAAGTAAGCCAAAGGTGTTTGTTCTCCTGAATAATTTTTGAATTTTAGCTTTGAACCCGCTTTGATGGTTAATTTATCAGTAGCATCGTAATTAAAATTTATTTGTCCTATTTGATCTTTGTCTCTTTGATCTAACTGATAAATTACCAATTGTTGCAAGGTTAATTTTGTTGGATCCATAACATCGTTTGGATTGGTCAACTTTGGGTCGATGGCAAAAATATCCACTCCTATTCCGTTTGGAGAATCGAATGTGTTGTAGATTAATCCGTCGGAAGATCTATTCCCAAAATCGCCCACTAATTTTTGATTGAATTGTGCTATTGGCAAGCCTTTTTTATTAGATGGCATATTAGGCGGCGTGTCTAATAGGTATGTCATTTCGTTATTAGAAAATGACCAATCCATTTTCAATTTAGAAATAATTCGATGTTCTCCACCAATTTCTATGGCATTCAAACTTGTTTTATAATCCGAGTAGCGATAACTAAAAGTGTATCTTTTTTTGGCAAAATCATAAAAAGATTCGTAAACAGGTCTTACATCTTGAAATTTATCATACAAAAATTTACCAAAAAATTTATTTTTATCATTCAACACATAATCAACAGAACCGCTAAAAGCTTTGGTAATTCTTTCTCCAAAATATCGTTTTGCATTTACAGTGTTGATAGCATACTTTTGAGATTGAGTTACTGCATTTACATTATAATCAACAACTTCTTCATCAGTAGCAAAATTTCTATCCCAAATTGAGGCGGCAAGAACAATTCCCAATTTATCTTTAAAGAATCGTTGCCCGTAAACAATAGATCCATTATAAGACCCTTTTCCAGATTTTTCATTATAACCACCACCCAAACTAGCATTTAGCATTGTTTTTTGGGGAGCAGTTCGTGATACAAAATTTACCGATCCACCAATAGCATCACCTTCCATATCTGGAGTAATGGCTTTTGAAAGTTGGATGTACTGAATCATTTCGGTAGGAATAGCATCTAAAAGTGTATTTCTTGTTCCTGTAACCGTAGCACTTGGCAATCGATTTCCGTTGTACAAAGTTGATGTCCATCCGTAAGGAGTTCCTCGAACACTTACCTGATTTGCTTCTCCGTGATAACGGTTTACACTTACGCTTGGCATTCTCTGAACGGCTTCGGCAGCATTACGGTCTGGTAATTTTCCAACAGCATCCGCCGAAAGTACATCCATAATTGCCAATGATTTTTTCTTAATACTCAATGCTTTAATTTGCGAAGGCCCTGTAAAACCTTTTACAATTACTTCATTCAAAGTCCCTTCTTCGGCAGGAAGTACGATTGTTCCTAAATTGTTTATACCAGAAACTAATTTTAGTTCTTTAGTTGTGGTCACATAGCCCATATAACTAATTGAAACTGTTATTTGTTCTTCGGGTACATTAGAAATTTGAAAATTTCCGTCTAAATCTGAACTTCCTAGAATCTTTTTTTCAATAATTGAAATATTTACACCTGGTAAATAGGATTTCCCGTCAGAAACTTTACCGATAATTGACGCTCGATTTTGAGCTATTATCTGTGTTCCAATCGACATCAATGCGAAAAGCAATACTAATTTTTTCATTGTTTTATTTGTTTTTAAAATATCTGAGGCAAAACTATTAGAAGATATTTTTTTAGAAGTCTTTTTAAATTTACACGTACAAAAACAAACAAAATAAACAATAAACAACTGTTTTTCAGTATTTTACACACAATATCAAATTGTTATCAAAGTGTAAATAAGTTGTTGAGTAGAACATTCAACTTTTTTAAGAGAAATTGTTTAAGACAAAATAGAGTGTAGAAAAATAATTAGCGAGATAAAAAATAAATATATTAGACAACTATTCTACCAACATCCTTTTATAGTCGCTAGGAGTTGCTCCCGTAATTTGTTTAAAATATTTATAAAAAGTAGATTTATTTTTAAAACCACTTTCGTAACCAATAGTAACAAAATTAGCATCTTGTTTTTTATCAATCAATCTTTTGGCTTCTTCAACTCGCAAAGTATTTATATATTGATAAAAATTAGTTTTCAATTGCACATTCAGAGCTTGTGTGATTTTTACTTTAGAAATCCTTAAATCCAATGAAAGCTTATCTAAATTGAATTCCGAATCCAAATAGCCTTTTTTAAATTTAAAATAAGCATTTATAGATGTGATTATTTCATCCATTTCCGCTGAATCCAACTCATAATTTTTATATTTTTCATCGGTTTTAACGCCCAAGGTCTCCTGTTTTTGCATTTCAAAAAATATAGCAAATCGAATGTGAATCACATAAACAAAAATGAATAACATCAAAAAGTAAAAAACAAATCTCAAATTGATTGCACTACTTATATTAAAAGCTAAAAAAATTAACCCCATAAAAGTTAATAGTCCCAAAAAATTAAAAATGATACTGATGACTTTTATAATCTTAATTTTTAGATCAAAAATAGGATTGCTATCTGTATAATTATCACGAATAAACTTTAAACTATAGATACTATAACCCAAAAAAGTAGGAACCAAAAGCAACATCACAACAAGATTCGAAAAATTGATAATACTGTCAAAAAGTGGATGATTAACAGATATAAACAATATGACTATATTGAGTACAAAACCAATAAAAAAAGGCAGACAATGATAAAAAATTTGTTTAGTTCTAATTTTCTTGCCAAATACCGATACCATATAAAAATAGATCATTGGCCCATATAAGAAAGAAAAACTCCCGTGTAGTTTTTCAAATAAATCAGCATTATTATATATAAAAATCAACGAAATTTTATAGACCAAATGACAAAAAACAACTCCAAAGAACATTGTTAGATAAAAATCCTCTTGTTTGAATTTTTTATTAAAAAAAATCAATAATGCCGTAATGAGTGATTGAATGGAGGTTAAATACAACAAAAATAACATAGTGAATTTTATTAAAAAACAAAATTACACCTTATCGATTATTTCTAAGTTACCTAAACATTAAGCTAATTTTTTATTAATACAACATTTGAATTTCTTTGATTTCAAACTCTGAAACCGAATCGTCTTCCAAAAGTATTTTGAGTTTTCCAATAGCCGAAACGCCTTGAATAATTCCCATGAAGTTGTGTTGATTTTCATCTGAAAAAGGCATTGGAATCCCTTTTTTGAAGAGTTTATTGGTATATTCCGACCACAATAAATGGGATTTTTGATTCCAATTCTGAATATTGTTTTCTAAATTTTCGATAATCTTCAAAAGAATTTTTTCTTTGTCGAAACTGGTATTACAAATCACTGCCAAAGAGGATGCTTTAGGCAAATTTTCAAAATTCATTTGGTTGACATTTAAGCCCAAACCCACTATTGAATTAATATTTCCGCCATTTTTTATACTATTTTCGATTAAAATTCCACCAATTTTCTTGTTGTATGACATAATGTCGTTTGGCCATTTGATGCTTAATTCTGGAATATTAAAATCTTCAAATACTTGAATTACTGCTAATGATACTGCAATATTAATATCAAATATCTGATTAATATCTGTAACAAAATCAGAAATCAAAACACTCATTATAAGGTTTTTACTCGGTTCAGACTCCCAAACAGCTCCCATTTGCCCCTTGCCTTTGGTTTGATTTTCGGCAGTAACAACGGTAAAATTTTCAAGTGATTGATTGCTCGATAACCCTTTTAAGAACTCATTTGTAGAATCTATGGCATCGAGTTTGATTAGTTTCATAGGAAGTTATTTGTGGAACAGAATTTAATATTATGTTAAGGTTCAAAAATAATCACAAAAAATGGTAACTTTACAAACTTATTTAAAAATAATTCATGACAAAAAAAGCAATAAATAATGATGTTCTTTTGGCAAACATCATCAAAGGAATTGAAGAAGTAAAAGGGAATGATATCGATATTTTGGATTTAAGAGAAATAGACACCGCCGTTTGTGACTATTTTGTAATCTGCAACGGTAATTCAAATACACAAGTTAACGCAATTGTTAACTCCATTCAAAAAGTAGTTTCAAAAGAATTGAAAGATAAACCTTGGCATGTTGAAGGATCTGACAATGCCGAATGGGTTCTTATGGACTATGTTAGCATTGTGGTTCACGTTTTCCAAAAGCACATCCGAGAGTATTACAACATCGAAAGCCTTTGGGGAGATGCCAAAATCACTAAAATCGAAAATAAATATTAAAGAAATATACCCGTAATGGCTAAAGACAATAAACCAAATTCGAATAATTTTAAAGTAAGCCCTTGGCTTGTTTATACTGCAATTTTATTAATTTTCTTGACTATAAGTTTTATTACTGGTGGGACTAATTTTCAAGAACCTGCCCAACTAAAATCGTCTGATATTGATAACATGCTATCTAAGGGCGAAATCAAAAATGTCATTATTTTTAATAATAAAGATGCCGAAATCTACCTAACGGATGCAGCATTAAAAGATCCTGCCAATAAAAAAGTAGCCAAAAATGTTTTGGATCAACCTAACAAAGGACCACATTATACTACAAAATTTGGAGATCTTAAATCATTTCAAGAAAAATTAGATAAAGCCAAGGCTGAAAAAAAATTAGTCGATTATGATTTTAAAGATGCTAGCAATTGGAGTGATATCATCATAAGTCTTCTTCCAATTATCATCATCATTGGAGTTTGGATATTCATCATGAGAAGAATGGGTGGCGGCGCTGGTGGTGGTGGCGGACAGATTTTCAATATCGGAAAATCGAAAGCAAAACTATTCGATGAAAAAACAGATATAAAAACCTCATTCAAAGATGTTGCTGGTTTAGAAGGTGCTAAAGAAGAAATTCAAGAAATTGTTGAATTCCTTAAAAACCCAGAAAAATATACCAATTTAGGAGGGAAAATTCCAAAAGGAGCCTTACTTGTTGGCCCTCCAGGAACAGGTAAAACATTATTAGCAAAAGCTGTAGCAGGCGAAGCCCAAGTACCTTTTTTCTCCTTATCAGGTTCTGATTTTGTTGAAATGTTTGTTGGAGTTGGTGCTTCACGTGTTCGTGATTTGTTCAAACAAGCCAAAGAAAAATCTCCTGCCATCATTTTTATAGATGAAATTGATGCCGTAGGTAGAGCTAGAGGAAAAAACAATATGTCAGGTGGAAATGACGAACGAGAAAACACCTTAAACCAGTTACTTACCGAAATGGATGGTTTTGGAACCAATTCGAATGTAATCGTTTTAGCCGCAACCAATAGGGCCGATGTTTTAGACAAAGCTTTGATGCGTGCAGGTCGTTTTGACAGACAAATTTTTGTGGATTTACCAGACATTCGCGAGCGTGAAGAAATTTTCAAAGTTCACCTTGCTCCATTAAAAAAAGTGGAAAATCTTGACACTGACTTTTTAGCCAAACAAACTCCAGGTTTTTCTGGTGCTGACATAGCCAATGTTTGTAACGAAGCTGCTTTAATTGCTGCAAGAAATAATAAACCTGCAGTAGATAAACAAGACTTTCTTGACGCTGTGGATAGAATTATTGGAGGTTTAGAAAAGAAAAACAAAATAATTACTGCCGAAGAAAAGAAAGCAATTGCCATTCACGAAGCAGGTCACGCCACTGTAAGCTGGATGTTAGAACACGCTGCACCTCTAATCAAAGTAACCATTGTTCCTCGTGGACAAAGTTTAGGAGCTGCTTGGTATCTTCCTGAAGAAAGACAAATCGTGAGAACTGACCAAATGCTAGACGAAATGTGTGCTACAATGGGCGGAAGAGCTGCCGAGAAAGTAACTTTTAATAAAATTTCAACTGGTGCATTAAGTGATTTAGAAAAAGTAACTCGTCAAGCACGTGCGATGGTCACCATTTATGGCTTGAATGAAAAAATTGGAAATGTTACTTATTATGATTCGTCTGGGCAAAGTGAATACAGTTTTTCTAAACCATATTCTGATGAAACTGCCAAAACAATTGATGAGGAAATTTCAATTCTTATAGAAAGTCAATATGAAAGAGCCATCAAAATTTTAGAAGAAAACAAAGATAAATTAAATCAACTTGCGGATATTCTGATTGAAAAAGAAGTTATCTTTAAAGATGATTTAGAAAACATATTCGGAAAAAGAACTTTTGACTCTAATTTAGGTGAAGTAGTCTCTTAATTCAATAAAAAATCATATTATTTTAAAATCTTAATTCAAAAGTGCCTTTTGAATTAAGATTTTTTTATCTTTGGACGTTTTCAATTCGTTTATCAAGTAGCATAGAAAAAGTATGAGTCTTTTTAAAAAAATTTTTGGTTCAAATAACCCCGATTCTGAAGAAGGAAAAAATAAGGAAAATATTGATTTTTCCCTAGAAAATGACGCCCCTTTAGAAGAGCAATTCATCTACAATTTCAAGAAGAATGGAGGGAAATTTTTGTACTGCGAAAATGAATCAGAAGTAAAAGACCATTTTGAAAACATTCTCGAAGAAAACGATTGGTTTGAAGGCGAAGCTTTGTGTTATGAGCCTAACCTTTTTGGCATTCTTGAAGAAAATAAAATTGTTTTTCAAAATGCAAATAACCCTTCCTTTCTTTTAGCAAATTGCGAAAATCTTATTGCTGACGAAGGTTCGATATTATTTTCTTCTAAACAAATCAAACAAAATAAACCGAACGAGCTTCCAACAAATATTATAATTATTGCAACTACTAGTCAAATAATTGAAACAAAAAGTGATGGTTTAAGCGTAATTAAAAAGAAATACATCAAAGATTATCCTACGAATATAACAACTATAAAATATTTCAAAAAAGTGGTTGAAGAAGATTTCACACAATATGGTAGTATTGCAAAAAATCTATATTTATTGCTTTTAGAAGATTTATAAGATGAATGAAACACTCAAGAGAGCAATATCTGGTGCGATTTATATAATTTTATTACTATCATCGATACTATATTCGACTGAAAGTTTTTTTATCTTGTTTGGAATATTTTTAGTAATTGCTATTTATGAATTTTGTAATTTAATTCAAACTCACAAACTTTTTCCTATTCTTTTTGGAACTTTATTATATATCGCTATAACATTAGTAAGCCATTACAATAAAATCACAACCAATGCCGTCAATACGTTTTTCAATACTGATTTTGAGATTCCTGTAAACATACAAGAATTAGATATTGTATTATTAGTGGTGTCCTTGGTAGTTTCTATAAAATGTATTCTATTTTTATTTTATGATAAATTTCAAAAAATAAGTACCTCTTCAAAATATTTATATTTATTAGGATACATCATCTTACCTTTCATATTTATAACAAAAATATCGTTTGGTATCAATGATTATAATCCAAAAATTATCATTGGGTTATTCATACTAATTTGGACAAATGACACTTTTGCCTATATCGTTGGAAAATCGATTGGAAAAAACAAATTATATGAAAAAATTTCACCAAAAAAAACAATAGAAGGATTCATTGGTGGAATTATTTTTGCCATTTTAGCAGGGTATTTAATATCCAAATATTACATAAAAGCCAGTCCGCAATTTAGCGACAAATCCATAATGATTTGGACTTCAATAGCATTAATTGTTGGAGTTGCTGGAACTATTGGAGACCTTATTGAATCCAAATTTAAACGTATTGCTGGAGTAAAAGACAGCGGAAAAATAATGCCGGGACACGGAGGCATTCTAGATCGACTAGATAGTGTTATATTTGTAGCACCAATTATATTTTTATTTTACCAAATTCTAAACTATGTTTCATAAAGAAGGCGCTCAATCAATACTAATAGGAACTGTTGTTACAGCAATTGTGCTTTTATTAACAGATAAATTCATTGACACCAATTGGATTAAAATGTCCATTCAAATCATAACTTTTTTGTTATTGATTATCATTTTGCAATTTTTCAGAAACCCAAAACGCAACTTTATACTCAATGAAAATGAAATTCTTTCTCCAGTAGATGGAAAAGTAGTTGTAATTGAAGAAGTGTATGAAGGCGAATATTTCAAAGAAAAACGAATTCAGGTTTCTATATTTATGTCGCCAATAAATGTACACGTAACCCGTTATGCACTTAGTGGTTTGGTGAAATTCAGCAAATACCATCCTGGAAAATTCTTGGTAGCTTGGCATCCAAAAGCGAGCGAAGAAAACGAAAGAACAACCATTGTAATCGAAAATAAAACCTTTGGAGAAGTTCTTTATCGCCAAATAGCAGGAGCATTGGCAAAAAGAATCGTCAATTATGCTCAAGAAGGAATGCAAGTCATTCAAGGTGAAGATGCAGGTTTTATAAAATTTGGTTCTAGAGTAGATCTTTTTTTACCTTTGGGAACGCCAATTAATGTAGTTCTAAACCAAAAAGCAATTGGAGGAAAGACAATTATTGCAACAAAATCTTAATGACAAATAAAGACTTAGATACACGATTTCAGGAAGCGGTTGAAATTGCTTCAAATATGACTCAGGCATCACTCCCGCAAGATGTCCAATTAAGACTTTATGCCTTTTATAAACAAGCCACTTTTGGTTCTTTAAGTTTCAATCATTCTGAAAGTGCTGATTTAAGAAATGCTTTCAAAACAAATGCGTGGATACAAATAAGTCATTTATCTATTGATGAAGCTAAAGAAAAATACATCGAAATAATCAATTCCATTATTCAAAAATAGTGATAACTATGAAAAAAATCAGTTTAATTCTAACCTATTTATTTCTACTCACAATTTTAATTTCTTGCGATAATAAAAAATATACCGAAGTTGTAGAAGTGCCTTTACCCTCTGCAGAAGAAAAGGTAGTCATGGGAATGCCTGATGATGTCAAAGCCGAAGAAGGTTCCTTTCAATTAGAAAAACTACCTCATTCATATGATGCTTTGGCTCCAAATATCTCAGTTTTTACTATGGAAAACCATTATTCAAAACATTATTTGACTTACACCAATAATTTGAATAAAGCCATAGCTGGAACTCCACTAGAAAATCTTACTATCGAAGAAGTGTTGGCAAAATTAGACCCGAGCATTCCTGAAATAAAAAACAATGCTGGCGGTTATTACAATCACTCGCTTTTTTTTAAATGTATGGCACCAAAAGCTGGTGGCCAACCCAAAGACACTTTGGCAGGAGCTATTACAAAAAAATTCGGCTCTTTTGAAAACTTTACCACAGCATTCAAAGATGAAGCTGCAAAACAATTTGGCTCTAGTTGGGTTTGGCTCATTGTAGATAGATCGGGAACCCTTCAAATTACAAGCACCCAAAATCAAGACAATCCTTTGATGCGAAATGCCCTTGTTCCTGGAAAACCAATTCTGGCTTTAGACCTTTGGGAACACGCCTTTTATCTAGATTATCAATACAAAAGAAAAAATTATGTCGATGCTTTTTTTAATGTAATCAATTGGAAAAAAGTGGGCGAAAATTATGAAGAAACCTTAAAAAAGTAGCAATAGCAATTAAAAAAAACGGGTTGAATGTTTGATACATTTAACCCGTTTTTTTTATCTTTTTACAACTGAAAAATAAACGATTCCGACGGACCAATACTAATTTGAGCCTTTCCTTCACCGTTTTCTACTCGCAATTGCGTAGTTTTTTGATGACACAATTGATCCGTGATAGTATAAGTTCCATCTTTCAAATTCCATTTTTGAATAATATCGGTTGGAATTCGAAGTTCGAAATTACTAGATGCTAGTGAATAAAAATTAGTTACAACAATCAATATTTGCGTGTCAGACCAACGAGTATAAGCGTAAATCGCTATATCATAACCTGGAGTTATGTTTCGATTGGCAGTTTGAATTTCTTGAAAATTCCCCATTAAGGCTGAACTATTGATGGTGAAATTCAATAATCTTTTATAAAAATCCCGCAACTCTTTTTCGTTTGCCGAAAGTTGTCCTCCATCAAATTTCCCTCCGTTCATCCATCGTTGATGATTGGGAACTCCTATATAATCAAAAATAGATGTTCTGGAATGAGTTCCAAAACCAGCATTTTCATTTGCTGCTTCCCCTACTTCTTGACCAAAATAAATCATCGTTGGTGCAGAACTTATGGTGGCTGAAACGACCATCAATGGTTTCCCTTTTTGTGGTGTACCTGCAAATTCTGGACTTGCCAAACGTTGTTCGTCGTGATTGTCCAAAAACTTCAACATATGATGTTCAATATCAGCCATTCTATGCTGAATATCTGTTAATCCATCAGGCCATGTTTTTCCTTGAATTACCGCTTTCAAATGATCGTAGGTTTCTACTTTATCATACAAATAATCCATTTTTCCGAGGCGAATATAATTTCGGTATTCGTTTGGATTGTAAACTTCGGCCATTAAAAAAGCATCCGGATTTTTAACTTTTATTGCAGAATTCATATAACTCCAAAATTCATACGGTACCATTTCGGCCATATCATAACGGAAACCATCGACTCCTTTAGAAGTCCAATACAAAGCAATATCACGGAATTTTATCCATGAATTTGGCACACTTTTATCTTTCCAAAAATCGAAATGTTCTTGATAAGATTTGGTATCAAAATCTGCGGGAAGTTCTGGAAAATCTTTCGATCCATCTGGACGAATTCCGTAATTAACTTTCACGGTTTCATACCAATCATTTTTGTCTGGTTTGGCCAATCGCGAACCGTTACCTGTCCATTTTGCAGGATATTCGTCGAATTTTCCATCTATTAACGGATTGCTTTCTCCGTTTAAAGGTTTGTCTGCATCCGGTATTTCAAAACGGGTATTCGGAATATAATAAAAGTTATTATCGCGTTTGTATTCAACCGAAACATCATCATCGGCACCAAAATCTTTAACCCCTTTTGGATTGCTTTTCCCTTCATATTTTCGGGCAATATGATTGGGAACAATATCAATAATCACCTTCATTCCTGCTTTGTGAGTTCGGGCAATCAAGGCCTCAAACTCTTGCAAACGATTGGCTGGGTTTACCGCCAAATCTGGGTTTACATTATAATAATCTTTTACAGCATATGGCGATCCGGCACGACCTTTTACCACTTCGGGATCATCATTTGAAATACCAATCGAAGTATAATCGCGAACCAAAGCATGGTGTGGAACTCCAGTGTACCAAACATAAGTTACTCCCAAATCCTTAATTTCCTTCAAGGCTTTGTCGGTAAAATCATTGAACTTCCCTACTCCATTTTCTTCAATCGTCCCCCAAGGTTTATTGGTCGTATTTTGGTTTCCAAACAACCTAGTAAACACTTGATATACAACCTCTTTCTTCTGCGGTGTCTTTTTCTTTTCTGTATCCATTTTCATAGCTGTAGTTTTGCAGGCTGTTGCCAAAAGTAATACGCTTATACTTGCAACAATAGTTATTTTTTTCATCATAGTAAATTATTTATCCTGATTTTTAGTGCTAATTATGAAATCCAATCTAAATGGATTAACAACTTTTAAAAATACTATTTTTTTGGCATCAATTTGAGAATTCATCAATATTTACCTGAATCTATTTGCTAGAATTGGAACTACAACGAAATATTATTCTTTTTTGTTAATAATTTTTTCTAAATCGAATGCTCCTCAAATCAATTGTAAGGAGTTATAAATAAATCATAATATGAATTCAGGTTGATTCCTTTTTCTTAAATTTGGCAAAAAATAAATCCATTGAAGAAATTATTCTTTTTCATAAGTTTTGGCTTAGCCGTTTTAAGTTTCCAAAACCTTTTGGCACAAGCCCCAAAAAAAATACTGGTAGAACATTCCGACTATTTTGATGTAAACCAAGTCGAAGCTCCAGATGCTGCATTGCTAACTGGAAATGTACGTGTCAATCACGATGGCATCATTATGACTTGCAACAAAGCTTATTATTTTCAAAAAGAAAACTACATCAAAGCCTTTGGAGATGTACAATTAGTGCAAGGCGACACTTTATTTTTAAACAGTAAATATGCCGAATACAATGGCAATATGAGAAAAGCTTTTGCTACAGGAAATGCCAAAATGCGTTCACCTGAATCTACCTTAGTTACAGATACTATCAACTTTGACCGCAACACTCAAGAAGTTTATTACAACACCAACGGAACGATTACCAACAGAGACAATACGCTGAAAAGCAAATCAGGAAAATATTATGTTGCTGAAAAAAAGTTTCAATTCCTCACGGCTGTTACCATCACGAATCCTAAATATGTAATCAAGTCCAATCATTTGGATTATTACAGCAATTCCGGACATTCTTACCTTTTTGGACCATCGACAATTACTAGTAAAACCAATTATATTTATACCGAAAAAGGGTTTTATGATACCAAAAAAAACGTATCGCATTTTCTTCGAAAGTCCTACATCAAATACGATGACCGACTCATTGAAGGAGATAGTTTGTACTACGACCGAAATAAAGAATTTGCCTCGGCAACACGAAATGTAAAAATAAAAGATTCCGTCAATCGAGGAATTATCAAAGGACATTATGCCGAATTGTACAAAAACAAAGATTCGATGTTTGTGACCAAAAGAGCCGTGGCAGTTAACTTTGTTGAAAACGATTCGGTTTACATTCACGGAAAAAAATTATTGGTTACTGGCCCAGAAGGCAACCGAATTATACGTGGTTTCAACAATGTTCGTTTCTATAAAACCGATATGAGCGGCAAATGCGATTCCATTCATTCCAGTACCAAAACCGCCTTGACAAAATTGATAGGAAATCCTATTCTTTGGAATGGAGAAAGTCAAATAACTGGCGATGTTATGCACCTTATTGGCGACCAAAAAACCCAAAAATTAGACTCACTAAAAGTCTTGAATAATACTTTTATAATCTCAAAAGACACCATCGGAACAGGTTTTAACCAAGTCAAGGGACAAAATCTATTTGGAAAATTCCTGGAAGGAAAACTCCATGAAGTCGATATCATCAAAAATGCGGAAGTCATTTATTATATGCGAAATGATGCCCAAGAACTCATTGGTATTAACAAAAACGTGAGTAGTAAAATCAATATTATTTTTGATAAAAAAGAAATAGAGACCATTACTTTTTTTAAACAGGTTGATGGTACTATTTATCCCGAAAAAGACCTGCCCGAACCCGATCGAAAACTAAAAGGAATGGTCTGGCGCGGAGATGAAAGAATCAAATCGAAAGACGATATTTTTCCTCCTGAAGAAAATATTGATAACGAAAAATTAGTCCAGCAAGGAAAAGACGAAAAAGCCAAGGAAAATGTCCCGATGAGAATCAGGAAAGAAACCTTGAATTACGACAAGAAGAAAAAGAAGTAGATTTCAGATGGCAGGTTGCAGATTGCATTTAGGTTCACCGAAATAAATAACCCATCTATTTGTCATTCCGACGAAGGAGGAATCCCAACAAACGAGAGCTACTACTATAATTACTTCTTCTCAGAAGAATGAGTTATAAGATAAAAAAAATCAACACATAAAACGTGAACAACGATTTCATAAAATACCAAGCCCAAACGTCTCCCTATCCTTTAGGAATGGAAGTTTCGCACGCCAAAGGCTCTTATATTTACGACACCAACAATAAAAAATATTTGGATTTTACAGCAGGAGTTTCGGCTTGCACACTCGGACACCAACCGCCAAGAGTCAATCAGGCGATAAAAGATCAACTGGACAAATATTCGCACGTGATGGTGTATGGCGAATATTCGCAAAGTCCAGCAGTGGAATTTTGCAAACTAATGGCTTCACTCCTACCGGAACCTTTAGACAAAACCTATTTAGTCAATTCTGGGACGGAAGCTATTGAAGGTGCGTTAAAACTCGCAAGAAGAACTACTGGCAGAAGCCAATTGATTTCTTGCCACAACGCCTATCACGGCAACACGATGGGTTCGATGAGCGTGATGGGATTCGAAGAACGCAAACAAATTTTTCGTCCGTTAATTCCCGATGTCGATTTTATCACTTTCAACAACGAAGCCGATTTAGAAAAAATAACCACCAAAACTGCCGGAATCCTACTCGAAACGATTCAAGGTGGTGCCGGTTTTATAGAACCTCATAATAATTTCCTGAAAAAAGTCCGCGAACGTTGCACCGAAGTAGGCGCAATGATGATTCTCGACGAAATCCAACCGGGTTTCGGCAGAACAGGTAAACTTTTTGGTTTCCAAAATTACGATGTCGTTCCTGATATTGTAGTGATGGGAAAAGGAATGGGTGGTGGAATGCCTGTGGGAGCTTTCACGGCTTCCTCAGAAATGATGGATTTGTTGAGCCACGATCCCAAACTAGGTCATATCACGACTTTTGGAGGCCATCCTGTCATTGCGGCAGCTAGTTTGGCCACTTTGCAGGAAATTACAGAGACAAACCTGATGGCAGAAACTTTAGAAAAAGAAAAGCTCTTCAAATCGCTTTTGGTACATCCTTTGATAAAAGAAATTAGAGGAAAAGGATTGATGTTGGCAGCAATGACGGAAACTGCCGAGATTACCAACGAAGTAATTCTGAAATGCCAAGACAAAGGATTGATTCTATTTTGGCTTTTATTTGAAGGATGCGCCATCAGAATTACACCTCCTTTAACCATTTCAGAAGATGAAATTAGAGAAGGTTGTGCTATTATGATCGAAGTCTTGAACGAAGTTCAATTGACAATTAATAATTGATAATTATCAATTCATTTTCTGTTGATTAAATTGTTCACAACAATTCCAAATTTTCCTCACATCAATACCTAGGTTGCCTACTTTTATTTTGGGCAAACTCAAAAAAAATTAATTATGCAATTAAGCGACGAGGAAGAAGACTATAACTTATCCCTATCCAAATTTGAGTCGATGTTGAAAACCAACAAAGTGCTCTTTTTTGACTCCGAGGAATTCGAGGATATCATTCTTCATTATCTCGATATGGGAAAAGCCAATTTGGCCAAAAAAGCTTTAAAATTAGCTTTGGAACAACACCCTAGATCAACTGGACTAAAATTAGTTCAGGTTGAAATGTTGGTGTATGACGACAAGCTCGATCAGGCTGAAAAGCTATTGAACGAATTGTATGCCATAGAACCAACCAATGAAGAAATTTACATTCAACAAGCCAATATTTTTTCTAAAAGAGACAACCACGAAAAGGCGGTTGAATTACTAAATATTGCTTTGAAATACACCGATGATTATGCCGATGTCTATAATTTAATGGGGATGGAATACCTGTTTATGGACAATCTCGAAATGGCCAAAGAAAGCTTTATCAAATGTTTGGAAGAAGATTTCGAAGATCAATCTGCCTTATATAATGTTGTCTATTGTTTTGAATTTCTAGATCAGAATCAGGAAGCCATTGATTATTTAACCAAATACATTGACAAAAATCCGTATAGCGAAATCGCTTGGCATCAAATCGGTCGTTTGCATTATGGCTTGAAAGAATACGAAAATGCCATTCGTGCTTTTGATTATGCGACACTTATCGACGACGAATTTTTAGGTGCTTTTATGGAAAGAGCCAAAGCTTTGGAACGCCTGAAAAAATACGAAGAAGCCATCGAAAGCTACAACAGAACTATCGAGTTAGACGATGCTACATCTTATGCTTTGCTTCGAATTGGAAAATGTTACGAAAAATTAGGCAACAAAGTTCAAGCCTTAAACTTTTTCAACAAAACGGTTCACGAAGATCCTCTTTTGGACAAAGGTTGGATTGCTATTACCGATTTTTATGTGCGTCAAAATAACTTTCAAAAAGCCCTGTTTTTTGTCAATAAAGCATTAGCGATTGACAATCAAAACAGAATGTATTGGAAACGCTATGCTACAATAAACAAACAAATGAACTTCTTTGAGGAGGCCGAATTTGGATACAGAAAAGCGGTAGAATTTGGCGATTATGCCTTAGATACTTGGCTGTTTTGGGTAGATATTTTACAGTTTTTGGGCGAATTCGAAACTTGTATTCAAACTTTATTACAAGCCTCAGAATATTTTCCAGAAGAAAACGAAGTCGAATATCGTTTGGTGGGATTATATTTTATGATTCAAGATACGACAAAAGCCAAGTTTCATTTGAGCAACGCTTTGCGATTGAATTTTGACAATTACATCATTTTGGAAGATTTATTTCCCGTAGTTTGGACACGAAAAATGGTGCAAAACTATATTGCGAAACACAAAAAATAAGTAATTTATTTGACCGCAAATTTAGCTCATAGGCGATGATCTATTCGGTATTCGCTAATTTTTCAATTCACAAATTTTCACAAATTAATTTGCGGTAATTTGTGAAATTTGTGGTTTTAAAAAACCTTTAAAAACTCAATATAAAATATAATGCTCGACACAATACGCAAACGCTTTGGTTTACTGGGACGCAACATTAGTTACTCTTTTTCGAAAGGCTATTTTACCGATAAATTCAGCAAAGACGAACTTTTCGAAGGTTGTACTTACGAGAATTTTGACATTCCTGAAATAACCGCTTTTCCTGAAATCATTAAAAACACGCCCGACCTAAAAGGGATGAATGTAACGATTCCGTACAAAGAAGTTGTGATTCCGTATTTGGACAAATTGTCTAAAAAAGCTACCGAAATTGGCGCCGTGAATACCATCAAATTCACTAAAAAAGGCAAATTGAAAGGCTACAACACCGACTATTATGGTTTTATGAAATCATTAGAACCGCTATTGCAACCTCATCACAAAAAAGCTTTGATTTTGGGAACTGGTGGCGCATCCAAAGGCGTGGCTTATGCCTTGAAAGAATTGGGAATACTATACACTTTTGTTTCCCGGGAAGCCAAAGAAGGCATCATCGATTACGACCGCATCAATGCTACTACTTTTGACAATTACCAAATCATCATCAATTCCTCTCCGGTGGGAACTAGTCCGAATATTGATGCTTTTCCACTAATTCCATATGAATATTTTACGAAGAAACACATTGCCTACGATTTGATTTACAATCCTGCCGAAACCCAATTTCTCAAAAAAGCGGCAGCAAAAGGAGCACAAACCAAAAATGGACAGGATATGCTTGTCTTTCAAGCAGAAAAGGCTTGGAGTATTTGGAATAAGTAATCACTCTAATTTAATTGACAAACTCAGTTCCAACCAAATTTTCCAAAAAAAGGAAATGGTTAGGAAGGCTAGAAATTAAAAGATAATTATTACAAGTTATATGGCATTAAAAAAAACATTTCAAATAATGAAAATTTTAAAAATATTTATTTTTATATCGATGGTGGGATGTTCTTCTCCATCACACATTATTGAGAATCCATACCAATTAGGTGTTGACTTTTCTTCTGGAAAGTGGCTTTTAAATACAATTGATGCTCCGCCAGACATAATTACCAAACTTCAAGAAAAGGTTATTAAGGATTTTACAAAAAAATTAAATAACCGATTCACTTATTACCCCGAATCACCAAATTTATTAATTCCTCAAAAAATAAAAACACAACCAAACAAAAACTTACTTAAAGCTATCCATTCTAGTACAAACTATGATTTTTTAATCAATTTTAAAGCTGGCAAAATTGAACCCAATATGAGTATAAAAGCGTCCTTGCAACCAGGTCAAAATTCAATATTCAATAATAAATCAGGTTATGTAGTAATGGAAATTTATGATTTAAAATCCGAAGAAATAATTTACTCGCAAAAAGTCATCGCCAGTGTAAATCATTCTATAAAAAATAATGATGTTAACATTTCGGAGTCTATTAACAATCTAATTATATTTGCTTATAAAAAATTGTTCGAACATTTAGAAAAAAAATCAACTCTGTAACAACAGCGTTAAACTAGCAATTAAAACATTAAAACTCAATCCTCCTGCTCCGCAAAGTCTCCAGACTTTGAGGTAGTGAATTTCGATTTTCAATCGATTGTTTTTAGAAGATTTTATGTCAGTCGCAGACTGACAAATATGTCCTCAAAGTTAAAGACTTTGTGGAGCGACAACAAATCAAGAATGTAGCAAAGAACTGCAATTAGAAAAAAAATAATTAATCAAACTCAATCCTCAAACACAAATTCATTCATCGTAAAATCTAAAACATCCGATTTTACGGCTGTGCGAATGATTTCGTCAATGCCTTTTTCGAGTAATAAAGGCGTGGTGTATTTTCGGCTGGTGGCAACTAGGGCATCGTCAAGCATCATTTTAAAAAAGTATTTGCTGTTGGCCGCCCTCGATTTTACGTAAGTATATTTTTCGATGTTTGCTTTTATGGCTTCGATGCTATCTTCGCAATCCATTTTGAGTTCTAATGACGGACTGGTAAAAATAGTTTTTCCTTTTCGGGAAGTAAATACAAATTTGTAACGATCATCAAACCGTTTGCTGATAACGAATGTGCCCATAAATTAGAGTTTACTTTTCAGATTTTCTTTTACAGAGTCAAACCATTCGTTGCGAAGAATACTCAAAATAATACTGTCGCGTCTAACTTCACTCTCAAAAGTGGGCATATGATTTCGTAACACGCCTTCGACTTGGCAACCAATGCTTTTCATTGCGGCGATGCTTCGCTCATTATTGTTATCGGCACGAAATTCGACACGTTCCATTCCAAGGGTTTCGAAAGCAAATTGCAATAGCAGAAACTTGCAATGTTTGTTGAGTCCCGTTCCTCTGAAATCTTTTCCGTACCAAGTGTACCCTAATTGCAGGGTTTTGAACGGCAATTGAATATCATAAAAACGAGTACTTCCAGCATATTTTCCAGATTTTTTGTCGAAAACAATAAAGGGAAATTCGGTTTTGTTTTCTCTGGATTTTACAGCGTGCTGAATGTATTTCGTCAAATTTTCTTTTCCGTGTGCGGGAACTAATGAATATTGCCAAGTTTCGGGTTCGTTGATGGCGATTTCCAATAAATTATCAACGTCAAATTCTTGCAACGGACGAAGTAATACAAAGTCGTCTTCGAGGATTATATTTTGCGGGAAGCTAGAATTTATTGACATAGAAAGTGTGTTGAATTAGCAACAGATGACGAAAATTAAACGAATTTATCAGAATTAAAATGAATAAAAACTACTCATTAAATTCATCATACCGAACTGGAACTTGTGGATCGTACAACGGACATTTGAATTCTTCCAAAGTATCGGCCAGCAAATTCATCGTTTTTCCTTCGGTTCCGTAACAATCAATTTGGATGCTTTGTGGAGTGGTTTTGATTTGAAAAGCGCCTTTTCCTTTGGGATTTTTCCAGCTGTTTTCATCTACTTTTTCCCAACTCTCAAAAACTTTATTAATACGATTGAGAATGACTGAAACAGGAAGTACTTCCAAACCTTCGACTTCTTGATTTTCGATTAAGGCTTCGTAAACCAAATGATGGTTGAGATAAATTCCGTCTTGATATTGCCAAAAAAGGAGTTCGTACATAGTTTTTTTTTTGCCACAGATTTACTTCGCCTGTTCGCTATCGCTCGAGTCACAGATTAACACAGATTTAAAAAAAAGAGGTTAAAAATCCGCTTTTATCCGCGTTTTTGCTTTAGCAAATCCGTTTCATCTGCGTTCCAAAAAGCTGACGTGATTTAATACTCAAAAATTCCGTATTCGCTGATAATGGTCAGTTTTTTGGCATCGGCTGCTTCTACCCTGCCCACGATTTGTGCGTTGACATTGAACGATTTCGAAATGGCGATAATGTCCTGGGCAACGGCTTCGGGAACGTAAATTTCCATACGATGACCGCAGTTGAAAACCTGATACATTTCTTTCCAATCGGTTTTGGACTGTTCTTGAATCAGTTTAAACAAGGGTGGAACTGGAAATAAATTATCTTTTATGATGTGTAGATTTTGAACGAAATGTAAAATTTTGGTTTGTGCTCCTCCACTGCAATGCACCATTCCGTGAATTTCATTAGAAGAATATTTATCTAAAATTTTCTTGATGATTGGCGCATAGGTTCTGGTTGGCGAAAGCACTAATTGCCCTGCGTCGATTGGTGAATTTTCGACAGCATCGGTCAATTTTACTTGTCCTGAATAAATTAATTCTTCAGGAACTGCAGCATCGTAACTTTCAGGGTATTTGGTGGCCAAATATTTCCCGAAAACGTCGTGACGCGCTGATGTCAGTCCGTTGCTTCCCATTCCGCCATTATAGCTTTTTTCGTAAGTCGCCTGACCGAAAGATTCCAATCCAACGATTACATCACCTGCTTTGATATTAGCATTATCAATTACTTTAGAACGTTTCATACGAGCCGTAACGGTTGAATCTACAATGATAGTTCGAACAATATCACCCACATCGGCAGTTTCTCCACCTGTTGAATGAATGGTTACTCCGAAAGAGTCTAGTTCTTTAATCAGTTCTTCTGTTCCGTTAATGATTGCTGAAATTACTTCGGCAGGAATCAGGTTTTTGTTTCTTCCTATCGTTGAAGAAAGTAAAATATTATCAGTTGCTCCTACACACAATAAATCGTCGATATTCATAATCAAAGCGTCTTGTGCAATTCCTTTCCAAACGGAGACATCACCAGTTTCTTTCCAATACATATACGCCAAAGACGATTTGGTTCCTGCTCCATCGGCGTGCATTATGAGGCAATACTCTTCGTCATTGGTTAAATAATCGGGAACAATTTTGCAAAAAGCCTGTGGAAATAATCCTTTATCAATATTTTTTATGGCGTTGTGCACATCTTCTTTAGATGCTGAAACTCCTCTTTGCGCATAACGTTTGCTAGAATCTGAACTCATTTTATCGGTGTGTAGTTGTGGGGGCAAATATAAATCTTTTTTTTGGGTTTTGCCTATTTAGACACAGCATTCGATTTTAAAATTTTCAACCACAAATTACACGAATTAGCACAAATTTTATTATTATTTTTTAAATTAAATTACACCAATTTTGACACGCAGATTATGGAAAACAAAAATGCCTTTCCTGTTTTTGGAAAGGCATTTTAATAAAAGTGAATTAGTCTTATTTTGTAAGCAACAATTCTCGGTATTTGGTCAATGTCCAAGTTTCGTCATCGACCAATAATTCTAATTTATCGCAGTGATTTCTAATTTCTTCAAAATACGGTTTTACTTTATTGCAGTAGGCTTCTGCCATTTCTTGAGCATTTGTAAGATGATTGGCTTTCTTCCTTTCGTTAGTCATTGCTTCCACTTTAGAATTGATACCTTCAATATGTCCGGAAACTTCCCTGATAAGAATAATTTGCTCTTTGGCCAATGTTTTGAATTCATCTCCGAAAATTTCTTTCAACCCTTTTACGTTTTCAATCAAGGTGTTTTGATAGCGAATGGCTGTTGGAATTACGTGATTTTGTGATAAATCTCCCAAAACCCTACCTTCAATTTGGATTTTCTTGGTGTATTCTTCCAGTTCAATTTCATAACGAGCTTCGACTTCTACGTGATTCATAATGCCCATTTCTGAAAATAAATCCAAAGCTTGTTTTGATGCTCTGGCTTTCAAAGCTTCGGGAGTGGTTTTATGATTGCTCAACCCTCTTTTGGCAGCTTCTTTTTCCCAAGCATCGCTGTAACCGTCGCCTTCAAAAAGGATTTTTTTAGACAATTTGATGTATTCTCTCAAAACATTGAAAATTGCTTCGTCTTTTTTCAACCCTTTGGTATCGATCAAAGCATCTACTTCTACTTTAAAATCTTTCAATTGTTTGGCAACAATAGTATTCAAAGTGGTCATTGCATTCGAACAATTCGCCGAAGAACCTACTGCTCTGAACTCGAATTTATTTCCTGTGAAAGCAAAAGGCGAAGTTCTATTTCTGTCGGTATTATCCAAAATTACTTCTGGAATTTTACCTACTACGTTCAATTTTAAATCGGTTTTTTCTTCTGGAGATAATTTTCCATCGGTCACACCTTCTAATTCCGCCAAAACCTTTGTTAATTGTTCTCCAATAAATACTGATATAATAGCTGGTGGCGCTTCATTGGCTCCCAATCGATGGTCGTTACTAGCTGTTGCAATAGATCCTCTTAATAAGGATTCATAATCATTTACGGCTTTGATGGTATTAATAAAGAAAGCCAAAAACTGTAAATTACTCATTGGCGTTTTGCTCGGACTCAACAAGTTTACGCCCGTATCTGTTGCCAAAGACCAGTTATTATGCTTTCCTGAACCGTTGACGCCTTTGAATGGTTTTTCGTGAAATAATACTTTAAAATCGTGACGCTCGGCTACTTTTTGCATTACATCCATCAACAAGCAGTTGTGATCTACAGCCAGATTTGTTTCTTCAAAAATTGGGGCTAATTCAAACTGATTTGGCGCTACCTCATTATGACGGGTTTTTACAGGAATGCCGAGCAACATACATTCTTGCTCTAAATCTCTCATATAAGTCAAAGCACGGGTTGGAATCGAGCCAAAATAATGATCGTCTAATTGTTGCCCTTTGGCAGAAGTATGTCCTAGTAAAGTTCTTCCTGTCATAATCAAATCAGGACGGGAATTTGCTAAAGCACTGTCAACCAGAAAATATTCTTGTTCCCAACCCAAAGTGGCGGTCACTTTTTTTACATTCTTATCGAAATATTTACAAACTTCAGTTGCCGCTTCATCTATAGCAGACAAAGCTCTCAACAATGGAATTTTATTATCCAAGGCTTCTCCTGTATAAGAAATGAAAACCGTTGGAATACACAAAGTTGTACCATAAATAAATGCTGGAGATGTTGGATCCCAAGCCGTATATCCTCTTGCTTCGAAAGTATTTCGGATTCCACCATTTGGAAAACTAGAAGCGTCTGGTTCTTGTTGAACCAATTGTCCGCCGCCAAATTTTTCTACAGATTCGCTACCATCATAAGAGGTCTCGAAAAAAGCATCGTGTTTTTCGGCAGTCGTTCCTGTAAGCGGTTGAAACCAGTGTGTATAATGGGTAACACCTTTCGATAACGCCCATTCTTTCATCCCCATAGCGATGTAATCAGCTAATTTTCGGTCAATTTTTGTTCCGTTTAAAACAGCACCTTGCACTGCTTTTAAAGCATCCGAAGTCAAATATTGCTTCATTGCTTTTTCGTTAAAAACATTCGAACCAAAAAGAATTGATTTTCTGTCTGTTTCCTCAAAAAGGATAGATTTTCTGCTAGAAGCTTCTTTCAAAGCTTGAAAACGTAATGTTGCCATAATTTTCGATAATTTTGAACAAAGGTAATTATTAATTTTTGCATATAAAAAATTTAATATTTACAATATTACCTATACAATTATGGGGTATTCATAAAAATAACATTATACAAATTAATTTATACCCCATTATTTTACACTAATAATACTTTTAATTTATATTTGCATAATAATAAAACAACACTTAATTAATTTATATTGTTATGGCAAAAATTAAACTAGAGTACCTTTGGTTAGACGGATACGAACCAACTCAAAATCTTAGAAGTAAAACTAAAGTAGAAGAACACGAAAATTTTCAAGGAACATTAGAAGAAATAGGAAACTGGTCTTTTGACGGTTCATCAACTAGACAAGCAGAAGGTGGTTCATCTGACTGTATGTTGGTTCCTGTTGCAATTTACCCAGATCCAACTCGTATTAACGGATATTTAGTAATGACTGAAGTTATGAATGCTGATGGAACTCCACACCCATCAAATGGTAGAGCTACTATTGATGACGATGGTGATTTCTGGTTTGGTTTCGAACAAGAGTATTTCATTATGGATACAAAAACTTTATTACCTCTAGGTTTCCCTGTTGGAGGTTATCCTGCACCACAAGGAATGTACTACTGTTCAGTAGGAGGAAAAAATACTCACGGAAGAAAATTAGTTGAAGAGCATGCTGATTTATGTATTGCTGCTGGTCTTAATTTTGAAGGAATCAATCAAGAAGTAGCTTGTGGACAATGGGAATTTCAATTGTTTGCAAAAGGAGCAAAATTAGCTGGAGATGAAATTTGGGTTGCTCGATATATTTTAGATCGTTTGACTGAAAAATACGGTTACTATATAGAATACCACCCAAAACCACTTGGAGATACAGATTGGAATGGCTCTGGTATGCACGCTAACTTCTCTAACGAAGTTTTAAGAACTTGTGGTTCTAAAGAAACTTACGATAAAATTTGTGAAGCTTTCCGTCCTGTAACTGCTGAGCACATTGCTGTTTACGGAGCTTACAACGATCAACGTTTGACAGGTAAACACGAAACGGCTTCTATCCACGATTTCTCTTATGGAGTATCTGATAGAGGATGTTCAATTCGTATTCCATTATACACTGTAAAAAATGGATGGAAAGGATATTTGGAAGATAGAAGACCAGCATCTAATGGTGATCCATATAAAATTGCTGCAAGAATCATCAAAACTGTAAAATCAGCTTTGTAATTCTAATTCAATTATACAAACAAATGCCTTCAGAAATGGAGGCATTTTTTTTGCAAACAGATTAAAAATAAGTTTCAATTCTATGCAATCAAGAAGTATCTTTGCTAAAACTATATAAATTATTTATTTATGACTGTCTGGATTATATTTTTATCAGCTATCGTTTTATTTCTAGCCCTGGATTTGGGAATTTTTAACAAAACACCGCACATTATTGGCGCTAAGGAAGCTAGCAAATGGACAGCCGTTTTTGTAACACTATCTTTTTTGTTTTCGGGAGTAATTTATTGGTTATACAACAACAATTACATTAAAAACCCCGATGGCCTAAAACCCATTACGGCATCCATAAAATACCTCACGGGCTATTTAATCGAGTTATCACTAAGCATCGATAATATTTTTGTTATTGCCATTATTTTTTCTTCATTCAAAATACCCAAAAAACTCCAACATAGAGTATTGTTTTGGGGAATAATAGGCGCCATTGTATTTAGAGGATTAATGATTTATTTTGGTGTATTAATCATCAACAAGTTTGCTTGGACGACTTATTTGTTTGGCATTTTCCTGATTTTTACAGCATTAAAAATGTTATTCACCAAAGAAGAAGATGAATTCAAACCTAAAAATTCATTTATTTACAAATTATTAGGAAAAATAATTCCAATTACCCATCAGGCCGACAAAGAACATTTTTTTGTAAAAATTGATGGAAAAACATTTGCTACTCCTTTATTTGTAGCGCTAATTGTTATTGAAGTTATGGATGTAGTATTTGCATTAGATAGCGTTCCAGCAATTTTAGCGATTACATCTGACCCATTTTTGGTATTTAGTTCTAATATTTTTGCCATCTTAGGATTGCGTTCCATGTATTTCTTTTTAGCCCATATGTTAGAAAAATTCAGTTATTTAGAATATAGCCTTATTGCGATTTTGAGTTTTGTTGGACTCAAAATGTTGCTCAAAGAACTTATAGAAGTTCCTGAATGGGCCTCATTAGGTTTTATTGCACTTTCACTGATTACTGGTGTTGTTGTTTCTCTAAAAAAGAACAAAGACGATTAAAACAGTAAGGCATAAAAAAAAGGAAATCTCACGATTTCCTTTTTTAATTTCAATTAATTTCTTAGAAATTTATCTTTTGAATTTGATTTTCTTTAAGCTTTAAAGCCGCCATAACAGCATTATAATTATTTGTATCTACAGTAGCAGAAAAACTTCCTGGCACGATAACAATTCTAAAAGTTTGATTATTCAAATACGTTGGAGTCAATGATAAATTATAATTTCCACCTGCGTAAATAGTAAAATCTTCTTTACTAAAATCGAAATCATAATCGAGTTCGCCTTGTGTTAAAAAAAGCGTTCTTGGAATGGGCTGCCAAATAGGAGTGTTCGAATCAATTGTTCCAGACAATCTGTAAATTAAAACAACATCTGAAGCATAAATGTTAGGAGTTAATTTTTGATAAATATGATACCCATCCGTAGCATCATATGCAAAATTCACATTTTTAAGTTCAAACACTTCGGCTATTAAACCATCTTGACCAGGTATCCCCGGGGCTCCCTCTGGTCCTGTACAACTTTGAAATCCAAACATTCCGATAACGGCTAAAAGTGTAATTATTTTTTTCATGATTTTAATATTTTATTGGTTCGAATAGGGTATTCCAAAAATCAAACCAAAAATACTGTTTTTAATGATTTTACTTAAAATAAATTGTTTTTAATTCGCTATTAGCCATATCTTGGGATATTTTGCAATTAGAAAAAGACACAAATTCGCAATAAAACTTGATTAAGGAGTAGATTGCACGAAATAAAAAAAGCCTAAATCAACTACAAAATACGCTAACAAACTATTTATTATCAAAAATAAGAGTAGTTTTGAGGAAAATTAGGAATTTATTTCTAGCCCTGATGGAAATGGAAAGCTCGGAACTTTAGAAAGTTATTTTTATTAGCAGAAAAAAGCGACAAATACCGATAGCTATCGGGACTTTTTCTGACTTAAAAAAATACTTTATAAAGTGAGGACTTGAAATGTACAGCAGGATTAGCTTCAAATTAAACAATTATGCAAAAAATTACCATTCTTATACATTGTGAAGATCAAAAAGCAATTATTGCTTCTGTAACCAATTATATTGCTTCAAAAGATGGAAACATCATTTATTTAGACCAACACGTAGATGCCGACGAAAACGTGTTTTTTATGCGTTTAGAATGTGAATTCAGTGCCAAAAACTGGAATTTAGAATCCCTAAAAAACGATTTTGAAACTCAGTTAGCCACACCATTCAAAATGTTTTGGGAAATGTACACTCAAGAAGAAAAACCCAAAATGGCACTATTTGTTTCTAAATACGACCATTGCTTGTACGACATTTTAGGACGATACAGCGCTGGAGAATTGCCCTTAGAAATTCCAGTAATCATAAGCAATCACGAGGATTTAAAACCAATTGCCGAACGTTTTTCTATACCGTTTCACCATGTTCCTTTTACTAAAGAAATTAAAGAAGAAGGCGAACTAGCCCAATTGGATTTGTTACAACACTATAAAATAGATTTCATTGTTTTGGCGCGATATATGCAAATTATCACACCCAACTTGATTGCAAAATACAGAAACAAAATCATCAATATCCATCACTCCTTTTTACCTGCTTTTCCGGGGGCAAAACCCTATCATTCGGCTTTTAAACGTGGAGTGAAAATTATTGGTGCTACCAGCCATTATGTTACCGAAGGTTTGGATGAAGGGCCAATTATTGAGCAAGATATCGCCCGAGTTTCACACAGTCTTTCTATTGAAGATTTTATTATGAAAGGACGTGATTTAGAACGTCTAGTTTTGGCAAGAGCCATAAAATTACACGCCGAACACAAAACAATGGTTTATGATAATAAAACGGTGGTGTTTTCGTAAAAATTCCTTCTGTAATTTGGTTTTACATTAATTCACAACTGCAATAAATATGAGTTCTTTGTTCGTTTTTCTTAATTTAAAAAAACATTAACGGAACTCCAACAAAGTAATAACATATCATTAACAGCAAAAAAAGGAAAACTATCTGATCTTTGCAGTGTAATAAACTGGTTATTTATTATTTTGGTTAGGTTAGTTAAAAATATGCCGATATCTTAGGATGTCGGCATTTTTTTTTTGCAGAATCTATTTGACAAAAAAACTACCTCATCTACCATAAAAAGTTAACGGAACTACAACAAACTAATAACATATCATTAACAGCAAAAAAAGGAAAACTGTCAGATCTTTGCAGTGTAATAAACTGGTTATTTATTATTTTGGTTAGGTTAGTTAGTAAAAAATTGTCGATGTCTTTGGATGTCGGCATTTTTTTTTATTCAATAGAACCAATAAATGATAAGACTTCATTATTGAAAACCATTGGTTGCTCGACATTGACTACGTGACCACATCGTTCAATTACAAATAATTTTGAAGATTTATAATGCTTTTCGACCACCAATCTAACCGAGGGCAAAAACATATAATCTTCCTCTCCCATTACATAAAGCGTTGGGATATTCAATTCTACTTGGCGAAACCATTTGAGCAATGGATTGATTTCGGCAGTGAGTTTGAACCATTTTATAAATTCTTTCTGGTATAATTTTTTGGCTTCGTTTATAAAAAGCAAACGAGATTGTTTGTGACTTTTTTTAGGCATAATCACAAAAGCAAAAAATTTGTACAACACCAAATAAGGCAACACATATTTGAACGTATTTCCTAATTTCATCAAGATTTGGGAGCGAAAATTCATTTTCAAAATGGCTCCACCCAGAATCATACTTTGTACTCGTTCGGGATGCATTTCGGCCAATTGTCTAATCAAAATCGTTCCGAGTGAAATGCCTACGAAATGTGATTTTTCTATCTTTAGATGATCGATAACTTCCAAAACATCATTGGCAATGGCTTCGAAAGTATATTTTTTTTGAAACGCTTTTTTTATAACCGATTTCGAGTCTCCGTGACCTCTCAAGTCCAACAACAACACATTATACTGACTCTTAAAATCCCTAATTTGCTTGAACCAAATAGACGAACTACCACCCGCTCCGTGAACAAAAGTCACCCACTGATCACTGTTTTCGTTTGTGTATGTGATGTAGTTTATCATTATTTTAAATGGAACACAAATTAAACGGATTCGCAAAAGCGAAAACACGGATTAAAACGGATTTTTTCAATAAATTTAATTCGTTGCAATGTAGAAAAATTTCAGCCACGAATTTCACCTATTCTCACGAATTAATTTGTGGCTAGTTTTATTTTAAAATTTCTTCCATTTCATGTTGCATTTTCAGGGCTTCTTCCCTTGCCTTTTCGGCAAAATCAGTTCCGTTGGAAGCATAAATAATCGCTCTTGAAGAATTAATTAATAATCCAACATTGGCGTTCATTCCGTATTTACAAACTTCAGAAAGACTTCCTCCTTGTGCGCCAACGCCAGGAACCAATAAAAAACTATCGGGAACAATTTTGCGAATTTCAGTAAAATATTCCGCTTTGGTTGCACCCACAACATACATCAGGTTTTCCGAATTTTTCCAATTTTTAGAAGTTTCTAAAACTTGTTTGTACAATTCTGTTCCGTCCACATTTAGGGTTTGAAAATCGAAAGCGCCTTCATTGGAAGTTAAGGCTAACATTATGGTGTGTTTGTTTTCGAAAGCCAAAAACGGCTCCACCGAATCTTTTCCCATATAAGGTGCAACGGTAATACTATCAAAGTTCAAATCTTCGAAGAAAGCTTTGGCATACATTGATGAAGTATTGCCAATATCACCCCGTTTGGCATCAGCAATCGTGAAAATATCGGGATGGTTTTCGTTGATATAGTTGATGGTCTTTTCAAGAGATTGCCAGCCTTTGATGCCATACGCTTCATAAAACGCCGTATTGGGTTTATAGGAAACAGCCAAATCGTGTGTGGCGTCAATGATGGCTTTGTTGAATTCGAAAATCGGATCTTCGAGTGCTAATAAATGTTGTGGAATTTTATTCAAATCGACATCCAATCCTACGCAAAGGAAAGATTTCTTGTTTTTGATTTGGTCTATGAGTTGTTGTGTAGTCATTTTTTTGGTGTTGGGTGTTGGGTGTTGGGTGCTGGGTTTAGACTTGAGAATCAACATATTTTTTTAAGGACTGAATTCTTTTTTGAATTACATTAAGCTCGGCAATAATTTCTAAGTGCAAAATTACATCCACAAAACCTATTTCTTTAGCAATTTCAATTTGAGTCTCTAATTCAAAGGCAGAACCTAAACTTATCTGTAAAAACCTGGAAAAATCCTTTTGAGAACTTCTGGAACAACCTTCGGCTATGTTCGACGGAATTGAAACCGCACATCTATTAATTTGAGAAACCAGTCCAAATTTTTCTTCGTTTGGAAAAGAACCTGTTATTGTGTAAATTCTTTTTACAAATAAAACAGAACTTTGCCAAACTTCTAAATCCCTAAAGTTTCTCATATATTTTATTTTTTACTAAAATCAGCACCAAAAACCTAAGACCTAACACCCAAGACCCAGCACCCAGCACCTGCTAAAATACCTCGCTCGCTTCTTTCAGTTTCTCCATATTGTTCACCAATTGCAATTCGTCAACAATTTTCTGAATGTCGCCATTCATAATATTTCCCAAATCGTACAACGTCAATCCCACTCTGTGATCCGTCACACGACCTTGTGCATAATTGTAGGTTCTAATTTTGGCCGAACGGTCACCCGAACTTACTTGCGAAGTACGTTTGGTCGCATCTTCCGCTTGTTTTTTGGCCAATTCCATTTCATACAAACGAGAACGCAAAACGATTAAGGCTTTGTCTTTATTCTTATGTTGTGATTTCTGATCCTGACATTGCGCCACCAAACCTGTTGGAATGTGCGTCAAACGAACCGCCGATTTGGTCGTATTTACCGATTGTCCACCAGGTCCTGACGAACAAAAGAAATCCACACGAACATCGTTCATATCAATTTGTACATCAAATTCTTCGGCTTCCGGAAGCACCATAACCGTTGCTGCCGAGGTGTGAACACGTCCTTGTGTTTCCGTTTGTGGCACACGTTGCACACGGTGAACACCCGCTTCAAACTTTAAAGTGCCGTAAACATCTTCGCCAGTAACTTCAAAAATCACCTCTTTGAAACCGCCCGAAGTGCCTTCGTTCATATCTACAACCGAAGTTCTCCAACCCATTCCTTCGCAATATTTGGTGTACATACGGAACAAATCTCCTGCAAAAATACTCGCTTCATCCCCACCCGTTCCAGCACGAATCTCCACCATCACATTTTTGGCATCTTCAGGGTCTTTCGGAATCAACATAAACTTGATTTCTTCCTCTAATTGAGGCAAACGTTCCTTGGCTTCTTCGAGTTGCATCTTGGCCATTTCGGTCATATCCGCATCACTACCGTCGGCTATAATTTCGTTAGCTTCATCAATATTGGCTAAAACTAAAATGTATTCCTCTCTTTTCTCCACCAAAGCTTTGATGCTTTTGTATTCCTGATTCAGTAGCACATAACGCTTTTGATCAGCAATCACATCGGGCTGAATAATCAAATCCGAAATCTCGTCGAAACGCTGCTTTACATATTGAAGTCTATCTAACATATTCTTGTTCCTTTTATTGGAGTGCAAATTTACAAAAAAGAATTGCAGTTTGCAAGATTGCTTTTTTGATGTGTACAGACGAGCGAAGTTATGCAATCAAGTATAGACTCAGTTTTGTCATTCCGACGCAGGAGGAATCTCATTAGTTGCTCGCATTATGTGATTTCTCCTTCGTCGAAATGACAAAAATCTTTCACTTCCCGTCACTTCGAGTGTTTTTTAATAGTAATGCGGCAGCTTTACTATTAAAAAATGTATAGAGAAGCCTACAAGAACTAACATTCCTCCAAAATTTAAAAAAAAATACAAAAAAAACACTCTTTTACGGTTTCCCGTAAAATTACTGATTCAAAAGGAGTTACTTTTGAAAAAGATTTAAAATTAATAGGAATTAATCAGTATTTTTGGTTAAAATTTCTATATTTGAATTAATAAAAAAACGTAGTAAAGTTGCGCCAATCAACCCATTTTGGGTTTATATCCGAAAGTTAATTGCGTATATTTGAGAGTTAGTGGCAACCACAGAAAAACAGAACGTTAAAACAATGGAAATAAATCAATTAAAAGATTTTATTAAAAACAAATCAAAAACTATTTCTGAAAATTTTCACAATATTTCAAAAAATGGCTTTTTACAAAGTATCAGTTTTGAAATAGATGTTAATAAACTTGATTCCAAATATTTGGACAAAGTTAACATTACAAAAGATGGCGATTTTTCAGAATATTTTCAAAAAATGATTAAATATGAAAACTTTCCAGCTTTGTATTTCTTTGAAATAAATGAAACTGTTGAGAAAGAAGAAATTGTAACTCTTATCAAAAAAGTAAACGAAGAATCTCAATTAAATATTCCAGCTCAAAATAATACATTAAAAAATCAAGGAGTTTTGTATGTCGGTAAAGTCAAAAGTTGTGCTTGGGGAAGATTAATTCAACATTTAGGTTATCACAAAAACAGAAAATCTCACGGATTACAATTAGATTTTTGGGCAAAAGAAATTAAATCAGAACTTAAATTAAAATATACTGTTATGTTTTTTGAAGAAAACATAAAAGAAGATATAAATATTTTAGAAAGAATTTTAGCAAATCAATTAAATCCTATTATTGGAAAACATTAAAATGAAAAGAACACTTTTTTTTACAGCAATCACTATTTTGTTATCTATTTCAGGATTTTCACAAATCGAAATGGGAAAAATTGAAAAAGCAACAGGAAATGAAACAAAAGTTTCATTTCCTGTTTATGACAATTCAGAAAACTTTATCATTCAATCAGAATATTATAAAGCAAAAATTACTAAAATACTTGAAAGTGGAAGCGGTAAAAATCCTTTTGAAGAAAAACAATGTGATGAAAATGAATATTACAAAAGATATAATGGCTTAAAAATATATTATCCAACATATTCTGATGAATACAAAAAAAACAGCATTCTTTTTTTAAAGAAAACTAATAAAATAGAAATTTTAAATTGGTCGCAAATTGGTAATAAATATTTTACCATTGTTAATATAAATTCTTTTCTTGACAAATCTGAATTGTACAATGAAGCTAAAAGTAATTTAAGTAAAGATTTTTATGCAGATATACTTTTTGAATTAAAAGATAATATAAGCAATGAAACAATCTTCGTTTTTGAATCTCAATATAATCCGCAATTTATTTTAGTTCCATTTTTTGAAAAAAAGAAAGAATTAATTAATGGGAAAAGTTTTATTGCAATTAGTGACTTTAGCGCAATTAAAAATCCAGTTTCAAAAACAGATTATAGTTTATACATTGACAAAGGAACTGAATGGAAAGCCGAGCTGACTTTATTAAGAAAAAAGGATTTAAAAACTGAAGATATTGACGAAAATAATGACCAAGAAACTTTACTTGCAGTTTTGTTAACCAACGAAAAAGATAAAGTTATTTTTGATTTGGAAGGAAGTAGATGGAACTTTGATAATGTGCTTTTAACAAAAAAAGATTTAGAGAATTTGAAAACAGAAAATCTAAATAAAAATAAGTTAAGTGAAAATGTCTACATAAAAAAATATGGAGAAAAATTTGGAAAATTAGTCTACCAAAAGAAAACAACAATAGGAATGTCAAAAGATATGTGTTCCGATATTTATGGAATAACATTAAATCGTAAAAAAATAAAAAATGAAAATGGAGAAATCGAGATTTGGGAATACACGGGAATTTTAAAATTATATTTTAAAAATGGAAAATTATCGCAAATAATAAACTACTAAAAAAATAAAGTTGCAGCCCCCCAGATAGCCCCCGATGGCGCGAGCGTCACGCTCGTGAACACACGCAAAAGCAAATAAATTTTTAATTGGGATGGGCACGAGCGGGACGCTCGCGCTAGCAAAATAAAATAAAAAACACAATACAAATCACCTACAACCCAGCTCCGCAAAGTCTCCAGACTTTGAGGTAGTGAATTTCGGTTTTCAACCGACTTCTTTTTAGATCTTTTACATCAGTCACAGACTGTTAAACACATCCTCAAAGTCGGAGACTTTGCGGAGCGAGTTGGCAAAATTTCCAAGGCATTCGCTTTTAACTTTAAATGTTAATTCATTTGGCAAAAAACTATTTATTTAACCACAAATTTCCACAAATTGTGACATCAATTGAAATTTGGGGAATTAAAATTTGAGAAAATTTGTGTAATTTGTGGTAAAAAGAAAAACCTGCTTTTTAAAAGTGAATGCCCTGCAAAATTTCATTTCGATACCAATTTCTAAATTCCTAATTTGCGGCTTCAAATTTAGCATCAAAAAATGAAGGTCTGTATTGCCGAGAAACCAAGTGTCGCCCGCGAAATCGCAACCGTTTTGGGAGCCAATACCAGACACGATGGGTATTACGAAGGCAATGGGTATCAGGTAACTTACACTTTTGGGCATTTATGCACTTTGAAAGAACCCAACGATTACAAACCGCATTGGAAAAGTTGGGACCTCAACAACCTACCGATGCTGCCCGAGAAATTCGAAACCAAGGTAGTCGATAATTCGGGGGTTCAGAAGCAATTCAAAATTATAAAAAGCCTGTTCGACAAAGCCGATTTGGTCATCAACTGCGGGGATGCGGGACAAGAAGGCGAACTCATACAGCGCTGGGTGATGAACGAAGCGAAGTACAAAGGCGAGGTCAAACGCTTGTGGATTTCGTCCCTGACCAGCGAAGCCATCAAAGAAGGATTCGAAAACCTGAAACCTGCCTCCAACTACGATAATTTATTCTACGCCGGATTTTCCAGAGCTATTGGCGACTGGTTATTGGGGATGAATGCCACCCGATTGTACACCGTAAAACACGGCGGCTACAAACAAGTATTGTCCATCGGTCGGGTGCAAACGCCAACATTGGCAATGGTTGTGGATCGCTTCAAGGAAATCGAAAATTTCAAACCGCAACCGTATTGGGAATTGCAAACCTTGTATCGAAAAACGCTTTTCAGTTATGAGGAAGGACGTTTTTTGAACAAAGAAGATGGTGAAATTTTGGCCAATAAAATCAAGGAAAGCGAATTTGAAATTGTTTCGATTGACAAAAAGAATGGCAATGAATATGCGCCCAAACTCTTTGATTTAACAGGTTTACAAGTCTATTGCAACCAGAAATTTGGATTCACGGCAGACGAAACCCTTAAAATTGTCCAAACTCTGTACGAACAAAAAGTTGTGACTTATCCCAGAGTAGATACGACTTTTCTGCCCAACGATATTTATCCAAAAGTGCCGGGGATTTTACAAAATTTAACCAATTATGCGACTTTGACTGAACCGCTTTTGGGGAAAAAAATTAAAAAATCATCCAAGGTTTTTGATGACAAAAAAGTCACCGATCACCATGCTATTATTCCAACGGGAGTTCAAAATAATCTACAATACAATCAGCAACAGGTTTACGATATTATTACAAAACGTTTTATTGCGGTGTTTTATGACGATTGTTTGGTAGCCAACACCACAGTAATCGGGAAAGCTGCCGACGTATTGTTCAAAACCACTGGAAAAGAAATCTTGAAAAAAGGTTTCCGAGTAGTTTTCGAAGATCCGAACGCCAAAGAAAAAGAAGCCGACATCTTGCCGAGTTTTGTCGTAGGCGAAAAAGGCCCACACGAACCTTCGTTTTTGGAAAAACAAACCAAACCGCCCAATCAATTTACCGAAGCTACTTTATTGCGAGCTATGGAAACTGCTGGAAAACAAGTCGATGACGAGGATTTAAGGGAATTGATGAAAGAAAATGGCATCGGCCGTCCATCCACCCGAGCGAATATTATTGAAACACTTTTTAGAAGACAATACATCGTTCGAAACAAAAAACAGGTTTTGCCAACACCCACAGGAATTCAGTTGATTGATACCATTCAAAATGAGTTGGTCAAATCGGCAGAACTGACAGGTTCTTGGGAAAAGCAACTGAAAGATATTGAAAAAGGAACTTTTACCGCTGGCGCTTTTATCAAAAATATGAAACTGATGGTCGAAACTTTAGTCTATGAAGTTCGATCTGAAACCCGACGTGCCAATATTTCACACACCGCAAGCGTTCAGAAACAAGAAGCCGTTGTCGAGAAAAAGAAAGCGGAAGGAATATTGTCTGAAATTTGCCCTAAATGCAAAAAAGCTACGCTCATCAAAGGAAAATCAGCTTATGGATGCGGCAATTACAAAGCAGGCTGCAAATTCGTTTTGCCTTATACATTTGCCGATAAAAAAATATCCGAGAATCAATATTTGCGATTGTTGCAAAAAGGTTCAACGGTAAATTTAAAAGATTTCAAAACCGATGCAGGAATCGTAGAAGGTTTGCTTCGTTTTGACGAGAATTTCGAATTGGTATTAGAACCAAAGAAAACGATCGTGAAAACTACATCAGAGACTTTGGAATGTCCCAAATGCAAAAAAGGAACGATTCTCAAAGGAAATACGGCTTATGGTTGCACCGAATATAAAACTGGTTGCGATTTTAAAGTCCCGTTTGAGGCAGTTCGGGCGAAACTAAAAGATCAAAAACCTACCAAAGAATTGGTTTATAACATCTTAAAAGAAAGTTTTTTATAACATCAAGACGAATTTACACTAGGACTTATTGCAATTGCTTTATCATTACATTCTACTCCATTTGTCACGCTGTAAGCGTCTCAACAAAGGTGAGCAACATAATCGAGATGCTTATAGCGTGACAAATAGTAAGAATCAAAAGTACTCAAATATCACTATTTAAAATACTGAATAATCATAATTGCAATCTTTTCGCTAATTTTGAAACGTAATTAAAGCCTAATAATATCCAATTATGAAAAAAGTAACTCTTTCTCTTCTTATGCTCTTGTTCTTAGCTTCTTGCAAAAAATCAAAAGAGGTTTCTAAAATTGTGGGCAACGATTGGTTAGTAGGCAATTGGGAAAACAAATCGGATGAAGGGAATTTATCCGAAACTTGGACAAAAGTAAACGACAGTATCTTTGAAGGAGAAGCCTATTTCATCAAAGAAAAAGACAATTTGCACGCTGAAAAAATGCAGTTACAACAAAAAGGAGAAACACTTCTTTACATTGCGACCGTAAAAGGTCAAAACAATGACAAGCCCATAACTTTCAGACACAATGACACCATCGTTAAACAATTAGTATTTGAGAATCCGAAACACGACTTTCCGCAAAAAATTTCGTATTCGAAGATTACAAAAGATAGCATCGTCATTGAAGTTTCAGGGATTCAACAAGGAAAACCAAGTTCAGAACGTTATTCGATGAAGAAAACCGAAAAATAAAATCACATTCAAATCATTAAAAACTGCCTCAAAAGGCAGTTTTTTTTTTACTATAAATACTTGACAAACAACTATTACAGAATTATCAATAAATATTATTTATATTTAGTCTAAATAAACTTTGCGTATTTAAAAATGCTTTCTATATTTGTATCGTTATTTTTAATTAATCTAAATAAGAATTATGAAATTTTATTTACTACCCACAATTTTACTTTGTTCTTTAGCAAGTTTAGCACAAGAAACCAAAAAAGATACTGTTAGCAAGCTAAAAGAAGTACAAATCAACAACAAGTACAAATACAAAAGAGAAAAAAGTACAACAGTTTCTAAAATGCCTTTGAATAATATTGAAAACCCACAGGTTTACAATACAGTTACAGCCGAATTACTAAAAGAGCAAGTGGTTACAAATCTTAACGATGCTATTAAAAACGCTACTGGTGTAGCTCGTCTTTGGGAATCAACTGGTCGTGGTGGAGACGGAGCCGAATTTTACTCGATGCGTGGTTTTCCAATTCAACCTACAATGATTAATGGATTACCTGGAATTAACAACGGAACTGTTGACCCTGCAAATGTGGATAATATTGAAGTAATCAAAGGACCATCTGGAACATTATATGGCAGCAGCTTGATTTCTTACGGAGGTTTAATCAATATTGTAACCAAAAAACCGTATTCTAAATTTGGTGGAGAAATTGCCTATAATTCTGGAACTTATGGAATGGACAGACTGACAGCTGATGTAAATATTCCGTTAAACGAAGATGTTTCGGTTAGGATTAATACGGCATACCAAAAAGAAAATTCGTTTCAAGATGCTGGTTTTGGCAAATCCTTTTTCTTTGCGCCATCATTGAGTTATAAAGTAAATGACAAGCTTTCATTTTTCATCAATACTGAATTTACAGATAGAACATCGGCCAAGGCTCCAATGATATTCTTGAGTAGATACTCGCCAATTTCTTTTAATTCGATTGATTTATTTGAAAAAAGCTATAAGAAATCATATACCTCTAACGAGCTAACAATGAGCAACCCCACTTTCAATTTGCAGGCTCAAATGAATTATAAACTATCCGATCAATGGACTTCGCAAACCGTATTATCCAGAAGCAACAGCAAAACAGATGGGTATTACTCGTATTTATGGGACTCTGCCAATGGGGATGAATTTACTCGTTACATCTCTAAAAGAAATGGTCAAACCTATGGCAGTGATATTCAACAAAATTTTATTGGCGATTTCAAAATTGGAAACTTAAGAAACCGATTGGTCGCTGGTGTGGATTATTATGTTTCAAACATTCAAAATGGCAGTACAGGATGGGTTGGCAACGGAACGGTCTCTTTAAAAAACCAAACCGATACTGGCGATTTAACTCAAGCTGGTGTTGACAATCTTTTAGTAGGTTCGTTTGACGGAAACTCAACAGCAGAGACCAAAGTTTTGAGTGCTTATTTTTCAGATGTATTGAATATTACCGATAAACTTTCGGTTATGGGAAGTTTGCGTGTAGATAATTTCAAAGGAAAAGTATCCTATTGGTCAGCAGACGAGGTAAAAAGTCAAACTACTTTGTCTCCAAAATTTGGTGCCGTTTATCAAATTATCGACAACAAAGTATCTGTTTTCACCAATTATATGAATGGTTTTATAAATCAAGCTCCTGCACAAGTTTCAGATATTGATGGTTCGAATACTCGAATGCAAAATTTTGATCCGGAACACGCCAATCAATTTGAATTTGGATTGAAAACCAATTTATACAAAGACATTATTTCGGCAACTGTAAGTTATTATAACATTGATGTTACCAACAAATTAATGACAGATCCAAACAATCCCAACAATTCTATTCAGGGTGGAGAGGTTGAAAGTAAAGGATTTGAATTAAGTTTCACAGCAAACCCAACAAAAGGATTAAACATTATTGCAGGATTCAGTAACAACAAAAATGAAGTAATAAAAGATACTGCAGGAAATGGATACGAAGGATTGCGTTCTGAAGATGCAGGACCAGAAACATTAATCAATTTTTGGGCAAACTATGCCATTCCTGAAGGGAAATTAAAAGGATTTGGAATCGGATTCGGAGGAAATTATGCTAGCGAATACAAAACATTAAACAGAAGTACGACAGGCTCTTTTGAATTGCCAGATTATACTATTTTGAATACCGCTTTATCATATAACAATGACAAATTCAACATTACTTTAAAAGTAAACAATTTATTAAATGAAGAATATTATACTGGATGGTCAACTGTTAGCCCACAAAAGTTAAGAAGTTTAACAGCTGGTTTAACTTATAAATTTTAGAATTAGTAGTTAGTTAGTTTTGTTTAATTAAACTCCTCATTTCGGTGGGGAGTTTTACCATTTAAAAAAAATGAATAAAGATCTCAAAAAAGCAATAGGAAAAATACATTTATGGCTTGGATTATCCTCTGGAATAATTGTTTTTATCATTGCTGTTACTGGTTGTTTGTATGCATTTCAAGAAGAAATTCAAAACCTCACCGAAGAATACCGCTTTGTAGAAAAACAAAACAAACCATTTCTGTTCCCTTCTCAATTAGAAGAAATTGCCCGAAAAGAATTTCCAGATAAAGCACTTCACGCCATTAAATACAATGGTTCCGAAAAATCGACAGAAGCCATTTTTTACCATTACGAACCTTCTTACTATTATATCGTGTATCTCAATCCTTATACTGGTAAAGTTCTAGAAAAAGCCAATATGGACGAAGGTTTTTTCAGATTCATCCTCGATGGGCATTTCTATCTTTGGTTGCCCCACGAAATCGGACAAGTTGTAGTTGCTTCGGCAACGCTAATTTTTCTACTGCTACTAATTTCAGGTTTAATACTTTGGTATCCTAGAAATAAAAATGCCAAAAAACAACGCTTTTCCTTCAATTGGAAAAAAGAAACCAAATGGAAAAGAAAAAATTATGATTTGCACAATATCACAGGTTTTTATGTTTTTTTAATTGCTCTTGTTTTTGCCATTACAGGTTTGGTTTGGGGTTTTCAATGGTTTGCTTACTCCTATTACACTGTTCTTGGTGGCGAAAAATCATTGGTTTATCAAGATCCTATTTCGACCAAAACCAAGTCAACTCTAGAAAAACCAGTGGACAAAGTTTGGATA
Organism: Flavobacterium alvei; assembly: GCF_002920895.1. GTDB lineage: Bacteria > Bacteroidota > Bacteroidia > Flavobacteriales > Flavobacteriaceae > Flavobacterium > Flavobacterium alvei. The sequence continues at coordinate 136,208 of NZ_PQVG01000001.1, forward strand.
TTAATGCAACAACAATATCCAAATGCCAAATCCATTGAGGTACATCCTCCTGAAAACGACAGTACTTCTATTGCTGCCAATGCCAATCCAGAAGAAGAAACCTATTGGAAAACCGATTACCGTTATTTCGACCAGTACACATTAAAAGAAATCGAAGTCAACCACATTTTTGGAAAATATGAAAATGCGCAAATCTCGGATAAATTAATGCGAATGAATTATGACATTCACACTGGAGCTGTTTTTGGATTGGCCGGAAAAATATTTGCTTTCCTGATTAGTTTATTGATTGCCAGCCTTCCTATTACAGGATTTTATATTTGGTGGGGACGAAATAAAAAGAATATTGATGTTAGTCATAGTAAACTATAAAATAAAAATCTGCCTTATGGGGCAGATTTTTTTTGCTATAAACGCCTGACAAACAACTCTTAAAGAATTGTTAATAAGTATTATTCATATTTAGTCTAAATAAGCTTTGTGGTTTAAAAAATGCTTTTTATATTTGCATAGTTATTTTTATTCAATCTAAATAAACAAAATGAAAAATATTTTACTACCCGCTTTAATGTTATTATATTGCCTAAACGGCATTGCCCAAGATACTGCAAACGCAACTGAAAAATACGATACTATTGAAGGATTCTATTCGGATTCAGATACTACAAAAGGTAAAAAAAGACAAGTTCTTAAAGAAGTAATTGTTACTACCAATAAACACCAAAAAACAGTTACTGCTTTACGCTCTGGTTTGAAACCAATGGATATACCTCAAAGTATACAAGTAATTGATGCAGCAATTATTGAACAACAACAATCCATTCGATTGAGCGATGTTATTAAAAATACCAATGGTGTATATGTTAGTTCTGCCCGTGGTGGTGCTCAAGAATCTTTTTTTTCAAGAGGATATGATATGTCTGCCAATAATATGTTTAAAAATGGTTTTCGTTACAATGCCGGATCCATTCCTGAAGTTTCTGGTCTAGAAAAAGTAGAATTTCTTAAAGGTAGTGCTGCATTATTATATGGAAATGTCGCTCCAGGAGGTATCTTGAATTTGGTAACCAAAACACCTACATTCAAAAGTGGTGGAGAAATTTCGATGCAAGCAGGAAGTTACTCCTTCTACAAACCCAGTGTTGATTTTTATGGCCCGTTAAATAAATTTATAGCCTATCGATTTAATGGCTCTTATGAAAACTCAGAAAGCTTTAGAGATTTTGTAAAAAGAGAACGCTATTATGTAAATCCTTCTTTGCTCATCAATGCCAGCGACAAAACTCAAATTACCCTTCAAGGAGATTATATGAATGACGACTGGACTCCCGATTTTGGGACAGGAGCCATTACCACAAATACAGGATCTACAATTGTTGATGTTCCGCGTAACAATTATTACGGTGCGCTATGGTCAAACGGAAATACTAAAACAGCCAGTGCATCGGCATTAGTAAATCACGATTTCAACAAAAACTGGAAATTGAATTTCAACAGTTCTTTTCAAACTTATGATAGACAATCAAAATCAACTGCTCAATTAGCAACCGTACAACCCAACGGAGATTGGACTCGACCATTAGTGCAAAATAAAAATCTAGAACAAATATTGGGAGACCAATTGAGTTTGCAAGGAACTTTTTATACTGGAAACATTAAACATCAATTGTTTACGGGTGCCGATTGGGAAAATTCATTTGTTACCGCTTACACCTTTGCCTTTTCACCAGCCAATTACGACACTATCAATCTTTATACTTTCGATCCAAACACTCAAAGAATGGATGAACCTAATGCTAGAGCTACCCAAATTGTAAAAACAGAAACCAATCGTTTTGGTGCTTACTTTCAAGATTTAATTTCGATTACCAAACAAGTTAAAGTCTTAGCAGGACTTCGTTGGTCTTGGCAAGAAGCAGAAGTTAGTACTTATAAAGAAACATTGGTCAAATCAGTTCAAACAGTAGCTCCAGAAAATGCAGTTCCTACGGTTAGCGAAAAAAGATTCGACACTGCTTTTTCTCCAAAAATTGGAATTGTGTACCAACCACTAAGAGATATGTCGTTATTTGCCAGTTATTCTAATTCATTTACTCCAAATACAGGAACAACTGTAGATTTAAAACCCATCGAAGCTTCAATCATTGATCAATATGAAGCAGGAATCAAAAAAGATTTTTGGAAAGGAATTTTGAGTACCAATGTTACTGTTTATCAAATTACCAACAGTAATTTAGCACAAACAGCTCAATATAAAGCCGATGGCTCACTAAACACAGATACAAGCATCAAAATTTTGAGTGGCGAAACTAAAAGTAAAGGAATCGAAGTAGATGTAACTGCCAGACCTCTTGAAGGCTTGAACATTATTGCAGGATACAGCTATAACGATATGCGCTACACCAAAACCTCAGGTCTAAACGGAAGTTTTATAGAAGGAGATCGCGTGGTAAGAACTCCAGCCCATACTGCTAATTTAAGTTTCTTTTATACTTTGCCAACAGGAATTTTAAAAGGAGTTTCATTTGGAGCTATAGGAAATTATATTGGTGATCGAATAGGCGGATGGAACAATCAGTATGACAATACTAAACCAGGTGGAATATGGATCAGAGAGATTCCTTTGGAAGGATATACAACTGTTGATGTTTCTGCAGGATATACTTGGAAAAAGTTATCTATCTTATGTAAATTATCAAATATTACAAATGAATTGAATTATACCGTTCACGAAAATTATAGTGTGAACCCAATTGCCCCTCGCCAAGTAATGGTAAATTTGAAATATAAGTTATAATAATCTATTAAACCTTTTAATTTTAAAACAGTCCAAAACACAATTATAAAAAAGTAATATTTAAGAAAAATGAACAAACAAACTTTTAGAAATTTACACCGTGATTTAGGTTATTTTTATCTTGGATTAATCGTATCATTCGCCTTTTCAGGACTAATGATGAACCACAGAGAATCTTGGCATCCTGAAAAATACACCACCGAAACCAAAGCCATCGAAGTGAAACTTCCTGAGGAAAGTGAAATCAACGAAAAATTTGCCGAAGATTTAGGCAAAAAACTAGGCATCGACGACAAAATGAGACGTCATATGGTCAAAAAAGGCAACTTCAAAATTTCATTTGAACACAATGATGTCGAAATTGATATGAAAACAGGCAAAGGAGAAATCACCACTTTTGTAAAAACTCCAATCATTAGTCAATCAATGAGTTTGCATAAAAATACTTCCAATTTCTGGATTTATTATTCTGATATTTTTGCATTGAGTTTAATTATCATTGCTATTTCAGGAACCATTATGATTAAAGCTGGTAAATTTAGTTTCAAACAAAGAGGTTGGAAACTGGCCGTAGCTGGAGTTGTTTTTCCGTTGTTGTTTTTGATTTTGTTTGGATAAAATTCAATTATAAAAACATAAAAAATCCCAATCCTGAAAAATTTTCAGCATTGGGATTTTTATATAATAGGAACAAAATTTTACTTCAACCCAGCCAAACTCTGCTCAATCGTAGCAATTTTTGCTAAAGCATCAGCTTCTTTTTGTCTTTCGTTTGCCAAAACTTTTTCGGGCGCTCCGTTTACAAATTTATCATTCGATAATTTGCTTTGAACTGATTTCAAGAAACCTTGGGTGTAAACCAACTCGGCGGTTAGTTTTTCAATTTCAGCAGCCACATCAATATTTCCTGTAATTGGAATGAAATATTCATTCGATTTTACACGGAAAGACAAAGCGCCATCCACTTTATCCGAAACGTATTCCAATGAAGTGATGTTCCCCAATTTGGTCACCACCGCATCAAAATAAGTCGAAAGCTTGTCATTATTCACGACTTTCAATTCAATCGTGTCCTTGAACGGAATATTCTTGTCTTTACGAATCGTTCTGATTCCAGAAATCACTTCGATCGTGTTTTCGAAATCGGTGATTAATTGCGCATTGAAAGGCTTAATTTCCGGCCAAGTAGAAACAATCAGGGCTTCATCTGGTGTTCTTTCGGCAATGTGTTGCCAAATTTCTTCTGTCAAGAACGGCATAAACGGATGCAAGAGTTTCATATTGTTTTCCAGCATTTCAATCGCTTTTGCAAAAGTTACGCTATCAATTGGTTGTTGGTATGCCGGTTTTATCATTTCCAAAAACCAAGAACAGAAATCGTCCCAAACCAATTTGTAAATGCCCATCAAAGCATCAGAAATTCTATATTTTTCGAAATTATCTTCAATTTCCAAAAGCGTTTGTTGCAATTTGGCTTCATACCACTCAATCGCCACTTTAGAAGATTCGGGTTGCGGAATCGAATCCGAAACTTCCCAACCTTTGATTAACTTGAAGGCATTCCAGATTTTATTGGTAAAACCTTTTCCTTGATTGCACAATTCTTCATCAAACATAATGTCGTTTCCTGCTGAAGCGCTCAAAAGCAACCCTACACGAACACCATCTGCACCAAATTTTTCGATTAATTCCAAAGGCTCCGGAGAATTTCCTAATGATTTAGACATTTTACGTCTTTGTTTGTCACGAACCAAACCAGTCAAATACACATTCGAAAATGGTTTTTCGCCCGCATATTCATAACCCGCAATAATCATTCGCGCTACCCAGAAAAATAAAATATCTGGACCCGTAACTAAATCATTCGTTGGATAATAGTATTTAAAATCTTCGTTTTCAGGATCCATAATTCCACCAAAAACCGACATTGGCCACAACCAAGAAGAAAACCAAGTATCTAACGCATCGGCATCTTGCTTTAAATTGTGAATTGTGAGTTGTGAATTGTGAGTTTTGGCTTGCGCTAATTTTAAGGCATCTTCAATGTTTTCGGCAACTACGAAATCTTCTTTTCCGTCGCCGTAGAAATAAGCAGGAATTTGTTGTCCCCACCACAACTGACGAGAAATATTCCAATCGCGAATATTGTTCAACCAATGCGCATAGGTATTATTAAAACGTGCTGGATGCAATTTGATATCGCCATCTTCCAAAACAGATTTGATGGCTGGTTTTACCAAATCTTCCATTTTCAAAAACCATTGATCGGACAAACGAGGTTCGATTACGGCTTTGGTTCTTTCAGAAGTTCCCACTTTATTCAGGTAGATTTCAGTTTTTGCCAAAGCGCCAGTTTCTTCTAATTCTTTTGCAATTTCGGCACGAACCTCAAAACGATCTTTCCCTTGATAATGCAAACCAAAACTGTTCAAAGTGGCATCTTCATTGAAAATATCGATGATTTCTAGATTGTGTTTCTCACCTAGCGTTTTGTCATTCATATCGTGAGCCGGTGTCACTTTTAAGCAACCTGTTCCGAACTCTACATCAACATATTCGTCTTCGATAATTGGAATAATTCTTCCACAAATTGGCACAATCGCTTTCTTCCCTTTCAAATGAGAAAAACGTTCGTCATTTGGATTAATACAAATAGCTGTATCTCCAAAAATAGTTTCTGGACGCGTTGTTGCTACTGTCAAAAAGTCTTCAGAACCTTCGATTTTATATTTTAGGAAAAATAATTTTCCGTTTTGTTCTTCATAAATAACTTCTTCGTCAGACAAAGTCGTTTTGGCTTCTGGATCCCAGTTTACCATTCGATAACCACGATAAATTAATCCTTTGTTGTACAAATCAACGAAAGATTTAATAACAGAAGCTGACATATCAGGATCCATCGTGAATTTGGTTCTATCCCAATCGCAAGAGCAACCCAATTGTTTCAATTGTTCCAAGATGGTTCCTCCGTATTTGTCTGTCCAATCGTAAGCGTGTTTCAAAAACTCTTCCCGACTCAAATCCGATTTATTAATTCCTTCCGATTTTAATTTGGCCACTACTTTAGCTTCCGTAGCAATCGAAGCGTGATCCGTTCCAGGAACCCAACAAGCGTTGAACCCTTTTAAACGAGCACGACGAATCAAAACATCTTGAATCGTGTTGTTCAACATATGTCCCATATGCAAAACTCCAGTAACATTTGGTGGCGGAATTACAATAGAATATGGAGTTCTATGGTCAGGCTCCGAATGAAAATAATTGTTCTTCATCCAGTAGTCATACCACTTATTTTCAATGGTTTTAGCGTCAAATTGTGCAGGAATTGTCATTGTTGTATTTATTTGTTAATCGGTTATTTGTTTAGTCGATTGGGCGAAATAACCGATTAAACAAATAAACCTCTATTTTGGTCTGATTTTTGTAATTTAAATTGAGGACAAAAGTAAATAATAAAGTACAGTATAAAAAGCGAAATAAATAATTGTACTCTTAATTAAAAAAAAGTATTTTTACTAAACCAAATCTAAAAAAATGAAGATGAAAAATATAGCCACACTAATAGCAATTGTAGTAATAAGCAGTTTTGGTTTTGCTCAGAATGGTGCAAAAATCCAATTCAAAACCACGGACAACACAATAGATTACGGAACTATCTCGAAAAAAAATGATACAGGAATTCGATCTATAGAATTCACTAATACCGGTGATGCACCATTGATTATTTCGAATGTTCTCTCCACTTCTGGTTTTACTATTTCATCAAAACCAGCAGCTTCTATTGCTCCAGGAAAAACTGGTAAATTTGAAATTAAATACAATATGGTTTCAGGTCCTATTAGAAAAACCATTACTGTTGAATCGAATGCTGTAAACTATGACAGCGGAAGAATTCCATTGAAAATAAAAGGAGAAGTCATTGCTGATTAAGTAAATTAGTTGAAATTTAAAAAAATGAATACGCTACAATATCTAAAAGGATTAACGCTTCTATTACTATTAACAACAATGGTTTCTTGCACAGATACCGACGACACTAATACTTTGATAGGGACATGGAGTTGGACTGAAACTAGTGGTGGTATTGCGGGAATTCATGTAACGCCTGCCTCGACTGGAAAAACCATCGATTTAAAATTCACAAGTAACGGCCAATATTTCTATTATACCAATGGAGTTATTTCAAGTGAAGGAACTTATAAATTTTCAACTCAAAAAAGTATCGTTGATGGTACAACCAAAAAATCAATAGTGTTTTCAGTTGATAGGGAAATGGTAATAGCCAAAATTGATAATGAAAATTTAGAATTAGATGACAATGTTTATGATGGTTTTGGAAGTTCTTACATTAGAAAATAAAACTAGTTAACAAAACGCTTCTAAGAATAATCTAAGAAGCGTTTCTTTTATAAAGTATTTAGCAATTGAAATTTAAACTTTAGAATTTGATTTTCCCTTTCCACTTCAAAATGTATCCAGTTTTCTTCATCCGATTTCAACAACGAATTAATTTTTTCTAAAGAAAAATCATAGCCTTTCTTTTGATTTATACTAACAATTACATCTCCTTTTTTTAGTCCTGCCAAGTCTGCTGGTGAATTTTTCCGAACATGTACAATGATATAAATGGGTTTTAAAACTGTTTTATATTTAAAATCGCTGAAAATAGTATTGCTTTTTGCAGCAGATTCACTTCCTGCAAAAGTAACCGATTCTTGACTTACCGTTTCTTTAACCCATTGTACACCATAATGTTGCACTTCTATTCCACTTTTATTATAATTGAAAGGTAAATTATAATTTCTATTTTTCTTTAGAAACATCTTTTGATTGTGATAATCAAAAATCAAATTGAATCTTTTTAAAATTTCTGCTCCGATTGAACCCGCTCGATTCTTTACCATTCTCACATTTTTAATCGAAGACGAATCTGGAAAAGCTACTATTGGAGAATTAAATTCAAATTTTGAAAAAGTAAATTTCTTAATCTGGGCTCTTTTTCCTTCAACGTCACCACTAAAACCTTTACCTAAATAATCCTCGAAATTTTTTTGAGGAATAAATATCCCCTTTTCTTTATTTTCGAAAAGCCAAATTGCGTCACTATTGCCAATATCAACTAATAATTTTGCAGGAATTTCTACAGATTTTATTACTACACTACTCTGAATATAAGGTTTATTTCTTTCAATAGTTATCGGGAGCGTTTCAAACTTTTTTTGAATACGTTTTCTGCTTTTATCATTGTCTTTATATACAATAATTTTTCTTTTCGCATAGTTAATTTCAACTAAATTTGATTTTAAAAAGTTATAACCAATAATACCATTTACGGGAATCCCAACATGAGAAGATAAGTTAAAACTTTGATCTAAAACAATGTAAAACAAATGATTGGCAGATTTCAATCCTTTAATTTCTAAAATATTATTGGTGGATTTTAAACCTTCGATAGACGTTTCACTACCCAAACCTCTCAATGTAATCTTTTCAATATTATAAAAATTCACCTCTTTCCTATCTTCCATACCAAATAAAATGGTCTCTTCAACGCCTGAATCTAAGAGAAAGTTCAGTTCAACACCATTAACATTTATTGGAATAAAAATTAAGTTATTGATGGTTTTAAAAGGAATAACAGCTTTATCGACTCCTTTTTCAAATTGAAAGTCGTTCTGCCCAAAAACAGACAAAGAATTAATTATAAAAAGACATAAAATGATTATTCTCCTCATTCTAATTATTTTTATAAAGTTAGTGAAATCTTGAATAACAATGCCTTTTTATTAACAAATAAACAGAATTGAAGTAATTTATTTCGAAAAAAAAATCGCATTTTTGCACCAAATTTTTTAAACATGCCAAGTATTTCAATCAGAGGTCGAAAAATGCCCGAATCGCCAATTCGAAAGTTAGCTCCGTATGCAGATATGGCCAAAGCAAATGGTCAAAAAGTGTATCATTTAAACATTGGACAACCCGATATAAAAAGCCCAGAAATAGCCATCGAAGCCATAAAAAACATTGATTTAGACATCATAGAATATGGCCCGTCAGCAGGTTATGAAAGCTACCGTAGAAAACTAGCCTCCTTTTACACCAAACAAGGTGTAGAAGTCTCGTTTGAAGATATAATGATCACCACAGGAGGCTCTGAAGCCTTGTTGTTTGCCCTTGGAAGTATTATGGATCCGGAAGACGAAGTCATCATTCCAGAACCTTTTTATGCTAATTATAGTGCTTTTTCAGCAGAATCTAGTGCTAGAGTTGTACCTGTAATTTCGAATATCGAAAGCGGTTTTACGCTTCCTACTATTGAAGAATTTGAAAAAGCAATTACTCCAAAATCCAAAGCGATTTTAATCTGTAATCCAAATAATCCAACTGGCTATTTGTATTCAGAATCAGAAATAAATCAATTGGGAGAATTAGTTAAAAAACACGATTTATTTCTAATTGCAGACGAAGTATATCGTGAATTTATATACGACGATAGAGACAAACATTATTCTGTAATGAATCTAAAAGGGATTGAACAAAACGTCATTATGATTGATTCCGTTTCCAAAAGATACAGTATGTGTGGTGCTCGAATTGGCTGTATGATAACCAAAAACAGAGAAGTTATTGGTGCTTCAATGAAGTTTGCTCAAGCGCGTTTATGCCCGCCAACGATTGAACAAATCGCTTGCGAAGCTGCCATAGACACTCCACAAAGTTATTTTGACGAAGTAATTTCGGAATATAAAGATAGAAGAAATGCTCTAATATCTGAATTAAATAAAATAGAAGGTGTAGTGGTGACCACCCCAAAAGCAGCGTTTTATTGCATTGCTCAACTCCCTGTTGACAACACCGACGATTTTGCTCAGTGGTTGCTTGAAAGCTACAATCTAAATGGCGAAACTGTAATGGTTGCGCCCGCCGCAGGATTTTATTCGACTCCGGGTGTAGGTTTGAATCAAGTTCGAATCGCTTATGTATTGAAAAAAGAAGATCTAATTCGAGCAGTTCAAATCTTGAAAGAAGCGATTCAAGTTTACAATTCGAAATAGAAAAATTACATTATTTTTCTTTCAATTAGATTCCATTTAACCAAAATTAATTATGAAAAGCTTTAGAAATTCTTTAGCTTTAATTAATTATCTTTACCCACTAATTTATTTCACAATACTAATTGTAACTTTTAATGATAAATAACGAAGAATTTCAGGACGAAATAGGAAACAATCATATAGGTTCATCAGCAACAAACCCAGTGAGAAAAGATGCTTTTGACGTTTCTGACGATGAAAAAATCGAAAGAATTAAAAAAGACGTCGAAAATATGCTGTTAACACTTGGAATGGATATGACGGACGACAGCTTGAAAGGAACTCCCAATCGAGTAGCAAAAATGTTTGTGAAAGAAATTTTTGGTGGACTAAATCCAAGCAAAAAACCAAGTGCCTCTACTTTTGAAAATAGTTACAAATACGGAGAAATGCTTGTCGAAAAAAACATTACCGTTTACTCCACTTGCGAGCACCATTTATTGCCTATTATTGGAAGAGCTCACGTTGCTTACATTTCGAATGGTAGAGTTATTGGACTTTCTAAAATCAATCGAATAGTTGAATTTTATGCTAAAAGGCCTCAGGTTCAAGAACGTTTAACGATGCAAATTGTTCAAGAACTTCAAAATGCACTTGGAACAGAAGACGTGGCTTGCATTATTGATGCTAAACATCTTTGCGTCAATTCAAGAGGAATTAAAGACATCGAAAGCAGCACCGTAACCTCAGAATTTGGAGGGAAATTCAAAAATGAACAAACCCGCAGAGAATTATTGGAATATATTAAGTTAGAAACGAAATTTTAAAAAACCTTAGAAAACAGAGAAAAGAATAAAGACTGTGGCATACAAAAAACCTTTGCTAATCACAACTTTAAAGCCTTTTAACTTCAAAAAAACTACAATGCCATTATATAAATCCCAAACCTTAAAAATATACAATACTCTTTCTGGAGAAAAAGAAGTTTTCAAGCCCATTCACGAAGGAAATATCGGAATGTATGTTTGTGGACCAACGGTTTACAGTAATGTTCATCTTGGAAACGTGAGAACGTTTATGTCTTTTGATGTAATTTTTAGGTATTTTTTACATTTGGGATACAAAACACGTTATGTTAGAAACATTACCGATGCAGGCCATTTAACCGATGATGGAACAGTAGAAAACGATCGTTTTGTAAAACAATCTCGACTAGAAAAATTAGAACCTATGGAGGTGGTTCAAAAATATACAGTCGATTTTCATCAGGTTCTAGAAAAATTTAATTTTTTAGCACCAACAATTGAGCCTACTGCAACAGGTCATATTATTGAACAAATAGAACTCATTCAAAAATTGATAGAAGATGGTTTTGCATACGTAACTCAGGGTTCTGTCTATTTTGATGTTTACGAATACAACAAAAAAGGCTTGAATTACGGCGAATTGAGTAATCGAAATATTGATGAATTGTTTGCCAACACCAGAGATTTAGACGGTCAAAACGAAAAGAAAAACCCTCAAGATTTTGCTTTGTGGAAAAATGCTTCACCAGCACATATTATGCGTTGGAATTCCCCTTGGGGAGAAGGTTTTCCTGGTTGGCATCTGGAATGTACTGCTATGAGCACCAAATATTTGGGAGAACATTTTGACATTCATGGAGGCGGAATGGATTTAAAATTTCCGCATCACGAATGCGAAGTGGCTCAAGGAAAAGCCTGCAACGGAACAACTCCAGTAAACGTTTGGATGCACACCAATATGCTTACAATGAATGGTTTGCGAATGAGCAAATCGACTGGAAATTATATTTTGCCAATGGAATTGCTTTCGGGAGAAAACACTTTTTTTGAAAAGAAATTTCAACCCAATGTCGTTCGTTTTTGTTTTTTACAAGCACATTACCGAAGTGTTTTAGATATTTCAAACGAGGCTATGTTAGCCAGCGAAAAAGGATTAAATCGACTACTTGAAGGTGTAAAATTGGTCAAAAACATTCAACCAAGCACAACTTCTTCTTTTTCAGTAACGAATTGGATTCAGAGTTGTTATGACGCTATGAATGATGATTTTAACACCCCAATTCTAATAGCCAATCTATTTGAAGGAGTTCGTTTCATCAATTTATTAAACGATAATTCTGCTACTCTTTCTGCCGAAGATTTAAAATTATTCAGCCATTCAATAAGTACTTTCATCTTTGATGTTTTGGGACTTAAAGATGAAAAAGCAGTCGAAAATAATAACGAAAAACTAGAAGGTGTAGTTAATATGCTAATAGGAATGCGAAATGAGGCTAGAGCCAATAAAGACTTTGCAATGTCCGATCAAATACGAAATCAATTGCTTGTTTTAGGCATTCAGTTGAAAGATGGAAAAGAGGGAACATCTTTTAGTATTCAGTAATTGGATTACAGAAGTTAAAAGGCAGAGTTAAGAAAGTAGATTACAGATTTTGACGTTTATAATTTATCAAATGTTTCAAAAGATACTAATTTATCCATTTGTATTGCTCGTTCGGTTTTATCAAGGAGCGATTTCTCCATTTACGCCATCAGCTTGTCGATTTGAGCCTACTTGTTCGAGTTATATGATACAAGCTTTGCAAAAACACGGTTTATTTTATGGTGGATTTTTAGGAGTAAAAAGAATCTTAAGTTGTCACCCTTGGGGCAAAACGGGTTATGATCCTGTTCCTGAAAAAAAATGTTCGCACAAACATTAACTTTTTATAAAGACATACTATCCTATAAATATAAATTTTTAAATTAAATAAAAACATTTTTCCCTTATGGCACACGTATTAAACATAGTTTGGAATCCTTCAGAAGGAATTGATTTAGGTTTTTTTGTCATTCGGTTTTATAGCCTAATGTTTGTAGTTGCTTTTGGATTGGGTTGGTTCATCATGAAAAAAATATTCGACCGTGAAAACGAATCGATAGACAAATTAGATTCTTTATTTATTTGGATCGTTTTAGCCACCTTAATTGGAGCCCGTTTAGGCCATGTTTTCTTCTATGATTGGGAGAATTATTACCGCAATCACTTATGGGAAATATTACTTCCAATTAGAGAAAACCCAGAAGGAACACTTTTTCACTTTATACATGGCTGGGAATTTACAGGTTATACAGGATTAGCCAGTCATGGAGCAGCAATATCCATAATAATAGCAATGTACTTTTACAGCAAAAATATATTGAAAAGGCCTCAAATATGGATTTTAGATCGTGTTGCTATTGCGGCTGCTTGTGGTGGAATTTTTGTTAGATTAGGGAATTTTTTTAATTCAGAAATTGTTGGAAATGCAACCACTTCACCTTTTGGAGTTCAATTTGTTCGAGATCAATTTAGCCCAAGAGAAGCTATGAATGCAACACAAATAGCTTCACCAAAAGAGGCTTATAATGCTATTGCTACTAACCCGCAATTTTCGGATTTACTGCTACAAGTTCCTGCGAAACATCCTGCCCAATTATACGAAGCATTTTGCTATATTTTTGTTTTTGCAGCATTGTATTTCTTGTATTGGAAAACAGATGCAAGAGAAAAATCAGGTTATTTATTTGGACTTTACTTAGTACTTATTTGGTCTGTTCGTTTCGTGGTCGAATATGTAAAAGAAAGCCAAGGTGGATTTGAAAGCGCTTTGGGATTATTTTCAACTGGACAATGGCTAAGTATTCCGTTTATTTTAATCGGATTGTATTTGGTTTTTACCGCTGAAAAACCTGTTCATATATAATAGAATTTTATATGTTTCTTACTAAAACAGAAGCCTCACAAAATTGTGAGGCTTTTATATTTTATCTCTTTAAAGAAAAATGAGACTTGAATTTTTTGATACTATTATTTTCAGAATATTCAACTGTAAACCAATAATCGTCTGCGGGCATAGGCTGACCAATATAAGTACCATCCCAACCAGCGCCTTTTGGACTGATATCTTTCAATAATTTTCCATATCGATCAAATATATAAATCCTAGAATTTGAAGATAAATCACTCAACCCATTAATATTCCAAGTGTCGTTATAAGTATCGCCATTGGGTGTAAAATATTTAGGATAACCAATAATCAAGACATTGTTATTAGTTAATTGACTGCAACCATTGACATCTTTGACAGTAATGGAATGAGACCCAGAAGCCACATTTTCAAATACAGTACTGGTTTGATATGGACCTGAATCCATTTGGTATAAATAATTGATACCTACTGGCTCAGTAACAGTAACTATTTGAATTTTGGTAAATGCATCGGTTGTAGTCCAGTTCAAAGCATTAATCGTATTGGAAGGATTGACGGTTACATTAATAGTTTTTACAGAGGGTGAACAAGGCTGACCTAAATCAGGAGTAAAAACGTACGAACCACTCGCCATATTATCAACTGTTGCTGGGTTCCAAGTTCCTGTAATTCCATTTGGTGACACATTGCTTAAAGAAGGGACTACATCACCAGAACATAGAGAAAAATCACTAAAATCAGGCTCAATAGGTTCTACTGAAATACCGATAGTAGCATCCAATGCACACGGAAACAATATGGAATCTGGCGTAAAGGAATATACTATGGTACCCATTGCAGAAGTATTGATTGTAGATGGGCTCCAAGTACCAGTCATTCCATTCGTTGATGTTGTTGGCAAAACCACAACATCATTCAAACAATAGGTAGTTGGTGTTGAATTAAAAGTTGGTGTGACTTTTTGTGCTGCTGTACAAGTAGAATTACAAGTAACTGTAATTGGTTTTACACAAGGAAGACCTAATACTGACATAATTGTAAAAGTTACTGTTGTGCCAGGACCTGGAACTGGAACATCAAAATGAGAAGGAGCAACTTGAAATCCATATACTAAAGGACCACCTGCTACTGAATAGGAATAATTATACCCTAAATAACCTGTAACATTGTTCCAATCAAAAGCTACAGAAGTAGGTGTTGTATTTGCAGCATCGCAAAATAAAGTTAGTACTCCAGCCGTATCAGCAACTACATTAACCACTATTGGAGTTCGAGGCGTACTTTCTATACCTCCAACTGTTTCAGTTACATAATAGGTTGTTGATCCAACTGAAGTCGTTATAGGTGTTGGTGCTGCTGCCAATGCTGTCCCTCCTGTTGATGCAGCATACCAAGTCAAAGTCCCTCCTCCTGAAGGTGTTGCTGTCAGTGGTGCTGCTACACTATTCTGACACAAATATATTGGAGAAGTAACTACAGGTGGAACTGTAGCCAGAAACTTGCTTGATGAATTATTGATACTGGTTTTAGCAAAAATTGATGCATTTGACAAAGTAGTAATCAAAAAAAAACAGAAGAACGACTTGATTATTTTTTTCATCCTTTTTGGGTTTAAATTTGCTTTAAATTTGGGGAAACTATAGCAATATGGTGTAAATATATAAAATTTGATTCTTCAATAAAATTAATCCTAATCATTTATAGTCAACAAGTACAAAAGCATAACAAAAACAGAATGCAATATGACAAAAAAAAGACCCGAATAAATTCGAGTCTTTTCTATTATTTTAGAATTATACTACTTAAGAATTATGTTCTTTTTCAATTCTTAAATGTTCTTCTTCTGACATTGTATCACACAAAACTGGTGTTGCGATAAACAATGAAGAATAAGTTCCAACTATAATACCTATAAGCATTGCGAAGATAAATCCACGAATAGATTCTCCACCAAAAATAAACATGATTAACAATACTAAAATCATTGTCAACGACGTATTAATAGTTCTTGACATTGTACTATTAATAGATTGATTTACGATACTATTAAAATTACCTTTGGCTTTTTTACCTCCTAAAAATTCACGAACTCTGTCAAATACAATTACAGTATCATTCATAGAGTATCCGATAACGGTAAGAATCGCTGCAATAAAATGTTGGTCAACCTCCATACCAAAAGGCATATATTTATATAATAATGAATAAATACCTAATACAAAGATAACGTCATGCACAACTGCTGCAATCGCACCCAAACTATATTGCCATTTTCTAAAACTAACTACCAAATACAAACCTACAATAAGCATTGCACCTAGAACTGCCCAGTAAGCATTAGTTTTAATATCCTCAGCAATTGTTGGTCCTACTTTAGAAGCTTGCAAAATACCTAATGTTTTTCCATCATAAGCATTTACAAATTTATCATAAGTTAATCCTGCAGAATAATGCTGTTTTAGATTTTCAAATAATAATTTATTTACTTCTTCATCTGCTTCACTTCCGTGTTCTTGAACTTTATATTTAGTAGTAATCTTTAATTGATTGTTATTACCAAAAACTTTCGCCTCTGCACTACCAAAAACTTTTATCAATTCATCTCTAACTTCTTCAGCTTTTACTGGTTTTTCAAAACGAATTTGAAAAGTCCTACCTCCTACAAAATCCACACCTTGATCCAAACCATTTGTTGACAATGAGTAGATACTAACAATAGTTACAATAGCAGAGAATGCATAAGTCCATTTTTTAATTTTCAAGAAATCGAAGTGGAAATTGGTAAAGAAATTTTTAGAAAAACTTGTTACAAATGATAAGTCTAGATTTTTAGCTATTCTTCTATCAATAAAAATTCTAGCAATAAAGATTGAAGTAAATAATGAAGTCAAAATACCTATTAACAATGTAAGAGCAAAACCTTTAATTGGTCCTGAACCAAAAATAAACAATACACCACCAGTTAAAACGTGAGTTACGTTGGCATCAACAATAGAACGCATTGCACCTTTCCAACCGTAGGAAGCTTTCACTGATTCTTCAAGCGATTTACCTAAACGTAATTCCTCTTTAGCTCTTTCATAGATAATGATATTCGCATCTACAGCGGTTCCCATTGTCAAAACGATACCAGCAATACCTGGCAAAGTAAGTACAAAATTGAAACTTGCCATTATTCCAAAAATGAATAATAAATTGACTGCCAATGCAATATTAGCATACCAACCTGAACGTCCATAATAGATCATCATCCAAAGTGACACTAATAACAATCCTAAAAGTGCAGAATTAGTACCATTATCAATAGCTTCTTGACCTAAGGATGGTCCAACTACTTCTGATTGAATAATATCGGCTGCTGCTGGAAGTTTACCAGCTCTAAGAACGTTTGCCAAATCTTTTGTTTCTGAAATCTCAAAATTCCCTGAAATTTCTGATCTACCACCTGAAATTGGACCGCTAGTAACACCTGGCGCTGAATAAACAACATTATCTAATACAATAGCAATGTTAGTTTTTTGAGTATAAGCCCTTCCGGTTAATTCTTCCCAAGCTTTTGCTCCTTGACCGTTCATTTGCATAGAAACGGCTGGTTTTCCTAATTGGTCAAATGTATCACTTGCATCAGTAACAACACCTCCGCTCATAGCAGCAGTATTGTCTCTATTCCCTCTTAATGCGTATAATTCTACAGCATCAATATCTTTTCCCTTCTCATCTTTAATGACTGTAGGTTTTCCCCAAACAAATTTAGCATAATGCTGGTCTGCCGCCAATAAAATTCTGATATCCGCTCTTCGCAAATAACCTCCGATAGTAGCTGTATCTTTTGGTGAAAATAAACCTAATACTGGTCCACCACCTTGTTGAATAATTTTATCAAGAATTGGATTGCTTCCTTTTGCAGCGTCAACTGATTCTTTTTTATCTGTTAATAATGCACTTAAAGTATCCTTTGGAGCAGTTTTAACTTCGGTAGTTTTGATTTCAGTTTTTTTCAATGCCTCATTGGCAGCCATCAAGAAATTACCAATTTCATCTATTTTATACGTTTCCCAAAACTCTAATTGAGCGGTACTTTGCAATAATTTTTTAATTCTATCTACATCTTTTGCTCCAGGAAGTTCAACAAGAATTCTTCCAGATTCACCCAATTTTTGAATGTTGGGCTGTGTTACACCGAATTTATCGATACGTTTTCTCAATACTCCAAAAGCACTATCTACTGATTCATCAACTTTTTTTCTGATTACTTTCTGAGCATCTTTATCAGTCATTTGAAAATCGATTCCACCTTCTCCTTGCAATGATCTGTTTGCAAAAATATCAGGAGAAGCTAGTTTTACTGTTCCTTTTGAATTGGCTTCGAAAGCTTCGAAAAAGGCATCAATATAAGTTTGATTTCCTTTTTGATTTGCAGTTGCATCAGCCAATGATTTATTAAAAACTGGATTTTTAGAATTATTTGCTAATCCTTTTAAAACATCTTTTACTGAAATTTGCAATATCACATTGATACCACCTTCTAAGTCAAGACCTTTGTTGATTTGTTTGTCTTTTACTTCGTTGAAAGTGAATTTTGTAAATCCAAGATTAAAAACATCTTGTTTCCCAATGGAATCCAAATATTTTAATTCTTTATCAGGATTTCCGTTTGCGAAAGTTTTAGCATCGTTTTTGACTTTGCTTGAAACGAAAGTGAAAGAAAGTTGGTAAATGCTTACCAATGCAAATAGAATTGCGAAAAATTTAATAAGTCCTTTATTCTGCATTATTACTAAAAATTAATTATTTATTGTATATATTTGGTTAACCGATTACAAAACAAGCAGTTAAAACTATTTTGCTATAAAAACAAAACAGTTGTAACTATAGTTTTTTCCATAAACCGAGCAAATATATAATTAACGTTAAGATTAACCAATATATTTATTGATTAATATCAAAAAAAAGACTGCAAAAGTGCAGTCTTTTCATTTTTTACCCAAATATTCCTAACCTAATATAGATTTTAGGTCGCCATTCATATTTCTAACAGCATCAGCACTTTTTGCAAAAGTGGCTTTTTCAGCATCATTCAATGTAATGTCAAGAATTTGTTCAACACCGTTTTTACCAATGATACAAGGAACTCCGATACAAATATCGTCTTGTCCGTACTCACCTTCAACAAAAACCGAACAAGCAATCATTTTCTTTTGGTCATTCAAGATACTGTCCACTAAATAAGCAACAGAAGCACCCGGTGCATACCAAGCAGATGTTCCTAATAAACCTGTAAGTGTAGCTCCACCAACCATAGTTGCAGCAGCTACTTTAGCCAATTCTTCTTCTGATAAAAATTCAGATACTGGAATACCATTATAAGAAGCTAATCTAGTTAATGGAATCATAGTAGTATCACCGTGACCACCAATAACCATTGCCGAAACATCATTTGATGGTTTATCTAATGCTTTTGATAAATAATATCTAAAACGGGAACTATCTAAAGCTCCACCCATTCCGATAACTCTGTTTTTTGGTAAACCTGTAGCTTTCAATGTCAAATAAGTCATTGTATCCATTGGGTTTGAAACCACAACGATGATAGCGTTTGGCGAATGAGCCAATACATTATCAGCAACTGTTTTTACAATTCCCGCATTGATCCCTATTAATTCTTCACGAGTCATTCCAGGTTTTCTTGGAATTCCAGATGTAATCACTACTACATCGCTATTAGCTGTTTTTGCATAATCATTGGTAACACCTGTAATAACAGTATTAAAACCTGTGTTAGTGGCACACTGCATCAAATCCATTGCTTTACCTTCGGCAAAACCTTCTTTGATATCCAACAATACTACTTCGCTTGCAATTCCTCTATAAGAAATAGTATCTGCACAAGATGCACCTACATTTCCCGCTCCTACAATTGTAACTTTCATTTTTTTTAATTTAATTTATTATTTGTTGTTTGTTGTTTACTGTTTTTGGTTTATTATTTGTGGTTTATTGCTAACTATATACTATAAACCACAAACCCTAAACATTTTTTAAGCATCGATATTAGCATAAACTGCATTTTTTTCGATAAACTCTCTTCTTGGCGGTACTTCGTCTCCCATTAACATTGAGAAAACTCTGTCTGCCTCGACAAGACTATCAATATTTACTTGGCGCAAAGTTCTGAAATTTGGATCCATTGTCGTTTCCCACAATTGCTCTGCATTCATCTCCCCAAGACCTTTATAACGTTGGATAGCTGCACTTCCACCCATTCTTGCATTGGCTTGATCGCGTTGATCGTCTGTCCATGCATATTCTTTTTTATTTCCTTTTTTAACTAAATATAAAGGAGGAGCTGCAATATATACGTGTCCTTGCTCTATCAATTCTTTCATAAAACGGAAGAAGAATGTCAAAATCAGAGTAGAAATGTGACTACCATCGACATCGGCATCACACATAATAATTACTTTATGATAACGCAATTTCGAAATATTCAACGCTTTACTATCATCTTCTGTTCCAACAGTAACTCCAAGTGCCGTAAAAATATTTCGGATCTCTTCGTTTTCAAAAACCTTGTGGTGCATTGCTTTTTCCACATTCAAAATCTTACCACGCAAAGGTAAAATGGCTTGAAAAGCACGATCACGACCTTGTTTTGCCGTTCCACCTGCCGAATCTCCCTCGACAAGATACACCTCACACTTTTCAGGATCTTGCTCTGAACAATCAGATAGTTTTCCTGGCAATCCACCGCCACCCATTACGGTTTTGCGTTGCACCATTTCACGGGCTTTTTTAGCAGCGTGACGGGCTTGGGCAGCCAAAATTACTTTTTGAACAATGACACGAGCATCATTTGGATTTTCTTCCAAATAATTCTCCACCATTTCGCTCACGGCTTGGCTTACCGGTGAGACAACCTCTCTATTTCCAAGTTTGGTTTTGGTTTGTCCTTCAAATTGTGGCTCGGCAACTTTTACAGAAACAATCGCAGTAAGACCTTCACGGAAGTCATCCCCAGCAATTTCGAACTTCAATTTATCCAACATTCCAGAAGCATCGGCATATTTTTTCAATGCTCTAGTAAGACCTGTTCTAAAACCTTGTAAGTGTGTTCCTCCTTCGTGAGTATTGATATTGTTTACATAAGAAAAAATATTCTCTGAATAACTGGTATTGTAAATCAAAGCTACCTCAACTGGAATTTCGCCTTTTTCGGAATCCATGGAAATAACGTGTGCTATGATTGGCTCACGATTTCCGTCCAAATAACGAATGTATTCTTTCAATCCTTCTGTAGAATGAAAAACCTCTGACGCAAAATTACCGTCTTTATCTACTTCTCTTTTGTCTGTAAAAGTAATCGTGATTCCTTTATTCAAGAAAGACAACTCACGCATACGAGCTGATAAAGTATCATAAGAATACTCAACAGTTTGGGTAAAAATAGTTGGATCAGGGTAAAAGGTAACGATAGTACCTCTTTTTGAAGTTTCCCCAATTTGTTTTACAGGATATAAAGCTTTTCCTCTTTCGTATTCTTGCTCATAAATTTTTCCATCACTGCTGTGAACGGTTGCTCTCAAATGGTTTGACAACGCATTTACCACCGAAACCCCAACACCGTGCAAACCTCCAGAAACTTTGTAGGAATCTTTGTCGAATTTACCTCCGGCACCGATTTTAGTCATAACAACTTCAAGTGCAGAAACGCCCTCTTTCTTGTGAATTCCAACTGGAATACCACGTCCATTATCTTCTACAGAAATGGAGCCGTCTTCATTTATATCTACCCGAATAGTATCACAATGACCTCCCATTGCTTCATCAATCGAGTTATCCACTACTTCATAAACTAAATGGTGTAGTCCTCGAACCCCTACATCCCCAATATACATCGAAGGACGCATCCTTACGTGCTCCATTCCTTCTAACGCCTGAATACTATCTGCTGAATAATTATTCTCCTTCTTGATTTCTTCGCTCATATAAATTTACTCTAAAAATGTGTTTTTGGTATTATACGCAAATATATAAAAATGCAAGGGAATTTAAGAACAATATCAAGAGCTAAGTCGTTAAGTTATTAACAAAAAACTGTCAATTTCGATGGTAATGACAATAGCAAAAATCAATTTCAATGACAATGGCAAAAATCAATTTTTAAAGAAGAAAAACTACCCTAAAAACACAAATTTCCAAAACAAACATTTAAAATGCAGTTTTGGAAATTTGAAATTTAATCATTCCAATTATTTTAAGTTAACCCTAAATGATTGTCAAATATTTACACAAAAACTACACCTCTCTTATTATTAAATAATACTAATTCCTATACTATTTTTCACTATTTTTAAATTTATTCAATACCCATAGTAATTACCTCCCATTTTAAATAAGTACCATCTTTCAATTTATGGATTATAAATATTGGACTTGAATCTAAAGAAAAATTTTCACTTTACTCTTCTTCTGTAATATAACTAACCGAATCAAGGCATACTAATCTTTGAGGCTTCCTGTTAAAACAATAAAAATTAACTGAAAAATCAGACATAATTAAACCATAGTCTCTTTTTTTACTTTTTTTGAATTTTTCAAAGGTTTTCAACCTTTTTTCTTTAGATTGAAAACCATTTATATAAATTCCAAAAGATGCGCTAGTAGTATCTTTCCCAATAGAATAACTACTAACATATTTACTTTTAAAATCCAAATAAATAGTTTGACTTTTTTTCTCAATTTTCTCCTGACTAAATAACCAATTAAATGTGATTAAGCACATCAATAGAATTATTTTTTTTATTAATATTGACAGGCGGGTTTGTGTTTATAAAATTATCCCAAATATTTAATATTTGAATACGTTGTGCCTGCGGTAAATTTCTCCAAGCAACAGTAGAATTTGAAGATAAGCCTGTTTGATTATCTACAACATCTCCACTATTTTTTTTTAAATTCAATTAAATACTCCATCCTCATAAAAAACACTTTGCTCCCATTTACTATTTACTTTTCGCATTAGCACAGTAAAATGATTTATCGATGAAAATCCAAGTTGCCCATTTCCTATTTCAAAACTTATAAAAGCATTGTTTTCATCAATGATTAATGGTTTTGATAAGTATATAATTAATTTACTTGGAAGGGTTATGTAAGCACCTGTATTTATTATGTTTCTTAATTCCTCATATTTAAGTAAATTCACTCCTATATTTTTAAAATCAGAGACTTTCCAATGGTAAACTTCTTCTTTTTCTAACTTTATTTTTATTTTTTTAATTTGCAAAGTATCTAAAAAAAATCTATTTTCTATGTCACCAATTTTATTAATTCTATCCATAGATATCCACTCATCACAAGAATATTGATAGGCTTCAATAGATTTGTATTTTTTTAACGCTTCTTCAATTACTACAATTTCAAAATCTTTATAATTTTTATATCTTTCTTTTTCTAATTCAACATTCAAGAAACTATTAATAATATTACTTTCAACATCTATCAGGTTATTTCCCAAAAAGGCAGTAGATTTTTTTTTAGCATTTTGGTTACTGCTACTTTGAATTGAACAAGAAATCAGCATTAATCCTAAAAAAAAGAGAATAATGTTTTTCATCTTTTTAAAAATTACAAGGTTGACCTAATGGAGTTTGTTCGTCTGGCGTACCTGCACCCACTGGATGCCCTGTTTGTTCACAAGCCCCTCTATTTAAAATTCTTTGTCTATTAGGATTGCCTATTGGATATGTTACATCAAAAACTGGCGCATCTTTTAACCCAAACCAAGCTAAATCTTTATATTCTTGCTTAAGTGGATTGGCATCAGAAATAGGTGAATTAGTTTGAAATTCTTGCAATGACCTTGCTATAGCATCAACATAATCAGCCGCCATTTGCTGATGATGCACATCTGCTGGATTAATAGAAGTCGGATGTTTTAAAGTTACATAATAATTAAATAAAACTGCAAAATCATTATAGGAATTAAGGTTTGGCGGACTTGAATTATAATAATCATCATAAAGAGTCATGAAATAAGCATGTACGATTTCATGAAACATTGTAGCAGCTATAAATAATTTCGTTTTATCCGTATAGTCGGTACTGATATAAATAGTATAATTGTTTTTAGCATTTCGAATCGTTTGACCAGGTTGCTGACCACTTGGAGGCACTTCAGATCTAATGGTTGTGGTATAAATTGAATTATTAGCGTCGAGCTTAGCTAAGACTTGAGCAATGTCGCAAACAGTAGCCTTTTTAATTTTTTGAAAAACACTTTTACTACAAGGGTCAAGATTTATAAAATCTATATTTTTCTCAATTAAAAAAGGGGTTATAGAAGTAAATGTAGTTGGATTCATTTTTAAACTTTCAATCGTTTCTCTAGCAAAATTTCTAATTTCAACATTATCTTCTTCGTAAATTGAAAAGTAGATTTGATCAACAAACGTCTTATTAATTGGGTTTTGTAGCCAAGGAAGAATTGTAGAGTCGTCAAAACCAAGTTGATTAAGAATTAGCGCCTCTTTGCCTTGTGAAACAGGATAAAATAATTTAGGAACATTAGGAACTACTTTTATTGAATAATCACCTCCTCCTCCTCCAGAACCAAAATCAGAACCTGTGTTGCCTGAGGAACTACCCATATCTAAAGGTGTTATTGCTAGAACATATCCTGTGTTATTTGGATCACCTTGTGATGCAGAACTAAGACTAATATTACCTACTGCACTTGCTAGACCAGAAATGGCATTACCAATACTATTTAAAATGTTTATAAATTTATCAAACAATCGATCAATAAAAGAACATCTACATCTATCTATGCTACCACCACTTCCTTCGAAACCTCCTGTAGAAATAGCTGGCTCAACCATTCTTGCAGTGCTATTTTCAAAAGTTATTTTTCCAACTGGTTTATTAATCTCACTAAAAAACTCCATTTCTCCTGTAAAATTTCCAAAATCAACTGCTTGACTATCATTTGTAGGATTGTATCTCAAAATAAAAGACTCATAACTCACACCGTCAGTAATAATATTAAAGTTCTCAAAATAATAATCATCTCCTCCTGATGAATTATCAATAATAGGAATACTGTAACTGTCATTACCACCTGCATCATCATATTCAATTATGTTTTGCAAATCAAGCTCTTGAGACGCAGCAACTCTGGCTGTAACTCCTTTAACATTCGCCTTAGCCCGAAATTTTTGTACACTTGGCATCAAAAAAGGAACATCTTCAATAGTAACGTACTTGATTTTTCCACCAACTGCCTGTTGTGTGTTAGTCGTTTCTTCTTTTATGTCCGTTTCACAACTTGAAAATAGTATTGATAAAGTTATAAATAAAAAAGATACAAATAATTTAATTTTTAGTTTCATAGTTTTTTAGATTAATTAGTAGTTAAATTCAATCAAAATTAAAAAAAAAAAAAATCTAAATACTTTACTTTAATTCAACTATTTTCATAATCAATATTGGTTATAAATAATTATAAGCTAATAATTTAAAACACAAAACTACTATTAAGAGACAAATTTCCAAAACAAACATTTTAAAATGCCGTTTTGGAAATTTGAAAAAATAAAACAATTTCAATTATTCTCTAATTGCTCATTGAAATTGTCATTGCTATTGATATTGAAAGACTATCTCATAATCTTCACATTCATTTCTTCTACCTTTTTGTCAGATAAAAGAGATGGTGCGCCGAATAATAAATCTTCCGAAGTTCCTGTTTTTGGGAAAGCCATTACTTCCCTGATAGAAGCTTTTTTCTCCAAAATCATCATCAAACGGTCAATTCCCCAAGCGATTCCTCCGTGTGGCGGTGCGCCGTATTGGAAAGCTTTATACATTGTCCCTACACTTTTCATCATTTCTTCTTTATTGTAACCCATATTTCTATAAGTCGCTTCCAGAATTTCCGATTTATGGGCACGAACCGATCCTCCACCAATTTCGTAACCATTTAAGATAATGTCGTATTGCTGAGCGATGATGGTTCCGATTTTTTCATCATCCCCTTCCATATGCTTTTGCAAATCATAAATAGCCGGCATAGAGAACGGATTGTGTGTAAATGTCCATCTTCCTTCATCAGTTCTTTCGAACATTGGAAAATCTACCACCCAAGCCGGACGTAATTCCTTCGGATTAATCAAGTGTAACATTCTACCCATTTCCTGACGAACCGCATCCAAAGCTTTGTTAGCCGTTGCATAATCTGCCGCGGAAAAGAATACAATATCACCCACTTGTGCATTGGTCGCTTTTATGATTCCTGCAGCAATTTCTTCACCCAAGAATTTAATAATTGGTGATTGCAATTCGTCTTCGTTTACAATAATATAAGCCAATCCGCCCAAACCGTGTTGTTGCGCAACTGCTGTAAGCGTTTCAATCTGCCCTTTAGACATACGCTTGTTTCCTTGCTCTTGAGCCGAAACTTTGATACATTTTACAATTCCGCCTTCATCAATCGGCTTGCTAAATACTTGGAAAGTGGTGTCTTTTACAATATCAGTTATGTCTTGCATTTTTAAACCGTAACGCAAATCAGGTCTGTCGCAACCGTAAAAATCCATTGCATCTTTATAGGTAATCACTTCAAACGGATGCAAAATCCATTTTTTACCGTAGATTTTAGTCACTACTTCATTGAACATTTTGGTGTTCAAATCGATAATCTGCTGCATACTTGCGTAAGCCATTTCAATATCCAATTGCGTAAATTCCGGCTGACGGTCTCCACGGGAATCCTCATCTCTAAAACAACGCGCAATTTGGAAATATTTTTCATATCCACTCACCATCAACATTTGCTTAAACTGCTGTGGCGCTTGTGGCAATGTATAAAAGAAACCGGCTTGTTTACGTGTAGGAACAATAAATTCACGTGCACCTTCATCCGTTCCTGCGCTTAAAATCGGCGTTTCAATTTCTAAGAATTCTTCTTCATCTAAAATGTCACGCAATAATTTAATTACTTTATGACGGTTTACGATGGCTCGTCTTACCTCTTCGTTTCTGTGATCTAAAAATTTGTATTGAAAACGAGTCGTTTCATTTGTCTTAGCCGCTCTCTTGATTTCGAAAGGCAAGGTTTTGGATAAGTTTAAAATTTCTAAAACTGAAGTTTCCAATTCAATTTTACCGGTACGCAATCCTGCATTAAAATCATCTTCATTACGACCTACTACAATTCCTTTTACCGAAATAACCGATTCCGGTTTCAATTTCACTAACTCATCAATATTAGGGAATGATTCCCTGCTGATACGGACTTGGAAAATCTCATAACTGGAATCACGCAAATCGATAAACATCAACTCACCGTGATCACGAACACTAGCTACCCAACCCGACAATAGCACTTCATCTTGAATGTTTTCTTCTGATAACTGTGAAATTTTGTGCGTTCTATAAGTATCTTTTATAATAATTGGAATTTCAGGAAGCACTTCTTCTTGAATTTCTTTATTTTCTGCCACAGCTTCTTTGGAAACTTTCTCTGATGCTTCTGACTTTTCTAAAACAGCAGCAGCACCCAATTTATCTAAAATTTGCTGACGAATTACTTTTCCGTTAGCACCTTTTCCGATAATACCTAAAATCTTGCCGACTAAAATACCTGCTTTCCCTTGGTCTCCCGCTTTGATATCATTGGCAACAGCCTCATTTTCGGAAAGTACTTTTGCAATTACTTCCTGAATTTTATCTTCTGAAATGGTATTCTCAGCAAAGTAACTATTATAGTCAAAAGTTCTATCTTTTAGATAACCAATAATCGCATTTTGAACTAAAACAGCAGTGATTTTCTCGGCTTTGAATAATTGGAAAATTTCAATTAAATGATCAATACTGTGGATTTCGGCATAATCATCAACTTTCAAATTATTGGCCAAAGTTTTAGCTACAAACGAAGGATCGTTAATCACCTTATTTATCGCTACAAAAGTTCCAGAACGCAAAGCATCTGCTGTAAAAAACTTAGCATCTTGTGGCAATACACCTCCGTGAATTAAAATAGATTCGACCGCAAAAGGCAAAGCATCCGTATCCACTTTGATCGCTTCGATTTCCTTCTTGATGTTTACAAAAGGTAAATCTGGCTCAGAAATGAAACGGTAATCTGCTTCAAATTCTTTTTTACGCATTGTCTTGGTCTGCTTTAAATCGGCATCCCAAAGCACCGTCGTTTGGTCAGGTCTGAATTCTTTATTTTCAATAAAATAATTGAACTGTTTTTCTACTTCTTCTTTCAAGGCTTCGACCATAAACTTAAACGAGTTCAAGTTTTTGATTTCAGTTCTTGGATTCAAATCATAAGAATGTTTTTTGCGCAAAGACACAGAAACATCCGATTTAAATTCTCCTTTTTCCAAATTCGCTTCTGAGATTCCCAAGTTTTGAACAATACGCTGAATGTATTGAGCATAAGTCGAAGCATCCTCAATATTTCTGATGCAAGGCTCCGTAACAATTTCAATCAACGGCACACCGGCTTTGTTAAAATCA
This sequence comes from Flavobacterium alvei, assembly GCF_002920895.1. Classification (GTDB taxonomy): domain Bacteria; phylum Bacteroidota; class Bacteroidia; order Flavobacteriales; family Flavobacteriaceae; genus Flavobacterium; species Flavobacterium alvei. The sequence goes on from NZ_PQVG01000001.1 coordinate 164,325, forward strand.
ACTAACGAAATCTTCTTTTCGTGCATTAATTTGGCCGCATCCTCCTCGATATGAACCTGAGTTAAATTCACAGTGAATTGAGAACCGTCATTTCGGTAACAAGACACGTGTCCGTCAGGAATTATTGGATTATGATATTGTGTTATCTGAATATTTTTCGGGTTGTCCGGATATTCGTAATGCTTTCTATCCCAAGAGATCACTTCATTGCTAAATGACGAATCCACCGCTTTTCCAAAGTAAATCGCTTTTGTAATTGCCTCTTTGTTTATGGCAGGCAAAACGCCCATTTGTCCCGTACAAACAGAACATATATTTTGGTTAGGTGTTTCTATTTCTTGATTTGGACAAGAACAAAACAACTTGGTTTTGGTATTCAATCGAACGTGTGTTTCCAGTCCAATTACCAATTCTAAATCGTGGGCTTTTATCGCCGCATTTAATTGCTCCAATTCCATTATATTGTATCTTTTAAGAAGTTTGCAAATTGCAACACTAATTCATCATTATTTTTTGCTGCCGTAATTTGCAGTCCTGTACTCGTTCCTTGTGGCACGGTTAAAGTTGGCAATTGACCTAAGCTAAAACCAACCGTATAGGCATCGGACAAATACATAGCCAACGGATCTTTTAAACTGTCTCCGATTTTAGGAGGCGTACTTGGTGTAACTGGCGATAAAACGATATTTACTTCTTCAAAATCTTTGCTGAAATTTTGAGAAATCTGGTCTCTCAAAGCCAATCCTTTTAAATAAATTCCTTCTGAAAAACCTTGAGACAACACTTGATTTCCACCTACAATTCTGCGTTTAGTTTCTTCCGAAAAATTTTCAGAACGGGTAACGGCATAAGTATCAATTAAATTTTCGCCTTCAATACGATTCCCATAATTTGTTCCGTCCAAACGAGATAAATTAGAAGCCGTTTCAGCCATTGCCAATGTATAATAAGTAGAAACCAAAATATCAGATTTGAAAAAATCTAATTCTTTTACTTCAATTCCTTTGGCTTTTATCTTTTCGATACTTGCCAAGAAATCAGCTTTTATTTGAGGATCGATAGCATCGCTTTCGATAAAGTTTTTGAAATACCCAATTGTTTCAACTGTTGAAGTTGCAATGGCGCCTTCACTAATTTCAGTTGAAGTGACTGAAGTTTGATCTTTTGGATCTTTCCCACTCATTACATTCAGCACAATTCTAATATCTTCAATTGATTTCGCCAATGGACCAACGCAATCCGTAGAAGATGCATACGCCATCAATCCGTATCTTGAAATTCTTCCGTAAGTTGGTTTGAAACCGTAAATATGATTATACCCTGCAGGCTGACGAATAGAACCTCCTGTATCTCCACCAATAGAAAAAACAGTATAATCTTTGGCAACATTAACCGCAGAACCACCGCTTGAACCTCCTGCCACTAATTCTGGATTAATTGCATTTTTCACCGCTCCAAAAATGGTGTTTTCACTTGAAGATCCGTGACCAAAACTATCACAATTTTCTTTTACCAACGGAATTGCTCCGGCATCCAATAATTTTTGAATGGCAGTAGCTGTGTAAGGTGATTTATAATTTTTCAACAAATCAGAACTTGCTGTAGTGTAAGTTCCTTGCACCATATAAACATCCTTGATTCCAAAGGGAATACCTTCCAGAAGACCGATTGGTTCTCCGTTTGCAATTTTAGCATCTACTTTTGAAGCCAATTCTAAAGCCAAAGTATCTAAAACAGAATTTACAGAATTGTAGGTATTTTGTTTAAGTAAGTCTAATTTTTCCTGTACAAGAGCCGTACAACTTATTTGTTTTGACACCAATTGCTGGTGTATCTTTTTTATTTGAGATTCCATTTTATCCTTCTATAACTTTAGCAACCACTAAAAAACCATTTTTCTTGTTCGGGAAATTTTCCAAAATTAATTGTTTCTCCATAGTCGAACTTTCTACTACAACATCTTCTCTTAAATCACTTACTGACACGCAATTATAATTGACATTATTAGAAGGATTATTATTTGATGATGCATTTTTGATTACATCAAATAACTTGTTCACGCTTTCGGATGGCTGTGCTCCTTTAATACTCGACAATATGTCGACTGTCATTATTTTGCTCATAATTGTATTTGGTTTTAAAGTCAAACTTTTAAGGTGGCGAAATTACGAAAGTTTTATTAGAGAATGATGTTTTATTTTAATGATTTCGGTAGTTTTTTGTGAAAGAAGATATTAATTTAACATTATGTTAGATTTAAATTCTTTGAACGAAAACTATTAAAAATATATAAATAGACTAACAAAAACACAAACTATCAAATTTTAAAATTATTAAAAAAAAACAATCCAAACACAACCATTATTTCATTAAAAATGAATAAATTAGCACCACGATATAAACTTACAAAATAATACACAAATGAAAAATACTTTATATTTTTTGCTAATAATAACTTTCTTTTCGATGACTTTTATGTCTTGTGAGAATGGAGATGAAAATTATGAAACCTACAATATTGCAACTCCGGTCACTATGTCTTTGAGCGAGTTAAGAAGTTCTGTAAAAATATTACCTCCACAAAAAACCGCAAAATCTGGTAAAATATATGTTTACGATAATTTTATTTTTATAAATGACCAAGAAAATGGCATTCACATTATAGACAATACAATTCCAACGGCTCCAAAAAAAATATCCTTTCTTAAAATTCTTGGAAATACAGATATAGCGGTTAAAGATCAAATGCTTTTCGCCGATAGTTTTACAGATTTAGTCGTTTTTGATATTTCAGATATTAGAAATATAGTAGAGAAAAAGAGATTGAACAATGTTTTTCCACAACATATCATTTACCCAACTATTGACAATAATCTTCCACTTTTGTATGATTATCCAAATTATAATGCAGACAAAATCATTGTAGGTTGGAGTATCAAAAAAGAAAAAAGAAAACCTCAAAACATAGATTATTTAAGCAGTTCAGGTGGAATTATGTTCAATGCAGCAAGTTCTGAATCAACTACAGGACAAGGCGGTTCATTGGCTCGTTTTATGATTGTTGAAGATTATTTGTATGCTGTGGATAATCAGAAAATCAATATTTTCAACATTCAAAATTTGTCTGTTCCAACAAAAGTAAAAGAGCAAAATGTGGGTTGGGGAATTGAAACCATTTTTAACAAAAATGACTATTTGTACATAGGGAGCACCAACGGTATGTATATTTATGACATCAAATCGTTAGAAAATCCTGTTTTCGCATCAAGAATTGCCCATATCAATGCTTGCGATCCTGTAGTAGTTGACGAAAAATACGCCTACGTTACGTTGCGTTCAGGTAATTTTTGCGGAGGAACCAATAATGTCTTAGAAATTATTGACATCACTAATAAAGTGAATCCGGTAAAAACAGCATCGTTTGTTTTAGAAAATCCTTATGGTTTGGGAATAAAAGATCAAATGTTATTTATTTGTGATGGAAGTGCTGGACTAAAAGTATTCAACAAAACCGATGTCTTTAATTTGCAATTGACCAATCAATTTAAAAACATTAATCCGTTTGATGTCATTCCTTTGGATGACAAACTACTTTTGGTTGGTCAAAACACACTTTTTCAATACAAATACAAACAAAACGACATTGAACTCATAAGCACTTTTATGTTGGAATAAATAATACGAATCAAGAGTTGAATGCGGATCAAACGGATGCAAGTAGATTTATGATATTATTCGCTTTTTTGCCTGATTTGTTCATTAAGCTCTATCGAATCTCCATTTAACTCTTCTACTAATAAATGGACTCTAGTACAAGGATTATGAATCGCAAAATTGTTACAACTGTGATTTAAAATCAACTTTTCAGCATAAGTTATGGCTTGTTTTTGATTTCCATACTTTTCTAAAATGGAATACATTTCTACACTATTCTTTTTGTAAACAAATTTTTTAGGTTTCTTACTTTTTGATAGAATAGCAATTTTATCATTCACTTCTTTTTCAATAGCTCTTTTATAATCCTCTCGAGACATATAAGTATTTCTATACTGAAAATGTAATAAGTACCATAATTCAAAAGCTTCGTTTGACCAACCTACTTTAATCTCATTATTCTCAGCCAATTCAATTGCTCCATTAAAATTATTGGGACTAAAGCTATCTTTATCAAAAACTACCCAAACACTATCATATTCTTGACTTGAATTATCTCTTGCTTTAATTGTTCTTTCTACTAAATCTTTAGTATTAGAACCCTCACCCAAAGTATCAATTGTATAAACAAATGATTTTACATTAGTTTTAAAAGACTTAAAATAATTAGGCTCTGTTTTTTCACCTTCGCAAACAATTAAAAAGTAAACACGAACTTCTTTGGTTTCAATATTTCGCTTCTTCTCCTTGGTTCTTTCTCGTTTAGCAAGATGGTTTTGGATTTTTATGATATTTGCCATAGCCTAGATTTCCTGCAAATTAGAAATATACGGAATTGCACCATATCGTCCTCTTATGTAATCCGCTTCAAAACTCCTATCGTTTCTTACCGACTTACCATCTCCATCTTTAAACTCCAACAATGAATACAAATCGGTTGCTTCAAAATCATCTTTCTCTGTAAACCATATTTGGTCTCTTCTAAAAAGATTAGCCCCTAATAAATTAGTATCGTGAGTAGTAAAAATTAATTGGGCATTTTTAGGATTCGTCTCTGGATTATTAAATAATTTAATTATTTCTTGAGTTAAAATTGGATGTAGTTTTGAATCTAGTTCATCAATGATCAATTCATATCCATACATTAGTGAAAAAACAATACTTCCTGACAAATCAAATAATTTATTCGTTCCAGAGGATTCTTGCTCATTCAAATCAAATTCAAAATGAGAAACAAACTCTCCCTTTTTGTTGTATTTTTTATGTATTGTTTTAATTTTTTTTCCAAAGGTTAAATTTGCGTCATCTTTTACTATAAAACTATCAAAGCCAAGACTCAATTTATTAAGAAAAGACTCTATCATAAGCCTATCTTCTTCATAATTATATAAAACCCCAGTCATAGCTATAGCGATTTTATGATCTATTCCTGACAAGACTCTAATCCTTGAAATATTATATATCACTGTTTTTGCAACACTACTATTAAATTGGTCTAGTAAAGCAATAAACAACCCATTATCTCTAGTTTTACTTTCCAAACCTCTTGCCTCTTCAAAAACATCGGCTACACCAATACCTTCCAGTTCACGAACAAAATAAGGAATTTCTTTTTTTGAATTGGCTTCTAAAATAAACAACCATTCTGAATGAATTTTATCATTATCTAATTCAAAACCATAACGATAGCGACTTTCTCCTTCCGTAAAAAGAATCTCAAAATAACAAGGCTGATTTTCTGTTTCTGTATTTAACAAAAAAGGCTTGGTACCTAACTTATCAATCGAATTTAATTTTGAAGAGTTCTTTACAGTGTTAACCATAAAATCTAAAGCTTTTACAAAATTACTTTTCCCACTAGAGTTAGCACCATAAATAGCTGCCGAGCGAAGCACTTTGTATTTTCCGTTTTGAACAACATTATCTGGCAAAATGGTTTTAATACCTCCTGCTTCTAAACTAAAAGTTTTTTTGTCTTTAAATGATAAAAAATTCCCGACTGTGAATTCTAATAGCATAGTTACTTTTTTTAATTTTTTTGAGAAATTTTCTCAAAATTACCAACAAATGTAATGATAAATATTCACAACTAAATAAATTTGAGAAAATTTCACAAAACTATAACTATAAAATTTCTTCAATCGTGTAAGAGGTCGTATTAATTTCAAAAGTAAACCCCACTTCATTTCCCATCAATTTATTTCCCAAGGGCGATTGGGGAGAAAGTGCAATAACATTGATGCCATCAACAGCAATTTTAGGAAGTGCAGCACTTAAATAGAGATAAATTCCGTTGGCTTTGACCAAGCTGCCTACAATAATAGTTTTGGCAATTGTGGTGGAATCAATTTTGTCTAGAATGGTTTTTTGGGCCAATACTTCCTTCAATTTGTGATTGAGTTTTTCTTGTTCAATATGCATCATCGATAAAGCGGTTTCGTGTTTGTCGCCTGCCGAACCTTTGGCATCGTTTTTTGAATCTTCGGTCAAAGCCGAAATCATATCACGGAAAGCATCTTCACGGTCTTGAACAAGTTGCTGGTAATATTGGTGTATTTTTTGTTTGAAAGTCATAATATTGGAACGCGGATGAAACGGATTTAAACGGATTTCCGCAGATTTTTATTTTTTAGAATCTTCATTAACCCATTTTTTTAATTTCTCGTTTAAAGTTTTAAAACCAAATGTTTCTAGTATCATACCTATTGGCATTCCAATAATTGACCTCGTAAAATCTCTTGGATTCCTCTTATAATCTTAGTAATAACCAAAATAAATAAAAACAAAGACAAATAAGATAAAGACAGTAATAACCAGAAGCTTTATCATAATCTAAAAATCAAATTTATAATTCGCTCCCAAAACTACTTGAAATCCTTGAACTGGATAATTCATCCATTTTTGATAGTTTTGATTGGCAATATTATTGGCCTTTAAAAAAGCAGTTAATCTTTCATTGTATTTAAAACCTAGGTGTGCATTTAGATCAAAATAGCTATCCAAAGTTACCGGACTTGGTGTTGTAACATACACGATATCTGTATTTAATTTTTGGTCTTTTCGTTCGCCAACAAAAAACACATTCGCTCCAGCGTACCATTGTTCGGTTATGTTGAAATCAACTTTTGCATTTAGTTTTATGGATGGCAAATTCCAAGCTTCTTGCTGAATATCTGTGGTATAACTACTAAAAGTTCCGTCAATACCAAAAGCAAGGTCTTCAGAAATATCGGCTTTCAATTCACCATAAAAACTAATGGTTTTCATATCATCATAAACCACTTTCATAGAATTTCCGAGAGCATAATTTTCATTCGTACTTGTTTCTGTATAATCATTGCTTTTGAACAAAACTTTATCTCTTTCGTTCACATATGAAGCTTTAAGATTGTAGCTCACCGTATTGGTCAACTTTCCCTTCAAACCCGCATAAACATCATATTGTTTGTCGGTTGGAGCAATATTTAAGGTTGGAGACAAATAAGGATTCATAGCTACAAAATCGGTATAAGTATTTTGCTCCAAATTCCCTTCGGCTCCAGCATAGAAAATCATCAAATCACCAACTACTTTATAGGAAGCTTTGATTTGTGGATAAACTAGAAACTTATTGTCGTTGTTTTCTAAATCGGCACTATAAAAAACTCCAACGCCCAAATTAAACGTCCAATCGTCTTGCTGCATAGCGAAACTTGGCGCGACTCCGAAATTGGTAAAACCATATTTTATTGAGTTGGCGTTAGAATAATTTTTTTCGAAATTTCCTCCAACATAATCAACAATTATATTGGTTTTTATGGTAGTTTCGTTGATATCAAATTGCAAAGAAGGTTTTACATAAAATCTATTTTCAGAAGAACCAAAATTATCCGAAAAATGATTGAATTTGGCGCTCGCTTCTTTAAAAACACCTTCATTTATATCAATTCTACTTCCTAAATACAGATTGTTATAACTGTGTTGCGGATTAATTCCATTGATTAAATCATTTCTATCTACTGGCGATAATAAACTGCCAAAATCTGTTGGCAATCCATACCAGTTGTAAACTTGATTTTTATAACCCAAATCTACATTCCACGACAAATCTTTTTCGCGAACTCCATAAGTCAAATCAATGGCAGTATCATAAAACGCATCTTCCAATTCGACGCCTTTAATTCCGCCTTGCGAGGACAAATGACGAAACATTCCACCCACATAGTCATTATTTCCTAATTCTTGATTCACAAATAATTCCGCATTCAAAGTAGCATAATTTCCTATTCCAAAAGTGGCGTAATTATTAAACAAATGAGCTTGCTTTTCTTTTTCGACTCCTTCTGCTTTTCCTTTAGATGGCGTAAAAGTAGATGCGACAGGAAAAGAAAAAATCGAATATTTGATGGCCTCTTTTTTGGAATTATCTGCATCGTCAAGAACAGGATTTTCGCTTACTTTAAAGGCATCCGAAATGGTTGGCGTATAAGGCTTAACAACATTTACGACTTCTGTTCCGATGTTTTCTTCCTTTTTTTGGGCGAAAGAAAATTGAAAAGTTAGTAATAAAGCAAAGGCAATTATATTTTTGAAATTGATTTTCATATTTTGATATTTGGAACGCAGATAAACGCAAATTTGCTAAAGCAAAGACTCGGATTTCAACGGATATTATATTTAATTAGTTATCGACGAATTCGTTTTGGATTCTTCACTTTTGATGGCATCCAATTCTTTTTGAGCTTCTGAAACTACATCAGGGAAATCTGTGAAGTTTTTTATCACACTTTCCAAAATATAAGTCGCCTGAAAGCTGTCTTTCAATCCATAAAAATTCTTCGCCATCAAGATTAATCCTTTGGCTCCATAATATTTATAACTCGAATAATTCTTGGCTAATTTTTGAACTACTTCATTCGATGCTTCAAATTTTTGATCTTTATTTTTGAAATAGGCATCGTAATACAAGGCTTCGGCAGCCAATTCTCCTTTGGCTATGGTTTGCAATTTGGCGTAAGCAGAACGAGCTTTCACTTCATCTCCCGTTTGGATGGCGGCGCGGGCAATGATAATTTGTGCATCGCTTTTTACATTGTCATCCATTTTCGGATTGGCTAAAACATTTTCGGCATAAATAACCGAATTGGAATAATCCTTATTTTCATAATAGGATTTCATCAAATTAGATTGAGCAAAAATTTTGTTTTGCGGAAAATCGGCTTCGTTTTCCAAACGAGTTAATACTGGAATAGCTTTTGATTTATCATCATTTTTCAAGAAAATCTGCACCAATCTTGCCAATGATTGTTCTGTAAATTCATTTCGAGGTTGTGCAATAACATATTCATAATTTGGTATCGACTTTGTTTCTTGTCCGTCAGAAAAATAAGATTGTGCCAAATAAAAATTAGCTTTCAAAGAGTGAATTCCGTTTGGAAATTTACCCACATAACCGCTAAATCCTGAAATGGCTTGCTTGGTGTTGTTTTGCAAATATTGTTTTTCGGCAGCTTCATAAGTATCATTATCCAATTCGGCATCGGTAACGGCTACAAAATCCAAAGTGCGAACCCAACTGGCATATTCATCTACTTTTCCGTTATCTACATAAATCAATCTAGCGGTCGAAACGGCTTCGAGTGCTTCGGGAGTTTTAGGGAAATCGGCTGCTACTTTTTTGAATTTCGTCAAGGCTTGCTCATCTTTATCAGAATTGTAATAAATTAATCCTTGACGCAAAATGGCTTTTGAAGTAAACGAACCGTTTTTGAATTCAGCATTTAATTTGTCATACGTTTTTATAGCCAAATCTGGTTTATTCTGCGCAACATAAGTGTTTGCGAGTTCAAAATAGGCATCATCACGATATTCTGATTTAGGATACAATTGCAAAAAAGTATTGAGTTCCTCTATTTTTTTATCATTTTTGGTAACAAATCCATAGCAAATTGCCTTTTGAAAATAGGCATAATCTGCATCGACACTTTTCGAATCGATTACCTTATTATAAGCTTCGAGAGCCGATGTATAGTTGGAAGTCACGAATCGACAATCAGCCAAACGCAAGTAGGAATCATTCAAGCGTGCCTTGTCTGCTTTTGATTGATTAATATAAGATTGAAAATAATTTCCAGCCTGATCGTATTCCTTTTGTTTAAAGTAAGAATAAGCCAAATTGTAATTACTGTTTTTGAATTCTGGAGTGGTTTCGGCTCCAGCCAAATTCATAAATTGCTTGTAACTCAATACCGCATTTTTAAAATCGTTCAAAACATATTCGGTTTCCCCTTTCCAAAAAGTAGCACGAGCGGTGAATTTGGTGTCTTTTTGTATGTCTAACGATTTTTCGAATAAAGTGAGTGCTTCTTGATAGTTAGAATCGGTATAAAGTTCTAAACCTCTATAAAAAGTTACTTTTTGGTAAGCTAGTTTATTTTCTGGCGATTTATTCTTTTCTAATAAAATCAAGGCTTCTCTATAATTTCTAGAGGAAATATACGAATCTATCAACAATCTTTCTATCTCGGATTGATTGGCATTATTGGGATATTTTTTCATAAACGCTGTCAAAACATCGGGTGTGCTTTGGTAAGAATTTCCAATTTCATAGCTCAATTTGGCATAATTCAAACTGGCGTCTTCCTGAATTGCTTTATCAAAATCCATTTCGGAAGCATTCTTGAAAGCGTTCAAGGCTTGTTGCTTTTTATTCAATTCCAAATAACTTTCGCCCAAATGATAATAGGCGTTTTGAGCCACGAAATCTTTTCCACCAATAATTTTATTGAATTGTGAAATAGCATTTTCGTAATTCTTCTGCATATAATAAGCATAACCCAATTGGTAGAAATCGGTATTGTTCCATTTTCCTTTTTTGCCTTTATACAATTCTAAATACGGAATCGATTGATCGTATTTTTTCAAATTAAAATAGCTTTCGCCAATGATTTTGTTCAATTCCGATTGTTCGATGGCATTCGATTTTGGCATTGCTTTGATTCCTAAATCTATTGCTTTTTGGAAATTTCCTAATTTGAAATTCATATCGGCTTGATAATAGGACAATTTTTCTTTGTATTTTTCTTCGCCTGACACTTCGTCAAAATACTTGGTGGCTTGCTTGTAATCGTCTCCTTCATAAGCCATAAAACCTAGATAATACTTGGCTTGCGAACCGTATTCTTTTGAATTAGCCACTTTATTAAAATAAGTTGTGGCTTCTTTTTTGTTTTTAGAACTAAAAAAACTGTAGCCTTTTTGGAAATTATATTGATCTTGTTCGTTATAACTCAAATTATTTTCATCCACTTTTTCGAACCATTCCAGAGCTTGTGGATAACTTCCTTGATTGAAATAATAATGAGCCACTTCAATATAAGCTTGATTTTGTTTTCTACTTGTTGGATAATCGGTCACGAAACGCTCCATCAAAACATCTGCATCAGCTTGATTGGTACGAATGGCACAATTGGCAACATAATAAGAACAGTCCGATTTCAGTTCTTCATTGGCAGTAGCCGACTTTACTTTGTCAAAAATAAACTGTGCCGAAGCATATTGTTTGTCATTATATAACGCAAGTGCTTTGTCGAAATCTTTGGAATCGTGGGTATAAATAGCTGATTTTTGGGCTGAAAGGATTGAAAAACCTGTAAAAAAAAGTGCTATTATGAATCTATTTTTTTTTTGCATTGGATTTTTGTTAAGAAGTCAAATGTATTGCATTCTGTAGCCTATAACGAAAGGCTTTGGTGAATTATTATAAACATGTTTTTTAACAATTTAGAAAAAATTGATAATTGATAATTGATAATTGGTAATTGATTAATTACTTTTACCAAATAAAATAAATTGCACTATGTCACAACCTGTATTGTCTTTAAAAAATGTTACCATCGTTCAAGGAGGAAAAACCATTTTATCAAATATTAATCTTGAAGTAAATCAAGGTGAATTTATATACATCATTGGAAAAACAGGAACTGGAAAAAGTAGTTTTATGAAAGCACTTTATGCCGATTTACCATTGGCCGATGGAGAAGGAAGCATTATGGATTTTGATTTGGCCACTTTAAAAGAAGATGAGATTCCGTTTTTGAGAAGAAAAATAGGATTTGTTTTCCAAGATTTTCAATTATTGCCCGATCGCAACGTGAAAGACAATTTACATTTTGTATTAAAAGCAACCGGTTGGACAGACGAAACCGAAATTGAAAACAAAATTAACGAGGTTTTAGAAAAAGTTGGAGTAAAAGAATATGTTGACAAAATGCCGCACCAACTCTCAGGAGGCGAGCAACAACGTGTTGCAATTGCAAGGGCTTTGCTTAATAATCCTGATATTATTTTAGCTGATGAACCTACCGGAAACCTTGATCCTCAAACTAGTGCAGAAGTCCTTGAAGTTTTGAAAAAAATTAATGCTGCTGGAAAAACAGTTATTATGGCCACTCATGATTATGCGTTGCTAATGAAATTCCCTTCGAAAACTTTGAAATGTGAAGATGCCCAAATTTTTGAGGTTGTTCAAAAAACGGTTTAATGCTTTCTATTCTCATTCCAACCTATAATTATAATGTAGTTCCTTTGGTTTTGGAGTTACAGAAGCAATGTTTGGAATGCGATATCAATTTTGAAATCCTTGTTTTTGATGACAATTCAAAGCTATGTCTTGACGAAAATGAGAAGATTAATAGTTTTGAAAATTGCCGTTTTGAAGTATTAGAAAAAAATATTGGCCGTAGCGCCATTAGAAATTTATTGGCAAAAAAAGCAAAATTCGAATCCCTACTTTTCCTTGATGCGGATACCATTCCAATTCAGAATCATTTTATAAAAAATTACATTTCTCAAGTAAATGAGGATGAAAAAATTATTTATGGAGGAATCGAATACCAAAAAGAAAAACCAAAAAAAAATCAGGTTTTGCGTTGGAAATATGGCAATTCGAGAGAAGCGCTACCGGTTAAAAAACGCCAAGAGAATCCCTACTTGTCTTTCTTAACCTTAAATTTTTTAATTCATAAAAACATTTTTTCAACCGTTTCTTTCAACGAAACTATTCCCAATTTAAGACACGAAGACACTTTGTTTTCGTATAATTTGAAACAAAAAAAAATTAAAATTACACATATTGAAAACCCGGTTTATCATTTAGGGTTAGATGATTTTGAAGATGCCATAAAGAAAGAAAATGAATCGATTTTGGGTTTGAAATATCTTATTGATCACGAATTATTGCCCACGGATTATGTCCGACTTTCAAAAATAGCTTCAAAAATTGAAAAACTAAACCTCAACTTTGCTTTTGCTTTTTTTTATAGAATAACCCAATCCATTTTTCTCAAAAATATAGCAAGCAACAATCCTTCGTTATTAATTTTTGATTTGTATCGATTGGTACATTTGTGTAATTTAAACTCTAAATAAATGGCTTTCTTCACTGTCATTATACCTCTTTACAACAAAGAAAATTTTATTGAAAGCACACTAAAAAGTGTTCTCAATCAAAGTTTCGGAGATTTTGAAGTGCTTATTATTAATGATGGATCGACTGACAAAAGCGAAGAAAAAGTATTGAATTTTAAAGACCCAAGAATACACTATTTTTACAAAGAAAACGGAGGCGTTTCGACAGCTAGAAATTTTGGTATAGAAAAAGCTTCATCCAATTATATCACTTTTATTGATGCTGATGATTATTGGTATCCTGATTTTCTTCAAGAAATATCTAAAAATATTTATCGTTTACCTGACCTTAAAGTATTTTCGGCAGCAATTGAAGTTGAAACTTCAAAAAAAGTTATTCGTTCAAGTTATTCAATAGTAAAAACTGGAGATTGTGAGATGGTAAATTATTTTGAGGCTAGCCTGAAAGAAACTGTCATTTGTACATCGTGTGCTGTTTTTCACAAAAGTGTTTTTGAAAAAGCTGGTGGCTTTGATATCCAATTAAAAAGCGGAGAAGACACTGATATGTGGATTAGAATTGGATTAATTTTCCCAATATTGTTTTCTTGGAAAGTTTTGGCACGTTATGTTTATGATGAAAAAAGTTTATCAAAAAATCATAAATATCCGATAGAATGCATAGATTTCTATAAATATGCTTTGCTAGAAAAAACAAATCCAAGTTTGAAAAAATTTCTAGATTTGAATCGATTTTCATTGGCTATAAAGTCAAAAATAATAGGAGACAAAACCAATTTTTTAAAGTTTTATAAGGCAATCGATTTAGAAAATATGTCTCTAAAAAAAAGAATCCTATTGAAGTTGCCCGCTTTACTATTAAACCCGCTTATTGACTTAAAGATTTTACTAGCCAATTTTGGATTAGGAAATTCTGTTTTTAAATAATTTGAATTCCTTAAAATTTCTAATATAATCGTTTTCATTAAACTCTGCCGAGGCAAGAACCAAACAAACTGAACCTGACGAAAAATTTTGCAATTCTCTCCAAATTCCTGTTGGAATTAAGAGCCCAAAATTGGGTTTATTGAGTGTTATCACTTTTTGTGAATTTCCATCTTTTAACACCACATCAAAACTGCCACTCAAAGCCACTAAAAGTTGATGTAGATTTTTATGTGCGTGACCACCACGAACACTAGCCGTTGGAATATCATACAAATAATACACTCTTTTAATTTCGAAAGGTATTGTATTTCCTTCTATAACCGATAGATTTCCTCTCACATCGTGTGCTTTTGGGACTTCAATCAGGTGAACATCATCAATAGTTGTCATTGCTTTAATTTTACTAATTCTTTGTATTTCTGAATTCCATTTAAGCCTATTTTATATTTACTCATGCATTCATTCCAATTGATATAATTATTTCTGAAAAGAAAAAACACATATTTAATCAACCAAATGTAAGCTAAATTCCTTTTTGTTTTATAAAATAAAGCTGCTCGTGCAAATAAAATTTTATCGTCTCCTTGATGTTCTCCAGAAGACAATAAAGGATGAGAAACGATAACAAATGGACTAAATATTACATTTAATTTCAGTTTAATAGCAGCTAGTAAAAACAAATATTCTTCTGCCGTTTCAAAATAAGAACCCAATCCAAAATTCTCATCAAAACAAATATTGTTATTTTTAATAGCATTTAATTGAAAACCTATTTCAATCGAACATACATTTTCTATAGTTTTTTGGGAATGAGAATATACTTTTTTTGATCTGTTATGAGGCTCTTTTTTACCAATACGTTGATGATTAAATGTAATTATAGATGCCTTGGGATTCTGATTGAAAGCAGTTATTATTTCAGTATCGAAGTTGGGAAAATAAACCACATCATCATCTGCGATTAAGCAAATCTTTTTTGAAGCATTTTTAATAGCTAGATTTCTACTTTTAGACAACCCTCTTTCATCGACATTAATCACTCTAACCGTTTCAAATTCAGATGACAAAACAGTATCTTTGGACTGATTGATTATCAAAATATTGAAATTAGAAAAAGACGCGAATGGAAACATAAGTGCTAAAAAGTCAAGATTATCTCGGTTTTTTGTTGCAATTAGGATTTCTAAATCATTTTTCGAAAAGATATTTGTCATTTTCTTATATATTTACGTAAATATAAATATTTCTATCAAAAAAATGAAAATACTTTTAGTTGGCGAATTCAGCAGGTTACACAATTCATTAAAGGAAGGCTTATTATCACTAAATCAAAAAGTTAGTATTATTGGAAGCGGAGATGACTTCAAAGAATTTCCTGTAGATTTTTCTATAGCTCCAAAAATTATTTCTTCCTTTTCTCTACTAAAATTCCTTAATAAAGTATTTTTTAGAGTATTCAAAAGTGATTTACAATTATTAGAAAAAGGAATTCGTTTCTATTTTTTATTACCCAAATTAAAAAACTACGATATTGTACAATTAATCAATTCGGATGCCATAGAAACCTACCCTTTTGCTTCTCGATATTTACTAAAAAAACTCTTTTCTCAAAACAAAAAAATAAGCCTGTTAATTTGTGGAGAAGAAACGCCAATTATAGAATATTTATTAAAAAAAGAAATGAAATACTCTATCTTAAATCCTTTGCTTTCAGATCCAAAATTAGAAAAGAGTTACAACTATACTCTAAAATATGTACAACCCAATTATAGAAAAACATTCGATTTTATAACCACAAGAACATCCTCAATTATCACTTCCGACTTGGATTATAAACTACCTATGGAAGCTATGGGATTTCATTCGCAGTTTATTCCAAACCCAATAAACAAGGACAAAATAGAATATAAACAGTTACTAATTAATGATAAAATCATTATTTTTCTAGGAATAAACGAAAGTAGTGCTGTAAAAAAAGGAAGTGTATTTTTTGAAAAAGCACTAGAAATAATTAAAAAAAAATATCTCAACCAAATCGAAATCATCATCACCAGAAGTATTCCTTACGAACAATACATTGAGGCTTACAACAAAGCACATATTTTGCTAGACCAAGTGTATAGTTATGATCAGGGTTACAATGCTCTGGAAGCGATGGCAAAAGGAAAAGTTGTTTTTACAGGAGCTGAAAAAGAATTTGAGGAACAATATAATTTAACCGAGAAAGTGGCGATAAATGCCTTGCCTGATGTAGATTATTTAGTAACAGAATTGTCTTTTTTAATTGAAAATCCCGAAGAAATAATTGCCATTGGAAATCGTGCAAGAACCTTTATCGAAAAAGAGCATAATTATTTAAAAATTGCCGAAATGTATTTAAATGTTTGGAAAAATAAATTTCCCTCTTAAAAAATGATATTACAACAAGTATCATAATAAATTCAAATGGGAAACTAAATCTATTATTTGTTCCATAAGTAGCGAGACCCTGCAAAATAGAACCAGAAAAAACAATTATTGACACTATAAATTCAATTGAAATCTCTCTTCTTTTAAATGCAAAATAGGATAAAATTGGAATAAGCAATACAAAAGTGAATTTAAAAAAAACAGTAATTGGAACTTGAATATACCAAATGAGCAGAACAATTTTCTTTGCATATTCAAAATTAAATTTGTCGAAATTCCAATAAATTGAAGGTTTCCAAAAATCAAACCATGAACGAGTAAAAACTTGTTTTAAATAATCAATTGGGTTGTTCCTAATGGTTTCTTTAGCAAAGTCCCCCAATTCACTTGACAAATCACACAATTTCAAGTTATAAGAAGCAAAAGCACCATGTTTTCTTGCAAACCAAATTGACATAGCCACATCTTTATCTTGCTTAATTGCCATTTCCCTATATTTTACGTATGGTTTAGCAATCCAATCGAACTCTTTTGGAGCTTTTTCAGCAAAATAAACACAATTTTGAGAAAGATTAAGTCCAAAAAAAGTTGTTGAAACAAAATGTCCAGTATTTATTTTATTAACATAGGACCAGCCGAAAAACATAATTAATGGCAAAATCAAAATAACAATTTTATTAAATATTAGCCTTTTTAAATTGTGGTTTTTTAAAATAACAAACAAATAAATTACAAAGGGAATATAGATATAAAATGGCTTTATAGCAACTAAATAAGCAATTAAGAAACCTATTAAAAAATCATTTTTCAAACTTCTGTTTTCAAAATAATTATCAGTTAGCATAAAGACAATTACTGAAATAAAAAACAAGCTTAAAGATTCTACAAGAATAGCAGTTTCATAAAAGTAAACATTAATAAAGCTTTGAAGAAAAAGAGTAACACAAAGTGCTTTTTTTGAAGAAAACTTCAAATTGATTAGCGTTTTGTACCAGTAAATTGAAGTAATAATCCCTAAAATGAATTGATATAAAAGGGTTATTATGGTTGAACCGAAAGCAAAAGAAATCAACAATGGATAACCTAAACTTCTTTCGCCATTGTAGTGGCTTAAATTAAAACTTAAAATCTTTTGACTCAGAAAAAGATACCCTTCAGAGTCAGGATAAATTGTTATATGAAAGTAAAAAACAGAAAAAATAATACGATATAATAATCCAAAAACAACAAGTATTTTGATTTCCTTACTATTAATCTTGGCTAATAAAGTGCTATTTAAAATCTTTGACAACATAATTACTAGTATTGATACTTAACCCTCTAAACAAACTCGTTAAGCTCATTATTGGGTCTTGCTTTTTAAAATTTAGCTGTACTTCCGTTTTCATCAATAGCCTTATACACTTTTGTAAAATCTGTAGGATCATAGCAATTGTAACTTGCATCAGGCTGCAAATGATTCAATAAGTTTTTATCCTCACTCAAAAAAGAGAAAACGGTTCTAAATAAATTCACAGGAGTTTTTAATTTAGAATCATATTCTGAATGTTGCACATTATTCCACTTTATAGCTAATTTGGCTCCGAAAATTGATTGAATTAACATGGAGTCAGTCACTTTTTTTTGAGCTTCTAAAGCATAATCAAAACCAACAAATCCACCGTGGTCAGCACCAATAATTATCATAGCTCCTGGATCTTTTGCTTCGATAAAAACAATTATTTGCTGCAACCATTGGTTTGCCTCTTCAATACTTTCAATATATTTTATTCTTTCTTTTTCTTTGTTAGTTCCAGCGAATTTATAAGTTGCAATATGACCCGGCTTAAATTTTTCGATAAAGAAAAAATTATTTGTATCTTTATTGTTTATGATTTGTGTTTTAATAGTGTTTGTAATTTCTCTAAAATCAGACCAACCATCACTTAAATAAGGAAGTTCACCCACTTTAAAATTACAATAATCATAAAAAACTTCAGGTCTATTCATCAATAAATAAGGCCTTTCGGTTATAAAAAATGTTTTGTAATTATTATTCTTTAAGATTTTAAGCACTGGATTTTCGCCAATAATCAAATCTCTGGCATACTTAAATTTCGAAAATTCATTCGAAAAATGATGTTTCATAAAAAAACAAGACGAATTAGAAAACAAAGTCGATTCGTAATTACTGCGATAATTTGGATATAAAGTAAATTTTTTCTCTTTCAAAAAAGTATCGAATGCGGAATTGTCATAACGATATAAATTCCCTTTCAAATTTACTTCTCCAGCATAACCATCTGGTTGAATGTAATAAATATTTGGTTTTTTTTTGAATTCGGCTTTTAAAATAGCATCGGGTTGAAGCTTCCATTCTGTTGAATTGGTATAATTTAAGTAAATTATTTTTCCCAATTTAATAACCGGAATAACCGACATCAAAAACAAGAGAACAATACAATATTTGTAATTTTTTATTTTAAAAATGAACAAGGACAAAATTAGAATCAATACTAAACCCATTTTTTTATTGGAATCCAAAATGTTTGAAATTCCAAACAAATAAATCGGTAATAGCAATAGCATCGAAACAAAAATAGCTTGCGAAACAAAGCTATTATACTTACTTTTTTCTATTATTTTCGAAATAACGAAAACAACTCCAACAGATACAATTATATAGTAAAATAAAAAAAATAAGGTCTGCTCCCAAGAATTGACTAAATCGAAATTGTTGGAAAAATAAAAAACCATCGCATAAAACCCGACACTAAACCCCGCTAAAATAGGATAATCCGCATCATTTTTCAAAAAATAATTTAATTTGTCTTTTATTTTCAAATTCATTTATCGTCGTTTTAAACTGTATAAAATTCTTTCTGAAGAATCAATTTTTACTTTGTGAACAATTTCAAAATAAACAGCATATTCATTTTCGAAATTCTCTTCATTATAAAAATCAAAATGGCTTTTGAATTCTCTTTTGCTATCCAATAAAAACTGTACCCAAGAATCAGCTCTTGTTGGGAATTCAATTAATAAATTGGGTGCCATTTTGGAGAAAAACTGTGCTGATAAAGAGAAGGGAATATTTCCAGACAATGTAATATGATGAATCACCGCCAAAGCCAAACCAGCATCCAAATTTGCCTCTTCTACTCGATCAATAAAGGAAAAACGCTCTTGATTATTAAAACCGTAATTTGCCACTGGATTTAAAACATCAACAACAATGGGAAGAATGGATTTTTCTTTGTTTTTTAAAATTTGTTTATAATTCTGCTCTACAGCATTGGCATCAACATCAGCAACAATCATAAAATCAGCAAGTTCCTTTAATTCTCTCGAAAAAGTACCATCATTGCCTCCAATATCAATTAAGGATTTCCCCTTTATTGAGCTAAACCAATCTTTGACAAACTCTTTCTTGACTTGATAAGCAACCTCATTATAATTGATTTGATTGTAATAATGATCCCATTCTGTCTTTTCATTTACGGATAAATTCAGAATATAATCATACAATCCGTCCAATAATTTGATTTGAGAAGCTTTTGATAAATTGTTGTTTACCTTCTTTTTATCCGATTCATATTTCTTATCGTATTTGGCCAACAAATGAATATTAGTCAACAATATTGGACTCCAATAACTTTTTAAAGGCAATAAATTGGATAGTTTTTGCAACGAAATGCCTTCAAGATGCAAAGCCAAAGTTTTGAGATGATCTTGACCAAAATATTTTGTCAAAACCAAAGGGCCTAAAAAATGCATTACAAATTGCTTATAAGCCAACCAAGGATTGTTTTCCTGATAAAAATCGAAAGATAAAGTATCTATAAAAATGGGTTTCCCTTCGTGAAAAGTAATATTAAAAGCTGAAGCATCTTTCAGCGTAAAATTATTTTCTAAACACAATTTCTGAATCTTCAAAGTCAGTAAAGCGGCGTGTTTGTATTGCAAAAAACTCCATTCATAAGGATAATTTATAAAAGGAATCTTGGATGCTTCGATAATAATTTCTGAGTCTGTTCTAGAAACTTCTTGATGAGAAACTAAATATTTTTTATCGAAAAGAAGTTGATAAAAACCACTAGAAGTTAATTGATTGTACTGCTCAAAATAGATGTGATTTACAACTCTTTTAACGCTGTCATCCTCGATAAAAACATAACCCGACGGATCTCTAAAAGACGAAGTATTTCGTTTAGATTCCATTTATTTAGTGTCTTCCGAGTTATCAGTTTCATCCATAAAATCATCTTCTTCTTTGTTTTTAATACCGAAAATAGATTTTATCTTATGCAATACAGTCCTGTAAAACAACAAAATACCAGCAACTGCTGCTGCCAAAAATTGTACAATCAAAGCTCCAGTACCTGGATCAAAATATAGTGGAATCATTTTTATTTTTTTTCAAAAATACCTATTTTCTGTGCGAATTCAAATAAGATTCCCATTAATTAATCTATTCGAAAAATAGGAACTAAAAATTCAAAATAAACTTTTACGAAAATAGATAGCCAATACCAAGAAATAAATAAAATTATCTAAGGCTTGGGCCATAACAATTCCTTGAATTCCACAAATAGCAATCAAATAAATGCTAGAAAAATACAAAACAGCTAGCGACGCCATTTCCGAAATAATAAAAGCCAAGGTCATTTTTTTGGCATAAAACTGATAGCCTAAAATCATTGCTGCTACCTTCAAAACATCACCAAATAATTGCCATAAAAACAAGTCTGTAACGGGGAGAAATTCGCTTGTAAAAAGCAATTTTATAAGTAGTGTTCTTGAAAAATAAATCAGTACTAATCCAATTGCAAAAAGTGGTAGAATGTTTTTGTAAAAGCTCCAAAAGACTTTTTTTGTTTCTAAATTATCTTTGGCAACAGCCAATTTTGGCAAAAAATAAACCGTCAATATAGTGGAAACAAACATCATATAATAGGTTGAAATTCGGGACATTGTTTCCCAAAAACCAGCTTCTTGTATCCCAAGAACTACAATTACATTTTTCCGAATGTCCAAAAAAACCAAAGGCCCCAAAACGGAAGAAACCAATGCCATAAGCGAATAAGAAGATAGATTCTTAATTACATGAAAATCATAAGATTTATATTGAATGAATTTTGAGAAATGAAACTCTTTGGAAATAAAATAATAAGTCACAAAAAACAATAAAGCTGGTGTAATCACAATAGAAAGTAAGGCTCCCAAAGTTTTATATTGCAAAATCATTCCAATTGAAACCAGTAATCCTATTATATTTCCAACAATATTAATCCAAATAACTTCTTTAAATTTTCCCAAACCATTAATTACGGCAAGTAAAAAAACAGCAATAGCAAACCATGGCAGAGCTAATGCCATTGCCCTAATAACTATTTCATATTCATAATTTGTTCCAAAAATTTGTTGGTTCCAAAAGGCAGCAAAAAAATACAAAATGCTACTCAACAGCATTGCAATTACTAACAAACTAATAAAAATAGTAGATATCGTTTTCTGAAGTTGATGCTTATCTTCTTTGCTTTCTGCAACATATTTGACAATTCCGTTTTGAAAACCAAGAGTTGAAATACTTTCTAATGAAGTTGAAAAATTTCTTAAATTCCCAACCAAGGCCATTCCACTTGGACCCACAAAAACAGCCAATAATTTTGAAGTTACCAATCCAATACCAATTTTGATTAGAACACTTACACTATTTAAAGAAGTGATCTTAAATAAATTAGTTTGGGTAATTTTTTTGATAAATTCCAATTTAATACTGATTTAAAATTGAAATTACAAAATCCGCCTCATCCATAGTCAATACTGGACTTATGGGCAAACTCAAGACTTCCTCGTGAATTTTTTCGGTAATTGGAAAAGACAAATTACTCCAAGATTCAAAAGCTTTTTGCTTATGTGGCGGAATCGGATAATGAATCATCGTTTGAATGCCGTTTTCTAATAAATACTGTTGCAATTCATTCCTTTTTGGGGTTCGAATGACAAACAAATGAAACACATGATTGTCGGACAAATCCCAAAATGGCAAAGTAATTTTATTGTTTTTTATTTCAGTCAAATAGCGTTTAGCAATAGATTTTCGAATCGAATTTTCAGCATCTAATTTAGGTAATTTTACGTTTAAAAAAGCGGCTTGCAATTCATCTAATCTGGAGTTTACACCAATAAATTCATTTTGATATTTGGCTTCCGAACCATAATTTCTTAGTGACTGAATAACTTTTGCTAATTCAGCATCATTAGTAACAACAGCTCCTCCATCGCCCAAAGCACCTAAATTTTTTCCTGGGTAAAAACTGTAAGCGATTGCTGACTGCTCACTGCTCACTGCCAACTGCTGACTGCTAGTTGCTCCGTGCGCTTGAGCGGCGTCTTCAACAACAATCATTTTTTTTAGTTGAGCAATTTCATTAATTGCATCCATTTCGGCCAACTGTCCATACAAATGAACCACTAGAATAGCCTTAGTTTTGGCTGTGATTTTTTCAAGAATCAAATCAGGATTAATGTTATAAGTTTCCAACTTGGGTTCGACCAAAACAGGCACCAAATCGGCCTGCATAATAGCCAAAATACTGGCGATATAAGTATTGGCAGGAACAATCACTTCGTCTCCTTTTTGCAATTTCCCCAATTGGATATAGCCTTTGAATATCAAAACCAAAGCATCAAAACCATTGCCTACTCCTATGCAATGTTTCGTCCCGCAATAGTTGGCAAAATCACTTTCAAATGCAGCGACTTCATTACCCAAAATATACCAACCACCTTCTAAAACCGATTTCAATTTATCTTGAAATTCAGCTTCATACCGTTGGTTTATTTTTTTTAAATCGAGGAATTTTATCATTTTAAAACGTTGCCTAATAATTTATAATTTACTGTTTCCACTTCATAAAAATCCTGAACAATAGTACTTGCACCAAAACTTTCTTTCCAATACGACAAACCATTATTAAGTTTTCGTCCTTGATTTTCGTTAGAAATTCCAAAGTCAAAAAAGCGTTTGTGTTTGAAAATATCTGAAATCAAATGTTGAAATAATACATCCAATCCTCCCAATTCGTTTTTATCTTCTCTACCTGAAATATACTGACAATGAGCCACCGTTGAAGTTTCAAAAATGGTAGTTCCAGCAATAATAGTTCCTCCTTCATAAACATTAAATTGCCTAATATTTTTAGGAAACAAAACTTTTAATTTGGTAATTTCTTCCAAACTATGAACGGGTTTTGCTTGGTGTTTTTGTTCTAAATTTGGAATTAATATCTCATCCCAAAATTTCTCAAAATCATTTACTTCTTTTATCGAAAAATCATTCGAAATCCCTTTTTGAATGCTTCTTTTTCTCAATTTTGACCAACTATTTTGCTGCGAAAAATCAATAACTGCCAAAGTATCTCTTCGAATTAGTTGGGCTTCTGTCAAAAACAAAGCATAATTCAATTCCTCGGCTGGCTTTTGATTATAAATAGATGGGATTAATTTTAAATGCAATTTCACGATTTTATTTTCATTCAAAAACAATAAAACACTTTTGAATATTTCAATTACAGAGGCTAATTTTAGTTTTTCAGTATAAACTAATCCGCCATAAGTCAATCCTTGATGCGAGAAAACTGAATTGCCAACCACATTGGCAGGAAGTACCGCTACCCATTTTTCGCCATCTAAAACAATCAAAGAATAATCCTCAAACCTATCGTTGTGGTATTCCATAAAATCACGATGAAAAAGGAAAGTAGCATTTTTGGCTTGGCCAATAAAAGCATTCCAATTTTCAAAATCGTTTTTTTGGTATTGTTTTACAGAGAATGTTTTCACTATTTTGATTTAGACATTGTGAAATTAAACAATTTAAATTGAAGTTCTAAAAAACTTCTTTTTACATGTTTTGAGTATAAAAATTATAATCTTTCAAAACAGTTCTTAAAAAATCTATTTGATTGCCCGATTGATTTTTTATACCTGTAACAGCTTCGATTTTTCTAGATAATTTCAAAATGGTTTCAGTGTCGTTTTTCTTTTCGGCGATTAAAAAAGTGTCTTTAATAATTCGCATATCATTATCCGAAAGCTTGATAACCAAAGGATAAATGGGCTGATATGCATCACCTATTTCCTCGAGAATCGTATTATTGATAGAAATATTATTTTTCAGCGTTATGACAGCTGTACCGGCAGCAACATCTCCCATTCGCTGCGTTTTGTTACTTACTAACATCGCAACCAATCCAATTAATCCACCCATCAAATTATTTTCGACAAGACGAAAAAGCCATCGAATAAGATAATCACCAAAACCGGCTTGATAACCGTCAATTTTCACCACTTTTATTTTTATTAATTTTTTTCCAATCGTTTGTCCTTCAAAAATACTTTCGAGTGTTACCGAATAAATCATTACTGGAAAAAAAAACAGAATTACTATCGCCATTTGAGACCAAAAATCTAACTTATCCATAATTCTTGAGATCCCTAATAAGTTGAAAAAAACATAAGCAACTACAATAACATAAGCCACTTTAATTAGGAAATCCAGTAAACTAGCCAACATTCTCTCGCCGACAGAAGCTGATTTAAAATTTATTGTAACATTTTGTGTTGTATTTATAGATAATTCTGACATATTTCTTATTTTAGCACTCGATGAGAGAAATTGCATTTATAAAAACGAATAAGGACAAATGGCTTAAATTTGAACAAGCTATTTTTGGTAAAGCTAAAAAAAATCCTGATGAAATGGCAAATTTATACATTCAATTAATGAATGATTTGTCGTATGCCCAAACTTATTATGCCAAAAGCAAAACGGTAGTTTATCTAAACTATTTAGCTTCACAGATTTACCAAAAGATTTACAAGACCAAACGAACCGAAAGCAACCGATTGGTGTATTTCTTCAAAACCGAAGTACCATTAATTCTTTACGATTACCGCAGGTATTTACTTTACGCTTTTGTGCTGTTTTTTGTAACTGTTCTCATCGGAGCAGTTTCTGCCAGATACGATGCCGATTTTGTTCGATTGATTCTTAGCGACGGCTATGTGAATAAAACGCTAGAGAACATTAAGGACGGAAATCCAGTGGCTATTTACAAATCGGGAAGCAATTGGGGCAGTTTTATTGGCATTACTTTCAATAACCTAAAAGTAGGAATGATGTGCTACATTTTTGGAATTTTTGGCGGCATTGGCACTTTCTTGATTTCGTTGCAAAATGCCATTATGTTGGGTTCTTTTCAATATTTCTTCTTCCAACAAGGGGTTTTCTGGAAAAGCGTTCGAGGTATATGGATTCACGGTGCAATGGAAATTTTCGGAATCGTGATAGAAACTGCTGCGGGTTATATTTTGGGTGCTTCTATCCTATTTCCTAAAACCTATTCGAGAATGAATTCTTTTAAAATTGGCTTCAAAAACAGTTTCAAAATATTTTTGAGTACCGTTCCATTCACGATTGCAGCGGGTTTTCTCGAAGGTTTTATCACTCGTTATTCTATTGATATGCCCAACTGGCTAAGTAGTTT
Source organism: Flavobacterium alvei (assembly GCF_002920895.1). Classification (GTDB taxonomy): domain Bacteria; phylum Bacteroidota; class Bacteroidia; order Flavobacteriales; family Flavobacteriaceae; genus Flavobacterium; species Flavobacterium alvei. Next base: position 190,256 of record NZ_PQVG01000001.1, read on the forward strand.
TATTATTTTATTTACCTTGGCAATCATATCCTTTTATTACCTGATTTATCCTTTTATTGTTCACAAAAAAATACCTACTATCTAATGTTCGAACTCTATAAAAAGCGTGATTTAAGCGCCAATTTCTCTGACACCACTACTTTTTTCAAAACTTTTGGAAAGCATTATTTCAAAAATTATTTTGTCATCAACGGAATATTCCTGATGATTTTGGTGGTTTTGATTTATTTTATTTCCAAAGTCTATATGGAGTTGATTTTCTCCGGAATAACCAATATGCAGAACAATCCCAACTACCTGATGGCTTATTTCAACAACAATATGGCGCTCATTGTTGGTGGTTTCATCGCCACTCTTCTGCTCATTGTCATTTTGTCAATGCTCAACATTAGTTTTCCTGTCATTTACTTGAAACTTTACGAAAAAACAGGTAATACTGATTTTTCAACCCAAGAAATCATTAGCGGTTTGAAAGTAAATGTGGGCAAGATGATTTTGTTTTTTCTGGGTTGTTTGTTCATCATAATGCCAATTGCTTTCATCGTTTTAGGCTTACTTTTTTTACTATGCTTTATACTTATCGGAATTCCGTTGCTTATCATTGTAGGGTTTGCCTTTATGTCTTGGATTACGTTGTCTTATTACGAATATATCTTGAAAAATGTTGGTTTTTTCACTGCGTTGTCTCGTGGATTTGGCTTAGTCAAACAACAATTTTGGACTACAGTAGGCACCACATTTTTGATGATGATGCTGACCCAAATCATTCAAGGTTTTATCACGATGATTCCATATGTAATCAGTATGATTTGGATGTTTGTTTCTACTCAAGACATTCAAGCACAAACATCAAAAGCAGATATCTTCTCCACAATGGGAATTCTAGTCGCTGTAATAATGGTGTTTTCGGTCTTGTTGAGTTATGTTTTTAACAATTTCATCCTCATCAATCAAGGACTTATTTATTATAGTTTGCAGGAAGAAAACGAAAATAATTCTACCAAAAGTCAAATCGATTTAATTGGCACTGACTTTGAATAAAATCCTAATTATAGTATTCTTTTTCTTTTGTTCCAATATCGGAGCACAGGATTCTGTGGCTGTAGCCAAAAAGGAAAAAATCATTTTCACCGAAAAAGATATTGTTGTTGATTCGGCAACTATCGAACTGAAACCTTTTGCCAAAAATTTCAAAAAGAAATACACCGAAAAGGAATTCATTTACGAATTCAAAACACCCGAAAAAAATGCTTGGGATCGTTTCAAAGAATGGTTGTCTGATTTCTTTAAAAATTTATTCCGCTTTACTGACAACAAAACGGCCACCAATTTTGTCGATATTTTATTGAGAGTTATCGCAATTCTGATTGTTGTTGTGGTAATTTATATGATTGTAAAAGCCTTAATGAACAAAGAAGGGCAATGGATTTTTGGTAAAAACTCCGATAAAAAAATTATCAATTATGACGAAATCGAGAAAAACCTGCATTTGGTGGATTTCGAAAAACTCATTCAAAACAGCCTGAAATCTGATGAAAAACGATTGACGATTCGCTATTATTATTTGTGGTTGCTCAAAAAAATGTCCAACAATCAAATCATAGAATGGGATGTCGAAAAAACCAACTCGGATTATCTTTATGAAATAAAAGACGAAGCCCAAAAAGAGGATTTTGCTTATTTGTCGTATCTGTACAACAATATTTGGTATGGCGAATTCGAATTGGACGAAGCCACTTTTACAAAAGCCAGAAACGCTTTCGAAAAATCTATAAAAAAAATCAACAATGGATAAAACGCTGAAAATCTACATCGCCCTTTTGGTGTTGCTCATTGCGGCTATTGTTGTAATCGACAGCAATCGTCCAAAACCCATTGATTGGACACCAACCTTTTCCCTCAAAGACAAAATCCCTTACGGAATGTATGTTTTTGACCAAGAAATTGAGTCGCTTTTGAAAGGTCAAAAAATCAGGAAATTCAACACGACTCCTTATGAATATTTCGACAGCAAATACGATTATGATTCCCTCGTGAATGATTACCGAATAAAAGGAACTTTTCTAAGTATTTCCAAAATGGCAGATTTTGACGCAGCATCAATTACCGAAATTTGTACGTTTGTCAATCACGGAAACAATGCTTTTATTAGTTCCGAAATGATTCCGAATACCTTGTTGGACAGTTTGAACCTGAAAATGGACAGCGAATACAAATACTCGGACAGTATTTACAATTGGGTCGCTAACAAAAAACTGGGCAACCAAAAATACAAAATCACCGAAGGCGTCAACAATAATTATTTTTCCAAAATCGACACGTTGAACACCACGGTTTTAGGCTATCAAAATGGTGACAGCACGAGAGTCAATTTTATAAAAGTGAACTATAAAACTGGTGTATTTTATTTGCATACGCAACCCGTGGCGTTTACCAATTTTCATTTATTGAAAGGCAATCATCGCGAATATGCCGAAAAAGTCTTGTCTTACATCCCGAAAGGAAAAGTGTTTTGGCATATCAAAGACCAAACTGGGGAAATAATTTCGGATTCGCCAATGCGGTATATTTTGAGTCAACCCGCGCTAAAATGGGCTTGGTACATTTTCTTGATTGGAATGCTTGTGTTTATCTTTTTCAATGCCAAACGAAAACAACGAATCGTTCCAATTATCAAACCGCTCGCCAACACAACGGTCGATTTTACCAAAACCATCGGGAATTTGTATTATCAAGAAGGCGATCACAACAACATTATCGATAAAAAAATTATTTATTTTCTCGAAAAAATTCGCAACGAATACTTGATGGAAACCCATAGATTGGACGATGATTTCATTAAAAAATTGCACCATAAATCAGGAAAAAAACTGGAAGATATTCAAAACGTGGTCTCGTTAATAAACGCCTATCGAAAAAACAATTACATAAGCATTGAAGACGATTTGCTTCAAATTAATAATGCTATAGAAAAAGTGACTAACTAATCAACAATTTATAAAAACCACAAATTACACAAATTTTCACAAATTTTTTTTACCTAAATAGGAATTTGTGCAATTCAAAACAACGATGAATTTGTGAAAATCTGTGTAATTTGTGGTAAAAAAAATAAAACAAAAATATGGAAGAAATAACCAACACCGAAAATTCAACCGAAAACGTAAATTTTCAATCCCGAATCAACTTGGAACCGCTTTTGGAAAGCATCAACACCATCAAACAGGAACTGGGAACTGTTATCGTGGGACAAAACAAAATGATTGACCAATTGTTGGTTGCCATTTTGTCGAACGGTCACGTTTTGCTCGAAGGCGTTCCCGGTGTTGCCAAAACCATCACGGCAAAACTATTGTCCAAAACCTTGAATATTGGCTTCAGCCGAATCCAGTTCACGCCCGATTTAATGCCTTCGGATATTTTGGGAACCTCGGTTTTCGACTTGAAAAAATCGGAATTCGAATTCAAAAAAGGTCCTATTTTTTCGAACTTGATATTGATTGACGAAATCAATCGTGCTCCGGCAAAAACCCAAGCCGCCCTTTTTGAAGTGATGGAAGAACGCCAAATCACTATCGATGGGACTACTTATATTTTGGACACGCCTTTTTTAGTAATTGCCACCCAAAACCCTATCGAACAAGAAGGAACTTATCGTTTGCCGGAAGCGCAATTAGACCGTTTTCTGTTCAAAATCTCCATCGATTATCCAAAAATGGACGAGGAAATCCTGATTATCCAAAGAGAACATTTACTCCAAAACCAAGGTAAACTCGACAATATCAAAACCTTGCTTTCTTCGGAGGAAATCAAGCACTATCAAGCCTTGGTCAAACAAATTATTGTTGAGCAAAACCTGTTGGAATACATTGCCAAAATCGTGATCAACACCCGCGAAAACGCCTTTTTGTATCTCGGTGCTTCGCCTCGTGCTTCCATCGCCATCTTGAATGCTGCCAAAGGTTTTGCCGCTATCCGAGGACGTGATTTCGTGACGCCGGAAGACATCAAGGAAGCCGCCATTCCTGTGTTACAACACCGTGTCATCGTAACGCCAGAACGCGAAATGGAAGGCATTACGAGTATTGAAATTATCAAACAGATATTGGAAAGCGTGGAGATTCCGAGGTAGAAAATGGCACACAGATGAAACGGATGGAACGGATTTTCACAAATTAATATAAAACAAATAAGAATATGAAAAAAACAATCTCAACCATTATTCTTCTTTTATCTTTTTCAATTTATTCTCAAAATAGATATGAACTCGTCGATGAAGGAAAAGACAAATTATTTCTATCAGACTCAATATCAAAAATGGCAGTAAAAAATTTGATAACAGATAAACCAATAGTAGTAATTGATGGAAAACCATTTCGATATCAAGATTTAGAAAATCAAAAATTATTATTAAACAAAGCAGAAATTGAAAAAATTGTGGCAATTGATAAACAAAAAGGAATAGCAATTTTTGGAAGTTTTGGAGAAGCAGGCGTTATAATTATTACGACAAATAGCCCCCAAAAAGACAATTAAACATTTGACCACTTTGTCAAAGTTTTGAACTTTGACAAAGTATAAAATATTAAGCCTTTACTCAAATTGTCAAATATCTAACCACTATGAAAAAAAAATATAGTAACACCTTATATTTAGCAATTACAATTTTTGCTATGGTGATTTTTTACTTGAATAGTCCTTATTACATAGAAAAACAATTTTGGAAATATAATAACGGAAAACATATTGGTGATGTTATCAATAACATTAAACAAATAGATAATTCTAAATGTCAAATCGTATTCTGTTTTGGGAAAAAATTAATTATTGAAGATTTAAAAACTGGAGAAAATGGTTATTATGAAAACAAAAACTGGTAGTGATAAACCAAACTGGATTAATGCATTAAAATTTCAAAATAGTTTATGTTTAATTCTCAGTTTTAATCATCATAAAAATTATAACATTAAATTAGTTGAATAATGAGAATTAACATCTACTATGTATTCTTAATTTTATTAACATCATGTTCAGGCAGACAATTCTCACTTGAGCAGTATCAAAATTACCCCGTGAAATTTGCAAAAGAAAAAATTAAATATCCTGACGGTTCATTTGAGTTATTCTTACCAAAAAATTGGAACTGGAAAGTTGAAAATTACGAAAATAAAAGTGAAATAATATTAGGAATTGATGCTATATCTAAACCAGATAAAGAAAATTATATTAATATAATTTCTATCCAAAAAACTAAAGGATTTAGTATTGATAAAAGTTTAGAATCTGAATATAATATGGCTTTAAATAACTTTCAGAAAAACAAAAGTTTAAAACTTATTGAATCAGGAAAAACAAAACTATTAGAGAATTTGTCGTATTATATTCATTCAAAATCAAATACTGGAAATTATGGAGAAGTTGAAATTATAACATTAATCACAAAAAGTAATGACAATAATTTTTACCATTTAACAGTATCAGCATCAACTACAAAAGAGTTAAAATTAAATATGGCGGTAATGATACAATGCTTAAAAACATTTAAACAATATAAATAATTTTCAAGGTTCCAAACTCAAAAACTATGAAACTATTAAAAAGTTTATACATTAACAATTTCTTTTTCTATGCGCTTTTGGGCGTGGTGGGATTATTTGTTTTGGCCTTCATATTTCCTGCATTGTACAACGCCACTTGGTATGTTTTGTTGATGTTGTTGACTTTTTTGGTTTTGGATGTCCTGATTTTGTTTTTTACCAAAAACGGTATCGAAGGCAGTCGAATGATGCCCGAAAAATTGTCCAATGGCGATGAAAACGAAATAAGAGTCGGCATCAAAAACTATTATACTTTCCCGATTTCGGTAAAAATAATTGACGAAATTCCTTTTCAATTTCAGGTTCGTAATTTTGAAATCAAGCAAAAAATCAAGGCTTCTTCGGAAAAAGAAATCCAATATTATTTGCGTCCCACCGAGCGTGGGGAATATTATTTCGGGAATTTGAATCTGTATGTTTCTTCGCCCCTATTTCTAATTTCGAGACGATTCCAATTCGACAAGGAGCGAATGGTGCCGACTTATCCGTCCTACATTCAGCTGCGAAAATACAGTTTGATGGCTTTTTCTAACAATTTGTTTCAATACGGCATCAAGAAAATCCGCAGAATTGGTCACACAATGGAATTTGAGCAAATCAAGGAATACAATCAAGGCGACGACATCCGAACCTTGAACTGGAAAGCCACTGCCAAGAAAAACGCCTTGATGGTCAATCAATTCCAAGACGAAAAATCGCAATCGGTTTACATGATTATCGACAAAGGTCGCGTGATGAAAATGCCTTTCAACGGCTTGAGTTTGCTGGATTATGCTATCAACGCAACATTAGTTTTATCGAATGTCATCTTGAAAAAACAGGACAAAGCGGGAATGTTGACCTTTTCGAAAAAAGTGGAAAATCGTGTTTTTGCCGAAAGGCGTGCTTCGCAAATGCACAAAATTCTGGAAACCTTGTACAACATCAAAACCGATTTTTTCGAAAGTGATTTCAGCCGTTTGTACACCGACATCAAGAAAAACATCAATCAAAGAAGTTTGATCGTTTTGTACACCAATTTCGAAACGATGGACGGTTTGCATCGCCAATTGCCGTATCTGAAAGGCATTGCCAAAAACCATTTGTTGGTCGTGGTTTTCTTCCAAAATACCGAACTCAACGAACTCATCAGCAAAAAAGCCGAAAACATCCAAGAAGTTTATGATAAGGTGATTGCAGAGAAATTTTCGTTCGAAAAACGATTAATCGTCAACGAACTCAAGAAATACGGCATTTATTCCGTCCTCACCCAACCCGAAAACCTGACTTTGGACACCATCAACAAATATTTGGAAATCAAGGCGAGAGGGATTTTATAGATTTTAGATTAACGATTTCAGATTTGAAACATAGCACCGAAAAATCTGTGAAAATCTGTGAAATCTGTGGCAAAAGAAAAAAACCTGAGTACCTTTGCAACTTAGTCTCTCAGAACCTTCAAAAAATGAAACAAATCACTTCCGTTCAAAATCCATTCATCAAATCCTTGGTGCTATTGCAGGAAAAAGCAAAAGCCCGCAAACAATCCGGCACTTTCTTGATTGAAGGCAAAAGAGAAATCGAAATTGCGATGAAAGGCGGTTACGAAATGGAAACGATTTTGTTTTTGCCCGAATTAATCTCGGAAACCGAACCCAGAAAACTTTCCAAAACAGCTGAATTAATCGAAATTTCGAAAGAAGTCTATCAAAAACTGGCGTATCGCGATACCACCGAAGGCATTTTGGCCGTGGCCAAATCGAAATCCCTGCAATTGTTGGATTTGAAATTATCCAAAAACCCTTTGATTCTCGTGGCCGAAGCTCCCGAAAAGCCAGGAAATATTGGTGCACTATTACGCACCGCCGATGCAGCAAATCTGGATGCCGTGATTATTGCCAATCCCAAAAGTGATTTATACAATCCGAATATCGTTCGCTCCAGCGTGGGTTGCTTATTTACCAACCAAATCGCCACGGGAACCACGACCGAAATTATTGCTTTTTTAAAAGATCAAAACATCAATATTTTTTGTGCGACTTTGCAAAATTCAACTTCCTACCATACCCAAGATTACACCAGTCCGACCGCTTTGGTTGTCGGCACGGAAGCCACGGGACTAACCCAAGAATGGCGAGATGCCGCCACACAAAACATCATCATCCCAATGCAAGGCGAAATTGACAGTATGAACGTTTCGGTTGCCGCTGCCATCTTGATTTACGAAGCCAAAAGACAAAGGGGATTTTGATTTTCGATTGTAGATTAACGATTTTGAATTCAGATTTATTGAAATAGATTAGTGATTTTAGAAATAAAAAATTATGAAAATGAAAAAAATAATTTCCTTAGTAATATTGCTTGTTAATTATCATTCTTTCGCACAAATTAGCGAAAAACAAGTTGATGAATTAGTCGAAAACACGCTAAAAAGCTTTAACGTACCTGGAATTGCTGTGGCTATTGTTAAGGACGGAAAAGTGGTTCTTGCTAAAGGCTACGGACTAAAATCGATCCTGACCAAAGAGAAAGTGGATGCCAACACCTTGTTCGGGATTGCTTCAAACAGCAAGGCTTTTACCACTGCAGCTTTGGCGATGTTAGTCGATGAAAAAAAGCTCAACTGGGACGATAAGGTGATTCAATATCTTCCTGATTTCAAAATGTACAACGACTATGTAACCAATGAATTTACGATTCGGGATTTGGTGACGCACCGCAGTGGATTGGGACTTGGCGCAGGCGATTTGATGATTTGGCCAGACGGAAGCGATTTTAAAGCAACGGACATCATCGACAATTTGAAGTATTTAAAACCTGTTTCGGCTTTTAGGACCAAATACGATTACGACAATTTATTGTACATCGTGGCTGGCGAAGTCATTGCGAAAGTGAGTGGAAAATCGTGGTGTAATTTTATCGAAGAACGCATTATGAAACCTTTGGAAATGAATCATAGTGCAGCTTCTTTTGTGCGATTAAAAGATAGCACCAATATTATTGCGCCACACGTTCCGACAGATGGGAAACTAAAAATAATTTCACGTTATAAAAACCAAACTTTCGATGCGGCTGCCGGAATTTATTCGAATGTAAACGATTTGAGCAAATGGATGATTCTGCAATTGCAAAACGGGAAATATGGCTCAGAAAAGCAATTTCAATTATTTTCAAAAAAAGAGCAAAACGAAATGTGGAGCCTTCAAACTATCATTCCCGCCAATACAAGACCTCCTTATAATACTCATTTCAGCGGATATGGATTGGGTTGGTTTTTGAGCGATGTTAAAGGTTACAAACAAGTCACTCACACGGGCGGACTCGAAGGAATTGTTACTCAAACCACCTTATTTCCAGAACTGAACCTGGGAATTGTAGTTTTGACTAATCAGCAATCGGGAGCAGCTTTTACGGCCATTACCAATACCATCAAAGACAGTTATCTCGACATTCCGTACACCAATTATGTCGAAATTTATAGCAAAAGAGAAAAAGACAATATCACCGAAGCGGATAAAACAACCTCTGAAGTTTGGGCAACAATTGCCAATAATCTAAAAGAAAAAAAGAAAATTGACCTAAAAAATTATGCAGGTGTCTTTGTTGACAATTGGTTTGGGAAAATTGAGCTTTCAGAAAAAAAAGGAAAATTATTTTTCAAATCGGTTCGTTCTCCTCAACTTGCGGGCGAAGTTTTCTTTTACAAAGACACTACTTTTGTTGTAAAATGGAATACACGAAGCTTCAATGCCGATGCGTTCTTACTATTTGAAATGGATGAAAACGGAAAATCAAACGGTTTAAAGATGAAACCGATTTCAGACTTAACCGATTTTAGTTATGATTTTCAAGATTTAGATTTTGTTAGAGTTAAAGAATAATTTTAAACACGATAAATTTTAATCCCGGTTTGCATATCTCATTAGTTATGCCTATTTTTAAGAAATCAACCATTTTTTTATGTTAGAAATAGATTTAGAAAAGGAAAACAAAGCGATATTACAGGAATACAAAGAGTTACTTCGAATTAGTTACCAAACTTTAAGCCCCGAAGACAAGAAACTCATTCGTAAAGCTTTTGATGTAGCTATGGATGCGCACAAAGATCAGCGTAGAAAATCGGGAGAAGCTTACTTTTTCCATCCTATTGCTGTGGCCAAAATTGTAGCTTCGGAAATTGGTTTGGGAGCCACTGCCATCGCGGCTGCCTTGATGCACGATGTTGTAGAAGACACACCGATAACGGTTGAAGATATTGAAAAAATGTTCAATCCCAAAGTGGCACAACTAGTAGAAGGATTGACCAAAATTTCGAAAGTTCAAAAAGAAATGAACGTTTCGATGCAAGCCGAGAATTTCAGAAAAATGCTTTTAACGCTTCACGATGATGTGCGTGTGATTCTAATAAAAATTGCCGATAGACTGCATAATATGCAAACTTTAGGCAATATGGAAGATCACAAACAGATTAAAATTGCCTCCGAAACCTTATATATTTATGCTCCTTTGGCTCACCGATTGGGCTTGTATAAAATCAAAAACAAACTCGAAGATTTAGGTTTAAAATATACCGAACCAGAAACCTACAACGACATTGTAAGTAAAATAAAAGAAACCAAAGAAGAGCAAGACGCTTACATAAAAGATATTTCTGATATTCTAAAAAAAGCATTAGATACAGAAAAGCTCGATTATATCATTAAAGGAAGACCCAAATCTATTTATTCTATTTATAGAAAAATGAAAGTTCAGGGAGTTGGATTTGATGAAGTTTATGACAAATTTGCTTTGCGAATTGTTTACAAATCAAGCCCTCACGAAGAAAAATTCTTGGCGTGGAAAATTTACTCCATAGTAACCGATCATTACAGACCCAGTCCTAGCCGATTAAGAGATTGGATTTCTTCTCCAAAAACCACGGGTTATGAAGCCTTGCACATCACAGTTATGGGACCAAAAGGTCGCTGGGTTGAAGTGCAAGTAAGAAGCGAACGAATGGACGAAATTGCCGAAAAAGGATATGCAGCCCATTACAAATACAAACAAGGCGGATCTGAAGAAAGTGGTTTAGACATTTGGCTTAACCTTTTAAAAGAAGCCTTAGAAAGTTCAGAAACCAATGCGGTAGATTTTGTAGAAGATTTTAAAATGAATTTATATTCAAAAGAAATCTTTGTGTTTACTCCAAAAGGAGAAATAAAATCACTGCCAAAAGGGGCTACATCATTAGATTTTGCTTTCAGCATCCACTCCGAAGTTGGAATTCGTACACGAGGAACACGCGTCAACGGGAAATTAGTTCCATTGAATCACGAATTAAAAAGTGGCGATCAAATTGAAATTATTACCTCTCAATATCAAAAACCCACTTTGAACTGGCTTGATTATGTAACGACTTCTAGGGCAAAAACTAAAATTAAAAATGTTTTAAACGAAAATACCAAAAAAATAGCCGAAGAAGGAAAAGAAGTACTTACCCGAAAACTCAAACACTTAAAAATCACTTTGAGCGAATCGGTAGTCAATGAATTGGTCAATTATTTTAAATTAAAAACCAGTTTAGATTTGTTTTACCGTGTGGGAGTTGGCGCTATCGAAAACCAACAATTAAAAGACTTCGCTGCCCAAAAAAGCAACACTTTTATCAATTTTTTCAAGAATAAAATCAAGAGAAATTCAAGCACAGCAAGCGAAGACATTCACAAACAAGTGCTCAATAGCAATTATGACATGCTGGTTTTTGGATCTGACCAAGATAAACTAGATTACAAATTATCCACCTGTTGCAATCCTATTCCAGGTGACGAAGTTTTTGGTTTTGTCACTATAAATGAAGGAATTAAAGTTCACAAAAGAGATTGTCCAAACGCCATAAGTCTTCAATCGAATTATGCGTATCGAATTATGCAAGCCAAGTGGATCGACTCTTCACAACAAGAATTTAAAGCGATATTGCATATTACAGGAATGGACACCATTGGATTAACCAATAAATTGACCAAAGTAATTTCTGATAATATGAATGTGAATATCCAAAGTATTTCCTTGAGTGGCGATGCGGGAATTTTCAACGGACAAATAGCCGTAATCGTTCAAAACAATAACATTTTGAAAAGATTAATCGATAATATCAAGCAAATTGACGGTATTGATAAAGTGAGTCGTGAATACAATAATTAACAAAAAGAGAGAAATATGTTTAGTTCTTGGTTTATTCTAACCTTTTAAACTTCTAAACTAAAAAATAAAATTTATCTTTGCAGATATGACACAGATTTCAGTTGATAATAGTAGTAATCAAGAAATTGTAAAAAATGTTTTTACACTCTATCTTGAAAATAAAGGACATCGCAAAACGCCTGAACGCTATGCTATACTCCAAGAAATATATGATAGCGAAGAACATTTTGATATAGAAAATTTGTATATCAAAATGAAAAATAAAAACTACCGTGTGAGTCGAGCTACACTATACAACACCATAGAACTTTTATTAGAATCAGGTTTGGTGCGCAAACATCAATTTGGACAAAATCAGGCTCATTACGAAAAATCCTATTTCGACAAGCAACACGACCATATAATAATGACCGATACTGGCGAAGTTATCGAATTTTGTGATCCTAGAATTCAAACTATCAAAAAAACGATCGAAGATATTTTTGATATAGACATTACAAATCATTCCCTATATCTATACGGAACAAAACGAAAAAAAGAAATAACAAACTAACTACAAATAAAAATTAGAATGACCGCAGATTTATTACTAGGATTACAATGGGGAGATGAAGGAAAAGGGAAAATTGTTGACGTACTTACGTCAAAATATGACATTATTGCCCGCTTTCAAGGCGGTCCAAATGCAGGACATACATTAGAATTTGACGGAATTAAACACGTTTTGAGAACCATTCCTTCTGGAATTTTTCACAAAACCGCAGTAAATGTTATTGGAAATGGAGTAGTAATTGATCCTGTTGTATTTCAAAAAGAAATTGAAGGATTAGCAAAATTTAATTTAGACCTAAAAGGCAAATTAATCATTTCTAGAAAAGCACATTTAATTTTACCAACCCACCGTTTGCTTGATGCCGCTTCTGAAGCTTCAAAAGGAAAAGCAAAAATTGGTTCTACTCTTAAAGGAATTGGCCCAACGTATATGGACAAAACTGGAAGAAATGGAATCCGTGTTGGCGATATCGAATTAGAAGATTTCAAAGAAAGATACCGCTCATTGGCCAACAAGCACGAAGAAATGATAGCATTTTATGATGTTGATATTCAGTACAACTTAGATGAAATGGAAAAAGAATTCTTTGAATCTATCGAAGAATTGAAAAAAATAGATTTTATAGACAGCGAAGAATACATCAATCAAGCCCAAAGAGCTGGAAAGTTAATTTTATGCGAAGGCGCTCAAGGTTCGTTACTAGATGTTGATTTTGGAACATATCCATTTGTAACTTCATCAAACACAACTGCTGCAGGGGCTTGTACTGGTTTGGGAATTGCTCCAAACAAAATAAAAGATGTGTACGGAATTTTCAAAGCCTATGTAACTCGTGTAGGAAGTGGTCCGTTCCCAACAGAACTTTTTGACGAAGACGGAGAAACAATGGCAAGAGTTGGTAATGAATATGGTTCAGTAACTGGCAGAAAACGTCGTTGTGGATGGTTGGATTTAGTGGCTTTGAAATATGCAGTTCAAATCAATGGAGTTACTCAATTGATGATGATGAAAGGAGACGTTCTTTCTGGATTCCCAACCTTGAAAGTATGTACTCAATACAATTACAAAGGAAAAGCGATTTCACATTTCCCATACAATATCGAAACTGAAAACGTAACTCCAATCTATACCGAATTAAAAGGATGGGAAGCTGATTTAACTGGAATGACGACTTATGATGAGTTGCCAAAAGAGTTAAAAGAGTACATCGAATTTATCGAAAAGGAAATTGAAGTGCCAATAAAAATTGTTTCTGTTGGACCAGACAGAAAACAAACCATTCTAAAATAATAACTTAACGTCCCGATTAATCGGGACGTTTTTTTTAAACATTAAAAATCCGATGAAAGATCCCAAAATAACCATTCAAAAAACCGAATTACTTTCAGACAATTGGTATTTATTAAATAAAATAACTTTCGATTATCAAGAAGAAAATAAACCGACAGAAACTCACATAAGAGAAGTATATGATCGAGGAAACGGAGCCGCCATTCTACTATATAACCCTGCTGAAAAAACCGTGATTTTAACACGTCAGTTTCGATTGCCATCCTATTTAAATAAAAACCAAACCGGAATGATGATTGAAGTTTGTGCTGGACTTTTAGACCAAGATCATCCAGAGCAATGTATTATTCGAGAAACCGAAGAAGAAACTGGATATCGAATTTCAAAGGTTCAAAAAGTGATGGAAACCTATATGTCACCTGGCGCCGTAACCGAAATTTTGTATTTATTTATTGGTGAATACAATGCTTCAATGAAAGTACACGAAGGTGGCGGACTCGATGCAGAACAAGAACATATTGAAGTGATGGAACTTCCTTTTGAAAAAGCTTTTGAAATGATTGCAACTGGTGAAATTAAAGATGCTAAGACCGTGATGTTGTTGCAGTATGCGAAGATTAATGAGTTGGTATGATTAAAAACATCAAATACAACCTGCCACAAAATACCAAAAAACCAAGGTGATAAAAGAAATTGGAATTCCAAAACCAATCATCATACTGCACAATCGGGGTTTCAAACCGTGAGTAGCTGCAATAATACTGGACGAAATCATTGGTGCCATCGCTCCTTCCATAATTGAAACTTGTATCATTTTTGAATGTTGGTCAAAAACAACTACATACAACAAATAAATTAGTGCTGGTGTCAAAATCAATTTATAAAAAAGTCCTAACCTTAAGAATTTCCAATGCTTGCTCTTTTTATCAAAATGAAGTTGGAGTCCAACGGATAGCATCGCTAATGGCGTCATCACACTTCCAATTTTCAGTAAACCAAACTGAATGTATTGATGAAAATCAAATTGAAAAACATTCATAAAACACGCCAACAAAAAAGCGATAAACGGAGGAAAAAAGATAATTTTTTTAGCAATTTGAAATCCATTTGAACTTCCGTTAGAATACAAAGTAGCTACAACAACTCCCAAAGTGGAAAGCACAACAAAAGTTCCCGGCTGATCAACAATTATAGCTATTTTCAGACCTTCTTCTCCATACAAAGCTTGAATAATTGGAAAACCCAAGAAGGAAGTATTGCCAAAACCCGCCGTTAAAATCAAACATCCCGTCAATTTTCTGGACCATCCCATTCTTTTCCCTAACAAACTAAAAAACAAAATTGCTGTGGTAAAACTAATCCAAGTGACACCAATGGGAAACAACAAATGCGAATCTAATTTGATTTTTGGAATGTAATAAAGTGCCAAAGCTGGAAGACAAAGATAAATTACAATCTTATTTAATACTTTATAAAAATCTGTTGGAAATTGCTTTATCTTTTGCAAAACAACTCCAAGAAATAAAAAAACAAAAATTAGAATAAAGTTGTTCATAGTAGTAGATTGACTGCAAAAATACCACTAAAATTTATTTTGAAAATGAGGAAATCTATTTTTAATCTTTTATTTACCCCAGATAAAAGAAATTATTTGCTACCAGAGTTTAGCCTTGAAGTGATAACTACAAAATACAACCATTTATAACAAACCAGATTCAAAGAGCAATCCCTTTTTGAAACTGTTTTTGTTTTCACTACTTTTACTACTCAAACAAAGCATTTTGGACAATAAAAATCAACATCCAAGCAGTTTACACGAAAAAGATGGAATTTCACCTCCAGAAATTATCAGTTCGAAAGCTGTGGAACAAATTCAACTACTTAGAAAAAAACAACGCACAACTCAGGAATTAATCAATGGAGTTTTAGCAGGAAATATTTCAGATTTAAGCCGAGCCGTAACTCTAATTGAAAGTACAAATGCCAACCATTTGGCGAAAGCCAATGAAGTACTAAACGCTTGCTTACCTCACGCCAATAAATCAGTAAGAATAGGAATAACGGGAGTTCCTGGTGTTGGAAAAAGTACTTTTATTGAAGCATTTGGAAAACATTTAACTGGTCTAGGCAAAAAAGTAGCCGTGCTTGCCGTTGACCCAAGCAGCACCATTTCGCACGGAAGTATTCTAGGCGATAAAACCCGAATGGAAGAATTAATTAAAGACCCTAATGCCTATATCAGACCTTCCTCTTCAGGAGAAACGCTTGGCGGTGTGGCTCGAAAAACTAGAGAAACCATTATGCTATGTGAAGCTGCTGGTTTTGACACTATTCTCATTGAAACTGTTGGTGTTGGACAAAGCGAAACTGCAGTTCATAGTATGGTCGATTTCTTTTTGCTTTTGAAAATTTCAGGCGCTGGCGATGAATTACAAGGCATCAAACGAGGTATTATGGAAATGGTCGATGCTATTGTCATCAATAAATGTGATGGCGATAACATCAAAAAGTCCAAATTAGCAAAAACTGAATTTGAACGTGCTTTGCATTTATTTCCTGCCAAAAAATCGGGTTGGATTCCAACAACCTCAACTTGTAGTTCGATAACACTAGAAGGAATTCCGGAAATTTGGCAAACAATCGAGCAATTTATCGAAATCACTAAAGGGAATACTTATTTCTTTGAAAAACGGGCAGCACAAAATCAATATTGGTTACTTGAAACCATTAATGAACAATTGAAAACTAATTTCTACAACAATCCTGAAATCCAGAAAGTTTTGGAATCTACTAAAAAAGCGGTACAAAATGATGAAATTTCACCTTTTGCAGCCGCTCAATTCGTATTGGAAAACTATTTCAAAAATTTAAAATAATCTCCGACTAAATAGCATCAGTTACAGCTCTTTTTGTTATGGAAAAAATTTTTGAAAAAATATTATTCTTTTTCGTAACGTTCCATTTCTCGGTCATAAAAGGCATTGGCTTGTTCAATCAAACCTTCCATTTCGGCATTTAATTCAGCTTCATCAAGATCTTCAGCTTCTTCCATAAATTCTACTTCATCGTCTTTTAGATTGATGATGAATCTTGGATAATCCAAATGAATGATGAAAATATCATCTGGAAAATCAGTGTTATCGCCTAGTAAAAATTTTGGTAATTCCATTTTATAATTTTTGAATTTAGATTTTAGATTTTAGATTCCCTTTGAAATTTTGAATTTCAATTTTGGAATTTAAGTTTATTTATCAGACAAAATTACTGGTGCACTTCCCCCTTTTCCCATAAAAATAATTTTGGTATTTGGCGAAGTTGCAATTTCTTTTTGCGCTTTTATTTGTTCGTATTGCAATTGTTTATCGGTCAATCCCATAGAAATAATCCTTTGATAATCAGCGATACCTTGTGCCTCAACTCTTTTTCTTTCGGCTTCTTGTTTTTCTTTTTGTAGCACGAAAGTCATTTTTTGAGCCTCTTGCTCTGCATTAATCTTGCTTTCGATAGTTGCTTTTACAGATTCGGGAAGATTTATATTTCGAATCAATAGTTGTTCTAAAATCAAACCTCTAGCTTTAAAATCGTCTTCTATACTTTTTCTAATTCTTTGTTGAAATTCATTTCTTTTGGTCGAATACAAAGCCACGGCATCATAATAAACAGCATTATCTCGAATACGAGTTCTTGTAATTGGACGCACAATTTTATCGCTGTAATTTACTCCAATTTGCTTGAAAATATTTGGAGCATCAGTAGGAGTTATTCGATACAAAACGGTCAAATCAATCACCACTTCGAGTCCATCATTCGACAGAACTCGAATAGCATCATCGCCTTCCTGAGCGCCTTCGCCGTGAACGGCTGACATAGTGTAGTTCTGGGTTTGAATGTCAAAATCGGTTACATCCAAAAGTGGGTTTATCAAATGCAAACCACTTTCTAAAATATCGGGTTGAACGCTTCCATAAAGTGATTTTACACCTACTTTTCCCGCATCAATTTGTTTGAACATCGACGAGAAAATTCCCAAAGCAATTACAACAAATCCAACTAATTTAAGCGTATTCGAAAACTTGAAAAACGGATTGCTGGCATTACTTTTTACAGCAAAACTCACAATCAATAAAATAACCCCAATAATAATTAATAGTATCATTTTTTTTCAAAATTAATTTGTTCGATGATTATACGATAAATCAGATTATAAGTTACAATGTTTTAAGAAAAAACCTAAAAAATTTTATTAGTTTTCCAATGCTAATCTTTTGGTCAATCTCGCAAAGCGAATGTACAAAAATAAAGCTGCCGCTGTTAATCCTGCCAAAAGTCCAATCCAGATTCCAGTTGCAGCCAAATTGGTGTGTGTTCCTAAAAAATACGAAATCGGGAAACCCACAATCCAATATGCCACAAAGGTAATGTACATCGGGATTTTTACGTCTTGCAACCCTCTTAAAGCCCCCAAAACTACTACTTGGATTCCGTCAGAAATTTGAAAAACAGCTGCCACCAAAAGCAATTGGGATGCTATGAATATTATTTCGGCATTATCCAATTCTTGTGTGACATCGGACATATTCAAGAACAAATGGGGCAAGAAATTATGAAAAATTACGAAAACCAACCCGAAGAAAGTTTCGACCATAATCGCCAACAAGAAAATTGAGCGAGCCACGGTAATTAATTGCTTGTAATCTTTTGCCCCTTTGGCATTGCTCACTCGAATCATCGCTGCCACGCTAAACCCCATTGCCACCATAAAAGTGGACGAAGCCAAAGTCAACGCAATTTGATTGGCTGCCTGACTGTTTTTTCCAAGCGAACCCGAAAGCCAAATCGCTGCAGTAAACAAAGCTACTTCAAACAACATTTGCATAGCCGAAGGTAAACCCAAATTAATGATTTTCTTTAAAATTGATTTCTTAATTTCTTTGAAAGTAAAATTCTTGAAATAATGTTTGAATGCTGAATTTTTCCTCAAAATAAAGTGCATAAAAACCACCATCATAATTCTAGAAATTACAGTTCCCAATGCTGCGCCCAAAATACCCAATTTAGGAAAACCAAAAACCCCATAAATCAACACATAATTGAAGAAAATATGTACCACATTGGCCAGATAAATGGCATACATCGAATATTTAGTTTGCGACAAACCATCGGCAAATTGCTTATAACCTTGGAAAATAATTACGGGAATTAAGGAAAAAGCCACCCAATTAATATAAGGCGCGGCCAATTCGACAACCGCTTCTGGTTGGTTCATTAATTGCATTATGGGCTTTGCTAAAATAATCAAAACAAATATGACGATTCCTAAAAGCGTACACAACAACAAGCTGTGATGAAATGTAGTTCTGATTTTTTTGTTGTCTTTCTCTGCATCAGCTTCCGCAATCAAAGGTGTGATGGCGGTAGAAAAACCAATTCCCAACGACATTCCAATAAAGATAAAACTATTGCCCAATGAAACGGCTGCCAATTCGGTTGAACCCAAATTTCCAACCATAAAATTATCTACAATCCCAATTAATGTATGCCCTAACATTCCAAGAATAACTGGAAAAGCTAGTTTCAAACTATAAGAGAACTCTTTTGTATATTTGGAAATATTCACATTAATTTATTTTGGTTGGCAAAGATATAGCAAAAACACAACACAAATTCGATTGATTTTTACTAATTTCGAAAAGTTTACAATTGTCCTCCATTAGAAAACCCAAACTGTCTCTTCATTATTAAATGGAAAAATTTACACTCGAAGCCTTATTTAAAATCATCGGTCTTGGCTCAGCTTCTGGGCTAGTTTACAAAGACAATTCCTTGTTTATCATTTCTGATAACAGTACTTTTCTATATCAATATCACATTCAGGAAAAGCAACTTTCTAAAATACAATTATTAGAAAAAGGCGAAGAAAACATTCCAAAAAAAGACAAATACGATTTTGAATCCATTGTTTTAAAAGGAAATAAACTTCATCTTTTGGGTTCCGGTTCCACTTCCAAAAGAGAAAAAAGAATAACCTATAATCTTGAAACCAAAGAAATAATTGAAAAAGATTTATCACAATTGTACCAAAATCTAAAACAAACGGCTTCCATTTCTGATAATGAATTAAATATTGAAGGCGCTCTTTTCTGCAATAAAAAATGGCTTTTATTCCAAAGAGGCAATGGTGTTAATTCTAAAAATGGAATCGCAATAATAAACGGCAAACTCAATAAAAACAGTACGATTGAGTTCATTCCAATACAATTGCCAAAAATCAAACACATAGAAACTTCTTTTACAGATGCCATTTTTGTCGATGAAAAAATTTACTTTTTGGCCACAGCCGAAGATACTACTTCCACTTACGATGATGGCGAAATATTGGGAAGCCTAATTGGACGAATGGACAGCAAAACATTCGAAATAGAGTTTACCCAGAAAATATCCGATACCCAAAAATTTGAAGGATTAACGCTTTATCAAAAGAGTGAAACCCAAATTGAGTTCCTACTTTGTGAAGACAATGATTCGGATGTTTTGGAAACCAATATTTATAAAATCTCGGTTCCAAAATTTTAAATAACAAAAATATTTCAACCGCTTCCCAACCTTTTACCCTTAATCATCCTCTTTAGTAGAAAGACAACAATTGTGATAAACGAAAAACTAATTTCTGATTGCAAAAAAATGCACCGCGATGCCCAGCGTCAGGTGTATGAGCTGATGGCTCCCAAACTGTATCGTACTTGCAAGCGATATCTAAAGAAAGAAGAAGAAATAGAAGAAGCCTTGGCCGACGCTTTCTATACAATTTTCACCAAACTCGATCAACTCAAGGAATTGGGGGCTTTCGAAGCTTGGAGCAGAAAAATTACTGTCAATCATTGCTTGGCAACCATCAAAAAGAAAACAAATTTCAATTTGTACCTCGAAGATGTCAAAACTATTTCTCAACCTTTTACCGATGAAGTCACCGAACTCGAAGAAGAAGATTTGCTGAAATTGCTCAACCACATTCCCGAAGGTTGCAAAACTATATTTAATCTTTTCGTTATCGAAGGTTATGGTCACAAAGAAATCGCAGCAATGCTCAACATTTCCGAAGGCACATCCAAATCACAATTGAATGCTTCGAAAACTAAATTAAGGGAATTAGTAAACAATTTGTATTACCAAAAAGCGAAATAGTCATGGACAATCAAGATAAAATATTCGACAAAATAAAGAACGCTGCTCACAAAGCTGAAGAAAAAGACTTTCCCGGAATGGAAAGGATTTGGCAACGAGTGGATGCCAAATTGGAACAAAAAGAACTACAATCCAAAAACAAAAATTGGAAAAAAATTGCCATTGCAGCATCGGTTATCCTCTTGGTTTCCTTGGGGTATCAATTCTTAAAACCAACTGAAATCACTTCAATAAGCAAAGAGGTTGTAGTAAAAAAAGTGCCTTCAAAAAATGATTCTAAAAAAGCGATTGTTAGTTCGCAAATTGACACCGCCAAAGTAATAAATATCCTTAATGTAACAAAAACAACTCTTGTTGAAAAGGAAAATCAAAGCCCAGTTGTTGCATCAAGCGCAATGGATTCAGCAGAAAAACAGAGTGAAATAGCAGATGGAATTATAGCATCGGATTATACAAAAAGTGAAAAGGAAACTATTTTAAGGAATAAAACCAATACTTTCCGAAACCAAGTTTTTGATGCGATCGTGGTGCGATCGTCTTATTCCGAATTAGAAAAAAAGAAGCAAAAAGATAGTATTGCCCCCCAGAAAGCAGCCGAAACCAATGGGCCTTTGGTTGTTGTGAATGGAAATTTAGCACAAACAAAATTCAAATCAGTTCAAGAAGCAAAAAAAGAAATGCCCAAAAAACTAGATAACGAAGAAATTGAATCGCTCATTGTTCTCAAAGAACCTTTGTATATCATCAATGGTGTCGAATATACTGAAGAATCGCTTTTCGGAACACATCCAACAAGTCCTTATGCTCCTTTGAATAAACAAAAAATTGAAACTCTAACCATTTTACAAGACGACGAAGCCATAGAAAAATATGGAGAAAAAGGTAGCAAAGGAGTCGTAATTATTACCACCAAAAACAGAGTACCCATCCAAAAATAATTCGAAAAAAATCATTTCTAACATACTAAAAACAACTATTATGAAAACTACAAAACGTATTTCATTAGCTCTACTTATGCTTTTTTCTGTCCTAAGTTTTGGCCAAAAAACGACTATTACAGGTATCGTAACCGAAGACACGGGCGCGCCACTTCCTGGTGTATCTATTTACATTAAAGGAACTAAAAATGCAACTAGCACGAACATCGATGGGAAATACAGTATTCTCGCAGAAAAGGGTGATAAACTCGTTTTCTCTTACATTGGGTTTGAGACAAAATATGCTACAGTTGGAAAATCAACCATTATAAACATTACTCTAAAAAGCAGTTCGAATCAATTGAATGAGGTGGTTGTTGTGGGTTATGGAACATCCGAAAATGCCGATTATTCAGGCTCGGTTGCAATGATTTCTGCTAATAAATTAAATAAACAAAAATCAGCTAATGTTAATGATGCGCTTCAAGGAAGAGTAGCTGGAGTTCAAATAAGTTCTAAATCAGAAGAAAAAAAACGAATAAAAAATAGAAAAATTAAAGACACTATAATTACTGCAAAACCTGTAGAACTTAATGATGAAGATTACGGAATTTTCATAGAAAACCCATTCGAAAGTCCAAAATCGGCTCCGCTTTCTACTTTTTCTATTGATGTGGACAATGCTTCTTATACAAATGTAAGACGTTTTATCAACAACGGGCAAACCGTTCCTAAAGATGCCGTAAGAGTCGAAGAAATGGTGAATTTTTTCAAATACAAATACCCGCAACCACAAGACGAGCATCCGTTTTCGATTAATACCGAATACAGCGAATGTCCTTGGAATTCGAACCACAAAGTATTGAAAATTGGCTTGCAAGGCAAAAATATTTCAACCGAAAGTTTACCCGCTTCCAACTTGGTCTTCTTGATTGATGTTTCGGGTTCGATGAGTTCTGATAATAAATTGCCTTTACTGAAACAATCGCTAAAAATTTTGATCAATGAACTCCGAAAAAAAGATAAAGTTGCCATTGTAGTTTATGCAGGAGCAGCAGGAATGGTTTTACCACCAACAACTGGAGATGAAAAACAAACCATCATCAGTGCGTTGGAAAATCTAAATGCTGGCGGTAGCACAGCAGGTGGAGCTGGAATAGAATTGGCTTATAAATTGGCTCAAGAAAATTTCATCAAAGGTGGAAATAACCGAGTAATATTGGCTACTGACGGCGATTTTAATGTGGGAGCATCTTCGAATACTGATATGCAAACCTTGATTGAAGAGAAAAGAAAATCAGGTGTTTTCTTGACTTGCCTAGGTTATGGAATGGGAAATTACAAAGATAGCAAAATGGAAACTTTGGCCGACAAAGGCAATGGAAATTATGCTTATATCGACAACATTCAAGAAGCCAATCGTTTCTTGAGCAAAGAATTCAAAGGTTCGATGTTTGCCATTGCCAAAGACGTGAAAATCCAAATCGAATTCAATCCAAAACAGGTTCAGGCTTATCGATTGATTGGTTATGAAAACAGAAAATTGCGCCCCGAAGATTTCACAAACGATGCTATTGATGCGGGAGAATTAGGAAGCAATCATACGGTTACCGCTTTGTATGAAGTGATTCCAACCAGAGTAAAAAGCGAATTCCTGAACAACCAACCCGAATTGAAATACACCAAAACAACTGCATCCGAAGATAATTATTCCGATGAATTGGCTACCATCAAATTCCGTTACAAAAAACCCGATGGAGATAAAAGTATAGAAATGGCAAAAGTGATTGAAAACAAATCCATTCCATTGAAAAATGCTTCTGATGATTTCAAATTTAGTGCTTCCGTAGCCTGGTTTGGATTGAAATTAAGAGATTCCAATCTGGCACCAAATAAATCTTCAGAAGAAATCAAAAAACTGGCAAAAGAAGGATTGTCCAATGACGAAGACGGTTACAAAGCAGAATTCATTCGCTTAGTAGAAACTGTGAAATAAGAGATTCTATAAAAAAACACCCGACAGGTTTCAAAAATCTGTCGGGTGTTTTTTTAAACTTCAACATTCAAGAATTCCAATCTCACACTTCCATCTTCATCTATTTTAGTCAAATTGATTTCGTGTAAAGTGTTGGCCAATTCTGGATTCCAAGGCGTTTTTACTCTCACATAATTTTCGGTAAATCCGTGAATGTAACCTTCTTTATTTTCAGCTTCAAACAAAACGGTTCTGTTGGTTCCAATTTGACTTTCATAAAAAGCTCTACGTTTTTTAACTGATAATCCACGCAACATTTTACTTCTTTTGGCACGAACGTTATTAGGAACAACACCTTCCATTTCTGCAGCTTCTGTATTATCTCGCTCTGAATAAGTAAAAACGTGTAAATACGAAATATCTAAATCGTTCAAAAAGTGATACGTTTCAAGAAAATGTTCGTCAGTTTCGCCCGGAAAACCAACAATCACGTCCACACCAATACAGGCATCTGGCATCACTTCTCGAATTTTATTTACTCGTTCCGTATAAACCTCCCGAAGGTAACGGCGTTTCATCAACTTCAGAATTTCATTGCTTCCAGATTGCAACGGAATGTGAAAATGCGGCACAAAAGTTCGGCTTTTCGAAACAAATTCTATTGTTTCGTTTTTCAATAAATTTGGTTCGATGGAGGATATTCGCAATCTTTCGATTCCTTCTACTTGGTCTAAAGCCTGAACTAATTCCAAGAAAGTATGCTCGTGTTTTTTATTTCCAAATTCTCCTTTGCCGTAATCACCAATGTTTACACCGGTCAAAACGATTTCTTTGATTCCTTGTTCCGAAATTTCTTTGGCATTTTTGAGTACATTTTGCAATTCGTCACTTCGGGAAATTCCTCTCGCCAATGGAATCGTGCAATAAGTACATTTGTAATCGCAACCGTCCTGCACTTTCAAGAAAGCACGGGTTCTGTCGCCAATGGAATAACTTCCTACATAAAAATCAGCTTCTTCTATTTCGCAAGAATGTACTTCTCCAAAATTATTTTTGGACAAATCGTTGATGTAATCAGTAATTTTAAACTTTTCTGTAGCACCCAAAACCAAATCCACTCCATCGACATTGGCTAATTCTTCGGGTTTTAATTGGGCATAACAACCAATGGCGGCAACAAAAGCCTTGTTGTTGAGTTTCATCGCTTTTCGAACGACCTGTTTGAATTGTTTATCGGCATTTTCCGTCACCGAACAGGTGTTGATGACATACATGTCGGCCACTTCTTCAAAATCGACGCGTTCAAAACCTTCGTCCTGAAAACTTCTGGCAATGGTTGAAGTTTCCGAAAAATTCAATTTACAGCCTAAAGTATAAAAGGCTACTTTTTTCTTGTTTTCCATAAAATAGCTCAATTAATGAAATCGTTGTCAAAAAATTGAGGTTGCAAATTTACAAACAATATTTCTATAATTGACAAAATAAAAATCCCGAAAATAAAACCGCTGATTCGCAAATGAAATAATTAATTTGCGAATTTGCGGCAATCAAAATAACGAATCTCTAAAACAGCAACTCCATCTTTTTCCACCACCAAAACTCCAAAGGAAAATCAGGATAATTTTGTATAAATTTATTGTATTTGCTTGACTTTACTTCCTGCTCGCCGAACTTTACTTCTACTGCAAAACCTTTTAAATAAGAGGTTTCTACCACAAAATCGACTTCATTTCCATCGGCGGTGCGCCAATATTTTACTTGATCTTGATCAAACCTTTCAAAAAGTAATCTAAAGCACAAATTTTCCAAAACCATTCCTTTATCAGCTCTTTGTTCTAAAGGCGAAAAATAATTAATCAGCACATTTCGCAAGCCCAAATCGTTGATATATACTTTGGGCATCTTGGTCAATTCCTTGCGCAAATTGTTGTAAAATGGTTTTACCAGCGTAATATGAAAACATTTTTGCAACACATACAAATAATTTTCGACAGTGGCATTGGTCATTCGCAACGTATTCGAAATTTCGTTTACATTCAACAAATTCCCTGATTGACTTGCCAAAAGCATCAACATTCTGTAAAACTTGGTTTCATCCGTAATACCCGATTCTAGAATATCTCGCTTGATAAAGGAATCTCGAATATCTTTCAATAATTCTATTTTTTGAGCAATATCATTTTCTAAAACCACGGCAGGATAACCACCATAATTCACAAATTCATCCATAAAAGCCCAAAGTACATTCTCTTGAATGGATTTTTGTTTTTTTTTGTTTTTGAGTTTCAAAACTTCTTCTACCAAATCATTTCTTCCCTTAAAGATCAAAAACTCCTCAAAATCAAGTGTTCCCATCTGAAAAATTTTCTTTCTCCCTACAAGCGAATCATTAAATTGCTTGTCGATATAAAAAGCAGAACTTCCTGTGGCAACAATCTTCAATCGATCGGAATATTCGTCGAAAAGTAATTTTACAAAAGTAGTCGCATCTTTTAGGTATTGGATTTCGTCAATAAAAACAATGATTTTTTTATCGGTTTGCAACGGACAAATTTTAAACAAATTTTCAGGACTTTCGTCCAATTCGTCTAAAATTTCTTTTCGATCTAAATTCAAGAAATAAACCGTTTCTCCTTTTTGGTTCAAATCCTCGAACAATTGCTTCAATAGCGTGGACTTCCCTATTTGCCTAGCGCCAATAAGAATAGTAAACTCTTTTTTCGAAAGATGTTTTACAATTTCGATATATTTTTTCCGTTGTACCATACTACAAATGTAAACATAAAATACAAAATATCGGATAATTTTAAAATATTTT
The DNA here is from genome assembly GCF_002920895.1 of Flavobacterium alvei. Lineage (GTDB taxonomy): Bacteria > Bacteroidota > Bacteroidia > Flavobacteriales > Flavobacteriaceae > Flavobacterium > Flavobacterium alvei. The sequence continues at coordinate 216,747 of NZ_PQVG01000001.1, forward strand.
TTAAAATTATCCGATATTTTTTACTATACACAATAAAAAATATCCGATAATTTACATTGTGTAGTATATAAATTATCGGATATTTTTAGTTTTAAACTCTTAAAAGAAACTTATTCTTTCCTCCAAATTTTGGTTTCGTCAAAAACGTGTTGCAAGATGGCTGCTTCCTTTTCGTCAAATTCAATATTTCTGCGACTCATTACTAGTCGAGCCGTTTCAAAGGCTTTGCGAGTCATATAAACCGTTATACCAGCTGCTCCTCCCCAAGAAAAACTCGGCACAAAGTTTCGTGGAAATCCAGCACCAAAAATATTAGCACTCACTCCAACCACAGTTCCTGTATTGAACATCGTGTTGATACCGCATTTACTATGATCTCCCATCATTAATCCACAAAATTGAAGTCCTGTTTTTTCAAAACTTTCAGTTTCATAGTTCCATAGTTTTACTTCTTCATAATTATTTTTTAAGTTGGAAGTATTTGAATCGGCACCAATATTACACCATTCACCAAGCACTGAATTGCCTAAAAATCCATCGTGACCCTTATTAGAATGGGCAAATAAAACAGCATTATTCACTTCACCACCAATTTTCGAATAAGGTCCAATGGTAGTTGCTCCATAAATTTTCGCCATCATCTTAACGATAGCACCTTCACACAGCGCAAACGGCCCTCGAATAACAGAACCTTCCATTATTTCGGTATTTTTCCCAATATAAATTGGTCCATTAGTAGCATTCAGTGTAACGAATTCCAATTTTGCTCCTTCTTCTATGAATATATTTTCAGGTGCAATGGTATTGACACTTCTAGGAATAGGTTGTGATTTTCTTTCTTCGGTCAAAAGCTCAAAATCTTCTTTAATGGCAGCTGCATTTTTAGAAAAAATATCACAAGTATGTTCAATTCGGATACATTCGCCTTGAAACTCTATAATTTCATAAGTTTCAAAATCAACTTCTTGCTGATTTTCGTGCGTATGAAAGGCAATTACATCATCGCCTTGAAAAATAGCTTGATTGATTTCAAGATTAGTTACCATTTCCACCAAATCTGAATTGGGCAGAAACGATGCGTTTATCATCACATTCTCCTCCATTTCCACCATCGGAAATTTTTCGGATAAATATTCCTCAGTGATAGTAGTCGTGGTTGAACCTAACCGCATTTCCCATTTTTGACGAATCGTCATAATACCCACAAGAATATCAGCAACAGGTCGCGTGAAAGTAAAAGGTAATAATGCATTTCTGGCTGGTCCGTCGAAAAGGATATAATTCATTTTGTTTTTTTTTATTTTGTTAGAGACATTGCACTGCAACGTCTATACTTTAGAAATTCAAAGTTACAAAGTTTTAGATAGCAATAAAAATAAAAAAAGCCTCACGATTTGTGAGGCTTTCTATATTATTAAACTGATAATTATTATTTACCGTGTTTAGCGTATTTAGTTTTGAATTTATCAATACGACCTGCAGTATCGATAAGTTTAGATTTACCTGTGTAAAAAGGGTGAGAAGTTCTAGAAATCTCCATTTTTACAACTGGATATTCAACACCATCAACTGTGATAGTTTCTCTAGTTTCTGCAGTAGATTTAGTGATAAAAACGTCTTCATTAGACATATCTTTGAAGGCAACTAATCTGTAATTTTCTGGGTGAATTCCTTTTTTCATCTTTATTTTTTTTTATTTTTTTGAGCGTTTTAATTTTGAAGCTTTCTCGACTTTCGAAAAAGGTGTAAATGCAACTACTCTTTTTGTTTAAAATCCTTTTCTCATTTTGAGTTTGCAAATTTACACTTATTTTTTAATAAACAAACCTTTAGATTACTTTTTTTATATAATTCTAAAAACCGATTTTTACTCGTCAATATATTGGGAATTACTATATTTGTAGATTAATAAATAAATACTTTCAACGATGAATGAAATTATAAAGAAAAACGGGATTTCCTTTGGGATTATTACTGGTGTTGTGAGCGCATTACTAACCACAGCCATATATTCAATTGATTTAAATCTTTTCACAAAATGGTGGCTAGGCATTTTGATGATTATAGTTTACATTATTATTGGAATAGTTTTATTATCAAAAACTAAAAAAGAGCTAAAAGGCATCTTCTCCTTTAAAGAAGCATTTACCACGTATTTTATATCTGCTGTAATTGGAATATTAATTTCAGTTGCATTCAATATTTTATTATTCAATGTTATCGACCCTTCAGTAAAGGAAACATTAAATGAAATTGTCATAAAATATACAGCTGAAACAATGCAAAAATTTGGCGCACCATCTGCTGCAATTAATGAAGCTATAAAGAAAATGCAAGAAAACAATCCTTATTCTACAATTGAACTATTAAAAGGTTCTGTTTTTAGCATAGTTGGAAGTTCTCTTTTTGGATTACTATTGGCTTTAATCTTTAAAAGCAAACCTTCTCAAGAATAAAAAATAAATGAATTTATCCATACTTATTCCGCTTCTCAACGAAGACGAATCGATCAAAGAATTATATACTTGGATTATCTCTGTAATGAAATCCAACAATTATTCGTACGAAATCCTTTTTATTGACGATGGAAGCACCGACAAATCTTGGGCAATCATCGAAAATTTGGCTGCCGAAAATCCGAATGTAAAAGGCATTCGCTTTATGAAAAACTTTGGAAAATCGCAGGCTTTGCACGCTGGTTTTGCCAAAGCTCAAGGCGATGTCATTATCACGATGGATGCAGATTTACAAGACAGTCCAGAAGAAATTCCAGGTTTGTACGAAATGATTACAACTCAAAATTTCGATTTGGTTTCAGGTTGGAAAAAGAAACGCTACGATTCGGTTGTTGCCAAAAATCTTCCTTCAAAATTATTCAATTGGGCAGCGAGAAAAACTTCGGGCGTACAATTGAACGATTTCAACTGCGGATTGAAAGCCTACAAAAACGTGGTCGTGAAAAACGTGGAAGTTTCGGGCGAAATGCACCGTTACATTCCGGTTTTGGCGAAAAATGCTGGTTTTAATAAAATTGGAGAAAAAGTAGTACAACATCAAGCTAGGAAATACGGCGAAACCAAATTTGGAATGGATCGTTTCATCAATGGTTTTCTGGATTTAATTACTATTTGGTTCTTGTCAAAATTTGGCAAAAGACCGATGCACTTGTTTGGTGCTTTAGGATCAATAATGTTTATTATCGGATTCTTTGCCGCAGGCTTTATCGGATGTTCGAAACTTTACCATATGTATAACGGAATGCGTTACAGTTTAGTAACCAATAATCCTTGGTTTTATATTTCGTTGACCACAATGATTTTAGGAACACAATTATTCTTGGCGGGATTTCTTGGCGAAATTATTTTGCAAACCAAAAATAATGACAAACGGTATAAGGTTTCGAAAGAAATAAATTAAGAACACAATTTTTGTACTCAAATTAAAGATATTAAAATTTTAAAAATAAATAAAATGGAAATCAAACAAAACATTTTAGACGCAGTAAACGAATGGTTGACACCAACTTTTGACAAAACAACACAAGAAGCCGTTATCGAAATGATGACTTCTTCTCCAAAAGATTTAGAAGAGAGCTTTTATAAAAATCTGGAATTTGGAACAGGTGGAATGCGTGGTGTGATGGGCGTTGGAGACAACCGAATCAATAAATACACTCTTGGAAAAAGCACACAAGGATTGTCGAATTATTTGAAAATTGCCTTTCCAAACCAACCCTTAAAAGCCGTTATTGCTTTTGACTGTCGTCACAACAGCAAAACTTTGGCTAAAACAGTTGCCGATGTTTTTTCTGCCAATGGCATTCAAGTGTATTTATTTTCAGATTTGAGACCTACCCCAGAGTTGTCGTTTGCCTTGAAATATTTAGGTTGTCAATGCGGAATTGTTTTAACCGCATCGCACAATCCACCAGAATACAACGGTTACAAAGTGTATTGGGAAGATGGTGGACAAATTGTTCCTCCGCAGGATGGTGCCATTATTGACACTATCGAAAAATTGAATTACAACCAAATCAAATTTGATGCTAACGAAGATTTGATTCAATATATAGATGCCGAAATTGACCAAGCATTCATCAAATCGACTATCGAGAATGCTAGTTTTGGCACTTCGCAAGCAGCCAAAGACAATTTGAATATTGTTTTTACTTCTTTGCACGGAACTTCTATCACTTTAGTTCCTGATACTTTTGCGCAAGCAGGATACAAAAACGTGAACATTGTTGAAGAACAAAGAGTACCAAATGGTGATTTCCCAACGGTAAAATCTCCAAATCCTGAAGAGCCAGAAGCTTTGACATTAGCATTGGCATTGGCAGACAAAACCAACGCTGATATTGTGGTTGGAACCGATCCTGACTGCGACCGTTTGGGCGTTGCAGTTCGAAATAACGAAGGCAAAATGATTTTGTTGAACGGAAATCAAACAATGATTTTGATGACTGCCTTTTTATTGGAAGAATGGAAAAAAGCAGGAAAAATCAACGGAAAACAATTTGTAGGTTCGACTATCGTTTCTACTCCGATGATTATGGAATTGGCTTCGGCTTATGAAGTTGGTTTTAAAGTAGGCTTGACGGGTTTCAAATGGATTGCCAAAATGATTAAGGATTTCCCAGAATTGGAATTCATTGGTGGTGGTGAAGAAAGTTTTGGTTATATGGTAGGCGATGCCGTTCGTGATAAAGATGCCGTTGCAGCCACTTTATTGATTTGCGAATTGGCAGCTCAGGTTAAAGCTAACGGAAGTTCGGTTTACAAAGAATTACAACAATTGTATGTAGAACACGGTTTTTATAAAGAGCATTTGATTTCGTTGACCAAAAAAGGAATGGATGGTTTGGCTGAAATCAACCAAATGATGGTTTCCTTGAGAGAAAACCCAATAAAAGAAATCAGCGGACAACGCGTGATTATGCTAGAAGATTACAAATCATCCGTTGCCAAAAACTTGTTGACTGGCAAGGAAGAAACGATGAACATTCCAAAATCAGATGTGTTGATTTATTATACTGAAGATGGTTCAAAAATTTGTGCCAGACCAAGCGGAACCGAACCAAAAATTAAATTTTACATCAGTGTCAACACCGAATTAGATTGTGTGGAGAATTTCACGAAAGTAGAAGCTGTTTTAGATAATAAAATTAAAAACATTATTGCAGCAATGCAGTTGAGCTAAATGGATAAAAACTTAATAAAACTTTTTCCTTATACAAAACCCTATCAATCCCATATCGTTTGGAATGTGATTTTTAATATTTTGTATGCCTTGTTCAGCACCATTTCGATGTTGACTTTATTGCCAATGCTTGAAGTTCTTTTTGGCAAAACCAAAATCATCGAAAAAGCACCAGTCTATGAAGGAATAGGAAGCATGATGCGTTTTGGAAAAGAATACTTGTATTATCAAATCTCGGAATTAACAAAAGACAGTGGCCCTCAATTCGCATTATTGCTAGTGGTAGTTTTGGTAATTTCAACTTTTTTATTAAAAAACTTATTCAACTATCTGGCTTCTTACCACATTATGCACCTAAAAAATGGTGTATTGCGTGATTTGAGAAAAAAAATGTTTGACAAAATAATCGAATTGCCCATTTCTTATTATTCCGAAAAAAGAAAAGGAGATGTAATGGCTCGAATGCTTGGTGATGTCAACGAAGTTCAAAATTCGTTTTTTTCTATTTTGGAATTAGTCGTAAAAGAGCCCTTGACAATTGTATTTGCTCTTGTAACTATGTTTGTAATTAGTGCAAAATTGACGTTTTTTGTCTTAATTTTTATACCGATTTCAGGATTTATTATTTCAAAAATTGGCAAAAATTTGAAAGCAAAATCATTAAAGGCACAAGGTGAAAGTGGTTTTTTGATTTCAATAGTAGAAGAAAGTTTGGGTGGTTTGAAAGTGGTAAAAAGCTACAATGCCGAAACAACGTTCAAAAACAGATTCAACGATTCTATTAATCGATTGCTAAAATTGTCTAACAGTATTGGAAACAAAAATAATTTGGCTTCGCCATTGAGTGAGTTTATGGGAATTACCACTATTGCTACACTACTTTGGTATGGAGGAAATTTAGTCTTGGTTGACAAAACTTTGGATGGCTCGGCGTTTATTGTTTACCTGACTTTGGCTTACAATATTCTAACACCAGCAAAAGCAATTTCAAAAGCTTCATATGCTGTGAAAAATGGTTTGGCAGCTGCTCAAAGAGTTTTTGAAGTATTGGAAGTTGAAAACGAAATCACCTCCAAAGCTAATGCTCTAGAAAAATCAACTTTCAATTCTGAAATTAGTATCAAAAACATCAACTTCAAATATGAAGAGGATTATGTTCTAAAAAACTTTTCAATCGAAGTGAAAAAAGGACAAACCGTTGCTCTAGTTGGTCAATCGGGAAGCGGAAAAAGCACGATTGCCAATTTATTGACTCGTTTTTATGATGTCAATGAAGGAACAATTGCCATTGATTCAGTCAATATTAAAGACTTGAATTTGCAATCGCTTCGTGGTTTGATGGGATTGGTGACTCAAGATAGCATTTTGTTTAACGATACCATAAAAGCTAATATTGCACTTGGAAAATTGGACGCTACCGATGACGAAATTATCGAAGCCTTAAAAATTGCCAATGCGTATGAGTTTGTCAAAAATTTGCCTCAAGGAATCTACACCAACATTGGCGACAGCGGAAACAAACTTTCGGGTGGACAGAAACAACGTTTGTCGATTGCTCGTGCCGTTTTGAAAAATCCACCAATTATGATTTTAGACGAAGCTACCTCAGCTTTGGATACCGAAAGCGAAAAATTCGTGCAAGTGGCATTGGAAAATATGATGCAAAACCGAACTTCCATCGTGATTGCACACCGCCTTTCGACCATTCAAAAAGCCGATAAGATTGTGGTGATGCAAAAAGGAGAAATCGTTGAACAAGGAACTCACGAAGAACTGATTGCCTTAAACGGAACTTATAACAAACTGGTAATGATGCAGTCACTTGAATAATACTTTCGATGAAACACTGATGAAACGGATTTGCTAAAGCAAAAACACAGATTTCGACGGATTTTTCAATTCTTAAATCTTTTAGGTTAACTAAAAATGTATCTCAACAACAAAAACATAACACTTCCAGAAGATCCCGACACTGTTGTTTGGAAATACTTAGACTTGTCCAAGTTTCTCGATTTGTTATTGTCAAGAAAGTTGTTTATGTCGCGTTCCGACAAATTTGAAGACCAATACGAAGGCACTTTTAGCGAACCAACCTATCAAGAGATTAAAAAAATTGCTGAGGATAATCCTGAATTTTTGCACTATTACAAATCACATCGCGAAAAAGTAGCGGTTAGTAGTTGGCACATCAACGAATACGAATCCTTTGCGATGTGGCAGATTTTCACCCAAAACAGCGAAGGATTGGCGATTCAATCTACCGTGAGCCGATTGAAAAATGCTTTTGATTCTGAAACCCAGCACCAACAATACATTGGCGAAGTCAACTATATTGATTACAAAAAAGAATACATTCCGTTTGACGATATGTTTTTCCCGTTTTTGTTCAAGCGCAAAAGTTTTCAGTACGAAAGAGAAATTCGCATCATTTCGGATGTAAGTGAAAGCAACATTAAACTAAATGAAGGTCTAAAAATAAATGTGGACATCAATCAACTGATTGAAAAAATCTACATTCATCCCAAATCCGAAAATTGGTATAAAAACCTCGTAATTCAATTAGTGGAGCAATTGGGTTTTGATTTCACCATAGAAAAATCAGATTTAGAAAGTGATATTTTGATTTAAAACACTTTTAAAAATGACCGCAGATTCGCAGATTATTTCGATTTAAACTGCAAATCAAAACCTCATATTCACCTTCACGTTAAAAACTCGTGTAGTCATATAATTAGGAATCGCATATTGATTTTTGGAATACACATCACGAACCCAAGTATTGGTAATGGCGTTTTGATTGTCGAAAAGGTTGAAAATTTCCAATCCAATGGCTAATTCCTTGAAAGGTTGCAACCATCTTTTTGTGGAAGGATTTTGTTCATCAATCAAAACTTTAGAGAAACCTACATCGGCACGGCGGTAATCATTCAATCGGTTTTGGTATAAATAAGGATCGGAATAAGAAGGTGAACCTCCTGGTAATCCGGTGTTGTAAACTAAATTCAGGTATAATTTTATGCTTGGAATCTTCGGCATATAATCTTGGAACAAAAGGGCAAATTTCAATCGTTGGTCGGTTGGTCTTGAAATATAGCCTTTTCCATCTCTATTTTCTTCGGTTTTCAGATAACCAAAACTAAACCAAGATTCTGTTCCAGGAACAAATTCTCCGTTCAATCTAAAATCAAACCCTTGTGCATAAGCTTTGGCATTATTGGCGGCGGCATAACGAATTCGAACATTATCCAAAGTATAAGGATTGACATCGGTCAATGCTTTATAATAAATTTCGGAAACCATTTTGAAAGGACGCTCCCACATCTTGAAACTATAATCGTTGCTCAAAACAATATGTATGGATTGCTGTGCTTTGACCTCGGGCTGCACTACTCCATCGGCATCACGCAACTCCCGATAGGATGGCGGTTGATGATACAATCCTCCCGAAAGTCGGAAAAACATATCTTTATTCCAATTCGGTTTTATGGAGAATTGCGCTCTTGGACTAAAAGTAAATTGGGTTGAACTTGTAATTCCATCTCCGGAAACCGTCCAATTTTGTGAACGAACACCCGCATTCATCCAAATTTCGTTGTCGCCAATGTAGCCTTTTCTACTCCATTGTACATAACCCGAAAATCTATTAATATCAACAAAATTGGTCGCTCTCACATTTTGATACGGAACCAATGGCCCAGTGTAAGGCGCATAAGGTTGGTCGTTTTTGAGCAAAATTTTTGGTGGATTTATAGAAAATCCCGCCGAATCAATCACTTCCCATTCAATCACTCGATCACGAATAGATTCACGGGTGAATTTTGCTCCCCATTCGAATTGATTTTTTTTCCAATTATGAATTCCTTTTAGCTCGGCATTTACAATTAAAGCGTCTAAATCATTTCGAGCGTGATTGAGTTGTCCACCAATTGCACGAGTGAATTTCACATCACCAAAATTTTCAGAACCCAAATTAGCATCTACTTCGCCTAAACGGTATTGTGCCAAAATATCATAATATTCCTGTTCTTGAGTATGATAAGCCGAAGCAATCAATTTGTAAGTGGAATTTTTTGAAGGCGTATAAGTGGTTTTCACAGCTCCAAAAACGGTAGTGTATTTGTCTTTTTCTTGCCCTTCATAATAAATCAGTAATGCCATTGGGTCATCGATGGTTCCAAAATTGGTTTGTCGTGTCAAAGGCTGATATTTATAATCGTTGGAAGAAATATTGCCTAAAAAACTAAATTCTAACTTATCTGAAGGTTTGAAATTAACATTCGTCTGAAAATCGGCAAATGTTGGTGTATAATTGGATTGCGTTTCTTGACTATTTACCAAAAGAGAATTGTTTCGGTAGCGAATTCCAGAAACTTCAGACCATTTTCCGTTTTTGGAAACGGCATCAACGGCAACACTTGCACCAAGAAAACTAGCTTCGGCAACTGCACCAAATTGGGTTGGTGTTCGATAGGTAATATCCAAAACTGAGGATAATTTATCACCATATTTAGCTTGAAAACCTCCAGCAGAAAAATCAATATTTTGAACTAAATCGGTATTGGTAAAACTCAATCCTTCTTGCTGACCCGAACGAATCAAAAACGGACGATAGACTTCAATTTCGTTTACATAAACTAGATTTTCGTCATAATTGCCTCCACGAACGGCATATTGGGTACTCAATTCATTATTGGAATTAAAGCCTGGCATAGATTTCAAAATGTTTTCGACTCCAGCATTGGCTCCAGGAATTTTCCGAATTGTTGCAGGTTCAATAGTTGTGATTCCTTGAACTCTTTTCTTGTTATTTACCGTAACAACAACTTCGCCCATTTGCTCGTCTTTATCGTTCATCACCAAATTAAATTCATAGTCTTCATCTGATTTTAAATTAACAGCAACAGTAGCTTTTTTTAATGAAACGTGTGAAAAAACCACAACGACTTTCTGATTTGCAGGCACAGTCAAAATATAAAATCCATTGACATTGGATCTTGTTCCAACACTTTGGCATGATACATTTACATTAGTTGCAGGCTGATTGTTTTTATCGAGAATTACACCTTTTATACGGGCGGTTTGAGCAGATGTTACTACCCCAAAACAGAAAAAAAGGACAACAAGTATTATTTTATTTAGACCCAAGGAATTTGATTTTATTGTTTTTGACTTCTAAAAAATTGAGTTTCAAAGATAGTAGAATTTCCACAATTATCCACCACAATAATTTTTAATTCATTGGCTCCTTCAGCAACAATTCCATCGCTAAAATTATGTATGATTTTCTTGGTTTTATTATCGTATTCAAATAAAATCCACTTCCCGTTCAAATAGCCATTATAGGATTTTATACCTGATAAATCATCGGCAATAGTGAACTGAATGTATTTATTGTTGGTCAACCATTTCCCTTCAATGGGTTTTGCAATACTGATTTTTGGAGGAATCACATCTAAAACTAAAGCATATTTTCCAAGAGTTTTGACTTTGGTCGAAAACACATCTCCTTTTCGAAAAGTATAATTGTACCCAATTTTGCTAGAGCCTAGAGATCCAATAAACAATTTATCTTTTTGAGTTTCACTAAACTTATGGTCTTCGATTTCGATAGTAAAATTAGTGTGTGCTGGAACGATATCTGTATGGAGAAATAATGTGTCGTTTTTTACATCAAAATTCAAATTGAAATCTTCATAAAAAGTATTGACTGGAAAGAAAACAGACATGTTTTCTTTAGAAAAATTAGATTCGTTTTTAGCCTTTACTCGATATTTCGAAACGGGTTCTTTGGCAATAATCACTGGCAAATTATCATTAACAATCGGAATGGTTACTTGAGTTCTATTGCCATAAAAATCAGAAACTTCAATTCGATATTGAGAAGTCAAATTAGGCTGTGTTACTAAAACCCCATTAGTTGCGTCAGACTTGATAAAGCTTAAATTATATGGCGTATTCATAAATAATTTTTGCACTCTTTGTTGCGTTTTTTTATACATCGAATAATCAATCAATGCATTCACATAGCGCATTTCATCAAAAGAATAAGTATCGAATTGATAACAAAATACGGGTGTGCCGTTACAAAAACTTTGCACTTTGTAAACTCCATTTTTATTGAAAGAAACGTCATCATAATCGAAGGTGTTTATGCCAAAACCAACTTTTCCATTAGCCACTACCTTATCAGCTAAATAGGTACCATCTTTTTGCAAAACAAGATTTAACAACAAAGGTCTTTTGGATTGATTTACGATAGATTCTTCCCCTACAGGATAAGCATAAACATTGAAAAGGATAGGTTTCTTGGTGTCTTTCATGAATTTGTCAAATCCGAAAAGCATTGGGTTTATAATATTCTCTGTGATATTATCTCTAAATTCGAAATGCAAATGTGGTCCTTCTGAAGCGCCAGTATTTCCCGAAAGCGCGATGATTTGACCTTTTTTGACCACTAATTCACCTGGTTTAAGATATCTTTCTATTTCGAAAGATTGCTCCTTATATTGTTCTTTTTTTATAAAATCTTCAATAGAATCGGTAGCTCTTTGCAAATGACCATAAACCGAAGTATATCCATTAGAATGGGTGATATAAATGGTTTTTCCGTTTCCAAAGGTTGAAATTTTAATTCTGGAAATATATCCATCGGCGACAGCGTGAACCTCTAAACCTTCCTTTTGTTGGGTTTTTAAATCAAAACCAGCATGAAAATGATTGGGTCTTAACTCGCCAAAATTGCCAGACAATTGCATTGGAATATCTAAAGGAGGACGGAAATAATCTTTTGGATAATTAACTTGGGCAAAAACAGAACCATTAAAAAGGATAAAAAACAGACACAATCTCATAGAATACATTTTTGCTAAGATAAATAAAAGTAGATTATAAAAAATTTTATTGCCTTATAAAATCACAATAAGCTGTTATACTGACAATTGATTATTTTTAAGATAAAAAAGCCAATAAAATATTGTAAAAATAAAAAGGAATACTAACTTTGTAAGATTAAGTAATCGTTAGGAATCAGTATGAGTGTAATTGCAGAAATAATTGATACTCTTGAAAATAAGATTGAAAAACTATTTGGAAAAATAAATAGTTTAGAAAGAAAATCTCAAGAATTGAAAATTGAACTAACAAAATCTGCAGTTATTATACAAAAACAGTCTCAAGAGATTGAAGCTTTAAAAACGCAGTATGAAACTCTAAAAATGGCTAATGCATTACTGGGCAGTGAAGAGAATAAAAGAGATACCAAGCTTAAAATAAATTCATTAATTCGTGAAATTGATTACTGTATAGCTCAGCTATCAGATTAGAAAGATATGGACGAAAAGCTTAAAATTAAGATATCGATTGCGGACAGGGTTTATCCACTAACTGTGGAGCTCTCTCAGGAAGAAGGGCTAAGAAGCGCTTCTAAAAAAATTGATATTATGATTAAGCAATTTGAAGAAAATTATGCCGTTCGTGACAAGCAAGATGTACTGGCCATGTGTGCTTTACAATTTGCATCACAAGTTGAACAAAAACAAATTGATAATGCAATAGATGGTGTAGAAACTATCGAAAGAATTAAAAAAATCAATGCGCTTTTAGATCAATATCTCCTAGATTAACAGATTAAACACGTTCTTTACAGAAACTAAGATACTGCCTACATTAGTTCATATTTGGTAAACTCAACACTAACAATTTAGAATGAGCAAATCATCGTTACTATAGCAAGCCAATTTAGTTTGGAAGCTTGAACAGCGAGTTAGCTCAAAACTTGTATATCAGAGTTTATACAAGCAATCTAATGTAGGCTTTTTATATATAAATTTTAATAAACTATGGACATTTTAACAATAATTATTCTAGGAATTGCAGGTGTTGCAGGAGGTTTTGGTATAGCCAAAATAATAGAAAAAAGCAATATTTCTAACTTGATAAAGAACGCCAAAAAAGAAGCTGCTTCTATCCTAAAAGACGCTAATCTTGAGGCCGAAAACATCAAAAAAGACAAAATTCTTCAAGCTAAAGAGAAGTTTATTGAATTAAAATCAGAACATGAACAAGTTATTTTGTCTCGTGACCAAAAGATGGCTGAAGTCGAAAAAAGAATTAGAGATAAAGAATCTCAAGTTTCAAACGAATTATCAAAAGCCAAAAAGGTAAATGACGATTTTGAAGCAAAAACACTTGAATACAATGCTAAAATAGAAGCTTTAGATAAAAAACAAGCTGAAGTTGACAGATTGCACAAAAGTCAGTTGCAACAGCTTGAAGTAATTTCAGGATTATCAGCTGAGGAAGCAAAAAGTCAATTGGTAGAAGGTCTGAAAGCCGAAGCCAAAACCGAAGCGATGTCACACATTCAAGACACTATCGAAGAAGCCAAATTGACAGCACAACAAGAAGCCAAGAAAATCATTATCAACACCATTCAAAGAGTTGGAACTGAGGAAGCTGTAGAAAACTGCGTTTCTGTTTTCAACATCGAATCGGATGATGTGAAAGGTAGAATTATTGGTCGTGAAGGTAGAAACATTAGAGCCATTGAAGCCGCAACAGGAGTTGAAATCATTGTTGACGATACTCCAGAAGCAATTATTCTTTCTTGTTTTGACCCAGTTCGTAGAGAAATTGCACGTTTGGCTTTGCATAAATTGGTAACAGACGGAAGAATTCACCCTGCTCGAATTGAAGAAGTGGTAGCGAAAACTACCAAACAAATTGACGACGAAATTATCGAAGTTGGTAAACGTACAGTTATTGACTTAGGTATTCACGGATTGCATCCTGAATTGATAAAAGTAGTAGGTAGAATGAAATACCGTTCGTCTTACGGACAAAACTTATTGCAACACTCTCGCGAAGTTTCTAAACTTTGTGGAATTATGGCAGCCGAATTAGGTTTGAACGTTAAACTAGCTAAAAGAGCTGGTTTGCTTCACGATATTGGTAAAGTTCCAGATGCTGAAAGTGATTTGCCTCACGCTTTGTTAGGAATGCAATGGGCCGAAAAATATGGCGAAAAAGAAGAAGTTTGCAACGCAATTGGAGCACACCACGACGAAATTGAAATGAAATCATTGTTATCTCCAATTATTCAGGTTTGTGATGCTATTTCAGGTGCAAGACCAGGTGCAAGAAGACAAGTTTTAGATTCTTATATCCAACGTTTGAAAGATTTAGAAGAAGTAGCTTATGGATTTGGTGGCGTGAAAAATGCTTATGCCATTCAAGCCGGTAGAGAACTTCGCGTTATTGTAGAAAGCGAGAAAGTATCAGATGAAAATGCAGCCACTTTATCTTTTGAAATTTCTCAAAAAATCCAAACAGAAATGACTTATCCAGGTCAAGTAAAAGTTACTGTAATTAGAGAGACTCGAGCGGTTAATATCGCTAAATAAATCCTTACCCCAGCCCTCTCTAAGGAGAGGGAGTGGAAATAAAAATTCCAAATTCCAATAGTTTTATATTGGTATTTGGAATTTTTTATTTTCTGGACTTATTTGAAAGATTAATTTTCAAAAGTAATTTTAAAAGTAGTGCCTTTGCCAACTTCGCTTTCAACTTCTATTGAACCATTCATAGCTTCTATTTGGTTTTTAGTAATATAAAGCCCCATTCCGCGTGATTTTACATGTTGATGAAAAGTTTTATACAGTCCAAATAATGTATCTCCATATTTATCTAAATCGATACCCAAGCCATTATCCGAAATACTCAGCACTTTTTTGCCATTCTCTACATAGAAATCATATTCAATTAAACAAACCCTTTCAGTGTGTGAATATTTAATGGCATTGGTGGTTAAATTTTGCAAAACACTTTCAAGATATGCCGAATTAAAATGTACTACAACATCCTTGGGAATGCGGTTCTTGAATAGTACTTTTTTACCAGAATATAAATTGGAAACCTTTAATGTTTTTTCTAAATAATCATTCAAATTAAGAGGCTCTTTTTTGATATTCAAATTATTCTGAATATCAACAATTTGAGACAGATTAGCAATTGTACAATTCAAATCATTTGAAACGGTTCTCAAATGCTCTAAAAACTCCTTTTTAGTTTCGTTGTCTTCCTCAATTTCAATAAAATCGAGCAATGATTTAATATTTCCTGCATGAGTATTTAAATTGTGTGAAACTATATAAGAAAAATTCAAAAGCCTTCTATTATGTTCCTCGAACAATTCGGTAGTTTTTATTAGTTCTAATTCCTTTTCTTTTTGTGCCGAAATATCTGTATGAGTCCCAATTACGCGCAAAGGTTTTCCGTCCAAGTCTCGTTCAATTACTTTACCCCGATCTAATATCCACTTATATTTTCCGTTGGCAGTCAAAACCCGGTGATAATTTTCATAAAATGGAACGATATTGTCAAAATGCTTCTGGATATCCGAATAATATTTTGCTAAATCATCGGGATGAACAATTTTGTCCCAACGTTCTGGATTGTCAAAAACATCTGTCGATTCTAAGTCAAGAATTTTTAATGATTGGGAAGAATAAAACACTTTATCGGTTCTCAAGTCCCAATCCCATACTCCAGCTGTAGATGCCTCTAAAGCAAACTGGAATCGTTCCTCCGAAATTTCAAGTTCTAGTTCCTGTTTTTTAATTTCAGTTATATCAGAAACTCTACCATAAAAAACAACACTACCATCATCTAAGGCCTCTGTTCTAGCTGAAATTTTGAGCCATCTTAACCCTTTAATTGGCAACAAAACTCGAAACTTAGGTTCCCATCTTCCAATACTTTTTTTCGCATAAACTAAAGATTGAAAAAAAGAATCACGATCTTCTTGAATTATTCTATCATAAATAGATTGTTTATTG
Organism: Flavobacterium alvei; assembly: GCF_002920895.1. Lineage (GTDB taxonomy): Bacteria > Bacteroidota > Bacteroidia > Flavobacteriales > Flavobacteriaceae > Flavobacterium > Flavobacterium alvei. The sequence goes on from NZ_PQVG01000001.1 coordinate 232,781, forward strand.
TCGTTGGTAAAATCTTCTGAAGATAATTCTACTATTTGAAGAATAGATGAGCTTATTAAAGAGAAAGTATATTTATTGAACGGATCAATTGAAAACTGAAATATTAAATCAGGAGTTTCTTTAAATAATTTGCTGTAAAAATAATTTAAATCATCGGAATTTTTGTCCTTAGAAAAAATCATAACTATTTTTAAATTAAGATTAAAACAAATAAGTTACAGACAACTTCATCACCAAATACAAGACAAAACTAAAAAAAACAATTTAAGTAGCATTATCTTAACAATACAAATGAGACTAATAAATCTCGAAAAAAGTTACCTTTAGACAAATGTATGGTTTTAAATTAATTATACAAAAAAGTTATCCTCTTGGATGAAAATTATTAATGACTTCAGTCAAAAATTTCCTGTCTAAATGCACGTATATTTCTGTCGTTGTAATCGATTCGTGCCCCAACATTAACTGAATCGAACGCAAATCGGCGCCATTTTCGAGGAGATGTGTCGCAAACGAATGTCGCAAGGTATGTGGGCTGATACTTTTTTTTAATCCAATTGCAGCAGTTAGGTTTTTAATTATTGTAAAAACCATTGCTCGTGTCAACTGATTTCCTCTTCTATTTAAGAACAAAGTATCTTCTTGGCCTTTCTTTATATTCAATTCAGATCTCTTATAATCTCTATAAATTTGGATGTATTTTTGCGTCAATTTCCCCACAGGAACAAATCGTTGTTTATTGCCCTTACCCGTAATTTTGATAAAACCTTCTTCAAAAAACAAGTCCGAAATTTTAAGCGTAATCAATTCCGAAACTCGAAGTCCACAACCATAAAGTGTTTCCAACATCGCCCTGTTTCGTTCTCCTTCGTTCGAACTTAAATCTATGGCGGCAATTAAAGCATCAATTTCTTCAACCGTTAAAGTATCTGGCAGTTTCCTCCCTGTTTTGGGGGTTTCAATCAATTCCATTGGATTATCTGTTCGATAATCTTCGAAGATTAAATAGCTAAAAAAACTTTTTAAGCCCGAAATAATTCTAGCCTGCGAACGAGGATTTACCTCTTTTGAAACACTATAAATGAATTGCTGAATGGTTTCTTCACTAATTTTTAATGGCGAAACCGAAATATTATTTTCGTCCAAAAAAAGGCACAAACGCTCGATATCAAAAGAATAATTGTCGATAGTATTTTTCGACAATCCCCTTTCAATCCTCAAATAAGATTGAAAATTTTTAATATCAGTTCTCCAATTCATATATTGATATTTATTGTTTTTTATCGGTCATATGTAATTCGCAAATCATCATTGGTTCTTGGGACAAATAATCGGTATTGCTCATTTCATAGAAGCAAAGTAAAGCTATTTTTAGACATAAAAAAACCACGCAAAAATTGCGTGGTTAGATGCTATATGTTCAATCAAGATGTTATCTACCCCATTTTCCACCACCTACAAAGAATCCAATATGAATCCCTAAATAAGCATTTTTTGCTGTTCCAACTTTAGCTCCATTAACATCTTCTATATCAGATTCAGGAAGAAAATTATACTCTAACCCCATTCTAAAACCTGCCCATTCTAAAACCTGCCCATTCAAAACCTCCACGAATTAAACCCCCAAATACGCCAGATACAGCAGGATTTAATTCAGTAGAAGTACCCCCATTAACATCAGCATCATCCAATTCAACATTTGCAAGAGAATAATAACCAACACCACCTCCAATATAAGGTGCAAAAGAACTTCCTGATTTGTGAAAATAATAATCATACGTCCCTACATAAGAACCAATACCAGCAACTTTTGCAGTAAATTCATCATTATTATTAGTCACCAAATCACGAACTACTGCGGCTCCACCAAGGCGTAACCCTACATTCATGTTGTCTTTTATATTAAACTTAGGTTCAAGAGAAACTAATCCTCCTCCACCTCCACCTGCTGGCACATAACCAAAATCTAAACCTACTCTAAACTTTCCAGCTTCTTGTGAATAGCCGTTAGCAAACAGCAAAACAGCAACTAATAAAATAATTTTTCTCATGATTTTTTAAGATTAATTTTTGTAAATTTTTCTTAAAAATAGTATTTTCCTTTTTAATAAAATAAATCGCCACATCAAGTTATTAACAAATACGAAATCAGTAAAAGTTAAATTTTACAATAATCAAATAATTTTAGCGTTAAAAAAACAACCCAAAATTTATATCATTATGAAAAAGACACATTTAATTACCTTCGCTTTACTACTCTTTGCAATGAACACTCAAGCGCAGTTATTACAAATTGGTGCAAAAGCCGGTTTAAATTACGCCAACTTTTCTGGAACTGAAATTCAAACTGATGCTATAACAAGCTATCACGCTGGTTTGATAGCAGAAGTTAAACTCCTTGACAAATTTGCCATCCAACCCGAATTGCTGTACACTACACAAGGAGCTACATATAAAACAGCTTTGGGAGATGTTAAAAATGAGTTGGGCTATATTGCCATTCCAGTTTTAGCAAAAATCTATTTAAGCAAATCATTTAGTTTAGAATTGGGCCCTCAAGCTTCGTTTTTATTGAGCGAAAAAGACAAATTTAATGTCAATGACGCCAATACATTTGACTTTGCTGTTGACGCTGGTTTGAGTTTTAAAATCACCAAAAGCCTCTTCATTCAAGGACGCTATGTTCTTGGATTGACGGAAGTTTCAACTAACGCCGATGCCAAAAACTCGGTACTTCAATTTTCAGCAGGACTTATGTTTTAACAAAATTTAAAATTATTCGTGATTTAAAACCGTTCTTTATTGGAACGGTTTTTTTATTTTTACGAAAATTATTTTTATGAAAATTGGTATTATCAACGGACCCAACCTCAACTTATTAGGAAAACGCGAACCAGAAATTTACGGAAGCCAAACTTTTGAAGATTATCTTGAAATCTTGAAAAGCAAATTTCCAAACGTAGAATTGACTTATTTTCAAAGCAATATCGAAGGCGAATTGATAGGTAAAATTCAAGAATTTGGTTTTTCTTACCAGGGCATTATTCTCAATGCTGGTGCTTACACCCATACTTCCATAGGCATTGGCGATGCCATAAAATCAATAACAACTCCAGTGGTTGAAGTACATATTTCGAATACTTTTTCGAGAGAAAGTTTCCGTCACCAATCTTATATTTCAGGAAATGCCAAAGGAGTTATTCTTGGTTTTGGAATGAAAAGCTACGAATTGGCAATACAATCGTTTTTGTAATTCTAATAATTTCTTTATAATCTCTTTAGCATTTAAATAACAAAATTTTGTGATTGTAATTGAGTCCTACTTGTATATTTGTAGGAAAAAATTACCGTATGAAAAATTTCTACTTGCTTCTGTTTTTGTTAGTTTCGTTTTTTTCTTTTGCCCAAATTAGAGGAACCATTACTGACAACAAAGGAATTCCGCTTTCGCTGGTTACTGTTTTAGAAGAGAACACTTATAACGGAACTTCCTCGAACGAGAAAGGCAATTATGAATTGAACATCAAAAAAACGGGAAATCACACTCTAGTTTTCCAATATTTGGGATACAAAACCCAAAAAATAACGGTTACAATTGACCAATTTCCTTTTACACAAAACATAAAATTAGTCGAAGAAAATCTGTCGCTTTCTGAAGTCGTTATTAATTCTAAAGACAATCCGGCCAATGCCGTAATTCGACACGCCATTAAAAGCAAAAAAGAAAACTCCGAAAAAACAGCTCGTTTCAAAGCCGATTTTTATTCGCGTGGCATTTTCAAAGTCAAAGATTTACCCAAAAAAATATTAGGACAAAAAATTGGTGATTTAGACGGCGCAGTCGATTCAACTGGAACTGGGATTATCTATTTATCGGAAACCGTTTCGAAAATTATTTTTGAAAAACCCGACAATTTAAAAGAGCGAATTATTGCTTCGAAAATTAGCGGAGACAATAAAGGCTTCAGTTACAACACAGCTCGCTCGACGATTTATGATTTTTATGACAATACTTTGGACTTCAACAGCAAGATGATTTCGCCCATTGCCGACAATGCTTTCAACTATTATAAATACAAATTAGAAGGTACTTTTCAGGACGAAAACAACCTGATGATCAACAAAATTAAGGTTATTGCCAAGCGAGATGCCGAACCAGTTTTTGAAGGTTACATTTATATCGTGGAAGATTCTTGGGCTATTTACGCCGTTGATTTAGACATCAAAGGCTACAGAATGCACCAAGAATTTGTGGATGTAATGAAATTGAAACAAAATTTTAGTTACAACAAAAACAATCGCATTTGGGCAAAAACCACTCAAAGTCTTGAATTTTCGGCGGGTATTTTTGGTATAAAATTCAACGGAAAATTCTCTTATGTTTACAGCAATTACGAATTCGAAAAAGCGTTTGCCAAAAAGACTTTTACCAATGAAATAGTAAGTTTTGAAGACAATTCCAACAAAAAAGACACGCTGTTTTGGAATAAAATCAGACCCATTCCTCTTACTCTCGAAGAGAATACCGATTACATAAAAAAAGACAGCGTTCACACTGTTCGAAACTCCAAAAAATATCTGGATTCGATAGACAAGAAAGACAATAAATTCAAATTTTTGAGTCCCATTACAGGCTACAGCTGGAAAAACAGTTACCAAAAAAAATCATTCCGTTACGATGGTTTGCTCAATTTATCTTCGTTGAGTTTCAACACCGTTCAGGGTTGGAATCTGGATTCTGGATTTTCTTTTCGAAATTGGAAACAGCAGGAAGAAAAAGGAAAATCGACCTCCATCAGCACCAAATTCAATTACGGATTTTCAGACGATAGACTGCGAGTTACCGCCGATTATTACCATCGATTCAACAACCAGAATTATGCAACACTATCGGTTTTTGGCGGAACAAAAGTCAATCAATTCAATCCCGAAGAACCCATTTCAAGTTTCATAAACACCGTAAGCACCTTATTTTTTGAAGACAATTATATGAAATTGTACAACAAAGAATTTGCTGGAGCTACTTATGGTCAAGACGTGGGAAATAATTTTTATCTAAAAGGAACTTTAGAATACCAGCAACGAAAACCTTTGTTCAACACGACCGATTATACATTTATCAAAAGTGACGACGTTTATAGTTCCAATAATCCGTTGTTGCCCGACGATAATTTGACTCCAGCAATTGAACAACATCATCTTACGAAAGCTTCTGTTTTTGCAAAAATAAATTTCGGAAACAAATACATTTCGAGACCTGACGGAAAATTAAATATCCGAAACTACGACTATCCTACTTTGACTTTTGGTTACGAAAACGCCTTTGCATCCAATGAAAGCAAATACGAATACCAATTGATTACGGGTCAAGTTAGATATGATTTTGATGCGGGAAACAAAGGAACTTTGGGGACAAACCTGAAAGCAGGAACTTTCATTCACGGTGATAATATCTCGTTTGTGGATTACAAACACTTCAACGGAAACAGAACCCACGTGGGAACCAGCGACCGTTATTTGAACGTTTTCAACTTAATGCCATACTATTCGAATAGCACAAATAAATCCTATTTCGAAGCACATTTGGAGCACAACGACAAAGGTTATATTATGAATAAAATTCCTTTATTGAACAAATTAAACTCGACTTTGGTCTTAGGATTTCACTCTCTTGCCGTTCCCGACACAAAACCATACACCGAATTTACTGTTGGTTTGGACAATCTAGGTTTTGGAAAATTAAAGGTATTCCGCTTTGATTATGTGCATTCTTTCCAAAACGGAATTCAAGAAAACGGTGTTGTTTTTGGTTTGAAAATTTTGAATGTTTTGGAGTAGAGTTTTTGGATGAATTTAGCTATATTTGAGAATAAATAAACACTAAAGTTTATCAGACAAAGCGAACCAATTTAGGGGTGAAAAGTCTGATTATGTCAGACCTTATAAGTTTTGGCTAATTTTAAAACCCAGCAAACAATGAAACGAAATCTATTTTTTGTGCTTTTAATTTTTATCGGATTTAATCTTAATGCACAAAAATCCGGAATTGAATTTTTCTTTGTAGAAAATTATAAAAACTTAAATTCTGATTGTAAATATTGTTTCGACTTGGAAACTGCTAATTTGGAGTCAATTCCAATATTAAATGAGGAAGATATCAAGCATTTTAATTGGAAGGATCAACAAATAATTTTAACAGAAAAAGGGAAACATAAATTTACAGATTTGAAAATTCCTTTATCGGGATTACCAATAGTAATCACTCTAAATGGAAGAAAAATTTATGGTCTTTGGTTTTGGAATGCAGTATCTTCTTTTGGTTGTGATAGAGTATTTGCTTTTCCAACCATTGATTTTAAAATCCAATTTGGTTTGCCTAAAAATTATAGTTTTGGAACAGATCCGAGGTTTGATGAAAAACTTAGAGAATATGTGGTTTCCAAATATAATCAATAAAAACAACGGCAAACAGTTACTACGGATTTGGGCAATTGGCTTAATGGAAAACTGGTTTGTATTTGTGATATTTTGGCAGATCCGAAAGACACTATCCTAAAAAGTGTGTAAGTTTAAAATATATTGGTTTAAAAAACCATTTCAACTGAAATTTTCAATAATAAGAAGGTTCAATATGAATCAAAACGTGTCCTAATTCAGGGATTTCTGCTCGCAAAGTATCTTTTAACAAATGGGAGATGTCGTGACCTTCTCTCACCGTGATATTGGCGTTGACAATGGCGTGCAAATCGACGTGGTATTTCATTCCTGCTTTACGAATAAAACATTTTTCGGTGCTTTCGACACCTTCAACTTGAAGCGAAACTTTCCTGATTTCGACAATTAAATCATCGTATAAATTTTCGTCCATTATTTCGCCCAAAGCGGGTCTGAAAATTTTATAACTGTTATACAAAATAAATCCAGAAGCAAAAAGTGCTGCAAAATCATCGGCCGATTCGTAGCCTTTCCCAAAAAATAAGGCAATTGAAATTCCAATAAATGCCGCAACCGAAGTTATGGCATCGCTTCGATGGTGCCAAGCATCAGCTCTTAGCGAAGAACTATTGGCTTCTTTGCTTCGTTTCATTACCAAACGAAAGGAATATTCTTTCCATAAAATTATAGTTCCAAGAACAATTAGCGTCCAAGATTCAGGCAATTTGTGTGGAACTCCAATATTGGTAATGCTTTCGTGAGCAATAATGGTTGCCGAAGTAATCAAAAAACCAACTACCAAGAAAGTTACCAATGGTTCGGCTCGACCGTGTCCGTAAGGATGATTATCGTCGGCAGGTTTGTTCGAATATTTAATTCCAAATAATACTAAAAATGAAGAAAAAATATCGGTTGTCGATTCAATAGCATCGGCAGTCAAAGCATAGGAATGTCCAAAAAAACCTGCCAACCCTTTTATTAAAGCTAGTAATGTATTACTTGCAATACTAAAATAAGTCGCTTTTACAGCTGTTTGTTCTTTATTCATTTGGATAATTATAAAAACCTCAAAAGCTTGTGCAACTTTTGAGGTTTGAAGTTTTTTTAAAATATGAATTAAGCTCTTACAATTTTTGCTCCAATGGCTCTCAATCGTTCGTCAATTCGTTCGTAACCTCTATCGATTTGTTCTATATTTTGAATGGTGCTGGTTCCTTTTGCAGAAAGTGCCGCAATCAACAAGGATATTCCCGCTCTAATATCTGGCGAAGACATTGTGGTAGCTTTTAGTCTGGATTTGAAATCGTGACCAATAACTACCGCTCTGTGTGGGTCACAAAGAATAATTTTAGCTCCCATATCAATCAATTTATCTACGAAAAACAAACGGCTTTCAAACATTTTTTGATGAATCAAAACATCACCTTTACATTGAGTTGCAACAACCAAAACAATACTCAATAAATCGGGTGTAAATCCTGGCCAAGGTGCATCGGCAATAGTAAGAATCGAACCATCGATATCGGTTTTCACTTCATATCCGTCTGTATGAGCTGGAATGTAAATATCATCCCCTCTTTTTTCTAAAGTAATACCTAGTTTTCTAAACACATTTGGAATTAATCCCAAATTTTCCCAGCTTACATCTTTAATAGTGATTTCGCTTCTGGTCATTGCTGCCAATCCAATCCAGCTTCCAATTTCGATCATATCTGGAAGAATTCTATGAGTACAACCCCCAAGACTTTCAACCCCTTCTATAGTCAATAAGTTAGAACCAATACCTGAAACTTTGGCTCCCATAGCATTCATCATTTTGCACAATTGTTGCAAATAAGGTTCGCAAGCAGCGTTATAAATGGTTGTTGTTCCTTTAGCCAAAACCGCTGACATCACAATATTGGCGGTTCCAGTAACTGATGCTTCGTCTAACAACATAGCAGCGCCAGTCAAACCTTCTGGAGCTTCTACTCCATAAAAATGGTCTTCTTTATTATAACGGAATTTTGCACCCAGATTGATAAATCCTTCAAAATGCGTATCTAATCTTCTTCGTCCAATTTTATCACCACCTGGTTTAGGAATATATCCTTTTCCGAAACGTGCCAAAAGTGGCCCAACAATCATAATAGAACCTCGAAGTGAGCCTCCTTCTTTCTTGAAAGCTTCTGTTTCTAAATAGCCAACATTGACTTCATCAGCTTGAAAAGTATAAGAACCCGGTCCATTTTTTTGAATTTTAACCCCTAAATTTCCCAAAAGGGTAATTAGTTTGTTAATGTCAATTATGTCTGGAATATTATTGATGATTACTTTTTCAGGTGTCAACAATACGGCGCATAAAATTTGCAATGCTTCATTTTTGGCTCCTTGTGGCGTGATTTCTCCTTTTAGAGGAACACCACCTTCAATTTTAAAAACTCCCATATTTGTTTTTAGTTATGAGTTATAAATTATGAGTTTTAAGTTAAGTATGAATTATAAGTTAGTTTTGAAAATTCATAACTCATAATTCATAATTCCTTATAAAGGTTTTCTGTTTTGGTTTTTATGCGTAGGATTTGACTTTCCTAATTTGCTGTTTTTGTTACTTTGAATTTTGGGTTGACCAGCAGGCGTAATTTTATTAGAAACTCGCTTGTTGGTTCTCAATAAATCGGTTGTGGTCAAAAGTTCTTCTGTACTTTGCAACATATTTATTTTTCCACCTGACAATTCATATAAATGTTCAAAAATAACATCGTCTTTTACCGTGTCTTTGTTCCAACTCAAATAGGATTTTTTCATATGATTGGCAATTACTTTTACCAAAGCATTTTTCATTTCTCCTTCTTCCCATTTATTGGCAACATCAATCATATACTTAATATTATTGCCATAATATCGGTATTTCGGAAAGTTTTGTGGATATTTTAAAACATCCGGTTTGAGTTGTAAAACTTCGCGAGTTGGCACTGGATAAGGAGATTCTACATCCAATTTAAAATCGGACATGATAAAGATTTGATCCCATAATTTGTGTTGAAAATCAGGAACATCTCGCAAATGAGGATTCAAACTCCCCATAACTTGAATGATGTATTTAGCTGCTTTGTTGCGCTCTTCTCTATCTTCAATTTCGGTAGCTTGATCAATCAATTTTTGCAAATGGCGGCCATATTCGGGAATAATTAGATGAGTTCGCTCAGCGTTGTATTCCAAATGATGCACAACATCGTTTGCCACTTCTTTTATGTATTTAGTGTTCATATTTATAGCGAAATAATACCTTTAATAGTAGATAATTCAATATATTTCTCAATTATTTCTTGAGAATTTTTCATCATAACATCGACAGAAATGCTAGTAAATTTGCCTGTTTTGGATTTTGTGGTTTTAATCACTGCGCCCATACAATCAAAAGCTTCTTCAACTCGAAGAATATTTTCTTTATCAGTAGGTACGATAAATTTATACAAATACAATGCAGGCCAAGCGGTACTTAAATCCAACTCCTTTTTTAACCTTTCGTAAAATTCTTGGGTTTCTTTTTCTTTTTCTGAATCCATTCTAAATTAAAATAGAAGCAAATATACAGTTTTGATTTTAGAATTAGGATTTAGGGTTTAGGATTTTTAAAATAAAGAGACTTATAAGTCAAATTAATCTTTCGGAATCCCAATAAGTTTAGGTAAATTTGCGCTTTATTTGAAAAACGTGAGTAAAGAAATTATAGTCATCATTGGCGGACCAGGAACAGGCAAAAGCACCATTATCGATGGATTAATAGAAAAAGGTTTTTGCTGTTATCCCGAAATTTCAAGACAAGTAACTTTGGAAGCCAAAAAACAAGGTATCGAGCAATTGTTTCTTGAAAACCCTTTGCTTTTCAGCGAATTACTATTAGAAGGTCGAAAAAATCAATTCAAAAGTGCTTTAGAAGAAACCCACGATACTGTTTTTATTGACCGTGGAATTCCAGATGTTTTGGCTTATATGCACTATATTGGCGACAGTTATCCCGCACATTTTGACTTGGCTTGCCGAGAAAATTTATACACAAAAATCTTTATCCTTCCGCCTTGGGAAGAAATATATGTGAGCGACGAAGCCCGTTATGAAAACTTTGAACAGGCCAAACTCATTCACAATCATCTCGTTGAAACCTATCAAAATTATGGTTACGAACTCATAGAAGTTCCGAAAGATAACCTTACTAACAGAATTTTGTTTATCTTAGATAAAATTTCTAAATAATTTGAAGTTTTATAAACAGTGTTTTAAAATTATTTAATAGCTAATCAACAACTTCTATTTCATGGCTGAAGCGTTAGCAATTCTTCAAAAATACTGGAAACACGACCAATTTAGATCGCCACAAGAAGAAATTATCAATTCGATTTTAGAGGGCAAAGACACTTTTGGCTTGATGCCAACGGGTGGTGGAAAATCCATTTGTTTTCAAATTCCCGCTTTGATGAAAGACGGAATTTGTTTGGTTATTTCTCCCTTGGTTGCCTTGATGAAAGATCAGGTGCAACGGCTGCAAAGTATGAACATCAAAGCTATTGCATTGACAGGCGGAATTCAATCGGACGAAATGATTACACTTTTGGATAATTGTGAATTTGGCAATTATAAATTCTTATACTTATCACCAGAACGCCTGCAATCCGATTGGATTTTAGAGCGCATCAAAAATCTTCCTATTAATTTAATTGCCATCGACGAAGCGCATTGTGTATCGCAATGGGGACACGATTTTCGTCCTGCTTATTTAAAAATTTCAAAACTAAAAACTCATTTCCCGAAAGTTCCTTTTCTAGCTCTAACTGCTTCGGCAACCCAAAGAGTTCTTGAGGATGTGATTCTTCAATTGGGATTAGAAAACCCTGTGGTTTTCAAAAAATCATTTGCCCGAAAAAACATTGCTTATATGGTTTTTGAAGTGGAAGACAAATTGTATCGAATGGAGCAAATCTTGAAAAAGAATCCGCAGCCTTCTATAATATATGTACGAAATAGAAAATCGTGCTCGGATACCGCTTCACAATTGCAAGCTTTAGGATTCAAAGCCACTTTTTACCACGGCGGATTATCTGTTAAGGAGAAAGAAAAAAATATGAGCCTTTGGATGAATGAAGAAGCACAAATTATGGTTTCGACCAATGCCTTTGGAATGGGAATTGACAAATCGAATGTAAAAACGGTCATTCATATTCATCTACCCGAAAGTTTAGAAAGTTATTATCAGGAAGCAGGTCGAGCGGGTAGAAATGATGAAAAAGCCTTTGCCATTATTCTAACGAGTCCATCTGATAAAATGCAAGCCCAAAGTCAATTTATTGATGTGTTGCCCGACAAAAAAATCTTGACCCAAATTTACATTAAACTGTGCAACTATTTCCGAATTGCTTATGGCGAAGGGATAGACGAACAGTTTTCGTTCAATCTGAATCACTTTTGCCAGAAATATGGCTTTCCTACATTGAAAACCTACAATGCTATTCAGTTTTTGGATCGTCAAGGAATTTTGACTTTGTCACAAGAATATTCAGAGAAAATCACGATGCAATTCATCATTGAGTCCAAAGAAGTAATTCGCTATATGAGTTTAAACCCAAATGAAGAACCTGTTATTTTATCACTACTTCGAAACTATCCTGGAATTTATGAATCGCAAACTGCGGTTAATACATCATTGATTGCCAAAAAATCAAATTGCGAAGAGGCTTTAGTTCATTCTATTTTAGATAAGTTAAAAGAACGCGACCTTATTGATTATCACAAAAAAAACAATGATGCTTCGATTATTTTTAATGAAGTGCGTGAAGACGAAAGAACTATCAACCGGGTTTCGAAATATTTGGAAAACCAAAACAAACAAAAAGTAGCTCATTTCGAATCTGTTGTGCATTATATTAACGAAAAGAAAATTTGCAAAAGCAAATTGATTTTGGACTATTTTGGAGAAAAAACAGAAACCGATTGTGGAATTTGTTCGTATTGTATTTCCCGAAAAAAGAAGTCTGATGATGAATTGTTAGTCCCTAAAAAAATAATGCAACTATTAAAAATCCAAGAATTGAATTCGAGGGAAATTCAAAAACTGACCAAAAATAGTGAAGACGATGTTATCTTTGCTTTGCAAACTTTATTAGAAAACAATAAAATAATCATTCAAGCCAACAACAAATACACTTTAAAATCATAATGGAAAAATTAAGAATCATTTTTATGGGAACTCCAGAATTTGCCGTTGGCATTCTAGATACCCTCATCAAAGCCAATTATAATGTCGTTGGAGTTATTACCGTTGCTGATAAACCAGCAGGTCGTGGCCAGAAAATAAAACATTCGGATGTAAAAGAATATGCTTTGGCTAATAATCTTCCTTTATTGCAACCCACCAACTTAAAAGACGAAACTTTTTTGGCCGAATTAAAAGCATGGAATGCCAATTTACAAATCGTGGTTGCCTTTAGAATGTTGCCCGAAGTCGTATGGAAAATGCCGGAATTAGGCACATTCAATCTTCATGCCTCATTACTTCCTAATTATCGTGGTGCTGCTCCAATTAATTGGGCGATCATTAATGGTGATGCAAAAACAGGGGTTACCACTTTTTTTATTGATGATAAAATAGATACAGGAGCTATGATTCTTAGTGCCGAAACCGAAATTGATCCAAACGAAAACGCAGGACTTTTGCATGATAGATTGATGCTATTGGGAAGCGAGACGGTTCTAAACACTTTAAACCTAATCGAAAAAGGAAATGTTAGTACAATCATTCAGGAAGAAACTGCTGAAATAAAAACGGCATACAAATTAAACAAAGAAAATTGCAAGATCGATTGGACTAAATCGACAAAAGAAATATTTAATTTAATTAGAGGGCTAAGTCCATACCCATCGGCTTGGTGCTTTTTTCAGGACAAAAATGAAGAATGGAGTGTTAAGATTCACGAAGCAAAAATGGCATTAGAAAACCACAATTTTGAATCTGGAAGTCTGATTTGCAGTAAAAAAGAAATGAAAATTGCCGTAAAAGATGGTTTTATTCAGGTGATTAGCCTTCAATTTCCTGGAAAAAAGAAGATGAATGTGGGAGAATTATTGAATGGAATGACTTTTTCTGATAATGCAAAGGTGGTTTAGACCAACAAAAACGGGGATTTTAGGGTGTTTTATGATGATTTTACATCGGCTTATGAACAAAAAAAACAAGTTATCAACAAATTAGGCTAAAATTAGGCAAAACACTTGTAAGGGAAGTTAATCCTACTAATTTTGTTATTATTAACAAAGTTTTTTTAACCAACATTTAATAACTAAACATTATGAACAAATCAGAATTAATCGACGCTATCGCTGCTGATGCAGGAATTACAAAAGCTGCTGCTAAACTAGCTTTAGAATCATTTTTAGGAAACGTAGGTAGCACTTTGAAAAAAGGCGGAAGAGTATCTTTAGTAGGTTTCGGATCATGGTCAGTTTCTTCAAGAGCTGCAAGAGATGGTAGAAACCCTCAAACAGGAAAAACTATAAAAATTGCTGCAAAAAATGTAGTGAAATTTAAAGCTGGAGCTGAGTTAGAAGGAGCTGTAAACTAATTTAAGCTTTCTTAAAATATATAAAACCTTCCTATGGAAGGTTTTTTTATACTTTTTATCGATTTATTTGTTTTATTTTAATCTTTTTTTCTTAAATTTAATTAAAATACAACCTATGATTTCAGAAAAATTAAAAAAAGGAAAACTACTTATTGCAGAGCCTTCTATAATTGGAGATTTGTCTTTCAATAGGTCAGTAATTTTGTTGGCGGATCACGACAAAAAAGGATCTGTGGGTTTTATCATCAACAAACCCCTAAAATACACCATCAACGATTTGGTGCCTGACATTAAGGCAAACTTCAAAATCTACAATGGTGGCCCTGTCGAGCAGGATAACCTTTACTTCATTCACAATGTTCCTGATTTAATTCCGAATAGTATAGAAATCTCAAATGGAATTTATTGGGGAGGCGAATACGAAACTACAAAGGAACTCATCAATAATGGTCAAATAAACAAAAATAATATACGCTTCTTTTTGGGTTATACTGGCTGGGATGAAGACCAATTAGAAGCCGAAATGGCCGAATCCTCTTGGATTATCACCAAAAATAATTACGAAAACAAAATAATTGGAAAATCGGCTTCACACTTTTGGAAAAAACAAATTATGGAATTGGGCGGAGAATACTTAATTTGGGCTAATGCACCCGAAAACCCAACGTCAAATTAATTTCTATTTATAGTTTGATTTAATTTTTGCAAAAGCTGATTTGCAAAATCTTTCGTAAACTCTTTTTTGCGATATTTTGTTATCGGCTGAATTCCTTTAATCACATTAGTAATAAACAATTCATCAGCTTTTTGAAGATCAAAAGGAGAAATAGTTTCTTCAAGTACTTCTATGTTTTCTATAGTTTTGGCCAAACTCAAAATTTGTTTTCTCATAACACCATTCAAGCAACCATCGGAAACTGGGGGTGTCACCAATTTATTTCCTTTGAGCATAAATACATTTCCCTGCAAAGCATCGACCACATTTTTACCATCATTAAGTAGCAAACAATTATCCAAATCATTTTCACTAGCATAAATACTTGCCGTGATGTTTATCAATTTATTTGTAGTTTTTATTGACGAAAGCAACTGCTTAGCCACATAAAAATCGGTATATAAATCTACAATGTATTCTTTTTTATTTATTGAATAGGGCACTTCCTCTATGCTTTCTGTAGTGATTAAAAAAGAAACTGTATTGGTTTGCGGTAAATAATATCCTCCATCATTTCTATAAACTGTAATTCTAGCTCGGGCAGAATCAGCTACATTTTTGGCTTTGGCCAAAGAAATAATTTGTTCTTCAAAGTATTCCATGGTAAAATTCATAGGAATTTCCATTCGAACAATTCGCATAGAGGACATCAATCTAAAATAATGATCTTCTAAAAAAAGAATTTTAGAATTTACAATTTTTACTGTTTCAAAAACTGCGTCGCCATATAAAAAACCGCGATTGTGAGTCAACACATTAGTGTCATCAGACACAATAGAACCATTAAAATTTATCATAGTATTCAAAAAAAAATCCCGATTAAATCGGGACAAATATAAGGCATAAAAAAAACAAAATTACTATACCGATCCAATTACATGTTTAAGATCGGAAATTTGATTTTCCCACAAAAGTCGTGCTTCATCAACTTCTTCTTTGTGAGCAAAATCGATAACCATCAAGGAAACATCTTTTGTAATTTCATCTACTAATATATTAAGTTCAAAAAAGTATTCTGAGTCTTTATTATTCCCATCAACCCATTTGAATCTAACTTTTTCGCCAGATTTTTTGGAACAAAGTCGAGCTTTTTCTTCTGAATCATCCCAAATAAAAGTAAAGAACTCGCCACGAGAATTAACATTGTCGGCAAACCATTCTGACAAACCTGATGGAGTTGATATGTATTGATACAATAATTGTGGGGATGAGTTAATAGGAAACTCTATTTCGTAACGTATTTTTGCGTCCATGAACAGTATTTAATTTTTTGGAAATTTATAGAATATAAAGTCAATAAAAAAGCCTTTTTAAAAATATTTTTTTTTATTACATATATGCTTGCAACCTCTAATTTAATTTTTATCTTTGCACCCGCATTGAGAGATGATTTACATCTTGAAATATGGCGAGGTAGCTCAGTTGGTTAGAGCGCAGGATTCATAACCCTGAGGTCACGGGTTCAACTCCCGTCCTCGCTACAAACTTAAAGTTTTGAAAATCACGGATTAGTTTACTCTAATCCGTTTTTTTATGTCTAAAATTTAAAAAAATACTTATCATTTGAATTCTAAAAAAAAGCCGTCTCTAATTGTTTTTTTGAGACGGCTTTAATCTTAAGAATAAAAAGTTATTTTTTGCTTTTCTTTTCTTCCAGCATCATATATTTTTTTATTTCAGTATTAGAAAATTTTGGATTAGCCCCTTCCTGACCCGCTACTAATGCTCCAACGGCACAAGCGTAATTCAAGGATTTCTGCGGAGATTTGCCTTTGAGCAATCGAACAATTAAAGTCGCCAAAAAAGAATCTCCAGCACCAACTGTATCCATCACTTTGATAAAATAACCGCTATTGTAATAAAATTTATCATTGTAATATAAAACGGCTCCAAATTCGCCTTTGGTCACGCAAATTTGCTTGGTGTTTGTTTTCTCGGCTATAAATTTCATATTCTGCTCAAAAGAATTATAGGGCGAATTTAACTCTTTGCTTATTTTCTTTAATTCTTCATCATTTAGTTTAATAAAATCAGCCTTTGACATCAATTCTATCAATACTTCAGTCGTGTAATAAGGTGCCCTTAAATTTGCGTCCATCACTTTATATTTTGCTTTATCTAACAAAGCAAATAAGGTTGATCTAGAAACTTCATCTCTACAGATTAAGCTTCCAAAAATGAAAACATCTGATTCAGAAACCTTTTCAATCATTTCATTTGTTAACGCGATTTTATCCCAAGAAGAAGGATACATAATATCATATGATGCATTACCCTTTTCATTGATCATAACATTAACCACCCCTGTCTTGTAGTCCTCCCCCACTTGAATCGAATCAAAACTGACATTTTGATTTTTTAAGAAGGATAATATATCATCTCCTTCTTCGTCTTTACCAATACGACTTATAATAGTTGTAGCCAATCCTAAAGAATTCATCCGAAGTGCCACATTTAGAGGAGCTCCACCAATCTTTTTGTGAGAAGGAAAGACATCCCATAAAACTTCTCCAAAGCAAACCGCTTTAAAATTATTTTTTTGCATTATTATTTACTTTAATTATTGGGCAAGTTTTACTTGCCCAATAAAATTACTAACCAAAAAATTATTATAAAATTACTATTTTGTATTCAAATAATCTATCGAATTGCGGTAGATTCCTTGTATGTTGGAAGCATAGGCATTGGTTCTACCATCATTCATAGCCCATTCCATACCACCAACACCAATTGCGATAATCGTTCCGGCATATACAGAATTCGATTTAAACTCAATAATTCCTGGGCAGCATTCATCGGATACTCCAGACCAAACAGCAAGAACTTTACCACCATACAGGTTTTCAAATTCTGCAAATTGCCCTTTTTGATGACCTGGTCCTAATAATGGTCCTAAATCCCAAAGATTATTGTGATCTTCTTTGTAACCTCCATTAATTATTGGGAAATACCCACTAGAATCAGTAGAAATTACTTGGGTGAAATTATAAATAGGGCTGCTTCTTTGATCGTTTTGAAAATTCACGCCTCCATCAATAGCCCAAGTACCCGCATCGACAAAACCGATGCCGTTTCCTTTTATGGTCAAAAGACCGCTTTTGTCACGACCAATAACTTCTGCATAACTGGTAGCCATTCCGCCCAAAAGCATTTTACCTCCTTCAACAAGATATTGAGTCAAAATATTCTTTTTGTCTAAACTAGATTGTGGCAAAGCAGATGTTCCTTGCGTATCATAAAAAAAGAAAACAACATTCACCGTTTTTAAAGAATTCAAGGTTAAATCCGAAAAAGGAATAAATACAAACCGACTTCCGTAGGTGTTTTTTGCCCATTGTGCGGCCGCTTTTACATCCTCATCAACAATGGTTTCAATCGAGGTTGCATCACTAACAAAAGCAATTTGATTAGGCAACACTCTAGCATTGATTATATAATGTCTCGTTTTGCCTCCAGAAGTAGCGGTTAGCTCCAGCGGATTTGTTAAGTTAACAGTAGTTCCTGAAGCTGGAGTTACAGTTACGCCATCGGGGCTTTTTATATCCAAAACAACCGAATTGATGTTGGTTTCGGAAGGTAAAACAAAGTTTATCACTCCGGATAAATTATCTACCGTAGCAGTTGTTTGACCTATTTTGATGGATTCGATGATGTTCAACGTGCTCGGTAATTCGTCATCAGAATTGAGACGTTCCTCGCAGGAGTATGCCATTGTTGCTATTACTAGCAACAATACATACTTAAGTTGAACTATTTTTATAAATTTATTTTTCATATCAATTTTTTTGAAATTAATTAATCGTTGTTGATGCTATACAAGTAATCAATAATATTTTTAGTAAAGACTTTTATATTATTTTGATAAGCATTTGCTGTACCATTTGAATTCCATTCGTAACCTACGATTGTATTAGAAATTGTTAACACGTGTCCTTTGAAATCTTTAGGAATTTGAGAATCAAACGAAGCATCGTTTGTCAAATCAGTTCTTTTGAATTCAACAGCTCCATAACCAAAGGCATCGCCAATATGTCTTAGGGTTCCGAATTTTGTAGCGGTTAATGTTTTTTCAAATTTAGTGGCAGCATCAGAACCACAACAGCTAGGATTAAGAATTCCGTCAAAGTGTTGCCACCAGATTAATCGAACTTCTCTATTGGCACTATTTTGCAATGGTAAATATTCATTTCCAGCTCCACCTTCAAAAGTCAAACCGTTGAAAATAGCGTGAGTACGTCTGTTTCCAGAATTATTTGCATCTCTCATTCCCAATCCCCAAATATCGTCTGATGGTTTACCTGTGTCATAACAACCTGATGCACCGGCACAACCAAATTCAGAGAACACATAATTTCCTGGTGCTCTTGCCGCTCCAAAATTGGCTGGAACTCTGCCTAAAGAGAAGATAAATGGGCTAGGATCTCCAGCAATCAACATGTCTCCACCACCTTTTACCCAAGATTTAAGCACATTGGCTTGAGAAGCTCCAGCTCTTAAAGCCGCTGGTAACATTGTAGAAACATCGGTTGGTGTTGCCGAGAAATTTTGATTTTCGCTTGGAGTTAAGTAATACAACATAGCTACTTTTACATCCCCAATATTTTGGGCTGAAATGTCCGCAATTTTGATGTATTTAAAATTCGCTCCGTAAGTAGTTTGCATCCAAGTTGCGGCAGCTTTTGCATCGTCATCAACCATAGAACTGATGTCGTTTTCTAACCCTAAAAAGGCATATTTTGTAGGAGCAATTGACTCTACTTTTACACTATATGCTTTTGTTAAATTTTCTTTGTTTTTAACCGTATAGGTAATATTGCCAGTACTAAAATTTTGTGATACTCCAGAAGCTGGTGTCACTGTTTGATCTGCTGTTAATGTAATTACGGGGGCTAAACTAGTTAGACTTGTTCCTGGAGGTAAAATAACCACAATAGAATTGGCAGCATTGTCAATAATACCAACGGTTCCATTAATCACAAAAGAGTCAATTCTAGGGGCTTGAATTTGAGTAACTGTTACCGTATATTGTTTGGCGGTGTATCCATTATTGGACAAAACGGTATATACTTTTGGAGCCGTAAAATCTCTAGCAACTCCTGAAGCAACATCTACAGTAGTTCCTCCAGCAATTACAAATGAAGGAGCCAAATTATTCAAATTCCCATCTTGACTTCCGATTTCGACTGTTATGGTATTTTTGGTTTCGTCAATAATACCCGCTTTTCCAGCAATAGAAAAAGATAATATTTTAGGGTCACCATAAGCACCAATGCTGGCTGTGTAGGTCCTGTGAGCTCCATTAGTAGAAACCACTTCAAAGGTTACTGGACCCGCACTAAAATCTATTTTGGTTCCTGAAGCTGGTGTCACTGTAGCAGATTCTGGTAGTCTAATTTCGGGCGTAACATTTTTTAAATCAGTTCCAGAAGGCAAGGTCATTGTAATAGTTCCTATTGTATGATTGATATCGGCATACTTGGTTCCTACTTTAAAAGATTGAATGATGGATTCACTATAATCCGGAACGCTATCCGAGAAATTGTCGTCTTTTTCGCAAGATATTACAGCAAAAATAAGTACTAAAAAGGCCAATGCCGTTTTATAAATAGAACTTTGGTTTAGAATTGTTTTCATTTTTTTAATTTGTTGGTTAGTTTGTTATTAGTATCCTGTTCTTTGTTTGTAAACTCCTGAACTTGCGTCAATTTCTATTTGTGGTATTGGCAAATATTGTTCGTGAGCTTGTAATGAAGCACTTTGCAAATAAGTACGACGTGTTTTTTCCACTTGAATATAGTTGTTGACATACGATTCGGCTATGCCCCATCTTACTAGGTCATAAAAACCGTGACCTTCATTGGCCAATTCCAATCTTCTTTCCATTCTAAGGGCTTTTCTTGCCGCATCTTGCGACAAACTCAACGGATAGAGATTAATTAAATAATTGGCTGCATTTTGAGATGGATTATTGAAATCTTTCACATAAGGTGAATTTTTAGCCCTATTTCTAATTTCGTTAATCAAGGCAACACCTCCAGAAACATTGGTTCCTGATTCAATCAAGGCTTCAGCTTTCCACAACAACAAATCGCTGTATTTGATAATTGGAAAATCTAAATTACCCAATGCCCAAGGGAAGCCCGTTGGATTGGAAGCCAAACCGTTTGAATTGGGAGAAATCACATTTTTCTTAACCAGGAAAGAACCATACGTTGCTGGATCTCTATTCCAGTCTGGTTGTTGTGGTCTTCCAGCCCAATCTTTCCAAGTAATTCCATTTCTTCCAATTTCGTGATCTAATCTTGGATCAACTAAGTCCGTTGCCGTTAGATTGGCATTATTGTAAGAGTCAAAAAGAGGAAGTCCGTCCGAACCAACTTTGAATGCGTTTACCAAATTTTGAGAAGGTTTGTCAAAATCATCTCCATTCAAATAAGGATTTTTAGTATCATCTCCAGGGCTATCAGGAGCATTTAATAAGTTTCCAAAATTGAGGTTTCCATACTGTGAACCGTCATTTATGGAATATTGAACCGCAAAAATGTTTTCACGATTTCCATAACCCGGAATGGAATATAATTTTTCAAGATCGGCTACTAACCCATATTTACCAGAATTAATAACATAATCAGCACTTACAATAGCGTCAGACCATTTTTTCTGAAAGACCTGAGCTTTACATAAGTAGGCATAAGCCACCACTTTATTTACTCTTCCTAATTCTGTTTGAGTATCTGGCAAAAGAGCAATTGCATCGTTCAAATCGCCTTCTACTTTAGACCACATAAAGCTAGTATCAAAAGAATTGGGTATTTTATTAATCTCCGCAATTGGAGTGTTTTCATCATACCAAACGAAAGATCCAAAATTTTTAATGGCCTCGAAATAAAAATGAGCTCTCAAAACTTTTAATTCTCCAATTCTTGCTTTCTTATTTGGAAATTTTGCTTCGTCAATAATACTGATAGTTCTTAAAGCCGAATCCACTCTTTTTATTCCGAAATAAATCGCTCTCCAAACATTGTAGGCATTTTCGCTTGACGGAAATAAATCTTGCGTTTCCAATTGGTGCATTCCACCCCCAGGATTATCACCGGTTCCACCGCCACCTTTGTAAGCATCACCACAACGAATGTCAGATGTTGCCCAATTGGACGGAGCGTGGTCAAAAGGCCATAAATCCCTAAAATCACCCGTGTTATAACGATAATCAAGAGCGCTATAAGCTGCAATTACCAATTGTTCGGGGTCAATATTGTCGGCTGATAAAACATAATTTTCCTTAACCTCTAAATCGCTGTCATTCACACAAGAAAGCAATTGGATGCTTATCAATAGTGTAAATACTATTTTAAATTTTGTTTTCATTGTTACTGTTTTAAAAATTTGCATTAATTCCAAAAGTCATCGATTTTGTGTGCGGAATTCCATAACCTGCCACACCAATTCCACCGGCACTCAAACCGGAAACTTCATAGTCGAAACCTGTAAAGGAAGTCAGGGAGAACAAATTTTGTCCCACTAGATACAATCTCAGTTTATTCATTCCGAATCTTTTAGAAAAGTCTTTATCGAAATTATATCCTACTGTTATGGTTTTCAATCGGATGTAAGAACCGTCTTCCACATAATAACTGGATGGTTGCAATTCGTTATTGCTATTTAAAGTCGATAAGGCAGGAATGTTGGAATTTGCCTTGCTTGGTGTCCAAGCATCCAAAGTATTGGTGTTGTGATTAAAACTGAAATAATCAAAATCACCTATGGCACGTTGAGCATTGTACAAATCATTTCCTTGTTTTCCGTCAAAAAATAAGGTCAAATCAAACCCCTTGTAAGATGAATTTAAGTTAATTCCATAGATAAAATCAGGATGTGGATTACCTATGATTGTTCGGTCAAATTGGTCAATTTTCCCATCCAGATTAACATCTCTAAATCTAATTCTACCCAAGCCTTTACCCGGTTGCTCTGCATGAACGGCCACTTCTTCGGGAGTCCTGAAAATACCATCGGCAATTAATCCGTAGAAAGAAGCGATTGGCGATCCTTTTTTGGTTATTGAAACTCCATTAAGTAAAAAATTGGAATCGGTGTCTAAACTTTCCACGTTATTATCATACATAGAGTAATTGAAATCAATTCCGTATTTAAAATCTTTGGCGGGATTGCTTTTGTAACTCAACACCGCTTCAAAACCTTTGTTGCTAACAGAACCTGCATTAATTAAAGGAGGTTGGCTTTCTCCGTTAATGGACATTGCAATAGGTCTAAGAATTAAATCATTGGTGGTTTTGATGTAGAAATCAGATTGCAATGAGATTCTTTCGTTCAAAAATCCGATGTCGAATCCAACGTTGTATTGCTCCGTGGATTCCCATTTTAGATCTGGATTGGCTTGACGAGATTGCAAAACCCCACCCGAAGTTCCGATACCTGTTCCGCTGATGTTGTAATCCGAAAATTCCACCACATTGCCAACAGTGTTATCTACAAAACTGGATAAATAAGCATAATCAGCAATTTGATCGTTTCCATTTACTCCCCAAGAAGCTCTTAATTTTAGATTGGAAACAGATTTATTATCGGTTAAGAATTTTTCGTTTTTAGCATTCCAAGCCAAGGAAGTCGATGGGAAAATACCGTATTTGTTATTTTCTCCAAAACGGGACGAACCATCTCTTCTCACGGTACCAGACAGAATATAGCGATCGTCAAAAATATATTTAACAGACCCAAATTGTGAAATTTTGAAGGTTTCTACTTTCCCTACAAGGGTTTTGTATTGTGCATTGGCATTCACCACATAACCGGCAGGATCGGTAATGTTTACGCCATTGATTTGGTTGTTGTGAAAATTTTCTTCTCTTGCCGAATTTTCAATACCTCCCAATAATGACAATCTGTGTTTTCCAAAAACTTTATCATACTTTAAAGTATTGGTAAAAATGGTGGCTAAATAATCGTTGTCCACATCGTCGGTTGTAATGTTTTGAAATACGGATGGTATTGTGCCTTGTGCGGAAAAAGCTTCTGTAGCCGTGTTAAATCTGTAGTTTCCTTTGTCAAAATTCAAAGTCGAATTGAATACCAATCCTTCCATAATTTTAAAATCTAAATAGGCATTCCCCAAAAATCTTTGATTCTTTTGTTCGTTATTTCTATTGCTCCATAAATTGGCAACCGAGTTAGGTTTGTCTTGCATTCCACCCGTAATGATGGTCGCATAATCGCCAAGATTGGAATATACAGGAAGCATTGGATTTTGAAGAATGGCGTTTTCAAATTCGTTGGCTTTTACCTCATTAAATTGGGAGTACAAGAAATTCTCTCCAATGGTTAATCTTTGTTTGAAGAATTTATAAGAAGCATTTATTCTCGCATTGAATCGGTCATAGCTGGTGTATCGTTGCACACCATTGTCTTCCGAATAGCTCAATTGGGTGTATAAACTCAGGTTTTCGGTTCCTTTGCGGTAGCCAAAATCGGTGTTGTTGGAAACCGTTTGGTTTGTAATTTCATTCACCCAATTGGTATCGGACGCTGTTTGCAAACCATTGGAATCTAAATATTGGGGAATGGTAAAACCAGAACCATTATTTATCAAAACCGGATGCGTTGGAGTGGCAATCCCGGCACCCAGTTGTGCTTGGTATTCCACGTCAGCCCATTGTTGCGAATTCAACAAGCTAATTTTGTCTCTTAACTGGTTAACAATTACTTCGGATTTAAAACTGAATTCGGAAACTCCTTTTTTACCTTTTTTGGTGGTCACCACAATTACTCCATTTGCAGCAGAAGTTCCATAAATTGCTGCCGAAGCTCCATCTTTCAAAACCTGGATCGATTCGATTTCTTCGGGATTCAAGGAAGAGGAACTGGTAGTTTGCACTCCGTCGATTACCCACAAAGGTGCCGAGCCGCTGGTTACGGTAGTTAATCCTCGAATGATGATTTGGGAATCATTCCCTCCGGGAGTACCACCAGAATTGATTTGCAAACCCGCCACTCTACCTTGTAAATTACTCAAAATATTAGGGCTGGTTTCCTGGGCAATATCGGCCATTTTCACCACCGAAATAGCGCCTGCAATGTCTGATTTCTTTTCTTTGGTGTAGCCTACAACTACTACTTCTGAAAGACTGTTTGCACTAGATTGTAATTTTATACTATAAGTAGTTTTTGAAGAAACTTTTATTTTAGCATCTTGATATCCTAAATAAGATACAATCAAATTTGCACCTTCTTCTACTGAAATCTTAAATTTACCATCGATATCTGTAGAGGTTCCATTTTTTGAACCTTCTACAATAATATTAGCACCTGGCAAGGGCTGACCATCATCTGCCAAGACAGAACCGTTCACTTGTCTTTGTTGCCCGGAAGCAATAAACACTAAGAAAAACAAACATATTGTCACTATGTTTTTCTTGTTTTTAAAATACTTGATTTTCATATTTTTTATTGTTTAGTTGTTTGGTTATAAATTTGAATTGTTTGGTTGTTTGGTTAGGTTGTTTTACATTGATTATTTAATTTTTAGTTGGTTTATGGTTATGTTTTTTAATTCAAAATCAGAATCTGCTTTTACTACAGAAAAAGATTCCATTGGTTTATCGGGAAAAAAGATTTCTGTCATAACCGTTTTTCCATTGTCATAAAAAACTTCTATCGAGGTTTTGTCAATAACCACCCTCACTTCAATCGAATTAAAATTGGAAGTAATGGGTGCTTTTGAAATTGTTTTGGCAAATTCATTGGAAAATGTTTTTTGACTTGCATTTTTTCTGTTGATGTAAAAAAACTTTTCCTTTTTATTGATTCCAAAATAAACGGCATTGTTTTCTTTGTTGGAAAGGATAAAATCATAGTTGTCATCCTTTAAATTATTCATTGTGAAACGAATGTCAAATCTTGCCATATCTACTTTTGATTTGTCAACAATTACAGTAGTTTTATCAATGGTAAGCGGCTCTTTTTTGATTGTTTTCGAAATGTATTTATCCAATTCTTTTACCGGAAGCGAAACAATTCGATAATGTCCATCGGTGTTTATCAGCTTCAATTCTCGTGGAATGGTTGTGCTGCCTCGCCAATTTTCGGTAGGAACTTTATCCGCATATTGCCAATTGGACATCCAACCCATAAACAATTTTCGACCATCGGAATTTGGGACATTAGCCCAAGTAACTCCTGCATAATTGTCCTTGCCGTGATCCACCCACAAAGCGCCAAATTGGTTTAAATCTTGAAGGAATGAATCCCCAATTGAAAAAGTTTTCCCGTCAAAATCACCCACAAAATATTGAGTTGCCGATCCTCCATTTGGCCCACCGGGATTAATGCTTTGCAACAAAACCCATTTTGTTTCGGTAGAGCCTTCGACTTTCATCGGGAAAAAATCGGGACATTCCCAAGGAGCGCCGTGAACTCCCAGATTTTTGCCAAAACCAGAAGCCAATTCCCAATCGATTAAATTGGAAGAACGATAGATTTGAGTTTCCACATCAGCTGCCAAAACCATTATCCATTGGTTGTGAATGGCATCCCAAGTCATTTTGGGGTCTCTAAAATCTTTGATATTTGGATTTTTGATGACTGGATTATTCTTATATTTTGTCCAAGTCATTCCTTTGTCCAATGAATAAGCAATGGCTTGCGATTGAAAATCGATGGCTCCCGTTTTTGCTTTTGCAGCATCGTGATAGGTAAACATTGCCACGATTGGCGGATTTTCTTTGTTTCCAAATCCAGAGGTATTGTTGACATCAACAACGGCACTTCCTGAAAAAATATAGCCCTTTTCATCTGGATAAAGTCCTGGTTTTTCTTCTTTCCAAGTTATCATATCTTTGCTCGTGGCGTGTCCCCAATGCATTGGTCCCCAAACATTATCATTGGGGTAATACTGAAAATACAAATGATACAAACCTTTATAGAAAAACATTCCGTTGGGATCGTTCATCCATCCGCTTTTGGGCGTAAAATGAAGGTTGGGTCTGTATAATTCTTCATTGGTCGCTACTTTTTCAGTAGTAGATTTAGTTGAACTACAGCCATTCATTGCAACCAATATCAGGATGGCAACTATTGCTTTGAAAGCTTCTATTTTTGAAATATTCTTCATAATTCTTATTTATTGGTTAATCCTTTACTTACGTCTTCCAAAGAAATTCCTTTGGTTTCCGGCATCATAAAGAGTACAAACAGCAATTGAAAAACCATCATAAAGGCAAAAAAGGAAAATACGTTGCCAACACCAAAACTGGTGAAAAGAATAGGTACCATCGAAGGGATGATGGCTGCCAAGACCCAATGAACAGAACTACCAAAAGACTGTCCAGAAGCTCTCAAATGATTCGGGAATATTTCGGAAATAAATACCCAAATAACAGCTCCTTGTCCGATAGCGTGAGAGGCAATAAAAAGGAATAAAAATCCAGGTACTGCCAGTCCTGTCCAGTTTAGATAAAATGAAGTGGCCACCATCGAAAGGGAGAAAATATAGCCAATGGAACCAAATAGCATCAATTTGCGTCTCCCCAATCTATCGATAAGATAGACGCCAATTAGGGTAAAAATTAAATTAATGAAACCTATTCCGATGCTACTCAACAAGGCCGTTTTCGCACCCAATCCAGCTTCTTCAAAAATTCTGGGAGCATAATATAAAAATGCATTAATTCCAGATAATTGATTGAATGCCGCAATCAAGAAAACCAAGATTAATTGAAAACGGTATTTTTTCATAAAAATATTTTCGTTCAAAGGAGTGCTGTCACTGTTATTGCTTAAATCGTCCAAAATACTTTGAACATCTTCTTTGGAACCAATTTTTTCAAAAATAAGTTTTGCCTCTTCAATTCTAAGCATCGAATACAACCATCTTGGACTTTCAGGAATGCTAAATCCCATAAACGTATAAATCAAGGAAGGGAAAACCTGAACTCCAAGCATCCATCGCCAAGCGTTTACACCGACATCACTAAGAAGATAATTGGACAAAAAGGCGACAAGAATCCCCAACACGATATTAAATTGATACAATCCCACCAAACGTCCTCTATCTTTGGCTGGTGCAATTTCAGAAATATAGGCCGGTGCCGCAATGGTTGAAGCTCCAATGCCCAAACCTCCTAGAAATCTAAAAAAAGCAAATACAAATGGATCGTTTGAAAGTGCCGAACCTGCAGCCGAAATAGAAAACAAAATACCTATAATAAGTAATGTCTTTTTTCTACCTAATGTATTCGTTGGAATTCCTCCAAAAATAGCACCTATTACCGTACCCCAAAGTGCCATTGCCATTACTACAGAACCGTGAAAAACATCGCTTGAATTCCATAGCAATTGAAGCGTTTTGTCTGCACCCGAAATCACTACCGTATCGAAGCCAAATAGAAATCCTGCAAACGAAGCAATGACTGACCATCTCAAAATTTTATTATTCATCATTTTGTGTTTTAATTATATCCAAATGTATTGTTAAACAGCAGTACAACGTTTTCGTAATGTATCCATTAACTTCAAATTTGTTACATATAGTTCAAATAATTGATTTTTAGCTAATTACAAACTAATTATTAGTGTAATGATATAGTATTGTTACATAAAGTTATGGTTTTGAAACAATAAATAAATTAAAAAACAGGTTTTAAATAATTTAAATCACTTGAAAATGGAGATACTGTTTTTTTATTGCTAAAAAGTTGTCATTATAACAATGGTTTGCTTCCAAAAACATTTTATTTAGTTGGGAAATAATGATGATTTCACTTCAAAAGTTGGATAAAAAAGGTTTTAACTAAAGTCTAATTGATAAATAGGGTCCTAATTGAGTTTTGTGAAAGAAAAAAACATTTTAACCATTAATAAAATTAAGAGAATTAAGATTTATAGCGTTCATAATCTTCTTCATTGTATGAAAATTTGTTCTTTTATTTCTACTTTATTGGTGTAAAGAAAAAACATTAAAACATTAAGAAAATCCAGTAGAAGCCAAAAAAAGATTGTATAATGATATTCAACAATACCATTATACAATCTATTAATAAGGAGAGAGAGATACTTTATCAGATACTATTCCACAATTATTTTGGCATCAAACAATTCGTTTTTCAACAAACCTTTGATGACATAAACACCACGGATGGCTTGACTTCCATTGTCCATTATACCATCCCAATGAACGATTGAATTATCGGCATCGAGCAATTTATCAATCTTTTTCACTGGAAAACCTGTTATGTCAAAGATATATCCATAAACAGGAGTTGATTCAGCAATATTACTAAATTTAATGTTGAAATTGACACTTGACGGATTCGGATAAACAAGGGGATGAATAATTACTTCAGTTTTTTTTTCGCTAAGTTTTGCGACAGAAGCTGTTCCGCCACCTTGAATGTTGTAAATTTTCAAATCGGTTGCTGTTGCCGAGCCGCCTTGGGCATACAAATCAATCAAGTTATTGGCAGTCGAAGGAAAAGAGCGGGTTGCAAAAGCCAATTCTTCATTGACAAAAACTTCGATTACCGAAGCATCGACAAAAATTCTCCAATTGATGTTTCCAGCAGGCAACACATAATTGGTAGATTGATTCGACAGTGGAACACCTGTTAATATGGAAGATTTACTTCTATCCACAACAAAACTACTGGTGGCAAAATCATAGTAAATTAAGGTTTGTTCGCCTGTAGCCGTGTTTTTATTTAGGGAAAAACCAACTTTTGAAGTCGTTCCTGGATTAATGGTCGCCACGATTTCATATTGAGATCCCGTGGAGTTATTCAAAACATTTGAGCTGTTTTGATCAAAAACTACATTGGTAAAATTTTTCGAAGTTCCTCTAAGACTCAATAAATTGGGATGAGGCACTTGTTTTATTTTGCCATTGACCAATGTCCAAACCCTAGGCAAACTAAATGTGTGCGCCCAGCCTTGCTCTTTGTGTTTTGCAGAAGTAACGCCGTCCGGTATAATTCCTATGGCGGTCAAATTTCCGTTGGCATCAGGATGAATGGAAGGGGATAATAATTGATTGATTACATCCAATCGTTCCGGAACGGGATTGTCCCTGACGAATTGCGCCCCATTAAAATTCCCTGTCCAATACAAGGCATTGGCATTGGGAAGTTTGTTGATTAGTACAATTGATTTGGAACCAAAATTATAATAAATGGGCATTTCCCAAAAATCGCCAGTGCCATCTACCGAAGGATTTCCTTCCAACATTGTGCCTTGTGGAGACCAGTTTTTAAAATCGGATGAAGTCGATTTGTACAAATACAATCCTCCTCTTGAGCTACCACTTCTTAAACCTGTTCCCACCATCATATACCATTCTGAATTGTGTTGAAACACGAATGGATCTCTAAAATCGGCATTGGCAGAAGTTGTTGGCGCGTTGGGAATTATGGCAGTCGGATTTTTTGTCCAAGTATCATAAGGTGCGGTGGAAGTTGCTAGTCCAATGGCCGCTTTCGATTTATTGACACCAGTATAAAAAATATAGGGTTGACCACCGCTAATAATGGCGTGTCCCGACCAAATTCCCACTTCGTCAAATCCGGGTTGAGGCCATAAAACTTGTGCTTTTTCCTCCCAGTTGATCAAATCACTGCTCACATAATGCCCCCAATTGATGTGTTCCAAATAAGGCCCATTCAAATTTCTTTGACTAAATATATGGTATTTGTTGTCGATATAAAGTAATCCGTGGGATTCATTGGTCCAGCCAGCCGATGGCAGCAAATGGTATTTTGGACGATGAATATCATTGGCAAATCGGGCAGTCGGGATTTTCAAATCGGGGTTTGAAGGCGTGTATTTCGTATATTGGGCAAGTATTTCGTTGGCGGTCAATTCTTTATTCCAAAGGGCAACTTGGTCGATGGCACCGGTTAATCCATTGGTGTCGAATCCGGCAATTGTTTTGGATTTGGATTCTTTTCCGATATAAATCGTGGCATTGTTATCCCATAATAGTGTACCAGCATCAAACGTGGTGCTTTTAATTTGAACGCCATTCAAATACAAGGAAGCCGAACCGTTTGAAGCATTGATGTTTAAGGCAATAAAACTCCACTTTTTTAAGGCGACTTCTTGGTCTGATACTATTTGAATTACATTGGTTCCCACTTTAAATTGTCCGATAACTCTTCCGTGATGATTGATTCCCAAGGCAACGCCCGAACTGTTGGACGTGTTGACATTGGAAAAAATGGCTGCGTTCGTGTTTTCGGTAATTGGGTCCAAATCTTTTCTTTGAACAGGAAAAGCAGAAGGCGCAATCCAGCCGGAGACGCACACTTTTGCCGTAGGATAAGTGGTGCTCGCATTTCCAGTGGCCCAGCCATAAAAACCATTCACTCGAAGCGCATTGCCTTCGACACCCCCAATTCGTTCAGCAGATCCTGAAGAACCATTGATGGAAAAACTCGCATTGGTCTTGGTTTCCGACACTGATTGTCCGGAGGTTTCGTTAAAATTAAACGACAAAAGTTCAGTAGCCACATTGGATGGTGGAATCGGGTTTGGAGTCGGGCTTGGGTCATTTTGTGATTTGCATCCCAAAAGAACAAGTCCCGACAGGATAATTGTATTCAGCTTTTTCATTTCTTTCTAATTTTAGATAAAATTACCAGAAAGTCAACCGGAACAAGTTAGGTAATGTTACAGTTAACCGATTTATTCATAAAAAAAAGCTAACTCCAATTAATACAAGGCTTTAAAGAGGATTAAAAACAAAGAAACCATTAAAAAAAACACTAAAAATGGTGTTATGTATAAAAATGTTACATCGTTATAGTACCAATTAATTGTTCCTAAAGTCTTTTGGAGGAACTCCATACTTGGTTTTGAAAGAAGTCGAAAAATAATTAGGAGACGTAAATCCGCAAGAATACGCTATTTCTGAAATGTTCATCGTAGTCGTCGTCAGCAAGTCTTTTGCTTTCTCTAATCTAAAATTATTGATGTAGTCCCCTACTCCAATTCCCAAAACCGCTTTTACTTTTCGATAAAGTTGCACTCGCGAAATATTTAATTTACTGGCCAATTCTTCAACAGAAAATGTGGAGTCATCCAGGTTCTTTTCCAAAATCGAATTAATCTTGGACAGAAACTCTTTTTCAATCAAACTCAAACCATCCGTTTCAATTTTATCTACATTGTTGGTGTAATAATAACGTAACTTTTCTCTATTGAACAGTAATCCTTTGATAGCCTGCTTCAAGACTTTGAGATTAAAAGGTTTGGTCAAAAACAAATCGGCTCCCGCTTCCAGTGACTTGATATAGGTTTTGTTATCGTCCATCGCAGTCAAAATAATCACGGGAATATGGGATGTGATCATATTGGTTTTCAAGGCTTCGCAAATTTCAAAACCATTCTTTTCTGGCAAATTCAAATCGCAAACCACGATATCCGGCATTACCTCCAAGGCAGCTTCAATCGCTTTGGTACCATTGCATCTTATGACGGTATAGTCTGTTTTTAACTTCGAAAAAATAAAATCCAGCAAATCAGGATTATCTTCAATAATCAATATCGTTTGCTTGTTTTCGGTAATAAGCGATTCGGCACTTTGTATCAGTTCCGTTTCTAAATATTCATACCCATTTTCGCTGTCCGAAATATAACCGCTTTCATTTAGGATGTTGTTTTTATCTAAATGTGCTTCTCCCAATTTTAGATAAATCGAAAATTCGGCACCGTTTTTAGACTTTACTTCCAATATTCCTTCGTGCAAATCGACAAAGTTTTTGGATAAATTCAACCCAATTCCCGAACCGTTTCGATAGTTGTTTGAACCTTGAAAAAAGGGACTGAAAATTTGATTGATTTCATTTTCGGGAATACCAATTCCTGAATCTTTAAAGTTGATTTTTACCAGTCCTTTTTCTAATTCTTGCGTTATTTTAATTTCAATTCTGCCGCCGTCAGGAGTGAATTTAAAGCAATTGGACAAGAGATTGTAATACACCTTGTCCATTAAATTGGCATCAAAATAAACTTCCAAATCTTCGTTGTCGGTGTCGATGGTGTAGTTAATTTTTCTTTTTTTGGCCTCTCTTTTAAATTCCTTGAACATATTGACGGAAAATTTCCAGAGATTGTTTTTGGACAGTTTTAGCGTGAATTTTTTGTCCTCGACCTTCCTGAAATCCAACAATTGATTAATCAATCGAAGCAATCGCAACGAATTGTTGTACATTATGTCCAAATCTTTTTTTACGGAATGACTTTTGTTTTTAAATTCATCGTGCAAAGATTCTACCGAACTCAATATCAATGTCAAAGGAGTTTTAAACTCGTGCGATATTCCCGTGAAAAAATTGATTTTGGATTCATTGCTTTCTTCCAGTTTCTCGACAAATTTTTCAATTTCGTTTCGTTGTTGGATAATTTTAGAATTGGTTTCCTCCAATAACTTCTTTTTCTTTTTGATGGAAACCACGGAGTAAATACTGAAAAGCCCCAAGCAGAAAATAATCACTAACAGAAAAGTTAGTAATTTGATTAAATTATACAAGGTCAAGTATTTTTTTTCTTGTTCTTTAATCGCTTTTTGCTGCAATTCGATATTGGATTGTTGAATGGTAATTCGATCAAACTGATTGCTCATTATATCGGCATTCAAGGAGTCGATCAAAATGGTGTTTAGGGTATTATTCTTGGCAACCATTTCTTTGTTTGCCAACTTTATTGCCAACTTAATGGCTTCGCTTCCACCTGTTGGATACAAAATGGTCGCCGTAAGTTTACCATCTTTAACAGCTTGAATTCCGCCATTTGGATCATTCAATCCGTCAATTCCAATGAATTTTATGCTTTTTTCCCTTCCTTTTTGTTTGGCTACATCCCAGGCTTGAAGCGCAATAATGTCGTTGAAAGCAAAAACGTAATCTAATTTTGGCATACTATCCAAAACCTTGCTCAATTTAGTATTTAGCGATGCCAAATCCGGGGCAGAAATACTTATCTTTTTTATGTTTGGATATTGGTAAACAATTTGTTTGAATCCCAAACTTCGCTCCACACTTGGCGAAATAGCCGTCGTAGCTTTTATTTCAAGAATAGTGGCGCGAGCCTTGGACATAGAAACAATATATTTTCCAGCAATATGGCCTACTTCAACATTGTCGGCCCCTAAAAAGGAAGTGTAATTTGAGGTATTCACTTTCCGATCGACTATAATTACAGGAATTCCTTTTTTGCCTGCTTTTTCGATTACGGGTACAATGGAATCGGAACCGTAGGGAGCCACAATCAGTACATCGACGTGGTTTTCGATCAATTTTTCAATATCTTGAATCTGCTTTTTGGTACTGCCGTTGGCATTGTAAATGGTTAAGTCAATTTCTGGATGCAGCGAGGCTTCGACCGTCATTGTGTTATCCATAGATTTTCTCCAACTATCGTCCTCAGAGATACTTTGTGAAAATCCAATAGAAATGGTCTTTTCATTCTTTGTGTTTTGATTACAAGAACATAATAAAAGCAAATAACAAATTGGAATGATAAAACTAAGTTTTCTTAGCATTGAGTTTATTATTAAAATAGTTGATTAAAATAACATCAAAAAAATATAAGATATTATTTATTATTGAAACGAAGCCTTATTTAAAAAGACAATTGATTATTTTGAGAACGAATTTAATTAATTCAATAAAACAATGTAAATATATAGAAAAGCAATTTACAGTAAAAATATTCAATCTATAAAAGTATGTTCCATCAATTTGGACAACTAAATTAATTTGATTTTTTTGTGTTCAAAATCATTATTTTCGAGCAATAAAAAACACAAGGACTTACGTTTTTCGCAAGTCCTTGTGTTTTTTATTAGAAATAAGTACTCAATCGTTAGTATTTAATTCTTTTTATTTGTGTTGTCATCTGCAAATGAGAATTCTTTCTAACAATTTATTTAATTTATTATAATGAATTTGCCTATCTGTATAAATTAATAACCTCGTTCGGATTCCAATTGTCGATAACTGGAGGATTTGTATTTGTAGTTTTTAAAACATTTTCTACAGTATATTGTTTTACTTGATCTGCCGTTAAATATTTCATCCAGTTTACCCTTTCATTTGAATAGGCACCAACGCCTGAAGAATTAAATTCACTATATCTTGCTGTAGATTCATTTTCTGTTTTGCGCCAGTTATCCCAGCCTGCTGGTTTTATGGCATCTGACATTTCTACGTTTATAAAGGCTACTGCTGCATAAGGTCTCCAAGGCCTACCCAATGTAGTTATATGCGTTCCTGATCAGCTAATTTTGCAATTGTTAAAGACATATCCAAAATTGACATACTCTTTGGTAGAAGCTGCTGTAATAGCACTGCCTCCTTTTGTATATAATTTACAATTATCGAAAAATGCTGTTGAACTTCCAAAGATAAAATCTGTAGATCCTTCTATATAGCAATCCTTGAAATATTGTCGTGCATCTGCTCCATACAATGTATCTTGAAAACCTAAAAATTTACAGTTATTAAATACTGCTTTATCTCCCTGAATACTAATTGCTAAAGCTTGTCCAACTGGTCCTGAAGAATTTTCAAACGTTATGTTCTTTGCATAAAACCCATTAGCCATTATAAAACAACTTGAAGAACCGCTTGTTCCATAACCCTTATTAGTTACTGGATTTATTTTGCTAGAATAATTATCATAAGTTAAGACAACTTTATCCACATCTTCCCCTATTAAGGTCACATTATTTTTATCGGTTTCTAAAGTAATAACTTGTTTATATATACCGTTTTTTACAAAAATAACACTGCGCTCTGATTTTAATTTTGGAACGGCATCAAATGCTTCTTGCACCGTTTTGTAATCACCACTTCCATCTTGGGCCACAACAAAATTGTATTTGTTTTTTTTATGCTTGCTTGTTTGTGCAAAAAAGGATTGGGAAACAATCATACACAAGAAAATGTACTTTAAAACAATAATCTTTTTCATATAACAAATAATTAATTCCAGTTGCTAATTTATTTATTTTTAATAATTGATTTAAAAAAATGGAGATAAAGCTTTTTTGCTTCAACTCCATTTTTAAAAACTTATTTCACGATTATCCTAGTGGTCATTCCTGTTTTTTGACTTTTAATGACATAGATTCCATCGGACAAATCACTGATGGTGATATCAGTTTCCAAGGAAGTCACCTGAACTTGCTTCACGACAAGTCCCGCTGCGCTGATAATGGACACCATGTCATTGTCTTCGATAGATTTCAGGGTTATCCTGTTTTTGCCAACGGTGGGATAGGCATAAAACAAATTGCTTTTGTTCGAAAATTCAGTCACGGCAAGAGTTCCGTTTTGATTGTCCGTTATATTTTTTACAATATTGTTTAAATAGACTTCGACGTTGGTGTATAATGCGTCCAAGGTTTTTAGATTACCATCGATTGGATTATTGGGATTTAATCCTTTTTCAGTTTCCCACGCATTTGGCATACCATCTCCATCAGTGTCGTCAGGAGCTGCTTCTGAAGGTAAATCAGGCCAGCCACCAGCAGCCGAAGGAGTGTCAATATAACCATTTGTACTTCCGTTACCTCCGTTCATAATGGTAGCTGTACCAGAACGAGTGTCGTCAACAGCCCTTTTATCGACGGCATCCCTATATAAACTGGCACCAGCATTTTCCAAAACTAAATCATAAGCATTTGTTGCACTATGGGTAGTAATCTCGCCCGGATTGTGTGGGGCATTAAGCTTCATTGCCGCTTTATCGGCTTCGCTTACGGGAAGTTGACTGCCGTGAAACTGGTTATATACTCCATAAGTCCAGTTATCCTGTGTGGCTCGAGTGGAACCATTTACATAATTTCCGTCGATAAAAAGTTTACCCCAAATTCCGAACATTGGTGAGGTGGAATCCAAGTTTCTACCTGTTGACAAAATACGTTCTTTTGTAGAATTAGAAGTACCCGGACCTGGTTTCCAAAAGTTGTTTACCATATTGACATTCATGGCATCTCCGCCATAGCAACTATTGTATCCCCAATTGTAAATGACGTTGTTTCGTATATCAAGCAAGCCTTCTAAAGGTATTGTACGACCGCCATATTCTCCGAGTCTAGGATTTCTACTGCTATGATGGGCTAACAAATTGTGATGAAACGAAGCTTTCAATCCTCCCCAAATTCCCCCATAACCATGCGAGCCCTTGAAGTGAACGGAATTAGTAAGACTTTCAGAAATAATGCACCATTGCATCGTGAAGTTCTTGTTTTCATAAAATGAAGCGCATTCGTCAGTGGACCAGCTCACAGAACAGTGGTCTATAATAATGTCTTTCAAGAAACGACCACCAAGTGCATCGTCTTCTACTCCATTCTCATCTCCCATTCTAAAACGCAGATAACGAATAATGACATTATTGCCTCTTACTTTTACATTATAGCCTCTCAAAGTAATTCCACCTCCTGGAGCTGATTGTCCAGCGATGGTAATGTTGTCGGTAATACCCAACTCGCTTTGCAATATAATGGTACCCGAAACTTTAAAGGCAACGATTCTAGGGCCTGTTTGATTAATGGCATCACGCAAAGAACCTACTCCTGAATCGTTCAAATTGGTTACATAAATAAGTTTTCCGCCACGACCACCAGTAACATATTTACCGTGACCTTCAGCTCCTGGGAAAGCGGGAACAACTGCACCACTGCCGCCATTATAATCTGCTTTTACTTCAATGCTTCCATTGCCATCAAAAAATTCTGGATGGGTCGTTTTATTATAGGTTCCGATGCCAAAAACCACTCCATTGATGGTTAGCTTTTGCACATTCATCACGATATTCAAGACTGCTTTGCTATTTCCTGCCAAATTTAATTTTAATTCTGCACCAGCAGCACGCTCGTGACTAAAAACAACAGAATTACCTTGATCTACATTGATGGTTCCCGAACCAAAAGCGTTGGCAACATTCCCTTCAATTACGGTTGGATAATCGACACCCAGAAATTTAGTGCTTTTTTGGGCCAAATCCCAAGTTCCCGTAAACTCGCTATTATCCCCTTTCAAAAGCAAAACTCCAGTATTGACAATGCTTCCTTGACCAATATTCAATGGTGTAATCTTTCCACTGCCGGAAATGGGACCGTTTAGGGTCATCACGGTTTTGTCGGCAATGCTCGAAATCATTTCGCATTTCAGGTTTCCGGAAACAATGATGGGAGCATCCAGCGTCATTCCGGCACCACTGGTGAAATAGTATATTCGGGTATCTTCTTTAAACATTAGGATTCCCGTTGCTTTATGGGATCCACGCAGACGCAAGGTTCCGGCTCCCGAAAAAATAAGGTCGCCAGCAAAAACATTGGCCGTTGTCTCAATTTCGACTTTACACGAAACTATGTTGCCGGCTATGGGCAAAGTGGCAGGATTGAAGTTGTTGGGATTGTCCCAACTTTTGTTTTCCAGCGCCAAAAAAACCGAGTCAAAACCTGGAGCAGGACTTTCAATGGGCTGATTATTGCCTACGGTTCCCAAAAACGCATAAAACACTTGGTTTCCGATAGCGGTCGTTTCAATTTTTTTGATGGTGTTGGGTACCGTATCCGATGTGGACCATCCGTAGAAAACATAATTCGTCAAAGTGGGAATTGGCAAAGTTACTGCCGTTCCTTCAGTATAGACTGTTGGAGTCAAACCGGCTATTCCTAGACCGTCAATTGAATTAATATACGAAATGGCGGGAGTGTTGGCAGCCACAAATTCTGCCACATAAGTCAAATTGGAGGTGATGGTAAACACGGCTGGATTGGTAGTCGAAACGGGATTCCCGTTACCATCAACCCATCTCGAAAATTTATAGCCAAAGTTGGGATTGGCCGTCAAAGTTATTTGGGTTCCGCCAACAAATTGATTGCCTGCCAAACTTGAAGTGATGTTTCCTGACGAAGCCGGACTCACATTGGTTGCCAAATTATAAATAGTGGCGTTGGCAGTATTGGTGATTTTTTCAAAATAATCAACATTTCCCACGTACGTATTTCCAGCAACTGGTTTGAATACCAAATACAAATCGTGCGTGCCTGTTGTTTGGGTTATTGCTGCAGAAACAACTTGATATGTTGTCCAATTGGCTGTTGAAGTCGCATTAATATTGGCTGTCCCAATTAAAGTGCCAGCAACGGCATCTATCCTGAATTCAATTGTTCCTGCCAAAGACCCTACTGTTGGTGATCCAGTTTGTGTTCTACTGGCAGCTGCCACATCAAAACGAGTATCTAGTTCCGTAAATTGAATACCATTGAATTTAATCCAATAGCCATTTTTGGCAGAACCAATATTTTTACCGCCAGAGAGGGCTGCATTCGTTTCTATGGATACGCCATTAAATGAATCATAATTTTCAGCTTCAAATCGATGAATACTTTGCGTAAATCCCTTAACCGAAAAGATTGTCAGCAACAAGCACATCAATAATTGTTTTTTCATTTTGATTTGGTTTTGGTTATTTTTTTGCTCCAGAATACTCAAGAAACTTGTCAAAAAATGCTTGATTCTATTTATTCCTTGATTAACTTCGCCGTGTCAATTTTACCATTGTCCAACATAACTTGCACAAGATAGATTCCCGCTGAAAATCCTTCAACATCAATATTTTGTTGGGTAGAGTTATTGCCTTTTAACTCTTTCAATTTTGAGCCGGAAAGATTATAAATCATAATTTTTTCAATACCTGAATCCGTATTTATCGTGAAATTATTTCCTTTTACCGGATTGGGATACAACGAAAATGTACTGCTAGCTTCTTGTACATCATCCACGGACAAAGTACAAGATGTGGAAGCTCCCGTTACGGTATTGATTCCGTTGATTACATTGCTGCCGCTTACCGATTCGGCTTTATAGGAAGTGATGGCATTGCCATTCGGAACAGTAATGGAAGAGCAGTTTTGGAACACCATTCCTGTTATGAAATTGGCCTTCATTCCAGTATTTGCGTTAATTTTCACATTGTCGAAAACAACATTGGAGATTAAAGATTCCGGTAAACCATAAATCATTCCAGCATTGTCAGAATTGGTTACCGTAATATTTTTGAACGTAATGTTTTTCCAAGTTGGGGTTGTGCTCGTTACTGTACCAGCAACTAATGTTGATGGATCCGCCGTAGGTTCTTTGGGGTACCAACTTGTAATGGCAAATGGAGTCGAAACATTGATCATCGTTACATTCGAATAGTAAAACGTGGATTCATTCCCTCCGCGGTCAATGGCTGATTTCAAACGAAACCCGTTGGAAGTGCCATTAAAGCTGCAATTATCCACAAAAACATTGTTTACGTTAGAAGTATAACTTCCCACCGAAACCCCGTGTCCTTCACCAAAGGCAGAATTTTTAATTTTGATGTTCTGGGAATTGGCATCTACCGCCACATCATCGTCACCCACGGAAAATTTACAGTTCAAAACATCCAAACCATCCCAGTACCATACATCTAGAGCGTCGGTATTTGGCGCAGTTTCCGGTGCCATAATTGTTACATTCTTAATTGTTCCGTTATATCCACGACCACTACCGCTTTTCCCCATAGTAATGCTGACATTGGGAGCATTGTGAATAGTAATATCGGTAATCAAAATCTTATTACAAGCCTTAAAGCGCATAATACCAGGACGACCAATGCCAGTGGCATCAAAGGCTGTCCACCAAGCGCTACCATTTCCTTCAATAGTTCCTCCTCCACTTATGGCAATATTGGTAAGATTCTCTCCATAAATAAAAGGTGTGTAACTATCTGCCGTTCCGCTGTTGGGATAAGAACCGGCAGGAACTCCATTTCCATTTCCGTAAGGCATCAATTGTAAAGTTGCCCCTGTCGAAATTTGAAGATTGACATTGCTTTTCATCGTGATGGGACCACTCAAAAAAGGAGAAGCATTGGCAGGAACAACAACGGTTCCACCTCCAGCAGCGTTTGCCGCACTAATAGCTGTATTTATGGCTGCTGCATTGTCAAGATTGGAAGTACTGCCTCCATATATTGCCTCCGTAATTACATACTGGGTGGCAGGTATGGTGGGCAAAATTTGTGTAGAAGCAACATCAGGAAAAGTCTCTGCCACAAATTGTGCCTCACGAGTGGTATTTGCGGTTAGTGTCAAATTAATTGTACTATTGGTTGAAACAAGAGCGCCATTGCCATCGACCCATTTTGAAAAAACATAGCCAAAATTGGGAGTTGCCTTCAAACTTATTTGGGCTCCATCTACAAATTGGGTACCGGACGGGTTTGAAGCTATTGTTCCTGACAAAGCCGGACTCACATTAGTTGTCAAAGTATATATGGCGACATTGGGATCACTGGTCACTTTTTCAAAATAATCAAAATTGCCTACATACGTATTTCCGGTGACTGGTTTAAACACAAAATACAAATCGTGCGTACCTGTCGTTTGGGCTATTGCAGCAGAAACAATTTGATACGTTGTCCAATTGGCAGTGGAAGTCGCATTAACATTGGCTGTACCAATTAGCGTACCGTTAGTTGCATCTATCCTTATTTCAACAGTTCCAGCCAAAGCTCCAACCGTAGGCGATCCAGTTTGCGTTTTACTGGCGGCTGCGATATCAAAACGGGTATCATATTGGCTAAAGATATGTCCCGCGAATTTAACCCAATATCCATTTTTACAACTTCCGATATTCTTGCCACCGGAAAGAGCCGCATTAGTTTCTATGGACACTCCATTGAAGGCACTGTAATTTTCCGCTTCAAGTCGCTGTGTGGTTTGCGAAAACCCCATTGCCGATATAAATAGCAGCAATAGGGGAATCAATAATTGTTTTTTCATTTCTAATTTTAATCTAGTTTTTAATCACTTTTGCTTTAAAAGTAGCTCCTTCGGCATTTTTCATACTGATAATGTAAACTCCGGAATTCAACGCACTTAAATCTATGGAACGGTCAACCTCCGTTGACAAGACTCCATTTTTGACTTTTTGTCCTTGGATGGAATACACTTCATAGTTTAGGCTTCCAACTCCTTTTGGCAATGACAAATTCACCACGCCAGTGGTTGGCATTGGATAGGCAATCACTTCATTGGATTCCTTTATTTTACCCAATCCCAAAGTAGTGGTGGCACTGGCGGTACTCAAACCTCCATATTCGCTAACGGCTTGCACGGTATAAGCATATTTAGCTCCGGCCGCGGTAGTGTCAACATAAGTGGCATCTAATGTAATGGCCAAGAGTTTTCCTTCCCTGCACACCACATAGCAAATAGCATATTGATTGTCGTCCCATTTGAGGGTGTTGTTTCCAATATCGGATAGATTGGCCGGTGCTGCAACTTGTTCTACCACCAAACGTGGATCCCATTTGTCTGTTCCTCCCAAAACGTTTTCTATCGTATATTGATCTGCTTGTGCCTTGGTCAATACCGGATTGTAATTTCCGGTTTGATTAACCCCGCTTACCGAGAAAACATTGGTTCTATTGGAAGTGTTAACCGCCACTCCAATTCCGTTTACGCTGTTGTATTCGGCAAAAAGTGCCGGCAAAGTTCCCATACTGGCCCAACCTTGAGTATTGGGTTCGTTGATCATTGTTGTATTGAGATAAACCGCTCTTGGAGCATTTTGCCAAGGTCGTCCCAAATAATATCCTGTAACTGCAGTGATGGTATTGTTGTTGAAAACATAACCGTAAGGATCTGTAGCTAAATGATTTGGAGCGACTAAATAACCAGCGGCCACCGAAACTAATTTGCATTCTTCAAACCAGTGTGTTCCTCCTCCACAAATAAAATCGACATCACCTTCGATGGTGGATTTATAGTAAAAACTTCTGTTACCTCCCGTAACTTGGGTATCTTGCTTGCTTCGTAATTTGATTCCGTTGTACACATTTCGGTCTCCTGCCGGATTCAAAGCGGGTCTTTGACCGGAAGTTGTTATTCCGTCTTTGTGCTCGATGGTTACATTTTCCATATACAAATCGTTGGCTTGAATGGAAAGTACCGCATTTTGGATTCCCCATCCCGGATTTCCCTGTAGAATTACATTGTCTTTGGATTGGGCAATCAAGGAAACATTGTTTTTTCCTGACGGAAGTTGCAACACGATTCCTTGTGGACTGGTTCCATCGCCACCCAAATTATAGGTTCCGTTGGTAATGAATACCAAAAATCTTGTGGTGGAATTAAGCGGTGCCGCAGTAAATGCCTCTGCAATGGTTTTCACGTATTTTCCAGTGGCCAATTGCGTGGCCGTTGCATTGGCATCCACGATCAAGTCATAGACGCGTTTGG
This sequence comes from Flavobacterium alvei, assembly GCF_002920895.1. Classification (GTDB taxonomy): domain Bacteria; phylum Bacteroidota; class Bacteroidia; order Flavobacteriales; family Flavobacteriaceae; genus Flavobacterium; species Flavobacterium alvei. The sequence goes on from NZ_PQVG01000001.1 coordinate 275,823, forward strand.
CAGGAATTGGCTTCACCATTGTTTTAAATGACAAATTAACCGCTGCCGCGCTATTTCCCGAAAGGTCGGTAACCAATCCAGCCGGCACGCTAAAAGTATATTGTTGGTCGTAGTTCAATCCATAATAACTGAATTTCACGGTTTTGTTCACAAATTCAGGAGTTATGACTTTACCGTTGAAGCTAACGGTTCCCGTGCCCAATTTTACCTTTTCGTCATAAGTCAGGATGATATAGCCACTGGCACCAACCGAAGTGGAAGCCTCGGCAGGAAGCGTGGTTTGAAGCACTGGAGCCACGGCATCCGTAACAAGAACCTCATCGGCTTTCACCATGACATTGGACAATACCGTTGCCGTCACGTCAATGGCGCTTCCGTGTTTTGGTCCGGCAACATTGGGCAACCATCTTAGATATACTTTTGCTTTTCCTTCGGCTTCCACCGGCAAGATTCCTCCAATTGGAGTGATTGAACTTGTGTTGATAGTCGTCAAGTTGGAAACATTTACAAAGTTTGTACCGTCAAGTGAATATTGCAAAGTCCATTCATCACAACCGTAATAGTAACCGATGAGTCCAGACGAAACATTAATATTTTTATATCCAACGGTTGAAAATGAAGTCATAAAATAAAAGAAATCACCTCTAATGGTATTCCAGACTGCAAAACCATTTTTTCCTCCTCTATTTATAAGTCTCACGTTGGGTGTAACAATGTTATCGTTGATATTATAGGCAAACAATTCAGGTCTATTATCTACTTTAGAGTATAATTCAGCCACTCTAGGATGTGCATATTGATCGGTCTTGAATGTCCAACCTGCTATAAAAGACACATTGTCATAAGTACCCGTAATGGTTTTATTTCCATCCATTGTCAATGAAGTTCCCAATGATGTTGATCCATTAGACCAATTACTGAATTTAACAATATCATTTTCAACGGCAGTAATGGTAACATTGGTTCCCGCTTCATAAACCGAAAAAGCACCATCCTTGCCAGCAGGAGAAACAGTATATTCTCCCAAACCGAAAGCGCCTTGAGTGCTTACATTCAAGGTAAAAGTATTGACCGCCACATATTCGGCAACCAAAGTTGTATTTGAAGTAATAGTAAAAGTATAAGGATTGGCTGTTGAAACTAACGCTCCGTTTCCATCGACCCATCGAATAAAATTATACCCAAAATTTTTATTGGCCGTTACCGATACTACAGTCCCTTGATTAATTGGAGAACCACCCGGATTGGAAGTCAGCGTTCCTGAAGACGTTGGGCTAACATTTGTGGTTAAACTATAAGTAATTGCAGTTGGATCGTTGGTCACTTTTTCGAAATAATCCAAATTGAATAAATAACCTGTGTTTGTAGGATGTTTAAAAACTAGATACAAATCATGAGTACCCGTTGTTGAAGCAATTGCAGTCGAAAATTTTTTGTAATCGCTCCATCCTGTACTTCCTGATACTATTGCGGTTCCAATCAAGGTTCCGTCGGTCGCATCCAGCCTAAACTCTACAGTTCCGCCCGTTGTTCCAGAGGCTGCCACTGTGAAACTGGCATCATATTGATTGAAAACGTGTCCGGTAAATTTAATCCAAGTGTTGTTTTTAATATAGCCCACATTTCCTGTTCCCGAAAGCGCTGCATTCGTTTCGGCCCTTGCTCCCGAGGCGGTATTGAAAGTTTCGGCTTCAATTCGCTGAGTGGTTTGTGAAAACCCTAGTACTGAAAATAGTAGTAGTACTAAGAAAGTAAAAAATTGTTTTTTTATTTTTGTCATTTTTTTGGTTAGGTTAAATAGTTTATCTAAATAGTTTACACTAAAATCTTAATCCATTAAATCCGTGTTGTAGATTTACATTCTCGTATTATTTTTTCATAGTTTTTATAGTTTAGAAGTTAAATTAATTATGACCTTATATTGGTTATAGGAACAACCCTATTTATCTATTTTACTCTATGATTTTTACCTGATTTTTAATCGATTCAAGAACTTTAATATCTTTAGAATATATTTTTCTGTGCTTCATATTTAGAGTCACACCTTTAGTTAGATTCCCTCCAACTAAAAATAATTGATTTTCTCCTTCGGAATTAAATTCCTTGAAATCGATGTTTTGACTATTGAAAAATCTGGCCGAAATACCCGGTTTATCTAACTTCAAATCGACATTGTCAAAATCAATATTTGCCGTATAATTCATTTGAATACCAACTTCCGATCGAATAATCATGTTTTGAAATTGTATGTTTTGAACTGGCATTTCAGGTATTCCCATAATTTTCAAGGCTTGTTGCGCTCCATCGACATAAATATTTTTGAAATACATATTCTTAAATGCAGGAGTTTCCTCGGATACCGTTTCTTTTTCGACAATCATTTCGCCCGTAACGGGATCTTCGACTGCCCCTTTGGTAAAATAGTAGAGGTTAAAATTGATGGCATCAGTTGGAATGTTTTTCATTCGGATGTCTTCCATCCAAATGTTTTCGACCAGGCCGCCTCGACCTCTAACGGACTTGAAACGCAAGCCGCAATCGGTGCCAATGAAGGTCAGATTCTTTGCCAAAATATTGCGAACTCCTCCCGACATTTCGCTTCCAATTACAAAACCACCGTGGGCGTGATAGACTACACAATTGGTGATTACGAATAATTCCGTGGGTTTTCCGCGCTCACGACCTTCTTTGTCCTTGCCCGATTTGATGCAAATGGCGTCGTCGCCCACATCAAAACGGCAATTGGTCACCGTCCCGATTCGACAAGATTCGATATCTAAACCATCACCATTTTGAGAATACCAAGGATTGCGAACCGTTAGATTTCTTAAAGTCAAATGTTCACACATCAACGGATTGAGATTCCAGGCGGGTGAATTTTGAAAAGTCACTCCGTCTAACAATAGTTTTTTGCAATTGACCAAACTCACCATTACCGGACGAAGTGCCTGTTTGTAAGGAGCCATATTTTCAACAGTAGGTTTTTTAGGCAATTTATTTTTCTCTTCATCAGCTGTACGTGCTCCTTCTGATGGATACCAAATTTTACCATCCTTAGACAAAACGCCTCCTGACTGAACTAGCTCCTGCCATTGTCCCGCGGTCATTTTACCGATTTTAACCGGACGCCAGGCAGACCCATTTCCGTCAAAAATACCCTGACCAGTAATGGCAATGTTTTCTAAACCAACTCCCATAATAGGAGATTCACAACGAAGCACCTTATTTCCCTCAAAATAAGATTCAATTAGTTGGTACTGATTTAAATCGCTGGTAAAAGATATAAAAGCACCGTTTTTAGTGTGTAAATTGACGTTGCTTTTCATTTTTATGGGACCGGTAGTCCACAATCCCGCAGGAATGACAACTACTCCTCCACCAGACTCCGAGCATTTTTGGATGGCGTCATTAATCGCTTTGGTGCAAAGTTCTTCGGAGTTTGGAATCGCCCCGAAATCAATAATATTCAAAGTATCCACTTTAAACCTTGGAATCTGTACCTCAGGCATTTCAAAAGGAAGCTTCGCCTTAGCTATTGACACAGTACTTTTTGATTTAGCTGTATTTTGTCCAAACATATCGTTGCCACGTAAAATAGCAGCGAATAATACTGTACCAATAAGGAAGCTGGTTTTAATTTTTATCATCTATTTAATTCTTTATTTTTTTGTCTAAAATCTTTTGCAATTCAATCCCTGCCATAATAAATGGCCCCACCGCTTTTGCATCGTCATCTCGTATAGGTTCTGAAATATAATATTCGAATGAACCGTCTCTATCCTGAGGATTTTTACCTCCTAATCCAGCAACGGCACAGCATTTTGTAATAGAAATTGTTCCATCAGGATTCTGTTTGATGAACTGTTTTAAAACTCCATCAAAACCATTCCTCGCAGCATTTAGGTATTTAAATCCAACATATCCTTTGTTATAAGCTTTGGCAAACGAATAAATAAACATTGTTGAGCATGTAGATTCTAAATAATTACCTTGCTTACGAGGCTGATCCATTACTTGCCACCAAACTCCGGAATCTCTATCCTGAGCTTTTAAAACAGCTGCAAATACTTTTTGCACAATTTGTATCAACTCTTTACGTTTCGGATGATTTTTGGGAACAAAATCTAAAATATCAACCAAAGCCATGCAATACCAGCCCTGAGCACGTCCCCAAACGTGAGAAGATTGTCCGGTTTTTTTATTGGCCCAAAACTGTTCCCGCTTTTCATCATAACCGTGAAAATTCAAACCTGTTTTGGGTTCTAAAGTGTGTTTCTGAATCAATTCTGTCTGCAAAATCGCATCATCAATTGCTTTTAGAACATTGAAAACGGCACCATATTCCGCCGAAAACGGATCAGCCATGTACACGCCGTCGAGCCACATTTGCCAGGGATAACTTTTCTTGTGCCAATAACCGCCATCATAATTTCTTGGATGCGTTTCCAATTGTTTGTGGAGTACATCCATTGCTGTTTTATAGCGTTCATCAGCCGTTTTCTTATAGATTTCAAAAAGTATTTTCCCTGAGTTTATTAAATCAAGACTGTACTTTTCCAGTTCGTAACCTCCTAGAATTTTTCCGTCCTTGTCAATTAATTGTTCAGCATAAGAAAGTGAGTAATCCCAATATTTTTGCTCCTTTGTATAATCATATAATTTCTGATTGGCCAGTGTTACCAATCCGTTGGTATAATTCCATTTGGGAAATTTCACTCCATCGAGAAATACCGGATTAGGCACTCTTTTTTGATCAGAATCAGCCATCTTTTTAGACCAAACAATTGGTGAATCGCCCTGAGGATTATCTTTTAATTGTCCAAAAGTGACCATATGGCTAACCAACAAAGAGAGCAAACTATATTTGATTGTACTTTTCATACTTGAAAAATTTATTTGTTGGCAGTCAAACTAGTTTTTGCTTTGTTATTTATTACCTCTTGCTCACGCAAATTTGTTGACATTGCTGTTTTCTTGGCTTCGTTATCACTTTCTACCCTAAACCAGTCGTAATCGGCATAACTACTATCGCTGATATTTTTAGTTCCCGTTGCAAACAGTCCAATTTTGGCTCCTACCCAACGTCCTGCACTAGGTTTAAAAGGTTTCCCAAATACTTTAAAAATTTTTCCATCCGTACTATAATAAAAAGTGACTTTGCCATCAAAAGGTTCTTTGTCTTGTAGCATCTCTACTTTGGCGCGGAAGTAAATCATTTTTTGATCAATAGCTATTGCGGTTATTTCTGTCTCGCTTTCTTTAGAAGTTCTAGCGTCTTTCATCAAACGTTGCACTAATCTGAGTTTTGCATCTGCATCCTGCTCGATAGCGATATAGGAGTAATCTTCACCAAAAACTATTAGACCTGTACTAGATTCTTTTGCATCGGGATTGTTTTCGAAAGTTAATTTGGTTGTAGCTGTAAAATTTGCCCCTGGAAATTTTTGCAACAACAGGTTAGGCATCATCCACATTGTTTTCATATCCTCATCACGAGGAATACAATTCAAACGCATAAATCCTAAGTTTCCAGACAACCACCCCCATTGTTTATCTGGGTTTTGATTTGCTTGCCATTGCCATTGCAAACCATATTGATATCCGTTAAATTCATCCGAAGAAATTAAAGGAGTGGCAGGATAATTTTTACCAACATTGGGTTTTGTCCACTCAGCAACTGGTTCTCCAATGCCATCTTTATTGGTATCTTTCCCCATAATTGGCCAACCCTCTTTCCAAATAACAGGCTCTAGATTGATGATACGCCCAAATGCCCAACGATCTTGGAAGTGAATAAACCAACCTTCTCCATTTGGAGTTTCAACATATCCACCTTGATGAGGTCCGTTCATCTTAGTATCTCCCTGATGTAAAACAATTTTAGATTCATAAGGTCCCCAAACATTCTTAGAACGCATTGCTAATTGCCATCCTGGTTTTACACCTCCAGCTGGAGCCATAATCCAGTAATAGCCATCACGCTTGTATATTTTAGAGCCTTCAACAGTTGTATGTCCGTTATGACCATCAAAAACCATGGCTGGATTTCCAATTAATTTTGTTCCATCTACATTCATTTCAGACAGCATCAAAACTGTTTTAACACTAGCACGACTTCCCGCAAAAGCATAGGACAAATAAGCCTTTCCATCTTCGTCCCAAAGAGGGCAAGTATCGATATATCCTTTTCCTGCTTTGACCAAAACGGGTTCTTCCCAAATACCCGCAGGATTTTTAGTTTTGACCATATAGATTCCAAAGTCAGGATCGCCCCAATAAATATAATATTCGCCATTGTGAAAACGAATGGAAGGAGCCCAAACACCATCGCCGTGACGAACGGTTTGAAAATGCTCTATTGGAACTTGGTTTTGCAAAGCATATCCAATTAATTCCCAGTTCACCAAATCCATCGAATGGAGAATTGGAAGTCCTGGAGAACTATTGAAACTCGAAGCAGTCATATAGTAACCCTCTTGTCCTGCACATACATCTGGATCAGAGTAATCGACATGAAGAATGGGATTTTTATACTTTCCATTTCCTAAATCGGCATTCCACCCTTGAGCATTTGCTCCTAGCACATAAACTGTCAAGCCTAATGACAGTAGCAATCGTTTTAATCTCATTTTAGCTTATTTTTATCAAAATTATTTTTCAAAAAAGCACATAGTATCCCCTTAAGAGAACTTTAGATTCTCTTCAAATTGAGTATTCCTTTTATAATTTAATAGTATATGAACATTCAAGACAGGGAAAGAAGCATCCCAAATATGGACGCTTCTTTTCTGTCAAAACACTAACCTAACTGTGTTTTATTGAAGCCATCTTAAATCCCCTACCTTATTGGTAACAATTGGAGAATTAGAATCTTTAATTTTCAAATTTCCATTCTTTGGATCTACGAATAAGTTCAATGCACTAATTCCTAATGCCGTTCCTTGAATGCTTGTAGGGCCAAGTAGATAATCTGTAGTAGTATAATTATTACTATAAGTAGTGGTTGAGCCTGCTGCGATTGCTTGAATCACTTTTCCACAAGCAGATGCTAACAATACATTCTTAAAGACTAAAGTAGAGCCTGCTGCATTTGGAATATTAATTAAAGATCTATTATAAGCATAATCATAAATCGTTACATTATTATATTCCAAATAAATTGGATAGGATGATGTGCCATAATCAAACAGATTTTTAAAGTTACGCGTTCTATCAGGTACTTCAGTTCCTATCGTATAATAGTCTCTCATAAAAGTACAATTAGTAAAAACCGCTCTTTTAAAATTATCTGCTCCAGCAGAACCAAGGGCAAACGTACCATAAGGTCCTGAATGACCACCATTCATATCCAAAGTACAATAGGTCATCTCAAAGTTTCCTACTTCTTTATATTTTCCACTTCCTTGATGTCTCCAAAAACCTCGTCTAAAATTATTAAAAACACAGTTATAGAACGTAACCTCTCCTATAGTCCACGAAGTTCCACTGTTGAAAAAGTAACTTGCGTCAATGGTTTGATAAAAACGAATGTTTTCAAACGCCAAACCTGACAAATAAGATCCTTCTTTAATATTCCAGTTTCCGTTCAATTCTATTTGAGGTCGTTCGCCTTGTGTGCTACCTATAAGTCTAAATCCTTTTGAAATAGTAAAAGGAGTAACTTTGAACAACGAACCTGCTTCTAAGAAATATTCTGTTCCTTCTGGAATCGTTGCATCCAAATCGTTTTTTCTCAAAAGAGCATCTAAATCATCTCCTTTCATAACCAAAATTTGTCCTGCTGATGGTCCTGCCGAGCGAAAAGTTACTTGATTATAAGGTCTATCATAAACACGTGTTTTTGTATTGTCAAAAACATTTAGGTTGTAGGCAGTACTTTTTTCTAAACCTTCTAATTTAGCCTGTCCAATTCTTATTTCTTCTGCCGTTAACTTACGCCCAATAGAAGGAAGTTCCTTGGCACTTGCTGGGGCAACAGAAATACTATCTACTGGATTTGCCGCATCAATAATCCAACTTGCTATGACGCTAGTTTCAGAAATATTTACCTTTTCTACCTTTTTCAAAATAGCAGCATAAGGCAGACGATCTTCTGTTAATGCGGCCGTATTAGACCATTGTGAATTAAAATTTGCATTATCCTTATTGGCACGAACTCGAATATAGAACTGCGTTTTGTAAGGAATATCATCCATCAAAATTTGTGTGTCCGTAATCGTATAGGACTTGAACAAGCTTTTGTAGTAATTATCTAAATGCAATTCTACCGTATAAGAAGTAGCGTCATTTACTTTATACCATACCAAAGCAATAGAATTGCCTTTAACTAAAGGGGCTGGAAGTACAAACTTGGGTTGAAACAAATCTTCCACCTTGTTATAAACCGAACTGTCGTCTTGACAAGAGTTAAACATTCCTCCTAGCAAAATCATGCTGAAAAATGACAACATTAAAATTATTCTTTTTGAATTTTTCATACTTGACTAAATTTAATAGTTAAAACCATAATAATTTTGAATATTTCCTCTATGATCTGTAATTACTTTAGATGGGTAAGGGCACAAATAACGTAAAGGATCGTTAGGAGTTTTACTTGAAGCATTGTTAAAATTGATGAATCCTCTAAAACTCCATTTGATGTCATTTCGTGGTTCATAAGCCTGAGTATCGCTATTTAAAGAATACCAAGCCGATGCAAATACTTGTTCAGTATAACCAGCTGGTTTAGCATATAAAATTTCATTAATTCCTTTTATGTCTAAAATAGTACGACCTGCATTGTTAGGGTCTGGAATGTTCTTCCAGTACACACTTCCGGGAACATTATCAACGCCAGCAACATAAGCACCATTGGCTACTTTGCCCCAGTTTAGCAGTTTATTATATTGATTATAAATCACTTCACCATATTTATTCCAGCGAGCTAGATCAAACTTACGTTTACTCTCACCTCCAAACTCCCAAGCACGCTCATCTACAATAGCATTAAAAAATTGTGCTTGAGTTGTTTTTGAATCGACATAAGCATCCACTTTAGCCGACCAATCTGCCTTATCGAATGCTCTGCGGCGAACGCGTCTTAAACATTCTTTAGCATCTTCACGCAAACCTACTCGCTCGTTTACTGCTTCTGCATACATCAATAAGACATCGGCAAATCGCATCCATGAGTAATTCACACCTGTAGATTTAGTGCTTGTACTACCCAGTGGAGCAGTTTCATAAAGTTTTGACCATTTCCCAGTAGCCAATTGCGCTAAATTTAATCGAATGACTTGATTCAAATTAGCATCATACGAATAAGGGGCACAAGTAACGTCACGTCGCAAATCTTTAACATCAAACGAATATAAATAGGTCCCGCATAAACTAAGACTTCCCGAAGCCGATCCATAAGGATGTGACCCTGCTGTAATTGGAATACCTATAGAATAGGCATATTCCCCTGAAACGCTCTTTAATAAGGGTAACGAAAACATTACATCATCATCAACAGGTGTTACCCAATTATTTTGTTTTACCCAAAAATCACGGTAACTCAATTTCAGATCGTGGTGTTTCTCATTGATTACTTTACCTAAGTATTGAATTGCAGTATCATAATACATTTCATAATTCTCACCTCGAACCATATGACCAATTCCAGCTGCATCTGTGTCAGGACGTAAAGCCCAACCCCCACGAGTTAGAGCAAGCAAACCAATTAAACCTTGATTAAAACTTCTTGAGGCGCGTTCTGTTCCATAATCCAGTTCACTGGCATATTGCATTAGTGGTTCTACTGACTTCAAATCGTCTATCAGGAATTCAAGAATTTTATTTCTATCGGTAACTCCTACAGTAAAATCCTCGCCACCAACTGATGATTTAGTACGAAAGACAACATCTCCCCAAATGCGAATCATGTCCAGATACACCATGGCGCGAAGGGTCTTAACTTCTCCATAAAGTTGTGTCACTTTTGATGCTTTGTCTTTCTTGTCTGCTTTATAAATATCCGATTTTTCAATTCCTTCAATAATGTCATTGGACAAGTTGATGATTTTGTACATTGCATTCCAAGTTGAATTCAACGTTGTCCAATAAGGTTTGGGTTCAAAACAAGCAATGTCTGAACCGTTCACATTTACTGTATTGGTTGAAACTCCTGCCATTTCTACATCGGTATTCGGATTAAAGACAAAAGCAAGACGGTTAGAATAGGCATCGTCACTCAACATCAGTGTATATACTCCAGCAACGGCTGATTGTATTTCACTTTCCGAACTGAAAACCTCTGCCTCAGTAAAACCAGTTGCTGGTTGTACATCTAAATAATCATTACATGCTGTAAATCCCAGCAAGAAAGTAAATAGAAGGCTTAATAATATCTTTTTCTTCATTGTTTTAGTTTTTATATTAAAATGATAATTGTGCTCCAAAAGTGTAATTTCTTGTTCTTGGATACGCATTATAATCAATGTTAGGTGTTAATCCAGTTTCTAAATTAACTTCTGGATCGTAGCCCGAGTAATTAGTCCACACAAATAAATTGGAACCCGTTGCATATAAACGAACTCTATTAAATATCATTTTTTTAGTTAATGCTTTAGGAATTGTAAATCCTAGTGTAAGCATATTTAATCTTAAAAATGAGCCATCTTCAATGGCGTAGGACTCAGCAACAGGACGACCGATTGATGTTGGATTCCATATGGTAGCATTTTTATTGAAATCGGCTAAAAGTTCTGGCGAGGTGCGAAGATCGTTACCCATATCATCAAAATTTCTCCATCGATTGGCCAACGATATTTCCATTCCCAAATTATTTTGGTTATTAGAATACCAAGAAGTCATCATGATTTTGTTGGCATTATACACATCAAAACCGTACACAAAATTGAAAAAGGTAGATAAATCAAAGTTTTTCCACACGGCATTCAATCCAAAACCTCCTGAAAAATCTGGATTAGTATTACCAATAACCTGTCTGTCTTTAGCTCCAATCACATACGTATTGGAATCTGTTGGGTCAACAGGAGTCAATTTTTTAAACTTGGCATTTCCTGGTCGTGGATCGCCCGAAAGGTTTTTGGAATTGGCCACACCATCTTTAAGTACCCAAACTCTAGTGACAGGATCCAATGGTTCGAAATCGTCCACGGTATAAAAACCATCATTTACAAAACCGTAAATTAACCCTTTTGTACCTCCAACATAAGCACGATAATCATCATCATTCAACAACTGCGTACCAGCCCATCCTGAACTAAGAATCCATTCATTTTCTCCACTTGAAAGTGCATCAATTTTATTTTTATTAAATCCAACATTGAAGTTTAAATCCAGTTGAAAATCTTTATTCTGAACCACACTACCGTTAATTCCAAAATCAATTCCTTTGTTGGATGTTTGTCCCACGTTTGTCATAATTTTATTAAAACCAGATGCTCCAGCAATATCAGATGGTACTAACAAATCTTTAACTGTGTTTTTATAGATTTCGATTGTCCCTGTAAGACGCTCTTTGAAGAATCCGAAATCAAAACCAAGGTTTGTAGTATAAGTTGATTCCCATTTCACATCAGGATTGCTTAAGTAATTACCATTATAAAAATTATAATAGTAATGGCTAGTCTCGCCCCAACCCACTGAGCGGTTTTGAGAAACACCATAATATTTAGCATACAAATCGCCACTAATTCTATCATTACCAGAAACTCCATAACTTAAACGCATTTTCAAATTCGAAATGGTTTTATTATCCTTTAAAAAATCTTCGTTTGAAACTCTCCAAGCTACTGCAGCTGATGGAAAAAATCCCCAACGATTTTCAGGACCAAACTTTGTCGAACCATCTGCACGACCTGTTAGCGTTATAAGGTATTTATCATCATAACCATAATTGACACGACCGAAGAAAGAGGAAATTCGGTTTGGCGAACCTTCAGAAGAAGCGTTTCCAAAAGGGGTTCCCAATGCTAGATTATCTAATGCTTTTTCTGCTGTTATAGTTTCAGGAAAATAACGAGTAGTGTAAGTCTTATTGGCACTGCTCTGATCTTTTATTTCTTGACCAAGCATCAATTGAAAATCATGAAGTTTCTGTAGTTTAAAATTATAATTCAATACATTGGTCATTTGCCAACGTGGACTTTGAGTCATTCCCCAAGTTACTACTGGCTGATTGTTATTGGCAAATGCAGTGCCCGTATCAGTACCCCAGAAACGACCATCTTCAGAGTATTGGTATTGAAAACCGAATGAGCTTCGAAAATTCAATCCTTTATCAATATTCCAAGTCAAGGCACCCACTGTATTAAAAGTGCGTGAAATACGATTGCGATAATTCTTTGCAGCTTCCTGTATAGGATCAAAACGTTTAACTGGCTGATAATCCTCTGGGTCAAAATAAGTATCATCTTCTGGTAAAGTCATATAATCTTGCAAACCAAGAGTGGGTGCTTGACGAATGGTATTAAGCAAACTAACCCCTTCAGTTCCGGAACCTGCAATAGTTTGATCTGTAAAACGAGTTTGATATTCAAAAGTAAATTTGTCTGACAATTTAGTAGTCATCATAAAATTTATATTGGTTTGTTTTAAACCAGTTCCTATCAATACCCCCGGCTGATCCTGATTGACTACTGCAAACTTGAATTTTGTTTTTTCAGAACCACCACTAATATTTAAGTCTAAATATTTTGCAATTGGATTTGTACCAAAGATTTCATCTTGCCAATCGGTGCCTTTATCACCTTGATAAATATACAATTCATTGGCACGTCCATAGCGATTGAAAAAAGCAGTCGGATTTGAAGTTCTTCCACGTTCATACTCATATTGCATCATAGTATATTCGTACGGATCCATTACATCTAGATGATTCGATAGTGTTTTCATCTGCATATAACTATTTAAATTTACAGAAACCATATTGGCTTTAGGCTTTTTTGTAGTTACCAAAATAACTCCATTAGCTCCTCTAGCACCATATATTGCTGTTGATGCAGCATCTTTTAACACTTCTACCGATTCAATATCTGTTGGCGGGACATCATTTAGAGTGGCAACCTCAAACCCATCCACCAAAATTAAAGGAGAATTATCTTGAGTAATGGATCCTCCTCCACGCACTCTTATCATAATATCAGAACCTGGAGAACCATCGGCTGAAGTAATCTGAACCCCTGGCAATCTTCCAACCAATGCTTCAGCTACAGAACTGGTTGGAACTTTTTCTAATGTAGTTCCTTTGATACTTGAAACTGCTCCTGTCAGGTTGGCTCGTTTTTGTGTTCCATAACCAATGACCACAACTTCATTCAATTCACTTGTCGATTCTTTCATCTCGACAACAATACCTGAGGTACGCCCTTTTAAAGGGACAGTCAAATCTTGCATACCAACATATTTAACCACCAAAACAGCTGTTTTTGGATCAGTTACTTTTATGGAGAATTTACCGTCCAAATCGCTGGAAGTACTCGATTTTTCATTTTTTACTATAATTGTTGCAGATGGAATTGAACCCATTTTATCCCGCACAACACCCGTTACGGTTACCAATTTCTGAGCATAACCACTAACCGTCAATAGCAAAAGGGTCAAAATGCTCACGATATGTTTTTTTATCGTCATAACTAATATATTATTATTTAGATTTATTTTTTAATCTGTTCATTATTGGATTTTATCTAATTTGGCACTACTACCCCATTAATGGTCACCACATAATCTTTGATAATGGGAGTGTCTGGATCATTTAAGTTAAAATCGACATTCGTAATTCCGTTAGGTAAAACTGGAAAAGTACCCGCAAATTCCTTTGTTTTGACAATAACAGAATTCGCATCCATAAACTCTATTTTGGCACGAACATTATTTGCTGTATCATCTGTCTGAAATAGAATAAAATCGTCTAAATAATTAATTCCTCCTGTGGTCGTTTTCTTTGTTTTATTAACCGACATATCTCCTTGCACAAAGGTTTCATCAACAGGTTTGTATCCAGTTCGTTTTACAAAAACGGTTACTTTTATATTCACATAACTTGGATCTGCTACAATATCTTTTGCTTTCAAACGCAATGTACCTGTCCTTGTTAAAATATTCATCTTAAGAGTATCCGAGAATGGAGAGGCATAAGGTACAGCTGCCGATAAGTTTACCTTTTGATCGGCAGTGACTAATTGAGGAATAATCAAATCCTTTAGATTAACTGGAGAAGTAATCATTTGCGCTGGAATATCGGTTGCTATAAAGCTATACTGTCCATTGTTTAGAGCAAAACGATATAACGAACTGTAGTTCCCAAAATAATCGCCATTTTCTTTATAAATAAAAATAGGCAATGTTGAAATTCCAACATTTAAATTCCAAGGATCTCCATTCAGTTCAAGTTCATAATTTCTAACAACCGAAGTGTCATATTTAATTTCATCTTTAGTGCAGGCAGTCATCATTAAAAGTGATACCCCACACCCAAGTATAAGATTTTTTATATTTTTCATACAGTGTAATTTATAAATTGAAATTCCTTAAGACTAATTAATGATTGATGCGATTCCGTCAATTCATTCCTTTGGTTACATGACACTGTAAACATCCTAATAAATGGAAGGACGAAAGTGTTAATTTGTTTCATAAGCTTATTTTTTAGTTAGTTAATTAACTTTTGGTTGTATGGCAAAACTAGATATATGAAATCCTAATTTGGTGTAAATATTGCTTTTCGATAAGGGTGTAATTGCTAATTTAACCCCTAATAAATTGATGAATCAATAAATAAATAGGAGTATTTTTTTCACTACAGAAAAAAAATAAAGAAAACTAAAATACACTAGAAGTAAACCCAAACCATAGTAACACAGACCTAATGTCATTATAGCACAAAAAAAACAGGGACTAAAAGCCCCTGTAAAAACACCACCTTTATTTTAAGTATATAGTGGATGAATCCAAATACCATTTTGGAATTATATATCTTTTATCTATCTAGCGATGTTGCTGGCGATATTCAGCTGGAGTACTATTAAATTTTGTTTTAAAACATTTTCCAAAATATTTCAGGTCATTAAAACCTACTTCAAAACAAACTTCTTTTATCAACATATCTTTATTTTTGATAAGATCGGCAGCCTCATTCAATCGCATATCACGAATAAATACAACAGGCGAAACTCCTGTTATGTTTTTAAGCTTATTAAAGAAACTAGCCCGTGACATGTACATTAATTTTCCTAATTCATCGACTGAGAAATCTGATTTAGACATATTTTGTTTTACAAATTCAATCACTTGTAACATAAACTTATGATCTTTATTAGAAATTTGCAAAGGTTCTTTTTCTGAAATTTCAGGAATTGTACCTGTTGAATACAACTGCTGAAGACGCAAGCGCTGTTCCAAAACATTCTTTACCCTTGCCTTTAAAAAACTCACATTAAATGGTTTAGTTAGATACTCATCAGCACCATATTCCATTCCTTCTAATTTACTCTCTATTGATGTTTTTGCACTAAGTAAAATTACTGGAATGTGGCTGGTTGCAAAATTATTTCGAATTAATTTAAGCATTTCGATACCATCCATTTGAGGCATCATAATATCACTAATAATAAAATTTGGAGATACGTTTTCGGCTTTCAAATTTCCCTCAACACCATTTTCAGCCACATAGATTGTATATTCATCCTCTAATACCGAAACAATAAAACTCCTCAATTCGGGATCGTCTTCTACAATCAGACCTACTGGTTTCTGGTCAATAATTTCATCCAAATCTACATTTTCAGCAAGCTCTTTTTCAGGTTTTAATTCATCTATTAAATCTTTATTAGATTTTTCAAGTAAAATAGTTACATCTTCAGTAAAATGCTTATATCCTTTAAAAAAACAAAGTTGAAAGCTACTTCCTTTACCCGGAGTACTATCTACAACAATAGTTGCCCCATGTTTATCTACCAAATCTTTCACAATAGAAAGCCCTATGCCAGTACTAGGATTATATGGGTTTTCGTTGTAATTAGAAAAACGTTTAAACAATTTTTTTTGCATTACAGGATTGATCCCTGGTCCATTATCTTTTATCTTTAGGAAAACTTGTTTGTCAGATTCCTCTACAATTACCTCAACAGTATCGCCTTTGTTACAATATTTAAAAGCATTTGAAATTAAATTTACCAAAATTTTATCTAGGCTATCTGGATCAAACCATACTTGTGGATTGGGAGCAATACTATTTAGTTTTAAACCTATATTGCGCTGCTTGCTCATTTCGCTAAAATTTTCACCTATTTTAGCCACAAATTCCTCTAAATTTATTTCAGTAACTTCTAACTTCCTGTCTTGAATTCTTCTTAAGTCTAAAATCTGATTAACCAAGTTCAATAACTTATTACTGCTTCTTTCAATAACTTTAAGTTGGGTTTTCACTGACTCAGAAATTTCATTATCCGAGAGCATTTTCTCTACAGGAGCAGTAATCATCGTAAGTGGAGTTCGGATTTCATGTGAAATATCGGTAAAGAATTTTAGCTTTAATTCATTCATTTGCTTCTGCAACTCTACATCACTCCTCAATTTCAAGATGGTTAAAATCGTACGTCGAGTCACTAAAAACAAACCAACAGCCAGTAACAAATAACAGAAATAAGCCAAATTAGTTCCCCAAATAGAAGGACGAATGATGATTTTAATTCTTCTTTCATTATTCACCCATAAATTGTGTCCATTTGTAGAGGATAGTAAAAGAGTGTATTCTCCTCGATCTATATTCGTATAATTAATCGACTGACCTCCTTTAATATAATTCCATTGCTTGTCAATTCCTTCTAATTTATAACGGTAAACAATATTCTCATTTTTTATGTAATCTAAAGCTGAAAATTGAACTCTGAAAAAATTCTGATTATGTTCTAGTGTGACTTCTTCAAGTAAATCAGGATTTCTAGGAGTCTCAGGATTTATTTCGTGGAGTTCTCTATTATTTACTGTAAATCCAGAAATGGCCAAATAAGGTTTAAATCGAAAAGGTTTAATAGCTTCTGGCTTGAAATAAATAACACCATTAGAATAGCCTAACACAATTTCACCACTTGCTAGACGGCACCTTGTCGCTTCTGAAAATATTTCGTTACCAATAAGAGATTTCAATTCAGGAAAGGTTTCAGCACTATTGGTTTTGAGATCGAATCGAACAACCTGATTATCGCCCATTACCCAAATTTTACCTAATTTATCCTCTTGTATAGATACAATTCCTTGAATAAGGAAAGAAATAGTTTCGCCCCAAACCGATTTAACCTTTAGCTGACCTTGTTGGTCTATATCAGCCATAATCAAACCTTTTCCGTTGGTTGCCAATGCCAATCGATTATCAGAGGTTACTAGAATATCTAAAATATCATTACCCGAAACTTGTGAAAATTCTTTGAACACTAGCTGACTTGCTGATTTACTTTCCTCTGAAAAAGAAAACAATTTATAAGACGAAATAAAAAACAATTTATGCTCTTTATTTTCGACTATAGATCGAACCTTATCTGCACTTTTTATTGGGTAGTTTTTCAGTTCATTTCTATAATTAATAAATTGAATACCACCTTTTGACTCTCGAATAAGATTTACTCCACCTCCCCAAGTAGCCAAATAAATCTGACCCGATGCCGACTGAAAAACTTTATAAATATCATTAGAACTAATACTATAGCGAGCATTCTCGATATATTTATAATGAATTACCTTATAGTTAAATGGTTTTTTACTAGGAGTCAGACAAAATAACCCATTCCCTCTTGTTCCTATCCATATTTTTCCTTTGGAATCCTCTAGCATACTATAAACATCTGACCCCCAACCTGGACTATTATTTGATAGCGTTCCGTCTGCGCCTAAAAGTCCTATCTTCTTTTTATGAGAATCAAACAAAGCTACTTTTTCAGCACGACTAGCAACCCATAGATTACCCATTTTGTCTTTCATCAGACTCCTCACATTATGCTTTTGAAAATTGCCTGCCGAGTCTAAATTTAATGTTGAAAAATTAGTATTGCTAAATGTTATTAAGTCTAAACCTTGCTTGTAGGAACAAAACCATAAGTTCCCTAATCTGTCGAACATTGCCGTATGCATAACATCCGAGAAGGTTTCTCTTGATTCTTTAATACATTGAATTATGGAACACAATTTATTCTGTTTTTCATTCCAATAAGCAAATGCTCCTTTATTAGATTGAATCCAAACCGTTCCGTCTGGCGAAGTAAGCAAAAAACTTCTTCTATCGGTACCAACACTAGCTGGATCACTTGAATTTACTTCTATATGTTTTAACTTTCTGGCAATCAAATCAAATTGATATACTCCTGACCCTATTGCCTCAAACCAAAACTGTCGCAAATGAGTTATTCCTAAATACCTAATTTTTCCACTTGGAAAACCTGCTAATGTTGTGCTATTATAAACATCTAGTTTACCTTTTTTTATATCATAAAGATAAAAGCCTTGTTCTTCTGTTGCTATCAATACTTTGTTATCAGACACAAGCTGAATTTGAATAATATTTCCCTTTATTCCAAGCTCAAAATCAAAAAAAGTACTCGACTTTTTAGTGTATCGTGTAAGCTTGCCCTTGGCTCCTCCAAACCATATATCGTCTTTCGTTTCCATAATAAAAGTAAACGAATAGGGTTTTCCAGAGTGTCTCGTCATATTAAAAAAGAAATACTCTGGCTCTCTACTTGTTTTCTTCAATCGGCAAATCCCTGAATCAGTCAAAAACCATGTTGTACCTAAAGCGTCTTCAAAAATATCTCGGATTCCAGTAGAAAGTCTTGCTGAATCAAAAGTTACTTTGCTAATTTGCTTATTATTTTCAAATGCAATTAGGTAATTTTTATTTTCAGGAAACAACCATACTCTTCCAGAAGGCATCACTTTAAAATCTTTAAAGGAATCATTAGAAACTGGAGTAGATTTTCCTTCAATAGGTTTATGAAAAAGCAACTGATTTGTATCGAAATAATATATATCATTCTTTTCAGACTGAATCCAAACCCTTCCATTTTTATCAAATTTAAATTTAGAAACCCGATTGGATTGTAAGTGTAATGAATCTCTTTGTCCTACTCTAAAATTTTCAAAAATAGAACCATCATAACGAATCAAACCATTGTAAGTAGCTAACCAAATGAATCCTTTTTTATCTTGTTGAATGTCTATGATACGGGATTGACTTAACTTCACATCATGCGAGAAATGAGTCAATATACCAGATGGCTGTGACACACATATGGTGCTAACTAGATAAAAAAGAATTACAATTATTTTCTGTTTCAAAATTTATATTTTTATTAGCCTAAAGCAGATACAAAAATATCATAATTCTTGTCTAAACCTAAAACAGAGCTCCTTCATAGTCAAATAACCCTTCTTAAATAGCATTTTGCCCCCACTTGTAGAGGTTCAAAAATTAAAAAGCACAAGAATAAGCTTTACAACATCCTTCAAATAGTAATTTATCCTAATTGATAATAATCAAAACAACTAATTTTGTATCAAATCGTAATTGAATATTGAAAGTCTATACTATTTTTACAAAACAATTACTTTTTAAAAATAATTAAAACTAACTATTTTAAAATAGCTCAATGAAAAAAAAATATCTCCTAGTGTTTTTATTAAACCTAGTCGCATTAAACACTTTTGCTCAAAAAAACTTACCCTTTAAAAACACTGAATTACCAACAGAACAAAGAGTAAATGATTTAGTCTCAAGGATGACAATAGATGAAAAAATTAGTCAATTAATGGATTCATCACCAGCTATCGATCGGCTTGATGTGCCAGAATACAATTGGTGGAATGAAGCTTTGCATGGGGTTGCTCGTGCAGGTTATGCTACTGTTTTTCCGCAATCTATTTCAATTGCATCCTCTTGGGACCGGCAATTAATCTTTGATGTTGCCAATGTAATTTCTGATGAAGCCCGCGCCAAACATCACGAATATTTAAGACGAGGACAACACGGAATATACGAAGGGCTGACTTTCTGGTCACCAAATATCAATATTTTTCGGGATCCTCGTTGGGGTCGTGGTCATGAAACTTATGGAGAAGATCCTTTCCTTACAGGACAACTTGGACTCCAATTTGTTAATGGTTTACAAGGAAATGATCCCAAATATTTAAAAGTAATTGCCACTGCCAAACACTTTGCTGTTCACTCTGGTCCAGAACCTTCACGACACTTTTTCAATGCTGAAGTGAGTGATATCGATCTTTACGAAACCTATCTTCCTGCTTTCCGAACTTTAGTAAAAGAAGGCCAAGTTTACTCAATAATGGGAGCTTATAATCGACTTAGGGGTGAATCGGCCAGTGCAAGTCCATTTCTTTTTAATATTCTTCGAAAAGATTGGGGATTCAAAGGCTACATCGTATCCGATTGTGGTGCTGTCACCGATATTTGGAAATACCACAAAATCACCAAAGATGCAGCAACTGCTTCTGCTTTAGCAGTAAAAAATGGTTTGGATTTAGAATGTGGAAGTTGTTTTAAATCATTAAAAGAAGCCATTGCTAGTAAATTAATTACCGAAGCCGAAATTGATTTTACGCTAAAACGTCTATTTACAGCTCGTTTTAAACTAGGTATGTTTGATCCTGAGGAGATTGTTCCTTATGCTCAAATTCCGTATTCTGTAAACAATAACTCCGCTCACGACTATCTAGCTCTCGAAGCTGCTCAAAAAAGCATTGTTCTTTTGAAAAACCAAAATAAAACTCTTCCCCTTTCCAAAAACATAAAAACTGTTGCTGTAATTGGTCCAAATGCTAATGACGTACAATCTTTATGGGGAAATTATAGTGGTATTCCGAGCAATCCTGTTACGGTACTGCAAGGCATCAAAAACAAATTGGAACCAAATGCAAAAGTATTATACGCAAAAGGAAGTAATCTTGCAAAGGGAGTTCCTGCAATGAAAGCAATTCCATCTATTTATCTTCAAAATGAAAATGGAACACAAGGTTTAACTGGCGAATATTTTGATAATAAAGATTGGAATGGGAAACCTCTTTTTACTCGTGTGGATGACAATATAGATTTTCATTGGGATATTGATACGCCAGATCCACGTTTAAAAATGGGTAATTATAGCATTCGATGGACTGGTTATCTTATTGCTCCAAAAACAGGAACCTATGACATTTCTGAATGGTCGAAACCTTTTATGACTGTAGAAATTGAAGGCGGAAAAAGCACAGGTGGAAAAAACCAACATCACCCTAGAATTCGTGCTCAAAAAATGGATTTAGTAGCTGGAAAAAAATATAAAATTGAAGTCAAATACCAAAACTATTATGGCGATGCTATTGCGCAACTATTGTGGGCAGAACCACAAGAAAATTTACTGCCAGAAGCTACACAAATTGCCAATCAAGCCGACGCAATAATTCTTGTATTAGGATTGAATGAACGATTAGAAGGCGAAGAAATGAAAGTAGAAGCCGATGGTTTTGAAGGAGGAGACCGCACTAGTCTTGATTTACCAGCCAATCAACAAGAATTAATGCAAGCCATGGTAGCCACAGGAAAACCGGTTATTTTAGTTTTAATAAACGGAAGCGCACTCTCTATAAATTGGGCTAATGATAATGTTCCAGCTATTCTTACTGCGGGATATCCTGGCCAACAGGGAGGTAATGCCATTGCCGATGTGCTGTTTGGCGATTACAATCCAGCGGGTCGATTGCCTGTTACTTATTACAAATCGGCAGAACAACTCCCTGCTTTTGAAAACTATGATATGAAAGGACGTACGTATCGTTATTTCGATAAAAAAACACTTTATCCGTTTGGATTTGGTTTGAGTTATACCCAATTTAAGTACAGTAATTTGCAAATTCCAGCAACCATAAGTCCCGAAAAAGATTTTGAAGTAACTGTTGAAGTAACCAATACTGGTGACAGAGATGGAGATGAAGTGGTTGAATTATACTTAAAAGATGAAAAAGCATCAACTCCACGTCCTATTTGTCAGTTGGAAGGTTTTGAGCGTGTAAATATAAAAAAAGGAGAATCAAAGACAGTTCATTTTAAAATCAGTCCTAGACAACTATCCTTAATCAACACTAAAGACCAACGTGTGATTGAGCCAGGATGGTTTACACTATCGGTTGGAGGAAAACAACCTGACGGATCTAACGACATTCAAAGCGGACGATTCCAAATTACAGGCAAATTAATAACACTCGAAAAATAAATTATTTGGAGGTTGTCTCAAAAAGACAACCTCTTTTTTTTTAAAATTCATTACCTAATAGGCTCATAAAACTCAACTTCTATTATAGGTAATTGTTCAATGGTTTTGCCTTCTTTATTTATTCCCGCTTGATCTACTTTTCCAGTAATTTCAACTAAGTTAATTCCGTCACTATCTTTGGCAGTTGCCATTAATTCGATTTGAACTTTTTTGCCTTTGGTAGGTTCAAAATCGAGGGTTACATATCCCAAACTAAGAGGAGTAAATCCTTCAA
This sequence comes from Flavobacterium alvei, assembly GCF_002920895.1. GTDB lineage: Bacteria > Bacteroidota > Bacteroidia > Flavobacteriales > Flavobacteriaceae > Flavobacterium > Flavobacterium alvei. The sequence goes on from NZ_PQVG01000001.1 coordinate 298,341, forward strand.
ACACTTTTTTATTGTCGATTGAAATCCGAATCGGATATTTTTTACTTCTCCATCCAGCAAGCTTCAGTACCACTTGATTGATATTGGCCTCACGCTCTAATTCATATTCAATCATCGCTTTGCCAGTTTTTCCATAAGACCATTGCGTCAATTCATTGTCATCATAACTTTTTACAGCATCTGCCTGATTAGAATCAGTATTGGCTGCGATAATAGCAACAGCAGTACGAGTTTTGGAGAAAGATGGTGTTGCCGGAGTGGGTCCTTTTTCTGTAAATGATGATAAATTTTCGCTTGGCAACGTATTCGATACCTTTTCAATATCGGTTTTGATAGTTTTTATAGTAATTGCATCACTTTTTAAAGAATCTGAAGTAGCCAAAATTTTAATATTCCCTGCAATATCGATTGATTTAACGAAGATTCGATTGACACCACATTCTACTGGAAGTTTTTTGCTTCCAATATAATTATCAGGTCCTTGGGCTATTCCTCCAATAAAAGTCCCTTGTCCTTGCACATCAAAATTGATTTCGTTTAATGCCGTTGGACAACGATTGCCTTTTTCATCCACTACTTCTACTTGAACCAAAGCCAAATCATTAGCATTAGCTAGTGTTCCTCCTGGTCTTTCGATGGTACTCAACTTAATTCCAAAGGGTTTTCCAGCGGTTTGAATTTGATTTTCACAAACTTTTTTACCCGTTTTATCATAACCAATGGCTTTGATAATTCCAGGTTTAAAGGATACCTTTTTGAAAGTGAATAAGAATCTTTTATCTTGTATGCCTTTGCCAAGGCTTTCGTTATTTACAAATAATTCTACTACATCTGCTGTTGAAATTACGGTAATATCTTTGGTCACACCATTTTCATAATTCCAATGTCCTACGATATGCAAATCGGGTGTATCGGTATCGACCCATCCGTTCCAAATCACTTGATGAGCATAGAAATTGTCTTTTGGGATTCGCATGGCGTCCACTTCTCCGCTTCTGCGATAATTTTCTTGCCCTCGGTAATGGGTATTCGAATCACTAAAAATAATATTCACTCCACCAGAATTCACGCGTTCTCCTGTTCCCGGGCGCATTTCCCAATAATCATACCACCGTGCCACATCTTCTTTAGCGTGTGTATCTTGATTGTGATTATAAGCGCTAGCATCGGCTACTTTACTACCATTGACATTAGTATGAGCCGTTCCTCCTGTACCTTCTTTGTGAAAAGGTGGCGTGAATTCGTCCCAATATTTGCGTAAGCCTTCATCTCTACTGTATTCTGTAGCCCAAAATGGAATGCGAGCACTTTTGTTGATGTACAACATTTCTCCACCATATTCAGCCACTTTGCTGTCGAGCATTTCTCTGCTTCCAATAGCGCGACCTCCTTGTGGGTCGAATGTGTTTTTGATAGCCAACATTTCTTTCATATGATCCTCCGAGATGCTTTCGTTTCCAGATTCGTAAAAAATAATACTGGGATTATTGCGATTGTAAATGATGGCATCTCTCATTAATTCAGTGCGTTGTTCCCATCGGCGACCCTGAACATCAGCTTCTGAATCTCCTGCTGGCATGGCTTGAATCAAACCCACTCGGTCACACGATTCAATATCCTGCTTCCAAGGTGTAACGTGCATCCATCGCACTAAATTTGCATTACTTTTTATCATTAAACTATTGCTGTAATCGCTTAACCAAGCTGGCACTGACATTCCTACAGACGGCCACTCGTTGCTGGTTCGCTGTGCATAGCCTTTCATCATAATGACACGATCGTTCAAATACACCATCCCTTTTTCGAATTTAGTTTTTCGAAATCCCGTTTGAATAGTCACTTTTTCGACTGATTTAGTATCGACCAATAATTCCGAAGTAACTGTATATAAATAGCCGTAGCCCCAACTCCAGAAATTCAAATTATCTAAAGCTTTCATAGCTGTTAAATCCTTAGTTTCATTTGGAGCAATAGCGAAAGAATCGCCAACAAAAGTAGCTATCAGTTTTCCTTCCCTATCTTGAACACTTACTTTCAATTGAGTAGTAATCGATTTAGAAAGTTCATTTTTTACTTGCGAAGCCACATTAACAACTGCCTTTTTGTTTGCAATATCAAAATTGGTGGCATAAACATAAGTTCCTGTTGTGCCCAAAGTAGAATACAACGGCAGTGTTTGATACACTTTGGGTTTTAAATGTAGAAATACATTTTTGGGAATTCCACCATAATTGGCATTAAAGTTATTATTGTTCCATTGAAATCCAGAACCTGATGATTTCTCTTTATACTTCCAATCATTATCGGTTTTTACGGCTATCACATTTTGCTGAGGATAAGGTTTTACATAAGGAGTCAAGTCAAAACCAAAAGCCATAACTCCATTTTCATGTCGGCCAATAAAAGTTCCATTGATATAAATTTCTCCCATTTGACGCACTCCTTCAAACTCGACAAAAACTTTTTTATTGTTCGAATCTTTAGGAAGCTGAAAGGTCTTGCGATACCAAGCAATTCCTGTAGATAATTGTGTAATATCTAAACGAAAAGCTTCAGATTGATTCCAAGCATACGGAAGATTTACATCCTTCCATTTCTTGTCATTGAAATCAGCTTGTTTAGCTTCTTCAACATCGCCAATATTTAATTTCCAACCGTAATTGAAGTTGTATTTTTCTCTATCTGATCCGTTTTTCTGCGCATTTACTGAAACAACAGCAATTAGGAAGAAAAACAAAATATAAAAACGACTATTTTTCATTATTGATTTTTAATTAATTATTTTACTTTATTTTGATTCGAATTGGGTTTCAATTCATCAGGGCTATCTTTCGTATAGGTATTAAATATTTCTTTTGATGGGCTTAGAAATAGATCCTGGATTACATCCAAAGTCAAGCTGTTTTTGGGACTAAATTGATCTGAATTCATATACTCTTGAAGCGATAAAAACAATTGTTTTGCAGCTGGTTTGTTTTCCAAATCTGGACTCAAATTGGCACTACTTACAATGATTTTCCCTTTACCTACTTGGGCTTCAAATACTAAAGCCAACCTGCGATTCATAAACCAAGTATCAATAGGTTGAATTAAAGGTCGGAAATCTACCGGAAAATCTTCGAGATTCATTACTTGCGAGCGATTTTGAATTTCCCACCATTGCAAATCAGAGTGGAAACTTGTTGGAAAATTGGAAAAAGCAGGACTTTTATCCTGAATTAGCATCCCTGTAACGTGAGGCGGACGCATTTTGAACCAAGAGGTATTCCAAAAAACAGGCAAAAAGTGCATTTCCACTTCTTTACCTTTTACCACTTTTCCTGAGGCATTCAAAAATACTTTTCCACCATTATTCAAAACCTCTTTGGCTTTTTCGTCCAAAGTTGTCGTGTAATAAATCGCTGGGGAAACTTCCACTTTTTGATCAGGATACACCCAAAAATTCCAGTCGTTGACAAAAGCAGTATCGTTGACTTTTACTTCCAATTTTAATTTCGAAGCTTCTTTAATATCGACTAATGGAAAACTAAGATTTCCAACGAATTGACCATTTCCATTTTCGAAAGTTTTAGGATCAAAACTTCCTGAAGAAAGAATATTTCCTTTTTCGTTTTGAATCGTCCAACTAATTATAGCATTTTTTAATGGCGTTTTTCCTGAATGAAACAGCACAATTTCTGCCTTAAAGGTTTCAGCATTGGTATATGCAAACTTTGGAATCTTGGCCAAAGGAACTGTAGAATTACAAAATCGACTGTATTCAGCAGCAGTTACATATCCTTTTTCTTGAAAAAAAGCATCCAAAACACCCACTAAAGCCGTTCCTTGACCCGGAAAATCCTGTAATCCTAATGCTTGAAAACCTCCGTAACCAGGCGTTCTCAACATTTTTTCGATTTCGTTTTTATAACACAACACCTGTAACTTTCCAGAGGCAATCAAAAAATCTTTGCTTTGATTTCCCATATGGTGATCATCTAAATCTTCGCGGAACATTTCGAAATTTTTGGCTCTGTAAACTCCTGTGTATTTTTGAATTTCATCGAAATTTGGAAAAACACAATATTGACCAATTTCGTGTGACACAAAAGGAACTTTAAATGGTGCAATTCCGGAGCTAAAATCAGATTCGGTTTCAGGCATTTTTTCCCATTTCAAACCTCTAACTCCCCCACGAGATTGATATTCAGCATTGGGAACAACTGGCCAGCTACCACCAACTGACATTCCGGTATAAACTCTTCGGTTGTCTTTTGCTTTCCAAAAATCAACAAATTCATTCAAGTATTTCACTTGGTTTCCTGCAGGCTCATTCCCAGCAGACAACATTGTAAAAGAAGCGTAATTGCCGTATTCCTTTGCCATTCGCGTGGTTTCGTCATACAAAAATTTATCTACAGGCTGACCCAATCCTATTTTTGGTCCGTGGTTAGGCCAACTCGGGCCTTCGGGTTGCAAATAAAAACCCACTTTATCGGCAGCAATAAAAGCTGCTTCAGGAGGACACCACGAATGAAAACGAACGTGGTTCAAACCATAAGACTTTATTTTTTTAAAGATAATTTCCCAAGCCTCGACCGTAGTTGCCGGATAACCAGTTAACGGAAATTCGCAATTATGAACCGTTCCTCGAAGAACAACAGGATTGCCGTTTATTAAAAAGCGGTTGCCTTCAATTTTGAATTCACGCATTCCAAACTGGACTTTTTTCGAGTTTTTTATTTGTTTCGAAACCAATTTTACTTCCAGATTGTACAAAGCTGGATCAAATTCATCCCAAGTCAGCATTCCTTTTCCGAAAGGCAATTCGACTTCGATGGTGTTTTTTCCCAATTTGGACACCGAAATCGGGCTAAAAATTTCTTGAGTTTTATCAGATTCGTTAGTGTTGAAACTTTTGGCAGCTATGGCAATTTTGCCGTTAAAATTATTTTGGGTACTGTTGTTGACCGTGATTTTTACCCGAGCTTTTCGATTTTTTATGTCAGGATAAATCTGTACATCGTCTATATATACTGGAGAAGCAGCCTCCAACTCCATTTTTCCGATAATACCATTCCAATTTCCTTGAGTATGATCGGTGACGCTATGGGAATCTGGTCCCACATTTATTTTTTTGATTTGATTGTCAATTCTAATAGAAATCCGCTGCTTTCCGGGAACAAGATATTTACTCAAATCATAGTTGTGAGGAGCAACGAGTGAGTTTTGCAAACCTACTTCCTGATCGTTTACCCAAACCCTAGTTTCGATATGGGCTCTTTCTAAATGGAGCACTATTCGTTGCCCTTTCCAATTCTTAGGAATGTTTACTTCTTTTTGATACCAAGCCACGCCAACATAATGTTTTGCAGGAGTCAACCAAAAGGGAATATGTATGTTTCCAGGCTCGCGAAACTTTTTTAATCGAGGTACAAAATAGTAAGAACTGTCATAAATAGAGCCTGTCCATTTGGTTTTCAAAGTAATTTCATCGCCTTTCAAGTTTTCGGCCATTGAACCTGGCAGATGAATTACATCTGCCAATTTTTTGTTGTACCATTTTGCTGTGACACCTTCGTCATTTTGATCCATTTGAAAAAGCCAATTGCCTTTCAAATTAATTACTTGAGCCTTACTATTGAAACTGCTTAAAGAAAATAATGCTAAAAAAAGCAAGCAGATATAACTATTTCTATTCATTAGGTTATTTTTTTTATTTCTTAATAGAAAACAAGGATGATTTAATAAAGAAACGATAGGAATTCACATTTCCATTGGTACTTTTATCGGTTCTGGGTAAATATTTAAAGCCTTTAATTTTTACAATTTCATCCATATTGACAACAACATGATGGGGATGCGGCGTTTTTGAAACCGTCCAAGCCGTGGACCAAAAAGTAGATTCCTGTTGGTCGAATATTTTTTCGGCCGAATAGTTTCCTACTGAAATTTCTTCGCTGTCTGCATAAATTATTTTCCATTTAGAACGATTAATCGGCAATCCATCTACGCCAATTAATTCAAATTCAGCCATACTGCTACTTTGGTCTTTTGGATTTTGAGAACTTAATGCCTCAAAACAAAAATACTGCCCTTCACTTTCTTTATCAAAAATCACTTCTTTCCAACCTTGCCCTGCAATAAACGAGCCAGAATTGACAGGAGCTTCAGCAGAAAGATCGAGAGTTTCTCCTTTTTTTCGGTGCAAAAGCGATTCGTCTATCACTATTTTGTCTAAAACAGGAGTTGTAACTCCTGAAATTTGAGTTGCTGTGGGTGTTTCTAAATCGAGAATTATGATTTCATTTTTTCCTTTTTTCAACCAACATCCCGGCATATACAGGGTTTGTTGAGGACCAACTTTCCAATAACGACCTAAATTATATCCGTTTACCCAAACCATTCCTTTGCCCCAACTGCTCATGTCGATATAGGTGTCGCCAGTGGATTTCAAATCAAAAGAAGCTTTGTACCAAGCTGGGCCGTTGGCTTTTTGCGGTTTGAATTTCAGGTTTTTCTGGAAATCGTAATCCACCGAAAAATTGAAAACTTCCCAATTAGTAAGGTTGGTGGTATTCGAAGCGACAAGCATTTCCACTTTTTCGGTAATCCCTTTTCGGTCAATGATGGTTTTGCCGTAATTGACGCGTCCCATCGCTTCTACCAAAATATCAAGGACATCGCCTTTTTTGACAGCAGGTATTTCGATGGTGTTTTCGTCTTTGCGTCGATCCAGGTTTCCAATGAGTTTTCCATTGACATAAATGTTTGCCCAATCACGCAATTCGGTAATTTTTAATTTAAAAGCCGTCTTGGATTCCGGCAATTGGGTGCGATACAAAATGCGTCCCCAACCTTGGTCAAAGGCCTCCATCGATTTTATGGTTTCCGATGTATTGGCTTTTGGAAGATTTTCGAATAGCGATGCCGTTTCCTCAAATCGAATCTGCGGGATCGAAATTGCTGGATAATTTACCGGAGGTTCTGGAATTGTTTCTCCCGGATTCAGGTAGTTTTTCATTAAATCACGAACAGCATAAAATTTGTCTGTAGGTAATCCTGCCTCATTTATTGGAGCATTATAATCGTAAGATGCGACCATTGCTCCAAAAGGCGGTGCATTGGATCCGCCCCATTGTCCAAACGAAGTACCACCGTGAGCCATATAAAGACTAAACGAAATTTGGCGATCCAACATATCTTTTAAACTGCCGATGAAACTGCTAATCGAACGGGTTTCGTGTGCTCGTCCCCAATAATCGAACCAGCCTGTCCAATATTCGCTACACATTAATGGTGCTTTTGGATAAATTTCTTTGTATTTTTGAAATTGCTGCTCGATGTTGGAACCTGCTCCAAAGTTTAAAGCGGTATAAACGCCATCCACATCGTATTTGAAGAAGTTGGAACTCCAGTCGCAACGGAACAATTGCACTTTGTCGAAACCAGAAGCACGTACTGCATCACGAACTTTGCCCATATAAGCTATATCATTCCCGAAAACGCCGTATTCATTTTCCACCTGAACCATAATGATGTTTCCACCGTTTTGAATTTGGTAGGGAGCCAATTGTTTGCCAACCTGCTTTAAATAGTTGATAGAACGCTCCATAAAATAGGTATCGTCTTTAGTGCGTACTTGGATATCACTTTTCTTCAGCAACCACCAAGGCAAACCGCCCATATCCCATTCGGCACAAGCATAAGGACCGGGACGGACAATGCAATACATTCCGTTTTTCTGGATGAGTCTCACAAATTCGGCCACATCTTTTTGTCCTGTAAAATCAAATTGATCGGGTTTTTGTTCGTGAAAATTCCAAAAAAGATAAATACAAATCGTATTCATTCCCATTGCTTTGCACATTTGGATTCGCTGTTCCCAATATTCGCGAGGAATTCTCGGAAAATGGATTTCGCCGGCACGGACCAAAAATGGTTTTCCATTAAGCAAAAATGTATTTTCTCCAGCCTCAAAAGTTCCCGGTTGCTTCGAAACTTGTGCATTTGCTGTCAGTGTCATAAAAATGACTAGAGCCAGAATTAGTTTTGATACTTTCATATTTTTTTTCAATTTCTTTATTTTTTTCAAAAATACATTTATGATACAGATTTTGGAAGGATTAATTTCCAATAAATTCTATTATCTGTGACGCGATGATTTCCTGACCGGAGCCTGCCATATGAATTCCGTCTTGTGCATAATAATCGAGTATGCCTAATAACGGATTATAGATGTCTATTACTTCAAAATCATATTGGGCTGCGACTGTTTTTAATTGAGGCAATAATGCCTGCAATCGTTCATTGCTTCCGGAATATTTATCCAAAATATTATTTGTCCTAATAGGAGGTGGCGTTACAAACAGAAATTTTGTTTTTGATTTTTTAACTATGGAATGGCTTTTTATTTTATTCAGTAACTTGTCAAAGTTGGTTGCTACTTCATTTTGGTTGTCGGCAAATACTTTTTTGGTGTCATTGGTGCCTAAACAAACAATAATATAATCGTATTTTTTGTTTCCAATTTTCTGTTGGGCTTCATTCAAATAGTCATCAATGTTGGTCAGTGCATTGAGGTCTTTTTTTCCAAGATTATCAAATCCAATGGTTCTTCCTCCTTTGGAAATATTGTAGATAAACGATTCTGGCATCCTCTTTTTTAATTGGTCAACCCAGCCGTCTTTGTTGGCTCCATTGGAATCACCGAGAGTTAAAATAGTATGCTTTAGCGATGTTGTGGCTTTGTGTGGAATTAATCCCAAAGCCTGGGGAATTTGCTCATGACCACCTTCAAAAATGGTTAATTGAATGTTGTTGAATTTTCGAGAGAGATAGATGTTGCGATCAAATAATTTTTCTTCTTTCTTGTAATCGGGGTTGAAACGTTTTGTTATCAAGTTAATGATTTCTTTTTCAGGCACAAGGTCTGAATCTTTTGCTGTTTTTGATGAAATTTCGTCAAGGTTAGTAAGCCCGTATTTGATTTCGCCAACTAAACGATTGTACATATTGATGGAATGCGTAATTGGAACAGAGCCTGTATAGCCATCGTGAATGCCCTCATAAATGTATAATTTGGCGTTTTTTCTTAATTCCTGTGGAAATTTTTGCAATAATGGAGAACGTTTTATTGCCTCTTTACTATTGAAAACACTATCTGTTGATAGCGCTTTGAAGATGTCATCGGCATATTTTTGTTTGCGTCCAACAGATTCCCAATACCAAGTTTCTAAATCGGAAATAGGTGCCCAGGCCGAAAAGGTTTTAACGGGATATTGAACATTCATATAAGCCGCCAATGTGGCAAAACCTCCTCCCGAAACTCCTATAATATGTACCTCATTGGGGTCGGAATTTGTATTTTTTAATGCAAATGCGATGGCATCTTCAATATCCGAAATAACCAGTTGACTTCCCATAGATTCGGCCGTTTTATTTGCCCCCCTAAAATCCGGATGAATGTAGTTCCAGTCTCGTGCCAGTATTTCTTTAGTTAAAGGGTCTTTTTGAGTGTAATCGGCACTCCAAGTATGAAGGCTTATTATTAATGGTTTGGGGGTTTTGCTTTTCGATGAATATAAATATGCTTTTTGAATTTTATTATCTACAGAAGAAGGTATTTCAACCTTTTGGAAAGCACTGTCCCAATTATTTTTTGAAGTATCATCCCAAGTTGGGTCTTTTTGTGCAAACAAACTGGTCGATGTAAAAATATTTATTACACAAACTACCAAAAATGTATTTACTGATTTTATCATAATTATAAATTACCTTATCTAAGTTCCGAAACTTGTACCTGAGCCATTAGAGCCATAAAAATGACGAGGGCAAGTAAGTAGTTTAGATGTTTTCAATAATCTCATTTTCTATTCAATTGTATATTTACCTTGTATTCAACCGAAATCAAAGGGGATTTGATTTCCAGAAAACTTTTTTTATCACGAAAATCAGGTAGCACTTCTTTCTCTAGATAGTTTAAATAAGGAGCATCTTTGGCCATTGGCATAAAATAAAAATACATATCAGTTGTTTTCAAGGCTTCCTGATATTTTTTAAGTCCAATAGTCCAAGGCTTGCTGGTGTAAAGATCGTCCGTTTGCAACTCGCCGTTCATCATACAAATACCCCGATCGCCACGATAATCGAAGGTAATAAAAATGTCATTCACTTTCGACAAATCGAGACTGCCGGCTTTAAGCACAAAATGACTGGCGTCTGCCTGAATCAATTGGATTCCTGTTTCAACTTTTGGCACATTCACGCTCCATTCGTTGATGTTTTTCAGTTGCGATTTGACCTTGGTTATCGTGCCTTCCATTGAGGTGACATTGGCGGAAGCCGGATAAATGGCAAAATCGATATGTTCCTGATTTTTGCTAATGAATGATATTTGTTCACCATTTTCCAATACCAATGCTTTACTGATTACCAATTTTTCATCATTGGCTTTGCCTCCAAGATAAGCGTTTTTGGCATCGCTATCGGGCAAGACTAAAAACGAAACTCCATTTATCTGGAATTCACTCCTTTTTTCGGTTGGAAAGCTAATTACTGTATTGCCGTTTCGGATGGAAGTCTTTATTCCTGAACCATTAATTTTTACCTTGCCTTTGAATACCATTTCGGGAGCAATACCGTCAACCGTTGTCATTACGTTGTAACGCTTGTTTTTGTTGGTAAAACTACAAAATGGTTGAACGGTAGCCAAACGAATTTCGACCCCATCATAATTAACGTTGAAAGGAAAAATCGCAGAACCACCTGCTTTCAAGATAAAAGTTCCAGTTTCTGGAAATGAAACGAAACCCGATTTAGTGGTAATATCAATTTTTAAACCTTGCAAATCATTCATTATCAAATGGTCTTGAAAATTCTGCATAAACAAATAGCCTTTGTTTCCATCACTCCTCACGGAATAGCGCAAAGTCTTGGTGTTAGTGGCTTTGATGCTATCGTTGGTTGTTGGCAAAATGGGATATAACGGAGCTAAATCGTTGCCATAGCATTTCAAGAAATAATTGATGCCTTTTAAAGGGTAAAATCCACTGCTCACATTTCCAAACTCACCAATTGGAGCTTGATAATCATACGATTTATTGTGTAATCCAGCTCCTTCGGTAAAAAAATAATTGCCAATAGAAGGTGTTGTACCGCCGTGATACATATAAAATCCAAGTCCATTGGTACCGCTGCCGACCGTTCGAACCATCAAAGGCAAAAAGCTTTCACCCGGAACACGTGGTCGTCGGGAATAAGTGACCGCCATACCTGTTCCCAACTCGGCCGCCAGCGAAGGATATAAATTTACATCGTAACTCACAGGAGAATAATCGGGTTTTTGTTGGAGATCTTTAAACAAATAAAATGGTGAAGGCTTATTGCTGGCCGACCATGACGGATAGGCGTATCCAGCCATTACAGGGATTGACTCTTTTTCGACAATAGTAGCAAATCCCCAACCTGTTGCTGTGTAAATAGGTGCAATAAGCCCCGCTTTAAGAGCTAATTTTTTGAGTGTTTTCATATGGTCACGTCCCTCGTTTGCAAATTCGTTGCCCGAGTTGTTGATGCCCACTCCGTCTTGGATAATTTTTTTGTCTCGTCCTGCAACAGTGCGTTCTTTGGGAGCATCCTGATAGGTAAATCCCCAGGGAGCCGTTGAATGCTGGTATTCGTTTTCCAATTGCACTCCAATAATTGGTCCGCCGTCTTTGAACATAAGTCCTTTCAATTGTTGGCCAATTTCTTGATACAACCGGTTGGTGTAGAATAAATAAGTTTGGTCGTTGCTTCGAACATCTATCGGGCGACCATAAAGCCAATCGGGAAGACCTCCATTACGGATTTCGCCGTGAGCGAAAGGGCCAACACGCATTAAAACTTCCAGCCCATTTTTGGCACACAATTCAGTAAATTGGCGAACATCTAAATCGCCTGTCCAATCGAATTTGCCTTCCTTGAATTCGTGCATATTCCAAAAAACATAAGTTGCCACTACGGTAATTCCTCCGGCTTTCATTTTTTTTAACTCCTCGTCCCAATATTGGTGCGGATAACGACTAAAATGGAACTCCCCGATAACGGGAATAAAAGGTTTGCCATTTCGTTCGAGATAAAAACTATTTACGGAAATTTCTTCACCAGTGGGATTTTTGCCTCCCAAATCGAGATGACCGCGTTTCACCTCGGTCTGAACTTTAGTCACATCAAGCTGGTATTTATTTTGAGCGGATAACGAAAATGCAATAAACAGCAAACTTGCCATCAGCACATTTAAAGGTCTATTTTTCATTTTTATAAATTTAGTATTGTTGCTAAATGCACTTGAACTCCCTGATGGTTTACGTCCATTGTTGCGGCTTCCAACAAATGGTTTTTTGCTTTATCCATTTTGCCCAATCCATAATTTCCCAAACCAAGCATATAATGACAATGAATTTTATTACGGAAAGTCAAATCGTCCTCCCAAATCAATAAATCAGGCAATGATACCGCAAAATAATCGAGTTTTATGGTGTCGTTCAAATGTTTTTCTCCAAAAGAAATCAGTTTGTCAAACCTGATATTGGCCTCATTCGGCAATCCTAATTTCAGCAATGCCAATCCTTGATAAAATATCTTGTCGGGTTTTTGGTCATTGTAAAAAATGGCTGCCGCAGGTTCTGAATTTCCGTCTTTGGCCAACTCCCAGTATTTTCGAGCTTCGTCCATTTGTTCCAATCCTTCATAAGCACAGCCCAACCAATAATGAAAATCATTTTCCTGTGCTCCCGAAAGTTTGCCTTCGCCCAAATTGTGCGGATATTCCAAACATTCTTTTAATAATGGAATAGCTTGTTCAAATTCTTTTTTGGCTAAATGTTCTTTTGCCAATTCCACTCGTGCCAATTGATATTGCGCTGGAACTTTTCCTTCGCCGCCTTCCCAAGGATGAAAAATACGATGGTCAATCAATTCTATTGCTTTTGCGTAATTTCCAAGTTGGTTACACAAGGTAGCAAATTCCAGATAAACATCATCCCGTTGGGTCACCAAATTGAAATGTTTTTCCAAAAAGGCAAATCGTTCCGAATGGGGCTTGCAAAGACGTTTGTACAATTGGTCCAATTCCATCAGGATGCGGGAATCGCTGGTGTCCAAAGAAAAAGCTTTTTCGAGATATTGAACCGCTTTTTCTTCCTGTTGCAATTTGTTGAAATAAGCCAAAGACAAGTTTCTTAAGACTGTCGGGAATTTGTCGTCAATTTCGACCGACTTTTCCCAACAATTTATTGCTTCGGAATATTGACGTTTGTCATACCATAAATTCCCCAAATAATAAGGAGCTTTTGCGTCTTTTGGATTAGCTTTTTGTGCCACTTCCAATGCCAATATCGCTTCCAATCGGTTTGGAAAACAATATTCAGGTGCGTGATTCGCTGCTATTTCAAACACGGCTTTAGGATCTTTGTTGGCTAAACTTAATGCCCAAGCCATATAATAAAAAGTCATTGGTGTGGTGGGACAAACCTTGATTCCTTCTTCCAATAACTGAACGGCTTCATCGTACATTCCTGCAGCAATATAATCCAATGCTACAACTTCATAATTATGAATTTCGCCACGCATCAAACTATTCATTTCATCCAAAACTGTAGCTGAATTTAAAATCAGATACTGTTCGAAACGACACCCAAAATTGAACAAGTCGATTTTTAATGATTCTTCTATCAGTGCCAAAGCATCTTTTCCGTTTCCTAATTTTCGTAAAATAGCTGTCTTCAAGGCACGTGCTTTGTGGTTATGCCAGTTGCGTACCAACGATTTGTCAATTTCATAAAGGGCTTCGGTTAGATTGTCCTTTTTGCAAGAAATCTGCGCGCAACCAAAATAGCCTGCATCTTGCATCGCGGCATTCCAACAGGATTTGTAGAAAGCATCGTATGCTTCCTTGTTTTTTCCTTGGTATTGTAGCGCAAGACCCAGATTGTATCGTGGTTCGCCATCATAAGGATTAGGATTGCGTTGCAATTGGGTGTCAATTGCGGCATTGAAATATTTTTCGGATTCGTCAAATTTTCCACGGCGAAGCAACCAAAGCCCCATCGCATTGTTGTTTCTCACGTCAGACGGGTCGCGCTTCAAGGCTTCCAAGTAATAATCGGTGGCAACATAAGTAGCGTGACGGTATTGTTCTAAATGCAAGCCCGTAAGATACAATTGCTCGCAAGTTGGTGTTTCTTCTGGAGAAAAAGCTGGTTTTGCCGCATCTGGTGTTGGTTTTGCCTCTTGTTCTTCGGATTTGATACCCAATAGTTCTCTTCCATTTTCAGAATAAACCATTAATTTTAGATCGATTATGGAAACATCGCCTACCAAAATTTCGCGTTCATAAACCTTTTCAGGACTTAAATCGATGGTTTCATCCAAAAATCCTTCCAATACTATTCTTGCCTTTTTCTGCAAGGAGGTTGCAAAAATCTTCACAATGGCTTTGTCTCCTTCTTTGTCAAGGTTTAAAAGTAAATCTTGGGAAGCGTTTTTTACCACTCCCAGTTCGCGATACGGAAGAAAATATTGGGTAAATGTTTTTTCTTCATAAGGTTGCATCCAACTAAAATCAGGTTGGTTGTCTGTAAAAATGCCCGCCATCAACTCGATATATGGCCCATCTTCATCCGTAAGATTTCTGTCCCAAGCTTTTCCGAAATCGCCATTTCCCCAAGTCCATTGTTTTTTTCCGGGCGAAATATGATGATTGGCAACGTGTAACACACCTGCTTGAGTATCATTCTCGTAACCACCCACAAAATTAAAATCCGAGTTGATAGCCATATACGAGGTTGGAACTGGAATATTTTTATAGTTCGAAATATCGACACCAGCAGAATAATCCACTTTATAATATGTTCCTGTGGCAATGGGAAAGGTAGATACGTCTCTTTTTCCGTGATCGAAAACGGCGTGCACATCAGGAGGAAAAACCGATTGATAATGCTCGTTTACCGCCACGGCAGGATTCGCCCACCACAAAAAAGTTTGCGGAACAGGCGTTGGATTGTATAGTTTTCCTTTAATTTCCAGATAGGCTTTTCCGGGATGCAACGTAAATCCAGCCATTCCTTTCTGGTGAAACATTTTTTCGTTTTCGCTTACCCAAACGGTAACACTACCATCAGCATTGTTTTCGATGGTGTGATCCACCGGCAGAAAGGTGCTTGGACGATGGTGTTGCGGCCAGTTGAACTCTATTCCACCCGAAATCCAAGGACCGGTAAGCCCAACCAATGCGGGTTTGATTACCTGATTGTAATAAATAAAATGGCGTTGCTTGATCTTGTCGTAAGCCATTTGCACACGACCACCCAACTCAGGTAAAATCATTACCTTGATGTATTCATTTTCCAGATAAACTGCTTTGTAAACCTTGTCCTGTTTCTCGTCTTCAATTTTTTCGACAACTGGATAAGGATAAACAACGCCACTGCTGCCCTGATACACTCTTTTTTCAAGAAAGATGGGATTCTTTTCTGGTTTCCCAATTTCATAAGTGGGAATGATTACGTCTTCTTGCCAAGCTTTAACACTCATTATTTTATTTTTACAATTATTTAATTTTCTTGTTTCTAACGCAACTGAATATTGGGTTGAAATCCATTCTGGAGACGAATATCTCCATTTAATTTTGTACTGGTTTCTCTTTGGAATAAAAGGCTTTCAACACATACCACGCTTTTTTCTTTTCGCCTTTATCAGAAAGTAAACCTTTGCGATTCCAACCCTTTTGATAAATAGGATGCAAACGAAGAGGCGATTGGAAATCAGCTAAAATCCACGGACAAGTACCACGCAAAAATGGAATCCGTTGCAACATCGTAATCTGGTCTTTATAAAATTGCTCCATATATTCTTCACTCCACGAACTGGCTACATCCGATGGGCCGTGATTATCATACAAAGCTTCACAACCAAATTCACTCATAATTACGGGTTTGTTGTAGTTAGATACCCATTCAATTTCGGACGGCGATTTAAACCAAGGTTTATACCAACCGATATATTCATTGATGCCAATCAGGTCTAAAGAGTTGATAAGCTCATCCTCAATAATAACTTTGTTACCCTCATATTTTATATTGTTGAAAGCCGCCGAAATAAGACGAGTATTATCAATGCTGCGGCAAAGTGTTGCCATATCTGCAATGGCTTGAGTTCGATTCTTTGATGATTGCGGAGTTTCGTTGGCCATACTCCAAGTGATAATAGAACAGCGGTTTTTATCGCGTCGCACTATTTCTTTCAGTTGCAAATTCATCAACTGTTGCGTTGGTTCTTTGTCAAAACTAATCGACTGGAAAACGGGAACTTCTTCCCAAATCATAAAGCCCATTCGCTCAGCCATTCGAACCATATTTTCGTTGTGCGGATAATGAGCTGTTCGTATAAAATTGCATCCCAATTCTTTAGCCCAAGTAAGCAACATGAGCCCATCCGACTCGGAATAGGCACGACCTTTGCGTTGCGGTATTTCTTCATGAATGTTTACACCTTTCAGAAAGACCGACTCGCCGTTGAGCAGAATGTCGGTTCCTTTAGTTTCAATGTTGCGAAATCCAATTTCTTCAGACACTTTATCGCTTTCACAACTAATATTTATCTTATACAATTTTGGATTTTTCGGACTCCAAAGCGATAATTTTGCCGGAAACTTTACCGCTGCATAACCTTCGGCATTGGTTTTCAAAACCAAATTAATTTTTGCTTCCGGGATTTGCACTTTAACTTCCTGAGCCGAGGTTACTCCTGCTAACTTTACATATCCTGACACTACATTTTTCGACCCTTTCTCCAGTTGAATAAAATAATCGTCTATATAAACCGAAGACGTTTCCACCAATCTCACATCACGCGTGATACCGCCGTAGTTCATCCAGTCATAACCAGTAGCTGGCACACCATCTTTTTGTCGCTCGTTGTTGACACGCACAATAATTGAATTTTCACCATTTTTTATTTTATCGGTAATTTCAAATTGAAATGGAGTGAAACCACCCTCGTGACTGCCAATTTTTTCCGAATTCAGAAAAACGTCGGTGCTATAGTTGGCAGCATCAAAATACAGAAACAGGCGTTTCCCGGATTGTTTTTGAGCGACAAAAGTTTTCTTGTACCAAATGGTGGATTCGTAGTTTTTAAGTTCTGGCAATTGTGAGTTTATATCGCCGGGCACATCCAACACAGGCCCACCATCGAATGAGTATTCGTAAAACTCTGATTTTTCAACAGGCTTTTTGTCTTTGTACAACGCCTTCCAGGATTTAATTCCAACATCGTATGGATCAATGATAACTTGCCATTTACTGTTGAGACTTGTCTGTTTACGGGCTGGAATATTGGTCATAAAATCCTGCGCACTAAGAAATGTGCAATTCAATAGAACCAAAAGCAGTAAAAGTGTGCGAATACGTTTTTTCATAGAAATGGATTTATTAATATGCTGACTAAATACTATTTTACCGTAAAGGTTTTCTCAACCCCTTTCAATCCTGCTGCGGAAACTTTCAATTTTACGGTTCCTGCTTTTTGTCCTGAACGCAAAATAGCCATCGCAAAGCCTTTGTAAAGTTTCTTTTTATTGCCGCCAAATAAATCATCACTTAGATGATCACCATTATCCACCGCAATTATGCTTGCTGCCCCATTTACATCAAATGTTATTTCTCCAGTGGCAGTTGGCACTTTATTCCCTTTACTATCTACGGCATAAACTTTTACATATTGAAGATCCATACCGTCCGCTTTCCAGTTGGCATTTTCTGTTTCTATTTTTAATGCCACTGCTTTTCCGGTTGTTACCAGTTCGTGACGAGCTACTTCTTTGCCTCCTTTTCGAGCAATAGCCGTAATTTTACCCGCAGCATAAGGAACATCTTTCCAATAAATGGTGTTGCGTTTTTTTACTTCAGTACTGTTTTTCTGTACACCAATAGATTTTCCATTCACAAATAATTCAACTTCATCGGCATTGGTATAGGTGTACAAATTATATTTACTTCCTTCAGTACGATTCCAATGCGCCGAAATCACTTTTTGTCCCACCATTTGGTCATTCCACATTTTAGATTCTCCTTCATTATCTACAATACCTATATACACCAAGGGTTCGTCTGTAAAAATACTTTTGGTTAACCAAGCCTGTGGAAAAGGCTCCATCGCATGATTGAAAAACGAATAATTCCAACCTTTTCTGGGCCAACCTTGTGATTCACCCCAATATTCGATTCCTCCCCAATACGCCAGACCTACCATTTTATCTCTATCCATTCCAAAGTACGGTGCAGCCAATTCGTTGGTTACCGCTTCACTTTGATACACAATCATATCGGGTGCATGTTTTAGATACTCTTGGTAATCCTCCCAAGTGTAGTTGAAACTGGCAATTTCGGTCACTGTTGCCAATTCGGGTGGAATGATATTTTCTTTGATACGGAAATCAGGATTGGCTCTGATGATACCTCCAGCACGAGCGGGATACATAGCAACAGTAGTTTTGCGGGTTGAATCGTAACGTTTTGCTACTACATCCATCAATCGGTAAGTAGTTACACCCCAATCCGTTGTTGTCCAATTCCATCTTTCTTCCTGAAACTGCAATTCGTTTCCAAAACTCCACATAATAACCGAAGGGTGATTGCGGTCGCGTTTAATCCATTCCTTGACATTATCGTACCAGATGTCATTCCATTTTGCACTTCCTGCCCAAGCCTGGATGCTTCCCCATTTGTCGTACAATTCATCTACTACCAAAATTCCTTTTTCGTCGGCTAGTTTAAAAAAGGACTCTGAATACGGATTATGGGAAGTTCGTATGTGATTAAAACCAAAAGCTTGCAATTGATCCATCATTCTGGCAATCGAAGTTTCATGAGCAGCTGCACCTACCGCACCCAAATCATGATGATTAGCGACACCTTTGAGAAAAACTTTTTTGCCATTTAATTTTAATCCAAATTCTTTCGAAAACTCAATGGTACGGATTCCAAACTTTTCGGTAAGTTTATCAACCACTTTACCGTTTACCACCAATGTAACTTCGGCAGAATACAAATTGGGTGTTTCGCAAGACCAAAGCTGTGGATTGGAGATATTAACGCTTGGCAAAGGCACTTCTACCTCGACAAGATTCGATTTTTTGGGAGCCATCGTTTTTGTTTCGGCCACTTGTTTTCCTTCTGGAGAGAATATTTTGGTATTGATTTCCAATTCATATTCTTTATTTTTAATTCCAGCCACTTCCACTTGCACTTTCACTTCGGCATTTTGGCTATAAATTTTTGGAGTGGTGATATAAATACCGTGTCGCGAAATTGAGATTGGGTCTTTTACCACCAAATGCACATCGCGAAACAGTCCGCCACCGGTGTACCAACGAGAGCCACCTTCTGTCGAAGAACGAACGGCAACCACATTGTCGGCATCATATTTAATTAGATCGGACACATTGGATTCAAAACCAAGATAACCATAACTGGTTCCTCCTATTTTCTTTCCGTTCAACCAGACTTCTCCGTGCAACATAATACCCTCAAAATCAAGAAGCACTTGTTTTCCAGACCAACTCGCATCGGCTTTGAATGTTTTTCGGTACCAACCCACACCCAAATCTTTAAATCCACGCCCACGGTTTGCTTCTTTGTTCCAAGGTTGTTCAAACTGGAAATCGTGTGGCAAATCCAGCTTGCGCCAAGAACTGTCGTCGAAAGTCAAATCTTGGGCATTCGCGATTTCTCCGGCTTTGAATTTCCAACCAAAATTAAAAAGTTGGTTGATTCGAACATCCTCCTTGTTGCTCTGTGCAAAAAGAAATGTAGTGCAGCAAAAGACAATAATAATTGACAAAATTCTCCTATTCTTCATAATGTAATATTTAACCTTTAATGTATTTCTATTTCACCAATTCACTTTCAATCTCTTCCAATGTTTTGCCTTTGGTTTCGGGCAATTTTCTCAAGACGAATAAAAACCCGAGGACGCAAATTCCGGCATAAACCCAGAAAGTCCCCGCGGCACCAAACGATTTGTTGAGCAATGGAAAGGTATAAGTAAGAATAAAACAGGCAATCCACAAGGCAAACGTTGCCAAAGCCATAGCCGCACCACGGACGCGATTAGGGAAAATTTCGGAGAGAATTACCCAAGTTATTGGCGCCAACGACATCGCATAAATAGCAATCGCCACTACCACCAAAGAAAGCACAGCAACACCTTTCAACTGAAAATAAAAAGCACTTCCTAGCAATAAATACGTGATGGCCAAACCAGATGCGCCGAAAACCATGAGTTTTTTTCGTCCCCATTTATCCACCGTAAACATCGCAACAAGAGTAAATACTAGATTTACCGTTCCGGTAATCACAATGTTGAACAAGGTATCGCTTACGCCATAACCTGCTGCAGTAAAAATTTCTTCGGCATAATTAAAAACCGTATTTATGCCGCACCATTGTTGGAAAACGGCAATAACAATTCCAATCAGCAGCACGTTACGAAATTTAGGATTAAGAAGTGCTTTGAAATCCATTTTTTCGGTAACATCGTTCAAAGTTGCCTGTATATTAGCCATTTCCTCACGGGCATATTCTTCGCCTCCAATTTTGTTTAATGTAGGGAATGCTTTGTCTTGTTTACCGACTTTCATTAACCAGCGAGGACTTTCAGGAAGTGTAAATGCCAATAGTAAAAACACTACCGATGGCACAGCGCAGGCATAAAACATCCATCGCCAGCCCATTTGTCCATTCCATGAAGCACGAATGAATTCGTCGGTTACACCTGCCGGAACTTTTTCGGCAATGAGTAAGTTGACAATTTGTGCCGCAAGAATACCTATAACAAGGGTCATTTGGTTGAGCGAAACAAAACGTCCTCTCAAATGAGAGGGAGCCACTTCGGCAATATACATCGGAGAAAGTGCCGATGCCAGACCAATTCCTACACCACCAACGATTCTGAAAATAACAAATACCACATAAGTTGAAGCCCATCCTGTGCCTAACGAAGCCACCGTAAACAAGAAAGCAGAAAGTAATAAAGGCCATTTGCGCCCAAATTTATCGCTAATTACACCAGAAACAACAGCACCCAAAATACAACCAATCAAAGCAGAGCTCATAGCCCAAGCTTGCAGATTTGCCGATGAGGTAATATCGAAAAAACGTTCGTAAAAGGGCTTTGCGCCACCAATTACTACCCAGTCATAACCGAATAGCAATCCGCCCATGGCAGAAACCATGGAAATCGCAAATAAATAAAAGTTGTTGAATGATTTGGTTTGGTTTGTCATAAAAATAGCATTGAGTTTTGTTGTAATGAATCAAACAAAAATACATTTTGCATTTCATAAATAAATAGATTATATATTGAAATAAATGGATTATCTTACGGACTTATTTCTATTTTAGCAATATTAGCCTATTTATAATGAATAATACAACGACACTCAAAATCAAGACCGGTTTCCTTGGACAAAATATGGTTGTTTTAGATCCCGATAAAAAAAGAAAGCTAGTTTCAAATCTTTTTTTTCGCAATCTTTTCCCGGATGCCATCGGATATTTTCCAAATGCGAAACACCACAACAGGTCGAGAAAGAACGGTATCAACGAATATATTTTGTTGTATTGTTTAGCGGGAGAAGGTTGGATAAAAATCAATAAAAAAACAATACAACTAACCCCAAATACTGGTTTTATTATCCCTGAAAATACGGGACACAAGTATGGAAGTTCTTTAAAAGATGCTTGGAGTATTTATTGGGTTCATTTTGAAGGGAATTATGCCGAAACACTTTATAAACGTTTTTCGGCCTCCAATGATGGAGCCATCAAGATAGCATTTGACGAAAGTCGAATTACACTGTTGAACGAAATAATTACACTTTTAGAAAGCGATTTTACCGATGAAAAAGTAGAACTGACCCATTTTAAATTGATTACATTCTTGAGTTCTTTGTGTTATTCTGATGCTTTAAACAGTAATGTTGATGATACAATAAGCCATTCCATAGTATTTATGAAAGCTCATTTGAACAAAATATTGACTATTGAACTATTGGCAAACCAAGCTTGTTATTCCATCTCAAGATATTCGGAACTTTTCAAACAAAAAACGGGTTATTCACCCATTCAATTTTTTATTCGGTTAAAAATACTAAAATCTTGTGAATACCTTTATTTCACAAATCTCAACATCAAAGAAATATGTAAAGAAGTAGGTTTTGATGACCCCTATTACTTTTCTCGAATGTTCAAAAAACAAATAGGCGTTTCTCCAAGCAAGTATCGTAAGCAGAAAAAAGGGTGAATTTGGCATTTAAAACTAAACCTTTCTGCTTTTAAACTAGATTAAAAAACAACCCTATCAATTACAAAAAAATCCCAAATTTTACTTCGGGATTTTATAAAAGTTTTGTGAATCAAATAATTTAAATTCTTTTAGTTCCAATTAAATGGCAAGTACCAGTTTTGAACATTCATTAACTTTGTACGTACAGTACTTGCATTAGAATTACCTTCTTTACTCAATTTATCATACACTTTATCTGCTAAAAATGCTGGGTCATTACGACGTAAAGCGATACGAACTAAATCTTCCCAACGGCTACCTTCGTAGGCTAGTTCTAATGCGTCTTCTTGTATAATATTATTTTCAGTTGTAATCATATCATCACCAATAGCCCCAGCTGCTTTCATATAGGCACGTCCACGAATTCCTGCACCACGATGCCAGTTTGCTCTGAAATTAGGAAAATCTCCCATACGGGCATCAAAATCATAAGGAAAAGGCAGCAATGTTTGTTGAATATTAGTAACATCAGTTGGAATTGGATCGGGTTGGTATGCCGATTTTATACCGAAGTTTAAAATAGCATAAGCAATTTTTTGCTGATTATTTCTATTAGCCGCCTCTGCATAACGAAGATGTAATTTGGCTGCACGATATAAAAACCATTGTCCTTTGGTATTGGCAACCGTAGATGTTACCGCTTCGCTACTATAAAGATATTTCATAATAACAGGATCTCCGTTTACAATTTTATAGGTAAATTTTGAACCACGTGCATCATAAGGAAAATTATTTGCCTGAGTTTGACTATTCCACAAATCGATTGCGCTTTGAGAAGGCTTCACTAAATAATCGCCATTTTTGTTAGAAAACAATTTAATAAATGGGTTTTTTGGCGCAAAATTATTTTCAAACGGCAAAGACCAGATCCACTCGTCATTCCACAATTGATCTCTATCTCTAGCAAAAATCGATCTCCATCCTTGGGTGTTACTGTCTATTAATCCTTTAGCATCTTGTTCTGAATATCTCACATAACCAACGGCTAAATCGTCATGTGTAATTACTTCTGCAAATTTTACACGATAAGTATCATAAAGAGCAGTATTTGCACCACCTCTTGTGGCTGTTTCCATAACAAATTTGTAATGGTTAGCGGCAGCTAAATAATTTCCTTTCCATAATTGTAAATCTCCTAACAAACATTCTTTGTTAATAAAGAATTTTGCAGTATTGTAGCCATCAATGGTTATTACCATAGAACTTTCAGCAGAATATAAGTCTTTATAAGGTAAATTCTCAGTAAACTCAACTAATTTATCTAGCAATTCATTAAAGGATAGCCTAGGAAATTTAGAAATATTTTTTACATCCTCTAAATTCTCAATAGGTTCAGTTATATAAGGAACACTTCCGTAATGGATTCCTAATTGAAGGTAAACCCAAGAACGAATGGCTCCAATATCTGAGTAACGTTGATCGTATTCGCCTTGCGTAAATTTCTTTTGGGCAAGCATAATATCAAAATTCTTTAGAACATCGTTACAGTTTTGAATCACTATATAAAAATCTTTTGGATTGGCATAAGGATTATTAGCTGAAACGTTGTGTTCTGAAATTTCTTTTAGTAAAGGGCTTGAATTACGAGTAGTGGTCATCAAGTCGGCACGCATTTCGTTAAGAATCACATTTTTTTCTGCTAGAGCCATAAACTTTCCGTAAACACCTATCACAGCTGCATCGGCATCATACACATTACGATATACTTGTTCTTCAACAAGTTTATCTTCAGGCACTACATCTAGAAAATCTGAACAAGAGCTCAGGCTAAACACTAATGCTATCGCCCATAAAAGGGTGTGTTTTTTTGTTTTTGTACTAATTGTTGTTATCATTTGTATTGTTCTCATTAGTTTTAAAATAATTATAGCCCTAAGCGTAATCCTAACTGAAAGGTTTTGAATTGAGGTGTCATTCCCATATCTACACCTTGTCCAAATATAGAAGAAGTAGCGCTAAATTCTGGGTCATAGCCTAAATAATCAGTAAATGTAAACAAGTTATTGGCTGTTGCGTAAATCTTTATGGCTTTGATGTAATTCATTTTTTCAACATTGAAATCATATCCCAATACTAATGTTTTTAATCTTAGGTAAGAACCGTCTTCAATCCATCTGTCAGAAAAACTAGCATTCCCCATTGGATCTCCCCAAGTTGCTTTTGGCATATCAGTTTGTTGTCCTTCTGCTCTCCAACGATTTTCTACAGCAACGCTTTGGTTTTCATAACCGCTCATTTTTTCAAGATTATAACGCACTCCATTATAAAGGTCGTTTCCTACTGAAAAATTAAATAATCCTTGCAAATAAAAACGTTTGTAAGCGAAATTTGCGGTAATACTTCCTGTCAAATCTGGATTTGGATTTCCAATAACCATACGATCATTATCATCAATTACTTTATCGCCATTAGAATCTGTAAAACGCATATCTCCTCCTTTGAAAGGAACTAATTCACCATTAGTCAAACGTCTTGAAAAACCATCTGCCTGAGCATCAGAAGTAGTTGCATAGACACCATTTGTTTTTAATCCGTAGAATAAATTGGCATCATTACCTACTTCTGTCATATAAGTAGCACCTCCAAATTGGCTATAAATAGTTCCGTTTGGCAAGCTTAACACTCTGTTTGAATAAGTAGCTAAATTAACTCCTAAATCAAAAGTAAAATCTGGGCTGTTTATAATACGACTATTCAAGGCCAATTCAGCACCTCTAGTTTTCATACTACCACTATTAGATACAGCATAATCAAAACCAGTTGATGCTAATACAGTTTCATAGATAAGCATGTTTTCAGTTTTGTTTGCAAACAAATCTAAAGACACATTTAAACGTTCGTTAAACAGAGCCAAATCTGCACCAAGGTTAAATTTCTTAACGGTTTCCCATTGCAAATCAGGATTTGCAATATTACCTCTAACTAAACCTTGTACTCCCAATAGGTTTTGAGAAATATAATATTTTTGAGCAGCAAAATTTCCTATATCATCATTTCCAGCTGTACCAATTGTAGCTCTAAGTTTAAGATAATTGAAGGTATTTGAATTTTTCAAGAAATTTTCTGCTGAAACTAACCAAGCTCCAGTGATAGAAGTCATTAAAGCATATTGATTGTCTCCAGTTGAACTTTCATCACCAAAACGGCTAGATCCATCTACTGCATAACTGGCTGATAAGAAATATTTATCACGATAGTTATAGTTTCCGTTGGCATAAATGTTTAACCAATTCCATTGACCTAAAACTCCACCAACTTCACGCAACAAGTTAGATCCTGAACCTACACTAGTAAAATCGTCTGTAGGAGAGTTATATCCTAATCCTAAATCGGTTTCAGATTTATTTGCTTGGGTTCTAAAACCAAAACGAAAGTCTAGTTTGTCTTCATTTTTGAATTTTTTAGAATAATTGGCGTAAGTATCTGTATAAAGCGTATTCAATATTTGAACTTCACTACCCGAACGGTTTTTTCCAATAGCAATTGGAAGAATAATATCTGTAACTCCTCTATCTGGAATAAAGAAAGTTTCTCTTTCTTTGTTATATGTTATCCCAAAAATAGTGTTCACATTCCAAGTATTGTTAATAACATACTTGAAATTCATATTTCCGAAGAAACGATAGTTTTTATTGACTCCAATAGCATTATCTATTATAGCTCTTGGATTACTAACATTAAAATCATCGACATCCGATAAATTTGGAGAAACACTTCCATCATCAACAATTACGTTTGCACCTAAAAATGGAGCTTTCGTAAGTGCCAAATACATTGGACTAGTCAAATAAGCAAAACCTTGATCTCTTTGATTTTGAATATTATTGATAAATGACATGTTAGCATCAACAGTAAGTTTTTCGGTCAAACGTAAAGAGGCATTCAAACGAGTACTGTAACGATTGGATTCGGTGTCTTCAATTATTCCTTTGTTATTAAGGTATCCTACAGATAAACCATATTTAGCAATATTATCACCTCCACGAACTTTTAGGAAATAATTTTGGCTAATACTAGATTTGAATACTTTATCTTGCCAATTGGTTTCATTGTGATATTTGTAATATCCTACTGAACCTGGGTTATCATTAGCATATGGCAAATAAGTCAATGGAATTTGAGCTAATCCTCGACTAGCTTCTAATTGATATATATGAGTACGATAAGCATCTGATTGCATAACTGGTAATTCATCTGGCTCTTGATTCACAGCACCATACATGGTGAAATCAATTTTTGTAGTTAATTCTGTTGGACGAGTGGTATTGATAATAAGCACTCCATTTGCACCTTTTGTACCATATAGAGAAGCGTCGTCTTTTAGAACTGTAATGTTTTCAATATCTTTTACATCAATATTTTCTAGGGGTGAAGAACTGTTGTTTTTAATAATTCCAGAACCATAATCTTCATCGTCATAAATCATTCCGTCAACAACAATCAAGGGTTTGTTAGTAGCATATAACGAATTAAAACCGCGCAATGACAAATAAGCACCAGCACCAGGGACACCTGATTTTCTAACACTATTTAAACCTGCTACTCTACCTTGAAGGAAATCTCCAACCGACTCTTTAACAGGACTTGACCATTGATTAGTCTTGAAATTAACTACGCTTGAAGCTTTTGTAGTAGCATAGTTAATTTGTTCTCCAGCTGGTAAGTTAGCCACTTGGTATAAAGGTGAATAATATTCTTCGAATAAAAAGATTTCTATGCCTGCATCCCTACTTTTTAGAGGAAAAACTTTGGTTTGAAAATCTTGACCGCTAACAGTAAGTAGCGCCTCTAAATGAGGAACACCTATTTCGAAACTTCCATCATTATTCGTAATTGCTGCCGAAAAACCTGGAACAGCAATATTGATTCCCGAGAGAACCTCTTTGTTTTTAGCGTTTTTAACAACACCTTTAACCAAGATACCTTGTATTTTTTTTGGAGCGGCGGTTATAGTTTGAGTCGAATCCTGAGCGATCTGGGCATGTAATTGCTCGGTGAAACTTCCAGCAAACAAAATGCTTATCAGGCAGGTTAGTTGTAAATTTTTTAACATATCTATTTTTATAAAATATTATTTAATTACAGGGACAAATTTTAAATAATCGAGGGTGAGAGAGTTGTTCCCAATTGTAGTAGTAGCAGCAGCCACTAATGAAATCGTATTAATATCGCCCGCTTGTGCTAACGGAAACTCTCCTATATAAACTTCATCATACTTTTTAATATCAACCCCCATATAAGGAAATGCCATTAAGGATGTTGTTAAATCAATCGTACCATCTGCTTTGAAAACTGACCCTACAATTAACCTTTGCTGAAATACATTGCTTTGTTCGTTAATAGCTCTCCAATATACTTTGTACTTGGTGCTGTACATATCTGAGGCAGTATAATTAATAAAAAAATTAGGTCCTTCGGTCACCCTATGATACTGCGCAATATCATTATAAAGAATATTTGCAGGATCTTTTCTGTCTCTATAAAAAATAGTAGCTCGATTACCGCTAGTAGATGGGAAAAAAGAAGTGTTATTTTCTCCTTCAATTATTTTGGTTAGTAAACGATTTTCTAAAGTAACATCCATTTTTTTCATGCGATAAATAATTCCGTTACTCAAAACAATTGGCGAACCAATAATTTGGGTTTTGTCTATTGGAATTTTTACACCAAAACGAGTAGTTAATTCATTTGGCAATTCATTTGGCAAATAAGCTTTTGGGAAAGCCATATCTCTAACCGTAAAATAACTAGCATAAGTATCTGATCTTGCTGCATTATTTTTAATCAAATAAGGTTTAAGTTTGTCAACTTCGGTGGTATAACTACCGTCATCCATTAAAAATAAAGTATAAGAATTTTTCTCGTTGTTTAGATTGTAAACATTTCTCAAATAAGAATTTGAAAGTGAATCAGCATATACTCCAGGTGCTGTAACTAATTTTGCAATACTATCTGCTTTGTAGATATTTAACTCCGTTAGACTTACCAAATATTTACTCATTGCTGAACTAGATGACACACTATTCACATATTGCCAAATATTTAATTTTGGAGTAAGTGGTTTATTTACGATATGAAACACACCATTTTTTGCATATTGATCAGGAGTAGTAATAGTTGCATCACCTATAGTATTGGTTCCACTGAAGGTCAAATATTTGTTACTATACATAATAATTTTTTCACTCGCTTTATCCCTTACTGTTGAATAGATAGCTGGTGTAATATGATTACTCACAAATAACACCAAATTATCAGTATTGTTTAGGATTGAAACTGGCACTTGATCCATAGCATCATTGGTTGGAACAAATACGGTATAAGTCAAAGAGGAAGCTAACACTTTATCATAACCTGTTTTTACTAAAGCCTCAGCAAATTTTGAGGTTTCAGGATTATTTAAAATGGCTTCTTTAAGAGTAAGTTTTAGATTTTCATCATTGGTTTCGCGATCTGACCAAGGGTCAGAACACGATACCAAAGCTATTGTCAGAATACTAACAAAGAGTATTTTATAAATTAATTTTAATGAGATCATTTTTAAGTGATTAAGTTTTTAATTAGAATGCTTTTGTATTTTAATAATTGATAATTAGGGTACTAAACCACTTCCTCCTGATTCAAGTCTAGGATACAATTGATCCATATCTACTGGGCGGAATTCTACCACATCCATCCAAGCAGTATCTCCAGGATTTGAAAGCGACTCAAAAGTAATGGTATGACGACCCGTTGTAAGCACATCAACAATTCCAACAAGTCTGCAATTGAATCTATTGGTAAATGGAGAAATATGACTTTTATATCCTTGTGATTCTAAAACTCTTTCGTTGATAGTATTAGTAGCCTGCTCTTGGAAATTAACCAATCTAGGCAATGCAATACCATTAAAATAAGTTCTAACTGTAGGGTTTTTTGTGCCTTTCCATCTGTAAGATACCCAAATTTTATATTTACCTTTTATGATTACTGGCGTTTTAAATTTTAAATTTTGAGTATTATTGGCTCTAAATCGGAAGATTTCAATAATATCGCCATTCCAAGCCCTGTCTTGATAACTAGAACTTCCTTTAGTAGCACATACATAAGTAAGTGCATCACTACCATCCCAAGTTACATCTTTAAATAGTTCTTTTTTAAGAGCTGCCGAAGTACCTGGTTTTCTAAAAACAGACGTCAATTGTCTGAACTCAGGTTGGTCACCAAGATCAAAATAAACTGGAGCTGGAATCCTTTTTTTGATAAAGAAATTTTGATCAACAGAATGTATTACTCCATTTGAAGCCGTTACATCACTTAATCCTCTGTTCACCACAACTCCTTTTTCTAAAACTCCATTGAAAGTTTCTTCGTTTAACAAAATTGTACCTGCGGCCAATTTAACGCTAATTACTTCTAAAGGTGCTTTAGTTTCTAATGACTGTGATACTGCCAAATCAGCAAGATATTGCAATTTTGGCAAGATACGGTAACTAACAAAAAGGTTCAAACTATCGGCAGGATTCATTGGGTCATGCAAATGACTGTATTTAGCTTTTAAATCAGCTAGTGAGTTAATACCTGCGGCTTTAAACACTTCATTGGTTTGAGTAAGAACAGATAAATGTCCAATTTTGGTAGTCGTTGTAGTTGTAGTTCCACCAGTTGTTGTTGTAACAGTAGCAGTTCCTAGAGGTTTATTTAATACATCATACCACCCTGTTGCTTTTAAAGCTTCAGTAAATAGAGAAAGGTTTGGATCTGCCTCAATACTTTTAGCAAGTGTTTTATCAGCCACTCTTAAAACTTTATCAATAACGTGTATGATACCATTACCAACAATAACATTTGAAGCGGTAATGTTTGATGTT
Organism: Flavobacterium alvei; assembly: GCF_002920895.1. Taxonomy (GTDB): domain Bacteria; phylum Bacteroidota; class Bacteroidia; order Flavobacteriales; family Flavobacteriaceae; genus Flavobacterium; species Flavobacterium alvei. Next base: position 328,559 of record NZ_PQVG01000001.1, read on the forward strand.
TTATTTACTGTAATACTCGAAACACCAGCTATATTGGCTGCCCCAGTAATTAAAAATTGTCCTTGTTGACTAGGTGTTGCAATTTTACCATCTGTAAAATCAGTAGTTGCTACGACTTGATCTAAAATATGCAATTTTACAATTTCCTTTAAATCTTCGATAGGCACATCTTTCACAGTTGCTGCTCCTACATCGCTTAAATATTTTTTTACAGCTTCATTATTTGGTACAAATACGGTGTAAGTTCCGTATGTATTCATAAAAGAAGCATAATTGGTAACTTCCAACATTTCCAAAAACATAGAATAATCATCATTATCTTTTAAATAATCAGTAACATTCAATGTTTGATCAGTGAATTCTTTAATTTTCTCTGAGGTACAATTTACAAACGCTAGGGTTAAAAAAACCACTAAAGTAAGTCTCATCAGTCTGTTTAATACAAGGGATCTTTTCATGACTTAATTATTTAATTATTTATAAAATGGGTTTTGAACAAGCGCTTTGTTCGTATATAAATCGTATTCATTAATAGGTAAATAATGACTATTTGGGTCTTGAAGTTTTGCCATAATAGATTGCTGTTGATCTGCAGGTGCATTTACCAGAGCCATATTAATCAAAAGTTCTTTGCGTTCGTAATTATTCTTTCTGGCATTTCGCAACACATCAAACCAACGTTTTCCCTCAAAAGCCAATTCACGAGCACGTTCTGCTAAAATATAATCAATAACATCGGCTTTATTGGTAGGATCTACAACTTGTTCTGTCAATTTAATAGCTCCACGTGTGTCGCGAATTTCTTTGATAATTTTTAAAGCCTCATCTCCTTGTCCCATTTCAGCCAAAGCTTCTGCTTTCAAAAGCAATACATCGGCATAACGATAGACAAACCAATGTGTATCTGCTTCTTGCAAAGATTTACGTTCACTATTATTTAGTCCTGTAAATTTATATATCTCATTAGTACCTGCTATTAAGGAGCAACGGTCTCCACGTTTGTCAACATTGTTTGCATCTGCAAAGTCAACCCCAAAGACATCCTCTAACACAGTTTGAGAAGCAACAAATTCTGGTCTTTGGAACAACATATCATAGAAAGGATTCAAATTTGTTGTAGAAAATTGAAATTCAAAAATACTTTCTGAAGAATTCCCTTGGGCAAAAACTCTTGAAAACCAACTACCAGACATTGGAATTAAAGCAAAACGCCCTGAATTGGTTACTTTTGTTGCTGCGGCAAGTGCGTCTGGGTATTTTTCCATCCAAAGATACAAATCGGCCTGCATCGCATTAATAGCATAAACAGTTACACGACCTTTGTCATAAGCAGTATTTCCATAACTAGAAACCGCATACTTCTCTGCTAACTCTAAATCTTTGGCTACTTGTTCAAATATTTGATTTTGAGTGGAACTGGCCAATTGAAAATTATCAGTATCCGAAAGTGTTGCTGTCAATTTTAAAGGAGCATCTTTGAATGTTCGAGCTAAAGTAAAATACAAATAAGCTCTTATAGCCAAAGCTTCGGATAAATAATTATCTAATTGTTTTTGGGTTAAAGTTGGATCTGTTTTTAATACTCCTGGAGCAAGTTCAATAACCGTATTACAGTAATTGATTACACGATAAAAAACTGCCCAACTCGTAAGGTCGTTTGAAGATAGAATATTTGAAGTAGTAATATCTCTTTGATCTGGCGTTACATTACCTCCTGGAGATACCATATCAGCTCTAAATTCACCAAACATAAACAAAGTTTCGCTCAGGGTATAATCAGTTCCACCAGTTGGAACTTTTACTACTGGAGGCGATTTCAACAAAGAGGAATAGATACCTACAACCGCAGCTTGAATATCTTCTTTTGTTTTCCAAAATTCATCACGAACGATTCCGTCTTCAGGACGTAAATCTAAATAATCGTTACACGAAACTGTGGTAACAAAAATTAAAAGGATTGTTAATAAAGCATTTATTTTAGTTCTCATAAATCTACTATTTATTTTTTTAGAAACGTGTTGTTATACCTAATGAAATACGTGAAGTTGGAGGCGTACGAGAGTTATCAATTGCTATTCCAAAAGGGTCACCTGATTTCATACTTACCTCTGGATCTTGTCCTCTATAGTTGGTCCAAGTATATAAATTATCCGCTGTGATATAGGTTCTAATTTCATCCATTTTTAATTTTTTTAGCATTGACTTACCTAAAGTATAGCTAAATGTAATAGAACGAAGGCGAAGGAAAGAAGCGTCTTCTACATAACGATCTGATCCTAACCAGTTATAACCAGCTCCATATACTGCTCTTGGCATATCGGTTACATCACCAGGATTACGCCATCTTGATAATGTAGCCGTACTTTGATTATTCCAACCATACATATTGGTTGTAAGCATATCTGTTCCGTTTACGATATCATAATTCAAACGGTAGTTGAAATACAACAATAATTTGAATTGATTATTAAAAATGATATTAGGACCAAATCCACCAGTAAGTTTTGGGTTACTATTTCCTAAATAAACTACGTCACGACTGTCAATATTTCCATCTTTATTGATATCTTCATAAATAGCATCACCCGGTTGAAAAATATAATCTGTATTTGGATAATTAAAACGCATATAAACGGTTTGTCCATTTGGACCAGTAATTACATTTCCATTACCATCTCTTGCTAATGTAGCATCTTTGTCAACATACACACCTTTGAATTTATATCCGTAGAAAGAACCAAAAGGGTTATCGATTTGAAGAAAACGTTTAAACTCTCCATTACGATCTGTGTTTCCAGATTGATTTGGATAATATTCAGATATCTCACGAATCATGTTTTCATTACTAGAAATATTGAAGTTGAATTCCACTTTCCATTTACCTGATTTATACGGAGTTGTAAAAAGACCTACTTCCCAACCTTGGTTATCCATAGTTCCTACGTTAGCATCTACTTTACTATACCCAGAAATTGTAGTTAAATCAATGTTTTGAAAAATCATATCTTCAGTAGTGTTACGGTAGAAATCTACATCCAAAGTTAGTCTTCGTTTAAACATTTGAAGGTTAAACCCAAGGTTTTTACCTGTTAGAGTTTCCCAACGTAAATTACTCAATTCTATATTTTGTGGATACACTCCATTCATTCCTAAATAATCTGAACTGAAGTTGCCATAAACATTAAAAAAGCTATAATCGTATCTTGGTGCTTTACCGGATTTTCCGTAACTTAATCTTAAACTGAAATCATCAATATATGTTAGTTTTTTCATAAACTTTTCATCTGATATTCTCCAACGAGCCGAAGCAGAAGGAAATAATCCGTATCTGTTTTCAGGACCAAATTTTGAGTTACCATCAGCACGAAGACCAACGTTTACAATATAGCGATTGTCCATCAAACCGTATTGAGCATTTAACAAACTACCTACCGATCTTGCCTGACTATTATTGGTATACAACTGCAAATCTGAGTTTTGTGTTCTAGAAGGATTAGATGGGTCTGTAAGCAAAGACGAAGCGGTGTTCGAAGTTAATACCTGATGAGACTCATAGCGAAAATCATTACTTTGAATAGACCAAAGCATTTGTAAACTTTGGTTTTTACCAATATTAGGCGAATAAATAAAGTTGGTTTTAGTTGTAATACTTGAAGTATCAACATCAGCATCTGAAGCACGGTTTACTACCGTTTCAGTAATAGGACGACCGGTTGCATTTTGTGGTAAAAATGCTTTGGCTTTTGTACTATTGAAATCAAATTGTAAATCGAATGTGGCTATTAATTCTTTCGGGATAATGTCAACATTAATATTAAAATGAGGTACAATTCTATCACTTACTTGATCGTTAGTGGCATACTCAGCCATAGCAACTGGATTATAAGTTCCAGGATATCTACCTTGTACGTTTTGTGCTGGAGAAAAATAGTTAGGAGTTAATATCCCTTCTTCATTATATTCATATACACCCATATTTGGCATTTTCCCATAGGCCACACTTCGTATAAGGTCACCATTTCCTGTTCCATTAACATAATTACGTTGGGTATCGGAATGGGTATATGATATATCTGTTTTAAATTTGATACGGTCAGATACAACATAATCAAGATTCAAACGAGTACTCACCCTTTCAAAACCAGTTCCTCTAGTAACCCCTTTAGAATTATAATATCCTACCGATGTAAAATATCTAGCTCTTTGTCCACCACCTTGTAAAGAAAGGTTGTGATCACCAATCAATCCTGTTTGCGAAACCTCATCGATCCAATTCGTATTATTACTATAGTTTTTGTAATAATACACTTCTTGAGGATCATACATAAATTCTTTTACCGTTTGAGTATTCAAAGGCACACCATTTCTGTTCATAAATTCCTCTGGAATCAATTGCGAATATTGATCTCCATTTAACATAGGAATAGCGTCTGGCAGTTTTGAATAAGTTCCAACAAAAGAGTAATTAATTTTTGGAGCACTAATACCTCCACGTTTTGTGTTGATGATAATAACCCCACCTGCAGCACGTGAACCCCACAAAGCTGTGGCCGCCGCGTCTTTGTCAATGGTAATGGTTTCGATATCTGAAGGAGCAATATTCAACAAGGCCGCATACCCTTCGTCATCGGCAGTACCAAAGTTGAAATCTGCCGGGATTGATGTTTCATAAGGCATTCCATCAACAACAATCAATGGAGCAGAAGAACCAGAGATAGAAGAAGCTCCTCTAATTTTGATTTGCATTCCAGCTCCTGGATCACCACTACTAGCAATAATATCAACACCCGCAACACGTCCTTGCAATTGCTCGTCAATAGACGCTGCTTGTGAAGTTGCTAAATCACTGGCTTTGATGGTTACAGAACTTGTTGTTTTATTTCGTTCAGAAATATTCATCAATCCCGTTTCTACCTTTTTTTGAGAAGTAATTACAACTTCACTTAAAGTTTCAACAGAAGATACTAAGGCAATTCTAATATTATCTCTTCCATCAATGGAAACTAATTTAGACTTATAGCCAATAGAAGAGACAAATATTTTGTTTTTTGGGTTTTTTACATGTATTGCAAAATTTCCATCAACGTCAGACAAGACCCCTGTTATAGTACGATTCTCTGAATCTTGTTCTACAACAGTTGCTGATGGTATAGGTAAATTATCACTTGAATCGACTACCTTACCACGCACAACAGTAGTTTTAGCATTTTGCGCTAAAGTTGGTAGTGCTGCCAAGACAATCAAGGCAAATGAAAAACAGTAAAGTAAATTGGTTATTTTTTGTTTCATTTTATTCCGTATATAAAAGATAATTGTCAACTAAATGGATTAAGGTTCTGTCAGCTAAATTGTTACTTTGAGCAGGTATAAAGTTAGAAGTTTTTTTAGCAGCATCAATAAAGGTTAAAACCCCTGTGTCGCTTAAAACACCTACATAAGTTTTCTCTCCCTTACTATCCTTTCTCAAAGTTTCAAACTGACCCCCTAAAAGTCCATCATCAGAAACAGTCTTAGTTACTAGGATATGATAACGAAGAAAATCAGCTACTAAATCTTTTTCTCCTAAGGTAGGCGGTGTAAAATTAGGCACACCCGTTGTTACATTTCCAGGAAGCACTCCAGCTTTTACGGCTTTCACAATTGCAGCATTGTTTGGAACTACAAATGTATAAGCTGTCCCTAAATCTACTCCTTCTATTTTATCCCCTGTTGCATTGTAAATAGAAGAATTTTTTAAATAATTATAAAAATGTGAAAATTCTGAACCTACTGGCGTAGCTAAATTTTTAAGATCCACACCTGGAGACTCTTCGCTAAATTCTATTAAATTATCTATATAATAGGTACGTCCGTTTTGTTGATCTTCGAATCCAACGACATTGGCAGCATTTCCCAAAACTTCATTTCCTGCCCCATACACCTTGTTGTTTTTCCATTTGATATATTCACCAGCAATATCGGCATCACCAGTACGAATAACACCCGAACCTGATAAATCATCCAATTCTCCGTTAGGAGTAGAAACGATACAATTATACAAAACACGTAATAAACGTAATCTGGCACTAGCTCCAGTAATAACTGCTGAATTTATTGGAGAAGTATATCTCCATTCAGAACGACTCACGTCATAATCATATCCAAGTCCACGCAATACTGTGTCTGAAGGAAGAAACAAAGTGAATCTTTGATTAATATTACTAATAATTTCTCTATAAGAAGATCCATCATTAAACAATCGTGTAGCTAAAGTAAAGTTAGGATCTAAATAAGCCGATGTGTAAACACTATAAAACAAATTAGATTTCTGTACTTTATTAGTACCATAAAAGAATCCATTACTTAAAGCTTTGGCGTCTTTCACATTAGTATTCATATCAAACCTCAAATCTTCATCTAGTGCATTGCTAAAAGATCCAATCTTTGATGGCCAAACTGCATTGATTACCATATGTGCCTTGAACAAGTCTTCAAAAACGTATTTTGGAAGTTTATCAAGTGAAGGATAGTTTTTAAGCAAAACTTTATCCACAAATTCTTGTAAAGAAGCATTATCAGGAACAAACATAGTATAAGCATCATTTTGCCCATCATTATCCGCTTGTTTCAAATAACTCTCATTATTAGGAGAAAAAGGCAAAGCAGCATCAAACACCTTTACATATACTCGGTCAGATTTACCAGTAAAATTATTATAAGTAGTAGTTGCCGGTTGATTAAAGATATAATTAACCAAATTTTTATTTAGCAAATCATTGAAAAGGCTATAATTACTATTGCCCTCAAGATACTGATCTAAACTCACTAACGGTAGCGAAACCTGACTAACCTCTTGAATAATACCATTTTCAGCAATAATATTGGCCTGTTTGATAGTACCGCCTAAGACATTAAAATCAGTATATGTTGAATTGGGAAAGAAAAAAGTATAATCACTTGCATTAAGACTTTGAGCTGCAAAATATTCTTTCTCAAAATAAGAAATATACTTGTTATTATTATCTCCAGAAACATAATATGGAGCTCCAGATGCAGCACGATTGTTACGGTTTGACGCCACAACAACCATAGGAACACCGTTTACGGTTTTTTTCTGAAACCCATCATAAAATGCGGTTCTTCGTCTAAAAGCATTATCCACAACCCAACCAGCAGCCGATTGATAATCGGAAAGTTGCTCAGTTCGAAACGCATTATATATAAGTGCATATCTTACAATCTTAGCTGCTGTAATCGAATCTACTTTAGAAACATCAGCATAACCTTTTTCTTGAAAAAATTTAGTAAAGGCTTCGTCATTAGGTGCCATCATCGTCCAATACCCTGATTTACTCAAGATGTCTTTGTAGCCTGCTTTACCAATTAGAGCCGTCAGATTTTTGAAATTACCACGTGCTTCCAATTGTTGATAAATAGGATCCTCGAGACCTTCTGGACGAGCATAGTACTCATCAAATACGTCTTTATTACAACTAGCAAAAAATGCCAGTAGTGGAAGAACTAATAAATAGTAGTGTATTTTTTTCTTCATTAGAAATTAACTTATAAAATGGTGAACAATAATTTATACTTTTTTTAACTTTTTTTTAAATCATTTAACATTTCCAAAAATACAGGTTCAAGACAGCACTTCTATCCTGCCCTGTCCTGTTTTATTTATTTTTTTTTACTAAAAAAATAAATAACCCAATTAAATAATAATACCATAAAAAACACAGCACTATTTCATTAATTTAATATTTCCTTTATTGACAATGCTTCAAGAGTCACATTATCTTTAAAATTTGTGTATCAATAAAACAAAAACCCATTAACATTTCTTTTGGATTTTAGCAAATTGAAATGAGTGTATCTAATTAAAAAAAAACATTAAATCAGCAATAAAACCAACTAATTATTCTTAAAATTAAAAAAAATACAACTAATTACAACTGCTAACGAATATTATTTAACATTATTCGCAATCATTTATTAAAAACAAATCTATAAAATAAGCTTTTTCTTAAAAAAAATTTCGTCAGTATTGGCCCAGAAATAGATTAGTAATGCGTGTTAAAAAAAAAGGATTTACAAAATTTGCAAATCCTTTTAAATTAAAATGAAACTCTTTTTTATTTTTCAATAACAATTTTCTGTATCGAAACACCTTCTTCTGTCTCAACTTTCACAACATAAACACCAGAAACCAAATTAGAGAAATTTAATGAAATGGATTGATTACCCCCAGCGAGTTTAACCTCTTTTTGACCAACAATTTGCCCCATCAAATTTGAAATAACAACTTTAGCATTTACTGAATTACTACTATTAAATTGAACTTCAAATTGCCCATTAGATGGATTAGGATGAATAACCACATTCGAATCAAGATCCTTTTCCTCTTTAGCAACTCCCAACGAAGCTGAAACAATTTGAATATTGGGTGTTGGCGCAGGAGCCATATCATATCCCAAAAAGAAACTTGGATGTGGCGGTTGATTATAACCTGAGTTTTGCCAAGCAATTGCAGTACGATATTGAGGGTCATGCATCAAAGTATAAATTCGTTTGTCGGTAGGAATATTGGTGGTAAAAAGAATCAAAGCAGTATTATCAGAACGGCGAAGAATAATTTCCTCTCTCCAATCACCAAAAATATCAGCCGTCAGACAAGGATTCTTTTTAGAATCATTATTAGACGAAACTGGTGCTGCGTTGTAAATGGTAAACAAACGATTTAAGGATTGGGTACTTGGATTCCATTTGTCCATAATAGTCCCGTCTAGCAATTCGCGTCCCAAATCAGCATCCCACCATACGGCGGCATTTACAGCTTGACTCCCACCAGTTGGTCTGGCTGTACCAATTTGACCGTCCTGAACATTATAAAGATTTCCTGAAGAACTCCACATTTCATACCCTCGGTGAGCTGGATCAATATCGGCAGCCAAAGCACGGCCTACATCACCTGTAGTTTCGGCACCAAAAATCATTGCTCCCGTTTTTGCGTCATTCAACCTGATGCCATAAGGACTGTATTGTCCTGGAGATTCTAAACATTGCCAAATTTCTTGACCAGGACGATCAGGATCCATATCCGACATATGCAAAGCATCTCCGTGTCCTTGACCATAGGTCCAAAGTCGTTTTCCGTCATCATTAATAGCACTTGAACCATTAATAACTTCATCTTTTCCATCGCCATCCACATCACCAATGGTCATTTGATGATTTCCTTGACTTGAGTAAGCATTGTTAGCAGGATTAGCAGCATCTTTACTATCAAAAATCCAACGCAAAGTAAGCTGACCATTGCGCCAATCGTAAGCTGCGCGCATTAGTTTGTCATAATAACCACGTCCAACAATTATACTTGGGCGGGCGCCATCCAAATAAGCCACTGCCGATACAAAACGATCTTGGCGATTACCATAATTATCTCCCCAATCGACCGTATTAGCTCTGGCTGGCTGATAGGTCACTGTTGCCATTGCCGCCCCTGTTAATCCGTTAAAAACAGTCAAGAATTCAGGCCCTTGTTGTACCCAACCATAAGCATTGCGATAATCCACAGTTGCATTTCCGATTACAACTCCTGCTCCATCAATAGTCCCATCAGCGGTTTTCAAAATCATTTCTGATTTACCGTCTCCATCAAAATCATACACCATAAAGTGATTAAAGTGCGGCCCTGAATTCACGTTTTTACCAAGATTGATACGCCAAAGTCGTGTGCCATTCATTTTATAGCAATCAAAAATTTGCTCACCAGAAAAACCTCCTCCATTATGATTCAAAGCTGTTGGATCCCATTTTAGAATAACTTCGTATTCTCCATCACCATCCACATCACCTACACTAGCATCATTTGCAGTATAAGTATAAGGTGTTCCGTCAGGCAATGTATTTTCAGGAGGAATTTGCAACGGAATAGACAATTGATTATTTGCCCAAACCGAAACTGCAGCAGTTGCAATACCTTCGGTTCCGTTGACAATTGCCTTAATAGTATATGTCCCATTGGTTGTGATAGTATCTACATAATTAGTAGAAGTCGTAATTGGAGTCGCATTGATTTTTACATTATCACGATATATATTAAAAGCTATATCAGAGGGGTCATTCCCCAACAAACGCCAGCTAACAAAAACCTCTGTAGCCGATTTTCTCAAGGCAACTACTCCACGGTTTAGAAACTCCATTTGTTTAGCTGTAGTAACCACCGCATCAGGCAGTATCAAAGTATTTACCCGAACATTATCCCCATAAGTAGTACTTGTTCCTCCACCATTGATAGCATAAGCTCTAACATAATACAATGTAGTTGGATTAAGTCCTGAAACACTAACCGTAAATGCTCCTATACCAGTTCCTGAATCTACAACCTTAGTATTAGCAACGGTTGGATTAGCATTAGTACTATAAACAATTCCTCTTTCGGTAATGGTTGTTCCTCCATCAGCAGTAATTGTGCCACCGGCCTCAACCGTTGTAGAGGTAATATTGGTAACCGTATTGGTTTTAAGCACTGCTGGTGGTGGTGCTGGCGAATAAGCTCGAACAACAGGCGTAACAATACTACTCGAATTGGTTTTAGTGTAAACTACATACGGATAGACACTTCCAGCAGCAATAGTTAAATTTCCTGTATTATTTTCAATACCTGTAGTCAACACCGAAGGATCTTTCATTTCTGTCCAGACATTAGCTCCTGCAACTTGCTTAAAGACACGCGCTGAATAGGTCGCTGTACTCGAAACATTATCAATAAAAGAACAATACAAATTATTTGAAACATCTTTTATCAAGCTCAAACTAGGAGAATCTCTTGAACCTATTCTCGTTGTGGAACTCCAAGTTGCAGCAGTTTTATTATATTCAATAGATGTAGCACGGTTTGTATCTGCAGTATTAAAAAAAGCAATAGTCAAGTTATTGGCTGAATTCAACACCATACTTGTATGACGAACACCTGCGGTGACAGTTGAAGTTGTGGCGGCAGACCAAGTTCCACCAGTAAATTTATACAATGTCATTGTACCAGTTGTAGAACTTGTCGTTCCCATATTACAAAATACTAACCAAGGCACATCGGCTTCATCTAAAACCAAACTTACTCCAATTGCAATGGCACTTGCATTGACTTCACCACCTCCAATAGTTACCCATGAAATACCATCAAACTTTTTTACAAAAGGCTTTAATATACCATTATCCCCAAAAGCAATATAAGGATTGTTATCTGAATCGAAAGTCAAAGAACAACGAGGTGTTGAACTTAATTGAGAAACCCCATTAGTTACTGAACCAACCGAAACATAAAGATTGTTGACATCATTATTTAACGGTTCCCAAAGATTAGTCTCTTCGTTGTAGATTTTCACAGCCAATTTATTACCATTCCCGGCATCAACATAAGAAACATACAGTCTATTGGTCTTGTCTAAAATAATTCTAGAATAGGTTAGATTTGTTCCTATATCATCCCCTAATTGCTCCCAAACACCTGTTGTTGCATTCCTTTTTTTGACCTTGACAACTGGCCCAGTTCCTTCTCTTAAAACCACATAAGGAACATCGTTCAAAACGGCAATAGAAGTATAAGAAGAAGCCACCGAAGACAAATCGGATTCACTTCCTAAAATAGTCCAATTTTGAGCAAAGGATGATTGCACTGCTAAAAGCATAAAAACAGCAATAGCAAAAACTTTAGAAGTAGCGTTGTTTAAAAATAGTTGTTTTTTCACATCTAAATAATTAATGGTTGAAACTAAATAGTAAGTCCTTTTTTTTACCAGATTTGAATATAGTTTTTAAATATTCGAAGAATATAAAAAACAAATAAATTATGGAGTAAAAAAACAGGATGTGTATTTTTTTTGTTAATATTTTCTCCAAAACTATTATTATCTTTTTTTAATAGTATCCTGTAGAATCCTGTTTTAGCTTAAAAATTGCAACTCATAATTTGAAAATTTCAATTGCAAAAGCCTATCTAAATAATTATTCTATTTAAAGCCCCCCTCTAAAACATAAAAATAAATTACGCAAAAAACCCAGACCACTTTAACATCCATTGGACAAAAGCATATCTGGGTTTTTAACTTGAATGCGTCTCGCCAAAAAAAGCAACTACACTCTATGGGTTCAAATAACTAAATTCAATTGCGAGTTTTAAATTCTAAAATCAATAGCAATTCAATTCAAAATTGAGTTTTTAATTTTTAATAATCTTTTTTGAATAGTTTCCTTCAGCTGTTTGTACTGTTAAAAAATAATTTCCATTAGTCAAACCTTGAAGCGAAACTGTGTTTTTATTTTCTGAACGAACTAATTGCCCCAAGTTATTATACACTGAAATTTTTTGAACTGTAGCATTATTAGACAAGCTAACAGTTACAAAATCAGTTGTTGGATTAGGATAGACTGCGATTTTAGCAGATTCTTTAAATTCACTAATACCTAACGGCGCAGCAGAAACAACAATAGTAATTGCTTTAGTAGTAAATCCATAATCTGTTGATGCCTTAAGATAATATGTAGTTAGTGCCTTAACAGCAGTTGGTGTACCGCTAATTGTTCCAGTTGCAGAATCAAGAACCAAACCAGCTGGAAGTGCAGGACTTACTGTATAAGTTGCTGTAGCACCTGTCCCTAAAGTTAAAGCTGATTTAGGATTGTCAGCAATAGCAGTTCCTACAGTATAGGATCCTGCAGTAGTGGTATAATCAAGTGCTGAAGGTTCTGTTCCTGGTAAAACTGCCATAATAGTTGTTAAAAGTGTAACCGGATCATACTTGTTTAAAAGTACTTTTCCAGCTGTTAGAGCAGCTCCCGAAACCTTTAATACATTAGTAGTGATGTAATTTCCGATTGCCACCGTTCTATCAGTACCCAACTCAATTCTACCGCCATCTACATTAACAATCCCCTTAGTACCAATTGTTAAAGCCCCTGCTGTTTTCACAAGACCAGCATTTACATTCAATATACCATTGCAATCTACGTACTGAGGGTAATTTCCCACAGCAATACTCCCAGCAGAATCTGTGGTTACAGTTCCGCCATTTACATTTAAAGTACCTGCTTGTTTCTGACTTATTAATAAAGCTGATTTTACATTTAGAGCTCCTCCAACTTCTACATTGGTAACGGCCAAAGAAGTACCAACAGTTGTTCCAATATAAAAATTACTTCGTCCATTAAATAAACCACCAGTAACCGTTAATAACCCATCAACACTATTAACACCTCCTGCATTAATATTTCCAGAAGTTGTTAGATTTCCTACTGTGGAAATATAAATAAGACCAGAAGTTGGCGCACCAGATGTTAATGGATAATTTGCACTAAGCACAGGGTTATTAGGCGACCCTGCACCTATTGTGAAAGTATTCCCGCTAAGAAAAGTGGCTGGCGGTGCTGCTGTACTCCAATTCGTAGCATCTAGAAAATCTGAACTTGTTCCGCCAACCCATGTGTTTAATTGCGCATGTGAAACATTAAAAGCTCCCAAAAGAAAAACAAGAAAGCTAAAAGATAAAACGTTGTTTTTAAGTAATTTTTTTTTCATATTTAAAAAGTATTAATGGTTTAAAAAATCATGTTTTTTTTATTATTTAAAATAAATAGCTGCTAAAAAAATATTTTATTCATTTTTTTAGTTAAAATTTATTTTCAAAACTATTACAATACATATCCAAAAGCATCCTGTACTTTCCTGCACATCCTAAAATCTACTAAATCAAACCCAAAACAAATTAAGGTTTCCGAACAATTACTTTGAATTTCCAACAATATCACCGCTATTTCTCTTACACTTATTTTCAAAAATGTGTGAATATTAACAAAAAAAAGCGATAATTAACATAAATCACAAATTATCAGCAAACTAATTTTTAATATCAAAAAAAATATATTTTTATTTTATCAAAATAAAAATATATTTTTGTAATCGATTACACTTTAACTATTTAATTTTATAATTCATACTAATTTCTTTTGTCAAATATGAAAAAAACAGTTTTATTGAGTTTCCTGTTATTAGCCCTCAACTTTACTTCGGGTCAAAATTATTACATGACCAGTCCAGAGGGGTTTGGAGCAGCTGCAACTGGGGCGGGAACTCCAACACCAACGAATACGGTTACAGTTACAACCTACGCTCAATTAAAAACTGCTCTTACATCCACAGCAACCGCTAATGCAGTAATTCTGGTTTCTGGAACTATTACCTGTGACTATACTAGCGTGTTGTTGACCAATAGAACAATTATTGGTTTGCCAGGAGCAAGACTTAGAAACACTCAAATTACAATAACTGCCACACCACCAACAGCTGCCGACAACACAACATCAGCAAATAACTCAGGCATTCTTTACATTAAAGACGGCTCTACTAATGTCATTATTAGAAACCTAATTTTCGAAGGACCTGGCGCTTTTGATTGCGATGGTAGAGACTTACTCACAAGTGAAGGCAAAAATATCTGGGTAGATCACTGTGAGTTTCAAGACGGAATGGATGGTAATTTTGACATTAAAGGAGCAGCCGACAACCACACCGTTTCTTGGTGTAAATTTACGTATTTAAAACCTCCTTATGCTGGAGGATCTGGAGGATCAAACGACCACCGTTTTAGTGGTTTAGTTGGCTCAGGAATTACCGACATGCCAACTGACGGAAGATTCAGTGTTACTTTTAAAAACTGCTATTGGGCAGAAGGTTGTAGAGAAAGAATGCCAAGAGCCAGAAACGCCGAATTACACATTTTAAATTGTTATTACAAAACTTCTATTTCAGGAGCCAAGGCAATTGGACTCGGAGCCGGAGATAGTGGTACCACTTGTTATGTAGAGAATTGCAATTTTGAACAAATAACCACCATTTCTAGTCCTGTTACCGAAGGAACTGGAACCACTTCAGTAAAATTTGATGGCTGCACAAAAGGAACTGTTCCAACTGCTGTAACTGGTCTAGATAAATTAACTGCTATAAAACCAACCTATTCTTATACTGTACTACCTGTTGCCAACGTGGCGGGTTATGTTTCAAATACTAGCTGTGGAGCTGGAGCAACTTTGAATGTTACTGCTGCTGGAGTGATTTCAACTTCTTGCCCTAATTTAGGTGTAGAAGATCGTACTATTAGTTTGGGAAATCTGTATCCAACTACTGTAGATACAAATTTGACTATTGATTTATCTGACAGTGTATCAGGTGATGCTACTATATCTATATTTTCGACTTCGGGACAAAAAGCGTATTCCTATTCTAAAATAGTTTCTCCTTCTGAAAAACTTTCCATAAATGTTGCCAACTTATCAAATGGATTGTATTTATGTAATCTTAAAATAGGAGAATCATCAACAACTTGGAAATTTATAAAGAAATAATTTTCTACCAACATCAAACTTAACTGAGGTCTATTTTTTTAATAGATCTCAGTTTTTTTTATACACCTTGTTTTTAGTTCTGCAAAAATCAAATTTAAAATAGTTTAAAAATAACACACTAAAAATTCTACTAGGACATACAAATATCCCAAACACTCTTAACTTTAGATTCAGAAAAATAGCACGCTGTTTTGTATTTATCATTATATTTACATTATTTAATTTTCAAAACATCGCTATGGAAGTTTTCTTATTTGTATTATTGATTGCTTTTTTGTTCTACATCAAAAATGCTATCGACTCAAAATTCGACAGATTCGAAGATCGAATTGAAGACAAAATCGATGAGAAATTCAAAGAATTATTTAAAAAAATTGAGGCATCAAAAGGAACCGAAAAACTTCCAGAAAAACCTATAGTTGCTCCTGAAATTGCAAAACCAAAACAAACTCCAGAAGCAATAAAACCAACTGTGGTCATTGAAAAAACAGAACCTTTGGTTTTTACACCAATCGAAAATGAGGTTGCCAAAGAGAAAATTGTCTTTTCAATGGACAATGCCTCAGCTCCAAAACACAAACAACCAGAACCAAAAGCCTATATCCGTGAAGAACCTACTAAAACCTTTTGGGAAAATTTCAGGGATAACAATCCCGATTTAGAAAAGTTTATTGGTGAAAACCTCATCAACAAAATTGGTATTTTGATTCTGGTTTTGGGAATCAGTTATTTCGTGAAATATGCCATTGACAAAGACTGGATTAACGAACCAGCACGAGTGGGAATTGGGATGCTATCTGGCGGATTGATTATGGGAATTGCACATAAATTGCGCCAAAAATATGCTGCTTTCAGTTCGGTTTTTGTGGCGGGTGCCATTGCAGTTTTCTATTTTACAATTGGCATTGCTTTCCACAGCTACCATTTGTTTGGACAAACAACAGCCTTTATTATTATGGTGCTTATCACCGTTTTCAGTAGCCTAATTTCACTTTCTTACAATCGCAAAGAACTAGCTGTATTATCCCTGATTGGCGGGTTTGCCGTTCCGTTTATGGTCAGCACTGGACAAGGAAATTATGTCGTTTTGTTTACTTACATTCTCATCTTGAACATCGGGATTTTAGCATTAGCCTATTATAAAAAATGGGGAATCATCAATATTATGTCCTACGTTTTTACAGTGATTTTGTATGGAGCTTGGCTCTTTAAAGACCTCGACGAAAAAACGCCGCATTATCTGGGCGCATTTGCCTTCGGATTTGCCTTTTATTTTGTTTTCATCCTTATCAACATCATCAATAATGTTCGAACAAAAGGTTTTTTCTCTCCTATAGAATTGAGTATTCTGGCCAGCAACACCTTCCTTTTTTATGGGGCTGGAATGGCTATTTTAGAACAGTTTCATCCCGAATTCAAAGGATTGTTCACTACTTTATTAGGAGTTTTAAACTTTGGCTACGCTTATTTTTTATACAAAAAATTTGGTTTGGACAAAACTGCCGTTTACTTGTTGGTTGGCTTGACGCTTACCTTCTTAACTTTGTCCATTCCAATACAATTCGAAGGGAATTTTATCACCCTTTTCTGGGCTGCCGAAGCCGTGATGCTGATGTGGCTTGCACAAAAATCAAAAATAACTTATTATCGATTTGCCTCGGTGATCGTTCATCTGTTGATGATTGGAAGTTTATTGATGGATTGGTCTGCTATTTATATGTCGTCCACTATTTTAACCATTGTCTTCAACAAAATCTTTTTGACTGGAATTTTTGCCGTGGGTTCTTTATTTGCCGTTTACTATTTATTGAAAAAAGAAGACGAAGATTTGGAACAATTTGGATTCATTTTCAATCCAGAAAAATACCGAAACGGTCTAGGATTGATTGGAATAATCCTCTCCTATTTTGTTGGATTGTTTGAGGTAAATTTTCAAGCCAACGCGCATATCCAAGGAGCCAATTCAGCCTTGACATTACCTATTTTATATCATTTAATTTTCTGTGCTTTGGTTGTGTACTTCTTGTGCAAAATCAAGAACACTCTTGGTTATCAACTAGCATCCATTATAGCCGTAGTCAATATAATACTCTTTGTGTTTTTCTTTTTGAATTATGCGTTTTATGAGCACGAGTACTACATTACAACTGGAAATCATCAAAGAATTGGGTTTTATTTGCATTACATTTCACTACTTATAACCTTGTTTTTCGGCTATAAATTATACCAAATCAACAAGGAAAATCCAGTTTTCAACCTATTCAAAAACAAATTCGCAGTTTGGTTTGCAGCCTTTTTAATCATCTACCTGGCTAGTACCGAATTGATGCTGCACGGATTGGTCGTTTCGAATTCGCCAATAACAGCTCAACAAGTACAATCGAATGAGTATTACAAAAATTATAACGCAACGGAATTGCCCTTTCTTAAAGCACAAATAGCTGACGATGCCATACAATCTACTCGAACTCAAATCATAAAAACTGGTTTTCCAATCCTATGGGGAATTCTCGCTTTTGCTTTCTTGATTATCGGAATTAAAAAACGAATTAAAGCCATTAGAATCATAGCCTTATCTTTATTGGGAATTACCATTCTAAAATTATTTTTGTTCGACATCAGCAATGCTTCCGAAACTGGTAAAATTATTGCCTTTATCTTATTGGGAGTTTTAATCTTAATAATTTCATTTGTGTATCAAAAAATAAAAGTCTTGGTGCAAGACGACAACAAACCCTTGAAAACCGATGAAACTGAATAATTTTTTAATATTTCTACTAGCCACAAATGGCCTGTTGGCACAACACACAACGACGGCAAAAATCGAAATTCCCAAAGAAAATGGTTTGCACAAAATAGTGTTGCCAGCTGAAATTCGCTCGTTTTCAAAAGAAGAATTGGGCGATTTCAGAATAGTAGATTCTAAAGAAATAGAAGTGCCTTATTATGTTATTCCCCAAGAATATATAGACAAAACACCTCATTTTTTTTCGGAATGCAAAATAATTTCTACAAACGTGCTTCCTAAAAATAAAACAACCCTTATTTTCGAAAATCCCAAAACGTCTATCGATTCAATTGTACTTTGTATAACTAATTCCGATGTTACTAAAACCTACTCCATTAGCGGTAGCAACGACCAAAAAGAATGGTTTGGATTGGTCAATAATTCAAAATTATCCGATCTCGTAAACACAGAAGAAACAGTTGTTTTCAAAACAATAAGCTTTCCATTAACTTCCTATCGTTATATCAAATTTGATTTTAATGACAAAAAAACTTTGCCCATAAACATTTTGAAAATCGGATTTTTTGCCAGCAAAACAACATCGAATATTTTAGAGGAAATTCATCCAAAAAACATCAAATTCCAACAAATTCCAGCCGAGAAGAAAACCCGAATTTACATTAGTTTTGATCATCCACAAATTGTAAACCAAATCCATTTCAAAATCTCTAGTCCCAATTTATTTCTTCGAAATACCCAAATATACGTGAACAAAAAAAAACGCATCAACCACAAAGCAGTTGCGTTTCCGGAAAATTTATCCTCTTTTGAATTGAATTCGAATACCAAAAACACCTTTACTATTCCACAATTTTTTGGAAAAGAATGCTTTATCGAAATAGAAAATCAGGACAATCCTCCCTTGACTTTTTCTGAAATTCGCTTTTTTCAAAAACCAATTTCAGTAATTGCCGATTTGAAAGCCAATCAAAAATACACTGTCGAAACTGGAAATTCAAAACTGAATAGTCCTGATTATGACTTGGAAAATTTCAAGAACAGGATGGGTAGTAACCTGCCTGAAGCCAAAATATATGACATCAAACACGAGATTTCTCAAAAGACAAATGTTCAAAACAAATCTTTTTGGCAGGAATCTTGGTTTATGTGGCTTTGCATCGGTTTAGGTGGAATTGTCATTGTCTTTTTCACAATGAGTTTAGTCAAGGATATGAAGAATAATTCAACCATCTAAACTAATAATTCCCTATTTTTGTCCAAACATTAACATAAAAACAGGATTTATGCTCATCATAGGAATTGCGGGTGGAACAGGCTCAGGAAAAACAACAGTTGTCCATCAGATAATGAATGAATTACCTCATACCGAAGTGGGAATTATCGCCCAAGACTCCTACTACAAAGCCTCTACAGTCGAAAGCTACGAAGAACGTTCCAAAACCAATTTTGATCATCCCAGAGCCATCGATTTCGATTTATTGGTCAGCCATCTCAAGGAACTCAAAGAAGGAAAAACCATCCATCAGCCTGTTTATTCTTTTGCTATTCACAACAGAACCGACGACACCATTGTCACACATCCTCGAAAAGTAATGATTGTAGAAGGAATTTTAATCCTGTCAAATCCTGAACTTCGCGATTTATTCGACATCAAAATATTCGTTCACGCCGATTCGGACGAACGTTTAATTCGAAGATTAAAACGGGACATTGCCGAGCGAGGTCGCGATATGGAAGAAGTATTAAATAGATACCAAACCACACTAAAACCTATGCACCAGCAGTTTATAGAAAACACCAAAGCCTATGCCGACATCATCATTCCCAACGACAAATACAATACAGTCGCCATTGATGTGGTTCGAGCTGTAATAAATCAACGAATCTTATAATTTTTTTTGTATTTTTATAACTAAATTTTCAAGAAGCTATTTCCCGCTATCCGCTATATCTCTTGTGGCGAACACCGCCAAAAGAGGTAATTGCGAAAGCAATTGAATATCGGGGCTAAAAAAAACAGTATCACAAATGGCAAACCCATATAAAGACAAATCTTGGTTCAAATTTTTAAGCAACAAATACGTTTGGGTGTTACTACTATTTTCTATTTGGATGATATTTTTGGACAACTATTCCTATTTTGGACATCGGGTTTTAGACAAACAAATTGATGAACTCGAACAAAACAAAGAATACTACCAACAAGAGATCAAAAAAGACCAAGAAAATATAAAAAAACTAAAAAACCCAGACCAAACCGAAAAATACGCCCGCGAAAAATACTATATGAAAAAAGACAGCGAAGATGTCTATATCATTGAATTTGAAGGCGACACCATAGAAAAAGACGTCAAAAAATAGACCCTAAAAAAAAACAAAGTGAATTTCATTTGAAGATATAACCACACTCGTAATGAAAAATTTATTCGACGATTTCGATCCAGTTTCTTCCAAACAATGGAAACAAAAAATCCAGTTCGAACTCAATGGTGCCGATTACAACCAAACTTTAATCTGGAATTCTCCCGAAGACATCAAAGTAAAACCTTTTTATCACAGTGACGATTACAATCCAACTTCGGGCATAAATACAAAAGCAACGCAGTTCCTAATTTGCCAAAATATCTTCGTACACGATCTTGCAAAATCAAATGCTAGAGCTATTGACAGCATCAATCGTGGTGCCGAAAGTATTCGATTTACCATCGAAGACGAAAAAATAGAGGTAGCAAAACTATTGCAGCATCTTCCATTAGATACAATCACAATTTATTTTAACCTTAGTTTTGTTTCCATCCCTTTTATTAAGAAAATTGAAGCTGTAGCCAAAGAAAATAAGGCAAAAATATACTGCAACATCGACCCTATTGGGCAATTAGCCAAAGAAGGAAATTGGTTTGAAACCAAAGAAAAAAACAATTTCGAGACCTTAAATCTACTTTCAGAATCCATTTCAAATATTTCATTACTTAGCATTGACGGAGGTTTATACCAAAATGCAGGAGCCAATATGGTGCAACAAATTGCCTATAGTTTAGCTCACGCCAATGAATATTTCAACCAAATAAAAACTATAAATCAACCTATAGTTTTTCAGATTTCAGTTGGAACTAACTACTTTTTCGAAATTGCAAAACTCAGAGCCTTGCGGTTGCTTTTCAATTTGATTGCCAAAGAATACAACCACAAATTTGATTGTCACATACTAGTTTCACCCACAAAACGCAACAAAACAATCTATGATTACAACGTTAATATGTTGCGAACCACAACCGAATGTATGAGTGCAATTTTGGGTGGTGCCGATGCCATTGCCAATTTACCTTATGACGCCTTGTTTCACAAAGACAACGAATTTGGCAACAGAATAGCCCGAAATCAAGTATTAGTGCTCAAACACGAAAGCCATTTTGACAAAGTCAACAATCCAGCCGATGGAAGTTATTACATAGAAAGTCTTACCACACAATTAGCCGAAAAAGCTTTAACTTTATTCAAAGCTATTGAAGCCAATGGCGGTTTTATCAAACAACTTAACGAAGGAATTATCAAAAGAAAAATACAAGAAAGTGCCGATAAAGAACAGGAATTATTTGATTCTGGAAAAGAAACCTTAGTTGGAACCAACAAATATCCCAACAAAAAAGACCGAATGAAGGACGATTTAGAATTGTTTCCATTCGTGAAAATAAAACCTCGAAAAACATTGATTTCACCCATAATCGAAAAACGATTGGCGGAAAAAATGGAACAAGAACGACTCAAAGAAGAAATATAAAAACAACATGAAAAACATACTCTATACATTAGCCCTACTCCTTTCTCTAACCGTTTTTTCTCAGCAAAAAACGATAGAAATAACCAATATGGAGTCCAGAAAAACAGTTGTTTTTAAAGAAAACCAACGCGTCAAAATCAGAACATTAGACCTCAAAAAATGGGTGGGTAATCTTAAATTTTCAGACAGTCTCCATATTATTGTAAACAATCATAAACTTGCAATTGACAGCCTTCAAAGCATAAAAAACCAGCCCAAAGTACTGGGAACAGTCAAAACCGTTGTCTTAATTTCAGGACTAGCAATTGTAGGCACTTCTCTAATTGCGGCATCAGGCGGAAGTGAATCTGCATTACTAATTTTTATGATTGGTTCTGGCACAACCATTAGCGCTGGAATTATGGAAGGCCTCAATAAGAACTACACCAAAAGAAAATGGACGTATAAAGTTGTTGAAAAATGACACGTAAAAACCTTCAACATATAACACTAAAGTCAGAAGTTAGAAGTCAGAAGTCAGAAGTTTCAAGAAAAGAAAACTTCCTAACATCCGAAGGTATTGAACTAAAACCAACCTATTCTGAAAAAGACATCGAAAACCTCGAACATCTAGATTTTGGAGCGGGTTTTTCACCCAATTTACGAGGTCCATACGCCACGATGTATGTTCAACGTCCCTGGACCATTCGGCAATATGCAGGTTTTTCAACAGCCCAAGAAAGCAATGCTTTTTATCGTAGAAACTTGGCTGCAGGACAAAAAGGGCTTTCTATAGCCTTTGATTTACCCACCCATCGAGGTTATGATTCTGACCACGAACGCGTGGTAGGCGATGTTGGAAAAGCGGGTGTTGCCATCGATTCGGTCGAAGATATGAAACTATTATTTGACCAAATTTCACTAGACGAAATGTCCGTTTCTATGACGATGAACGGAGCCGTTTTGCCTATTATGGCTTTTTATATCGTCGCTGCCGAAGAACAGGGAGTCAACCCAGAACAACTTTCGGGAACCATCCAGAATGACATTCTAAAAGAGTTTATGGTGCGAAATACCTACATCTATCCACCAACACCTTCGATGAAAATTATTGCCGATATATTTGAATTCACTAGCAAGAAAATGCCCAAATTCAATTCAATTTCCATCTCTGGCTATCATATGCAAGAAGCTGGAGCCACTGCTGATATTGAGTTGGCCTACACATTAGCCGATGGTTTAGAATACATTCGAACAGGGTTAGCTGCTGGAATGAAAATCGATGATTTTGCACCTCGCCTTTCCTTTTTCTGGGCTATCGGGATGAACCATTTTATGGAAATTGCCAAAATGAGAGCTGGACGAATGATTTGGGCAAAAATAGTCAAACAATTCAACCCTAAAGACGAAAAATCTCTAGCCTTGAGAACCCATTGCCAAACTTCAGGTTGGAGTTTGACTATGCAAGACCCCTTTAACAATGTAGCTCGAACCACTATCGAAGCTGCCGCTGCCGCTTTTGGCGGAACCCAATCTTTGCACACCAATGCCTTGGACGAAGCCATCGCTTTGCCAACCGATTTCTCGGCCAGAATTGCCCGAAATACCCAAATTTATTTGCAGGAAGAAACCAAAATTACCAAAACAGTCGATCCTTGGGCAGGCAGTTTTTATGTTGAAAGCCTAACGAACGAAATTGCTCAAAACGCTTGGAAACTAATCGAAGAAATAGAAGAATTGGGCGGAATGACCAAAGCTATTGAATCGGGTATTCCTAAATTGCGCATCGAAGAAGCCGCAGCCAAAAAACAAGCGCGAATTGATAGCAATCAAGACCTAATTGTAGGTATCAACAAATACCGCTTGAAAAAAGAAGACCCACTGCAAATTCTGGATGTCGATAACCAAATGGTGCGCCAACAGCAAATCGAACAATTAGAAAAAATTAAATCCAGACGCAATACCGAAAAAGTACAACTTTCGCTCAAAAAACTAACCCTTTGTGCTCAAACTGGAGAAGGTAATTTACTAGAAATCGCTATCGAAGCAGCGCGAAATCGAGCCACTTTAGGCGAAATTAGCGATGCCTTAGAAACAGTTTTCGGAAGATACAAAGCACAAATTAAATCCTTTAGTGGCGTGTATAGCAAAGAAATAAAAGAAGACAAAAGCTTTGAGAAAGCCAAACAACTGGCCGACGAATTTGCCCAAAAAGAAGGCCGTCGCCCAAGAATTATGATTGCCAAAATGGGGCAAGACGGACACGACCGAGGCGCAAAAGTAGTCGCCACAGGCTATGCCGATTTAGGCTTTGATGTCGATATAGGCCCCTTGTTTCAAACCCCAGCCGAAGCCGCCAAACAAGCTGTAGAAAATGATGTGCATATCCTTGGCGTTTCCTCTCTTGCGGCAGGTCACAAAACATTAGTACCGCAAGTTATCGATGAACTCAAAAAATACGGTCGCCAAGACATTATGGTAATTGTAGGCGGTGTAATCCCTACTCAAGATTATCAATTTCTGTTTGATGCTGGAGCAGTTGCCGTATTTGGACCTGGAACCAAAATAAGTGAGAGCGCAATTAAAATGTTGGAGATATTATTAATCTAAAGATTAAACTTCAAAGACTTTAAAAACCTTTGAGGTTTAAATACAAACACAAAATATGTCCAAACTCCCCAACGTAACCACCAGCATTTTTGCCACAATGTCTAAAATGGCAACAGAAAACAATGCGATAAATTTGGCTCAAGGATTTCCAAATTTTGAAGTAGATGATAAACTGGCTCAAATTGTAGCAGCATTGGCCCAAAAAGAGGTTCATCAATATTTGCCAATTGCCGGTTATCCGCCTCTTTTAGCCAAAATCGCTAAACTAATATTTGATTCTTATCAGCGAAAAGTCTTGCCTGAAACCGAAATTCTAGTTACATCTGGAGCCACTCAAGCGCTTTTTACAACAATTTTGGCATTAATAAAAAAGGACGATGAAGTGATCATTCTTGATCCAAGTTTCGATAATTACGAAGCACCTACTTTATTGTGCAATGCCAAAACGATTCGGGTGGAATTGAATGACGATTATTCGCCAAATTGGGAGCGAATTGAAAAAGCAATTACACCCAAGACCCGAATGTTAATCATCAATAGCCCACACAATCCAACTGGGAAAATTTGGAAAGAAAATGATTTTCAATCTTTAGAAAATCTATTCGAAAAATATCCAAACCTATTATTGTTATCTGATGAAGTCTATGAATTCATTTCATTTGAACAAAAACACAGTTCCATACATTCAAGAAAAAAAATAGCAAACAGGAGTATTATTGTTTCCTCTTTTGGAAAATCTTTCCATATTACGGGCTGGAGAATTGGCTATCTGGTAGCACCAGAATACTTAACAAAGGAAATTAAAAAAGTACATCAATACTTAGTCTTTTGTGTAAATAGTCTTGCCCAAGCGGCAATAAGCGACTATCTAGAAGTGGCCGATGTAACAAAACTGGGGAACTTCTACCAAGAAAAACGAGACCATTTTAGAGCATTACTCCAAAACAGTAGATTTGAACTGTTGCCCTGCGAAGGAACCTATTTCCAAGTGGTGTCTTATGCTTCCATTTCAAATGAAAATGATGTAGATTTTTGCAAGAGATTAATTACTGAATATGGTGTTGCAGCCATTCCTATTTCAGCTTTTTATGCCGACGGAAAAGACCAAAAGCTCATTCGGTTTTGCTTTGCCAAAGACAATAAAACATTGGAAGAAGCGGCAAAAAGATTGTGCAAAGTGTGATGCTAAACCAGTCAGGTTATAGAAACAAGTCAGGTTTAATTCCTTATATTTACATTACTAAAAAATAAAACTATGGATTTCTCAGCAAAAATGCTTCGTGACGATGCTCTAAAAGGAAAAGTGATTGTAGTAACGGGTGGCGGAAGCGGATTAGGCAAAGCCATGACCCGCTATTTTATGGAATTGGGAGCCAAAGTAGCCATCAGTTCACGTGATTTAGAAAAACTGCAAAACACAGCCAAGGAATTGGAAACTGAAACTGGTGGAACTTGTCTTGCTGTGCAATGTGATGTTCGTCATTATGAAGAAGTCGAAAATATGCTGGAAGAAGTCTTGAAAACGTATGGAAAAATAGATGTATTACTCAACAATGCCGCGGGAAATTTCATTTCACCAACCGAAAGATTATCGGCCAACGCTTTTGACACCGTGATTGACATTGTTTTGAAAGGGTCTAAAAACTGCACTCTTGCTTTCGGAAAACATTGGATTGACTCCAAACAAACCCACGCAACTATATTAAATATTGTGACCACTTATGCTTTTACAGGTTCGGCTTATGTCGTTCCAAGTGCTGCAGCAAAAGCTGGTGTTTTGGCTATGACTCGAAGTCTTGCTGTAGAATGGGCGAAATATGGCATCCGAACCAATGCCATTGCTCCAGGCCCTTTTCCAACTAAAGGTGCTTGGGATAGATTGTTACCTGGCGACTTGGCAGAAAAATTTGATATGGCTAAAAAAGTACCTTTGAAACGAGTGGGTAATCATCAGGAATTAGCGAACCTAGCAGCTTATTTAGTTTCTGATTTCTCAGCTTACATTAATGGCGAAGTGATAGTGATTGATGGTGGCGAATGGCTAAAAGGTGCTGGTGAATTCAATATTCTCGAAGCCATTCCCGAAGAACTTTGGGATCAATTGGAAATGATGATTAAGGCCAAGAAACGAAGTTAGCAGTGTTCGGTTTTCAGTACTCCTAAATCTGGGAAAATCATTCAACTTGGGAGTTTTTACTTGACGTATTTCCATTAAAATAATAGTTCAAATAATACCCAAACAAGAACACCATTACGGGACGCACCGGAAACATATAACGCTGCTCGGAATGAAAGATAAAAACATACACTAAAGACCAGCCCCAAAACAATAGAAAAGGCATCATTAATTGGTACTTTTTTTGTTTGTTCATAACCACAATCGCTGCGATAGAAAAGAAAATTAAGAGATAATTAATGGCGTTGATGTAAATGTGAATGCTCCATTTTACAAAATTACTCTTATTGTATTTCATTATGGGCGAAATGACAAAAGTCTGAGATTGAAAGAATTTCAAGCTGTACTGCCTCAAAGTCAATCCCGGATTTTGAATAATATCATTGGTTACCCACTTGATGTAATAATCTGTTTTATCAAAATGATTGACCCGACAAATAGAATCCAACTCATCCCTCTTTGCCAAGTTATGGAGGTAATCGGAAGTAGCAAACTCTTTTTGCCCGTCTTGCGGCAACCAATTGAAAGGATTATCTCTTAATTCATAACGAGACCAAAGAAGATGCCTTCTGAAAATATCTTTTTTGAAAGCGCCATCGGTATTATTGATTTTTTTTTCGACCAAAGCCAAAAAGAGCAACATTAACCCTAGTGACGAAATAAAAATTACTTTGTTTTTCCATTCTGATTTTATGGTCAAAAAATACAAAGTAAACAATACTAAAAACGGTAATAAATTGGGTCTAGTACCAGAGACGATTACCAAAGAAAAAGAAAGCATCAAATAATATTTAACCGCATTCGAATTAGCTATAATTTTTAACCAAGCATAAATAAAGAGTGAAACTCCCAAAAAAGCAGCACTTTCAGCCAGAATTCCCATGGCATAATAAACATGTATCGGAAACAAATTTAAAACGATGATAGTCCAAAACTTAGTTCGGGTAGGAAACGACATTAGGTCAAAAGAAGCAAATATATATTGGATTGCCCAACAAGTAATAATCGAATTATAAGCAACTCCCAAAAGATAAAATAGAGTATCATTATGAAAAACATACCCCAAAGAATAAGGCACCAAATAATAAAACAACGTAAACAATCCTTTGTCAATACGTACAGTTCCTTGAAATCCGTTTAATATGTATTGGATTAGTTGAATGGTTCCTTCGTGGTATTCTCCATCGCCAAAAGGTTTGGGTTTAAAAGGTAAAAAATAAAACACCACACACACTAAGGCAGTAATTAAAACAGGATATTTAGCAACAAAATCAATTACTCTTTTCATAATGAAATTCAATTCTTTATTTTAGGTTTACTTACCCACAAACTCCACCAACCTATCATTCTCCCCATTGTTTCGGTAAAAGCTTCCTTCTTTTTGGCGGTGGTAAATGTATTAGAAAATCGTATCAAAGTCAACAATATCGTGATGGAATGCCATTTCAGTTTTGCTTTTAAAGAGGGGGTTGGATTCTTAACCCTCCAAACATACCAGCCATTTCTAACCACCATTTTACCATATTTATACTGATTAGGTCTTCCCGAAGGATGATGAAAATGACTCAATTGGGCTTTGGTATTGATGGCATTTTTTCCAAATTGCAAAGCTCGGATACTAAAATCGGCATCTTCATACAAGCCATAGCCTTCAAAATAGGATGAAAATCTAATAGTATCTAGAACCTTTTTTCGAAAAGAAAAAGACATTCCAATCAACAAATCTACCTCATAGGTTTTTCCATTCAAGGGAAATCCACAAGTTCGACCATGAGAATAATCAGGCATTCGCCCTGGTCCTAAATTTGATTGCAATCCTAAATAATTCCGAACCACATTGCGCTGCCCTTCTTTGTAAACAAATCCATCTAATGGATAATAGCGGTTTGGATTGTATGTTTTATTCGGCTCTGCCAATTGCCAACCGTTTTCATTGATGGCGACTCCAGCCACACCCGAAATAGTTGGATTTCCTTCAAAGGTTTGAATTAATTCCTTGAAATAATCCGCTTCTAAAATCGTATCATCATCCAAAAAAGCAATGACTTCCATTGAGCTTCCCGCTTTTTGAACTCCAAAATTTCTTTGTCTAGTCAAACCTCTATATTCTGGTGGAACAGCAAAATAATGCAAATTCTGAAATTGATTTTCTTTTAAAGCCAATTCTGTTTCTTGATTGGTCGAACCATCGATAATCAGGATTTCGTCAGGATATAAAGTTTGCCCCTGAACCGATTGCAGCAATTGCAACACCGATTGAGGACGCATATAAGTGCAAATGATGAGACTAAATTTCATTTTGTTTCCTTAATTCGTTAGCCCAAAACACACTTCTGTCCCATTGTTTTTGAAAATGAGCGAAATATTTAAATGGATTTTTTATCGATTGCAATCTATAATACTTAAAAAACAAGGTGGTTTTATAACTATTTCTTTGGGCTGCCGAATGATGCAAAAGTTGATACAGCATTATCGTCGGAGAGGGCTTCGGTTGAATCTTGTCGTTTTGCCATTGCAAGACAGGTTTCGTTCTAAAACCGCCCATTGGTGCTTTCAAATGCAGGATTTCGGGGTGGGGTAAATACAAAACATCACAGCCTTTATTACGCAATTGCATTCCAAAATCGCCGTCTTCGCCAAAACCAAACTCATATCCCATATTGAATTCACAGTCTTTTAAACTATCCTTAGCCACAAAACTACAACCTGATCCAAAAGTAATCCATTGAAAAACAGTGGTAAAACTTTGTTTTTGCCCTTTTAGAAGACAACTAAACGAAACCGCTTTTACACCACTTTTGTTTATTTGCTCGAAAGCTTTTTCAAAAAAATCGGCACCAAATCGGATATCGTCGTCTGCCAAGAAAACCCATTCACTTTGGGTTTGATTCAATGCCAAATTCCTAGCATTGCAAGCCCCAGCTTGATGTGTAAAAATATGCTGGATTTGAAATGGCCATTCTTCATTAGTTAAATAATCCAATTCTGATTCACTTCCCTCTTTCGGATTTTGTTCTACAATGATAATGGTGTTAGGCAACAAAGTTTGCTTTGAAAAATCTTTTAATACATCGTATAAATAATCTTTTCTACCAATTGTTGGAATAATAACATCTACTGTGGCTTTATCAATTACCTTTCTTGAGGATTGCACTATAATGTCATCCAAATCGATAGTTGTTTTGATTCTATTTCTATAAAAAAAAGAGGAAATAAATGGCAAAAGAGGAAATTTTCGTTCATACAAAAATAAATTCAACAGCAACAGAAAAACCCATTGTGTTTTGTAATGTTGTTTTACGAAACGAAAAAGTGTGAATGCACTTGCTTTTGGTAAAGTGGTTGCTACTTTTTGTTTTAAAAGTTTGGGTTCCGAATAGCACAATAACCCTTTGGGCATAGCTAATTTTGCCAAAGAACAAAGAAAATAATCGAAATTTTTATCGAAAGTAACTTTATACTTCACCGCTAATAATACAGTTGAATGTATTCCCCCAACGGCACTACTCATTTGCCAAGTCCCAAAAGAAACATCGCTATTAATCCCCGCAAAATGAGACGTATCGATATAGCCAATGGTCGCATTCAAGTAAGGAATTTTGGATGGATTATAGGAAAGTAATAATTTCTTGTGATGAAATAATTGTTCTATTTCAGAAATATTGAGCTGTCCTTTCAGACTTTGATGACACCAAATAAGAATTTCATCGGGGTAAGCTTCTGCAACTTGAATAAGAACCTCAACTATCGAATTCCCTTTAGCCTTATCAACGCTAAAGGCGCTGACATTAGCCAATTCAATAATATTCTTAGTGTTATGATATGCAATTATCATTTTCCTACTATTTTACAGATGTACCAGCAAAGGTTATGATTTCGTTTTTTCTAAAAATCACTGTTTTATAAGGGTAGTTTCTTTTCTTGAAAAACTCCTCTACTTTAATATAAGTTGCTTCTCCGTTTACAATATGATAAGAAGCAATAGCAAAATTAGGTTTCAAATTTTCGATAGTTTGGACACAACCCTCCAAAGCTTCGATTTCAGCACCTTCGATGTCCATTTTTATGAAATTTAGTTTTTGGATGTTATTTTTCAGTACCCAATCATCAATTCGAATGGCTTCTTTTTGAACACATTTATCAGTATCAGGAATCCAAACTGCCGAAGAACCGACGGTTCCCGCCTCATTAAAATCGACTAATTTATTTTCGTTCCACAACAACAACTCTTCAATTGTAATATTATCTGACAAATCCTGATTTAATTTTATATTCTTGTTAATTCTTTCGATATTAATTCCATCGGGTTCAAAAGCATATACCTTTCCGTTTTTTCCAACCAATTTAGAAAAGAAAATAGACAAATGTCCGCAATTGGCTCCTGCGTCTAAAACCACATCATTTGTTTTTACTTTGTAAAAATGCTGATAATAATTAAAATCAGGAGTAATAAAATACAAAGCTTCATTGGTTATTAAAGAAATGTTTTTGAAAACCGTTTTAAAAATCACTTTATTTTTGTCATCTTTCAATAGTGAATATGAACTATCTTTTAGTTTATTGATGCTGTAATACAACAATTTGATTTGCTCTTTCAAATCGCCACTAGGAAAAATAGCACTGATTATTTTCTTTATCTTTTTCTTCATTTGGACTGAATAACTTTATTATAAAACGACAAACTTTGTTGCGCTACTATTTGAATACTGAATTTTTCTAGCACTTTTTTTCGGGCTGCCAGACCAAAATCGGCTTGCCATTTTGGATTTTCTAACAATTCTAAAATCCTTTCGGCATACTGTTGATGATGTGTTGGATGTACCAAAAACCCTTCGACTCCATCGGCAATTACTTCATTTGCCCAACCAATATTGGAAGCTACAACTGTTTTTTGCAACGCCATAGCCTCTATCCAAGATACAGGTAAGGCTTCGGCAAATGTAGGAAAAACACAAAGGCTAGCGGCTTTTATATGGGCTTTTATCTCTTGATACGGTACACTGCCTAAATAAGTCACCTTATTTAGAGCTTCCTGCGTAAATAATTTTTGCATCATTGCCCAAGTAGATGCGTTTCCTGAAACAACATCTGGCACATCTCTACCAATCAAAATAAGTTGGGCATTTGGATTTTTCTGAACTACTTCATTGAAAATTAAAGGCAGTTCTAATAATCCTTTTTTACGAATCAAACTCCCAAAATAAAGAATCGTATTCATGTCATTGCTATTGTCATTGTCTCCATCAAACAAATCCACATCTATCGAATTGGGAATAATAGTAAAATCCTTTTGCAAGCCAAAGACTTTGTTGGTCAAATCGGCAGTAAATTGGCTTACGGATAATAAAGCATCGGCTTTTTGCAAAGCTCTTTTTTCGTGAAATTTATTATTCCATTTCACGGGACGATGGTCTAAATGACAGAAATAGGTGTCCGAACCATTTAGTCTAATTACAATAGGGCATTTTTTGGGTTGAATAAATGACGTAATTCCTGTCCAATCGGGCGCTTCAACCAAATCGACTTCCTTGTTTTCGTATAATTGATTGATGATTTTCTCTAGCTTTTTTCGGGTCAAATACCAAGACAACCCTTTGAATTTCACGTTTTGTATTTGCTGGATTGTAATGCCGTTGTCATCAAAAACCCCTTCCTCTTTTTGCCCATAAACCAATACCCGAACCTGACAGCCTTCCTGCAAAAGTCCCTTTGCTAAGTTTTTAATACTCGTACCAATGCCACCGGAGCTTCCCGTTTTAGGATGAGGATATTCTGGAGTCAGGAAAGCTATTTTCATTTTGGGTTTGGGGTTTTAAAATTAAAGAATTAATTTAAAATGATTATCAACCATTTGGGGTAAAGAAAAGCGTTTTTCTATATCACTTCTAGTTTGTTTCTTTATTTTTAAATTACCCTTCCAAATTTCAGCAATTAAAGAAGATAATTGTTGAATATTCTTTGCACCAAACAAAAAACCATTTTCCAAATGCGTTATAATCCCCAATACATTTCCTCCTTCATTTGTGGTTATAACTTCTGTATTGGCTGCTAAAGCTTCAACAACTGTATAACAAAAAGTTTCTTCATAAGAAGGATGAATTAAATAATCATACTCACAATAAATAGAATTAAGATTTGAGGTACTGCCTTTAAATTGAAAACAACTTTCCAATGACAAACTCGCCACCAGAGTTTCCAATTGCTTTCTAAATGGGCCATCGCCGTATAAATCAATTACTATTTCATTTTTAATCTCCATTGGCAATAAAGAAACGGCCTGAATCAAATCTTGAATTCCTTTGGATTCCCGTAAATGCGAAGTGGTGAGGAAACTTGGTTTAGTGGAATTTCGATTTTGTCGTTGTTGAATATCGTCTAATGCAATTCCGTTGTAAATTACTTGGGTTTTGTTTTTTATCAGAGAGCCAAAATCCTTTATCAACTCTTTTTTTGTGTAATCAGAAACACCTACAAAAGTGTCAATGTATTTAGAATAAAGAAATCCTTTAATTTTTTTCTTGATTTTTTTGGCAAAAGGATACCCGCCCAAAGGTCTTGGATTGTGATCAACGGCAATGATTTTGGTGTTCGATAATTGCTTTACTTCTTTAAAAAAAGGCGTACATAATTCTATAAAATGAGTAATGATATGCGAATACGTTGACTCATTTTGCTTGCAATAGTTTAGAAAATGAGTTTCTATATTTTCGGTTTGGCTTGCATAAATAGTCAAATCGGTATAATTCCCGTGATTGGATGTATTAGGGAAAAACCAATCGACCTGAATGTTATTTGCTTTGCATTGGGCATCAAATTGCCAAAAGAAATAGTCCATACCTCCTACTCTTTCGGGTAAAAGTTCGTAATTGCAGAGGATGGCTATTTTTTTAGTATTTAGCTCCATTTTGATACAATTTGAGCTATTCTTTTACCCGTATTTTTCAAAGGTTTGCTTACTTGCATTGCTACGAGTGATTGTCTTTTTTGACTATCTTCATCAGGAAAATCTAGATAATGATTAATGGCCTCTATCAATTCTGGCTCATTTTTTACAATCTTGGTTGCCTCACTTTCAATAACTTTTTTAATGTGTGGATACTCTAAAAATCGTTGGTCATCATAAAGACCATTTTGACTATTCCCAAAAACGGTATTGATTACAGGTTTGTCAAACTGCATAAAATCCAAACTCATTGTAGATAGCATATTCACGTTGACATCTGAATATTCTAATATACTTCTCAAATCTTTGATATCTTCTCTCGACGGAATTCTTTGGGACCATTCTTCCTGATGACCTTTTCGAGCCAAATGCCACTTGGGATAATTCCATTTAATGAAAGGATACTTTGCAACAAAACTTTCAAACCGAATTGGGTCTTCTGCTGGAGAAGTTCGTACAATGAAGTTTACATTTTTGATTTTATTTTCTTGAATGGCTTCGGCTATTGTCGTGATATATAATTCATCGTTTCGGCTAGTGGCTATATCTCCACAACTGAAACAAATCGTTTTTTTTGTCGCATCTAAATTAAATTGAATGTGAAAATCTTTTTTGGAACTCGAATACCTTTCTAAAACATAAGGTTCAAACTGTGGTGTACCAACCACCATCACATTTTCGGGTAGTACTTTTTTATAGAAGTGCAATAATTCTTTTTTCATCAAATCACTCCAAACCAAATAGGCATCAAAGTTTGCTGCCATTCTACCTTTAGAAGC
The DNA here is from genome assembly GCF_002920895.1 of Flavobacterium alvei. Taxonomy (GTDB): domain Bacteria; phylum Bacteroidota; class Bacteroidia; order Flavobacteriales; family Flavobacteriaceae; genus Flavobacterium; species Flavobacterium alvei. The sequence goes on from NZ_PQVG01000001.1 coordinate 362,948, forward strand.
TAAATTATCCCAACTAAAAATGAATGAAATTGTTTTTATTTTAAATTGTTGAGCTTGGTAAACTAATGGAGCAATAAAAGGTGGACGCTGGTGCGTAAAAAACAAGACATCCAATTTTTCTTTTTCAAAAATGGTAGCATATTGTTTTACAATAGGATGGTTTTGAAAAGTCCATTGTTGCAAGCTGTTATACCTTTGAATGGAATTTTCAGAATGAAACATGGCAGTCCATTTAAACAGGAAACGGGTGGCATAGCCTCTGGGGGTTTTCGAATTTGTTTTGTTAGTGTCCAAATTATCGGTGATCCCAAAGTTATTTTTCTTGTGCAATTGCAGGTGGGCTAGCTCTTTGGCTTTTCTAAAAAACCAAGTTGGGAATTTTTCTTGAAAAACAGCCAATTCTATCACCTTTGCTTTTTGTAAATATCCTTCATAAACAAATGCAGGTAAGCACGACAATACAACCACTTCATTGAATTGTTGCTCGGCTTCAGACAAGAAATCACTCAAAATAAAATTCCTGAACCCTACCCCATCGGTTATAACTATTCCTAGTTTTTTCATTTATTGATTTTCAGTTTCTTTAGAACTCGATTCAAAAATAAATTTAATTTCCAGATTTTTAAACGAAACTTGATTCCAATTGATAAACAATTCTTATTCAAATATACCTCATCAAAATCTAATTTAATTAATGGAATATAATCAAATTCTAAAAGATATTCTTTAATTCTGCTATCACCATAATTATTTTCAACAACCAAGGCTTTGATGTCTATTTTATTAAAATTTATACTTGAAAGGATATCAAATTCATTACCCTCAGTATCAATTGAAACAAAATCAACTTGCCGATTTTTTAGCTCTTCAATACTATCAAGTTTCATCATTTTAACATCAATCTCCGTTCTTTTTCCACCTTTACTTTCTAAATCCCTTTCAATTCTCTCGATATGTCTCTTGTCATATTTTTCAGAAATTCCACTCAACATTTCAGCATATCCTTCAATTTGCGTAAATTTCACAACTTTGTCCGATTCTCCAATACATACATTCAGATTAATTGATTTTCTAAAAGAATCTAATTTCTTAAAAACATTTGGATTAGGCTCTATACAGATACCTTTCCAATTTTTATACAATTCAAAAAACAATGAATTACTAAATGTTTGACCATTATGCGCCCCAATATCAATAAAATAGCCATTTTCCTTGTTATTGAAAACTACTATATTTAAAAATTCATCTTGACGAACTTGAGAATAATATTGGTTTTTCATTTTTTTTTAAATTATTTGATTTTTTGTTCATCAACTAAACTTACTTCATCAACAACTCCTCGGTTAAAATTTCTGTAAATCGTCTAGCGCCAGTATCGTTTAAATGATTGCAATTAAGAAACAGTTTGTCGTCTTTTAAAACCCTCGAAAAATCATGAAGCTCCGGGATTTTTGTTTTCAATTTTGTTGTAAAATTTTGATTTTGATTCTCTTTACAAAAAGGGGCACAGTAAAAAAGAACCTTCATCTTATTTTGTTTTACAAAAGATTGAATACTATCTACCATTTTATTTTTATCTAAAATCACATCTGGCAATGCGCCTTTTAATTCATTCGAAGTTCCATATTTAGCCCCATAGCCTTTGTTGGGAATAATGTTCGTTTTCTTGCCGACGAAATTAGCGAAAATTTCCCTAAACCCAAGTTTTAAATCGTTTCTACAATATCGGTAAAAAGGAAGATAATAATTAGCTACTGGATGCGCTGAATAGGTATCTGAATAGGCTTTGGTTATGGCATTATCTCTAACAAATGGCATCATCTCGAATTCGAAAATAGTAGAATGTCCTTTAGGAATATTGTAAATATAATCTACTTGTATCAAAATGGTTTCATACTGAATGTTGTATTCTTTGATTAATTGCAAAAGCTCATAAATGTCACCTAATTTAGCTGCTTGAAAGCCAAAATTCACAGCTAATTTTCCCGTTTTTTCTTTTATAACCGAGGGGACAATTCCGTTTTCGACTCTTGACGAACCAATAAAAATATAATCTACTTTCTGATTTTTTAAACTTCTCAGATATTGAAATTTTGTTCGAGGATAGGAAGTCTCATAAACTTTAGTATAGACCACATCCAATACTGACATTACTATCAGTATGACCACTATTCCACCAAATATGTATTTACTAAATTGCTTCATCTAAAACTGGAAATAAATAAAATCGGCAGGACTTGAAAAAACACCCAAAACCAAAATCCCTATTAGTATTAGCAATGCCTTAAGCATCGTCCCTTTTCCCTTTATGGGATGTTCTTGTTCTCTTGAATTCCATTCCACCACGATAAACAAGGACAACAACAAAAGTAATTCAATTGAATAACGTTCGAACTCCAAAAACTGAATCCCTCCTTTAAAATTAAACTGGAACATATTCTTTAAATACTCTAATGCTTCAGAAACTGTTTTGGCTCTAAAAAACACCCAGGCCAAAGCAGTCAAACAAAACGTCAAAATCATACTTGCCAATTCTTTGATTGTCGGCACGACTTTCTCTTTAGCAACAGTTTCAATGTTGTGTCTGTTTTTTTGGGTTATTAAAAGTGGTAAGAAGTAAAAAGCGTGTAAAGTTCCCCAAACTATAAATGTCCAATTGGCTCCGTGCCAAAAACCACTAACCAAGAAAATAATAAAGGTGTTCCTGATTTTCATCATCATCCCGCCTTGACTTCCTCCTAACGGAATATACAAATAATCTCGAAACCAAGACGATAACGAAATATGCCAACGACGCCAAAACTCGGCAATATCTCTTGAAAAATAAGGATAATTAAAGTTGCGTAGCAAATCAATTCCAAACAGTTTTGAAGTTCCTAAAGCAATATCTGAATACCCACTAAAATCTCCGTAAATCTGGAAGGAAAAATAAATCGCTCCCAAAAATAATGACAAAGAATTCATCGATTGGTAATGGTCAAAAATGTCGTTAGCAAATAAAGCACAATTATCGGCGATGACTACTTTTTTGAACAATCCCCAAATTATTTGATGAACTCCATCAATGGCTTTACTGTAATCGAAAACTCGTTTTTTCTTTATTTGTGGTAATAAATGAGTCGCCCTTTCTATTGGACCAGCTACCAACAGCGGAAAATAAGCTACAAATAGCGAATAGGTAACACCATTTCTTTCGGGTTGGATTCTTCCTTTATAAATATCAATCACATACGACAGACCGTGAAAGGTATAAAAGGAAATTCCAACGGGCAATATGACTTTCAAAGTCCAAAAATTAGCTTGTATTCCAACTCCCGCAAGCAGTTCAGTAAAAGAAGTAGCAAAGAAATTATAATATTTAAATACCCCTAAAAAACCAAGATTCACGATAATACTCAACCAAAACCAAACCTTTTTATGACCTTGATTTTTAGCTTCTGCCATTTTTATTCCCGTAAAATAATCCAAAGCTGTAGAAAAAAGCAACAGAAAAAGAAAACGCCAATCCCAACAGGCATAAAAAAAATAACTCGCACCAAGCAACAATACATTTTGCAGTGGCAAGCTCTTTTTATTGCTCCACCAATAAAGGATAAAAACAATGGGAAGAAATACTAAAAAGGAAATGGAATTAAAAAGCATTAGGTATCTCTAAATTGTTTTTGATGATTGAGCTTCCAAACATTCGATTTTTGAAGACATTCGAGAAACAATTCAGTACTATTTCCTTTTCCATAATCTGCATCCGACATTTGAATTTTATGGGTGTCGATAACCATCAAAGCCTCTTGAATCGACTCTAATTCGTAACCAACATTAATAATATCGGCGTGCACCGCCCTATTTTGTTGCCGTGTTCCAATATTGATGATGGGAATGCCATAATAAGGTGCCTCACGAATACCTGCACTGCTGTTACCTATGATGAACTGACTATTTTTTAATAAGGTCAAAAAATATTCAAACCGTAGGGATGGGAAAATCCGGAATCGAGGATTATCCTTCATTTTTTGATATTCATCTATAATAAATTGGCTTCCCAAATCATTGTTGGGAAAAATAACCACATAATTATGACTATCGGCTACTAACGATTTTACAAAATTTTCAGCATACTGTTGCATCTGCTTCACCTCGGTAGTAACAGGATGAAACATCACAACGGCAAATTTCTCAAAAGGAATAGCATAATATTCTTTTACAATAGACAACTCTGGCAAATCGTCTGAGAACATAATATCAATGTCTGGCGAACCAATCGTAAAAATAGCCGATTCAATTTCCCCCATTTGTTTGAGTCGTTTGGCTGCTTCATCATTCGAAACAAAATGAATATGGCTCAATTTACTAACGCTATGACGAATCAATTCATCCACCGTTCCTGATAATTCTCCGCCTTCAATATGCGCTACCAAAATATTATTTAAAGAACCTACAATTGCACCAGCCAAGGTTTCTACTCGATCACCGTGTACTACAATTAAATCCGGATTGATTTCTTTGACATAAGCCGAAAGTCCTTCAATGGTTTTGGCCAATGTCAAATCCATTGTGGTTTCGTGAGTATGATTTTCAAAAGTGTGCACGTTTTTAAACTGACATCTTTCAATTTCAATCAGCGTATAACCATACTCCTTTTGCAAGTGCATTCCTGTTACAAAAACAAAAACCTCAAAATCTTGATGGTCATCAAGAATTTGAATCAATGATTTTATTTTGCCAAAATCGGCTCGAGTTCCTGTTAGGAAAAGGATTTTTTTCATTTTACTCAAAATCAGAAAAATCTAATTGTTCATCATTCATAATAGCTCTGGTGGCGATTGTTCCGATAACATCATTAAAATGTTCCGCTAAAATCTTTCCTGTTCCGGGACGTTTGACCCAAATATTTTCTTTGGTAAACACTTCTCCTTTTTTTATGTTTTTTATCGCACAAACTGTCGCAAAGGCAAAATCAATGGTTACTTGTTCTTCAAGGGCGGGTTTTTTCGTTCCGCCACGCATCAAAGCTATTTCGGCCGAAGAAATAATTAATTCTTTTGTAGCCTGTTCATCCATACTACACACAATATCGGGGCCTGTGCGCTGCATGGTGTCTGTAAAATGGCGTTCTAAAATGCTTGCTCCCAAAGCCACTGCTCCCAAACAAGCATTGTTTTTTAAAGTATGATCTGAAAGTCCAAAAACTTTATCTGGAAAGGCATTGTGCATTTCCATCATCGCACCCAATCGTACCAAATGAATGGGAGTGGGATATAAATTGGTCGTGTGCAAAAGTGCCACCGGAATGTTGTGCTTGTCAAAAATCGCTACTGCTTTCTGAATACTTTCAATGGTATTCATACCAGTACTTAAAATTACGGGTTTGCCAAAGGAAGCTATATGTTCTAATAAAGGATAATTATTGCATTCGCCTGAACCAATTTTATAAGCTGGAATGTCAAATTTTTTCAATCTTTCGGCAGCAGCACGGGAAAAAGGCGTTGAAATGAAGATCATCCCTTTGCTCTCGACATAGTTTTTCAGTTCTAATTCGTCGGCTTCGTTGAGCGAACAACGTTCCATAATTTCATAAATAGAAACATCGGCATTGCCTGGAATTACTTTCTTGGCAGCACCACTCATTTCATCTTCTACAATATGGGTTTGATGCTTAACCAATTCAACTCCAGCTCTTTTTGCAGCATCCACCATTTCTTTGGCCACTTGCAAAGAGCCTTCGTGGTTGATGCCTATTTCGGCAATGACTAATGGCGGATAATCTAAACCTATTTTTCTTCCTGCTATTTCTATGTATGGATTCATTAAATGAGTTATGAGTTATGAGTTATGAATTTTTGGTAAAGATATTCTGCCAACTCCAAATCGTCTTGCGTATCAATATCTACATTGGCAAAAATAGAATTTAGCTCGAAAGGATAAGCGTTTTCTGAAATAATACTATCATTAAAAATCAAATTGGCTTTGGTAATATATAGCAAGCCGTTTTCATAAAACAAAGGTTCTAAATCTTGGCTACGTTGTCCAATGGTGTAATTAAAAGGTTCAAACTTATTTTCAACAATTTTTCCCAACTTTTGATGGTTTCTAGAAACAGTGAATAAGCTATCATAATTCCCTTTTTGATAAACTTCAAATGTTTCTTGCAACAAGTTTTGCGGCCGCAATGGATTAGTCGCTTGCAACAAAATAACACTCTCTACATTGATTTCAATTGATTCCAAAACGTGTTTTAAAGCCGAAACGGTCGGTTCAAAATCACCAGATAAATGCTCAGGTCTATCAATTACTTTGGCGCCATATTGTAAAGCAACCTCTTTGATTTGCGCATCATCGGTCGAAACATAAATTTCGTCAACGATATCACTATTAGCTTGCGCATACAAAATACTGTGAACCATCAAGGGAATGCCCCCCAAAGATAGAACATTCTTGTTGGACAACCGTTTTGAACCGCCACGGGCTGGAATGATGGCTATTGTTTTCATTTCAATTTTTATTGATGGTAAAAATACTTATTTTTATAGATATCGATGAAGTATTTAGTTGAAATTGAGTGTCAAATTTGCAAATTAACTAGTTTCAATTTTGACAAAATTTTAGACTAACTCGCTTTTTTATGATTAACACTGTGTTAAGAAGAAAATTATAAAAAAATTAAAATATGACATACATCATTGTTTTCAAAATAAAAAGTTTTCTGTTTTTTCACCTCGTCAAGACGAAATAAAAGACTAGATAATAACATTTTGAAAATCAATAATTTAAACAGACTAAGAAAGTAGCTGACAAAAAAACCTGTAATCTTACATTTGTTAAAAACTCAATCCAATTGTGAATAAGTTTGACTTTTTATTACAAAAAAACCATTGTATGTTTGTAAATGTCAGTTAGATACGAATGACAGGTATACTAAGACAAAAATTATTTTTTTTAATTTAATACCATAAAAACCATGGCTATTAAGTACAAAGTTCTTCCCAGAAAGAACCCTCGGGACATCGCTGCTCCCGAAAAATTTTATGCCGCTGCCATTGCAGACGGTGATGTCGATTTGGATAGACTCGCAGAGTTGATTTCCTACCAATGTACAGTCACTGCTACTGACTGTTATGCTGTTTTGCACTCATTAGAGCATAACATCATTGGAGAATTGGAGCAAGGTCGAATTGTTAAACTAGGCAGGCTAGGTAATTTTCAGGTGGGCATAAGCTCAGAAGGAAAAGATACTGCAACCGAAGTTACAACGACTAACATCGTAAAGAGTCGTATTCTTTTCCGACCAGGAAAAAGATTACGCTCTATGTTGAATGGTTTAACATTCAAAAAAGCAGGGTAGGACCCCGTAATCAGGAGTAACTGATTGTTGTAAGACCTCGAGTAATTACAGTTACTCGGGGTCTTTTTTTTGGTTTATCAGCAAAAACACCCTTCATTTCGTCTTGATAAAACTTTTATCCCGTCTTGACGAGGCTTTTATCCCGTCTTGACCTTATGATTATTTCGTCTTGACAGTCTATAAATGAATTAAAAACACTTAAAAAACGATGTTTTTTGAGCATCAAAAGACAATATTAGCTTAAAATAAATGGTTTCAACTGCCATTAAAGCCTTTATTTGCCCAAAAATTCTTAAATAATCAACCTTTGTTTTTCCTTTAAATGCATAAAAAAAGCTCAAAAAATACTGGTAGGACCCCGTTTTCTTGAGCAAATTAATTATTGTAAGACCTCGAGCAATTACAGTTACCCGTTAACAATGGTTAAAAATAAAATTAATTTTCATTATGAACAAATTTTGTTCATAATCTGTTAAAAGTTTTTATTGTTTTTATGAAGCCACAGCATTAACCTAGTTTCCCACACCTAAGTAAAAAATCACTTTCATCAGCTACCCAAAACTAATTAAAGCAGACGCTTTACAACTTGCCAAAAGGAGTCGTCAGATTGGAAAAATATAATAATTTGGGGAGTGCAAATTGAAATTATGATTTACAATTTGCAGGGTTTTTAAAGAGTTTTACTATTTTTCAGGCTGCCAATAAATTTTCGTTTCTGGTAGTTGATTGTAGCTTTCGTATTCTTTTTGCGTTAATCGGTTGCTGTTCTTTATAATATTGGGAAAATTCCAAATCAAATCGAACAAAGCCAAAACAATAGCTTTCAAAGCCTTGAAATCGCCTTTGAATACTTTCATTTTCAATTGCATCCAAAGCGAATACGCCATTTTTCGAGGAATGGTTTTTAGAGGATAAAACAAGAAAAATAAATACCAGCCGGAACGCAAAGACCGTCTTAACCGAATGGTGTAATCAGCATTAGTTCTTCTGGCTTTGACATCGACTCTGTGATGAACCAAAACTTCAGGTAAATAATGGATTTCTGAATTCGTTTTAAACAATTGAAAGGAAGCAAAATTCTCTTCGCCATAAAAAACAAACCATTCAGGATAATTAGGAATCTTGCGCCAAGCGCTCATTCTCCATACGTGTGCACAACCTACAAAACCCTGAACTCTTTGTGATTTTACAACAGAAATTGTTGATTTAGGTTCTTGCAATCCCCAAAAAATACGCAAGGCTATCAAACCACAATTCGCATTCGCTTCAAAATGGTTGCGGATGAATTCTAATGGATTTTCGGTAACAAAATGGGCATCGTCGTCTAGTGAAATAGCATAATCGGCTTGGGTTTCATTCAGCATTTTATTCCTGCAAAAAATATAACCTTTAGAAACAGGATTTCTTTGAAGTTGAACTTCAGGAAAATTTTCTTTCACATATTCAAAAGTCCCATCGGTGGAGCCATCATCAAAAACAACACAAGAAACCGAGGTGTTTTCAAGCAAATAACTGATTTTAGTTAAAGTCAAAGCCAAATCGGTTTTGCGATTTTTGGTGGTGATAAGGATGGCGAAAGTGGGATTTGACATATTACTAATATTAATTTTCCCCTCCTTTGGCAAACAGAATAGCATCCAAATGAATTTTAAAATTTTCATCCGAAAAATAATCCTCAAACGGATAAACTGCTTCGTCAGAATTTAACCTATTTTGGATTAAGTTTTCTAGTTTACTTTTGATTTCTGCTGCATCCGAATAGCTGGCAATATATTGATTGTCTTTTAGTAAGGAACGCATTTCACTTCGCTCTGGAGCCAAAACAAATACAGGCTTTCCAGTAGCAGCTAAGAAAGGGGCTTTCCCAACCAAAGTGTTACTATAAATAGGACCGTTTTCTAAAATGACATTGATATCGGCTTCATGGCTTTGTTCAAAACAGGAGTTAGAAAAACTCACCATTCCCAACACTTGAATATTAGGAGTTTCACTGTATTTTTGAGCCATTTTTTTCAAATCGACACCTTTTAATCGCAAGACAAACTCTGTGTTTTCTTTATAAACAGCATTGTTTTCGATCAAATCAATATAAGTGTCCAAAAGAATTTCTATGTTCCTGCCAAACATAATAGCTCCATGATAGGAAATCAATATCTTTCTATTTTTTTTCAAAACAGTACTTACATCCGACAAATCAAAAACACTTGCATCGTATTGATGTGGCAAATGATAAATCTTTTTTCTCGAACCATACAAATACTGCATATCATCGGCCATTAATTGAGCCGAACTCATACAAGTTTTGGACTGAGAAACAACCTCAAGCATTTTTTTGAACTTAAAAAGTTCTAAATTGGTCAATGGGCTTTGGGTTCCAGCATACCAAAACAAAGGATAAGGATCGTGAAAATTGACAATCGCCTTTTTTAGAATAGGTAAATCTTTGGCCGCCAAAATGACTTCATGATTGATGCCCGCACTTCTTATAAATATATGATCGTATTTCTGGTAATCAATCTTGGCAATAATATTTGCATATTGCTTATGAATATGTTCCACTAATAAAGATTGATGAAATACTCTCCAATAGATTTTATTGAACCATTTAGTAAAAAAAGGTGTTTTGAGATTAACTATATGAGTTTCTATAGCATCAATAGGTAATAAATCGAGTTGATCTTCGCTGTTTTCCTGTTTGATGTACACTACATCAATAATAGATTGAGGAAAAGCAGTTTTTAATTTTGCCAAAAAGGAACGGGAAATAATTCCTTGACTGGTTCCCCAGATTCTTAAATCCTGTTCTATTATTAAAAACTTCATTGTTTGATTTTTTGTTTTTTTTAAGTGAAAAATTAGTGATTAAATTTTCTTTTAATCGTTTTCATTTTTCTGTAAATAATTAATCTCAAAGGCAAAACAGCGTAGAAAATTTGCCATTTTACTTTTTCAAATGTAGGCAAATCCAATACATTTAAAATATTTCTGAATAAATTATATTCTTCAAAATCGATTGAAAAAGCAATAAAATACCTTTTGAGTGAATAAGTAAGCAGGTTTTTTTCTTTAAGGTTTTTAACCACCAACAAGATGGCGTCTGCATAAGAGGCTCGTCTAACGGGATTGTCTCTATAAAACTCTCCAGTATTGGATTCAGGATGTTTTCTGCCATAAAACAAACATTTGTTTATAGAAATCCCTATAAAACCAGACGATACTATTCTGGAATACAATTCCCATTCTTCAACATACATCAAAGTTTCTACAAATCGATTCTCTTTAAAGCACACTTTCTTCCACATCACGGCACAGGAATTAAACTGCAACTCGTTGTTCAACATTTTTTGAATGTCTTTTTTGTCAATATAGAAATGCGTAAAATCCTTGGAATAATCAAAAGTATAATCAAAATCACCGGTGAAAACTTCGCGAATGTAACGGCAAAAAGAAACATCCTTATTGGATAATTCAGCAACACACAATTCTAGGTTTTGGGGATGTGGAATGTCATCATCGTCAAAAAAGATGATATAATCTCCTTTAGCCAAATCCAAACCCTGATTCCGACAACCTGGCAATCCTTTTAAATGTTTGTCCTCTCGCTTGTAATATTTAAATCTAATATCTTTTTCCAACAGTGGTTTTATAACCTCAGCGGTATTATCTGTTCCTCCATCATCAATAATCAAGCATTCCCAATCCAAAAAAGTTTGTTTTTGAATGGACAAAAGCGATTCTACTATAAAATGTGCCCTGTTATAGGTCGCCATAATAATGCTAACTTTTGGATTCATTGGTTTACTAATTTACTTTGGGTAGTAGTATTATCTTTTTTTGTAATTATTCTTTTTGAAATAATCTTGGACAGCTTGAACATTCCAATTCGCGACATAATGCTTAATAAGGAATATCCAATCCTTTATTTCCAGACACTTCACCTTTTTTAATTCAAAATAATATTTTCGTATTATTTTGATGCTCTCGTAGCGGGTGAACTGTTTTAATTGTTTTTGAATCAAAGTATGATAAAAGGCTGCCGAAGACTCATTTTTTAGTTTCCAATTATCCCTTTTTCCTGTAATATTCTCCGCTGACATTCTGGGATAAACAATACTTTCATTGATGGAATAAATGGGTTTATCTTCAGAAAAATCCAACCAAGCCTGATCGTCGCTATTCCAGGCTAAAGGATAATTATAAAAACCGTGCTTTTCATATGCTTTCCTAGAAAATACATATTCCGAAAGCGAACTCATAGCTACTCGCATAAATTTTCTATAAAAAGCAGCTGTCGCTGATTCCCAAACGGGATTAGTATAAATTTTAGATTTCGAATGATCTATTTCATAGACCAATTGGGAAGCAAAACGGACCACATTCGACTTGTATTGAAATTCCGGTAATTGATTGTAAAACTGCTGCACTACATTCTCCCCCAGATAATCATCGTCACCCAAAATCATAATCCATTCCTCTTCTCCTGACAAAGCAATACAACGTTCCCATTGTTGGGTTAATGAAATCCCTCCTACATTGGATTCAAATCGCTGGTAAACAAAATCAAATTTTCCTTGATATTGATCCAATAGATTTACGGGATTTTCTAAGCTGGCATCATCGCCTATGTACACTTTGAATCTTTTGTCAGTTTGATTTTCCAGTGACTGTAACGTTTCTTCAAAGAAAGTGAGTTTGTGATAGGGTATAACTATGGCTAACATTAGTGTTTTTTCATTTTATACAATCCAAATATTGAAAACCTAAAAAAAGTACTGCAAAATAAATCAATTACAAACTTTTCACTTTTTAAGCTATTTGAATATTCTAATTTAGTGTTTTCTAAAGTATCATCTAATTGCTTAAATGAACCCAATTGTCTTACAAAAAAATCGACATGTTTAATACTCATATACTCCAATAAATGTCTTTTTTTTTCTTCATCCATTGATTTAATCATAGAATTGGTTTTTACTCTATAATAAAAACCTACTTCATCTAAACACTTCACTTGCCCTCCATTTTTCAATATCGAAATCCAAAATTCCCAATCTTCCCATCCATATTTCATCTTCTCGTCATAACCTCCGTCTAATTCCCAATCTCGTTTTTTGAACATTGCAGAACAAAAAATCATATTGTTACTGCATAAATTTAATAGTGAAAATGGTTCTAATTGCCAAATTCCAGAAGCGCTACCAAATTTTTCAGCTTTACAATACACTACTTTCAAGGAAGAATCCTCTTCAAAAGATTGAACTGCTAGACCAACATAGTTATCTGCTATTTTGTCGTCGGCATCCAACGGAAGAATTAACTCTCCTACTGCCTTTTTAATACCATAATTTCTGGCACTACACAAACCACCATTCTCTTTTTTTAAGTAAACAAAACGACTATCTTTTTCAACCCATTGTTTTGCCACTTCTTCCGTTTGATCGGGACTACCATCATTGACAATAATACATTCCCAATCCGTGTAGGTTTGAACTAATACGGACAGTAAAGCCTCACTCAAATATTGGGCTTGATTGTAGCAAGGAACTATGATGGACACTTTAATCATAAAACAAACTTCTATATTTATCTTTAAAAATATTTATACAAAAATTTTTCACAGCATGTTCCCTAGCATTAAATGATAATTTGTTGTACAATTCTTTATTTGAAGACAATTGTAAAATCTTTTCACTGGCAAATTTCACAAACCCGATTTCTGAATTATCATTAGATACATACCCATTATAATTATCGAAAATATGCTCAAAAACACTGCCCACATTTGTTGAAATTACTGGAATCCCTAGCTCCATAGCCTCCATAATTACTAACGGAAAACCTTCACGGCTTGATGGAATAATCAAAAGAGAAATTTCAGAAAACTCTTTCCTTATTATTTTTCTATTATTACATCCTTCAAAATATTTAACTTCTTTATATTTAACCTTAAAACTATTAAAATTATCTCCTATAACTTTCGCCTTTATATTCCTATCTATTTGATGCAGTATCTCAAAAAAAACTTCCGGCCTTTTTTCTGTTGAATTTCTGCCCACATAACCAATCGTAAAATTATTAAACCTTGAATGAACTTTATCCGAACTAAACTCGCTTATTTTAATACCATTTGGAATAACTTTAAATCTATCCAAATAAAAGTGATCAATATTATTTCTTTCATATAATAATCGAAAATCTTCTAAGGTTTTATTATTAATTACAACTCTTTTGTCTATTAAATGAATATAATTCAAGGACAATATTTCCATACCTACTTCTGGAAAAGAGAATGCGTGAGTTAAATCAATCACTTTAGCACTTCCCTTAATCCCAGAAAGAATTTGATAAAAAAAACTACTATTACAACCGAATAAAGTAAATGACAAAAAATAAGAAGAAATTTGAATTAAATAAGTTACTATTATCTTTCGCCTTCTATTTGTTGCAAAAAAACAATACGCGTTTTTTTGAAACTCCTCGGATAAAACACTACCATCTGATCTATCAAAAATAACTATCGGCTTTCTTTTTAAAGACTTGATTATTTCTATATGAACACGTTCTGCACCTCCAATATGATGATGAGGAATGAAAAAAAACGTTAGATTACTTTTTAATGGTTTCACAATATATCTTTTATTTTTTTATCAGAAAACAATATTAGGTAAATTCTAAAAAAAATTGAGACTAGCTTTTTACCTAGTATTGATTTTTCAATTTCAAGTAACATCTTAACTCTATTTGACCTTAATATTTTTGCATTAAAATCTACTTCATTTCTAAGACTTACCAACTCCTTATAATCATTATTATAATCTGAAAAATATTCTTCCAAAACTTTATTTCTTTCTTCAGAACAATCTTTTATCGAGCTAATTCCATCTAAATAATAAGTCGAAATAGTTTCAGAAATTTTCATATAACTAAATTTATATTTAAAAACTGCTAAAATAAAAAACTTCCAATCAGAGACCACTTCCAGATTCTCATCATATAAGCCCACAATTTCAAAAAGAGTCCGCTTAATAAAAGTCGCTGGATGTGGCAAATATCCAACATACATATGCGAAAAATTTAGTTTTTCTGGATAACTAACTATCTTTGAAACAGTTTCATTCCTAATGTGTAAATTAAAATAGACTAAATCATAATTACCAATATTTTTTTGATTTTCTTCTAACACAGTATTTCGATACAAATGATCCCCACTATTCAAAAACAACAAATACTCGCCCGTGGCTTTAGCAATTCCTTTATTCATTGCATTATAAATACCTTTATCAGGTTCACTAACCCAATAATTAATGTTAGCACTTTGGCTTTCTATATATTCAGCGCTGCCATCAGTAGAACCGCCATCAATAACTACATATTCAAACTCTTGCCAAGTTTGATTCGCAACGCTCTCCATGGTCCTTTTCATCCCTTCGAGGTGGTTGTAGTTGATAGTGATAATGGAAAGTTTTGGCATAGTTTGGCTTATTTATAAGGAGTTGTTTTCTCTATTCTTTGTTTCATAAAACAAATTAATACAAAGACACGAACAAACACAAGGGAATAGTTAAATTCCGCTTTAGTAGGTAAAGAGTTAATTTTGTCTAATTAATTTATTTTTTAAAAACTTAGTAAATCTTTTTTCAATTAATTCATTTAAAATAGCAGAACTTACAATAGTTAAAATTATAATTAATAGAAAAATTATTTTAGTATTAATGAATTGAATTAATCCAATTTGTGTTAAGAATTGAGGCAAATAGATTATAAATATTAAATGAACTAAATAGATTGAATATGAAATATCGCCAAAGTAAATGAATATTTTGGGTATCGGCAATTTAATGTTTGTATAATCTAATAGTAACGTTGAATGTACAAGCAATCCACAAATAATTAAATCTGCTTGAAAAAAATTAATATAATTAAAATAGAATAATATAAATATCAGTATTGCAAAGCTTGCATATATTTTGAATAAATTGGTATTAAAATTAAAAAAAACTATTGTGTTTCCAAAAAAAACGCCTAACAAAAAAAACAGCAATAAAGGGTTAATTATCAAATCTAGATACGTTTTTGGAAATAGATAATAATATGGGTATAGTATGAGAGGTTCGTTAACCACCAGTGGAACAATGAAAATTAAAATGAGTATTGCAAAATAAATAAAAATATATCTTTTTTCTCTAAAGAGAAAAGATATTCCAAATAACAGGTAGAAGAACATTTCGTAATTCAATGTCCACCCCACATCTAGTGGAGGCCATTTGCCAATAGGGATAAAAAGGAAAACTTTTATAATTCTAACAAATCCATCGTCTAAAAAATTTTTAAAATTTGTAGCTAGTAAGAATATAATAGTACATAAATAATATAAAGGAACTACTCTGATTATACGTTTTAATAAAAAATCGTAAACATTTCTAAAAGTATTCGAAGACAATTCTTTTGTAGTATGAACCATTATAAGTCCACTAATTATAAAAAAGATTGGAACTCCTATAAACCCCATTTTAAATAGTATTTCTCCAAATTGAATATCTCCATTAAGAAATGCCCTCGAGTGATAGCAACATACAAGAAGTGCAGATACGCCTCTTAATTTTTGTAAATTTTGTAGTTTTCTATTTAGCAATTTTTTTGTATTCTAAAAAAAGTTTATAAATTTGTTTTAGACAACTTGTACTACTTTCGATATTAATAAAAATAAGCTGCTTACTATCTTAATGAGGATAACCATTATACACCTACGTCAATTTTCTTGACAACTTAGCGACCCCTTCGAGGTTGTTGTAGTTGATAGTTATGATGGTGAGTTTTGGCATTCTATTTATTAAATTTGAATATTTTCTTTATTATTTTATTAATGAAAGGAGGTGTTATATTATACACTACCACCTCAAACAAATTCTTTTTTTTAATTATCTTATCCTCGACTTTAAAGTAACAGCATTTAATTTCCGAAAAAAAACTAATTTTATTGTGAATTAATTTATGATGATATTGATTATATAATTCAAATATCTCCTTTGACAATACAACCGAATTATATCTATCATACGATTTTGAAAAGAGCTCTGGTTTTGTAAAATTATATGAACTAAAATGATAAAACACTAATTTAGACTTATCTTCCATAATATACTCATCTTCAAATTTATGAATAGCATTTCTTTCGTGTAAATTCCATGGCGCAACATTAAAACCGTACTCGTGTAAGATCTTGACTTTATTAAAATATATTGGGGCTAAATTTAGCCATAATTGATCTACAAATAAACCTTCTGAAACTCTGTTAAAACCAATTTTCAAGGTCTTTTCTTCCCACCAATTTAGTAAATCTGCTACATTTTGACTTTTGGGATTAAGAGCAAGAAAACCTAAATTATAAATACCAAAATTTAAAAATAAATTTTCAGAAGGAGAAAAATTATCTACACCTATTGGATTTAAAATATGGGGTGTTAGTAAAACATCATCTTCCAATAAATACTCCTCTAATAAAACCAACTTATTCATAATTTGAATATCAGGATCAAAATAAATAATAGTTTCTAAATCCTTATATTTTTCTATAAAATACTTGAAAAAGGATGGTTTAATAGAAGTGTTCAATTCAATTATATCATATTTTTTTATAATCTCATCAAAACAATAAATATTAATTTGCGAAACAGGAACAATCTCTATATTTTCAAAAAATGAATAGTCAATATCCTCTGTTAGTTCATCACACAATCCTATTATAAACTTGTAATCGGGATTTTTATCAAACAAGGAATCCCCCAATATTTTAGCCTGAGCTAAATAATTATTGGAACAAATGGTAAAAGCTAATTTCATAATAGTCTGTATCCAAATATATTTAATTGCAAATCAAAATAAGGTCCTTTTTTTTCCTCATAAGGATTCTTCATGTTTTCCCAAGCTTCTTTTATATATACTTTGAAACCTGCATTTTTCAATATCATTAATAATTCTCCTATCATCTGAGGATTTTCAGCAAAACTATGGTATTCAACAAAAATATTATCAACATTTTTTAGTGATTCTCCACAATCTTTCAAAATATCGTATTCTGAACCTTCAATGTCAATTTTTAAAAAATCAATTTTTTGAGATAAAAAATCTTTTAAGCGAACTGTTTTAATTTCGATTGTGTTTTCTGTCCTTTCTCGAACTATATGACCACTCAAAGAACCTTTTTTAGCAAATACTAGAGGTTCTTCTTTAATCCAAACTGCCTTTTGAAATAACTTCACGTCATTAATGCCAAATTGATTCAAATTATATTCAGAAATTTTATAAATATCGTTATCAGGTTCAAATGCAATAATTTCAGCAGATGGATACATCCTTTTAAAAAAAATAATACTCAAACCAATATTTGAACCGCAGTCTATGATTTTAGGATTATTACTTTTTGCAGTAAATTTATAAACCTCATCAATAAATAACTCTTTAAGACTGTGAAGATACCAGAAAGAATCTGTAATCTTTATTTCTTTACCAAATAGAATAGATTCTTTTTTTATAGACCTTTTTTTCAATGCAGAAAACTCATTGTATGATAGTCCCAAAAATTTATATTTTCTATATTCAAGATTTTTTATAAAATATTCAAGAAGATTTCTTAATCTTTTTTTAATTAATTTCATTTTTCCAACATTTATTTTTAAAATCAAAAGTCTTTATTAATCTTGCTGGAGATCCAGCTATCATGGAATAATCAGGAAAAGATTTAGTTACTACTGAATGTGCACCAACAACACAATTCTTACCCAGTTTTACGCCTGATAATATTGTTGCTCTATACCCAATAAAAGTATTTTCTCCAATTTCTACTTTCCCTTTTGAAAAAAGAGGTTGCTCCTTAGGTGACAAATTTAACGTAGGGTCAAATCCATGATAATGATCTGATATATAAACGTATTCACTAAGCAAACATCCATCTTCAATTAATACTTCATCGATAGCAGTAATACAAGCATAATTACCAATTCTTACATTATTTGAAATTATAATTTTTGGCTTAAACGATTGGTCTAGATATTTATCAAAAGCTCCTAACCATGAACTATGCCCAATACTAGAATTCTTTTTTATTTCTATATATTCTACTCCATCTAAAGTTTTAGGTTTTTCAAAAAAAGAATTTGAATCTATTTTAATTCCTAAGGAGTTATTTTTATCATAATATTTAGGTTCAATTCTCAGAAAAAAATTTGACAAATAATCAACCATTATATTTTTAAGGAAGTTCTTCATAACAAAAAAATGTTTTTAAATTTAGATCACCTCTCCATTTTCTATCAAGCACAGATTCAAAGTTGTTTTTAACGACTAAATTTGTTTCCGATACCCATTGGTCTACAACAACATTATTACTCACTAAAGCAATATCAATTTCATACTTTCCACCAACAATTGGCAAGACTATTTCAAAATTAAAAATGTATTTTCCTTTTTTAATATTAAAATAACACCCTTCATAATCTCGACTATTACATCCAAAAAGAATTTTCCCCTCTGAATTTCTAATAACAAACCCTAATTCACAATTTTTAATATCCCCTTTTGAATTAAATTCAAAACAAATACTTGATTTTTCATCAGAAGAAATATTGAAACTATCGCTATTACCTATAAACCATCTAGTAAACTCCCCCAACAAATTATCTAGAACTCCTATCCTTATCCCATCATTTACTACTTGAACTTCTTGAAAATAATCTTCAATAGCCTCATCAATTCCACCCTCAAAAACCACTTTTCCATTCTCCATTACAATCCCCCTCGTACACAAACTCTTCACCGCCGCCATATTATGACTAACAAACAATACCGTTCTTCCACTTTGTCTAGAAATATCCTGCATTTTGCCAATAGCTTTTTTCTGGAATTCGGCATCGCCTACGGCCAAGACCTCATCAACTACCAAAATTTCAGGCTCTAAAAAAGCGGCTACCGCAAAAGCCAAACGTACGGTCATTCCGCTGCTGTAGCGTTTTACGGGGGTATCTATGTAACGCTCGCAACCTGAGAACTCAATAATTTCATCTAGTTTTGAGGCAATTTCTTTTTTGGTCATACCTAGAATGGCACCATTCAAGTAAATATTTTCGCGACCCGTCATTTCGCCATTAAAACCTGTACCTACTTCCAGCAAAGAAGCAATTCGCCCCCGTGATTTGATGCTTCCGGTGGTAGGCGCAGTTACTTTAGAAAGTATTTTTAATAAAGTAGATTTTCCTGCTCCGTTCTTGCCAATAATGCCCAAAACTTCGCCTCGCTCGACTTCAAAATTAATGTCTTGTAATGCCCAAACATAATCGCTTTCGCCTTTGGTGCTTCGATCATTCACTTCGCCAATTTTCAAATAAGGATCTTCTTTGCCCCGCAACTGATGCCACCAACGGTTCAAGTCGTGACTAAGCGTACCTGTGCCTACTTGCCCAAGTCGGTATTGCTTAGAAATGTTTTCGGCTTTTAGTATGATGTCTTTCATTTGTTGGGTGTTGGGTGCTGGGTTTTTGGTGTTAGTTAATCGTTCAGCTTTCAAATTTAATATTAATTCGGAGTTTTAAACGAATTAAAAACATGATTTATTTTTTTTCTGCCTTTTTTATATCCCCTTTTCCACAAATGAATGTATTTCCAAAATTGCTGGGCAATAGGTTTTTCTTTATTTTCAATGATGCCCGTCAAAATTTGAAGCACCTGTTGTTTCTCCTCTTCGTGGGTGATTCTATCTAAACTGTATGTTGGCTGCATCAACATAGCAAGAGCGAGTTCTTCGTTTTGTTCTATTTCTAGCAAGCTCTCAATCAATTCCGCTTCGGATGCAAAGTTGTTGTAATTTATAAATCGTTTGGGATTGAAATCTTTGTCCACCATTTTATTTCCCCAATAAATAGGAATACAATCTTTGTAAATGGGTTCCAGAATTTTCTCGGTGGTATAGCCATCATACTGACTGTTTTCGAAAGCAATAACAAACTTATAATCTTTGATAAAGTCCATTTTGTCAGGCACTTTGCCACCTACATTGTTGAGCGTTCCTCCTCCAGAATCAACGGGTTTAATTTTAGAAAGGGCTTTAAAAAAATCTAATCTTTTGGTTGCATTCGCATTGGAAACAACCATACAACAAAATTTAGATTTAGCATTCCAAGCTTTTAATGCTTCTTCTCGACTCAAGCTGGATTCAATTTTAGTCTTCATATGTAGCAAATCGACATACATAGCATACAAAGGCAATCTGAAATGATTTTTACGTTGGTTGTAATCAAACGAAAAAGCAAAATCACAAGCTGTAAAATCAGGTCGTTCGTTTTCAGGTGTATAAAAGATTCGTTTGCACGAATAGTTCAAATAGCTCTTATTGTAACAGGAATAAAACAAAACCTCTGGATCGTCATCAATACTAACTTTGTATTTCTAAACCAAAAGGTTGTAGAAATAGTTATTCGTTTTATCAAATCCTGGCCAAAAATCAACAAAGTTTATCTTGATTTCTTTCATAAAAATTAGTTATGGACATAAAAAAAGGAACTTCTCTATTTTTTAAAAAGTTTGATAAAAAACCATTTTACCGCTCGCAAAGGTTTTAAAATCGTATGACCTATTTTATAATCTAAAGTGTCTCTAAATTTATTGATTTCGGTTTTTTCTAAATCGGCAACCCATAAAAAACGATCTATCAATTCTTCGTAATGGTTGAAATAAATGTCTTTATTGCGCAAGTAAATGTATTTCTTGTTTTCATTATCAATCTTATTCATTTCTTTTCGTCTGGAAACCTGATGTTGTCTATAAAAAAACAATACCTCTTCAATGATATGTACTTTCCAGCCCAAGGCACTTACTCTTAATAGAAACTCCCAATCCTCATAGCCATTACTAGCATTACTATCATATTTACCCGCTTTTTCCCAACTATCTTTTCGAAATAATGAAAATCCCATATTGACTCCATTCGTAAACAATAAATCTGAGGTAGATTTCGCATTAGATTTATATACCTGAAGTTTTTTTTCTTTTGTAAAAAACATTCCCCAACAACTCACAATGCCAACTTCAGAATCATCAAAAAACACTTTTAATGCTTTCTCTATAAAAGACGCTTCGAACTTGTCATCTGCATCTAACGGTAAAATAAATTCGCCACTAGCTCTCTCGATTCCCAGATTTCTAGCACTGCTCACGCCTCCGTTTTCTTTACTGATATAAATAAACCGCGAGTCTCTATCTGCCCATTTTTGAGCTATTTCTTCAGTATGATCTAGACTACCATCATTGACAATAAAGCATTCCCAATCTGTATAAGTCTGGTTGTAAATAGATTGCAAAGCTTCGTCCAAATATTGGGCTTGATTGTAGCAGGGAACAATAATGGAGACTTTTGAAGTTTGCATCGCTTAGTTCTTGTTTTTAATTTTTAAAGGCATAAATCATACCCGTAATAGAGGTTAAATACCTTGAAATCACTGTAAAATTATTTTCAACCAGAAGTTCTTCTAGAATTTTAGCTCCTTTGTCATGCCATTCGATTAGCAATACATCAACATCGGCTAATAAATTCAGTTGGCTCAATTTTTCTAAAATCTCATATTCTGCGCCTTCGCAATCTATTTTTAATACTTTTTTCTGATTAGCATGTTTCGCCAACAAATCAGGAAGGATCTCGCCAATATTCTTTATCTGAATTTCAATTTCTGCAGCATTATTTTTATCCAAAACAAGGCTTGCATCCAATCGGATACCGCAATTTCCTTTAGCTTGTGCATTATACAATACTTTTTCAACTCGAGTGGAACCACCCAATCCAAAATTAAAAGCTTCTATTTTTGCAGCACAACTAGGGTTTAAATTCCTATTGTAAACCGCTTGATTATAGGTAGGAACGACAGGTTCAAACGAATAGATTTGGGTTACATTTTTTTGCAAGGCAAAAAACAAAGAGCTAATCCCGATATTCATCCCAATATCAAAAACAACGAAGTTTTCATTAGACAATAGATTATAATCTTTTTCGATAAAAACTTCTTTAATAATAAAAAACTCTTCGGAGCTTTCTACATAGATTTGCAATCCATTGAAACTAGCTAAAACACCTTCGTTATGCCCTTCTAAAACGAGTTCTGGAAAATGTTTTTTTATTTCAAATAAATACGAAGCCGAATTATAAACCAAATTATAGGTGTCGTTTTTTACCCCAAAACTGTTTACCAAATCTTGTATCGCTTTTTCTTTCTTGCCAATATTCGAGATTTTGTATCCCAGTTTATTTAAAATGCTATGAATTAGTTTGTTCATTATTTATATTTTGTTTCGTTCTGCGTCCTGCCTTCTGAATTCTGCACTAAACCGTATCTATAAAACTTTTCTCTGTCTTATTGAAGACCAAAAGTCCCATAAAAAAAACAATAAGTGTCACACTCACTGTATAAACCATTCCCCAAACAGAAACAGCTCCTATTCCTAATAACATATAACGAGTAGTTTCTATAATATAAGCCAAGGGATTGTAGTGAACTAGCCAAGCATAATCAGGCATTTTGCTTTGTATGAGCGCCATAGGATACATCACCGCAGAAAGATACATCAATAGTTGCACACCAAATCCAATGAGGTAACTAAAATCTCGGTATTTGGTTACCAAAGACGAAATAAACATCCCCAATCCCAATCCCAAAGTCCCCATCAACAAAATGAGCAAGGGAAAAAACAAGAGCGAACTATTCAAACTTAGCGGAGCTCCCTGAAAATAATAAAATACATAAAAGCCAATGAAAATCAGAAATTGAATTCCAAACTTAATTAAATTAGAAATCACTACCGACATTGGTGTTATTATCCTAGGAAAATAGACTTTGCCAAAAATAGCGGCATTGGCCTTAAAAGTATCTGAAGTACCTGTCAAACAAGCGGTAAAATAATTCCAAACTGTTATTCCCGCCAAATTAAATAAAAACGGAGGTACCGTTCCAGTATTAATTCCGGCTACTGTATTAAAAATGATGGTAAAAGTAACTGAAGTAAACAAAGGCTGAATCAAATACCACAAAGGGCCTAAAATGGTTTGTTTATAAACCGTTACGACATCTCTTTTTACAAAAAGCATAAGCAAATCTCGGTATTGCCAAACTTCCTTGAGGTTGAGTGAGAAGAACTTGTTTTTGGGTGTTATTTCAAACAGCCAATCATTTTCATTAGTATGGGTAGGATTCATAGTAAGTACAAAATTCAATCTAAAACAAATCTGAAATGAGCCATTTATATCTCAACGCTTTTGTCCTATTGCTTTGTCGCAAATATAATAATTTAATTGAACTCTTGGTAGTTGTTTGTTGTTAGTTGCTGGTTGCTCGAAAACGGTGGACGATTGACTAATGAAGAAAAACGACAATGCGAGTAACCAAATAAAACCCAAATTTTGTATCTTTGCTCTATGTTTACAATATTCCAATCCAAGCCCATTCTAAAAGATATAATTCCTGATAATTATATTGATATTCATTCCCATATTTTACCCGGAATTGACGATGGCGCCAAAACTTTAGGCGATAGTTTACAATTAATACAAGCGCTTCAAGGATTTGGTGCTTCAAAATTAATTACAACCCCACACGTCATTCAGCATTTTTGGGAAAACAGCAGCCAAAATATTAAAGAAAAAGAAGCAGAGACCAACTTAGAGCTCAAGAAAAACAACCTTTCAATTCCTTTTCGAGCCGCAGCAGAATATATGATGGACGAAAATTTTGTAAAACTTTTTCAATCCGAAAAACTGTTGACCCTTAAAAGCAATTATGTTTTAGTCGAAATGTCCTATATCAATCCTCCTATCCAACTCTATTCTATTTTGTTTGACCTTCAGGTGGCAGGTTATATTCCCGTTTTGGCACATCCAGAACGATACAATTTTTTTCATAAAAATTTCGAAGAATACAACAAACTGATTAATGCAGGCTGTTTATTGCAATTAAACCTATTATCCGTTGTGGGTTATTATGGCGAAAGCATTACCGAAATAGCCCAAAAATTACTCAAAAAAGGAATGTACAGCTTTGTAGGGTCTGATGCACATCACAACAACCACATTGCCTCTTTTGACAAAAAAGTAAAAATAAAAGATTTAGCTCCTTTGAAAGAAGTGATTGCCCATAATGAGTTTTTTAGGTAAGATTTGTTGGTTGTTGTTCGCTATTCGACGGACGAAAAATGGTAAACGAAAAACGATTACAACACCCGATTAATTTGAACCAAACTTCTCTCGTAATAAGACTCTTTGGTCGAAGAAATAATAACACCTCCGTGATTAGAGGAATGAATAAATTTAATTTCACCATCTAACACTTCAACGACCATACCCACGTGAGTAATTCGGCCACGGCCACTTGTTTTGAAAAAAATTAAATCCCCTTTTTGAGCATCTTGAGTGTCAATCTTAGAACCATAAGAAGCCATTTCTATAGAAGATCTTGGGAGTTTAATATCGCTTTCACTAAAAGTATAACACATCAATCCCGAACAATCAAAACCTTCCTTAGTAGTTCCTCCTGAACGATATCGAGTCCCAATATTCTCAGAAGCTCTCGAAATCAATTGATCTACAAATGCTTCATCATGAGTTATATTAGTATTTGTTGTCTCGAACTTTTCTTTGATATATTCAGTTTCAATAGCGATAGCTGTCTGCATAGAAGCCGTTTTTTCAATACTTTTCGAACTAAGAATCTTTAGCTTAGAACCCACCAATAAATTTTTGGCTATAGCAGGATTCTGTTTTTCTAATTCAACCACCGATAGCCCGTACTGTTTGGCAATCCCATACTTGGTTTCCTTTGGCAAAACTTCGTGTGTGTATGCGACAACTTCTTTTAGGTTTTCAACTGTAGATGGAATTGCAGCTGGATTTGTAGGATTAGCATCTTGCCCTTTTTTCTCCACAACCGCAGGAGTCAAAACAGAACTTTCCGTTTGCGTTTTAGCTTCTTTTGTATCGGAAGTAGCAATCAAATTGGTTTTAATATCTCCTGGAATACTAATCTTTTGACCCACTTTTAAGGATTTCTTTCCTAAATCAGGATTCGCTTTTTGCAAATCAGAAAGGGTAATTTTATAAAGCTTGGCTATAGAATATAATGATTCTTTAGGAAGAACTTCGTGAACAACTCCTTGAGATTCTTTCGTGGTTTCAACCGCAGCTGGAACAACTACTGGAACTATATTCTCCATCTTCTGATTTTTTTTCTCAACCACAGCAGGAGTCAAAACAAGGTTTTCTTTCACTTCTTTTGTATCAGCAACAAGAGTAGATTCAGCTTCGGCTTGTCCCGGAACACTAATTTTTTGACCCACTTTTAAAGACTTACCCGCTAATTCAGGATTGGCTTTTTGCAAATCAGAAAGGGTAATTTTATAAAGCTTGGCTATAGAATACAGTGATTCTTTAGGTAAAACTTCGTGAACAACTGCTTGAGACTCGTTTGTGGTTTCGACCTTAGCTGGAACAACTACTGGAACAGCATTCTCCATCTTCTGATTTTTTTTCTCAACCACAGCAGGAGTCGAAACAAGGTTTTCTTTCTCGGCTTTCAATTCCTTTTTATCAGCAACAAGATTAGAATCAGCTTCGGCTTGTCCTGGTACATTAATTTTTTGACCTACTTTTAAAGATTTACCCCCTAATTCAGAATTGGCTTTTTGCAAATCAGAAAGGGTAATTTTATAAAGCTTGGCTATAGAATATAATGATTCTTTAGGCAAAACTTCATGTTGAATTGTATTAGTTGGAAGCTCAATTTTATTATTGTTTTTTATTTCAACAACGGCGGGTTCTTCTTTTAAATTTTTCTTTTGAGAAAGATTTGTTTTAGGAACTTCAATAGTTTTTTCAGCTATCTTATTTTCTGGAAAATCTACTAAAGCGGTCTGGGGAAGTTTTAGGATTTGACCTGTTTTCAATCCTTCTTTTTCTAAATTAGGATTACTTTTATACAAGTCTTCAAGACTCACTTTGTATTGCTTGGTAATTCCGTAAAGGGTTTCCTTGGGCAGTACTTCGTGTGTTTTTTCAGAAGAATCACGAGCACTATCTCGAACCGAAATCGAATTGCTCTTTTTGGCCTTAGTAGGAATTAATAAAACCGATTTTAATTTAATTCCATTTACAGCATCAGGATTCAGTTCATAAATAGCCGATTGTTCAACTTGGTATTTCTTAGCAATTTCACTGATTGTTTCACCCTTAGCTACGGTATGTTGCCTTAACTTTTCTTGCGAAAAAAGACTCATGCTACTAAAGAAAACAATCAAAAAAAGGCAACTAAAATACTTCATAAACACTATTTAAATTCAATATTTATCGCATTCATTCTTCAATTAACAACGCGATACAACAACCTATATTATTCTAAAAATTGAATAATTATTTTACTTTTACGGCAAACTTTAACAATAAAGTATAACCTAAAAACAAATTTAAGCTATAAATATAAATTTCGCAATTTTTGACCCGCTCTTTATAATCAATTTAACAAAGTTTTGATTGAAAATTAGCAAAATTATAGCCCTACGATTAAAAAATATATAGTAATTTTAATCCTCCAACAGACCTAATGAAATCTTTTTTGAAAAAAATACGATTACTTATATTTCTCATTCCTCTATTTTCATTTACACAAAACATAAAAGGGATTGTATTAAGTGAGAAGGAAAATCTACCTATTAAGGATGTAAACATAACTCTAAAAAGTTTTAGCGTGAATTCTAAAACGGATGATAATGGCGAATTCAAACTTAGAGTTCCAGTAGAATTGGCCGAAACTGATTCTATCTCATTTACACATGTTGGATATGCCTCAAAAACTATTGTATTCTCAGAATTAAAGAAGAATAATTTTTTGATTTACCTAGAAGAAAAAATCGAATCCTTACCTGGAATTAGCATTCAAGCCAACAAACCATTAAAATCAAAAATTGCTTTTACAAAACTAAAACCTTCAAAATACCCCTTGTTTTCTTTTGGTTCAATTCTAAAAGACAACAAAATCTATGTCATTGGAGGAGATGCCTCGTTCGCAACAGATGCTTGGAAAAAAGTACAATATGAAAAAGTAGATCCTACAATGGAAGATTATCTGCGTGAACTTAGTTTTCAGTTTTCTGGTCAATACTATAAAGGAAACCTTCTTATTTATGATATAAAAACCAATACTTGGGAAACTTCTAAACTAAAATTTAGAAAAAGAGCCTATCATAATCTAAACGAATACAATAATAAAATTTATGTTTTAGGAGGAAAACGGGTTTCTGCAAATGGAGTTTTTGAATATTTAGACGATAAAATTGAAGTTTTTGACCCCGAAAATCAATCTATTATTATAGACAACACTAATCCTCATCAAGCAGCTGATTTTGCCTCTTTTGAATATAATGGCAATCTAATAGTCATGGGAGGATCAACAAAAATGAATGAAGATGCAGTTAAATTATACTCTAACAAAATTCACTCTTACAATATAAATTCGGGCTATTGGTATGAATTAGACAATTTACCCACAGCTAAAGAAACCACCGGAGTCTTGATTAAAAACAAAATATATTTAGTCGGAGGCTTTAATTCTAAGCCTTTGAACACCATAGAAAGTTTTGATTTAATTACCGAAAAATGGACAACTGAAGGAGAATTATTTAAAGCGGTAAGCAGGCCAGCAATTACAAATGATAGTAATTTGATTTATTTTTTTGATAATGAAAGAATCTACACTTTAGACACAAACACCCGATTGTTGAAAGAATACCAAATCGATTTGCCTTTACAAGCTTCAAAATTATTTTATTCAGAAGACAAATTGTATGTATTTGGTGGTTATATCGAAAACTACTATTCTAAATATCCTTCGCCAATTTTAATTAGTATTGATGTCAATGAATTTAAAAACACGAAACCAATTAGGGCGAAATTCTTATAAACCCTCTATTTAAAACATAAAAAAAGCCCAAGTTATAACTCAGGCTTTTAAATATTTATAATACTGTATGATTATTTCACTAACAACTTATGCGATGGAGCAAATTTAGTTAGATTGATACCTTCAACAGCCGTTTTGTATTCTTCTATTGTTGGAGTTCGTCCAAGTACAGTAGATAAAACTACAACTGGAGTAGAAGATAATAATGATTCTCCTTTTTTACCTTCGGTATCTTCTACAACTCTACCTTGGAAAAGACGAGTTGAAGTTGCCATTACAGTATCTCCTTTTGCAGCTTTTTCTTGGTTACCCATACAAAGATTACAACCTGGACGCTCTAAATACAACATTTTTTCATAAGATGTACGCGCTGCAGCTTTCGGTGCATTATCATCAAATTCGAAACCAGAGTATTTTTGTAACACTTCCCAGTCGCCTTCTGCTTTCAACTCATCAACGATGTTATAAGTAGGTGGCGCAACAACTAGCGGCGCTTTGAACTCTACCTTACCTTGCTGATTTTCTATATTTTTAAGCATTTGAGCTAATATTTTCATATCGCCTTTGTGAACCATACAAGAACCTATAAATCCAAGATCTACTTTTTTATCTCCACCATAAAAAGATAAAGGTCTAATGGTATCGTGAGTATATCTTTTAGAAACATCGACATTATTTACATCAGGATCGGCAATCATTGGCTCTGCAATCAAATCCAAATCAACCACAACTTCTGCATAATATTTTGCATTAGCATCTGGTCTTAAGGCTGGTTTTTCTCCTGATTGAATTTCTGCAATTCTCTTATCTGCTTTGTTAATTAAGCCTTGAAGCACTTGGTTTTTGTTATCCATACCTTTGTCAATCATAATTTGGATTCTGCTTTTTGCAATTTCCAATGATTCAATCAAAGTAGCATCTTCAGAAATACAGATAGACGCTTTTGCTTTCATTTCGGCAGTCCAGTCTGTAAATGTAAAGGCCTGGTCAGCAGTAAGCGTCCCGATGTGAACCTCGATGATTTTTCCTTGAAATACGTTTTCGCCACCAAACTGTTGCAACATTTGAGATTGAGTAGCATGCACCACATCACGGAAATCCATATACGATTTCATTGTTCCTTTGAACGTTACTTTCACAGATTCTGGAATTGGCATAGAAGCCTCTCCAGTAGCTAATGCAAGCGCAACAGTACCTGAATCGGCGCCAAAAGCAACCCCTTTTGACATTCGAGTATGAGAGTCACCACCAATAATGATAGCCCAATCATCAACTGTAATATCATTCAATACTTTGTGAATTACATCGGTCATAGCGTGGTAAACACCTTTGGGGTCACGAGCTGTAATCAAACCGAAATCGTTCATAAATTTCATCAATCTAGGAATATTCGCTTTCGATTTATTGTCCCAAACCGAAGCAGTATGACATCCTGATTGGTAAGCACCATCAACGATTGGCGAAATAACTGTAGCGGCCATAGACTCTAATTCTTGTGAAGTCATCAAACCAGTGGTATCTTGCGAACCTACAATGTTTACCGTTACACGAACGTCAGAACCAGCGTGCAAAATTTTACCCGGAGTTGTTCCAACTGCATTTTTATTAAATATTTTTTCAACTGCTGTAAGTCCTTGTCCTTCGATAGAAACTTCTTTTGACGGAGCAAATACAGGTACAGTATCAATACCTAAAGTTTTAGAAGCGAATGTTTGTAATTTTTTCCCAAATACAATAGCATAAGAACCACCTGCTTTTATAAATTCAAGTTTTTGAGGAGTGAATGCTTTAGAAATATCTATTAATTCTTGGTCTCCTTTGTATAGTTTTTTGGTTTTAGTATTGATAGTAAGTACCGTTCCTGTTGCAACAGAATATACTTCTTCCAAAATAGGATCACCACTTTCGTCACGAAGAACATTCCCTGCTTCATCCACCTTTTTTACCCAGTTTTTAAGATCCAAACCGATACCACCAGTTACATCAACAGTCGTTAAGAAAATAGGAGAAATTCCGTTAGTACCACCCACAATTGGAGCAATATTCACGAATGGAATGTATGGACTGGCTTGTTTACCGCTCCAAAGTGCCACGTTATTTACACCTGACATCCTTGAAGAACCCACTCCCATCGTCCCTTTTTCAGCAATTAACATCACCGATTTGTCAGGGTGTTGTGCTTGTAATGCTTTGATTTCCGCTTGAGCTTCAGGCGTAATCATACATTTTCCGTGCAACTCACGATCAGAACGAGAGTGTGCTTGGTTTCCTGGAGAAAGCAAATCGGTTGAAATATCTCCTTCACCAGCAATAAAAGTAACTATTTTAATTTCTTCAGCTACTTCTGGAAGTTTAGTAAAAAACTCCGCTTTAGCATAACTTTCCAAAATTTCTTTTGCAATTTCGTTTCCGCTTTTGAATGCGTCGCCTAAACGAGCCATATCAGCATCATAAAGATATACTTGTGTCTTAAGAACTTCTGCCGCTTGTTTTGCAATAGCCACATCGCTACCCAAAGCCAAATCAAGCAATACTTCAATAGAAGGTCCGCCTTTCATATGTGATAATAATTCAAAGGCAAAAGCCACTGTAATTTCTTTTACCACGGATTCTCCAAGAACAATCTCCTTCAAAAATTTAGCTTTCACATTAGCTGCAGGAGTAGTTCCAGGAACAGTATTGTAAATAAAAAATTGAAGCGAATCTGCTCGATAAGCATTATTCACATCTTTAATTTGAGCAATGATTTCGCTCAATAATTCAGCACCATCGATTGGTTTAGGATGAAGTCCTTGACCTTTTCGCTCTTCGATTTCGTTTAGATAATCGTTATAAATACTCATAATAGAAGTCTTTTCAGTGTTAAAGGCAAATTTCTTTGATGAATTCAAAAACAAATGCCAAAATAGTTTTTGGTTTTTATATTTTTTTTGTGATGCAAAATTAAGAATTTATGCTGAGATTTAAAAAATATTAGCATAATAAGCCGTTTCCTTGCTGATAATTACACATAAAAGAAATTAAATGTCTTTTATTGAAAAATTCTAAAAATCAGATTGAAAATTTAAATAATCGCTAGTTTAGAGCATATAAAAAAAGACTTATGAATCACTTTTAGAGCTTTAAAACCCTGAATAGATTT
Organism: Flavobacterium alvei; assembly: GCF_002920895.1. Classification (GTDB taxonomy): domain Bacteria; phylum Bacteroidota; class Bacteroidia; order Flavobacteriales; family Flavobacteriaceae; genus Flavobacterium; species Flavobacterium alvei. Next base: position 394,404 of record NZ_PQVG01000001.1, read on the forward strand.
TTTTTCCAGCTAAATAAAATGAAATATACTGAAATGAATTAAATCAATTTATCAATAATCATTTCTTCAGTAATTCCCTCAGCATCGGCTTTGTAGTTTTTGATGATTCTGTGACGAAGAATTCCTGTAGCCACCGCTTTTACATCTTCAATATCGGGAGAAAATTTTCCGTTGAATGCTGCATTGGCTTTAGCCGCCAAAATCAAATTTTGAGAAGCTCTGGGTCCTGCTCCCCAATCTAAATAATTTTTGACAAATTCATTAGACAAAGGATTATCTGGACGTGTTTTACTGACCAAAGTAACTGCATATTCAATTACATTATCGGCCACTGGAATCCTACGAATCAAGTGTTGGAATTCAATTATTTCTTGAGCCGTAAACAAAGGATTTATTACTGAATGTGAATCAGAAGTCGTTCTTTTTACCACCTGAACTTCTTCTTCAAAAGAAGGATAATCTAGTTTGATAGCAAACATAAAACGATCTAATTGCGCTTCTGGCAAAGGATAAGTTCCTTCTTGCTCAATTGGATTTTGAGTAGCCAATACAAAATAAGGCAAATCTAGCTTATAGTTATGACCAGCAATGGTTACTGAACGTTCCTGCATCGCTTCAAGCAAAGCTGCCTGCGTTTTTGGAGGCGTTCTATTGATTTCGTCGGCTAGGATAATATTCGAAAATATGGGGCCTCTGATAAATTTGAAATGGCGATTTTCATCCAATATTTCACTTCCTAAAATATCAGATGGCATTAAATCGGGCGTAAATTGGATTCTTTTAAAATCTAAACCTAATGCTTGTGCTAAGGTATTTACCATCAAAGTTTTTGCTAATCCCGGCACTCCTACTAAAAGAGCGTGACCTCCAGAAAAAATACACAATAGAATTTGATCTACTACCGTATCTTGACCCACAATAATTTTGGCGATTTCGGCTTTTAGCGAATTCCTTTTTTGAACTAAATTATGAATAGCTGCGACGTCTGACATATTTTTGAATGATGAGTTATGAATTATGAATGATGAGCTTTCATATAAAAACTCATCATTCATAACTTATAATTATTTTTTGAGCCAATTGTTTGTAAAAGTACAATCTCTGTATTCGCCGTTAACTCTAATATAAGTGTCTTTAATTTTATCATCAAACCATTTTCCGATAGCTTTGATTTGTTTTTCTTTTAAAGCCAAATCTTTAATTTTAATGTAATCTTTGGCATAATCAGCAGTATGCTCGTTTATTCTATTGGTAACCGTAATTATCTTGTATTTTTTCTTTCCGGATTGATCATCATCCATTATTGGCGAAGTGATTTCTCCTTCTTTCAAATTTGAAACTCGACTGTACAAAGTAGGATCCATTTTGGTCAATTCAAAACGAGTGTCTTGAGTTTTAGGATTAATTAAAGCACCTCCATTTGCTCTAGTCTCTTTTTCGTCCGACATGGTTTTTGCCGCTTTATCAAAAGTAATTTCCTTGTCTTCGATTCTTTTTTTAATTAAAGTAATTTTTTCTTTAGCCTCTTTTAAATCCTCTGGCGTAACAGAAGGTATCAATAATATATGACGCAATTCTACCTCTTGACCTTTGATTTTCTCTACATATATAATGTGATAACCAAAATCCGTTTCAAAGGGTTCAGAAATTTCACCTTCTTGAAGACTAAATGCTACCTCTTTAAACTCTTTGACGAAAGGTGTTTTTTTGGTCATTTTATAAAATCCTCCTGTAGCTCTCGAACCAGGATCTTGTGAATATAAAACTGCTTTTGTCGCAAAACTAGATTCACCAGCTTGCACTTCTTTTTTGAATTCATTCAATTTATCAATCACTTTTTGTTTTTCGGCCTCAGAAACTTTTGGGGTGACAACAATTTGAGCTACTTCCATCTCAGCACCAAAAACAGGTAGATCTGCAGTTGGAATTTTTTTGAAAAAATCTCTAACTTCTTCTGGTGTAATATCTACTTCATCAATGATTTTTTTCTGCATTTCCGAAGTTAATTTTTGTTCTTTCAAAACATCAAAGAAATAGGATCTAAAATCTTCTTCGGTGTTTTTCTTGTAGTATTTAACCACTTTATCCATTGAACCTATTTGCTCCACCATATAACTTAACCTTTCATCCATCATTGATTTCACCTCAGAATCAGTTACTTTAACACTATCAATCACGGCTTGGTGAGCATATAATTTATCTTCCATAATTTTACCCAAAATCTGACAACGAGTAATATCTTTTATAGAACCACCTTGACTTGAAATTTCTAAATACGATTTGTCTATGTCCGAATCCAAAATAATATAATCTCCCACTTTAGCAATGATACCGTCAATTTTTTGCTTTTTAGCAGAAGGAGCTTTTTTTATAGTGTCAACAGCGTTTTCTTTAATAATCTCTTGCGCCATTGCCGTTCCGCTGAAAAAGAGAAAAAGAAAAAAAACAAAGGCAATTGTATTAATTATGGATTTCATTTGTATTGATTTAGAACGCATTATTTTGAAATATATTTAATTATAAACTATAGTGAATCGATGAAATTTCATTACTGCTTCGACTGAATTAATGAATCAAATATACATTTTAAGCATCAAGAAACAGAATTATTTTAACCTAAAACAAAAATAACAATTCAAACACACAATACAAGTTTCCTTAGGAGTATTAACAAAACTTTATAGACAAGTTTTGATTTAGTTTAGAATGTATTAAATAGCTTTACAATCAAGTAAATCAAAGAAATGAAAAAACTACTACTTTTATACTTCATATTCACAATACATTGTTGCTTTTCACAAACCGAAAAACCCATCAAAGGCATCGTTCTATGTGATGATTCTCCTGTTCAGGGAATTGAAGTCGTCAATTTAGTAACCGAAAAAACAGCAATAACCAATAGCGAGGGAGTTTTTTTGATTGCGGCAAAAGAGGAAGACATGCTCGTATTTATTTCAAAAAAACACTATTACAAAAGGTTATTTTTAGAAAAAGAAGATTTTAAAAGAAACAGTCTCAGAATAACATTGACACAAAAACCAGAAGAACTAGAAGAAGTCATAATTACAAAAGCACCCTTCAAATCAAAAGGTTTTTATAGTCAAGCTGCTGCTGACGAAATAAATCTAGAAAAAGCAAATCGCCCCAAACCAATTGGAGTTTATGATGGTGTAATACTAAACAGCCCTGATTTTATAAGAATTGGAAAAATGATTTTAGCTGTTTTCAATAAGAAAAAAGAGGACAAAAAAGAAAGCCACGCTAAAATTGAATTTAAGGAATTAACAAAAACCAATTTCGAAGAGGAGTTTTTCATCAATTCATTGAAATTAAAACCCGAAGAAATAGCGCTATTTCTAGAATACTGTGATGCCGACCCTAAATCAAAAACAGTTTTAGAAAATTCAAATCCGTTGCTTCTTTTGGATTTTTTATTAATCAAAAACAAAGAGTTTAAAAATTTGAAATGAAGCAATAAAAAAGCTGCCATTAACGACAGCTTTTAAAAGAATATAGTGAAAATTTATTTTTTTAAATTCTCTACGAATTGATCAAATAAATAAGACGAATCGTGTGGTCCAGGACTTGCTTCTGGATGGTATTGCACTGAAAAACAGTTTTTGTTTTTTAATCGCATACCTGCAACTGTTCCATCATTCAAATGAAGATGCGTGATTTCCATTTCAGGATGATTATCTAACTCTTCTTTATTTACGGCAAAACCGTGATTTTGCGAAGTAATTTCTCCTTTGCCTGTAATCACATTTTTAACAGGATGATTAATTCCTCTATGTCCATTGAACATTTTATAGGTCGAAATTCCATTGGCCAAACCAATTACTTGATGCCCCAAACAAATTCCAAATAAAGGCTTATCATTAGCCAAGATTTCTTTGGCCACCTCAATAGAACTTACCAATGGTTCTGGATCTCCAGGCCCATTCGATAAGAAAAAACCATCTGGATTAAACGAAGCTAATTCTGAGTATTTAGAATCATAAGGAAACACTTTAATATAGCAATCTCTCTTGGCAAGGTTGCGAAGGATATTGGTTTTAATTCCTAAATCTAAAGCTGAGATTTTATACTTTGCATTCTCATCACCAAAATAATAAGGCTCTTTAGTCGAAACTTTTGAAGCTAATTCCAAACCTTTCATGTCTGGCACTTTTGCCAAAGCAGCTTTTAGTTCTTCTATTGGAGTATCGTCTGTGCAAATCACTGAATTCATAGCTCCATTATCACGAATATAACTAACCAAACCACGAGTATCTACGTCAGAAATACAAATCAAATTTTGCTTAGTAAAGTACTCTTCTAAACTTCCAGTTGCATCTTCACGAGAATAATTGAAGCTAAAATTTTTACAAACCAAACCTGAAATTTTAATACTTTCGGATTCAACTTCTTTATCATTAACTCCGTAGTTTCCAATATGAGCATTGGTCGCTACCATAATTTGTCCGTAGTAAGACGGATCTGTAAATATCTCTTGATAACCTGTCATTCCAGTATTAAAACAAACTTCACCAAAAGTAGTTCCAGAAATCCCAATAGATTTTCCGTGAAATATGGTTCCGTCACTTAATAATAATATGGCGCTTTTTCGTGTTGTGTATTTCATTAGTAGTTAAATATTTTGCAAATTTAATTTTTTAAAACAGTCAATGCAATGTTTATTGAAAATATATATTTTAAAGTCGTTACTCTATAACCAAACAGAATTAAAACAATCCCTATTACTATAAATAATAACCTTTAAATAGTAATAATTACCCAAAAAAGAAGGATGAAGAAATAAAGAACTTTAGATTAATACTTCAAAAAAAACAAAAAAAAAGGACAAACTAACAAAAGTTTATCCTTGATTTTTATTGAATGATTATCTTCATAATTATTCAGCAGACTCTGATGGAGTTTCAGTTTCAGCAGATGGAGCTTCAGCAACAGGAGCTGCAGTATCATCCGCTTTCTTAGCTTTTCCACCACGACGGCTTTTTGCTTTTTTAACTTCTTTTTTACCTCCGTTGTAAAGTTCATTAAAATCTACTAATTCGATCATTGCCATATCAGCATTATCTCCTAAACGATTTCCAACTTTAATGATACGAGTGTATCCACCTGGACGGTCACCTACTTTAGCAGCTACGTCTCTGAACAAGTCAGTTACGGCATATTTGCTACGTAAGTATCCAAAAACGATACGACGATTGTGAGTCGTGTCAGCTTTAGATTTTGTTATTAATGGCTCAACAAATTGTTTAAGCGCTTTTGCTTTTGCAACAGTAGTGTTAATACGTTTGTGCTCGATCAAAGAACAAGCCATATTAGCTAACATAGAACTTCTATGTGCAGTCTGTCTGCTTAAGTGATTGAATTTTTTTCCGTGTCTCATGACGTGTTTTTTTAAACCTTCATCTTGCTACTATCCTCTTTGGAGAGCAAAATACGAAGTGGTTTATTCTTTATCTAATTTGTATTTTGCTAAATCCATACCGAAGTTCAAATTTTTAATTGCCACTAGTTCATCTAGTTCAGTTAAAGATTTTTTACCGAAATTACGGAATTTCATTAGGTCATTTTTATTGAAAGATACTAAATCTCCAAGTGTATCAACTTCTGCCGCTTTCAAGCAATTTAATGCTCTAACAGAAAGATCCATATCAACAAGCTTAGTTTTAAGCAATTGTCTCATATGTAATGATTCTTCATCATAAGATTCTGTTTGTGCAATTTCGTCAGCCTCAAGAGTAATTCTTTCGTCAGAAAACAACATGAAATGGTGAATTAAAACTTTAGCAGCTTCAGTAAGAGCGTCTTTTGGATTAATAGAACCATCTGTTTTTATTTCAAAAACCAATTTTTCATAATCTGTTTTTTGCTCTACACGGAAGTTTTCAATAGCATACTTAACATTTTTTACAGGAGTAAAAATAGAGTCAGTAAAAATAGTTCCAATTGCAGCATTTTGTTTTTTGTTCTCTTCAGCAGGAACATATCCTCTTCCTTTTTCGATAGTTAAATCGAAATGTAGTTTGATTTTAGAGTCTAAATTACAGATTACAAGTTCTGGATTCAAAACTTGGAAACCTGAAATAAACTTCTGGAAATCACCAGCTGTCAATTGATCTTTACCGGTTACAGAAATAGTAACTGATTCATTATCTATATCTTCAATTTGACGTTTGAAACGTACTTGTTTAAGATTAAGAATAATTTCGGTAACGTCTTCAACAACTCCTGAGATAGTAGAAAACTCATGATCTACACCTTCGATACGAACCGATGTGATTGCATAACCTTCTAATGCTGAAAGCAAAACTCTTCTAAGTGCGTTACCAACTGTCAATCCGTAACCAGGTTCTAAAGGTCTAAATTCAAATTTACCTTCAAAATCGGTTGAATCGATCATGATAACTTTATCGGGCTTCTGAAAATTAAATATTGCCATAAATTTCGACTAAGTCAATTATTATTTGTTGTACAACTCTACGATTAATTGCTCTTTAATGTTTTCTGGAATTTGAAGTCTAGCTGGTACAGAAACAAAAGTACCTTCTTTTAAATCATTATTCCAAGTAATCCATTCATAAACGTGACTTGAATTTGATAAGGAACGCTCGATAGCTTCTAAAGATTTAGATTTTGCACGAACGGCCACTTTATCACCAGGTTTAAGGTGGTAAGAAGGGATATTAACTACTTCACCATTTACGGTAATGTGTCTGTGAGAAACGATTTGACGCGCACCTCTTCTAGAAGGGGCAATACCCATTCTATAAACTACGTTGTCTAATCTTGCTTCACATAATTGTAATAATACTTCACCAGTAACCCCTTTAGTCGCTGATGCTTTTTCGAATAAATTTCTGAATTGTTTTTCTAAAATTCCATAAGAATATTTAGCTTTTTGCTTTTCCATTAACTGAACAGCATACTCAGATTTTTTTCCTCTTTTTTTTGCCATCCCGTGTTGTCCAGGAGGGTAATTTCTTTTTTCGAAAGCTTTATCGTCTCCGAAAATTGCTTCGCCGAATTTACGTGCGATTCTTGTACTTGGACCAGTATATCTTGCCATTTTAAATTGTTTAAGATTGAGATTATGAATTCAGGTCTTATCCTTCGATAATCGTTGTTCAATCTAGGTTATACTATAATTTGTTTTTGAGTATTAAACTCTACGTCTTTTTGGAGGACGACATCCGTTGTGAGGCATTGGAGTAACATCAATGATTTCAGTCACTTCAATTCCACCATTATGCAAAGAACGGATAGCAGACTCACGTCCGTTTCCTGGTCCTTTTACATACACTTTTACTTTTTTAAGTCCTGCTTCTAACGCTACTTTACTGCAATCTTCTGCTGCCATTTGAGCTGCGTATGGAGTATTCTTTTTAGAACCTCTAAAACCCATTTTACCTGCTGAAGACCAAGAAATAACTTCACCTTTTTTGTTTGTCAAAGAAATGATGATGTTGTTAAAAGTGGCACTAATATGAGCTTCACCCGTTGATTCAACGATAACTTTACGTTTTTTTGTAGTTGCTTTAGCCATATTACTTATTATTTAGTTGCTTTTTTCTTGTTAGCAACAGTTTTTCTTTTACCTTTTCTTGTTCTAGAGTTGTTCTTAGTTCTTTGTCCTCTTAATGGAAGACCAGATCTATGACGAATCCCTCTATAACATCCAATATCCATTAAACGTTTGATGTTTAAGGAAACTTCTGAACGTAGTTCACCTTCAATTTTGAAGAAAGATACGGCATCACGAATTGCGTGAATTTCATCATCATTCCAATCTTGAACTTTTGTATCTTGGCTAACTTGAGCTTTTTCTAAAATCTCAACTGCTCTACTTCTACCAATTCCGAAGATATAGGTTAAAGCGATAACTCCTCTTTTGTTTTTTGGGATATCTACCCCTGCTATTCTTGCCATAATTATCCTTGTCTTTGTTTAAATCTAGGATTCTTTTTGTTGATTACGTATAATCTTCCTTTTCTACGTACGATAATGCACTCGGCACTTCTTTTTTTAACTGATGCTCTTACTTTCATTTTGAATATCTTTAATATCTATAAGTAATTCTTGCTTTTGACAAATCGTAAGGACTCATTTCTAGTTTCACTTTATCACCAGGTAATAATTTGATGTAATGCATACGCATTTTTCCAGATATATGAGCAATTACTATATGTCCATTTTCTAACTCAACACGGAACATTGCATTTGACAATGCTTCAATTATTGATCCGTCTTGTTCTATTGCTGATTGTTTTGCCATAAAATTAAGCTACTGCTTTTCTATTTTTCCCACTTTTCATTAAACCATCATAATGTTTATTCAACAAGTATGAATTAATTTGTTGAATCGTATCGATTGCAACTCCAACCATAATAATCAATGATGTTCCTCCAAAAAACATTGCCCAAGATTGTTGCACATCCATAAGACTTACAACAATTGCTGGGAACACAGCGATTAAGGCAAGAAATAATGAACCTGGGAAGGTTATTAAAGACATCACTTTATCTAAGAAATCTGAAGTTTCAACTCCTGGTCTAACACCTGGAATAAAACCACCACTTCTTTTCAAATCGTCAGACATTTTGTTTGTAGGAACAGTGATTGCAGTATAGAAATATGTAAATACAACTATCAAAGTTATAAATACAAAATTATACCAAAAACCGAACATATTACTAAAAGCACTAACGATAGATTGTGACGCATCTGATTTTGACAATCCTGCTACTGCAGCAGGAATAAACATAATTGCCTGAGCAAAGATGATTGGCATAACACCAGCTGCATTTAATTTTAATGGAATCCATTGTCTGTTACCACCCATCATATCTTTTTCAAAATCACCTGATGTTGTACGTCTTGCATACTGAACAGGAATTTTTCTAATTGCCATTACTAGCAATATACAAGAAATGATTACTAACAACCAAACAATAATTTCAACTACCAAAAGCATTGGTCCACCATTATTATTGGTAACTCTGGCCGCAAACTCTTGAATAAATGCCTGTGGTAATCTTGCTAAAATACCTACCATAATTAATAGAGATATTCCATTTCCGATACCTTTATCAGTGATTTTCTCTCCCAACCACATTGCAAAAATTGTACCTGTAGTTAAAATGATTACTGAAGAAAATACAAATTCAATAGAATTATACCCTAGCAAAAATGCAGTTTTTGGCAATTGATTGTAAAGATTATAGATATAACTAGGACCTTGAACCAAAGAGATACCAATTGTTAACCAACGAGTAATTTGATTAATTTTCTTTCTACCACTTTCACCATCACTTTGAAGTTTTTGCAAATAAGGAATTGCAATCCCCATTAACTGAACAACAATAGATGCAGAAATATAAGGCATAATTCCTAAAGCAAAAACTGAAGCTTTAGAAAAAGCACCTCCTGAGAACATATCAATAATAGATCCTAATCCACTTTTTGTTTGACCAGCTAAACCCGTTAATTGCGTAGCATCAATACCTGGAAGAGTAACGTGAGCACCAAAACGATAAACCAAAAGTATACCTAAAGTTAATAGGATTCTGTTTTTCAGCTCTTCAATTTTCCAAATATTAACTAATGATTCAATAAATTTCTTCATCTTTATCGAAAAATTAAAGGATTACAACTTCTCCACCAGCAGCTTCAATAGCAGCTTTTGCAGTAGCAGTAAATTTGTGAGCAGATACAGTTAGTTTTGCTTTCAATTCTCCTCTTCCTAAAATCTTAACGATTTCGTTTTTAGTTGCTAAACGATTTGCAACATATACAGTCATATCAACTGAATTAGTTACGATACCATTGTCAACTAATAATTGAAGTGTGTCAAGATTTACACCTTCGTATTCTTTACGATTGATGTTTGTGAAACCAAACTTTGGTACACGTCTTTGAAGCGGCATTTGTCCACCTTCAAAACCAATCTTTTTAGAATAACCAGAACGAGATTTTGCTCCTTTGTGACCACGAGACGCAGTACCACCTTTTCCAGAACCTTCTCCTCTACCCAATCTTTTATTTTGATTGTGTGTTGACCCTTCAGCCGGTTGTAAGTTACTTAAATTCATAACGTATTTGTTATTAAGCTTCTGTTACAGAAACTAAGTGTTTAACTTTATTTATCATTCCAAGGATAGTTGGATTTGAATCGTGTTCTACAACTTGACCCATTTTACGAAGACCTAAAGCTTCTAATCCTCTTTTTTGAGTAAGGGGACAGTTGATTTTGCTTCTAACTTGTTTTACTAATAATTTAGCCATAATTTCCTTGAATTAACCTTTAAAAACTTTTTCTAAAGAAACGCCTCTTTGTTTTGCAACAGTATAAGCACTTCTCATTTGTAATAAAGCATCGAAAGTTGCTTTTACAACGTTGTGAGGATTTGATGATCCTTGAGATTTTGATAATACATCGTGTATCCCAACTGACTCAAGCACTGAACGAACAGCTCCACCAGCAATAACTCCTGTACCATGAGATGCAGGGATCAAAAATACTCGTGCTCCACCAAATTTACCTTTTTGCTCGTGAGGAACAGACTGACCATTCAAAGGAATTTTTACTAAATTTTTCTTTGCATCTTCTACTGCTTTCGCAATTGCTTCAGAAACATCTTTCGATTTTCCTAATCCGTGACCTACTACTCCGTTTTCATCACCTACAACTACAATAGCAGAAAAACCAAATGCTCTACCTCCTTTTGTAACTTTAGTAACACGATTTACACTTACCAAACGATCTTTTAATTCAAGACCACTTGGTTTTACTAGCTCTACATTCTTGTATTTACTATTAGACATACTATATTAGAATTTAAGTCCAGCCGCTCTCGCGCCTTCCGCTAATGATTTAATACGACCGTGATATAAATAACCTCCTCTATCGAAAGTTACTGTTTCTATCCCAGCTTTTAACGCTTTTTCTGCAACAAGTTTTCCAACTGCCGATGCAACTTCTACGTTTGTACCTTTTCCTATTTCTTTTTCTCTTGAAGAAGCAGCTAACAAAGTAACTCCGTTTACGTCATCAATAAGTTGAGCATAAATTTCTTTGTTACTTCTAAATACAGAAAGCCTTGGATTAGTAGCAGTACCACTAATTGTTTTTCTAATTCTGAATCTGATTCTCTGTCTTCTTTCAGGTTTTGTTAATGACATAATGTTATTTTTTACGCTGATTTACCTGCTTTTCTTCTTAATACTTCTCCTACAAATTTAACACCTTTTCCTTTGTATGGCTCTGGTTTGCGGAAACCTCTGATTTTCGCAGCTACCTGACCTAAAAGTTGTTTATCTAATGATGTTAATTTCACGATTGGATTTTTACCTTTTTCAGATACAGTCTCAACTTCTACTTCTGGAGCTATTTCTAAAATGATATTATGTGAAAATCCAAGAGCTAAATCTAATTTTTGTCCTTGATTTGAAGCTCTATAACCAACTCCTACCAATTCTAATTCCTTAGTAAAACCTTCAGTTACACCGATAATCATATTATTGATTAAAGATCTGTACAAACCGTGTTTTGCTCTTTGGTCTTTATGATCAGACGACCTGTCCACTTGAACTTGATCTCCTTCAACCGTTACAGTAACATCTGAATATTCCTGAGTAAGTTGACCTTTTTTTCCTTTTACTGTAATGATACCATTAGCAACTTCAATAGTTACACCGGCAGGGACTACAACGGGATTTTTACCTATTCTTGACATCTCTTATAAGTCTTTTAATTAGTATACGTAACAAATTACTTCACCACCCACATTCAATTGCTTAGCTTGTTTCCCAGTCATAAGACCTTTTGAAGTGGATACAATAGCAATTCCTAATCCGTTAAGGATTCTTGGGATACTAGAAGAACCTGCATACTTACGTAAACCTGGTTTACTAATTCTTTGGATATCTTTAATCACTGACTCTTTAGTATCTTTATCATACTTCAAAGCGATTTTGATTGAACCTTGAACAGTGTTCGATTCAAATTTGTAACTCAAGATATATCCTTGATCAAATAAGATCTTAGTTATTTCTTTTTTAAGATTAGATGCTGGAATTTCGACAACTTTGTGGTTTGCAGCCACAGCGTTTCTAACTCTCGTCAAATAATCTGCAATAGGATCTGTATACATATGTATAAATTTGCGATTATGGTTTTCATAAGATACTCATCAAATGAACCTTTAATCAATTAAAATTATTTTTTGGATTGCAAAAGTACAAACTTTATTTGATATTACCAAGATGCTTTTTTAACACCAGGAATTAATCCGTTATTTGCCATCTCACGGAAAGTTACACGTGAAATTCCAAACTGACGAATATATCCTCTTGGTCTTCCTGTCAATTTGCAACGATTGTGCAAACGAATTGGAGAAGCATTTTTTGGTAATTTTTGTAAACCTTCAAAATCGCCAGCTGCTTTTAAAGCTTTTCTTTTTTCAGCATACTTCGCTACCGTTTTTTCTCTTTTAACCTCACGGGCTTTCATTGATTCTTTAGCCATGTCTTAGTTCTTTTTAAATGGTAAACCCAATTCAGTTAATAATGACTTTGCTTCTTTGTCTGTAGCAGCAGAAGTTACAAAAGTAATGTCCATTCCAGTAATTTTATTTACTTTGTCAATATCAATTTCAGGAAAAATGATTTGCTCTAAAACACCAAGGTTGTAGTTTCCTCTTCCATCAAAACCAGTAGCTTTGATTCCACTGAAATCTCTAACACGTGGCAAAGCAGAAGTAACTAATCTATCTAAAAACTCGTACATTTTTTCTCCACGCAAAGTAACTTTTGCTCCAATTGGCATCCCTTTTCTCAATTTAAAAGACGCAACGTCTTTCTTTGAAATAGTAGATACTGCTTTCTGTCCAGTGATCTTTGTTAACTCATCAACCGCATAGTCAATAAGTTTTTTGTCAGATACAGCTGCACCAACTCCTTTACTCAAAACGATTTTTTCCAATTTAGGAACTTGCATTACGTTTGTGTATCCGAATTCCTCTTTAAGAGCAGATATAACTCTGTTCTTATACTCTTCTTTTAGTCTAGGTATATATGCCATTACTATAGTACTTGATTAGATTTTTTTGAAAATCTCACTTTCTTATCTCCTTCAACTCTAATACCTACTCTAGTTGTTTCCTTTGTTTTAGGATCAATTAAAGAAATATTAGATATTTGTATAGAAGCCTCTTTTTTTACAATACCACCTTGAGGGTTTTTTGCACTTGGTTTCGTATGTTTTGAAACCAAGTTTACACCTTCAACAATTGCTTTATTTTTCTCTTTGTACACACGTAATACTTTACCTTCAGCACCTTTATGGTCTCCAGCAATTACTCTTACAATGTCACCTGATTTTATTTTTAGCTTTATCATCTTAAAATAATTAAAGCACTTCTGGTGCTAATGATACAATTTTCATGAATTGTTTTTCACGAAGTTCTCTTGCTACTGGACCAAAAACACGAGTCCCTCTCATTTCACCTGCGGCGTTCAAAAGAACGCAAGCATTGTCATCGAAACGGATATAAGAACCATCGGCTCTTCTCACTTCTTTTTTGGTACGTACAACCACTGCAGTTGAAACAGCTCCTTTTTTTACGTTTCCGTTTGGAGCAGCATCTTTGATAGAAACTACAATCTTGTCTCCAACAGAGGCATACCTTCTTTTGGTACCTCCTAAAACACGGATAGTTAAAACTTCTTTTGCTCCCGTATTATCTGCTACTTTTAGTCTTGATTCTTGTTGTACCATAATTATTTAGCTCTTTCAATGATTTCAACTAACCTCCAACATTTGGTTTTACTCAAAGGACGAGTTTCGCTAATCCTAACAGTATCTCCAATGTTACAGTCGTTATTTTCGTCGTGTGCGTGAAACTTTTTAGTTTTCAACACGAACTTACCGTATAATGGGTGTTTTACTCTAGTTACTTGTGCAACAACAATGGATTTATCCATTTTGTCAGAAGTAACAACCCCAATTCTTTCTTTTCTTAAATTTCTTTTTTCCATCTTTCAGCAGAATACAGTTATTGTAACTCTCTTTTAGTAAGTTCTGTAGCTAATCTTGCAACTGTTCTTCTTACACTTCTAATTTGAAGTGGATTCTCAATTGGAGAAATAGCATGTGCCATTTTTAAGTCGGCATATACCTTCTTAGTTTGGTTCAATTTTTCTTGCAACTCTGCTGCAGAAAGATCTTTTATTTCTGATTGTTTCATAATAAATAATTAATTATGCTTCGAAATCTCTAGCAACGACAAATTTAGTTTTGCAAGGTAGTTTTTGAGCTGCAAGACGCAATGCCTCTTTTGCAACCGACAAAGGAACTCCTCCTACTTCAAACATAATTCTTCCGGGTCTAACAACGGCCGCCCAATATTCGACTGCACCTTTACCTTTACCCATACGTACCTCAAGAGGCTTCTTTGTGATAGGTTTGTCTGGAAATATTTTAATCCATAATTGTCCTTCTCTTTTCATATAACGAGTTGCTGCAATACGCGCAGCTTCGATTTGACGTGAGGTTAAGAACATTCCATCTTCATGAACAGATTTAATACCAAACATTCCATTAGAAAGTTCATGCCCTCTTTGAGAGTTTCCTTTCATTTTACCCTTTTGTACCTTACGGTATTTTGTTCTTTTAGGTTGTAACATTTTTCTTTAATTTAAAAAATTACTTTCTCTTACGAGCGTCTGGTTTTCCACCTTTATTAAAAGGCTTTCTGTCTCCTCTCGGAGAATCGCCACCTTTACCACCACCAGTTCCAGATTGTTTTTTATCCATTCCTGCAAGTGGAGAAAGATCTCTCTTTCCATAAACTTCACCTTTCATGATCCATACTTTGATACCCATTCTACCATAAGTAGTGTGAGCTTCAGCAAGAGCATAATCGATATCGGCTCTGAAAGTTGATAGAGGAATTCTTCCTTCTTTGAAACCTTCTGAACGTGCCATCTCTGCACCATTCAAACGACCAGAAATCAAAACTTTGATACCTTCTGCGTTCATACGCATTGTAGCAGCAATAGCCATTTTGATTGCACGTCTGTAAGAAATACGGCTTTCGATTTGACGACAGATGCTTGTAGCAACTAGATACGCGTCAAGTTCAGGTCTTTTTATTTCAAAGATGTTGATTTGAACCTCTTTGTCAGTAACTTTCTTAAGTTCTTCTTTCAACTTGTCTACCTCTTGACCACCTTTTCCGATAATAATACCAGGTCTAGCAGTAGTGATAGTAACGGTTACAAGTTTCAAAGTTCTCTCGATGATTACTTTTGATACACTAGCTTTTGATAAACGAGCATGGATGTACTTTCTGATTTTATAATCTTCGGCCAATTTATCACCGTAGTCATTTCCACCATACCAGTTAGAGTCCCATCCTCTGATGATACCAAGTCTATTTCCAATTGGATTTGTCTTTTGTCCCATCTTTATTAATTTGCTTGTGTGTTATTAATAGCTCCCAACACGATTGTTACGTGATTAGAACGTTTTCTAATTCTGTGTGCTCTTCCTTGTGGAGCTGGACGAAGTCTTTTCAACATCATTCCACCATCTACAGTGATAGTTTTTACGAATAAGCCTGCTTCTTCCAAACTAGCGTCACTATTTTTTTGCTCCCAGTTATTGATGGCAGACAATAATAGTTTTTCCAATTTTCTTGAAGCTTCTTTAGAACTAAATCTCAAAATATTTAGTGCTCTTTCTACTTTCTGACCTCTTACTAGATCTGCTACTAAGCGCATTTTTCTAGGTGAAGTAGGGCAGTTATTCAATTTTGCAAAAGCTAGCGACTTGTTAGCCTCTTTTCTTGCATCTGCTGTTTCTCTTTTACGAACTCCCATTGCTTCTTATTTTTTACCTTTATTTTTTGCTCCAGCATGACCTCTAAAAGATCTAGTTGGTGAAAACTCTCCTAATTTGTGACCTACCATATTTTCTGTAACGTAAACTGGTACAAATTGACGACCGTTATGAACTGCGATAGTTTGTCCAACAAAATCTGGAGTAATCATAGAAGCTCTAGACCAAGTCTTTACTACTCCTTTATTACCTCCTGCAATGTTTTCTTCTACTTTCTTTTCTAACTTATAATGAACGAAAGGTCCTTTTTTTAATGAACGTGCCATATCTTATTATTTCTTTCTACGTTCTACAATATACTTGTTACTCGGGTTTTTCTTAGAACGTGTTCTATAACCTTTAGCAGGTATACCGTTTCTAGATCTTGGATGTCCTCCAGAAGAACGTCCTTCACCACCACCCATTGGATGATCGACAGGGTTCATAGCAACTGGTCTTGTTCTAGGTCTTCTTCCTAACCATCTTGTTCTACCTGCTTTACCAGATACAACTAATTGGTGGTCTGAATTAGAAACCGCACCAATGGTAGCCGAACAAGTCAACAAGATTAATCTTGTTTCTCCAGAAGGCATTTTGATTGTTGCATATTTTCCGTCTCTTGCCATTAATTGCGCGAATGTTCCAGCAGAACGAGCGATTACAGCGCCTTGCCCTGGTCTCAATTCGATACAAGATATTACAGTTCCCAATGGAATTCTGCTTAATGGTAATGTATTACCTATTTCTGGTTGAGATTCTGGACCAGAAACTAACTTCTGACCAACTTTCAATCCGTTTTGAGCAATAACATAGGTTTTTTCACCATCAGCATAAGCTAATAATGCGATAAACGCAGTACGATTTGGATCATATTCGATTGATTTCACTGTAGCTGGAATTCCTTCTTTTGTACGTTTGAAATCAATAATACGATATCTCTGCTTGTGACCACCACCCGTATAACGCATGGTCATCTTTCCTTGACTATTTCTACCTCCAGAGTTTTTTATCGGCGCTATCAAAGAGCGTTCCGGCTTATCAGTTGTAATGGCGTCATAACCATTCACAACTCTAAATCGCTGACCTGGGGTAATAGGTTTTAATTTTCTTACTGACATTTTATCTTAGATATTGTTGTAAAAATCAATTGTTTCTCCTTCTTGTACTTGAACAATCGCTTTTTTAATTGCGTTAGTCTTTCCACTGATCAAACCACTTTTAGTGTATTTTGTAGTTCTATCCGGCCTTACGTTCATCGTGTTAACCGAAACGATAGTTACTCCATAAGCAGCTTCAATAGCTTTCTTAATCTGAACTTTGTTTGCTTTTTTGTCAACAACAAATCCGAAGCGGTTTAAAACTTCACTTTCTTTGGTTACTTTTTCTGTTACTATAGGTTTAATTATGATGCTCATATCCTATTATTTGCTTAAATTTTCTTCAATTAACGCTAAAGAACCTTCTAAAAGCACCAAACTATTTGCATTAAGAATATCATAAGTGCTTAATTCTGAACTAGTTATTACCTTAGAAGCCTTTAAATTGCGTGACGACAAATATACATTTTTATTCGAATCGCCCAACACAAATAAAGATTTTTTATTATCCAACTCTAAAGCTTTCAAAACGTTAATGAAATTTTTAGTGTTTGGTGTTTCAAAATTGAAGTCTTCAAGAACAATAATGTTTGTTTCTTTTGCTTTAATTGAGAAAGCCGATTTTCTTGCCAATCTTTTCAAGTTTTTATTCAATTTGAATGAATAACTTCTTGGTCTTGGCCCGAAAACTGTTCCACCACCCTTAAACAATGGATTCTTTGCACTACCCGCACGAGCAGTACCAGTTCCTTTTTGTTTTTTAATTTTACGAGTAGATCCCGCAACTTCAGCTCTTTCTTTAGCTTTGTGCGTTCCTTGACGTTGATTAGCAAGATATTGCTTAACATCAAGATATACTGCGTGATTGTTTGGTTCTATACCGAATACTGAATCAGAAAGTTGTACTTTTCTTCCAGTATCTTTTCCGTTGAAATCTAATACTTTTGCTTCCATTACTTCTGAATGATTACATAAGAGTTGTTATGACCAGGAACACATCCTTTAATAACAAGTAGGTTCTTATCAGCCACTACTTTTAAAACTCTAAGGTTTTGAACTTTTACATTATCTCCTCCCATTCTTCCAGCCATACGCATTCCTTTGAATACTCTAGATGGATAAGAAGAAGCTCCCACAGAACCTGGCGCTCTCAAACGGTTGTGTTGACCGTGAGTTGCTTGTCCAACACCACCAAAACCGTGACGTTTCACAACCCCTTGAAAACCTTTACCTTTAGAGACACCTTGTACATCTACAAATTCTCCTTCTTCAAAAATAGTAACATCAATAACGTCACCTAATTTTTGTTCTGTTGCAAAATCTTGGAATTCAACGACTTTTTTCTTAGCTACAGTTCCTGCTTTCGCAAAGTGACCAACGGCCGCTTTCGTGGAATGTTTCTCGTTTTTGTCATCGAAACCTAGTTGCAACGCTTCATACCCGTCAACACCTTTGGTTCTGACTTGGGTAACTACACATGGTCCGGCTTCAATAACAGTACAAGGAATGTTTTTCCCGTTCTCGTCAAAGATGCTTGTCATGCCAATTTTTCTTCCGATTAACCCAGACATAAATATTAATTATTAATTATTAAACACAAATATAGAACGCAGCTTTTAAGCGAATCCTATTTTTTAAAGTGGCGCAAAAGTATAAAATATTTGCACACAAACCAAAAAAATATTTTTCGATTAAAAACAGCGTCCTTTTCTTTTTTATAAAGCTATTAAACTTTGATTTCTACTTCAACTCCGCTAGGCAATTCAAGTTTCATCAAGGCATCAATAGTTTTTGATGAAGATGAATAAATGTCGATTAATCTCTTGTATGACATTACTTCAAATTGCTCTCTCGCTTTTTTGTTAACGTGTGGAGAACGTAGTACTGTAAAAAGTTTTTTATGAGTTGGCAACGGGATTGGACCTGTTACTACTGCTCCAGTGCTTTTTACTGTTTTTACAATTTTCTCGGCAGACTTATCTACCAACATATAATCGTAAGATTTTAATTTTATTCTGATTTTTTGACTCATTTTCTTAAAGATTAAGCGTTTCCTTTTGCTTTTTTGATAACTGCTTCCGAAATGTTAGAAGGTGTTTCTGCGTAGTGTGAAAATTCCATTGTAGATGTTGCTCTACCAGATGACAGCGTTCTTAATGTTGTTACATATCCGAACATTTCTGATAACGGCACATCTGCTTTGATGGTTTTAGCACCAGCTCTGTCTCCCATATCATTCACTTGACCTCTACGACGGTTGATATCACCTACGATATCTCCCATGTTTTCTTCAGGTGTTATCACTTCCATTTTCATAATTGGCTCAAGAATTACAGCTCCAGCAGCTTTAGCCACTTCTCTATAACCCATTCTTGCCGCTAATTCAAAAGAAAGCGCATCAGAATCCACAGGGTGGAAAGATCCATCTAATAAAGTAACTTTCAAACTATCTACTTGGTATCCTGCTAAAGGACCAGTTTTCATAGCTTCACGGAAACCTTTTTCTACAGAAGGAATATATTCTTTTGGTACGTTACCACCTTTTACAGAATTGATAAATTGCAATCCTACAGGAACTTTACCATCAACTTCATCAGCAGGCTCAAGAACGAATACGATATCACCGAATTTACCACGACCTCCAGATTGTTTTTTGTAAGTTTCTCTGTGTTGAGCAGATTTTGTAAAAGCTTCTTTATATTCAACTTGAGGCTCACCTTGATTTACTTCAACTTTGAATTCACGCTTCATTCTATCCACCAAGATATCCAAGTGAAGCTCTCCCATACCTGAGATAATAGTTTGACCTGAAGCTTCATCAGTTCTAACTGTAAATGTTGGATCCTCTTCAGCCAATTTAGCCAAAGCCATACCCATTTTATCTACGTCAGCTTTAGTTTTAGGCTCAATAGCAATACCAATTACCGGAGCAGGGAATTTCATTGACTCAAGAATGATTGGGTGTTTTTCATCACATAATGTATCTCCAGTTTTGATATCTTTAAATCCAACAGCAGCTCCAATATCTCCAGCCTCAATATATTCGATTGGATTTTGTTTGTTTGCGTGCATTTGGTAGATACGAGAAATTCTTTCTTTGTTACCAGAACGAGTATTTAATACATAAGAACCTGCATCAAGTCTTCCTGAATAAGCACGGAAGAAAGCCAAACGACCTACGAATGGGTCAGTAGCAATCTTAAATGCCAAAGCAGCGAAAGGCTCTTTTACATCTGGTTTACGTAAAATTTGAGTTTGATCTTCTTCAAGTAATTCAGCATCATCTGGGTGAATTCCAGAAATACCTTCTTTATCCATTGGAGAAGGCAAGTATTTACATACTGCATCTAACATAAATTGAACTCCTTTGTTTTTGAAAGACGAACCAGCAATCATTGGAATGATAGCCATATCCATAGTAGCAGCTCTTAACGCATTGTTAATCTCTTCTTCTGTAATAGAATCTGGATCTTCCATGTATTTATCAAGCAAGTTCTCATCATAATCTGCAACCGCTTCGATAAGGATATCTCTATATTCTTTCACTTCATCAACCATATCCGCAGGGATATCTACGATGTCAAAAGTAGCTCCTTGAGTAGCATCATGCCATACAATTGCTTGATTTTTAACCAAATCAACTACACCTTTGAAATCATTTTCTTCACCAATTGGCAAAGTGATTGCAACAGCGTTTGATTTCAACATATCTCTAACTTGTTGACATACGTTCAAGAAGTTAGATCCTTGACGGTCCATTTTATTAACAAATCCCATACGTGGTACACGATATTGGTCGGCTAATCTCCAGTTAGTTTCTGATTGAGGCTCAACACCATCAACAGCACTAAATAAAAACACCAATCCATCCAATACACGCAAAGAACGGTTTACCTCTACTGTAAAGTCAACGTGACCGGGAGTATCGATAATGTTAAAGTGATATGGTTTTGATTCAGGCAAAATTTTACCTTGTTCAGTTGGGAAATTCCATTCACAAGTTGTAGCCGCAGAAGTAATGGTAATACCTCTTTCTTGCTCTTGTGCCATCCAGTCCATTGTTGCAGCACCATCGTGTACTTCACCAATTTTATGTGATTTTCCAGTATAGAATAAAATACGCTCAGTTGTTGTTGTTTTACCAGCATCAATGTGAGCAGCAATTCCTATGTTTCTTGTATATTTTAAGTCTCTAGCCATTTCTTAGGAATTAAAATCTAAAGTGAGAGAAAGCTTTATTAGCTTCTGCCATCTTGTGAGTATCCATTCTTTTCTTAACAGCAGCCCCTTCTTCTTTAGCAGCAGCTAAACATTCTGAAGCCAATCTTTGAGCCATTGATTTTTCGTTTCTTCTTCTTGAATAAAGAATTAACCATTTCATAGCCATAGAAATTTTTCTATCTGGTCTAATTTGCATAGGAATTTGGAATGTAGCTCCACCTACTCTACGACTACGCACTTCTACGTGAGGCATAACGTTTGTTAAAGCATCTTTCCAGATTTCTAATGATGTTTTTTCATCATTTTGTTTTTTAGTTTCTATAATGTCAATAGCATCATAAAAAACTTTAAAAGCTGTTGATTTCTTACCATCCCACATTAAGTTGTTCACAAAACGCGTCACCAATTGGTCGTTAAACCTCGGATCTGGTAAAAGTGGTCTTTTCTTTGCCGCTCTTTTTCTCATTTCTTTTGTTTTTTTGAATACAGACGTAAAACACTACGTCTCTACGTTAGATTTACTTTTTCGCTTCTTTTGGACGTTTTGCACCGTATTTTGAACGACGTTGCGTTCTTCCTGCTACACCTGATGTATCAAGCGCACCACGAACGATGTGATACCTAACTCCTGGTAAATCTTTTACTCTTCCACCCCTAACTAATACTATCGAGTGCTCTTGTAGATTGTGTCCTTCACCAGGGATGTATGCATTTACTTCATTACCATTTGTCAAACGCACACGCGCAACTTTACGCATTGCAGAGTTTGGTTTTTTTGGTGTAGTAGTGTAAACACGCGTACAAACCCCTCTTCTTTGAGGACAAGAATCTAAAGCAACCGATTTACTCTTCTTAGTTATCTGAGTTCTTCCTGTTCTTACTAATTGTTGAATTGTTGGCATAATTAAATACTAATTTTTCTTTATTTGTTTATTTCCCGCTTTTTACGGGGTTGCAAATGTAGAAAAATATTTTCACTAAACAAACCATAATTAATTAATTTTCACAAGAAGTAAATATTTGTTTTTTAATGAAATACAGATTTTCTATTGCAATTTGCCAAGAAAAACAAATTAAACCCTTGAAAACCGTTTCAAACACTACATTGAAACCCATTTATTTCATATAGAAACATTTGCCAAATTTTAAGAAAGGGAAGAAAATAAATCAGTATTTAGTTCAAATCTTATGATTTTTATCACAAACGATAGATATTTGCGTTAGATTATTTAAAGAATAAATCACTTGAAAGCAATAGCTGTTTTTTTTCTGTTTATGTGTAGCTGGTCAAATTGTTTTGCTCAAAGTTTTCGATTAGAAATAAACGGAAGCTCTGCTGCGGAAAATAAAATTATCGACTCATTAAAATATAATCCCATTCATCCCAATGCAAAAGACATTATCAATGAAGTAAATAGATTATCAGAAAGACTATCTAAAATAGGCTATATTGAGAATCAAATACTTGAAAACACTAAGAAAAATGATTCAAGTTATATTACAAAATTAAGTTTAGGCAACAAGATAAAATCTATACATATATATATAGGTAAAGAAACTCCAACTTTAACCGAAAGCGCACAATACATTCAAAAACCCAAAAAGACTGAAAAAGAGAAGAACAACTACGAAATAATTAAAGATCTAATTGGATTAAACAAAAAAGATACACTCACTCTTCCTTACACAGAAACAGAATCTTTTTTGAACACTACCCTACAAAAACTGGAGCAAAATGGATTTGCATTTGCTAAACTGAAATTAGCCAATATTCAAAAGAAAAGCAATTCCTTATTTGCTGAATTACAAGTTGAATTTGGTCAACAACGAAAATTAAACACAATCGTTGTGCAATTTGGCGAAAGCAACAAAAAAAATAGTTTTCCTGAAGGACATCTAAAACAAATCAATCGAAAATATAAAAATAGCAAATTCAACCAGGAAGTGGTTCGGAAAATTCATGATGATTTTGACAAATTTGGATTTGTGAATCAAATTAAAAATCCTGAAATCTTATTTACAAAAGACACTACTAAACTCTATGTGTATCTCGAAAAAAGAAAAACAAATACATTTGATGGATTGATTGGCTTTGCCAACAATGAAAATGACAAATTAACTTTTAATGGATACTTGGATTTAATGCTAGAAAACACCATAAAAGCAGGAGAACAACTCTCACTCTATTGGAAAAGTGATGGCAACAATCAAAAGACGTTCAAAGCCAGCATTGATTTGCCTTATCTATTCAAAAGCCCTATTGGGTTAAAATCTCAGATATACATTTTCAAACAAGATAGCATTTTTCAAAACACTAAAACTTCTATCGACTTAGGATACTTCATAAACTACAAGTCCCGAATCTATTTAGGGTATCAATCAACTGAATCCAGCGACATTCAAAACACAAACAGCAGTTCGATTAGCGATTATAAAAATTCGTTCCTAACTTCAAATCTAGAATATTCGCAATTAGATTATAAAAACCCCACTTTCCCCAAAAAAACGAACATTTCTGTTGTTATGGGAATCGGAAGAAGGACTACTACTGACTTAACCGAAACAGCTGGATCAACCCAACAGACCTACATTAACATCAATGCTATGCATAATTTCTATTTGAATACAAAAAACTGCATTAACATAAATTATCAAAACTATTTCTTAAAAAGCGAAACCTACATTGTAAACGAATTGTACCGTTTTGGAGGTTCCAGATCAATTAGAGGTTTTGCCGAAAATAGTTTGCAAGCTAGTTTTATGACTGCCATCATTACAGAATACCGTTATATTATTTCTCCAGAATTATTTCTTCACTCCATTTTAGATTATGGATATTTTGAAGACAAATCAACAAATAATACTGGAAACCTACTAGGATACGGGATCGGCATGGGCTTAAAAACAAAAAACGGAATGCTAAAGCTAGCCTTTTCAAATGGCAGTAACGGAGGTGAAAACACAAAATTTTCGAATACCATTATTTCTATTAATTACAATATTGAATTTTAAACATCGAAAAAAAACATTATTTATAACAATACTGTATTTATATGTTAAAATGTTAAAATTCATATGCAAGCATAAAAAATCAACACAAACGTTAGGAAAGTTAACAAATTATTAAGATTTTTGTCCAACTAATTCAAAATTTTTAAAAATGAAACTAAAGTTCAATGGAATCTTGGTGCTATTATTAGTACTAGTGGCGCAAATTACTTTTGCGCAAGAAAGAGCTGTTTCGGGAGTTGTTTCCGACAATACAGGTATGCCTTTACCAGGTGTGAGTGTATTAGTTAAAGGAACCAAAACTGGAACACAAACAGATTTTGATGGAAAATATTCTATCAAAGCAACTTCAAGCCAAGTCTTGATATTCAGCTATGTTGGTATGAAAACCCACGAAGCTAAAGCAAGTTCAGCGACAGTAAATGTGAAAATGGAAAGCACTGCTGTAGAACTTGAAGGAGTAGTTGTTACTGCTTTTGGGCAGAAAAAACAAAAAAGAGCTGTAGCCTCTGCAACGTCAGTGGTTAGTGCAAAAGACCTTACAGAGGTAACAAACACAAACGTGTTTGAATCATTGTCAGGAAAAGTTGCTGGTGTTGACATCACCGCTCCTGCTCAGGTTGGTGCATCTTCTAAAGTTATTATCAGAGGATACAACACTATTAGTGGAAACACTAGTCCCCTTTATGTTGTTGATGGTTCACCTATTGTAAATAGTTCAGCAAGTGGTACTGGAAACACTAGAAGTTATGATTCTGGAAATGGTATTGGAGATATTGACCCTAACAATATTGAAACAATGACTGTATTAAAAGGAGCAGCAGCTGCCGCTTTGTATGGTTCAAGAGCTTCTAATGGTGTAATTGTTATTACAACAAAATCTGCAAAAAACAAATCGAAATTAAATGTAGAAATAATGACTTCTACTGATTTTGCAGAGGTAGCAAGAATCCCACACCTTCAAAACGACTTCGGTCAAGGTTGGTCTGGTCACTCTTGGTCAAGTTGGTCAGGTAGTCCAAACACAGCCAGTAATGAAAATGGTTCTTGGGGACCTGCATTCAACGGAGAAGTGAGATTATGGGGAGCAATCATTAATTCTGGACAACAAATCAAACCATATGTTGCCCTTGAAAACAATGTTAAGGATTTCTTCGAACTAGGAAACACTTTTACTAATGATGTAAGAGTAAGTGGTGGTGGAGAAAAATCTAATTTCTCTTTGTATTTTTCAGATGTAAAATCAGATGGTATTGTACCAACTGATGCAGATCTATACAAAAGAAGAACTTTGGCTATGAACGGTGGAATCACTGAAGGCAAAATGACCATTAAAGGTACTATTAACTATGTTAAAAAAGACCAAAATGTAGTAAACACAGGTCAAGGTGCTGATGCAGGTGAAGGAAACACTCTATCTCAAGAATTATTACAAGTTCCTAGAGACATCAGTATTGTTGACTTAGAAGACTATACAAACAATCCATATAACACTAATAGTAATTATTTTTCTCCATATACTAACAACCCTTATTGGTCTGTAAAGGAAAATGCCACTATTGTTAATGGAAATCGTTTTTATGGCAATGCTTATTTTTCATATAAAATTGACGACCATTTTTCTGCAAGCTATCAAATAGGTGGTGATTATAGTTCAGAAGATGTAAAATCTTATGGAGCTGTTGTGAAATTTTTACCAGGTTCAGCTCAGGCTTTAGCAGGTGCAAATGAAGTTGTTGGGGGTGTTACAGAAAGTACAAGAGAACGATTAGAATTTGATAACAACGTTATCTTAAATTACTCCAACACTTTTGCTGAAGATTTTGGACTAAATGCTTTTGTTGGTTTTAATGCTAACCAAAGAAAATCTTCTTCTCTTTTTGCACAGATTACTAATTTAGATATTCCTAATTTTTATGAATTATCTAACTCTTCTATTAAACCTGTTGTGGGTCAAGCCAACTCTGAAAGAAAATCATATAGTGTTTTTGCTTCATTTGAAACTTCGTATAAAAACTTTTTATACTTAACACTTACTGGAAGAAACGACTGGACATCAACATTACCTATAGGAAATAATTCTTACTTCTACCCATCTGCTGCATTGAGCGGAATAGTATTAGATACACCTGATACGTTCTTAAAATTAAGAGCCAGTTATGCACAACTTGGAAACGATACTGATCCTTACAGAACTGAATCAGCAATGATTCCAGGTAATTCTGCATTAGGATTTGGAAATATCTTACTACCAATTGGAGGTGTTAATGGTTATGAATTTTCAGGGCTTTTAGGAAATTCTGAATTGAAACCTGAGATGACAACAGAATATGAAGTAGGTTTTGAATCTAATTTTTTCAAAAAAAGAGTCAATCTTGATGTTGCTTTATATGACAAATCGACCGCTGATTTATTAGTTAACAGACCATTACCAACATCAACAGGATACACTTCGCAAGTGGCTAATATTGCAGATATCAACAATAAAGGTATAGAGGTGTCTTTGAATTTAGTCCCTATAAGAACAGAAAATTTCACATGGGATTTCACAACCACTTTCACAAAAAACATTTCTGAAGTTACCGATATTAAAGGAGAATCTACAAAACAATTATTAGCTAGTAATTACGGTGTGACTTTTAATGCTGTAGAAGGAGAACCTCTAGGCGTTTTTGCTGTAAAAATGCCGCTAAAAAATGATGAAGGAAAGTATATCGTTGATGCTGCTACAGGATTCTACAAAGTATCTGATGACGAACAAATCATTGGAACATCACAAAGAGATTTTGTTATGGGATTCAATAGCCGTATGACATACAAAAACTTAGTATTTACTTTTGGAGTTGACTGGAAACAAGGTGGCGAAATGTATTCTTACACTAAAAGACTATCACATTTTACAGGTAATGGCATAGAAACTACTTACAACGACAGAAATACATTTATTATACCTAACTCTGTAGTAGAAGTAGTTAATAGTGCTGGTGTAGTTACTGGTTATGCAGAAAACACAAAAGCGGTAGGTTTAGAAGATGTAACTGATTTTTACAACACAAGTAACAATCCTGGAATAGAAAACACTCACGTAATTGACAAAACATTTGTTAGATTGCGTTCTGTAGCGTTGACTTATAATTTCCCTTCTACTGTAATTAAAAGAATGGGACTTCAAAATGCTTCATTCAGTGTTTATGGTAAAAATCTAGCTCTTTGGACACCTGCTGAAAATCCTTATATTGATCCTGAGTTATCTACATTTGGAACAGGATTATTAAGTGAGCAAGGAGAATTTGGTGCAAACCCAACTCAAAGAACTTATGGTGCTAGCATTAAACTAACATTTTAAAAAAGAAACAAAATGAAAAAATTCATAATTAGTATATTAGTTTTATCTGCTACCTTCGTAGGATGTAGTTCAGATTTAGATATCAATAGGGATCCAGATTCACTTGACCCGTCAAGAGCACCTTTATCTGCTCAATTACCAGCAGGAATCACAGGAATCATTGGTTCAGAAGGAGCTTCCTTTGCTATCATTGGAGGAATGTGGTCTCAATATTGGACGCAAAGTAATGCAGCCAATCAGTACAAACAAATTGACAATTATTCCATTAGTACTTCAGACTACAATGGAGTTTGGAATGGAATGTATGATGGTTTAGGAGATATCAGAAACGTAAAAAGAAGAGCTTTAGCTGAAGGAAATTGGAACTATTATTTAATAGCTACAACCTTAGAAGTTCAAGCTTCACAAGTTCTTACCGATTTCTATGGTAGCATTCCTTATAAAGAAGCAAATAATTCTTCAATATTAGAGCCTAAATTCAATACAGGAGAAGAAGTTTACACTTATATGATCGAAGATTTGAATGATGCACTATCTAAACCTTTAGCAGCTTCTAAAGGTGATGTTCCTGGTAAAGACGATTTAATATTTCAAGGTAATATGGCAAACTGGACAAAATTTGCTAATACATTAAAATTAAAAATCTTTATGCGTCAAAACTATAGTTCAAGAAAAGCAATAGCCGATGCAGGTATTCAGCAAATGATTGCAGCTGGAACTCAATTCTTAACTGTGGATGCAGGTATGGCTCAATTTACTGATGCTCCTGACCAAAGTAATCCATTGTATGAGTACAACAACAGAAAGTTAAATGTTGCTACAAACTTGAGAATGAGTACTACTTTAGCTTCTTTCTTTGATGCCAATTTAGACACTAGAAAAGCAAAATATTACTTAGCAGGAAATTCTCTTAACCAAGGAGATTACAATAGTACTGCTGGTGCTGGAACAATTGCAATTGTAAGTCTTTCTCCAACGACTCCTGCTCTTTTAATGAGCAAAGAAGAAAGTTTGTTTTTACAAGCAGAGGCTATGGAAAGATACAACGGTGGAACTGGAGCTAAAGCATTATATGATGCAGCTGTTAACGCCAATTTCACAAGATACGGTTTATCTGGAGCATTATTTGTAGCAGGACCTTATGCTTACCCAACTGCTGGAACTCTTGAAAACAAAATTGAAGCCATCATTGTTCAAAAATGGATTGCTAGCTTTCCAGGAAATGGTTTTGAAGCCTTCTTTGAAAAAAACAGAACCGGTTATCCAAAAACTTCTGCCGTAGCACAAAATGCTGGTAGTTATGTTCCAGGACAAATAGTTTATGCAAAAAACGGAACTACTGCTGGTCTATTCCCAAGAAGAATAGCTTATCCTCTTTCTGAGAGAAATGCAAATCCTAATGTACCTACATTAGTACCAATAACAACCCCAGTTTGGTGGGATTAAAACTTAATATTATGAAGAAAATAATCATAGCCCTTTTAATTTCAAGCTCATTTTTTACAGCTTGTACCACGGATGATACTGCAAATGTATCCAAAGTTACCTATTTCCCTATTTTCACAATATTAGGACCAAATCCTTATTTTGTGGCTGCTGGAACTCCTTATACTGATCCAGGAGCAATTGCTAAAGCTGGCGAAACTGTAATCCCTCATACTACAGCAGCAGCTGGTAAATATAGAGGAACTGCAACCTTAGACACTAGTAAATCTGATGAATACGCTGTAACCTACAGCGCTACAAATTCGGATGGATTTGTTGGTACAGGGTCTAGAAAAGTAATTGTTTGGAAAAATGGTAACTTAGTAAATAGTATAGAAGGTATTTATACTTGTACAATTGCAAGAAACGGAGCAACACCAGGTGCATCTTATATCAATATTAAATATATTTATATATGGAAAAACGCAGATGGAACTTATCAAATTTCTGATGCATTTGGAGGTTGGTATGAATATGGTAGAGCTTTAGGAGTTGGCTACATCACTCCTGGAGGAAAAATCAACGCTGTTGATATCCCTACAAATTCATTTACTTTCCCAGGAACATTGACCAATACTGGATTTGGTGGTACTGCAAAAATCACTGACTTAACAGTAAATGCAACCACAAAAACTTTAGTATTAACCTGCTCTTGGCTTGCACCAACAGCATATACATTCGTTGCTACACTTAAACAAGTTCAACTCTAAAACAATAAAGATGAAATTAATAAAAAACAACATTATAAAAGTACTTTTTGGTATTCTTATTTTCGCTACAGTATCATCTTGTGATGAGGTTGCCGATACAAATCCAGGAGGAACTACTACAAAAGATTTTGCTGGTGACTGGTTCATTTCTTTAAAAGACAGTGATGGCAAAGATGTGGGAGGTGGAGATTTCTACCTACACCATACTTATAACACTGCAGCAAATGACAATACAATGTGGATCGATGACGAGAAACATGGCTATTGGATTAAATGTAAAATGACTATAAATTTAGCTGACGGAACCTTCTCGGCAACTAATGCAGACAACGCTAATGATCCTGGAACTAAAGTGACCATTACAGAAGGTAAAATTGAAAAAGGTGCAGGACTTTCAAAAGCAGGTCATAAAGTAGATAAAATCACTTTTACAGCACACTTTAGTTATGACCCAGCTGGATATAACATCATCCATACTGGTCATAAAAGAACTGGTTTCTTAGAAGACGAATACTAGTTTTCTTTTGCTAATTACAAAAACCATCACGCTTAGCGTGGTGGTTTTTTTTTCACAAAATGTAAAGTAAATCATCGTTAAATAAACATAATTACTTACATTTGGATAGATTACTTAAAATTTTTAAAACTAAATGAAAAAAATTATACTAACCACCGCTCTATGCCTTTTTACGTTTTTAGTAAAAGCACAAACTGACACTTTTTGGAAAAAAATAAATCCAAAAAACAGTTCATCAATACTAAAGAATAAAGAAGAAAATATTCCAGATGACTTGCAAGTTTATCAATTAGATGAAGCTAGTATGAAAAACACATTGAGTCAAATCCAAAATAAAACGCCTCAAGAAAGTGTTGAAATTAGCCTTCCAAATGCCGATGGCAATTTAGATAAATACTTAGTTCGTGAATCATCCAATTTTGCTCCAGAATTACAAGCCAAATATCCAGAAATAAGATCATATGTAGGAGTAGGAATCTCAGATCGAACTGCTACTGCCTATTTTAGCTATTCCCCAAAAGGAATACAAACTATGGTTATTAGAGCAGATAAAGACTCTGAATTTTTAGAATCCTATTCAAAAACAAAAGCTGTTTATAAATTAATTACTTCAAAAAATCGTTCAACAATCACTTCATCCATTCCTTGTTCGACAGAAGACGTTGCATTAAACACACAATTACAAAATAAAGCGAGTAAAATTAAAGCCAACGACAAAGTATTTCGAACTTTCCGTATTGCGTTATCTTGTAATGCCGAATACACAAACTATTATGGAGGAACTGTAGCAGCTGCACTCGCAGGAATGAACGCTAGTATGACTAGAATCAATGGAATTATTGGTAAAGATCTAGCAGTTAAATTTGAAATTATCGCTAATAATGATTTATTAATTTATCTAGACCCAGCAACAGACCCATATTCAGATTCCGCTACTGGTGCAGATAATGCCAATGGAGCAACCTGGAATTTAGAGTTACAAAATAATTTAACCACTACTATTGGACATGCAAATTATGATATTGGACATTTACTAAGTGGAACTGGTGGTGGTGGAAATGCAGGCTGCATCGGTTGTATATGTACCAATCCTACCCCAAGTAATCCATACGGAAAAGGCAGTGGTTGGTCGGCTCCTAGTAACAACAATCCCGAAGGTCCAAACTTTGACATAGATGTGGTTGCACACGAAATAGGACATCAGCTAGGTGGAAACCATACATTTTCTTTTAAAGTGGAAGGCAGAGGCGCCAATATTGAACCCGGAAGTGGCTCTACAATTATGGGTTACGCAGGAGTAGTAAGTCCATCAACACTTAACATTCAAGCCCATTCTGATGACTATTATAGTGTAAATAGTGTACAACAAATTCAGGCTAATCTAACTTCTAAAAGTTGTTCAACTAATACTCCAATCACTAATAGTCCACCAATTATAAATGCAGGATTAGATTATACTATTCCAAAAGGAACTGCATTTATATTAAAAGGAACTGGTTCAGATCCTAATGGAGATACCATTACTTATACTTGGGAAGAAGCAGACAACGCAGTTACATCAATTGATGCAAATAGTATTTGTTATCCAACAAAAGTAGATGGTCCACTTTTTAGATCTTTAAAACCTAGTAGTTCTCCCATAAGATATATGCCTGCTTTAAGTGATGTTTTAGCCAATACATTAACAACAAAATGGGAATCAGTTTCCAATGTAGAAAGAACCCTAAATTTCTTTTTAACAGGAAGAGATAATGCAGCCTACGGAACTTCTCAGAATAACTCTGATGATATGAACGTAAACGTAAGTGGAACTATTGGCCCATTTGCAGTAACTTCACAAAACACTGAAAACATTGGTTGGACCAAAGGAGGAAGCCAAACTATTACTTGGAGTGTAAATGGCTCCGAATCTTTACCTGGCGCATCAAATGTGAATATAAAACTATCAACAGATGGTGGCTTAACATTCCCTATAACATTAGCTTCAAATACTCCTAATGATGGTACAGAAACAATAACTGCTCCAAACCTATCGGCAACAAATTGCAGATTATTAATTGAACCAACTGCCAATATATTTTATGCAGTTAACTCCAAAGTATTTGCTGTTGGCTATTCTGTAACTTCTGAATGTAACACATACAACTTTACTACTCCAGTCGCAATTCCTGATGGCCCAGCAACTTATACAACAAGAACAATTAATGTTCCGGCATCATCTGCATCAATTGTAGATGTTAATGTAGGAATTGGAATTCAACATGCTTTTATGTCAGATGTTGAAATAGAAATTGTAAGTCCACAAGCTACAACTGTAGTAATACAAAAAAGTAGTTGTGGAACAAATTTAAATATTAATTATGACGATTCAGGAAACGCTATTAGTTGTACATCAACAACATTACAAAATGTTATACCAAAACAAAGTCTAAGCGCCTTTAATGGTCAAAACCCATCAAACACTTGGACATTGAGATTCCGTGATGCAAGTAGTGGTGGTTCAGGAACATTAAATACAGCTTCCATAACTATTTGTACGAAAACATATGTTGCATTAGGAACAAACGACTTGTATTTAACTAATTTTGAAATGTACCCAAATCCAAGTAAAGGCCAATTTAACATTCAATTTTCAAGTCAATCTAAAAACGATATTAAGGTTTTAGTTCACGATTTATTGGGTAGAAAAGTTTTTGAAAACAAATACAAGAATAACTCTTCCTTTAATGAAGACATCCAATTAAAAAATGTAACCTCAGGCATTTACTTACTTACAGTTGTTGATGGAGATAGAAAAGAAGAAAGAAAAATAATAATTGAATAATTAAGACACTAAATTTTAAAAAAGGGTAACACTAAAAATGTTACCCTTTTTTATTGGTTGAAAATAAAAAATTTAGATTCTCGAAATATAAAAAAACCTATCTTTGCCCAATGGAAAAAGAACATTTAATATTCGGAATAAGAGCCATTATTGAGGCTATTCAAGCAGGAAAAGAAGTCGATAAAGTATTTATACAAAAAGAAATATCAGGCGAATTGATGAAAGACTTGATGAAAGTAATGAAACGTGCCAACGTAAATTTCTCTTATGTTCCTGTCGAAAAATTAAATCGTTTGACTCCAAACAACCATCAAGGAGCAGTAGCATCCATTTCTCCAATAGGTTTTATTGACTTAGAACACTTAGTCGATGCTACGCTTGAATCTGGAAAAACACCTTTGTTTTTGATTCTAGATCAAATATCAGATGCTCGAAATTTTGGAGCTATTATTAGAACTGCTGAATGTACAGGTGTGAACGGAATTATTGTTCAAAAAGCAGGTTCCGCTCCAGTAAATGGAGATACTGTTAAAACTTCGGCTGGTGCAGTCTTTAATGTACCTATTTGCAAAGTAGAACATATCAAAGATGCTATTTTCTATTTACAAGGTTCAGGAATAAAAACCGTTGCAGCGACTGAAAAAACAGACCAAAATATTTATGATATTGCCTTAAATGAACCTGTTGCTATTATTATGGGTTCAGAAGATAGAGGAATTAATCCTTCTGTTCTTAAAATCGTAGATGAAAAAGCAAAATTACCTATGTTTGGAACCATTGGCTCACTAAATGTTTCCGTGGCTTGCGGAGCTTTTTTATACGAAGTCGTTAGACAAAGAAGTTAAGTGTTTTTGATTTTAAGTAAAATATAAAACGAATTAGAGCTCTGGTTTTGATTCGTTTTTTTCGCTTTCAACAATAGTATAATCTATAGGAAAATTTGAGAAATAGTTCGATTGTATTTCTTCGTCAGGTTCAACTTCTGGAAGATTTACAAAATTGCCATTTTCATCAAATCGTTGCATAAACTTATCCTCCATTGGATTAAAATCTGGATGTTCCCAATCGTATTTGATTACTTTTTTGTATTCTGGAGTTTTGTAATATAACGAAAGTACAAAACCAGTAATCAATCCAGCCAAATGTCCTTCCCAAGAAATGGTCTCATCCACTTTTGGAAAAATATACCAAACCAATCCTCCATAAACAAGAATTACTGACAATGACAAAGCTACTAAACGGTAATATTGGGTTTGAATTCCTTTAAAAAAAATAAAACTCACCAAAACATAAATCAAACTACTGGCTCCAATATGATAGGATTCACGACCAATAACCCAAGTAATTAACCCAGAAAACCAAATTCCATATACCAAAACTTTCAACGAAACATCCCGATAAAAATAAATCAAAGCTGTAGTTAAAATAAAAAGCGGTACAGTATTACTAGCAATATGATTCAAATCGCCGTGCAAAAAAGGACTAAACAAAACCCCTTGAAAACCCGATAAAGTCCTTGGATAAATTCCGTGCTCGTCTAAATTTAAGTGAAACAAATTATCCAAATAAAAAATAAACCAATTCAACAGCATCATCAATGTTGGAACAATCCAAACCGATGGCGTAAATTTAAAATGATTGAAATCTTCTATTTTTGGGTTCAAGGTATTGTGTCTTAGGTTTTAGACTTTGACAATTAATAGTCAAAAACAGAACCAAACTAAAAGTAATGCTATTTTGTCAGAACTCTTAATCTGGTTGTTCGAGTATTTGTTGATTTAAAAGTACAAATAAACTAAATTTGTGATTCAAGAAATCAAAACTCTAAATTATTTTGGAAGCACCGCTAGCAGAACGCATTCGACCACAAAAATTAGAAGATTATATCAGTCAGTCGCATTTAGTGGGGCCGAATGGTTCGTTGACGCAACAAATTGCCAAAGGAATCATTCCGTCATTGATTTTCTGGGGACCTCCCGGAACTGGAAAAACAACTTTGGCACAAATTATTGCTCAAGAATCGAAACGTCCTTTTTATATTCTGAGCGCCATTAATTCGGGAGTGAAAGATATTCGCGATGTGATTGAAAAAGCCAAACAAAGTGGCGGACTTTTTACTTCCAAAAACCCCATTCTGTTTATCGATGAAATTCATCGCTTCAGCAAATCACAACAAGATTCTTTATTGGCCGCCGTCGAAAAAGGTTGGATAACATTAATAGGTGCCACTACCGAAAATCCAAGTTTTGAAGTAATTCCTGCATTATTATCTCGTTGTCAAGTCTATATTCTGAATGCGTTTACTAAAGATGATTTGGAAAGTTTATTGCATCGCGCTTTGAAAACGGACAATTATTTAAGTACAAAAAATATAAAACTCACCGAAACTGAAGCCTTATTAAGACTTTCGGGTGGCGATGGACGCAAACTATTAAATATTTTCGAACTGGTCGTAAACGCTTCAGATGAAGACGAAATTTCAATCACAAACGATCGAGTTTTTGAATTGGTGCAACAAAACACGGTTTTGTATGACAAAAGTGGCGAACAACATTATGACATTGTTTCGGCTTTCATCAAATCGATACGTGGGAGTGATCCTAATGGTGCCGTTTATTGGCTAGCCCGAATGATTGAAGGTGGCGAAGATGTAAAATTCATTGCCAGACGAATGCTCATTTTATCGAGCGAAGATATTGGAAATGCGAATCCAACCGCTTTTATTATGGCGAATAATACTTTTCAAGCCGTAACCACTATTGGCTATCCCGAAAGTAGAATTATTTTGAGTCAATGTGCCGTTTATTTAGCCACTTCACCCAAAAGCAATGCCTCGTATTTAGCCATTGGGAACGCTCAACAATTGGTTAAACAAACCGGAGATTTACCAGTTCCTATTCATTTGCGAAATGCCCCAACCAAATTAATGAAAGAATTAGGTTATGGTGATGAATATAAATATTCGCATGATTATGCCAATAATTTTGCCGAGCAAGAGTTTCTTCCGGATGCTATAAAAGAAACGGTTCTTTACAATCCAGGCAACAATTCAAGAGAGAACAGCAACCGTGAATTTTTAAAGAACCGTTGGAAAGATAAATATGGATATTAGTTTCAGAAGGCAGATAGCAGAATAAAAAAAGAAGACAGACTAGATGTTTAACATTCTTAATCTGAAATCTGAAATCTGAAATCTGAAATCTGAAATCTGAAATCTGAAATCTGAACTAAAACTTAACCTCTATTTTTTCAGAAACTAAGTTATCTCCTTGATAATATTCAAAAAACCATTGATTGTCTTTTGAAAACAAAGTCCCTTGAACATCCCCTTTTTTGGCCATATAACTATTTGGATTAGATGTTTTATACACTTTCATCACTACTTTTGGTTCGCTATCAATCAACTGATAACCGTAAGATGTAGGTTGTGCATATAACAAACCTACACTTTTACTTTCAGATGCTTTAGCTACGTTATTTGACGTTGAAACAGCTGGAACTGCAACAACAGCAGCGGTCGGAACTACTGGAACCGCAACGGCTGGAACTGCAGCTGTTGACGCAAGTGGAATTGGCATTGATTGTGGAGCAATACTCGATTTGGGACCAAAATTAGTATTGCCATTGTATTGATATTTCAATTCATAAACAGTTCCGAAAGCTAAATTCAATGACTCAGAATAAGCAGGACCATATTCTTTTTCCCTACTCGTTCCGAGAGCCGATTTAAAAATAACAAGTCCAAAACAATCTTTAAAAACAACATACAATTTTGTTGTCAAGAAACCACTTTCTTTCAATACATCAACATATAATAGACTGCATCGATCTGGAAACTGACCAAGAATTGGCTCGTTCGAATAAAAAGCTTGAAAACCAGCTTTCTGTAAATTCATTTTAGTAATTGTTTGAAGACGATATTGATTTTCTTCTTTTTGAAAGTCGTATTTCATTGGAATTACAACCGCTTTATAATCATTAACCGTTTGCGAAAAGCTATAACTCGCAACAAACAACATCAGGAATAGGATTCTAGTTTTCATAATTTTATAAATATTTTTTTAATTCTAATAAATGGTTTACTTGTTTAATTGTTTGGGGTACTGAAACATTGTTTTCATTAAAAAAAACAGCGTCCAAACCTGCATCCAAAGCGCCTTGAACATCAGCTTCAATGCAATCGCCAATCATAATGCTATTCTCTTTTTTAGCTTTAGCTAAATTCAAAGCATAGTCAAAAATAAGAGAATTAGGCTTTTTTACCCCCGCCATTTCTGAATTGGTAATGGTCTTAAAATAGTGCGTAATATACGAATTATTCAATTTGTTTTCTTGGATTTCTGCAAAACCATTGGTAATGATGTGCAAGCTATATTTGGCCTTCAAATAATCCAAAATTTCAATCGTTCCGTCAAACAAATGATTGAATTTGGGTAAATAATGA
Source organism: Flavobacterium alvei (assembly GCF_002920895.1). Classification (GTDB taxonomy): domain Bacteria; phylum Bacteroidota; class Bacteroidia; order Flavobacteriales; family Flavobacteriaceae; genus Flavobacterium; species Flavobacterium alvei. The sequence continues at coordinate 431,947 of NZ_PQVG01000001.1, forward strand.
ATGTATTGTTCGGATAAAGTTACGATCAAATCGTCTTCAATTTCAAAACGCATCAAATCGAAAGTGTCTTTCAATCTGCCAAAACGAAGTTGCTTTTGTGAAATTTCGTCTTTACGATATCGCTCCCAATATTCACGATTGATAGGCACATAAAATTGGAGAAATTCAGTCATATTAATTGCCAAATCTTGCATTTTGAAAACCGTTTCAAAGGCTAGAGCCGAATTCTTTTCAAAATCCCAAAGCGTGTGATCCAGATCGAAAAAGACATCTGTTATGTTGCTGTTTGTTATTTTCATTTCTTATAAAATATCTTCATCGACAAAACTGTAATACCCATTTTCAGTAATAATTACGTGATCCAAAACAGGAATATCCAACGTTTGTCCAGCTGCTTTGAGTTTCTGTGTCAATTTTTTATCTGCTTCACTAGGTTTCAAATTTCCCGAAGGATGATTGTGACATAGAATTATTGCCGTCGCTCCCAATTCTAAAGCAACTTTAAAAACCAATCGAGTATCGGCAACCGTTCCTGTAATACCGCCTTTGCCTTGTTGCGATTTCGAAAGTACTTTGTTCGAATTGTTCAAATACAAAACCCAAAATTCCTCGTGGGGTAATTCCCCAATAATGGGTTGCATCAATTCGAAAATCATTTTGCTGGAGGTAATTTTCTTCAATTCGACAGCCTCTTCTGCCCTTCTTCGTCTTCCCAATTCCATTGCTGCCATAATCGAAATGGCTTTGGCCTCTCCTATTCCCTTGAAGTTCATCAATTGCGAAAGAGATAATTTTCCCAAGGCGTTCAAATTGTTGTCGACACTCGCCAAAATCCTTTTGCTCAATCCCACTGCCGATTCGTTCCGGCTTCCAGAACCAATCAAAATGGCAATCAACTCGGCATCGCTCAAAGCACTTTTGCCTTTCAGCATCAGCTTTTCGCGAGGTTTGTCGTCTTCGGACCAATTCGTTATCGGGAAATTATTTTCTTCCATCTATAAAATCATTCTATCAAAGTCTTTACCTCATCAAAATTCAATCCACCATAATTTCCGGAACTCATCAACAACAAAGCGGAATTCTCTAGATTTTGATTGAACAAGAACGTTTTAAATTCGGCAGGATTCGTATAAATAATCAAATCTTCCCTGTTGAAGGCTTTGGCAATTTGCTCATAAGTTACTTCTTCGAGTTGCTTAATTTTTACAGCATCAGGCGAATAGAAAACCACAGCCACATCGGAATATTCCAATGCGCCTTCATATTCTTTTAAGAATTCTGCATTCAAACTGCTGTAGGTGTGCAATTCCAAACAAGCTACCAAAGTTCGGTTTGGATATTGTTCTTTCACGGCTTTTGTGGTTGCGGCTACTTTGCTTGGTGAATGAGCAAAATCTTTGTAAGCTACTTTTCCTTTTCCTTCAGCAATTTTTTCCAAACGTTTGGAAGCTCCTTTGAAACTCGCAATGGCTTCATAAAAATCGGCTTCGTCCACGCCCATATTCTGGCAAATCCATTTGGCTCCAGCCAAGTTGTTCAAATTATGCGCACCAAAAACCTCTATTGGCATTGCTCCTTCTGGAGTTTCTAGCAGTGTAACTCCGTCTTTCACTTCATATTTTGGAGTTGTATAAGGGATTTTTCGAATAGGATTCAATGCGGCTTCGGCAACACGTTTTACTTCTGAATCTTCTTCGTTGTACACCAAGATTCCGCCATTGGTAATTTTGGCAATGAAGGTTTCAAACTGTTCTACATAAAAATCATAGGTCGGAAAAACATTGATATGATCCCAAGCAATTCCTGAAATCAAGGCAATATTCGGTTGGTACAAATGAAATTTTGGTCTTCTGTCTATTGGCGAAGACAAATATTCGTCACCTTCCAAAACCATAAAATCATTTTCCTCGGTAAGATGTACCATCGTCTCGAAACCTTCGAGTTGTGCGCCAACCATATAATCTACCTCAATATTGTGATAGTGCATCACGTGTAAAATCATTGAAGTAATGGTGGTTTTTCCGTGAGAACCACCAATCACCACGCGGGTTTTGTTTTTGGATTGTTCGTATAAAAATTCGGGATAGGAATAAATTTTCAGTCCCAATTCTTGTGCTTTCAATAATTCGGGATTGTCAGCTTTGGCGTGCATTCCGAGAATTACGGCTTCGATATCTTGGGTGATTTTTTCGGGAAACCAACCCAGTTCTGCTGGCAAAATTCCTTTTTTAGCCAAACGGGATTTCGATGGTTCAAAAATGGCATCGTCACTTCCCGTAACTTGATATCCTTTGTTGTGTAATGCCAAAGCCAAATTGTGCATTGCGCTGCCGCCAATGGCGATAAAATGAGTTCTCATACTAATATTTTTCCAATTATTAAATTCCAATTATTCGAAATTGGATGTAGATTATTTTTTGTCGAATTGCTGTTTTAAATCGGCCGCCTTCTTGGGGTCTTTTAATTTCTTCAAATATAAATTATATAAAACTTGAAACGTAACTTTTGATTTACCAATTTCATTGGCTTTGATATAATTTTTTTCGGCAGCGGTATATCTTTCAAAATATTCGTCGATTTGACCTCGGGACAAATAACCATCCACAGGAGATAATTTCATCAACTCATTCGAATATTTAATTGCTTTTGTCTCGCTTCCGCCCACAATTCCGGGCAATTGGAGGTATAACATTACCAATGCCCAACGTGCTTCGATGTGTTTTGGATTCAATTCTATGGCTTTTTCGAAGGAGGATTTGACTTCGCCAATCATTCCGAGTGCCTTGAACTTGTTGGATTCTTTGGCTTTCATTCCCAGTACGCCGCCGTATTTAAAATAATAATTGGCTTCGGAAGGTTTTAATTGTTTTAGTTTTTTATAGTAGCCAATGGCTTTGTCCCAAGATTTTTCGTGACCCGCAATGTCTCCCAAATATTCTATCGTTTTTAGATGAGAGGGATTTTGTTTTAAAAAACTTTCGAAAACGGGTTGCGCTTGCTCATATTTTCCGGCGTCGAATAATTTTTCGGCCTTGCTGTAATCGGATTGCGACCAAATTAATAGCGGAAATAGTAAAAAGAAAGAGATCAGTTTTTTCATTTTTCAAAAATAAGAAAATACAGGAATTTTCGTTAGCTTTTAAGTAAAAATTAGTACTTTTAAAAAATAATTGACAAGCATTCCAACCTTTTTCAAATAATTGCCCTCTACTTATATAAAACCAAAATATGAAAAATATCTTATTTGCCTTCCTTCTAATTTCAACTTCTTTTTATGCTCAAAATTATGAGAAAAACTGGAATAAAGTAATCAAAAATGAAAATAACGGCAAAATTAAATCGGCGAATGCCATCGTTGCCAAAATCCACAAAAAAGCGGTTGCCGACAAAAACGAAGTGCAAATCATCAAGTGTTTTTTCTACGAATCGAAATATTTGCAAGTGGTTGACGAAAATGCGCAAACCAAAATCATAAATAATTTAAAAACAGAAATCAATCGAGCTTCCATCCCATCGAAAGCGATTTTGAATTTGGTTTATGCGAAGTGTTTGAGTGATTATTATGGTAAAAATCAATATTCTATTCGACTAAGAACGCAAACCGATTCTATAAACAGCAATTTTCTGACTTGGGCAGAAAAAGATTTCGAGAAACAAATTCAAATCACATATGACAAATCATTGGAAAATGAAGCAATTTTATCAAAAACATCCTTGACAAACTACGAAGCTATTTTTGATTTTTTGACATTAGAAAAATTTCAAAAAATGAGTTTATTGGATTATTTGCTAAAAGAAAACATACTCGTTTATACTGCAAAAATAAAGTATTGGGAAATTCAAAAAAAGGATTTTACTTTATACGAAAAACAACTTTTAGGGAAATCGGCAGATTTTACAAAATTGAATTTCGATTTTGTGAAATCAGAAAATCTAAAAAAGTTACTTGTTTTGTTTCAAAAAACAGAAATTCATACTCCAACAGCCGAAAACCAATTGGAACGCCTAAAATTTTGTTCCAACCATATTCTAAAATCCGATGAAGACTTTTTAAAATCTTTGAATCTTCTTCAAAAAGAATCTAAAGACATTATCTTAACTCAAAAAATTCAATTCGAGAAAGCTACAATTTATACCAAATTAGCTTCTAAAGAAAATCATCCTGATTATAATATAAAAGCAATTTCGGTTTTGGATAGCACTACCAATGTTAAAAACAATTCCAATACCTACAATTTGGCATTACAAAAAAAACAAGAAATTAAGACAAAATCGATAACGATACAACTTCAAAAACAATTGTATAACAAGGAGAATTCTCGTTCTTTTATTAGTTATCGAAATGTTGAAAACCTCAAAGTTTCATTCTATAAAATCAGTCAAAAAACAGCGGTTTCCTTTGTGCATACCTTGACCACAAACGACAGCATTGCCAATGCCATTACCACTAAAAACAAAGCAATTTCGTCATTTGAACATCAATTGACCAACAAAAATGATTATTTCGAATATACTACAGAAATTGCTTTGCCGCAATTAGCGACAGGAAGTTATTTGGTGTATTTTGAAAGTAATTCTGACGCAAAAGACACCAAAGCATTTGCGTATGAAACCATTACAGTTTCCGATTTTTCGGTTTTGGCTTGGCAAAAAGACAAAGAAGAATACTATCAAGTTGTAAATCGTAAAACAGGAAAACCAATGGAAAATGTATCCATACAATCGCCTACATTTTCTATAAAAACGCTAAAAAATGGTGTAGCCATTTATAAAAGACCCGATAATAAAAACGATTACAACTACAGATATGAAACCCTAAAATTATCTTCCGAAGGCGATTCGCTACAAATCAACAAAAATTACATAAATTTTTATTCTGATTACTCAAAAGACAATGATGATTTAACTGGAAGAGTCGAGTTTTATTTAGACAGAGCCATTTATCGTCCAGGACAAAAGGTGTATTATAAAGGAATTGCGTATCAAAAAATTCATAACAAAAGCAGTATTGTTCCTAAAACGTCTTTCAAAATTACGTTGAAAGATGCCAATTATCAATCGTTTAAAGAGTTTGATGTTACAACCAATGAATTTGGTTCGTTTTCGGGCGAATTTGTTTTACCCAAAACAGGATTAACGGGTGAATTTAGAATAGAAGCAGAAGAACCCGATGATTATGAAAAAGACACTGTTTATAACAAAATAAAAGACGAACATCCTTTTTGGGATAACATAGACTTTGATAATTCTGAAATTAGTTTCAAAGTTGAAGAATACAAACGACCAAAATTTGAAGTAGTTTTCGAACCAAAAAAAGAAACGTTTCAAATCAATCAAGCAGTTAAAGCAAAAGGAACTGCCAAAGCTTTTGCGGGAAGCAATATTTCTGATGCCAAAGTAACCTACACCGTTACGCGATTTGTAAATTATTACCGAAATTTCTACGGCAATGAAGAAAGTGAAGTGATGGTTACTGGCGAAACCAAAACCGATGCTTCGGGAAATTTTAGCATCGATTTTATGGCAAAACCCACCGAAAATGCCAACAAAGAGCAATTGCCTGTTTTTAATTATCGAATTAAAACCTCAGTAACAGACCTTAATGGCGAAACACATTCAGCAGAAACTACTGTAAAAGTAGGTTATCATGATTTGATTCTGAATGCAACTATTCCGAGTAAGATTGAAACCAAAAACAACAATGAAATTACCCTAAAAAGCACCAATCTTAACGGAGAATTTTTGGCAACCAAAGGCGAAATAAAATTGTATTATGTTTGTCCTTTTTCTAATAAATTCAAAAATAGAATTTTTCCATTACCCGAAATAGAATCGATTTCTAAATCCGATTTCGAACGATTATTTCCTTTTGAAAACAACGAAAAACCACTTGATAAGAACCATTTAGAAACTTTGGTGTTTTCCAAAAAAATCAATACTGCAACGGATAAAAAACTGGTTTTAGATTTTATTTCCAATTACAAATCAGGAGATTACAAAATCGTATTTTCCTCCAAAGATAGCTTTGACAATCCGATTGAAACTACTACCGATTTTGAGCTAACACAAAGCAAAGATCTTCTAAACACTAGCAAACTATTTACTATTGAACAAGTCAATGAAGATGCCAAAAAGGATGGCTTTGCAGTACTAAAAATAAGCAGTACTATTCCTGAACTTTACATCACAATCACTGGAAATTATAAAAACGACGTTTTTTATGAAGAAAATATTCAATTAAAAAACAACCAAGTGCTTATTAAAATTCCACTGCAAAATGAATTTGAAAAAAGTGTAAAAATAGGTTTTCAAAGCATTTTTGAAAATCAGAATTTTGAAGAAGAATTAGAAGTCATTCTCAAAAAAGAAGAGCCCAAATCAGAATTCATTGTAGAAAGTTTTAGAAACAAAATCCAACCCGGAAGTAACGAAAACTGGTCGTTTCAGTTAAACGCTTCAAATACAAAAAAAGAAGCCGAAGTTTTAGCCTCGATGTACGACAGTTCTCTAGATCAATTTACAAGACGAGACTGGAATAGTTTACGATTCTACGAAAATGAAGAGAATAGCGTTGACTTCAAATCAAATTTAGGGTTTGATAAAACATACAGCCCTATTCGGAATTTGAATTCCTTTGCAAATAAAATGGAATATAGTGACGAGAGTACTAAATTACTTTGGTTTGGTTTTAATTTTATTAATTACAACTCCACCGATTTACAAAATCAGTACAAAAAATCATTAACCAAAAAAGCTAAAAAGCCATTGAACACCAATTTAATTTCAGGTTTTGTTATGGATAGTTACAAACTTCATATTCCCGGAGCAAATGTAACTGTAAATGGAACTCAACGTGGTGTATCTACCGATTTTGATGGTTATTATGAAATAGAAGCAGCTGTTGGAGAAGAATTAACCTTTTCTGTTATTGGATTTGAATCTAAAAAAATATCCATAAAAACTAAAGTGATTGATGTACAATTAAAAGAAACTACTAATAATTTACAGGAAATAGTTGTTATGGGTTACGGAACGCAAAAAAAATCTTCTTTAACTGGAGCTGTTATGAAAGACAAAAATATTGGATCCGAAAAAATTACAATAAATGATGCCCTTCAAGGAAAAGTTGCAGGAGTTAACATAACTGTTAATGGGAAATCTGAAAATAATTCAAATATTAAAATCCGAGGAGCTAATTCTATTTCAGGAAGCGAGCCTCTTTATATTGTTGATGGAGTCCAAATAACCGAAGAACAATTTAAATTAATTTCTCCCACAGATATTGTTTCAATCGATGTTCTAAAAGATTCACAAGCTACTGCATTATACGGAAGCAAAGCAGCGAACGGTGTTGTTGTCATCACAACCAAAAAAGCTTTGGAAGCCTTAACCCAAGTAAAAGCGAGAAAAAATCTATCAGAAACGGCTTTCTTTTTCCCAAATCTAAAAACAGATGCGAAAGGAAAACTGAGTTTCAATTTCACTTCGCCTGAAGCTTTGACCGCTTGGAAACTACGTTTAATGGCACACAACAAAGATGCTGTTACTGGTTATTTGGAAAAAAGTGTCATTACCCAAAAAGAGTTAATGGTTACACCAAACTTCCCAAGATTTTTCAGGGAAAAAGATTCGATTGTCATTACTGCAAAAGTGGCGAATATGACCAACGAAGCTAAAACAGGAATAGCTGTTTTACAGTTTTTTGATGCAACCACAATGCAACCCATTGATGCGAAAATGTTGAATGTAAAAAACATCAAAAACTTTACTATTCCCGCATTCGGGAACACAACTGCCCAATGGAGAATTACTATTCCCGAAGGATTGCAAGGCGTTCAGTATAAAGTTTTGGCCAAAGCCGGCAATTTCTCCGATGGAGAAGAAAACATCCTTCCCGTTTTGACCAATAATATGCTCGTGACCGAAAGTATTCCGATTTGGGTTCGAGAAAACTCCAAGAAAGAATACACTTTCGAGAACCTGAAAAACAACACTTCAACCTCTTTACGAAATCATCAATTTACGTTGGAGTACACTTCGAATCCAACTTGGTTAGCCATTCAATCTCTGCCGTATTTGATGGAATACGAACACGAATGTGCCGAACAAACTTTTGCTCGTTTTTATGCCAATGCTTTGGCTTCGGAAATTATTTCCAGTAATCCGAAAATCGCCAGTCTTTTCGAAACTTGGAGAAAAAACGGAAAACTCAATTCAAAACTCGAAGAAAACGAAGAACTAAAATCGATGATTCTTGCCGAAACACCTTGGCTGAACGATGCTCAAAACGAAGACGAGAAAAAGAAAAATCTAGCCTTGCTTTTCGATTTAGAAAAAATGAAAAGTTCACAGGAAGCCACTTTCGACAAACTGAAACAAAAACAAAAACCATCAGGAGGTTTTGCTTGGTTTGACGGAAGCGAGGAAAGTGAATACATTACAAGACATATTTTGGCAGGCTTGGGGCATCTTTCCAAACTCACTAAAGACGAAAACAATGCTGCCAAAATCAAGGAAATTGCCACAACTGGAGTTCCGTTTATGGATGCAAAATTTTTAGAAAATTATAAAAACACGACCAAAAACTGGAAGAAAACCGATAAGTTGATTTGGTTCAATCCGTATTCCGATTTGCATTATTTATACACCCGAGGTTTTTATTTGGAAAATTATCCACTTTCGGATACTTTGAAAAAAGCAACTAAATTGTATCTTGAAGCTGCCAAAAAAGATTGGCTGACCTATTCTTTATACGAAAAAGGATTGGCTGCTTTGACTTTACATCGCTTTGGTGAAAAAGACGCAGCCAAGAAAATCATCGAAAGCCTGAAAGAAACGGCTTCCAACAATGAAGATTGGGGAATGTATTGGATTGCCAACAAAGCAGGCTGGTATTGGTATCAAGCTCCGATAGAAACCCAAGCTTTATTAATTGAGGCTTTCGCCGAAGTGACGAACGACACCAAATCGGTCGATGCAATGAAAGTTTGGTTGCTGAAAAACAAACAAACCAAAAACTGGCCCACCACCAAATCGACCACCGAAGCTATTTATGCTTTATTGTTGCAAGGAACGAATTGGTTGAGCGTAAAAGACAACACCATTATCAAAATTGGCGACCAAAAAATCCTGACCAAAAAACTATCCGAAAACGAAAAAGAAGCCGAAACAGGTTATGTAAAACTAAACTGGAAAGCCGACGAAATCAAGAAAGAAATGGCAACTATTGTTGTTGAAAACAAATCGAAAGTTCCCGGTTTTGGAGGAGTTTATTGGCAATATTTTGAAGATTTGGATAAAATTAAAACCAATTCAGGAGCCGTTTTATCGGTTTCCAAAGAATTGTATCTCAAGAAAAGCACACTAAAAGGCGAAGAATTGCAAAAAATAACTACCAAAAACAGTTTGAAAATTGGCGATTTAGTTACCGTTCGATTAGTTATCACTTCCAAAGAAGATATGGAATTTGTACATCTCAAAGATATGCGTGCTTCCTGTTTTGAACCTGTAGATGTATTGTCGAGTTTCGAATACAAAGCGGGATTGGGTTTTTATAAAAGCACAAAAGACGCCGCAACACATTTCTTTTTTGACACCATCAACAAAGGAACTTATGTCTTAGAATACGACATTCAAGTAAACAATTTGGGCGATTTCTCTAACGGAATTACGACTATCGAAAGTATGTATGCACCAGAATTCAGCAGTCATACTAAAGGCATTCGAGTGAATGTGAAGGAATAAAACCTTCATCCAATAAACAAATCCATCTCGTTAGATTTTAACGAGATGGATTTTTTATTTGCAATAATCATAACACTAAATCAACATTCACATAACACTTGCCTCCTACTTTCGTAAAAACTTTTTATGAAAAGAAAGAGAAAATTACCTTTAGTAGTCATAAGCGATATTCACCTTGGCACTTACGGCTGTCACGCCAAAGAATTACTGCAATATTTAAAATCAATCCATCCACAGACCCTGGTTTTGAACGGCGATATTATCGATATGTGGAATTTCAGCAAAAGCTATTTTCCTGCTGCACATATGGAAGTTTTGCGATACATCATCAAGATGTCCAATTTAGGAACGCGAGTAATTTACATTACCGGAAACCACGACGAAGCCTTGCGTAAATACTCCGATTTTATTCTTGGAAATCTGGAATTGGTTGACAAATTAATTTTGGACTTAGACGGAAAAAAAACTTGGATATTCCACGGTGATGTTTTCGATTCTTCCACAAAAGGCTATGCCAAAATATTAGCCAAATTAGGCGGAAAAGGGTATGATTTATTAATTTTAATCAACAGTTTTATCAATTGGGTTTTGGTTGCTTGTGGAAGAGAAAAGAGAAGTTTTTCCAAAACCATCAAAAATAGCGTAAAAAAAGCAGTTTCTTTTGTTTCGAATTTTGAAACTACAGCCGCCGAAATTGCTATCGAAAAAAAATACAGCTATGTCGTTTGCGGACACATTCATATGCCACAAAAAAAAGTGGTAAAAAACCAGCACGGAGAAGTTTTGTACTTGAACAGTGGTGATTGGATCGAAAACCTGACCGCATTAGAATACAAGAAAGAAAAATGGAAAATTTATCAGTATAAAAAATCAGATTTCTCGCAATTGGAACCAAAAGAAGAAGTGGTTTATAATGATATTGTTTCCAAAATTTTATCCTAAAAGTTTAGTGTTTATAAAAATGTAAACCGCAAATTCGCAAATTAAAAGAACAAAAACAGCAAAAAAAGTTTGCGAATTTGCGGTAAAATCTAAATGATATGAAAATATTTTATGCCATACAAGCCACAGGCAACGGACATATTAGCAGAGCGACTCAATTGTATCCTTATTTACAGCAATTTGGTGAAGTAGATTTCTTTTTGAGCGGCAACAATGCGAGTTTGGATATTAATTTGCCCATAAAATTCAGAAGTGCGGGTTGCAGCTTGCATTACAGCAAATGTGGCGGTTTGAATTATTGGGATATTGTAAAAAACATTCGCCCTCACCAAATCTACAAAGATGCTACTGCCTTGCCTTTGAAAAATTATGATATAATTATCAACGACTTTGATTCGGTTACTGCTTTGGCGTGCAAAATGCAAAAAGTGCATTCGGTGCAATTTGGTCATCAAGCCAGTTTTGTTTCAGAACACACACCAAGACCTGAAAAACGTAGCCTTATGGGCGAAATGATTCTCAAGCATTATGCGCCTTCTCCCAAACATATTGGTTTGCATTTCGAAAATTATGATTCCTTTATTCATCCGCCTGTTATCAAAGATGAAATCACACAAGCCGAACCCAAAGATTTAAAACACATCACGGTTTATTTGCCTTCATTCCAAAAAGATTGTTTGGAAAAAGCGTTTCATAAACTCTCGGATGTGGAATTTCATTGGTTTTTGAATGATGTTCCAACCAAACATAAAGTGGGAAACATTACTTATTTCCCTGTCAATCAAAAGTTGTTTAACGAGAGCTTAATTAATTGTCACGGTATTATTACTGGTGGCGGATTTGAAACTCCTGCCGAAGCTTTATACCTTCGAAAAAAAGTATTGAGCATTCCTATTCGAGATCATTATGAACAAGAATGTAATGCGGCTGCCTTAAAGAAAATGGGCGTTCCTGTGGTGTATGAAGTGAGTAATGATTTTGATTTGATCATAGAAACTTGGCTCAACTCACCTATAATTTATCCGAAAATGCAGGCTAATAATATCAATGAAACCTTGCAGTTTTTGTTTGATACTTATCGGGATTAGAATGATTTTTGGAGAAAAATACTCATAAATACTCTTTCCTCAGTGGAAGATAAAAAACCCAAAAGCGATTAAATTCCCACTAAAAAAACTTATTTCATATTAATTTAATTTCCATAAAAAAATGCCCTCAAATAGCAGCTTACTTTTTGAGGGCAGTTTAAAATATATGTTGGTTTTAACTTTATTTCAAGTTTTCTCCCGCAATGGTCATTTCGTCAACGATGTGTTTTGCACCAGCATATTTGTCTATCAGCCAAAGCACATACCGAATATCAACACTGATGGTTCTTTGTAATTTTTTGTCAAAAATAACATCTCCAGCCATAGCTTCAATGTTTCCATCAAAGGCAATTCCTATCAATTCCCCTTTTCCATTGAGTACTGGAGAACCTGAATTTCCTCCTGTTATGTCATTATCACTCAAGAAATTTATTGGCATATATCCATTTTTATCAGCATATTTCCCAAAATCTTTTGCCTTATTTAATTCTAATAATCGAGCTGGCAAATCAAATTCTTCGTCTCCTGCTTTATACTTTTTGACCAATCCTGTCATAGTTGTATAATTATTAACCTTGGCATCGTTGCGTGGATCTTTAGGCAAAGCATTTACTTTTCCGTATGACAATCTCAAAGTAGAATTGGCATCAGGATATTGAATAGAATTTATTTTAGATTCTCGCAAACCTTCTACCAAGTTGCGGTAGGCTTTCTCAAAATTATCATCCATTTGCTGCTGATCTTCTGATTTTGCTCTTACTTTTGTAAGTAAATCATTGGAGAGCACATAAAGTGGATCAGCACTAATTGCCTCTGGCTTTGGGTTATTCAAAAAAGCCAAAACAGTTTCTTTTGATGCAAAAATACTTTTGAAAACTGCCTCATTAACCACTGTGGCAAAATCGCCTTTATTGTCTTCTTTCAATTTTGAAATCATTGGCGAAAGTCCGAATTCAGCCCCTTTCGAAGTGTATAAATTCAGTTGAGCTATCAAAACATCTTTCTCTAATGGAGCATAAAACTTTCCGTAAACCGACTCAATCAAAGCGTTAATTTTCGGAAGTACCTCAGCCCTTTTGGCTTCATTTTCATTAAAATAATACAGTAATGAGTTTCCTAAATTAGCTGGAGCAGAGCCATAAGTAGCTGTTCGCATCAATTGCGAAAGGTAATTATCGTGACGTGCTTTCAAATTGGTTTTGGCATAATAGTCATTTATTGTCGCCACCACTTGACCATATTTAGCTTTATTCTCCGATTTATTGGCCCAATCATTAAATTTAGATTCCTCTATAGTTTTAGTTTCTACCGTTCCTGATTTAGTCAAAGCATCAATCATTCCTTGACGATTTTTCCAATAATTGGCAGTCGAAGCATATTTTGAGGCATATTGCAAACTTACTGTTTCGTCCTTATCCATATAAACTTTCATCCTGTCCATTCCCATTTTTGCTCCTTCAACCCAAGCAGGATATGCAAAATTCACATTTTGATTAATTCCATTGGCTGGCATCCAACGATTAGTTCTACCTGGATAACCCAAAATCATTGCGAAATCATTTTCTTCAACACCTTTCAAACTTATTGGTAAATAATGTTTGGGTTTCAAAGGCAAATTGTCTTTTGAATATTCGGCTGGATTTCCGTTTTTATCGGCATACACTCTAAACATCGAAAAATCGCCAGTATGACGTGGCCATTCCCAATTGTCAGTGTCGCCACCAAACTTTCCGATGCTTTCTGGAGGTGTTCCTACTAATCGCACATCTTTATAATCTTGGTAAACAAAATAATAGTATTCATTTCCTTGAAAGAAAGGACGAACCGAAACGGTGTATTTTCCACCTTCGCTGTTTTCTTTTTCAATCAGCGCTATCTCTTGTTGGATTACTTTATTTCGATCTGTTTCAGACATTTTATCATTGACTTTTAACAAAATTCTTTTCGAAACATCATCCATTCGAACGAAAAAACGAACGTATAAGGACTTGGGTTTCATTTCTGCCCTTTTGTCTTTTGCCCAAAAACCGTCTTTCAAATAGTTTTGTTCGGCTGTAGAAAGTTCTGCTATTGCACTATATCCGCAATGATGATTGGTCAAAACCAAACCTTCTTTCGAAACGATTTCGGCTGTACATCCGCCATTAAATTGTACTATAGCGTCTTTCAAACTACTGTGGTTAATGCTGTAAATTTCTTCGGATGTCAATTGCAATCCCATTTTTTCCATATCACGGTGGTTCAAACGTTCGATAAACATTAAAAACCACATTCCCTCATCGGCTTTAACTGAATTTGGTAACAGCAATATTCCAGCGATTAAGGCAAAAATAAATTTTTTCATTTTTTAATTTATAAAGGGTTACTTGAAAACTGGCTGAACCTATAAAAAAATGTTTTTTTATTCAAAACCAGAATATTCACTAAAAATAGTATCGCAAAAGTAATGATGTTTAAGGATTTGATAAAATATTTGAAGAAATATTCCAAAAAATTTAAGACAAAACAGCTTTTTAAAATAAAAAAAGGTACCCTATTTCTAGAACACCTTATTATATAAAAAAGATAAACCTTTAATCATTCAACATTTTCCAAAGCTTGTCTTTCAAATCTTGTAAACCTTGTTGAGCAACTGAGGAAATAAACATATATGGAATGTCTTTAAACTCTTTGTCCAATTGTATTTTCAATTCGGCTTTGAGTTCGTCGTCTAGCATATCACATTTTGAAATCACTAACAAACGCTCTTTATCCAACATTTCGGGATTGTATTTTGTCAATTCGTTTACCAAAATATCGTATTCTTCTTTGATATTTGGAGTATCAACAGGAACCAAAAATAGCAAAGTCGAATTACGCTCGATATGTCTCAAGAAATAATGTCCCAACCCTTTTCCTTCGGCTGCACCTTCAATAATTCCAGGGATATCGGCGATTACAAATGATTGAAAATCTCGGTAAGCTACAATCCCCAAATTGGGTTTTAAAGTGGTAAACGGATAATCGGCAATTTTGGGTTTTGCTGAAGTCAAAACCGACAATAAAGTTGATTTCCCTGCATTTGGGAAACCTACTAATCCTACGTCAGCCAAAACTTTAAGTTCCAAAATCACGTCCATTTCTAAACCGGGCAAACCGGGCTGAGCATATCTTGGTGTTTGATTAGTAGAACTACGAAAATGCCAGTTTCCTAAACCTCCTTTTCCTCCTTGACACAGAATCTTTTTCTCACCGTCTTCGGTAATTTCGAATAATGTTTCTCCGGTTTCTTTGTCTTTTACAACAGTTCCTAATGGCACTTCGATGTATTTGTCTTCTCCATCGGCACCCGTACTTCTGTCTCCTCCTCCATCGCCACCATGACCTGCCTTGACGTGACGGGCAAATTTCAAATGAAATAAGGTCCACAGTCCTTTGTTTCCAACCAAAACAACGTGTCCTCCACGACCTCCATCTCCTCCATCAGGACCTCCATACTGGATAAACTTTTCTCTATGCAAATGCGTAGATCCTTTTCCGCCTTTACCGGAAGAAACAAATATTTTTACGTAATCTACAAAATTTCCTTCTGTCATTTTTTTTTGGTTTTGGGTCTTGGGTTCTAGGTATTGGGTAAACTAAAACCCAGAACCCAAGACCCAAAACCTTTTTATTTTAAGGCTTTTACCATTACTTTATCAATCTTCACCCCATCCATATCTAGGACTTCTAATTCAAATTTTTGCCAAACTAATTTTTCTCCTTCTTTTGGTATATGAGAAAGTTCAGTCATTATTAATCCGCTTACAGTGGTTACTTCATAATCACTAATTAGATCATCTAATTCGAAATAAGTCAAGAAATCGTGTAAGGAATAATGTCCATCAACTAACCAACTTCCATCTTCTCTTTCGATTAACTGAAAATCGTCTTTATAAAAATCGGATGCATCTCCTACTAAAGCTTCCAAAATATCATTCAAAGTGATAATTCCTTGAAAAAAACCATATTCATCCGAAACAAAAGCATAGTGAACGCCCGAGTCTTTGAATTGCTCTAATGCCTTGTATGCCGTGGTATATTCCATCATAAAAGGCGCTTCGGTCATAATGTCGCCCAAATTAAAATCGGCTTTGTCTATAGTTGCAAATATATTTTTCAAATTGACAACACCCAGAATATCATCATGATTTTCGCCAAAAACGGGGTAAATACTATGCAATTCTTTAAGCATAAATTCCTTAACCTGTTCTTTGTTTGCATGCAACGGAAGAATAACCACTGATTTTCTGTGGGTCATCAATGAATTTATCTTGCGATCACCAATATGAAAAACACGTTCCACGATGTCTTGTTCAATTTCTTGAACTTCGCCGCCTTCAGTTCCTTCTTTGATAATTGCTTTAATTTCTTCTTCGGTAACTTTGCCATCAGCAGTAGGTTTTATATGCAAAACGTTCAATAAAAACTCGGTCGAATGGGTTAACAACCATATAAATGGAGCGGTTACAATCGAAATTACTTTCATTGGTAGAGCTACTGCTTTTGCAATAGCTTCTGGGTGATTTAATCCAATTCTTTTAGGCAATAACTCTCCTAAAACCAAAGAGAAAAAAGTTAAAACAACCACTACAATTCCGACTCCAAGTGAAGCTGCAAAGGGTTTCAAAACTTCAAAACCGCCAACAAAATCTTGAACATCGTGTGTAATTTTATCTCCTGAATAAATACCCGTAAGAATGCCTATTAGCGTGATTCCTATTTGAACTGTGGATAAAAATTTATTGGGAGAATTGGCCAAATCTAATGCAACTTGGGCATTTTTATTTCCTTTTTTTGCAGCCGTTTCTAATCGATTTTTTCGCGCCGAAATCAATGCGATTTCCGACATCGAGAAAACGCCGTTGAGGATGATTAAAAAAAGAATGATTAAAATTTCCATTGGTTTGTTTGTTGTTTATGTTTTGCTGATACATTGGATACTACCAACTATAAACTATAAACTATAAACTTTTTATAAATTATCGATCACTTTACTTAATCGCTCCGTAATATCGGCAATAGAACCAATTCCATCTACAGCATAAAATTTATTCTGCTTAGTGTAATAGTCCATCAAAGGAGCTGTTTTTTCGTTGTATTCTTGGTAACGATTTCTAATTTTTTCTTCATCTTGATCGTCAGGTCTTCCGCTAGTTTTGCCTCTTTCTAGCAAACGAGCTACTAAAATTTCGTCGTTGGCTTCTAATGCAACTGTTGCGGTAATTTTGTCATTTTTGGTAGCCAAAAAAACATCTAAAGCTTCGGCTTGAGCAATTGTTCTTGGAAAACCATCGAATAAAAATCCTGCTGCATCTTGATTTTTTTCCACTTCGCTTTGCAACATTTTGATGGTCACTTCATCTGGAACTAAATCGCCTTTGTCCATATAGGTTCTGGCTAATTTACCCAATTCGGTTTCATTTTTGATGTTAAATCTAAAAATATCTCCTGTTGAAAGATGTACTAAATTGTATTTTCCTTTTAAAAACTCGGCCTGAGTTCCTTTTCCTGCTCCTGGTTTCCCAAATAAAACTATGTTAATCATTTTTAAAATTCTAAATTGTGAGTTATGTTATTGTTTTGTTTTGTTTCTATATTATTCCTTCAATTGATAAACTTCTGGTAAATTTCTACCTAAACCATCATAGTCTAAACCGAATCCTACTATAAATTTATTAGGTATTCTGATACCAACATAATCAATTTTAATATCATTTTTTAAAGCTTCGGGCTTGAAGAAAAGAGTTGCTACTTTGAAATGTTTTACATTTTGCTTTTTGAACAAGTCTTTTAGAGCTACCAAGGTATTGCCAGTATCAACAATATCTTCTATAATAACTACGCTTCTTCCAGACAAATCGCGGTCTAAACCTATTAATTGCTTAACTTCATTGGTTGATGTAGTCCCTTCGTAGGATGCCATTTTAATGAAACTTACTTCGCAAGGTGATTTATAATGTTTCATAAAATCAGAAACCACCATAAAAGCACCGTTCAAAACGCCTACAAAAACTGGAACTTCGTCGGCAAAATCATCCTCAACTAAAGCAGCAATTTTTGCTATAGCGAAATCTATTTCCTGAGCAGAAATAAATGGAACAAATTGTTTATCGTGTAGTTGTATCACTTTTTTCGTTTTAAAAATAATTTGCAAATATAGGGATTTCGAAATTGAGAATTGACAATTGATTTCTACTTTTCAATCAAAATTAAAAAAACCAAATAAATCATTCTACTTTCTAGAAAGTCGTTGGAAAGTAAATCTTGAAGAAAATAAAATAGCACTTTCCTATTCGTCCATTATAAAGTATCTTTACCTCATCAAACTACAACTGAATGAATTATTTTTCTACCGATTTTAAATTAGGATATTAGGTGGCGGACAATTGGGCAAAATGCTTTAAAAATGGTCAAACAAAGAGAATAACATTCTTGCTTTGAGTCAAAAAAACTCGTAATTTTCAAAAAAGCCGCCAAGACTATGACTGAACATAGTCTTGGCGGCAAAAAATAATAATCTCAGATGGATTAATCCTCGCTATTTGCCAATTTTTGGATTGGTATCCAAAATATTTTTCTTTAATCCATAAAAAACTCCTGTTGCAAGGACAAAATAAACCCATCCATCTATTGGAGCCGCAGGAGTATCTACAACATCATCATCAAAACCAGGCTCGGCACAATAAATTAGATTAGAAAACAAAAGTATCGTTATCAATAAAATTTTATTCTTTTTCATACAACTAAAATTAGTTTATTAGTATTTTTTTAGTTTCTTTTTGTCCATTTTGTTTGATTTCAACACTATACACGCCTTTATCAACAGATTTTGGGATTTCAATTTTCAGGTTATTAGAATTTACATTTGAAACTGTAAATGGAATTCTCTGACCCAACAAATTGAACACCTCAATCTCCATTCCTTGAGTGCTATTTGGAGAGCTGATAACGAACCACCCTTCTTTGACTGGATTCGGATATACTTTTAATTCCGATTCCAATTCCAGAGATTTATTAGATAAAGAAGATTGTGTTTTGAATACTACATTAAATCGACTTGAGGCAGTTGACTGTACATCTGTACCCACCACTGAATAATTATATGCAACAGCACCATCTGCTGGAATTTCGGTGTACGCTTGTGTATATTTATCATACAAAAACGGATACAGACCACCAATATTTTTTGCTTTGGCAACAATAGTGTAATTAGTATTGCGGTATTGATTGACATACAATGGAATCACTTCTTCAGCTTGAGGCAAATCTCGACGCTCTATACTCAACAAAGAACCATTATTGTTTGTTGCAAAATTTTCATCGAGATTAGTGAATTTATCAGCATCATAGCCATCCACTTCATTGTTTTGGCCAGATTCAAATTGAACCAACAAAGCATCTGAAAGATTTGCAGAGTTCGCAAAAGCACTAGCCTCATATAACTCCAACTTCAAACTTGACGCCACATCTGCCTTTCTAAACACATTAACATTGCTAGTGCTTGTTTGTTTATGGGACTCTTGAAAACTAAGTGAAGTCGAACCTGCAAAATCTGTTTTTACAAAACAACTCTGCCAAGGTTGCAAGTATTTAGTTGCCGAAGATGTAGCAATAGATTTGTCTCCAGTGCCAACATCAACAGAAACGTAACCACCTCTGACATTAAAAGTTGGATCCCATATATAATAAAAAACCTTATTTAAATTTGTTGATGCCTGTAGTACTTGGTTCATATCAACGGGTGATTGATATGGATTTCCTATAAAATTATATCCACCTGCAGTTGAACTAAGATCAGTTATTACTTTGGTTCCTGTATACAGATTCCCATTAGCTCTTAATGTAGTGTTGGTTGGTGTTGGTGTATTTGTATTTAAATTAATACTTCTATCCCCTCTAATCATTATCCTATAAGGAACACCTGCACCCAATACATTTACATCAGTATTAGATATAGAAGACGACCAAAGACCTGTACTGTTAACAAAAGTAAACATAGAAGGATTTGTAGTCAGAGTGGCATCAAAACCATTTTCTCCAGAAACAGAACCTGTTATATGTGTTCCATATCCAGGATTTGGATTGCTATTTGAACTTGTAGTCCCATTATTTACTCCTTCCTGCCAATTTGTGCGAATACTTGTTGTAGTCGTAACTGGTGATGCCAGAAAACGAAATGCCCTACGTGCTGGAATAAATCGTTCGACCGTTACTGCTCCATTTATAACTCCAGTTACAGGCGCAACGACAGCTGTTGTATTCAAGTCACTTTTAAAAGTTATTTGATTTCCTGTATTAAATGTCCCTGCAGTCACTGTTAATATTCCTTTCAAACTTAATGCATTTCCTAAAGTTACGCTTCCTAAAGAAGTTCTATTCAACGTAAGGTTGTTTAGTACATTTGAAGTTCCTAAACTTGCCTGATCCATATAAAAAGTACCCGCATTTCCTGTTCCAGTGAATACCAGACTTGAACTAACGCCTCCAGTCAACAAACCACTGGAAACTCCATTCCCTGAAATTGCTCCATTGATGGTAAGTGTTTTTCCGTTTAAATTTAATTTTTTGGTTGTGTTATTAAAATTAATGCCAGCCACTGTTCTATTTTGATCTAAATAACAATCATTATTGGCAGCAGCATCATAAGAAATATCCGCTCCTGACAATGGGACAAAACTTCCTGTCCAATTTGATGCCGTATTAAAATCAGTACTTGTTGTTCCTTTCCAAACTGCAGCAGTTACATCAAATGTTGCAGTCCCTTTTGTAGAAGGATCATCAGAATTAATAGCAGACAAAGAAACACTTGTAGCCGGAGTCCCCATAGCCACACTATACGAAGCCAGCACCCCATTTACAAACACAGCAGTGGTTCCACCTCCCAAAAGCATACTCGTTGTACTACTCAAAACAACTGTACCATTAAAGCCCGTAAACACGCTACCAGTACAATTTGGACCATCCATAGCAGTAATTTTAATATTGAAAGTCTCTCCCGATTTCTTTGCAGTTATTGCATTTCCAGAAGTATCCGTGATACAAAAACTAGCTACACCTACAACAGGAACTGAATTAGACAAAATACTTTCCACCCCAGTGCTTACATTAGTATTAGTAGCCGTAATGACAGCACCTTTGTATAATTGTCCTGAAGCAATACCACTAAGTGTCCAACTCGCCGTTGCGTTAAGAATCGTGCCTATTGAACTACCATCAACATATACCGTCAACGTGATTCCTGTTCCCAGACCTCCAGTACCACTAATACTACTTGCTCCTGCTTGATAAGAAGTTCCCGAAACTATTGGTGCAGTAGGTGCTGATGCCGCCACGGTTATTGAACCAGAGCTAGAACTAGTTGTCTCTCCAGAAGCTTTTGCAGTTACCGTAAGAACATCTCCTGTTGTCAATGCCAAACCAGAAATCGACCAGTTGCCATAGGCATCCACTGTAGTCGACCCTAACAGTGTCGCTCCTTTGTATAGATATATTATAGTCCCAGCACTTTCTGTACTAGTTCCCGAAACCGTTTTCCCCGATCCTGCAGTATAGGTTCCCGAGATAATTGGTGCCGTTGATGGGCTTGACAAAATACTAACAGTTACGCTGGTAGAAATGTCCGAAAGTAAATAACTTACTGTTGCTGATTGTGCTCTTGCAATCACAACATCTCCTTCAACAAATCCAGTGTAACTAAAAGTGTAGGATGCATTAGAAGCGATAGTAGAAGTGGTTCTTGCCACCTCATAACCATTAATATATAAAATTAAATAAGACGCACTTGAATCTGTATTTGTAACCTGAACCGTTCGTGCAACAGTTGGTGAGGCCAAAATTGTAGTAGTAACCATTGTGGGTGTGGCTGTTTTAGTACTACCACTTCCTGAAGTTTTCATCCCAACATTTGAATATGCCGACACACAACCATTATAAGTGGCGGTAGCATAAATATTCATTCCATTGAAAGTGCTTTGTGAAGTAGTTACTGTAAAAGACCAAGTTCCGTTAGTACCAACATACACAGAAGCTGTGGCTGGAATTTCATTAAATGTATTTGTTGCTGATTGTTCCCATAATCTGATTTGAACCGTACTGGGCGTAATTGTTCCACTTACAGGAGACCAACTTCCGGTAACAAGCTGGGAACCATTAGTTCTTACCAAAGCTGTTGGCGAAGGAGTAAAACAAATTGCAGCAACATTTACCGTAACACCAGCAGAGGCTGCCGATAAATCTTTTCCAGAAGTTTGTGCTTTGGCAGTAATAACATCTCCTGCAACTAACCCACTTATTCCTGTTAATGTCCAAGAATTTGAAGTTACAGTTGCGGTACCAATAGACGTTCCATTTTTATATACTGTTATTATTGAACCATTTATTTCTGCGCTTGTGCCCGAAATACTTGTACTTGAAGCTGTAATATTGCTATTAACCACAGGAGCCAAAGTAGTAGGATTTCCAAAACTTCCTCCCTCAGTCAACAATGTCAATGAAATAGCTGGAAAACTGGAAATTAAAGCGTTTGCAATGGCTGTTGGATTATTACTATACAACTTGTCATTAACACCATTATAATCTGATTTGGTTCCTGTAATACCACTTCCAGCTGAACTAATTGTTGCTGCTGCAATTCTAACTGGCTGTGCACTCAACCCTAAAGCACTATATGGAATAAAAAAATCATAAAAATAATCTGCGTCTCCTCCCACTGTTGTTAAAGCAATGGAGCGTTGTGTGTAATTTTCATTACTAAAATTAATAGAAGATGTAATTCCGCCTGCTGCACCTGAAAAGGTATTTATGACTATTGCATTCGAACTTCCCGTGTTCAGAACGACCTCTCTCTCATAACCTGGATTTTTCGGATCAGTATATTGTGAACCAAAAGTTCCATCCGTATCCATTAAAAGAGAATACCCTTTTGATGATGTTGAGGCTCCTCCTAAACGAAACCTGATAATTAAATAATCAATACCTCCAACAGTCTTATAGAGAATATAACAAGATTGATTGCTGTTTTCTCCAACACTAACAATATCAGTTGCTCCTCCAGAACCACCTGTAGTCAAATCTCCAGTAGGCTCCACTCCTATTATTGGTAAAGGTATCATCTTAAGTTCGGATGCAGAACCATAATCTGTCCCACTAAATCCAGCCGTTGTTAACGAGACATATCCATCTCCATTAGGGTCCAGTACGCTTTTTCCCAATGCATCTCCAGCAGGTTTATAAATCAACCCTTTGGTTTGTGAGTAACTAATGCAGGCAAAAAATAAAAGTAAAATTAAAACATAGCGTCTAAATAAATTCATATGATTATCAATTAAGGGGCATTCGTGTTAAGCAAATACTAATTTTTATATAAAAATAAGCAAAATTACGAATTTAAAGCATATATATTTAGTCAAAATAATTAACAATCCTAAACAACACATCACATAGTAAAAAGCAGAAGTATTCATTAATAAATTATTATTTACATTTGCAAAATCTATGTGTCCCATAAACAGATTATAAACAATCACACAATGAATTATTTTTCTTCCGATTTTAAATTAGGCATATTAGGTGGCGGGCAATTGGGCAAAATGCTTTTGTCTGACACCAGAAAATTCGATATTCAAACCTACATTTTGGACCCAAGTGATGAAGCTCCTTGCAAAATCTCCTGCAATCAATTCTTCAAAGGCGATTTGATGGATTTTGACACCGTTTATAATTTTGGTAAAAAAGTCGATATTTTGACTTTTGAAATTGAATTGGTCAATTTAGAAGCGTTGGAAAAATTAGAAAACGAAGGTTTGCCTGTATATCCATCACCAAAAACGCTCCGTTTGATTCAGAACAAAGGCGTTCAAAAAGAATTTTATTCCCAACATAACATTCCAACTGCTCCTTTTGAAAAGTTTTCCAATTTAGAAAATCTGAAATCTGAAATCAGCAATCTAAAATTGCCATTCGTATGGAAATGTACTGAATTTGGTTATGATGGCAATGGTGTGAAAGTCGTGCGTCAAGCATCGGATTTAGACAATTTGCCAAATGTAGAATGCATTGCAGAAGAAATGATTCCTTTCAAAAACGAATTGGCCGTAATCGTTTGTCGCAATCCATCAGGCGAAATCAAAACCTATCCTGTGGTAGAAATGGAGTTTCATCCCGAAGCCAATCAGGTAGAATATGTTATCTGCCCAGCTCGTATCGACGAAAAAGTAGCCGAAAAAGCCAGAGCTATTGCCTTGACTGTTTCTCAAAAATTCAATCAGGTCGGACTTTTAGCTGTAGAAATGTTTCAGACCGAAAACGACGAAATCTTGGTAAACGAAGTAGCTCCTCGCCCACACAATTCAGGTCATTATTCTATTGAAGCTAGTTATACTTCGCAATTTGAAAACCATTTGCGAGCTATTCTTGATTTACCTTTAGGGAATACTGAAAGCAAAGTAGCCGGAATTATGGTCAATCTTACTGGTGCCGAAGGTTTTTCGGGAGACGTAATTTATGAAAACATCGAAACTATTTTAGGTTGGAATGGTGTTACGCCACACATCTACGGAAAAAAACAAACTCGCCCTTTCCGAAAAATGGGACACGTTACCATAGTAAATGACGATATCACTGTAGCACGAAAAATTGCTGAAGATGTGAAGAACACTATAAGAGTGATTGCATAAATGGATATACTAGATTTTATTATAAATTTATTAAATCTAAATGATTCAGAAAATCTTATAAAGAAAAAATGGAATATTTTCACTGATAAAAACGAATATCTTGGAGAAAAAATAATCAGCTTTTTTTCTTCCATTTTATTAATTGCACTTTATCTATTTCTAATAGCATTTACAATCTATATAATCTATTATTTATTTTTTAAATAAAAAACAATAAAAACAAATGAGCAAAGTAGCCGTAATAATGGGAAGCATATCCGATATGCCCGTAATGCAAGAAGCGATTGACATCCTAAAAGGATTTGATATAGAAACCGAAGTCGATATTGTTTCGGCACACAGAACACCTGAAAAATTGTTTGATTTCAGTAAAAACGCCCACACACGAGGTATTTCGGTTATTATTGCCGGAGCTGGCGGAGCGGCACATTTACCAGGAATGGTAGCCTCAATGTCGCCACTTCCCGTAATTGGAGTCCCTGTAAAATCAAGCAATTCTATTGATGGTTGGGATTCGGTTTTGTCTATTTTGCAAATGCCAGGTGGTGTTCCTGTTGCCACTGTGGCTTTGAACGGCTCAAAAAATGCAGGGATTTTAGCAGCTCAAATTATTGGCAGCTCGGACAAATGTGTTTTAGACAAAATCATTGCCTATAAGGAAGGATTGAAAATGGCGGTCAATAAAGCTGCCGAAGGATTGAAAAAATAAAAACATTTCACGAAGATTCACAAAGAACACACCAAGATTCGCAAAGAATAAAATAGAACTTATTTAAAAAAACTTTGTGTGCCTCTGTGATTTTCTTTGTGAATCTTTGCGTAACAAAACAATATAATTATGAGCATCTTAACTCAAAAATTCAACACCAAATATGATACAGCTCCATTTTCTCAAATAAAAATGGAAGACTACCAACCTGCTTTTATCGAAAACATCGCTGCAGCAAAAGCAGAAATTGATGCTATCATCAATAATCCTGAAGCTCCGACTTTCAAAAACACCATCGAAGCTTTGGAATTTTCGGGTAATGCTTTGGATCGTTTATCATCTATTTTCTTTAACCTGAATTCGGCAGAAACCAGTGACGAAATGCAGAAAATCGCTCAAGAAGTTTCGCCTTTATTAACTGAATTTAGTAATGACATTACACTTAACGAAGACTTGTTCAAAAGAATAAAAACCGTTTACGAGCAAAAAGACAGCTTGAATTTATCTCCAGAACAAGCTATGTTATTGGACAAAAAATTCAAAAGTTTCTCCCGAAACGGAGCTTTACTTTCGGAAGATAAAAAATTAAAACTTCGTGAAATAGACACGGAATTAGCGAAACTAAAATTGACTTTTGGAGAAAATGTTTTAGCAGAAACCAACAACTACCAATTGCATATTACCAATGAAGCAGACCTAAAAGGACTTCCAGAAGGAACCATTGAAGCCGCAAAATCATTGGCAAAAAGCAAAGAGTTGGAAGGGTGGATTTTTACGTTGGATTTTCCAAGTTATATTCCTTTTGTTACCTATGCCGACAACCGCGAACTGCGAAAAGAAATGGCTATCGCTGCAGGTAAAAAAGCATTTCAAGGAAACGAATTCGACAACAAGGAAATCACCTTGAAGATTGCCAAATTACGTTTCGAAAGAGCTAATTTATTAGGATATGAAACGCATTCTCATTTTGTTTTAGAAGAAAGAATGGCACAGAATCCAGACAAAGTAAAATCGTTTTTGAATGATTTATTAGCCAAAGCCAAACCAGCAGCTCAAAGAGAATTTGCAGAATTGAGCGCTTTCGCCAAAGAGTTGGATGGAATTGATCATTTAGAGAAATGGGACGGTGCCTATTATTCCGAAAAATTGAAACAAAAATTATTCAATTTGGATGATGAAAAGTTGAAACCTTACTTTCAGTTAGAAAACGTTTTGAATGGTGCTTTTACTATTGCTGGAAAATTATACGGATTGACTTTTACCGAAGTGTTTGACATTGAAAAATACCACGAAGAAGTAACTACTTATGAAGTGAAAGACGAATTTGGCGAACTGGTTTCTATTTTTTATGCCGATTTCTTTCCAAGAAAAGGAAAACGAAATGGCGCTTGGATGACTTCTTTCAAATCGCAATCTATAAAAGATGGTGTAAACGAAAGACCGCATATTTCTAACGTTTGTAATTTTACGAAACCTACCGAAACCAAACCGTCTTTGCTGACTTTTAACGAAGTAACAACGCTGTTCCACGAATTTGGTCACGGATTGCACGGAATGTTGGCGAATACGACTTACCCAAGTTTATCTGGAACATCGGTATATTGGGATTTTGTGGAATTGCCAAGCCAGGTAATGGAAAACTGGTGCTACGAACCAGAAGCTTTGGCATTATTTGCGAAACATTATCAAACGGGTGAAATTATACCGCAGGAATATGTAGAAAAAATCAAGGAAAGTGCCAGTTTTCAGGAAGGAATGGCGACTTTGCGTCAATTGAGTTTTGGCTTATTGGATATGGCTTTCCATAGCAACAATCCAACCGAAATAAAAGACATCAAAGCGTTTGAAAAAACCGCTTTTGAAGGAACAACTTTATATCCTGATGTAGCCGAAAATTGTATGTCAGTTTCCTTCTCTCATATTTTTCAGGGCGGATATTCTTCTGGCTATTACAGCTACAAATGGGCTGAAGTTCTCGATGCCGATGCTTTTGAATATTTTCAACAAGAAGGCATTTTCAATAAAGAAGTGGCTACCAAATTCAAAGACAACATCCTTTCAAAAGGAGGGACTGAATTGCCGATGGAATTGTACAAACGTTTTAGAGGACAAGAACCAAAACCAGATGCTTTATTGAAAAGAGCTGGGTTGATATAATTAAATTTTCAAAATATGAAAAAATTAGTTTTATTATTACTCACTGTAATTATTTGTAGCTGTAAATCGGGTGCTCAAAATGATTTTGACACTATAATTCACTATTCAATTACTGATGAGAAAGCTTTACAAAATGAAAACAACAATTCATTCAACAAATTATATAGCGGATTAGAGGCTCCAAAATCAATTGAAAAAGACTTTGAAAAAAAATTAATTTCGTATGGTTATGTAAAAACAATTGTCCCAAAAGACAAAATATCAACAATATGTAAAACCATTTCAAATGATATTAATTTAAAATATCACGAAGTTGCTTGTATTCCAATGTATAGAGATATATTAATATTTCAAAAAGACAATAAAACGAAAGCCATTTTAAAAATTTGTTTTGAATGCGGAATGAATGATCTTTCAGGGAAATTTGAGAGTAATTTCAATTATAAAGTCCCTAATATTATGAGTAATTACTATCCTTTACATAAAATCCTTTATAACGAATAAAAAACAGCTTACACTTGCTTTCATCTAGCATAATTGATTTATAAAGAACTAAATTAAATACTTTGCAAAAGAGAAGCAGGTTTACTAAAAAGATTGCAGAGTCAGGATTTTAGAATGCCGATAGAAACCGAAGTAGCAATGCTTCGGTTTTTTTATATCTAAAATATTTCTTATTTTTTTGTAACAATTAATAAGTGTTTCCGTATAATAAGAGATTTTATACCATAACGATATTCTAAAATAAAACAAAGCTGTTGTAACTTCAGGAGGAATTTAAAATTTCATATACAAATTTGAATTCATAAACTTAACAAAAGGAAATTACGCTATTTTTCTATGGTCATTATTTATAAAAATCAAACACATTAACAATCAATAAACTATTTAATAATGACAACAATTCTAGATTTTTGGTGGGTAATTTTACTTGTATTATCCATTGTTCTTTACAAATTTGTTTTAAGAGTTTTCTTTGGGATGGTAATTGTTCCTGAAGACAGAATTGGTTTAGTAACCAAAAAATTTGTGTTATTTGGATCAGATAAATCCTTACCTGACGGAAGGATTATAGCGACCAAAGGAGAAGCTGGTTTCCAAGCTAAAACACTAGCTCCTGGATTATATTGGGCAATGTGGCCTTGGCAATATTCTGTAAATATGACCCCTTTTACAATTATTCCAGAAGGAAATATTGGATTGATATTAAGCAAAGATGGAGTCGAAATTCCAACAGGTCGAATTCTTGCTCAAAAAGTAAACTCAGACAATTTTCAAGATGCCACTTTGTTTCTAGATAATGGCGGACAAAAAGGGCGACAATCTGCCTTTATCACAACGGGATCTTATCGTATTAATACTTATTTATTTGAAGTTGTAGTAGCTCCACAAATAGTCATCTCAGAAAATATGGTGGGAATTGTAACCGCAATGGATGGCGAACCTATTCCAATTGGACAAATTGCAGGGAAATTTGCTGAAAATCATAACAATTTTCAAGATTTTGACCAATTTTTGAAAAATGGAGGAAATCGTGGATTGCAGCCACAAGTAATGTTGGCAGGTTCCTATTACATCAACTCTTGGGCAATTCAAATCGAGCAAACCCCTATGACCGATGTACCTATTGGTTATGTAGGAGTTGTGATTTCCTATATTGGCGAAGACGGAAAAGATGTAACTGGAGATACTTTCAAACACGGAAATATTGTTTCAAAAGGGCAACGTGGCGTTTGGATGGAACCTTTCGGTCCAGGAAAATATGCGCTTAATAAATACACTACAAAACTAGAACCTGTTCCTACAACGAACTTGGTTTTGAATTGGGCTAACGCACGCAGCGAATCTCACGATTTAGATAAAAATCTATCCACGATTACAGTTCGTTCTAAAGATGGTTTCCCTTTTAATTTAGATGTTGCACAAATTATACACGTCCCAGCTAATGAGGCTCCAAAAGTAATTGCTCGTTTTGGAAGTATGACCAATCTAGTATCACAAGTTTTGGAACCAACCATTGGTAACTATTTTAGAAACTCGGCACAAGATAGTGATGTAATTTCATTCTTAAGCACTCGAAAAGAACGTCAAGAATCAGCAAAAAAACACATCAAAGCAGTTTTAGACGAATATAACGTGAATGCTGTTGACACCTTAATTGGTGATATCGTGCCACCAGATTCTTTAATGAAGACATTGACCGATAGAAAAATTGCCGAGGAAGAACAAAAAACCTATCAAACACAAAGAATGGCACAAGAACAACGCCAAGGTGTTGAAAAAGAAACCGCCATTGCCGATATGCAAAAGGAAATTGTAAAAGCCTCTCAAAGTGTAGAAATTGCTCAACGAACTGCCGACGCAACCGTTAAAAAAGCCGAAGGAGATGCAACCAGTTTAAAATTGAATGTAAATGCAGAAGCCGAAGCTACTAAAATGCGTGCCAATGCCGAGGCAGAAGCAACCAAAGCTAGAGCAGGAGCCCAAGCCGAAGCAACCAAACTGAATGCCAGTGCAGAAGCTGAAAAAATTTCAAAAACAGGTTTGGCCGAAGCTGAGAAAATTATGGCAATTGGTAAATCTACTGCCGAAGCTTATCAGTTGCAAGTTTCTGCAATGGGTGGCGATAACTTTACCAAATATAAAATTACAGAAGAAATTGGAAAGGGCAACATTAAAGTGATTCCAGATGTTTTAATTTCAGGAAATTCAGGCTCCGATGGTGGAATTAGTGGTCTTTTAGGGATGAAACTAATGGAAATGATGGATACCAAAAACGAAAAACAAGAACCTAAAAAATAATTTTTTTAGAATTTAGTCCCGAATTTCGGGAGCAGATGTAAAACCGAAGTAGCAATGCTTCGGTTTTTTTAAAACAAACTTTCATTTATTTTTGAAAGTTTAAAAACTTTTACTTACATTTGCTATATGGAATTCAAAGAAGCAAAAAATAAGTTTGTACAAACCTGGGGAGCATTAGGCTCGCAATGGGGCATTAACAAAACTATGGCGCAAATTCACGCTTTGTTGATGGTGTCTAACGAAGCTGTTTCTATGGAAGAAGTAATGGAAGAATTGCAAATTTCCCGTGGCAATGCCAGTATGAATTTGAGAGCTTTGATGGATTGGGGCATTGTCTATAAAGAATATAAAGCAGGCGAAAGAAGAGAGTTTTTTACAGCCGAAAAAGATTTAGACGAATTGGCCGTAAAAATCGCCAGAGAAAGAAGCAAAAGAGAAATTAAACCAGCGCTAAAAATTTTAAAAGAAGTTTCATCGATTCAGTCTAATAATACTGCTGAAGAAACTCAGTTTATTGAGCAAACTACCAAACTTTACGATTTTGTTTTGAAAGCTGATAATGTTTTGGATAAAATTACCGAATACAAAGACAATTGGCTTACCAAATTAGTGGTTAAGTTTATGAAATAGAATTAAAAAAATTTAACCAAAACTTTCATTTTTTTCTGAAAGTTTAAAACATAAAGAACTATGAGCTTTTTAACCGCCGAATGGAAAAACTTAGCCTTAATCAATTATGAAATTGATGCTAAACTATTAAAAAAACACCTCCCAAAAGGAACAGAAATTGATTTATGGAATAACAAATGTTATGTAAGTTTAGTTGGTTTTATGTTTAACAATGTGAAATTAATCGGGTTTAAAATTCCGTTTCACAGCAATTTTGAAGAAGTAAATTTGAGATTCTATGTAAAACGCTTCGAGAATGGAGAATGGAAACGCGGTGTTGCTTTTATTAAAGAAATTGTGCCGAAGCCAGCCTTAACTTTTGTAGCAAATACTATTTACAAAGAGCATTATCAAACGATGCCTATGAAACATTCTGCCACTGAAAATAAAAATTCAATTGATTTTGTTTATCAATGGAAAAACAATAATGAGTGGAATTCAATTTTAGTAGCAACAGAAAAAAACAGCATTGAAATTGATCATAATTCTGAAGCTGAATTCATCACAGAGCACTATTTTGGTTATACAAAAACAAATAAAAACATCACTTTTGAATATGAAGTAAAACACCCAAGATGGCAACAATTACAAGTCGTCAGCTACAAAATTGATGTTGACTTTGAAAATGTGTACGGTAATGACTTTGTTTTTCTTCAAAACCTGGAACCAACTTCTGTCATCCTTGCAAAAGGCTCTACCGTAACAGTTGAAAATAAAAAGAAATTATTATGAACCTCAACATCATCGGCTATTTCATTTACCTAGCCATCACGGTTTTCATTATTCTAAAAGTGGGTAAAATCTGCTACACTAATGGCAATGTTTATGTAGCTGAATTAATCCCAAATCACAAAGAAATCTGCCAAAAAATAAATCAGGTTTTGTTACTGGCGTATTATCTACTCAACATTGGGTATTGCGCAATGACTTTGATTTCGTGGGAGAAAATAATTTCGATTAATCAACTCATTGAAACCATTGCAATAAAAACAGCAATTATCATTTTTATCATTTCGATATTACATTACGGGAACATTATAATCATTACCAAATACATTCAAAAATTAATCAAATAATATTAAAAATAACATTATGGAAACTACAAAAATTCTTATCGGCTACGCCATCTATTTACCAATTGCATTATTACTAACCTATTATGTTTCTAAAACACTTTTTAAAAACGGAAAAATATTTATGCTCGACATTTTCAAAGGCAGAGAAGATATAGCACAAGCCACCAACAAACTCTTCGAAACTGGGTTTTATTTACTCAACATTGGGTTTGCTTTGATGATTCTCGAAATTCAATTATACAATAACAACTATCAGGAATTAATCGAAAAATTAAGTTACAAAATTGGCGGATTTTCTATTTATCTTGGACTGATGTTGTTCTTTAATTTATACTTTTTTTTTAGAGGAAAAAGAAAAGCCAAAGAAACTCAAACCACAGATAGATTAGTATTTAAAGCCTAATTACCTAACAAACCAATCAGGTTTCAAAAACCTGTTAGGTTTAACATCCGACAAAATGAACAAACTCATTATCGCAGCAGGAACTGGATTTTTAGGTCAAAGTCTGCTGGATCACTTTAAAGATAAATTTGACAAAATCGTCATTCTTACTCGTGGAAAGAACAGAACGGAGGGCAGTATAAAATACGTCAATTGGAATGCAAAAACGCTAACCGGCTGGGAAACTGAATTAGAAAATGCGACAGTTTTAGTAAACCTTGCAGGAAAATCAGTTGATTGTCGCTATACCAAAGAGAACAAAAAAGAAATTTTATTATCTCGAATTGAAAGCACCAAGATTTTAAATAAAGCCGTTTTAAAATGCTTAAATCCCCCAAAACATTGGCTGAATTCATCAACATCTACCATTTATAGGTTTTCATTAGACAAAGAAATGGATGAAGTTAATGGCGAAATTGGCAATGATTTCTCGATGAATGTGGCTCAATCTTGGGAGAAAGCTTTTTTTAAAACTGAAACTCCCAAAACCATAAAAACAACTTTACGAACTTCTATAGTTTTAGGAAAAAACGGAGGAGCTTTTATTCCGTTAAAGACTTTGACAAAACTCGGCTTTGGTGGAAAACAAGGAAAAGGCAATCAATTTATCAGTTGGATTCACGAAGTAGATTTTGCCAGAGCCATTGATTTTATAATTGAAAAAGAAATGACTGGAGTTGTCAATATTGTTTCTCCAAAACCAATTCTAAATTTTAATTTTATGAAAAAACTACGAAAAGCAGTTGGTTTTCCTTTTGGTATTCCAATTAATACTTTTTTGTTGAAAATTGGATCTTTTTTCATTCGAACAGAAGCCGAATTGGTTCTAAAAAGTAGAAATGTGATTCCGAAAAGACTTTTAGAAAATGGATTCCAATTCAAGTTCGGAAATATTGATGCTGCTTTTCAAAATTTATTAAAAAATGACAACAATCCATCTCACAACAAAAATAAAAGCCACAAAACAAATCGTTTTTGATGTTTCCAGAAACATTGATATTCATCAGCAATCTGCAAGCAAATCAAATGAAATCGCCATTGCTGGTGTAACTTCTGGATTGATAAATCTAAACGAAACCGTAACTTGGAAAGGAAAACACTTTGGATTTTATTTAACTCATAAAAGCCGAATTACAGTAATGGATTTATACAGCTATTTTGTGGACGAAATGGAAGAAGGTAAATTCAAAACCTTCAAGCACGAACATTTTTTTGAAGAAAAAAACAGACTTACCATAATGACAGACCAACTGCAATATGAAACTCCGTTTGGTATTTTTGGGAAATTATTTGATTATTTGTTTTTGAAAAAACATTTGACACAATTTATTTTGGAAAGAAATAAAATATTGAAAGTTATAGCGGAAAATAGTTGAAAATTTAAAAAACTAAAACCAACCACCACCACAAAATAGGCACACTTTCTACCCAAAAAGAAGTGTAATATTTGGAACGTTTCTCATTCACAAAAAACAAAAACAAAGTGACAATAACAGCAATAGCAATAACCAAAAGTAAGTACTCAATAGTACCATTGAAATTACTATTGAAAAATTCTAAAACACAAAAAATCATCAACAAAATATATCCCAAATTTTTAGTCCGCTTCACTCCTATTTGCTGAGGAACAGTTTTCAAATGTGGGTCATCTTTTGCTAAATCAATTATTTCAAAAATCAATATCAATACAAAAATCAATATAAACCGTTGGATACATTTAAGATAAAAATCGGAAGTAATTGAAATTCCTGAATCCAGAATTGGCAAAACAACTGTTACTCCAACCCAGCACAGCGCCACAATATAAATTTTTACGCCAGCCCAATTTCGAGCATTTTTTCTATTTGGAAAGAAAGGAAGTGTATATAATAATGTTAGAATAAAAACTACAACAGAAACGATTTGCGTAATACGTTGCAATTGTAAAAAACAAAAAACAGCTACGAGCAACGACAAAAAACTCAGAATTAGAATTAATTTCAGTTTTAGTCCAATTTTATTTTTGGCTCTGGCCAAACCTTCATATTTCACAAAGTTATAACCCAAAACAGATCCGAAAAAACCAAAATAACCAATCCAATCATCTCCTATAATATGAAACATATTTTGAGTCATCATTATCAAAGATAGACAAGACAAACCCACGTGAATACTGCCGTCTATATAAAAATCGAAAACTTTTCTTAGAATCCTCATTTTACAAAAATAACAAAACTGTTAACAAGACAGGGTTTTAGTTGAAAAATTCCTAAAAATCAATCCCTTTAGCTCCTTTTTTTCTGATATTTCTCCGTAAATTTGCGGCTCAAAAAACAACACTTTTATCACTACATGAAAACAGATGCTTTTGCTTTAAGACATATTGGGCCGAGAGAAAACGATATTCAACATATGTTGAAAACCATTGGAGTTGAATCTATCGAACAACTGATTTACGAAACGCTTCCTGATGATATTCGCCTAAAAGAACCACTAGATTTAGACCCAGCGATGACTGAATATGAGTATTCAAACCATATTCAACATTTGGGCAATAAAAATAAAATGTTCCAATCCTATATTGGTTTAGGCTACAATCAGGCTATTGTTCCTGCTGTTATTCAGAGAAATATTTTTGAAAATCCGGGTTGGTACACCGCTTACACACCCTATCAAGCCGAAATTGCACAAGGTCGATTAGAAGCTATTTTGAATTTCCAAACGATGGTTATTGAATTGACAGGAATGGAAATTGCCAACGCTTCTTTATTGGACGAAGGAACAGCTGCAGCCGAAGCTATGGCGTTGTTATTTGACGTTCGTTCTCGTGATCAAAAGAAAAATAACATCAATAAATTCTTCGTATCAGAAGAGATTTTACCACAAACTTTATCGGTTTTAGAAACTCGTTCAACTCCAATCGGAATAGAATTGGTTGTTGGAAACCACGAAACTTTTGATTTTTCTTCAGAGTTTTTTGGAGCCATCCTTCAATATCCGGGCAAATTTGGACAAGTTCACGACTATACTAATTTTATTGCCAATGCAAAAAACAACGAAATAAAAGTAGCCGTTGCTGCCGATATTTTAAGTCTAGCAAAACTAACTCCTCCGGGAGAAATGGGAGCAGCTGTTGTAGTAGGAACCACGCAACGTTTCGGAATTCCGTTGGGTTATGGCGGACCACATGCTGCTTATTTTGCCACAAAAGACGAATACAAAAGAAGTATGCCAGGAAGAATTATTGGCGTAACAATAGATACCGACGGAAATCGTGCGCTTCGAATGGCTTTAGGAACACGTGAACAACACATAAAACGAGAAAAAGCAACTTCAAATATCTGTACAGCCCAAGTTTTATTAGCCGTAATGGCTGGAATGTATGTAGTGTATCACGGACCAAAAGGCTTGAGATATATTGCCAATAAAATCCATTCATTGGCTGCAACTTTGTCAAACGAATTAGGAAAATTAGGTTTCGAGCAAACCAACTCCGCTTTCTTTGACACCATTGTTGTAAAAGCCGATGCCAAAAAAGTAAAAACAATAGCAGAACAAAACGAAATTAATTTCTACTATATTGACGAAAATACAGTTTCCATTTCTTTGAACGAAACTACAAGTATTCCCGATTTGAATAAAATTATTTCTGTTTTCGCTTCTGCAAATAATACTCAGGCAACAGCAATAGAAACTTTAACAGAAACCAATCATTTTCCTGCTAATTTAGAAAGAACTTCTACATTTTTGGAATATGATATTTTCAACAAACACCATTCCGAAACCGATTTGATGCGTTATATCAAAAAACTAGAACGCAAAGATTTATCCCTAAATCACTCGATGATTTCGTTAGGTTCTTGTACCATGAAATTGAATGCTGCAGCCGAAATGTTGCCATTAAGCAATGCCAATTGGAACAACATTCACCCTTTTGCTCCATTAGATCAAGTGCAAGGGTATCAAGAAATGTTGTCAAAACTCGAACAACAATTAAACGTAATTACTGGTTTTGCAGGAACTACTTTGCAACCCAACTCAGGTGCGCAAGGCGAATATGCTGGACTTATGGTGATTCGTGCGTATCATCAATCTCGTGGTGACCACCATAGAAATGTTGCGCTTATTCCTTCATCAGCACACGGAACAAATCCTGCTTCGGCAGCAATGGCAGGAATGAAAATAATTGTAACTAAAACACTAGAAAACGGAAATATCGACGTGGAAGATTTACGTCAAAAAGCTATCGAATACAAAGACGATTTGTCTTGTTTAATGGTTACTTATCCTTCGACTCACGGTGTTTTTGAAAGTGCTATCCAAGAAATTACAAAAATTATTCACGAAAACGGTGGTCAAGTCTATATGGACGGAGCCAATATGAATGCACAAGTTGGATTAACAAATCCAGCAACCATTGGAGCTGACGTTTGCCACTTGAATTTACATAAAACATTCGCCATTCCTCACGGTGGTGGTGGACCAGGTGTTGGCCCTATTTGTGTAGCGAAACATTTAGTTCCGTTTTTACCAACAAATCCAGTAGTTTCAACTGGTGGCGAAAATGCTATTTCTGCTATTTCTGCTGCTCCTTGGGGTTCGGCTTTGGTTTGCTTAATTTCTTACGGTTATATTTCGATGTTGGGTGCCGAAGGTTTAAAAAGCTCTACTGAACACGCCATTTTGAATGCCAATTATATTAAAGAAAAATTAAACGGACATTACGACACTCTATATTCTGGAGAAATGGGTCGTGCAGCTCACGAAATGATCTTAGAATGTCGCCCTTTCAAACAAAAAGGTATCGAAGTAACTGATATTGCCAAACGTTTGATGGATTACGGTTTTCATGCACCAACGGTATCTTTCCCAGTTGCTGGCACCTTGATGATTGAACCTACTGAAAGCGAAAATCTAGAAGAATTAGACCGTTTTTGTGACGCAATGATTTCTATCAGAGAAGAAATTGAAGCTTCGACATTAGAAGATAAAAACAACGTCTTGAAAAATGCTCCACACACTTTAGGAATGCTTACTGCCGATGTTTGGAACTTTCCTTACACCAGAGAACAAGCTGCTTTCCCATTAGATTATATTGCAGAAAACAAATTCTGGCCAACCGTTCGTAGAGCCGATGACGCTTATGGAGACAGAAACTTGGTTTGTAGTTGCGCGCCGATTGAGGCTTACGTAGAAAATTAAAAACTTCAATGATTCATATAAAAAATGCCTCGTATTTTTACGAGGCATTTTTTGTTTTTCATTTAATAGAAAACTAATATTTGTATGCTATTCCTTTTCTAATAGCTTGTACTGCACCAAATGAAACTCCATTGGCCCCAGATTCATTAATATCTTTATCGGCTGTCATAAATACAAACGGGCATCCCAATTTTGCAGCTTCCATCTTGAGTTTTTTATCAGCTTTTGAATCTCCTGTGTTTCCGGTGTGCATGTTGATAAACGCAGTTTTACCTTTAATTTCACCAACTTTTTTTAATCCAGCTATATATGATTTGTCTTCAAGAATTATAACTTTATCCCAATCATTTTCTCCATTGACAACAATTTTTTCAGTAACTTCTTCTACTCGTCCACTTTTTCCATAGACAATTTTTTCTATGGCATATTTTCCAATAGAGTTCTCTGCATCTTCTCCGTCATATTTATAAACAACAACGTATTCGTCAACACGAATAACCTTCCCTTTTACAATTTCTCCATTATGTTTTGTAATTACATCTACTTGAGCATAAATTGAACCTGAAAACATAGCAATTGCAAACAATAAAATAATTTTCTTCATTTTTATTTTTTTTTAAATTAGACACAAATATACAAAACAAATCTTACACAAATAAAAATTAATAGCTAAATTTACACCCATTATGACAGACATTCAAACACGCGAGGATTTACATTTATTAATGAGCGAATTCTACAAAAAATTACTTGGCGATAGTAAAATCAGTTTTATATTTACCCAAATAGCAAAAATAGATTTAGAACCTCATTTATTAGACTTAGTCGATTTTTGGGAACAAATCCTTTTTGACAGGGGTAGTTACCAAAAAAATGTGATGCAAATTCATTTGGATTTAAATCAACAATCAAAACTTTCTGAAGAACATTTTGCTATTTGGCTCCATTATTTCAACACCACAATTGACAAAAATTTTGCAGGTCAAATTGCCGAAAATATGAAAACAAGAGCCCTTTCGATTGCAACAGTGATGAAAATAAAAATGTAGCGTTTTGTTGTTTTTAGCAACATATCATCAGAAATTTGCTAAAATACACACTTTTCAATAATTATATGCGCGCATAGTATATTTTATCTGAAAATCTCAATTATTATCTATAATTTAGCATGATATTATTTATTTATTTACAATGAAAATTAAAATAACAGGTGTAGGGAGTTACATTCCCGAAATTCAAGTTGCCAATTCTGATTTTGACAAACATGTGTTTTTGAATGAAGATGGTAGTTCATTTGGATATCCAAATGAAATTGTAATCAAAAAATTTAAAAGCATCACAGGAATAGACCAAAGACGATATGCTGCCCCAGACCAATGTTCCTCTGATTTAGCTTTTTTAGCTTCGCAAAAAGCGATTGAAAATGCAGGTATTGATCCCGAAACTATAGATTATATTATTTTTGCTCACAATTTTGGTGATGTAAAATCAGGAACCACTCAATCGGATATAATTCCAAGTTTGGCCACACGCGTCAAACATAAATTACAAATAAAAAATCCAAAATGTGTTGCCTATGACATCCTTTTTGGCTGTCCTGGCTGGGTTGAAGGCGTGATGCAAGCCAATGCTTTTATCCTTTCGGGTATGGCAAAACGTTGCTTGGTTATTGGAGCCGAAACACTTTCCAGAGTTGTTGATGATCATGATAGAGATTCTATGATTTATTCTGATGGTGCTGGAGCCACAATTATTGAAGCATCAGATGACGAAACAGGAATGTTGTCTTACGAAAGTGCCACTTTCGCCAATGATGAAGCAGGCTATTTATTTTTTGGAAAATCATACAATCCAGATTTAGCCTCAGACACAAAATACATAAAAATGTTTGGTCGAAAAATTTACGAATTTGCCTTAAGCAATGTACCCGCAGCAATGAAAAGTTGCCTCGACAAAAGCGGATTAGACATAGACGATGTAAAGAAAATCCTAATTCACCAAGCCAACGAAAAAATGGACGAAGCCATCATTCACCGTTTTTACAAATTATACGGCAAAACCCCTCCTGAAAACATTATGCCAATGAGCATTCACGATTTAGGAAATAGTAGTGTGGCAACCGTACCAACACTTTACGACCTTATTTTGCAAGGAAAATTAGAAAATCACGAAATCAATAAAGGAGATATTTTAATTTTTGCATCGGTTGGTGCTGGGATGAATATCAATGCTTTTGTTTATAGATATTAAAAAGTTTGTGGTTTATGGCTTTTTGTTCGTGGTTTTAACACAACTATAAACCATAAACTATAAACTACAAACATCACTTTATGTACGAAAAAACATTTCCCAATAAAAGATTCAAACACACTTTAGAATTTTTACAAAAACACATTTCGACTTCCGAAATTATTTTCGATTTAGGTGTTCCTAATCCTTTTTCGAAAATAATGATCGAAAACGGATATACTGTAAAAAACACTACTGGCGAAGATATTGACAACAATCAAACGGCATTGCAAAACGAAAGCTACACTGTTTTTACAGCTTTCGAAATCTTTGAACATTTATTGAATCCTTACACGGTTTTAGAAAATGTAAAATGTGACAAATTGCTAATTTCAATTCCATTGCGTTTGTGGTTTTCATCAGCTTATCGCAGTAAAACCGATATGTGGGACAGACATTACCACGAATTTGAAGATTGGCAATTAGACTGGTTGTTGGAAAAAACCGGTTGGAAAATCATCGACAGAGAAAAATTTACACATCCTGTAAAGAAAATTGGTTTTCGTCCCTTGTTGCGATTTTTTACGCCGAGGTATTATATCGTTTATGCAGTTAAAGAAAAAAGAGAATAGAGCAAAGAAAAAAGAATACACTTATGCGTTATTACATCATTGCACCTGCCTACAACGAAGAAGCATTTATACAGCTAACATTAGACAGTCTAGTCAATCAAACAGTTTTGCCTAGCAAATTAATCATCGTCAATGACAATTCCACAGATAAAACTGCCGAAATAGTTAGCTCTTATTCTCAAAAACATCCTTGGATTCAATTGGTAAACAAAACTTCCGAAAACATCCATTTACCTGGAAGCAAAGTCATTCAGGCTTTCCAGAAAGGATTCGAAACCTTGGATGAAAATTATGATTTGATTGTAAAAATTGATTCCGATTTAATTTTTCCAGCAAATTATTTCGAAACGATTATCAAACATTTTCAATCCGATGAACGAATTGGAATGGCTGGCGGATTTTGTTATATCGAAAAAAATGGCAATTGGATTCTGGAAAATCTAACGGATAAAGATCACATTCGAGGCGCATTGAAAGCGTATCGCGCAGCAACTTTCAAACAAATTGGTGGCTTAAAACCAGCTATGGGCTGGGATACTGTTGATGAGCTACTTTGCAAATACTACAATTGGAAAGTAGTTACCGACGAAAGTTTGCACGTAAAACACCTGAAACCAACGGGTGCTAACTACAACAAAACGGCTCGTTATAAACAAGGAGAGGCCTTTTATACCTTGGGCTATGGATTTTTTATTACCGCAATTGCATCGGCTAAATTGGCAATGATGAAGAAAAAACCTTTACTTTTTTTAGATTACATTCAAGGGTTTTGGAAAGCTAAAACTTCCAAAAAACCAATGTTAGTTAATCCCGAACAAGCCAAATTCATAAGAAACTATCGTTTGCAGAAAATGAAGGAGAAATTGTTTTAAGTTAAAACTCATAACTCATAACTTATAACTCACAACTTCTTAGTATTTTTGACAATATTTAAAAATTATGATGCTTCTTCGCTATTTATCCCAAATCGGAAAATACTTCTTGATGTGGAAAGAAATTTTCAGCAAACAAACCAAATGGTCTGTAATGAGAGGGCTCATCTTCAAGGAAATTGATGACTTAATTATTGACTCCTTAGGAATAGTGGCTTTCATTTCCTTCTTTGTAGGCGGTGTTGTTTCTATTCAAACCGCATTAAATTTAAATAACCCTTTGATTCCCAAAACTCTTATTGGTTATGCCACACGAGAATCGGTAATTCTAGAGTTTGCACCAACTTTTATTTCGGTAATTATGGCTGGAAAAATGGGTTCCTTTATTACATCAAGTATTGGGTCTATGCGAGTAACCGAACAAATAGATGCCTTAGAAGTTATGGGAGTAAACTCCTTAAATTATTTGGTTTTCCCCAAACTAATTGCTGTTCTTTTGTATCCATTCGTAATTGGGATTAGTATGTTTCTGGGCGTTTTTGGTGGGTATATTGCAGCAGTTTACGGTGGGTTTGGTGCTAGTTCAGATTTTATCGATGGTTTACAAATTAATTTCGAACCTTTTCACGTTACCTATGCCTTTATTAAAACTTTCATTTTTGGAATATTACTAGCGTCTATTCCTGCTTTTCACGGCTATTATATGAAAGGTGGCGCACTTGAAGTAGGGAAAGCAAGTACCGTTGCCTTTGTTTGGACATCGGTTTTAATTATTTTAGTGAATTATATACTAACACAATTACTTTTAACCTAATGATAGAAATTAAAAACATAGAAAAATCATTTGGTGAAACCAAAATTCTTAAAGGCGTTTCTACAATTTTTGAAGCTGGAAAAACGAATTTAATTATTGGGCAAAGTGGTTCAGGGAAAACCGTTTTATTGAAATCACTACTCGGAATTCACACTCCTGAAGTAGGAACAATTTCTTTTGATGGCAGAATATATTCCGACCTCAACTCGGATGAAAAACGCGAATTGCGAACCGAAATAGGAATGCTTTTTCAAGGAAGCGCCCTTTTTGACTCGATGACCGTATCTGAAAATGTTGGATTTCCATTAAAAATGTTCACAAACGACAACAAAAAAAAGATACAAGAGCGTGTTGATTTTGTTTTAGAAAGAGTCGCTTTAGTTGGCGCTCATAATAAATTACCCTCCGAAATATCGGGAGGAATGCAAAAGCGGGTTGCCATCGCTAGAGCCATTGTGAACAATCCAAAATATCTTTTTTGTGACGAACCCAACTCAGGTTTAGACCCAAACACGGCAACTCTAATTGATAATCTTATCCGAGAAATTACCGAAGAGTATAACATCACGACAGTAATCAACACCCACGATATGAATTCTGTGATGGAAATTGGCGAAAAAATTGTCTTTCTTAAAAATGGTTTAAAAGAATGGGAAGGCACAAAAGAAGAAATTTTCAGAACAGACAACGAAGCTGTTGTTGACTTCGTTTATTCTTCAAATTTGTTCAAAAAAGTCAGAGAAGCTTATTTGAAGGAATAAAAAAAGTTCTATCTAAATATTTTTTTTTAGATAGAACCCGTTTTTAAATTTGCATAGTCTTTTATACGAACTGAATACACCTATAAATGAATAACTAAATTAAAGTTTATTTGCCAAAGTTGTTATTCGTTTTATATCTTGCTCTTTACTTTTAGGGTAAATAAGTAGAACTCCCTCTTTGTCCACAATAATGTAATCGTGCAAACCATCAACAACGATGATTTTATCGGCATCAGACCTGATGATATTACCTGAGGCATTTTCTAAGACAACTTTTGCATTAATAACCCCATTTTTATTCTCATCTTTATCTAGTTTTTCGTGAAGCTGACCCCAAGTTCCCAAGTCGTTCCAATCAAAAGTAGCTGGAAGAACATAAACATTTTTGGCGCTTTCCATCACGGCATAATCAATAGAAACATTTTCGGATAAAGCATAATTCTCTTCGATGAAAGTTTTCTCGGCAGGAGTATTATAACTTTCTAAACCTTTAAGAAACAAGGCGTTCATCTGTGGTTGAAACTTTTCGAAAGCTTCAGTTATCGATTTGGCACTCCAAATAAAAATACCACCATTCCACAAGAAATTACCGCTTTTTAAGAACGATTTTGCCGTTTCATAATCTGGTTTTTCTCGAAATTGCGATACTTTTTTGATTGGATTAGCATCGGTTTTGTCATATTCAATATATCCAAAACCAGTGTTTGGGAATGTGGGTTGAATTCCAAGTGTCATCAACGCATTTTCATTGGCGCAAAAATCAAAGCATTGCTTTAAATTGGCTGCAAATTCATTTTCGTCTTCAATCCAGTGATCGCTTGGTGCAACAACCATAACAGCATCTGGATTTTGTTTTTGAATTTTTAGCGAAGCATATAAAATACAAGGAGCTGTATTTCGCATGGCTGGTTCTAACAAAACTTGCTCTTGTTTTACCAATGGCAATTGCTCCAATACAATAGCATTGTATTTTTCATTGGTTAAAACCAATATATTTTCCACTGGAATCAATTTCGACAATCTACTGAAGGTCTTTTGGATTAAGGTTTCCCCTGCCCCAAGCATATCGTGAAATTGTTTTGGAAATTCGGTCGTACTTACTGGCCAAAATCGAGATCCAACTCCACCAGCCATTATAATTGCGTAATAATTTTTATTCATTTTTTATATCTTTATTTAATAAATATCAATCTTTTGGCTACAAATGTATTTATTATAATCTAAATCAAAGCATCAAAAACACAATTGAGTTTTGTCTTTCGTTAAAATGCATTTTTTTACGTTCAACTAACATTATCCTGGAATTATTTCGACTTCGGCATTGGCATTAAACAAGAATAATCTTCCAGTATTTACTTCAATACATTCATATCGTTTGGTTCGAAGTCCATTTTTCTTAAAAATTCTTCCATTTTTAATTCGGAATAAACTGCCAGATGGTACTTCGTGAATATAATGAATATCGGCTTTTCTTTCGTCAAATTGTTTTAATGCAAAAGCAAGTCGCGCATCGGTATCGCTGCTAGCGGTGGGATTTCTGAAATGATTAGCCACCAAGGGCAAAATCGTATTTGGAAATATTTCGGGGCGGATATAAGGAATCATCAACCGTTGAAAAGTATATTTCCACTCATTGCCGTGAGGTTTTATATTTCGTCCAAATTTTTCAAAAGCAACCAAATGCGAAATTTCGTGAATTAGCGTAATCAAAAATCGGTATTTATTCAGGTTGGCATTGACCGTAATTTCATGTTTACCTGTCAATCCTTTTCGATAATCGCCGTGACGAGTTTGCCTTTCATTCACAATTTTGAGATGCACTTGATTGGTAACAATCAGCTCAAAAACTGGTTTTACGGCGTGTTCAGGCAAGTATTTTGATAAGGTTTCGGACAATTGTGAGTTTTGGGATTTAGGATTTGGGATTTAAAAATTTGGAATTTAAGTTTTTACGGATTCGTGGATGAAACTTGCAGTACTTTTCCGTTGTAATATTTATTTCCAGTTAAGGCGAAGTCAAAAATATAATTGGCCATTTCATTTGCTG
Source organism: Flavobacterium alvei (assembly GCF_002920895.1). Taxonomy (GTDB): domain Bacteria; phylum Bacteroidota; class Bacteroidia; order Flavobacteriales; family Flavobacteriaceae; genus Flavobacterium; species Flavobacterium alvei. The sequence goes on from NZ_PQVG01000001.1 coordinate 476,807, forward strand.
AAATGGGTGCTTCATAACCTGGAAAAGCTTCTTGTAACATTTCGGTTTGAACGGCTCCAAGTGCTAAAACATTAAACGAAATTCCTCTTTCTTTGTATTCTTCTGCCAATAATTCTGACAGGGTAATTACCGCTCCTTTACTCGAACTATACGCTGCCAAACCTGCAAATTTTAAACTGCCTTGAACACCACCCATTGAACTAATCGTAACTACGTGGCTTCCTTTTTGCAAATACGGAATACAAACCCGAGTCAAATTGGCCACTCCAAAAACGTTAACTTTATAAATATTTTCGAAATCGGTTTGGGTTAAGGTTTCAAATGGTTTGCAAATTAAACTTCCTGCGTTATGAATGATGATGTCCACATTTTTCCAAGAATTTGAAAGAAAATTTTCTACTTTGTGCATTTCGTTTTCATCGGATAAATCTATGGAAAGGCAAGTTATATTTGAATTTTCAATAAATGCTTGAGGCGTTTTTCTGGAAATGGCCAAAACCTGATGTCCAGCATTGGCAAACTGCAAAGCCAATTCATAACCAATTCCTCTTGAAGTTCCTGTGATGATAATGTTTTTCATAAAGCGAAAATAAGCAAAATCTTTAAAAAAAATGATCCGAAAATTTCAAAAAAGAAGCTTTTGGACTTTTACGGCAGCGTGACTAAATGTTTTTGGTCACAGATTTTCACAGATTTAAAAAAAACAGATAGAATTAACACCTACTCTCTCCGAAAATAGTTCTTAAATTTAATTCCTTTTGGCCCTAAAATATTTTTTATACACTTTATATGCTTGAAAAACTGCGAGTGCTATAAAAAACAAAGGGATCACAATTGGTACAATATATTTTGAAAAAGAAAATGTGATTTTGGAAAACGAATCCAACAGAAGTATGGCGGACAGCATCCCAAAAAAAGTTCCTATTACTATTCCTGATATATAATAATATTTAAGCTTATTGACCAATGAGATAGAATTGGCATTCAGTAAATACAAATTCCAACCTACCCAAAAAGGTATTTGAAGAAAATTAAATCCGCACAAAACCATCCCAATTAAAAAAGGAGAATAGTGAACATAATTGGCTAAATAATTATTTTCTTCTAAGGTTAGATTGGAGTTTGCATAAAATAAATAAGCCAACAACAGAAAGAAAAAAACGGCGAAAAAATTAATCAACTTCATTAATTTTTGATTTTCAACTAATTGATTGGCAAAAATAACGGTCAAATAAATTACGAATGCCTCGACTAAAATTACTCCGAACAAATAATAAACCAATGCATTTATGCCTAATGTAGTAAAAACTTCTACCCCAATAATATTCAAATAACCAAGAGGCAATGAACCTATAAAGCTTACTAAAAAACCAAAAAAAATATTTTTTAATGCTTTCATTTATTAAAAATTAAGAATCTTTTTGTTTTGCTCCAAATGCAATCGATATTCTTGCATTCCTTCTTTGTGTGACAAATAGGGAATTGCTTTTTTGTGATTTTGAACACTAATTTTATACATATAAGTGATGTGTCGTGCCAGTTCTTTCCAAGCAAAAAACAAGGAATTTTTGGGATCATAAATATGTGTGGGTTCGCTTGCTGCTCCATTTAATTCTACAATTTGAAAGCTGTCGCCTTTTTCTAATTCCTCAAAAGTATTGTACATTACATCCATTCTTCCAAAATAAAAACCTGGAATTTTAAGGCAGATTTCATTTAGAGTTTGGGTCAGTTTTGGCGTAATCCAATGACTTATATCTATAAACTTTGCGCCACGAGCGTGATTGCCATACGGAACCAAATTTAGTTTTTCGCCTTTGGGCAAAATGGCAAACAATTGTTTTCCGTATTCCTGTTTCAAAACTTTCAACTGCAATTCATAACGTGGATTTTTCTTGATTAATTCTTCGGCAGTCGAAACACCATCTCCTTCAATAATCAAGAATTCTTTAGCTACAATTCCAGTTATTCTGCCTGCTTTTTCATTTGGATAACGTATATAAAAAATTCCCACTTCATTTGGATACGGAATTAAATCTTGCACTAAAAAATCAAAATTGGCTTTGCCCAAATAGTCTTTTAATTCACTAAACGATGAGATTTTTTTTACCGCTGAACCACGCAAGCCTATATCTGGTTTGGCGATAAAAGGAAAATGAATTTTATTTTCTGCAATACTTCTTTCTACTATTTCAACTGCGGTTTTTTCTTTGATTAAAATTGTTTTGGGATAATATTGCTGCGGAATCAAATCATAAATAGCTTTTTTGCTTTCCATTATAAAACCTCCGTTTTTTATAGTTGGATTGGACGCATTAAAGAAAAAAATAGATCTTGCCTTAAAGGCATAATAAACCCAAAGAAAATAAATAGGAATATACAAAACCTGAAAAGGCCAATACTCCCAATGGGTTAGTTTATGAAAAAATAATTTCATCTGTTAATTTATTAAATACTAATAAAAGCGGTTGAAAATTCCTGTTCGGCAATTAAATCGCGATAATCAATAACGCTTTTGTTTCTTTTAATGGTTACTTGAGTAATACTCACTGTTTTTAAAACATTTTCTCGATTGATAATCAAGCCATTTTCAGAATCATCCCCTGATGTGTTTTGATGAAAATCGAGCATATCTGAAGCGGCAACAGTTGTTTTGTTTTTCAAAAAATCAGCAAACCAATCCGAACGTTTTTTTCTGATTGCTTCAGGATATAAAGTAACTGACGACCAAATATAATTTTGTGATTCGTCTAACTGAGTCGTTCTTTTTTTGGAACCATCCCAAATCAGTTCATAGAGTGCTTTGTCTTGATATAAAACCAAAGTAAAAGGTTCAATGTTTTCGAGATTGATCTGCTTCCAAAATTCTTTAGGTGAGTCTGAAGCTATTATATCCAAAGCAATTAATCCACGACTTTTCCTATACGAAAGATGAACTTCATGTTTGATGATTCCTCCATTCAACACTACCAAAACCGTTCCATTCGCATCTGCAACAAACCAGGTTCCTCCTGCTTTCTGATCTTTGGGATACATTAGATTTTTACCGTTAAACGTATAGCTTTGGGGTAGAATGGCACTTGGGCGAATCACTTTTTCATCCCGATTAGAAGTGATTATTACCTCATCATTATTACGTACAAAACTTACTGTACACATTGTTTTCTGTATTCTATGGTGGAGCGAGCCACACCAAAATTTTCATTTATTAAAATATTTTCATATTGCAAAACAGCCACTTTTATCAATGCCTGATGATGAATGCAATGTTCTAAATTATACAGCAGTTCTCTGTAATAATTGCTTTGAATCCTTAGAACAAGTCCGTTTATCACTTGTTCTAAATAGATTGTTTTGTCTTCATTTTGAAGACCTATTTTTACATCAAAAATACATTGCTTTGCAAATACTGATTCTGTTTGAATGCGCTGATTTCGTTCTCGATTATCATAATTCAATAGTCCAGAAGCATAACTATTTTGAAGACATTGAAACATTTCGATAATGTGTCGCGTATGCTCGCCAATGGTTGAATTACTTAACGCTTTACAAGATTTAGAATAATCAGTATCAGACAATTGATCTAACAAATTAGTTAACTCGTCTAAACTTTGATGTATGGATTGTATCAACATAATTATTTTATTTTTAGAAAGTTAAACACTTTATATCTATCCAAATAAAGCAGCACTAAACAACATATGAATGTAATTAAAGCCAGCGCAAAAAGAAATCCTCCATCTCCCTGAACTTCAACCCCTAAAACAAATATATGCGAAAAAATGGCACCAATCATAACTCCACAACCGCCCAAAGCACCAAGCCAGGTTGTTTTTGGAATTAAAAGCAATATGGCTACAATTAATTCGGCAATTCCAGAACCTATTCGTCCATAAGGTTCTATACCTAAGGTAGAAAATATATAAATACTTTCGGGTGCTGCCGTAAATTTGAAATACAAAGTTTGCACTAAAATTACCGAAGCCACTATTCTTAAAATCCAGGTTATTTGATTTTTTTTCATCGCTTTACTATTTATAAATTTTTCTCCAGTTGTTTTCTGCTTTAGCTTTCAAATTAGCTTCATTTTTATTCCAGTTTTTCAACGTATTATTAAAAAATGCATTGTAAAATAAATAGAGTTTTCCGTCCATAATTTTAAAAGTTTCGGGGTTTATTTCGACTTTATCGCCTGAATCACCCATTGCAAAAGCACACCAACCGCCAAATTGTGGTTCAAAATTTGCCGGATTTTTTAGAAAAACAGCTTTATTTTCGGCTGATGAAAATTTATATACAACTCCCATATAAGAAGCCGTCAATTCATTTTTTCCTTTTACTGCTTTGTTTTGTTTAAAATAAGCCACAGGATCGTAGCCTTGAATGGCCACTTTATTTTCTAAATTAAATTGCGCTATTCTTTTAGCGTCATTTTGCGAAAAACTGGTTAAGGAAATCAATCCTAACATAACAACGAGGAATACTTTTTTCATAATCTATGAAACTTAAAATGAATATTTATATAAAATTCCGGCAACAAAACTTCGAGTCAATCCGTCTGGACGCACTTCACGGACTACAAATGGAGTGGCTAACGAAAGCTCAATCCCATTTTGCTTATTGATGTCATAAGCAGTAATCAGATTTCCATTTATGGTCAGCCCATCCGAACCAGCAATGGTTTCTCTTTTTCCAAAAATATTTTCAAAACTATCTTCTCCTAAATGATAAATAAACAACAGATTGGGTTTAATGGTAAATTTATTATTAGTTGTTTTTATCGAATAAGTAGCTCTTAACAACGCATCGGGTTTGCGTTCAAACAAATTTGTCGAAGGAAAATCATCTGGTCCGCTATATTCTTTGAAATACGAGTTTTTATTCGAATTGATTACCGGAATTTGGACAGCGCCATTAAAATCCCATTTCTTGTAATGCAGATTTGTTCCCAAAAACAAGTCCATCGTTCCTAAACTGGATTGGTAATCCATTGGCAAAGAATAGCCGTTAATTTTAAGATTAGAGGAATTAAAAGGAAATTTCAAACCCACAAGTGTGCTCCACTGCTTTTTATTCTTTTCTTTAAAAGTATAATTTCCAATTAAATAAGCATCACCAAATTGGCTCTTTGTTCCAAAACTTCCTTTTGCCGCGGAAAAAGCAACCTTGGAAGTAAAAGAATAGTGTTCGTTAAAACGTTTGGTATAACTAATATAAGGAGAAAAATATTTCACATCCGATTCTCCTGCTCCAAGAATGGCAGCTACTTCAATAGTATTTCTAAATTCTTTTTCATTAGATTGAAAAGCGTGATTAATAGAACACAAACCAGCATCACTACAACCTTGTGCAAACGAAAAATTCACAATTAAAGCAAACGAAACAATAAAAAATATCTTTTTCATAGTTCTAGATTTAATTTTGAATTAATGATGCAACCGCAAACAAATGATTGTATTGCTGGCAATTAATGAGTACGTATTTATAATCGGAAATAATAACCGATTCCGGGATTGAATAAATCATAGCTGGATTTAGATTTCCCAAATTAACAAATTCTGTGGGAGTACTTGTTTTAGATAGATACACTTTCAAATCAGGACCATCGGAAATAGAAAAATTTTCTAATTTTAATTTGTATTGATTTGCTTCGAAATAAATTTTCACTCCACCAGCCACTGATATTCCTGATGTTGGCACAAAATCTCCCTGACTTTTTAGAATTGAAATTGGAGAAACTGGTGCTGGAGCAATAGTATTGCTTGTTAAATCGCCCTGCACTTCACAAGAACATATGATGACAAACAATCCGAATACTAAAAATACAGTTCTCATCTTGATTTATTTTAAATTTTTTAAAACTGGCACTAACAAATCCGATGTTATTCGATGTTTGAAATCGGGTGAAATATATTCGAAAAGTATATCTGAATCTTCATTAACCACAAAAACTGCTGGAACTGGCAAAAAACTAGAGTTAACTCCATTTGAATTTACGTTAATAACTGATTTATAGTTTTCTGGAACTTCAAAAGCAATCCCTACCGCTTTGATTAATTCACCTTTGGAATCCGAAAGCAAAGTATATTTTATTTTATCTTTTTCTTTAGTAATTTTTAAATTTTCAGGAGCATCTGGACTTACTGCAATAATTTGAAATCCTAAATCGATGATTTGGTTTTCGGCTTCAGACAGTGCAGACAAATGCATATTACAATAGGGACACCAACCGCCACGGTAAAAAATCAAGACAGTTTTTTTATCGTTAAGCAAATCAGAAATCTTTACATCAGCATTTTCAGAAGATTTTAAACTAAGGTTTGGGATTTTCTCTCCTATCAATAAAGGAGATATATCCGTTGCGACTTTAGGAAGTGCATTTTGAGCATTGGTGACAAAACTCACTATTACGAGTAGAATAAAAAGTGTTTTTTTCATAGTTTCAAGTTTTACATTTTTAATAACAATGTAAAATTACTTCAATATGAAAAAACGAATTGTCGGCTAATTTACAGTTTGAGCAAAATAGTTACTTTTAACTGGAAGCTCTGGCAAAACCCACCGTATCGCGATACATTTGGGGTGAAACATAAGCATTGGTTTTAAAAAAACGGCTAAAATAATGCTCATCGTTATAACCCAATTCAAAGGCGATTTCTTTGACCGGCTTATTGGTAAGATATAGTTCTCTTTTGGCTTCAATAATAATCCGCTCGGCAATTAAATTAGTAAGCGTTTTGTTGAAATGATTTTTGGTAATTTTTGCTAATGCCTTGGGAGTAATATGCAGCAAATCGGCATAATCTCTTGCTGTGTGTTTTGTTTTGAAATGAATTTCTATGTAATTTTTTAGATTTTGAAGTATAAAAGGCTCTTTATCTGAAACGTCCAACAACACCTCTGGATGCTGTTCTTTCTTAAGACGAGATGCTGTTATTAAAAATATTTTTAAATAAGAAATCAAAAGTTCGTACTGTGCCAATGCCGTATTTTGCATCTCGACTTTCATTTGTTCTAAAACCATTTCCAAAGTTGTTTTCGAAACTTCATCAAGAGTAATATAGGGTGGCTGATATATATTATTAAACAAAACACCATTGCAGGCTACCTCTTGATGATGCTTAATTATGCAAAAAAAATCGGGATGAAACCGAATCACGACACCCTCTATCGAATTGTTTGGCTCAATCATAAATGGCTGATAAGGTGCGAACGAGAGCAATTGATTTTCGACAAAATCATATTCTGAAAAATCAACTTTAACGGTACCTTTTCCTTTTTTAATCCAAATCAAAGAATAATAGTTTACTCTTTGAATTTGATCAAAATGAGTATTATCCATAAAAGAAAACAGCTTAAAAGCAAGATTTCCATTTTGTGGATTTATTAAGGTAAAGTCGGACTGATTTATCATAGAATTCAAATTTTACAACCTATTTAGCTTAAACCTGATGCTTTCAATTTATTTTTAAGACTCTCTATTTCTTCTTCTAATTTTGAAATGTATTGAAATTTTGGTTCAAAAGCTATTTGTATTTCTTCAACAGTAAAACGGGGTTTGATATGTTGTGGACAATTCCAATCAAAAGCCTCAATATGAAAAAGGATTATTCGCTCCGGACGAAACTCATATTCACCTAAATCGAGTTTAGCCAGCAGTTGAGGATTATCTTTGAGCTCAGCAATTTCGGCTTTAGCAAAAATTTTCAATCTCGCCCTTGCTGGATAATCCACCAAAATTAATGCTGCATTATTATTAGTCGCAAAATTACCAACAGATATGTATTGTTTGTTTCCTGAAAAATCAATGAAACCAATAGTATCTTTATCCAAGACTTTCAAGAAGCCTTTAGGACCGCCACGATGCTGAATATATGGATAGTTTTTTTCGCCAATGGAAGCCAAATAAAAACTATCCCGATTGGCTATAAAACCCATTTCATTTTCGGACAAACCATCAATGACATTGAATTTTTCCATTCTTTCATATCCCTTTCGGCTGCCGTGTTCTTCCTGCAGCTTCTTAACAGCATCCGAAAATGCTATTTCGGCAAAATTTTTAGCCATAACAATTATTTTAATTTTCTATCCTTTTCTTCAATTGGCAAATCATTAATACTGGCAAATCTTTTTTGCATCAGGCCATTTTCATCAAACTCCCAATTTTCATTTCCATACGCTCTGAACCATTGGCCTTCTTGATTTTGATATTCATATTCAAACCGAACAGCAATTCTGTTTTCGCGAAAACCCCAAAGTTCCTTTTTAAGCTTATAATTTTTCTCTTTATCAAATTTTCCTTTTAAAAAAACAACTACCTCATCTCTGCCATTTATAAAATCCGTTCTGTTTCGCCATTCGGTATTTATGGTATAGGCTTTAGAAATACGATCTGGATCTTTACTATTCCAGGCATCTTCTGCTAGTTGCACTTTTTGCAAAGCTGTTTCCAAACTGAATGGAGGCAACGGAAATTTTTGTTCAATTGTATTCATATTTCATTGTTTAAGAGTTAAAAAAACAAACCAACCCAAATTGAATTGGTTTGCCAATTTACAAATTAAAGCGCTGGAGCTAATGGAAAATCTACAGGTATCTGAGTTAGATTATGCAAATAATTCATCGCCGTTTTATCGCTTATTTGAAGAATTAAATCCACCAGATTTTCGTTGTTATATCCTTGCGAGAAAAAAGCATCTACTTTGTCTGAGCTTGCTTTTCCTTTATTTTCAGTAACATCAGCGGCTAATTGTACCAAAGCATTTAATTTAGTATCCGAAGATTTCCCTTTTCTGATATCTAGCAATTGATCTTCTGAAAACCCGTTCATTTTTCCTAAAACCAAATGAGCGCTTTGGCAATACACACATCCGTTAACTTGGCTTACAATTAAATTTACTGCTTCTTTCTCTTTATTAGACAAAGATGTTTTGGCGTTTTGATAGGCTAAAAATCGCTCTAAACCGTTTTTAGAATACCCAATTGTGGCATACAAATTAGGAACAAATCCTAATGCCTTTTGCAAATTATCAAAAACTAATTGATTGTTTTCTGAAACTTCTTCTCTTGCTGGAACTGTAAATGTTGTCATTTTTGTTTTGTTTAAAATTGCTTGTCGATATTGACAGTGCAAAGATGCGACGGCCTTCAAACAATATAAATGGACAATTAACGTGGCTTGATGGACAATTTTCCCCAAGTGAATATTTTCTCCAAAATCCTGTCAGGATAAGTTATAGTTGGGTTATATCAGCAATGATAATTTCTTTTCTGTTATACATTATAAGATTATTGGCTTCCATTTCATTCAGTAATTGAGTTGCGGTTTGCCTTGAAGTACAAATAATCTGGGCAATATCATTTTGGGTTAAATAATTACCAATAGTAACCGAATTCCCTTCTCTGACTCCTTCTTTTTCTGCCCAATCCTTCAGGAATTGGTACAATCTGGTTTTGGCATCTTTAGAAATTAAATTGGCATAACTGTTTTTGATGCGCTTCATTTTCAGCCCCACAAACTTGGTATAGGAAAGTGCCAAGGTGGGATTTCTTAGCAATAAATCTTCAAAATCAGACATCAGAAAACTGCAAATAGTCACATCATCCGAAAGTACTTTTGCATATTCATTGGCTTTATCATCTGTTTCCAAAGTTAATTCGCCAAATAAATCCCCTTTCTGAATAATGTCTTTTATAGTTTCATTTCCATCTTCATCAACGGCTACAATTTTGATATTTCCTTTTTTGAGCAAAAAAATACGAGGCACATCGGAAGAAGAGAAATAAATAATTTCTCCTTTTGATGCTTTTTTAAAACCAGTGATAATGCACAATTGTTTGATTTGCGACATACTCAATGTCCAAAACAATTTGTGGTCTCGTAAATACCAGTATTTTAATTCTTCATACATAAGATTGCGTCGATAATGTGTAAAAGTAAATAAAAAACCCTTCAAAATTTTCAACTCTGAAGGGTATTATAAATTAATACTTTCAATCTAGTGAGCAATAATACTTCGTGAAATCACGATTTTCTGGATTTCGGAAGTCCCTTCATAAATTTGGGTAATCTTGGCATCACGCATCAATCGCTCTACGTGGTATTCGCGAACATAACCGTTTCCTCCGTGAATCTGCACAGCTTCAATTGTAGTATCCATAGCGGTTTGCGATGCAAAAAGTTTGGACATTGCCCCACTAATGTCATAATTATGATGATGATCTTTATCCCAAGCTGCCTTCAAACAAAGATGACGAGCAGCTTCAATATTGACAAACATATCGGCTAATTTGAATGCGATTGCTTGATGGTTACAAATTTCTGTGCCAAAGGATTTTCTTTCTTTTGAATATTTTAATGCTAGTTCATAAGCTCCAGAAGCGATTCCCAATGCCTGAGAAGCAATCCCAATTCTTCCTCCAGCCAAAGTTTTCATTGCAAATTTGAAACCGAAACCTTCCTCTCCAATTCTGTTTTCTTTAGGTACTTTTACATCATTAAATTGCAATGAATGTGTATCAGAACCACGAATTCCCATTTTATGCTCTTTCGGTCCAACGGTAAATCCCGGCATATCTTTGGTCATAATCAACGCATTAATTCCTTTGCTTCTTTTCTCGACATTGGTTTGGGCAATGACAATATAAAACGAAGCTGTATTCCCGTTAGTAATCCAATTTTTTGTTCCGTTTACCAAATAATAATCGCCCATATCGATAGCGGTTGTTTTTTGCGAAGTGGCATCGCTACCAGCTTCGGGTTCGCTCAAACAAAAAGCACCGTGAATTTGACCCGATGCCAAAAGTGGCAACCAATGTTGTTTTTGTTCTTCGGTTCCAAATTCCTGCAATCCCCAACAAACAAGAGAATTATTGACAGACATCACCACCGAAGCTGAAGCATCAATTTTAGAAATTTCTTCCATTGCCAAAACATACGAAATTGTATCAAGACCGCTTCCGCCGTATTTTGGATCGACCATCATTCCCATAAAACCGAGCTCTCCCATTTTTTTGATTTGTTCAGCTGGAAAAATTTGCTTTTCGTCTCTTTCAATTACACCAGGCAAAAGTTCGTTTTGGGCAAAATCTCTGGCAGCTTGTTGCACCATTAATTGCTCTTCGGCTAGATTAAAATCCATAATTATTTAAAATAAATGACGTTATTTGTTATAAAAATACATTCAAAGATAATTTTTTATACGGAACTATTCAATTATGATTCGTAAATTTGACTAATGAAAAAAAATTACTACAACGTTATCGGATTAATGTCAGGAACCTCGCTGGATGGAGTTGACTTATCTCATATTAAATTCCAATTAATCGATACCAAATGGACTTTTGAAATCCTAGAAAGTGAAACCATTAGCTATAGCCAAGACTGGATTGACCAACTCAAAACAGCAGTAGATTTTTCAAAAACACAGCTTGAGAAACTAAACCACGATTACACTAAACTTCTCGCTTCGATTATTTCTAATTTTATTGAAAAACATAAAATTGAAAATCTGGATGCCGTTTGCTCTCACGGTCACACTATTTTGCATCAACCCCAAAATGGATTTACGTTACAAATAGGCAACTTGCCCGAAATAGCAACTTTGACTCATCAAACGGTGGTTTGTGATTTTAGGGTTCAAGACGTCAAATTGGGTGGTCAAGGCGCTCCTTTAGTTCCTATTGGTGACCGAATTTTATTTTCGGACTATGATTATTGTATTAATTTGGGTGGTTTTTCAAACATCTCTTTCGAACAAAACAGCAAACGAATTGCTTTTGATATTTCGCCTGTAAATACAGTTCTGAATTTTTATGCCAATCAATTGGGGTTGAATTATGATGACAAAGGCCAAATTTCACGAACAGGAAAAGTCAATACCAATTTGTTAAACGAATTAAATGCCTTGGATTTTTACCAACAAACCTTCCCTAAATCATTGGGTTTTGAATTTGTAAAAGAAACTGTTTTGCCTTTAATTGAAAGTTACTCAATTGCTGTTGAAGACAAATTATATACTTTTACAGAGCATGTGGCTTTACAAACTGCTTTGGCTTTGGATCTCTTCGAAACTCGCAAAGACAAGAAAAGTCGAATGTTAGTAACTGGCGGAGGTGCTTATAATGATTTTCTAATTGAGAGAATTCAATCCCAATTACCTGAAATTAAACTTGTTATTCCGAAGTCAAAAATATTAGAATTCAAAGAAGCTTTAATATTTGCCTTACTTGGCGTCTTGAAATTGCGAGGCGAAATTAATGTTTTGAGCAGTGTAACAGGTGCAAAAGCAGATCATAGTTCGGGAGAAATTTATTTCTTTACTTAGCAACTTTTAAAAAATGATACAAAAAACCCGAAACATATCTTCAAAATTATTCAAAGAATTTTTAGAAAGTGAAAAAGCAGGGGGACTTATCCTAATAGCCTGCACATTGATTTCATTGGCATTGGCGAATTCTATTTTTAGTTCAGAATATATCCATTTTTGGCACACCTCTTTTCATGGTCAACCTATAGAATATTGGATTAATGATGGATTAATGACCATTTTCTTTTTGCTGATTGGTTTAGAATTAGAAAGAGAAGTCTATCAGGGAGAATTGTCGAATATCAAAAATGCGCTTTTACCTATTTTTGGAGCCATTGGAGGAATGCTTATTCCAGCAGCCATCTATTTATATTTTAATTATGGTACTTCAACTCAATCTGGAGCAGGAATCCCGATGGCAACCGATATTGCTTTTGCCTTAGGAATCTTATCCTTATTAGGCAATAAAGTTCCAACTTCACTAAAAATATTCCTGACTGCATTGGCGGTTATTGATGACTTGGGAGCGATTTTAGTAATTGCTTTATTTTACACTAAAACTATTTTTTGGACCAACCTTTGCATTGCAATGGGCATTTTTGTTGTCTTGTTAATTTTAAACCGAATCAAAGTAAGAAACCTAATTACTTATTTGACTTTGGGAGTTGTGATGTGGTATTTTATGCTTAATTCTGGTGTGCATGCAACAATTACTGGAGTTTTAGTAGCTTTTGCAATCCCTTTTGGAAATGGAGATAAAAAATCTACATCCTATATATTACAACATTTTTTGCACAAACCAGTCGCATTTATCATACTTCCAGTTTTTGCATTGGCAAATACAGCCATCATTTTGGATTTGGATATGCAAGAAATTGTAACCCAGCATTACAGTATCGGAATTGCATTGGGACTTATAATTGGAAAACCTCTTGGAATTTTTACATTAAGTTTGATTGCAGTAAAATTAGGCATTTGCAAACTTCCTAGTGACCTGAATTGGACTTCTATATTTGGCGTTGGATTCTTGGGCGGAATTGGATTTACAATGTCTATTTTTGTGACCTTATTAGCTTTTGAAGATGTAAGTATAATCAATCATGCCAAAATTATAATTCTACTTTCTTCTTTACTAGCTGGAATAATTGGATTTGTCGGTTTGAAATTTGTATTAAAAACGGATTAATACCATTTTAGTAAGCAAGCAATTTTTAGTACATTTCAACGTTTTTAAAACCAATACGCATTAACACATTAGCAATGAGCACGACCATTTCTTCCGATCAAAGAAAATCAATACTAATCTCCGTTTTATTATACGGACTCTTGCTGTTGATTTTATTCTTCATTCGATTTTGGCCTCCAGCTAATCTGGAAGAATTGACTGGTGGCGGAGGTGGCGGAGGCGTTACCGTTAATTTTGGCGACAGCGATTTGGGTTCTGGAGCCAATTATAAAAGTGAGATTTTGGACATTCACAATCAAGCCAAACAAACTCCAACTCAAGCTACTCCAGACGAATCCATCTTGTCACAGGAAAATACCACAGAGGAAAGTGTCGTAATTCCGCAAAAAGAAAAGCCTCTAAAACCAACGCCTGTAGTAAAAGAAGAACCGAAACCTGTTGTAGTAGCCAAACCAAAAGTTTCAAATAATACTAATGATGCTTTGGCAAGTATTATGAAAGGCTCGAATAAAGGTGGTGATGGCGATGATAAAACAGCTGGCAACAAAGGAAAAGCCAACGGAAGTTTAAGTTCTAATGGCTATTATGGAACTGGAGGATCTGGAGGCGGAACTGGCGGAGGTAACGGAACCGGCAACGGAATTGGAACAGGAAGCGGATACGGTGCTGGAAGTGGTGGAGGTTCTGGAAATGGAAGTGGCGGAGGTTATTCATTAGGAAATAGAAAAGCGATTTCTAAACCTGCTCCAAAATACACTTGCAATGAATCTGGAAAAGTCGTTGTAGAGGTATCTGTTGATAGAAATGGAAGAACAACTAGTGCGATTGCTGGAGTAAAAGGTTCGACCAATACGGCAAGTTGTTTATTAGAACAAGCCAAAATTGCTGCAATGAATACACGATGGGATGCCAGCAGCGATGCACCAGAAAAACAAGTAGGCAAGATTGTTTATAATTTCAATTTGAATTAAGAATAGAGATGAATTTATATAGATAAAATAAATAAAAAATGCCTCGGAATGAATTCGAGGCATTTTTGTTTGATAGTTTTATAGAAAATCAATACTATTTCGGACTAGTAGCAATCACAAATTTCAGATTGTTTTTTACCCCAATTTGTAAAACATCAACTAAATCTTGAACTTGTAAATTGAACGGAATCCGTACAATAACCGTTTGATCTTTTTGGGAGTTCATTTTTGACATTAAAGTTGTTTCTAATTCTTCGAAAGGAACAGGCTGCTTGTCGAGATAGAATTTCTTATCTTCGGTAACGGATAAACTAATGTATTGTTTGTTCGTTTTCTCGTTAGATTTAGCTTTAGGCAATGTCATTTTAATCACATTCGGATTCGCCAAAGTGGATATAATCAAGAAAAAAAGCAATAAGAAAAACATAATATCACTCAACGAAGAGGTAGCAACCTCGGCGTGGAATCTTCTTTTTCGTTTTATGGACATTGCGCTATGATTTTTGAATAATATTTACAAATTCTAATATTTGCTTTTGGATTTTCAGCGCAAAATTATCAATCTTACCGTTCAATAAGTGATAAGCACTGTAAGCAATAATTCCCACGATTAAACCAGAACCACTACTAATCATTTTTTCATACAATCCGCCTGAGATATTACCAATACTGATATTTTCAGTTACTGAAATGCTGTAAAATATCTTAATAACTCCCGAAATTGTTCCGATAAATCCTAAGGTTGGAGCAATTCCTGCAATCAATCCTAACTGTCCTAAATGTTTTTCCATTTCGCCAATTTCAATATCGGCAGCACGATCCATATTCGATTCAATTTCAGAAATAGGTCTGCCTATTAATAAAATCCCTTCTTTTATAACATTTCCAGAAGAAGTATTATTTCTTTCTACGATAGACAATGCCCTATCCAACTTTCCAGAGTTGAGATTATCTCTCACATCTCGCATCATTAGAGAATCAATTTTAGACGCTTTTTGAATGTATAAATAACGTTCGATTACTAAATAAAATGTATAAAATAAGAGAATTGCAATTGGAATTAAGAAAAAACCTCCTTTAAAAATAAATTGTAAAACCGAGATTTCTGTGTTAGGAGCGATATTTTCGACTACTGCACCAGTAGCAGCATTGGCAATAGTATCGGCTTGTAATTGGATTAAACTAAACATAAATTATTATTTTATTCATTAATTCTAAAAAATACTTGAAATTTGCAACCAAAGATACTTTTCGATGTACAATTAAACTAAAAAAAACGAAAATTATTTTAGTCCACCTCCTATTTAACAGAAAATGAATTATCAAGAAACCATAAACTGGATGTTTAATCAGTTGCCAATGTACCAACTTCAGGGCGCATCGGCTTACAAAAAGGATTTGACAAATGCTCATTTGCTTTCGAATCATCTTGATAATCCTGAAAAAAAACTAAAATGTATTCACGTTGCAGGAACCAACGGCAAAGGTTCTACATCGCATATGTTGGCATCGATACTTCAGGAAGCTGGTTACACCGTTGGGTTATACACTTCGCCACATTTAAAAGATTACAGAGAACGCATCAAAATTAACGGGGAGGAAATCTCGGAAGATTTTGTATGTGAATTCATAACCAAAAACAAAGCTTTTTTTGAAGCCAATGATATGAGTTTCTTTGAAATGACTGTTGGTTTGGCTTTCGATTATTTTGCCAAAGAAAAAGTGGACATCGCCATTATCGAGGTGGGAATGGGTGGAAGATTAGATGCAACAAATATTATCACACCACTGGTTTCAGTAATTACAAATATTGGTCTTGATCATACTCAATTTCTAGGCAATACTCTAGAAGCGATTGCTTTTGAAAAAGCAGGAATCATCAAACCTGCAATTCCTGTTGTTATTGGAGAATACACTCCCGAAACTAAGCCTGTTTTTTTGTCCAAAGCCAATGAAAATCATTCTGAAATATACTTTGCTTCTGACTTGATTTCGCATAATTATCCATCAGATTTGATTGGAGATTATCAAAAACACAACAAAAAAACGGTTTTGCAAACCATTGCCGTAATCAACTCCCAAAAGGAATTTAAAATCTATGAAACCGACATTAAATCGGGTTTATTGAATGTTGTACACAATACAGGACTCGAAGGGCGATGGCAACAACTAGGCGATTCACCAAAAATAATTTGCGATACAGCACACAACAAAAATGGATTGAAAATCGTGATGAAACAAATCCAAAAAGAAAAATTCGACACCTTGCACATTGTTTTGGGAGTAGTAAACGACAAAGATTTGGATGGAGTTTTACCCCTATTCCCTACTAATGCAATTTATTATTTCTGTAAACCCAATATTCCTAGAGGCTTAGAAACAAATGTTTTACAACAAGCTGCGTTAAAACACAATCTTATTGGAGACACATATCCTTCTGTTGCAAGCGCTTACAGCCAATCTAAGAAAAATGCCACGGGTAATGATTTTATTTTCATTGGTGGAAGTACCTTTGTTGTCGCTGAATTGCCAATAAACAAAAGGATTTCACTTTAATACACCTTTTTTTTATAAAAAAATAGTTTAATTTAATCTAAATAAATGATTATTAATTGATTAGCTTTATGTTCTAATTTTCAATTAATTAACCATTTAAACTAGATTATTATGAAAAAAAGTAGTTTTTTAGCATCGGTAATGTTAATTTTAACATTTATTTTGAGTACAACAATTTGTGCTCAAGAAGAACAAAAACCTGTATTCATTACAGTAACAACTATGCATCGAAATCTTAATGCAGACGGAAAAGATTGGCGAAAAACAGAACAGGAATATTATGACAAGGTTACAAGTAAGAATGATTTAATCATTGGTTCCGAAATTCTGACGCATTATTATACTGCCAACAGTACTGAAATTTTACATATTTCAGTTTACAAAACCTGGGAAGACATTGAAAAATCAGCAGACGTTTCAGACGAATTAATAAAAAAAGCTTGGCCAGACGAAAAGGCTAGAAAAGAATTTTTCGACAAACAAAGAAGTTATTACACCACCATGCACTCTGACGAAATCTACACCTCTTCACCATTAGCAGGTCATAAAGAATTAAAAACCGATTCGAAAGAACCCATGATTGTTTACATTCGAAAATCTCAATTATCTATGACTGGTCAAGGAAAAGGATTAAAAGAATTCAATGAAAAAGTAACTTTAAAAAACCCATATATAAAAGCATACTATCCCCACCGCCATTATTGGGGAGCTGATAGTAGAGATTTTGTAGAAGCATTTTTGTTTGATTCTATGTCTGATATGGAAAAATCAAGCGATAAAGACGATGAATTAATAAAAGCAGCCTGGCCAAAAGAAGAAGACAGAAAAGCTTTTTTTGACGAAATGAGAAAATCTTTTACGGGACTTCATGGTGATTTCATCTACCACAATGAGCCCACAATGTCTAAATAACATCCAAATTAATCTAAAACAACTCCATTTCACTAATTGAAACGGAGTTGTTTCTTTTAGAACACAATCCTAATAAATTAGATTCTAAGCAAATACAAAATCACGGAAAAAAATAATGAAATTTATATGAAAAAGTTTTGCAAAAGCGAAAAACCTGTCTATATTTGCACTCGCAATCACGAAATGATAGCAACCTAATAAAATAGGGCGATTAGCTCAGCTGGTTCAGAGCACCTCGTTTACACCGAGGGGGTCGGGGGTTCGAACCCCTCATCGCCCACCAAGAAACTTCAACAGAAATGTTGGAGTTTTTTTTTGCCCAAATACTTCCACACAACTTTTATTTTAGGATTGTTTTAAAAAGTTCTAAAAAAAATGAAATATCTTCGTAAACGATTACGAAAAATCTATAAAAAATGACTTACCAACCAGCAACAAACAGATATGACCAAATGGAATATCGCAGATGTGGAAACTCAGGAATTAAACTTTCGGCTTTTTCATTAGGATTATGGCACAATTTCGGTCACAACAGTGATTTTGAAAACAGCAGAAACTTGATAAAAACCGCTTTTGATAATGGAATTACCCATTTTGATTTGGCTAACAATTATGGCCCACCTCCTGGATCGGCAGAAGAATGTCTGGGGAAAATTTTAAAATTAGATTTCAAAAACCACAGAGATGAAATGATTATTTCGTCGAAGGCGGGTTATACGATGTGGGATGGCCCTTATGGCGATTGGGGTTCAAAAAAATATTTGGTTTCCAGTCTAGACCAAAGTTTAAAAAGAATGGATTTGGACTATGTAGATATTTTTTACCATCACAGACCAGACCCAGAAACGCCTTTGGAAGAAACTATGGCAGCATTGAATTTAATTGTGCAACAAGGAAAAGCGTTGTATGTTGGTATTTCAAACTACCGACCTGCCGAAGCCGAAAAAGCGTTCAAAATATTAAAAGAAATGGGGACACCATGCCTAATTCACCAACCCAAATATTCGATGTTTGAACGTTGGGTCGAAGATGGACTTTTGGATTTGTTAGGAAAAGAACATGTGGGTTGCATTCCGTTTTCGCCTTTGGCACAAGGATTATTAACCGATAAATATTTAAACGGAATTCCTGCTGATTCCAGAGTAGCTACAAGCGGACAATTTCTAAACGCCAATCATATTACTCCTGAAGTATTAGAAAAAATCTACGCTTTAAACAATATTGCCAAAGAAAGAGGCCAAAAATTAGCCCAAATGGCTTTGGCTTGGATTTTACGTGACCCAAGAGTGACTTCGGTATTAATTGGTTCAAGCAAACCCGAACAAATTTTAGATTCTATCAAAGCTTTAGAAAACACGAGTTTCAGCAAAGAAGAATTAAACAATATTGATTTGATTTTAAAGTAACAAACCCAAACAATAATGAAGAATTTCAAAAAAACAGAAGCAAAACGATTTAGCTTCATACTTATTTTAGTATTTGCCACAACAGCGATCTTTTCGCAAGGGCGAAAAACAATCAATTTTGACGCCAATTGGCAATTTACAAAAGGAGAAATAGCTGGAGCCGAAAAACTTACATTTAATGACAAAACTTGGAGAACACTCGATGTTCCGCACGATTGGAGTATTGAAGGGCCTTATGATCGTGAAAATCCGTCGGCACGTGGTGGCGGTTATTTGCCAACAGGAATTGGTTGGTATCGCAAAACATTTCAATTAGACGCCGCTGATGCTAATAAAATACTAACCATAGAATTTGATGGCGTTATGGCCAACAGCGATGTATGGATTAACGGAAACCATTTAGGAAAACGTCCGTATGGCTACATCAGTTTTACGTATGATCTTACGCCTTATTTGAACTTTGGAAAAGGAAAAACCAATGTCATAGCGGTTCGAGCTGATAATTCTGTCCAACCTGCTTCTCGTTATTATACTGGTGCTGGAATTTATCGTCACGTACGTTTGGTAGTTGTAAATCCAACACATTTCAAACATTGGGGAACACAAATTACGACTCCAAATGCATCTGCACAAAAAGCGGTTGTGAGCGTTAAAACTGAAATAGAAAACAAAGGAGCAGCTGGAACTTATAAACTGCAAATTGATATTGTTGACAGCAAAGGAAAAATTGTAAAATCTAGCGAAAGTCAAGAAAATATTGCAGCCAATACAACCAGCAATTTAGCCAAAGAAATGGAGGTTCAAAATCCTAAATTATGGGATATTGAAGCACCCAATTTATATACTGTAACTACCAAATTGTATTCCGGAAAAACGCTTATTGATAATGAGACGACTACCATTGGAATCAGAAATGCTGAATTTAGAGCCGATACTGGTTTTTGGTTAAACAATAAGAATTACAAGATAAAAGGAGTTTGCTTGCATCACGATGGTGGAGCGGTTGGCGCTGCAGTTCCGCTTGGAGTTTGGAAAGAACGCTTGAAAAAATTAAAAGAAGTGGGCGTAAACGGCATTCGAACTTCACACAATCCTGTTGCTCCAGAATTTTTGGATTTATGCGATCAAATGGGATTTGTGGTGATGGACGAAACTTTCGACACTTGGACAGCGGCCAAACACAATGGCGAAAAAGGCTATAATTTAATTTTCAAAGAATGGTGGGAACAAGACACCAAAGACATGGTTTTAAGAGACCGAAACCATCCTTCGATAGTTATTTATAGCATTGGCAACGAAGTTCACGATGACCTTAGTTATCCTGAAGGCTTTAAAACCTATAAAATGCAGGAAGATGTTGTTAAAAAACAGGACAATACTAGACCTGTAACTATGGCACTTTTCAGACCCGCCAATTCTAAAGTTTACCTTAGTGGCTTTGCCGATCATATGGAAATTGTGGGTCAAAATTATCGCGAAAACGAACTGATAGCTGCACACGAAGCGCATCCAACTTGGAAAGTTATTGGCACCGAAAACACTCATGTGCTTGTTCAATGGTTGGCATTGCGAGACAAGCCCTATATGGCAGGACAATTTTTATGGACGGGTTACGATTATTTAGGCGAAGCCGATTGGCCAGAAACCACTAACAATCAAGGTTTATTTGACAGAGCCGGAAACTGGAAACAACAATCTTTGCAAAGAGACAGTTGGTGGTCTGAAGAGCCTGTGGTGCACATTGTGAGAAAATCGGATAATGCGGGAGCTGGTGTTTGGGTTGCTGATTGGACGCCGAATGATTTTGACACTTACGACAATGCCAAAGTGAATGTCTATAGCAATTGTGAGGAAGTAGAACTTTTTTTGAACGAGAAATCATTAGGTGCCTTAAAAAAACCTGCCGATGATTCTCCAAGAGAATGGAATGTTACTTTTGAAGCTGGGACGATCAAAGCCATTGGAAAAAACAACGGAAAAATTGTTGCTCAGGAAGAACAGACTTCTGCTGGAAAACCTGCTAAAATTATCTTAACCAAAAGCATTCCAACTTTAGCTAACAATTGGGACGATGTGACATTTATTACCGCAACGATTGTGGACGAAAAAGGAATTAGATGTGCCACTGCCGACAATCAAATTAAATTTACGATTACGGATGCTGGCAAAATTATTGCGGTCGATAATGGAAACATTATCAATCACGATGGGTATCAAGGTCCAGCAACTAGAACTTATCAAGGTACGGCAATTGCTATTATCAAAGCAAACAAAAATAGTGGAACCATTTCACTAAAAGCAACTGCCGAGGGTTTGACATCCGATTCTATTGCAGTTGAAATTGTATCGAAAAAATAACACTATTCAGATTATGAAATTAGTCTAATTTTTACAAACATAATTTCAAAAAAAACACAAAAAAACCGTCTCGAATTATCGGGACGGTTTTTGGTTTTTAGGCTTTGGCTACTTAGCTATTTCCCTTTTTGAAATCAGCTAAGAAAGTAGCTAAACCAATATCGGTCAATGGGTGCTTCAACAAACCTTCGATAGCACTCAAAGGACCTGTGATTACATCCGATCCAATTTTGGCACAATTGATAATGTGCATTACATTACGAACTGATGCAGCTAGAATTTGAGTTTCGTACCCGTAATTGTCATAAATCAATCTGATTTCTTCAATTAAAGCCATTCCATCTGTAGAAATATCATCTAGTCTTCCGATGAAAGGAGACACATAAGTTGCTCCAGCTTTTGCAGCCAATAATGCTTGACCTGCAGAAAACACTAAAGTAACATTGGTTCTAATGCCTTTGTTTGAAAAATATTTACATGCTTTAACTCCGTCTTTAATCATCGGTAGTTTAACCACGATTTGAGGATGCAAAGCAGCAAGCATTTCGCCTTCGGCAACCATTCCTTCAAAATCTGTAGCGATTACTTCGGCGCTTACATCTCCATCTACTAATTCACATATTTTTACATAATGAGCAAGGATATTATCGGCTCCAGTAATTCCTTCTTTCGCCATTAGCGATGGATTAGTCGTTACACCGTCTAAAATTCCAAGATCATTGGCTTCTTTGATGTCTTTTAAATTGGCAGTATCTATAAAAAATTTCATTTCTTTTTGGGTTTATTTTTGATTAATTATTTACTTTCTTGAATGTATTTTAGGATTTCTTTGCTAGCACTTTCAGGGTTGAAACCGAATTTTTGGTCTAAAACGCTTGCTGGTGCTGAATAACCAAAATGACCCAGTCCGATCACTTTTCCGCTATCGCCAATTAACCCTTCAAGGTTTACAGGAAGTCCCGCAGTAAGGCCGAAAACTAATTTTCCTTTAGGAATTACGCTTTCTTGGTAAGCTGCAGATTGTTGTTTGAACAAACCTTCTGAGATAATAGAAGCTACATTTACTTTTAGGTTATTCTCTTTCTCCAAAATAACAGCAGCATCCATAAGTGTTGCAACTTCAGAACCGTTAGCGAATAAAGTAATATCAGGATTTGCAACTGATTTTACTAAATATCCTCCTTTGTTAGCTTCGGTAGCCTCTTGGTATCTTGAAGTTCCCATAGCTGGAATGTCTTTGATATTTTGTCTTGAAAGAATCAAAGCCGTAGGAGTTGTTGTGTTTTTCAACGCCATATCCCAAGCAACAGAAGTTTCGATAGCATCGGCAGGACGAAGTGCTAGTAAACTTTGGTGACCTGAATGGTTTTTGATTTTTTCCATCAAACGCATTTGCGCTTCTTGCTCAATTGGTTGATGTGTTGGCCCGTCTTCACCTACTCTAAATGAATCGTGAGTCAAGACATATTTTACTGGCAATTCTTGAATAGCTGCCAATCGAATCGCTGGTTTCATATAATCTGAAAACACAAAGAAAGTAGCTACAACTGGAACAACACCTCCGTGAAGAGCGATTCCGTTTGCGATAGCAGTCATTGTTAATTCAGCAACTCCGGCTTGTAAAAAAGCTCCTTTGAAGTTGTTTTTTTGCAAAACAGTAGTTTTTTTCAAGAAACCATCTGTTTTATCACTGTTAGATAAATCTGCCGAAGAAACGATTACGTTTTCAAGGTTTTCGGCCAAATATCCTAAGACTATAGAAGAAGCTTCTCTAGTAGCTACATTTGCTTTTTGAACCACTTGGCTTAAATCTAAATCAGGTAATTTTCCAGAAAGGAACATTTCCATTTTTTGAGCTAAAGCTGGATTAGCTGTTTTCCAAATAGCAATAGTTGCTTTTTTAACAGCAGCATCAGCCACTTTTTTAGCTAAAACTTCAGTATAATATGTCTGAACTTCTTCATAAATATCGAAAGAACTTTCTGGATTGGCTCCAAGATTGATTAAGGTTTGTTTGAAATCAGCTTTGGTATCACCAATTGGCTTTCCGTGCAATTCACATTCTCCTTCATACATATCTCCGTTTGCCAAAACGCAACCTTTACCCATAATGGTTTTACCAATAATTAAGGTTGGTTTTTCTGATTCAGCATTGGCATCGTCTAATGCTTTACGAATTTGAGCGTGATCGTGACCATCAATTGTGATTACTTTCCATCCCCAAGCTTCGTATTTTTTAGCAGTATCTTCAGATGTAACTTCATCCGTCATAGAAGAAAGTTGCACATCATTTGAATCATAGAACATAATAAAGTTGTTCAACCCTAAATGTCCTGCTATACGACCAACACCTTGCGAAATTTCTTCTTGCACACCACCATCAGTGATGAAACCATAAATGGTATGAGTAAAAAGACTTTCGAATCTAGCGTCTAGGAATTTGGCAGCAATTGCAGCTCCAACTCCCATTGCGTGTCCTTGCCCAAGTGGTCCAGATGTGTTTTCGATTCCTCTAAGAACATCAACTTCAGGGTGTCCTGGAGTTACTGAACCCCATTGTCTGAAATTTTGTAAATCTTCTTTAGAATAATTTCCTAATAAACTATATTGTGCATACATCAAAGCAGATAAATGTCCCGCATCCATAAAGAAACGATCTCTAAAAGGCCAGTTCATTTCAGTTGGATCAAAATTCAAATATTCGGTATAAAGAATGTGTAAGAAATCAGCACCTCCCATTGCGCCTCCAGGGTGACCTGAATTTGCTTTTTCAACCATTGATATGGCTAAAGCTCTGATGTTGTCAGCAGCTAAATTGTCAATTTGTTTGTTCATTTTTTCTATTATAATTTATTGTTTTTATTCTCAATTCACATTGTATATCACCAAAATAGATAATAAGTGTGAAAAATACATTTACAAATGTAGCCAAATTAATAATACAAAATCAAAAAAAAATTCGTTCTCTTTTTGTCTAAAAAACAGAAGCTATGATAATGCAAATAAATTGATAGATTTTATACGTTCTTTATTTGTTTTCTAAAACACAGAAATCTGAGTTGGAAGAAGAAATAAAAAAATCAATAATTTAGAAACAGTTGCGTTGGATTATCAACAAATTTTTATGCAACTACTGCTGCTAAAAATTCATTTTTTAAACGGGGCAAAAATAAACAAATTAGTCTTTATAACGGTCAAAAAAAGCATAATAATTACTAAAAAACGGCTTTTTATTCTAAAAAAACAAAACCTCTTTACGTTTAAAATCAGCGATTAACAACTTGTTTTTTTAATGATTTCGAACAACTTATCGAAACGAAATCGATTTTTCAGAACCTAATCACTTGTGTTTTTTGCTAAATTCCAAACAAAACATCAATATTATTATTGTAATCAAAAAAAATAAAACAAAATATCTTTTGTGTATCAAAATATTTTATAGTTTTGTTAAACAATCGATTGTTTTATGCAATCGTTTGTTTTAATAAAATCTATTAATTTAACAACCATTAAAAAACTAAAAATCATGATTAAAAAATTACTTTTTCTACTTGTAACGGTAACTTGTACATCATTTACAATGAGTGCACAGAATTTATTATTAAACAGCACTCTTGAAGCTGGAACTGGAGACAGTTTTACCAATTGGTCAAGAACCTCTGGACAAACAAATTTAACGGCTGAAACTGTTAATGTTCATGGAGGCGTTAGAGGTCTAAAAGCTGTTTCGATGGGAACTAACGAATGGGATGTACAGCTCCAGAGTGATGCCGTTACCACAGTAGTTGGTACTAGTTATGAAGTGACTTATTGGATTAAATCTGTTGGCGGTGCTAGTACTATCCGTTTATCTACTGTTAGTTCTGGAGGAAATGCTTATGGTGCTGCTACTACAATTGGAACAGCTTGGCAACAAATCTCTTATTCATTTACCGCTAATTCAACCTCAACAAAAATTAGTTTCGATATGGGAAAAAGCACTGACACATTTTATATAGATGACATTGAAATGTATTCTTTGACAAAAAACAATATAGTAAATGGTGGTTTTGAAACCACTCCGGGTGCTTCTGGAAATGTATTTGCCAATTGGAATGCTACTAATGGTGCTGCACAAATGACACAAGAATTGACCCAATTCCGTTCAGGAGCTAGTGCTTTGAAAGCGATTTCTACTGGCGCCAACGAATACAATGTTCAACTACAAACAGACAACGTAACTACTGTAATAGGAAGAAGTTATGAAGTAGCCATTTGGATTAAATCTGTTGGTGGAGCTAGTAAAATGCGTTTATCAACTTCAGGAGGAACAGCTGTTTACGGAAACTCAACTACTATTGGCACAAGCTGGCAAAGATTAGCTTTGGTCTTCAAAGCTACTGCTACTGCCACAAAATTAAGTTTGGATTTAGGAAAAAGCACAGAAACATTTTATATTGATGATGCCTCTTTTAATGAAGCTCAAACTGTTCCATTGAAAACAGAAGCATTTGCTAAAAATGATAAAATCGTTTTCTATCCAAACCCAGTTACCGATAATTTGAATATTAGCTCAGAAACAGCTATCAAATCAGTATCGATTATCGATCTTAGTGGAAAAACAGTAAAAAAAGTTAAGAGTGCAGATGCTATTGAAACTGTTAATTTATCTGATTTAAGTCATGGCATGTATATTATTTCTACAGACACTAACAAACAATTTAAGTTTTTGAAAAACTAAAAAAGAAAGTATTTAATAAGCAATATTTGAAACAGTGGTAAGCATAAAGTTTACCACTGTTTTTTTTACCTATAACTATCCCAATACAAGCTTTAACTAAAGTAATTTGTTTGGCATTATTGGATTTAAATGCTGAACAGTTGCCATTACACCATCCATTTGTGCCAAAGCAAACATTCGACCGTGAAACGAATATCCTGGATTATAGCCTTTGTCTTCGTCACCCAACATCATTCGACCGTGATCGACTCGCATTGGTAATTTTGTATTTTCAGCTTCAAAAATAGAAACCAATTCTATCAAATGTCCACGACCTTCTAGATGGGAAGCCTCAATGAAATTACCTCCTTCTAAGGCTTCGGTACTTCTTAAATGCACAAAATGGGTTCGTGATGCAAATTTCCTTGCCAACTCAGGAACATTATTCCGGATACCTGTACTCAACGAACCTGCACAAAACGTTAATCCGTTATGCGGATTATCAACGGTGTTCAAAATCCATTGAATGTCTTCTTCATTGGTAACAATTCGTGGCAAACCGAGCATTTGAAACGGTGGATCGTCAGGATGAATGCACATATTAATACCATATTGTTCGCAAACTGGCATAATCCGATTTAAGAAATAACGCAAGTTTTCACGCAATTCATTTTTATCGATATTGTCATAAACTGCTAGTAGTCTATTGAATATTGCCACAGGATTTTGGTCTCCTGCTTTTATATTTCCATTAATGAAGCCTTGTGTTTTTACAATAATAGTGTCTATCAATTGTTGTTTTTCGGCTTCAGTAATAGTTTTATCTAGTTCGTAAACCTTAGCCAATTCTTCATTTGTATAATCCTTATCGGCGCTTTTTCGATTCAGGATTAAAATGTCGAAATAAGCAAATTTGATTTTATCGAAAAACAAAGTCGAAGTGCCGTCTTCTAATTTATACTCTAAGTCGGTTCGAATCCAATCGATAACGGGCATGAAATTATAACAAATGGTTTTCAAACCTGATTTTCCAAGATTTTCAAGACTTATAATATAGTTGTCAATTAATTGGTCTCTATTGGGCGCATTGTTTTTTATGCCTTCGCTCACTGGAAGACTTTCTACAACCGACCAGCGCAAGCCTGCATTTTCGATATAATTTTTCAAATCCAAAATGGCATCTTCCGTCCAGATTTCACCATTCGGAATATCGTGCAATGCAGAAACAATGCCTTCTACTCCAATTTGGCGAAGCATCGATAAAGCTATTTTATCCTTTTTGCCAAACCATCTCCAAGTTTTTTCCATAATTATACGCCGCTAAATGCACTAAAACCACCATCTACTGGCAACACTACTCCTGTAATAAAACTCGCAGCATCGCTACACAAAAACTGAACAGTTCCGTTTAATTCCGCAATATCTCCAAAACGCCCCATTGGCGTTTTTGCTAATACTTTTTTACTTCTATCTGTGAGCGAACCATCCTCATTAATAAGAACTCTACGGTTTTGGTCACCAATAAAAAAACCTGGCGCCAAGGCATTTACACGAATTCCATCGCCATATTTCAGGGCCATTTCAGTAGCCAACCATTGGGTAAAATTGCTAATTCCAGTTTTCGCAACCGAATATCCTGGCACTCGAGTTATGGCCGAATAAGCTGCCATGGATGACATATTGATGATATTACCACTTTTTTGTTTCGACATAACGCGACCAAAAACCATACTAGGAAAAACGGTTCCGTTTAAGTTTAAATTGGTTACTTTATCCCAATCGCTAATTTTCATATCAAAAAATTCTTGGTCGGGCATTAGTGTCGCACCTGGCAAATTTCCGCCTGCTATATTTAATAAAATATCTATTCGCTCCCATTTTGCTACTACTTCTTTGGCTACATTTTCTAAGCTCTCTATATCAAGGACATTACCCACAACTCCAATAATATCAGTTCCAAAAACAGAAAGTTCCGCTACTCTTTTATTAAGGTTTTCTTCGTGTATATCAATAGCTACCACTTTTGCTCCAGCTTGTAAAAAACTCTTGGCAATACTTCCTCCTAAAACTCCACCAGCTCCAGTAATTATGGCTACTTTTCCTTTAATACTAAATGCATCATTCATACTTGTTCTTTTAAAAATTTACCAACAAATTTAACCAATAGTAATGCTAATTATTTTTACTAAATTTGCATATACTAATTCTATATTTGCAATTTAAAAGAATTGATTATGAAAACCATAATGAACGAACGACTTTTAATATCGAAGTCAACTCCATTGAATGTTCGTCTATATGATTACAATCATTTCACATATCCTTTGCATTTTCACTCTGAATATGAGATTATTTACATTAAAGAAAGTACTGGAACTAGGTTTATTGGCAACAACATTACGAAATATGAAGCTGGAGATATATTGCTAATTGGCTCCAATTTACCTCATTTTTTAAAGAGTGATGATGTCTATCATGAAGGAAATGAAGCTCTAAGAGTAAAAGGTACCATTATTCATTTTGAAAAAGAATTTATGTATCATGCCATCCATCATTATCCGCATTTTGTTAAAATAAAAAATCTTCTTCATGAATCGCAAAGAGGTATCTATTTTGCCAGAGGTAGTTCTCAAAAATTGCAGGAGTTATTAGAAAAAATTCCTTTGCAAGATGGAATAAATCAATTGATGCTGTTTTTAGAAATTCTCAAAGAAATGTCTGAAACAGACAACCGAAAAACCATTTCGACCACCGATTTTGTTGACGAAACCCAGTATGACACGCTAAGAATTGATAAAGTAATTTCGTTTTTAAATCAAAATTATACGCGCACTATTAGCCTTGAAGAAATTGCTTCATTTGCTGCTATGAATACTACTGCATTTTGTCGTTATTTTAAAAGCAAAACAGGAAAATCATTTAAAAACTACATTTTAGATATGCGAATTGGTTATGCTTGCAAACTATTGTTGATGGAAGATATCGGTATTTCGATGATTAGTAGTAAATGTGGTTTTGAAACCCTTTCGCATTTCAATAAAAATTTCAAAAAAAATACAGGTCATGTGCCTTCGCAATATCGAAAGTTGATGTTGAGCAAATAGTAAAACTGACAATCCTTTATTCTTGCAATTTGTCACACTGGAATAGAATATTTGTAGAGCATAAGAATC
Organism: Flavobacterium alvei; assembly: GCF_002920895.1. Classification (GTDB taxonomy): domain Bacteria; phylum Bacteroidota; class Bacteroidia; order Flavobacteriales; family Flavobacteriaceae; genus Flavobacterium; species Flavobacterium alvei. The sequence continues at coordinate 506,376 of NZ_PQVG01000001.1, forward strand.
TTGCAACTCTATAAAACCAAAAACCCTGAAAGTTTCCTTTCAGGGTTTTAGAACTACTAAACTAATTTAAAAAACCAAATCATTTTAAATTATTTCGCTACTAAACAAACAGTGTGTTTAGTTTATTTTTACTTTACAGAGAATTTAAAAGTAGTTTTTGTTTTATAATTCTCTCCCGGATTTAATACTGTTGTCGGGAAATCTTTTTGATTTGGAGAATCTGGATAATGCTGTGTTTCTAAACACAATCCTGTTCTGTGAGCATAGGTTCCGCCGTTTCGCATTGGTAAAGTTCCATCTAAGAAGTTTCCAGTATAAAGCTGAATTCCTGGTTGGTCAGAATACACTTCAAGCAACCTTCCGCTTTTAGCATTATAAGCCGAAGCTGCAAATCGGAATCCTTTATCTTGATTGTTCAACACCCAGCAGTGATCGTATCCTAATCCTTTTTTCAATTGATCGTCTTTTACTTCAATGTCTTTTCCGATTACTCTAGGTTTTCTAAAATCGAAAGGTGTATTGGCTACATCCATCAATTTACCTGTTGGAATCAAATCAGCATCAACTGGAACTAATTTGTCAGCATCAATTACAACCTCATCATCCAAGATAGTTTTTGTAAAATCTCCAGAAAGGTTAAAATAAGAGTGTTGCGTTAAGTTTACGATCGTTTTCTTGTCGGTAGTTGCTTCATAAAGAACGTCTAAAGCGTTGTCTTTATTTAAAGTATAAGTAACAAAAACAGTTAGGTTTCCAGGATATCCTTCTTCCATATCTTTGCTTACATACTTCAATTTCAAAGTCGCAACATCTCCACCTTTTGCCTCCTCAGCAGTCCAAATTACTCTGTGAAACCCTTCTGGTCCACCGTGCAAAGCATTTTTACCATTGTTGATTGCCAATTGATATTCTTTTCCATCAAGACTGAATTTACCTTTTGCAATTCGGTTTCCGTATCTTCCGATAAGAGCTCCAAAATAAGGATTGTCTTTGGTGTATTGTGTCAAATTATTAAACCCAATTACCACTTCTTCTGAAGCACCTGCTTTGTTTGGCACTTTTAATGACGTAATAATTCCGCCATAAGTCATAATATTAACTTCCATTCCTTTTTGGTTTTTAAGCGTGTAAACATCTACTTTTTTTCCATCAGGAGTTGTTCCGTATTCCTTTTTTTCTATTGATACACTATCCATTTTTTGTGTGGTATTTTCTTGTTTTTCGTCTTTTTCTTTGCCTTTACACTGAACATTTAAAAATGCCAAACTCAGTATTGCAAATCCACAAATATAACGCTTTACTACATTCATAATTATTTTGGTTTTTTGGTTACTTGTTAATAGGTCAAAAGTTTGAAAATTTCAAAACATACTGTTTTTAGACCTTCAAACTTTTGATTTTTTACTTATTTATAGACTGTTCTGAAACAAGTGGTAGTAAGCTTCGTTCGCATTCAAAGTATCTTTGAAGTTGCGAATTTTAGTGTCGTTATCAATAACCACCAATTCGATTCCGGCGATATCGGCAAAATCTTCCATAAATTCAGTTGTTACGGCTTGGCTGTAAACGGTGTGGTGAGCTCCACCAGCAAGAATCCAAGCAGTGGCTGCAATGTCAAGGTTTGGTTTACAATCCCACAATACACGTGCTACTGGTAATTTTGGCAAATCGGCCATTGGTTTTACTGCTGTTACTTCGTTTACAATTAAACGGAAACGAGTTCCCATATCTACCAATGATACATTAATAGCATCACCAGCTGGAGAATTGAATACCAAACGAACTGGATCTTCTTTTCCTCCAATTCCTAATGGATGAATTTCGCAAGAAGGTTTTCCGTCCGTGATTGAAGGACAAATTTCTAACATATGCGAACCTAATACATATGATTTTTCAGGTGTGAAGTGATAAGTATAATCTTCCATAAAAGAAGTTCCACCTTCAAGACCGATGTTCATTACTTTCAACACACGAACCATCGCCGCTGTTTTCCAGTCGCCTTCGCCACCAAAACCGTAACCATCGGCCATAAGACGTTGGGTTGCAATTCCTGGTAATTGTTTTAATTCGCCCAAGTTTTCGAAAGTATCTGTAAAAGCACCAAAACCACCTTCTTCAAGGAAAGCTCTCAAACCTAATTCGATTTTGGCAGCATCCAATAATGATTGTCTTTGCTCTCCACCTTTTTGCAATTTGGGAGCTAAAGTGTATGATTCTTCATAAACGGCTACTAAGGCATCAACTTGTGCATCGGTAACCAGTTTCATTTTGTTTATAATATCCGAAGAGTCATATCCGTTTACGGACATTCCAAAACGAATTTGAGCTTCCACTTTGTCACCGCAAGTAACGGCAACTTCACGCATATTGTCTCCAAAACGCGCTACTTTCAAGTTTTGCATTTCGTCCCAACCTAAAGCTACTCTAGACCAGTTTCCTAATTTAGTAATTACTCTGTTGTCTTGCCAGTGTCCTACAATTACTTTGCGTTTTTTGCGCATTCTAGACATAATGTAACCAAACTCTCTGTCACCGTGAGCCGATTGATTCAAGTTCATAAAGTCCATATCGATGCTTGCCCAAGGAATTTCGGCATTGTATTGGGTGTGCAAATGGCATAATGGTTTTTTAAGAATACTTAATCCATTAATCCACATTTTGGCTGGAGAAAAGGTGTGCATCCAAGCAATGATACCAATACAATTTTTATTAGCATTGGCTTCCAAACAAATGTCTGTAATTTCAGCAGGCGATTTTGCCACCGATTTGTAAATCACTTTTACGGGAACAGAAGCAGATGCATCAATTCCTTTTGCAATTTCTTGCGAATGTACCGCAACTTGTTTTAAAGTTTCTTCACCATATAAATTTTGGCTTCCTACTACGAACCAAATTTCTTTTTTTGAAATATCTATCATTATTTTTTGTTTAATCGTTATCTTTTTATTTATGTAATCTGCAATCTAAAATCTGCAATCTAAATTCTAAAATTTATTGTCCGTAATACGAATCTTTACCGTGTTTACGTTCGTAATGTTTTTTAATCAAGGAATCCTTCAATCGAGGGGCATTTGGGTTTATCAATTGCGTTAAATGTGCCATTTCGGCAACTACTTCTAGAACTTTAGAATTGTACACTGCTTTGGCAGCATTTTTTCCCCAAGCAAATGGACCGTGATTGCCAATCAAAATCATTTCTACTTCTTCGTATGAAAGGTTTTTCTCTTTGAAACAATCCAAAATTTGGATTCCGGTATTGTGCTCGTAATTTCCTTCAATAAGTGCGTCACTCATTGGCGGAGCACAAGGAATATCAGCAGTTAAATGGTCAGCGTGAGTGGTTCCAAAAATTGGAATATCTCTTTGAGCTTGTGCCCAAGCCACCGAATAAGTAGCGTGAGTGTGGGCAACTCCACCGATGTTTGGCCAATTTTTGTATAAATAAGCGTGCGTTTTGGTGTCAGATGACGGACGCATTGTTCCTTCTATAATGTTGTTGTCGAAATCAACAATTACAATATCTTCAGGTTTCAATTCTTCATAAGCCACACCGCTAGGTTTGATGGCAAAAACACCATTTTCTCTGTCAACGGCACTTACGTTTCCAAAAGTGTAAACTACTAAATTCAAGGCGTTCAGTTCCATATTGGCCTCGTAGCATTCTTGTTTTAAAGCTGCATATTTTGAACTCATTCTAGGTGTTTTATTTTGTTATACTTTCGATAAACTGGGCTAAATCAGAATAAGAATCCATCAATTCTTGATAAGCTTCTATTTGGTCGGCTTGTGGGAAATATTCGCTTTCGAAATCGCTTCCCATTTTTTTGCTGGCTTCAATCACGTTGGGATAAATTCCGGCTGCAACAGCTGCATAAATCGCTGCTCCCAAGGCTGGTGCTTGATCCGAAGCACAAACTTTGATGGGTTTGTTCAACACATTGGCCAAAGTTTGCATAATAAATGGTGATTTTCTGGCCACGCCTCCAATACCGATTACGCTGTCGATTCTCACGCCTTCTTCTTCAAAACGATCTACGATTTTTTTGGAACCAAAACAAATTGAATTGATTAAAGCTTTGAAAATATGTGGTGCTTTTGTTCCTAATGAAATATTTGAAATGGCACTTTTTAGTCCTTGATTGGCATCTGGAGTTCTTCTTCCGTTTACCCAATCCAAGGCAGTAGGAATGCTTTCTGATAAAGGAATAGCTTGCGCTTGTTCGGTTAAGGTTTTGATGAAATTAGACTCCACTTCAACTTTCAATTGTGCTTTTTGTTCAGCAGACAAAACATTTGAAGTGTAAACTAAATTGTCCAAAGGCCAAGCTAATGTTTCTTTGAACCAAGCCAAAACATCGCCAAAAGCAGATTGCCCAGCCTCCAAACCAATATAACCTGGAATTACTGAACCATCTACTTGTCCACAAATTCCTTTCACACATTTGCTTCCGATAATTTCTTTGGTCGAAACTAAAATATCACAAGTGGAAGTACCCATAACGCGAACCAAAGTGTTTTCGTCAATTTTGGCTCCAACAGCTCCTGAATGTGCATCAAAAGTTCCTACGGCAATTATGGTATCTGTTGTAAGTCCTAATTTGGTTGCCCACTCTTGGTTCAAGGTTCCGGCTACAACATCAGATGTGTAAGTTGCATCGTATAAATCTCCTCGAAGTTGTGCCAAATACGGGTCTAATTTTTCTAAAAATTCCACTGGTGGCAAACCGTTCCAGTCTTCGTGCCACATGGCTTTGTGTCCGGCTGCACAACGACTTCTTTTGAATGATTTTAAATCTTTATCGTCAATCAATAAATAGGTCATTAAATCGCAATGTTCCATCCAAGTATGAGTGGCCTTTTTTACGGCTTCGTCTTCACGGGTTACGTGCAATACTTTTGCCCAAAACCATTCAGACGAATAAATTCCACCTTCGTATTTGGTGAAATCAATTCCTCCCCAATTAGCAGCCAATTCATTGATTTCGTTGGCTTCGCTTATAGCGGTATGATCTTTCCACAATACCATCATAGCGTTTGGATTGTGCTCAAAACCTTTAGTCAAAGCTAATGGAGTTCCATCGGCAGTAACTGGAATTGGCGAAGAACCCGTGGTATCAATACAAATACTTTTGATTTGCGAAGGTGCTACTTTCGAAGCAGTAACAACCGCTTTTATGGTAGATTCCAAGCCTTCGATATGATCCAAAGGATGTTGGCGAAATTGATTTATTGAAGCATTGCAATATTCTTTATTGCTCCATCTTTTGTAATGGCAAACATCTGAGGCCAACTCTTGACCATTTTCGGTATCTATCAAAACGGCACGAACAGAGTCTGAACCGTAATCTAATCCTATAACGTAATTTTTCATTCTTAATTCTTTAATTGCAACTACAAATATAATATAAAATATTTTACAAGTGTGTTAAAAACACTTAATTTAATTTACCAGCTTCATTTTTGCAAAATTCTTAAAAACTAGTTCGTATTAAATCTTTCTAACAATTCAATTAAAATTCAAATATTGGCTTGCCTTCCTCATTAAATTTTACGACCATAACCCTTGCATGCCTGTTTGGGTCGTATAAAGGATCGCCAACAATTTTTTCATAATCTCTAGCATGGTAAATACTCAATGGAGTTACCCCATCTTCTGCAACCGTAAAGCTATTATGGCCAGGTCCGAATATCTTCTTTTCATAATCTGTTGCTAATACTGGATATCTTGATTTTTTCCAAGAGTTTCTATCTAATAAATCGGAGTTTTGATCAGCTTCCATCATACCCATACAATAACACGCACCTGTGGCACTTGCTGAAAACGTGATATAAATTTTCTCATTATTTTTTATAACAGCTGGTCCTTCATTTACCCAAAAATCAATTCTTTCCCAATCATAATCAGGTGTTGTAAGCATAAATTGAGCTGTTTTCAGCTTAATTGGCGATTCCATTTCGGCCAAATACAAATTGGAAGCGGCAAATTGTCCGCCAGTTTTTTCGGCCCAACAGAAATATCTTTTTCCGTTATTTTCAAAAACGGTTCCATCCAACGAAAAATCAACAAAAGTCTTCAAATCACCATCAGCAGCTTGCATCTGCCCCAATTCAATCCATTCATCATTTAAAGGATCTTGCCCCTTACATTCAAGCACATAAGGTCTTAATTTCCAGATATCATCTACTTCGCTAGCTGCAAAATAAACATACCATTTTCCATCTAAATAATGTATTTCAGGTGCCCAAACATGTTGGCTCATGGGACCTGAATCGTGTTTTTTCCAAATCTTAAATGTTTCAGCTTCTTGCAGTTCATTTAAAGTTTTGGATCTTCTTATTTCAACCGAATCATAGGAAGGCACAGAACCTGTAAAATAATAATACCCGTCTGAGTGTTTGTAAACAAACGGATCAGCCCGTTGTTCAACAATAAGGGAATTTTTTCTAGTTAAATCCATTTTTATATATTCAATTTCTTTTTTATAGTTTCATAATATTCATCGGTAATTTTATAGCGAAACATAAGTCCTCCCATAATCACGTGGAATACCCCTGGAATAATTGTTAGCATTAGCGCCAGACCGATTAATGCTGATTCTCCTTGAACACCATCGGGATTGTAACTAAAAAAGTCTAGTAAATATCCCACCAATGCTCCTGCAACTCCCATACCTGCCTTTTGAGCAAAAGAAATTCCTCCAAACGAGAGTCCAGAAACACGTTTGCCTGTTTCAGCGTGACCATAATCTACTGCTTCTGCAATAGCTGACCAGAATACTGGTGCATGCAAATCGACAACAAAAGATAGTATAAAATAAAGTACATAGGCCATTGCCATATCACCTGGTTTTACCGCAAAATACATTACTAAACTTATGGCTCCAACGGCCAGTTGCGTATATTTAAAAAGTTTGACTTTACAGTAATGTTTTGTAATATAGGTAGAAACTGGCATCGCTAAAATTGCTGCTGTTACACCTGTTGCCATAAAAGTGGACTGCACACTTGCATCACCTCCAAGGAAATATTTAGCATAGAAAATGGCTACCGATCCACGAATTACATAACCAACAGTTCCAAAGAAGCAAACACCAAATAAAACGGTCCATTGCCCATTTTTGAAAAGTAATTTTAATTGCTCAGAAACTGGTTTTTTATCTACTTCGTGTTCCACTCGCTCTTTGGTCGTAAAAAAGCAAGCTAAAAATAGAATCGTCCCCAGAAGAGCCATAATTCCCATAGCTAATTGATATCCTCTTGCCAAATCATTTTTACCCATTTTTTCGGCCAAAATAGGCACCACTATTGACACTAGAAAAGCGGCGATTTTTGCAAAGAAAAGTCGATATCCGTTGGCAGACAAACGCTCCTTTGAATCACTCGTCAGCACACCAATCAAAGAAATGTATGGGATTGTTACCGAGGTAAACATTAGATTTACAAAAATGTAAGTGACATATGCATAAATCAATTTTCCTGTATAATCAAACTCAGGAGTGGTAAAAGTCAAAAAAACAGAGAGTCCGAAAGGCACAGACAAGAAAAGAAAATAGGGTCTGTAGCGCCCCCACTTTGTGGTAAATTTGTCGGTTATCAGTCCCATTACAGGATCAGCAATTGCATCAATAAATCTTACTAAAAGAAATAATAATGCCATGTCTTTGGGTTTTAAGCCAAAAATATCTGTATAAAAAAACGTGATGATAAGAAACATCGAAGAGATTACGACATTCACTGCTGCATCGCCTGATCCATACCCGATTTTTTCGAGGAAGCTTAATTTTTGATTGTTAGATTTCATATATGTAATTTTTATTTTTTATAGGTCATATATGTTATCGCCTTTTATTTTTGGTGTTTGCTTATGCAAACTTTTTGTTAGTGGCGATTTCATAAATTATATTCTAAATGTTTTAAATATTCAGCAGATAAATGACCCTCACTTCTGCCGTTTTAGTTTAATTATTCTATTTTTCTGGAATCCAAACTTTCATTTTTCCGACACCTCTATTCGACCAAGAATAATAGGGAATTGCTTTAAAGTTTTTGGTTTGAATAGTGTTTACACCTTCTAAAAGTGTTGGTTCTTTGGTCACTTTAAAAGTGTCGTTTGCATCAATTGTGATTTTATCGAAAGCAGTTGGATTGTCAATTTCTTCTATAGCATAAACGATTGGACCATATTCTAAAGACACTTTTCCTTTGTTGCCTTCTACTTTTTCATTGGTCACCACTTTTTTCACTTCCATTGGGAGATTCATTTCTATGATTTCTCCTTTTTTCCATTTTCGGCTGATGGTGATGTATCCTTTATCTTCTTTAAATTCGAAAGGTTTTCCGTTTATCTTCAGGAGCACTTTTGCGGAAGCTGAAGTTGCATAACCGTATAAATCTCCCGGCAAAACTTGGTTTCTGGCCCATCCCGGAATTCTTAACTTGACCGTGAATTCGCTTTCCTTTTTTGGCCAAACTGTTATTGCGACATTACCATCCCAAGGGTAATTGGTTTGTTGTACGATTCGTAATTCGGTTTTGTCCAATGCAATATTCGCCGTATTCGAAGCGTATAAATTTACATAAAGCACGTCTTTGTTTGTAGAATAAATCAGACCCGGAATCGAAGGAATAAATCGAATTAAATTGGTTGGGCAACAAGAGCAATCAAACCAAGATTGACGGGTGCATTCGCCACGATTGAATTTATAAACTCCATCCGATTCCAAAGCATTTGGATAAAAGAATTTTTTTCCATCTAATGATAATCCAGAAATCAATCCGTTGTATAAAGAGCGCTCAATCACATCAAAATAATCAGAATTTCCAGAAATATTGTGCAGTCTGTGGTTCCAATAAACATTGCCAATAGCAGCGCAAGTTTCGTTGTAAGCGGTAAGATTTGGTAATTCGTAGTTCTCTCCAAAGGCTTCTCCATCGTGTTTTGCACCAATGCCTCCAGTGATATACATTTTTTTGTTGACTACATTTTCCCATAAACTATTTACGGCTTTGTAGTATTCAGCATTGTTTTCAATTGCAGCTATATCAGTCATTCCGGCATACATATAAACGGCTCTCACAGCGTGACCTACGGCTTCTTTTTGTTGAATAACAGGAATATCGTCTTGTGAATAAGCACCATATAATTTATGGTTATTTGGGTTTCCTCTGTTATCCAGAAAATATTTGGCCAAATCCAAATAGGCTTTATTTTTTGTGATTTGATACAATTTCACTAAACCTGTTTCCACGATTTGATGCCCTGGAACTCCTTGTACTTGGTCTTTTCCATCTCCGAAAGTTTTAACTAATAAATCAGCATTTTTGATGGCAATATCCAAGAAATTTCTCTTTCCGGTGGCTTCAAAATGTACTACGGCAGCTTCTATCATATGTCCAGAATTGTACAATTCGTGACTGATTTGCAAGGATTCCCAACGTTTTCCTTCGATTACAGGAACCCAAGGCGCTGGCGGTTTGGCTGGATTTATGGTTCTCCAGGTGGTTAAATAGCCATCTTTTTCCTGACCTATTTTGATAATTCCAATGAGAGAATCCAACAATTTTTCGAGTTTTGGATTTGGTTCACTAATCAAGGTATTCGAAGCTCCTTCGATAATTTTATAGACATCCGTATCGTCAAAAGGCATTTGACCTTTAACCGTTCCTTCTTTTTGTTTTCCTGCAATTAGAAAATTGTCCATACGACCTTCTTCCTCACATTTCTGAATGGCGTATTCGATGGTTTTTTCCTGTACTTTTTTTATTATTGGCAACCAAAATTCATCCGTCAATTTCACTTGCTGAATATTTACTGGCGCAATTGTATAGGCTATTTTAGGCACTTCTGTTATTTCTTTCTTGTATGTTTTACAATTAAAAAGTACAAGTGCAAATCCTATGAGCAATATTGTTTTTGTTAGTTTCATTTTTAATCCATTGGTTTTACAGTTGGCCAACCATCTACCCAGGTTACTTCTTTTACAATTAATTTTGGTAATGCTTTATCACTGGCATCATATCCGTGCATAAATGTGTAATCTTTACCATCAAAAGTGAACACACTATTATGACCGACACCATACCAGTTTTTGTTGCCTTCAATCACTAAAGAGCCACCACCTTTATTTAGTTCTAAGCCGTTTTTATCAATATAAGGCCCGGTGACTGATTTTGAGCGACCTACCATTAACTTATAAGTGCTTTTTTCTCCTCGACAGCAATAATCCCAAGAGTTAAATTGATAATAATAATCTCCTTTTTTGAAGATAAAAGGTCCTTCAATAGCAGCATTACCCGCTTCAGAATCTTCAACATCACTTTTCCTGTATCTGCTGGCAATGGCTGTCCATCCCTCTGGTTTTGCCACTTCTTTTAGATTAGCGTTTAATTTCACCATTTTTAATCCACTCCAAAAAGACCCAAAAGCTAAGTAAGGTGTTCCTTTTTCATCAAAAATCAAATTGGGATCAATGGCATTCCAAAAATCTCTGTTGGGTACGGATTGAATAACAATTCCTTGATCTTCCCATTTGTAATTTTTATCTTTTGAGTTTAATGTGGTATTGGTTACCAATCCAATGGCAGAGGTATTTTTACCAAAAGCAGAAACAGAATAATATAAATAATAAACACCATTATGAAGCGTAATATCTGGAGCCCAAATATGTCCGTTAAAACCTGGCGCTACTGACAAAGCCCATTCTGGTGATTTTGCAAAAACCGGATCAGCTTGTGTCCAATTTTTTAAATCTTTAGATGTAAAACTTGTAATTCCGGGTCCAGTACAAAACAGATAATAAGTATCTCCTTGTTTTGCCACTACGGGGTCATGTGTCACGGGTCTTTTTTGGGCATTGCTATAAATCCCCGTGAACAACAAACTGCAAAGTGCGATTTTTGAGATTAAGTTATATTTCATCTTTATTTATTTTAATAGTTATATTTTTAAACTATTTTTATTCTGCTTTTATTTTTAAAGTTTCTGTAGCCAAGCCATCAACAGTTGCTGACAGAATAATTTCTCCTTTAGTACGGTTGCTTTTTATGATAGCCATAGCTTTACCTTTCCAAGTCATTCTAGTGGGTAATACATACGAATTTGTATCTTTTAAATTGGCATTATCAGTTCCTAGAATAGAACCCGATCCGGTAACATTAAACTGAGCTTTCAAATCTGCATTTGGCACTACGATTCCAAATTCATCAACTAATTCTAATGTGACATAAGACAAATCTTGTCCGTTGGCTTTAATAGTGTTTCTATCCGCTTTCAAGACAATCTTTGCCGCTTTACCAGCTGTTTTTAAAATTTTAGATTCTGCTTCATTTCCATTTTCTAATCCAACCGCTTTTAATTGACCTGGACTGTAAGGGACGGAAAAGGTTGTTTTGAATTGAGTATTCATATTGGTTTCACTTTCTCCAATAATTTTATCATTAAGATAGAGTCTAACTTTTGGATATTTTGAATACACTTCAACTTGAATCTTCTTGTCTTTAAATTCAGGCCATGTCCAACTTTCCCATGTTGGCCAGACTGACCACTTTGTTTCGATTATCTCTAAAGGTTCAGGATTAGGTTCTTTTACTGCCAAATACAATTTTTCATTATCATTATATAACATACTTCGATAGTGCGAAATTGGTTTTCTCCAGCCCATCATATCAATATCTCCGCAATAAGCTCCGTGCCAAGGAAAAAGTTCTCTTTCCCAATGTTCCCCTGAAACTTCACCTGAGTAATACCATCTACCAATACCTGACTCTCCCAAATAATCAATAGCTGTCCAAACAAAATCACCAATGATGTATTTGTTTTCAGTTACCAATTTCCAATTTTCAAATGCTTCTCTAGGATAGGATTCAGTTTGCACAATCACTCTTGAAGGCACACGTTTATGGTCTTCAGGAGCTCGTTTTAGTTCATAATTATATCCCGCAACATCGTGTTCTGCCATCAATGGATCAAATATTTCCCAATCTTTATCCCAAGTTGTCATGGCAGAAGTAACCGGTCGTGTTGCATCAATCGCTTTTACTGCTTTGGCAAGATTTCTAGCTGTTATAACTGCTTGTTTTTCTTTTCGTTCGATTATTTCATTTCCAATACTCCACATTATTATAGATGGATGGTTGCGATCACGCTTGACCATTGCTTGAATATCACGTTCATACCAATTATCAAAGTACAATGCGTAATCATAATCTGTTTTCTTGGTTCTCCAACCGTCAAACGCTTCGTCTATGACTAACAACCCAAGACGATCACAAGCTTCTAGAAAAGCTTTGGAAGGAGGATTATGAGAGGTGCGTACAGCATTAAAACCAGCTTTTTTTAAGAGTTCCACTTTTCTTTCTTCGGCTCTATCATAAGATGCTGCTCCTAAGGCTCCGTTGTCGTGATGAACACATCCTCCGTTTAAAAGCATCCTTTTTCCGTTCAATTTAAAACCCTCTGCGGCAGAAAAAGTAATAGAACGAATGCCGAAATTTTGTATAGATTGGTCTGCTATTTCTTCTTTATCAATTATACTAACTTTTACATTATAGAGATTCGGAGATTCCGGCGACCATAATTTTGGGCTAGATACTTTCAAATTTTGTTGTAAAACCTTTTCACTTTTACCATCAATCTTTACAGTAATAGAAGTCTGTTTTACTTCTTTGTTGTTTTTTGAATCAAAAATTTGTGTTTGAATTTGAATGCTTTTGGGTTGATCACTATCGTTTTTAACTGTAGTATTAACTTCAATAGTTGCTGAATTGTTTTTAACTGACGGTGAAGTAATGGCTATTCCATCATTATCAAAATGTACTTTCCCCTTTGATTCTAACCAAACGTGACGATAAATTCCAGAGCCGCTGTACCATCTGCAATTTTTTTGCTTTGAATTATCTACTCGTACTGCAATAACATTCTCTTTTTCAAAGTTCAAATAAGGTGTTATGTTATAACTAAACGAAGAATATCCGTACGGATAAATACCTAAAGATTTTCCGTTGATGAAAACTTCGGAGTTCATATAGACTCCTTCAAAATTAATGATGACTACTTTATTTTTACTTTCTTTTGGCATTTGAAATGTTTTTCTATACCATCCTATTCCTGTTGGCAAATACGCTCCATCATTTCCTGCTGGATTCTTTGGCGAAAAATTTCCTTCGATACTCCAATCGTGTGGTAAATCTAAAGTTCTCCAATTGGCATCGTCAAAATTAATTTCACTCGCTAGATTGTTATCACCTAAATAAAATTTCCAATCATAATCAAATAATTCCTTACTACTTGTTATTTTATTTTGGGCATTCAATATTATTCCTACTGGAAAAAGCACCGCAATCAGTAGCCAAAGTTTAAAGTAATTGATTATGCTGTATTTCATAGATGTTTAAATGATTGAAAGTTGAAATCTACTTTTACTTTTGAATGCCTTCAGAAGTCATAATTACTCTTTTCATAGTTCCATCTTGATTATAATAAAGTCTATCTACGCACACAGAGCGTCTAAAACTTCCTCCCTCAGTTGGAATGGAGCCATTGTGATAAATAAAATAAGACTTGCCTTTAAAATCAATTATCGCTTGATGATTGGTATTCGAATTTCCAGCCACTTCATTTAATATGCCTTTATATTCCCATGGCCCAGTAACGGATTTGCTCATAGCGTAGGCAATTTTTTCTGGAAATTCATAGGCATAGGATAAATAATACCAATCTTTATGTTTGTGAATCCAAGGTGCCTCGGTAAAATTAGGCAACTCAATAGTTTGAATTGGACCATCCATTTCAATCATGTTTTCCTTTAATTTAACATAATTACAAACGGTATTGCCCCAAATAAGATAAGCTTGACCATTATCAACAATAACCGTAGGATCAATATCATCCCAACTAATAGTTGCTTTAGTGGTCATATCATTGGTAATAATTGCTTTGCCTAAAGCATCTTTAAAAGGGCCTGTAGGACTGTCAGCAACTGCAATTCCGATAGATTTTCCGTGAATGGTTCCGTGTGAAATGGCTACATACCAATAAAATTTTCCGTTTCGTTCAATTACTTGTCCTGCCCAAGCATCTCCTTTTGCCCAAGCAAAATCGGAAGTTTTCAATGGAATTGGATGTTCTTCCCAATGTATCATATCGGAAGTTGAAAATACTAACCAATCGTTCATTCTATAAGATTGAACTCCTTTTTCGGGAACATCATGTCCTGTATATAAATAGACTTTGTCTTTGTAAACTAAAGCTGCAGGATCGGCTGTGTATTTGTCTTTAATAATGGGATTGTTGAATTGAACTTCATTAGCAGAAGTCTTTACTTTTTGCGCAATTATTGTTTTGCAAGATAATAGCAAGACAAAAAGTGATAAAATAGTGAGTCTGTTTTTCATAAATTTTAGGTTTCTTAAACCTTTTGTTTTAAAAAAATGCTCTTCCTAAAAGAAGAAAGAGCATTTTTTCTAACTAACCAAATATTAAAAAATTAATTAATTTTTTTACCCCAAATAGGAACACCCGAAGCTGTAAGTCCTGAATAGGTTAAAGTAACTACTCTAGTTGCGGCTTCCCAATCCCAAGCATCGCTTACTTTACATTTCACACCATTTACGGTAAGTGTTTTAGCGGTACTATCATAGGACCAAGTTCCGGTAACTGCACCGCTAACTTTTTTGTCTGCGGTTAAATATATAGTAGCCGATTTTTGAATAGTTGAATATTGATAATTCATTGTAATTTGTTCCCAAGTTCCAATAAAAGAAGTTTCTGTAATTGTTGTAGCCGGCACTCCTGCATAACGCTCTGGATCTACTACTGGCCAACCATCTTCTGTCCAATTAATGGCTCGAACATGTCCCATCATAAGAGCATTTGATGCATTTACACCTGGTACGTCTTTTGGCAAACGAGCCTGAGACGTATAATACCATTGCTTGGTGTCTGGATTTTGAAATACTGCACAGTGCGAAAATCCAACCCAGCCTGTGTGCCCATTAAACCCATAAGGATGTGTCAGCATTGGCCAAGCATCGGCACCATTGGTTACGTTGGCTCCGTTGATTCCTACGAAAGGTCCGGTGATACTTTTTGAACGACAAACTCTAGTGTTGTAAGGAACATCAAGACCATCATAAGCTAAAAATAAATAGTAATATTGAGTGTCTGGATTGTAAATAATCTCAGGTCCTTCAGAACCTTGCCAACGGCTGGTAGCGCTTCTCGATGCGATGCGAGTTCCGTAATCGGCCAATGTTTTTAGTTGATAGGGTTTTCCTGTTGTTGGATTTAATTTTACAGCAACAATACCTGAATGCCACGACCCATAGATTAGGTATTGATCTCCTTCGGGAGTTTCGATAAAACTTGGATCAATGGCGTTGTATTTGTAATAGGCATTTTCCCAAACTGTATTACCTGTAAAAGAAAAGGGTTTAAGTCCATCAGGTATAGAGCAGACTACCATTCCTTTGTCTGTCCAAACATTGGTGGCTAAATCGTCGGTTTCGGCTAAACCAATATAAGATCTATTGCCCCAAGTACCAGTATCACCAGCTGGATCAAAAACCACAATACTATAATACATACGATATTTGCTTCCCACTTTTCGAACACAAGGTGCCCAATATCCATAATTAGGATTAATTGCGGGTAGAGCAGGAATCATTTTTGCTCTTTGACTATTGGTAGAATCTTTTACCCAAGCAGGAGCGGCAGCCATAGATGATCCTTTAAATTCCCAATTGATTAAATCTTTTGATCTTCTGTACATAAAATGTCCGTGACCATCATGTGCATTTCCATAGGAAGCATCAGTTTGATACATATAATAATAATCGCCACATTTTTCTACAGATGGATCGTGTACATTGACTAAATTCCATTGCGAATTTGATCCCCATGAAGAAATTGAAATATAATTATCCGCATAGCTAGGTCCTGCAAAAGAAGTCGGTGGAACTACAACTGGAGGAACCACAACTGGAGGTGTTGGTGTTGGTGCTGGATCATCACTTCCTGAACAGCTAGTTATTGATACAACCAACAAAAACAATCCCAGAAAAGGAACTAATTTTAAGATGTAATTTATTTTTTTCATCACTTATATTTTTTATTTTCCTTCTAAAGTTACTACAGAAAAAGGAGGAATTACTACTTGTAGCTTGCCTTTTTTATTTTCGAATCCTTTAAAAGCAGTTATTTGAATTTTTGTTGGATTATCAAACGTATTGTGATCTTGTAGTTTTGGCGAAGCAATAATGGTACCAGTTACCGATTTGACCCCTAATTCATCAAGGTTAATTTCTACAGAATTTGAATTTTTAGTATCAATATTTACTAACGAAATATGCACTAACCCATTTTTATCTTTTGAAGCCGAAGCCGATAAAGCAGGAAGATTTTGCCCATTAAATGTGTACAAAGGCGAATTTATTGTAAGCGGTAACAATTTGGCATCTTGATGTACATTGTACATTTGCATTACATAATAAGTTGGAGTCAAAATCATTTTGGTTTTGTCGGTAAGGATAACCGCTTGCAAAACATTAACACATTGCGCTAAATTGGCCATACGAACTCGCTCGGCATGATTATTGAAAATATTAAGAGTTGCTCCAGCCAAAACTGCATCTCTCATTGTGTTTTGTTGGTATAAAAACCCTGGATTGCTTCCTTTTTCAACTTCATACCATCCTCCCCATTCATCTACTACCAAAGCAATTTTTTTCTTTGGATCGTATTTGTCCATAATGGCCGAATGTTTGGTAACCAATTCTTCCATTTTCAGGGCCTGTTGCATGGTTTTGAAATAAATTTCTTCTGAAAAATCTACAGCGTCTCCTTTTTTGCCCCAATCAATTACTGAATAATGATGCAAAGCTACTCCACCAAGCATACTACCTGGAATGTTTTTCATTACTGTTTCGGTCCAATTGTAATCTTCGCTATTGGCACCTGAAGCTACACGCATCAGTCCTCCAGAATTAGTCCAATCTGACATGAATGTGGCATATTTTCGG
Organism: Flavobacterium alvei; assembly: GCF_002920895.1. Lineage (GTDB taxonomy): Bacteria > Bacteroidota > Bacteroidia > Flavobacteriales > Flavobacteriaceae > Flavobacterium > Flavobacterium alvei. Next base: position 523,392 of record NZ_PQVG01000001.1, read on the forward strand.
TATTCTCCTGCGTAATATTCGGGTGTCATGTTACCACCACAACCCCAAGCTTCGTTACCTACTCCCCAGATTTTTACTTTCCAAGGCTCTTTTCTTCCGTTTTTAACACGTAAATCACTCATTGGACTTTTGCCTGCAAAGTTTACATATTGCACCCAGTCTGCCATTTCTTGAACTGTACCCGTCGCTAAGTTTCCTGCCAAATAAGGCTCGGCTCCTAATGCTTCGCACAGGTTTAAGAAATCGTGAGTTCCAAAACTGTTGTCTTCTGTTACTCCGCCCCACCATTGGTTTACAATAGTTGGTCTATTTTCTTTTGGACCAATTCCATCTTTCCAATGATAGGTATCAGCAAAACATCCGCCTGGCCATCTAAGATTTGGTACTTTTAATTTTTTAAGCGCATCAATAATATCGTTTCTTACTCCATTCGTATTGGGAATTTTTGAAGTATCACCCACAAAAAAACCTCCATAAATACATCTCCCTAAATGTTCGGCAAAGTGCCCATAGATGTTTTTATTAATGACAGGTGCATTTTCATTGCTTTTTATGTCAACTACTGTGTTCCCTTTTTGAGAAAAAACACTTTGACTACACAAAAGTAAAACGGATACTACTAATACAATTTTTTTCATAATTACTTTAATTTATAATATCACATGGCAAGCCCTTTATTAGGCTTACCACATGATACTAACTTCTAACTAACTTCTATTTACTAATTCAACCAAACTTACTAATAACCAGTATTTTGAATTGTGCCTGGATTGTTATCCATTTCTAATTGTGGGATTGGGAAAAATTCTCTACCCGCTGCATAAGAATTAAATTCAACATCTCTTGATTTTAACCAAGCTAATTTTACTGGATCTTGTAACCAACCCCAACGACGAATGTCATCAAAACGGTGTCCTTCAAGAGGAAATTCTAAGAATCTTTCGTGACCTATTTGTTCTCTCATTTGAGCTTGAGACATTCCTGGTTTTGTTGTGGCTAAGTTAGGCAATCCTACTCTATTTCTAACCATTTGAATGTAAGTATAAGCACCAGGAGTGTCAGATGTTTCATTCAAACATTCGGCATACATCAATAAAATATCTGCATAACGCAACAAACGCTCGTTGATTCCTGAACGCCAGTCGAATTCATTGGCATAGGCTCCGTCTGAATTTTGATATTTTCTACAAAACAAATCGTTTAAATCTCCTGCATTTCCGCCATAAAAAGTAGCAAAATTTTGTCCATAAAGCATCATTCCTGGTTTGTTATAGAACATTGTTGCATCTAAACGAGGGTCGTCTTGATTGGTTGTGGTTTTTTCTAGTTTGTATTCATTAAACAAAGTGAATGTAGGTTGAACATCAGTCCATCCAAAAGCTCTTGGTCCATAAGTAATGGCTCTAGCTGAAGTTTTTCCCCAACCAGTGGCTGGAGCACCACCCCATCCTAAGTCAACACCACCTGCACTTCTACTAAATTGAACTTCAAAAAGTGATTCTGAATTGTTTTCGTTAGTATCTGTAAAATTATCGCGATAATTAGACACCAATGAATAAACACCTAAATCGATTACTTGTTTGAATGTAATTTTTGCATTTGGAAAATCTTTGGTAAACAAATAAGCTTTTCCTAAATATCCTAAAGCAGCCCCTTTTGTAGCGCGTCCTTTATCATTGGCATTTGAATATGAAACAGGAAGAAATTCAGCAGCTGATTTAAAATCGGCAATTACTTGAGCCCATCCTTCAGCTTCTGTTTTTTGTGGATAAATTGCAGCTATTTGTGTTGGAACAGGTACATTTTTGAACATATTTACTGCGTGAAACAAATACAATCCTCTTAAAAAATAAGCTTCTCCCAAGATTCTGTTTTTTAATGCAGAATCTGTTATACTAATTTTTGGTACATTTTCAAGTACTTGATTAGCACGATAAATACCTTGATAGTACGTTTCATATGCCCAACCATAAATAGCTGCGTTAGAAACATTAGAATTAAATCGTCCTACATTGTACATAGCATCCCAAGGGCTGTTACTTCTAGTATCATCTCCTTTTAAGTCTAATAGTAAAGGAGTACTACGCATATATGTTCCGTCGGTAAGTAAACTTCCATAGGCTGCATTTACACCTTCAATAGCATCTTGATCTGTTTTCCAAAAGGAGTCAACTGCATCATTGTTTGGGTCAACTTGAATTAAATCATCGTCGGTAACACAACTAGTGGTTACGATTGCTAGTGAAAAGAAACCAGCTAAATAATTATATATTTTATGTTTCATTTTGATTCGTTTTTAATGGTTTGCTAATTTTAAAAATTTACTTCAACTCCTAAAGAAATCGTTCTAGGGTTAGGGAACGAACCATTGTCATACCCTCTAGAAAAAGATCCATCGTTACTGTTGAAATCAGGATCGGCACCAGTGTATTTAGTTAAAGTCCAAAGATTTTGACCATTCACAAATACTTTTGCTTTTTGAACAATATTGTTTACAGGAATTGGAATTTCATAACCAATTTCCATAGTTTGCAATCTTAAGTAATCTCCTTTTTGAATAAATCTATTAGAATCTCTTCCGTTAGCATTAGGGTCACCAATAATTGGTCGAGGAACATCTGTATTGGTATTTGTAGTTGACCAATAATTTAACATATCAGTATGATGATTTCCATATTGTCCAGACATTAAGTTACGGTAAATGCTATTGAAAACTTTGTTTCCACCAGCTCCTTGCCAAAACATAGAGAAATCCCAGTTTTTATAATTCGCGCTAAAGTTCATACCATAACTGTATTTCGGGATTGTAACTCCTTGATAGGTTCTATCAAGATCACTAATCATTCCATCTTCGTTTACATCTCTAAATTTAATATCACCCACTCCTGCGTTAGTTTGTGTTGGTGAAGCAGCTAAATCGGCAGCATTTTGAAAAATACCCACTGTTTCGTATGCATAGATTTCGCCCATTGATCGTCCCACTTCTGTTTTTGAAGCAGCACCATAGATTGGATTTCCATTAAGACCAATTTGTTTTACTTCATTTTTTAAAGTACCTAAATTGGCAGAGATACTGTATTTGAATGCATGGTGATTGTTGTTGTAAGTGGCAGAAAATTCAAATCCTTTGTTTTCCATCGCACCTGCATTGGTTGTAATACTTGCAGGAAAAGCACCTGTAGAGTATGGCAACGGAACTCCAATCAAAAGATTGGTTGAGTTTTTTACAAAATACTCAGCGGTAAATTGCAAATCATTGTCAAACAATCCAATTTCTACAGCTACATCGGAAGTTTCATTGTCTTCCCATTTTACATTTGGATCTAATGAAGCTACAACAGTAGTTCCAGGAGCCAAAGCATTATTGAAATCGTATCCAGCGAAGCTATTAATTGTTGTTGCGAAAAAGTAAGGAGGAATTGTATTGTTTCCTAATTTACCATAACTAGCTCTTAATTTGATATTGCTTACCCATTTTGGCAAGTGAATGAATTTTTCGTTACTTAACTTCCAAGCTCCTGAGAAAGAGTAATTGTTAGAAGAGTTATTGTTTTCACTAAACAAAGAAGATTTATCTTGTCTGAAGTTAGCTTGTAATAAATAGCGATCATCAAATGAATAATTAATTCTACTAATATAAGATTTACCTGTTATTGTAGTATTGGATTCACCTGTACTTGTTGCATCAGCATATTGCAATTTGCTTATTTCGCCATAATCATATCCTACACCTCTTGACCAGTGATTGTATGAGTCGCTACGTTCTTGAACTAAACCTGCCAAAACATCAAATTTATGTTTATTGATATCCAATGAGTATGATAAGGTGTTGTTAAAGAATGTTTTATCATTACTTCCTGTCGAAACATCTAAGGATGCTTCATCTTTAGTGGTGATATAATACCAACCCAAATCACTTTGCGGAATGTATCTTCTGTTTTCATAATCCAATCGGTCGAAACTGGCATCAATTTTATATTTCAACCCTTTTACGATCTCAACTTCACCCCAAATATCTCCAATAAAACGATTTCTTTTGCCACTATTATTGATTAAGTTGTTAAAACCTATCACATTAAGAGATATAGCTCTTTGAGTCAAGTTATCTGTTCCGCCATATCCACCCAAACGGTTGGCATCATAAACTGGCATTGTAGGAACAGCACCTACTAAAGCACCAATAGCCGTTTCGCCTACATAACTATTGAAATTTTCTTTATCAGATTGAGTGTATCCAATTTTTGTTCCGTATTTGAAAATTCCTTTTTTACCATTCAGATTCAAATTCATAGACAATCTTTCATAATCTTGAGGCGATTTGATATAACTACTGTTATTGAAATAATCCAAATTCATGTTGTAAGCCATAGTTTCAGCTCCACCATTAAAAGATAAGGAATGATTTTTAATGACTCCTGTTTCATAAGCTTCTTTCTGCCAATCCGTATTTACATTAGTTATATAACTACTGCTTGTTGGGTCATTTCCAGGAGCAATTGTTAATCCTGCATTTTTTTCGGCTGCACTAGTAATTGTTTGATACCCTACTCTATCAGTTACATCCCAAGTTTTGGCTACATTTTGAAAACCTACAAGTGATTTGTATTTCACATCTAGTTTTCCTAATTTTCCTTTTTTAGTTGTAATAATCACAACACCATTTGCACCTCGAACACCATAAATAGCGGCAGAAGAGGCATCTTTCAACACTTGCATCGACTCTACATCACCTGGTGCAAAATCAAAAGGCGCATCTACAATCATTCCGTCAATTACAAAAAGTGGATTATTGTTACTAAACGAACTAAGCCCTCTAATTTTAATGTTTACAAAACCACCAGGCTCTCCAGAAGATTGTACAGTAACACCCGCCACTTGTCCTTGAAGCATTTTGGCAGTATCATAAGTAATTGTTTTTTTAGCCGATTCCATATTTACAACACTCACAGCACCAGAAAGGTCTGATTTCTTTTGTGTACCGTATCCAATAACAACTACTTCGTCTAATTTGTTTACATCCTCTTTCAAAGACACATTTATCTTATCTTGATTACCAACAGTAACTTGCTGGGATGCATACCCTATATAAGAAAAGATTAAAACTTCACCTGGATTTGCTTGAACTGCAAAGTTACCATCAAAATCGGCATTGGCAGATCTTGTAGTCCCTTTTACAATCACATTTACACCTGGCAAAGTCATTCCGTCTTTTGCAGACGTCACAACTCCTTTAATAACCTTATCTTGAGCAATAAGATTAAAAGAAGAAAATAACATTACTACCATAGTCAAAAGCCACGCTTTTCTTGGTAATAAAAAATTACAATAATAAAATAATCGTTTGTTTGTCATAATACTGTTTTTTGGTTGGTTAATAAGTGTTGATTTTACATTTGTAAATATAATTAAAAAAAAAGCATATAAACAAATTAATATCATAAAAAAAGCAATATATAACAGCACATCTCATAATTTAAGTGTAAAACAAACATTTAATAATTTGCGATTTTAGCATAAATCTTAACGTTTTCACAAATAACACGTGTAAAATCTACACTTTTTAATCAAAAATCAACATTATATCAAAATTCACTGTTTTTAAAACAAAAAGTAAAGTTGTAAAACAAAGAGCATTTTCGTCATTTTTTATTACAAAAAAACAGCGGTCAATTATATAAATACAATCAATCAACGGTCGATTATGTAAAAAAAGCTCTCGTTTAGAACTGAAAAAACGATCAAAAAACTACTAAAACGATTGAAATTAAAAAAAACTCGAAAAAAATTTCTCTTAATTATCATTAAAAAGGGAGTGATAAAGAATTAAAAAAAACTTTTAATAGATATGAATTCAACAAAGCAAACATAAAAATCTATTTTTTACTCTATGTTTGTGAAATATTTACAATAAAAAATATAGGATAACTTTTATTTGTGTTGAAATAACACTAAATAATTATTTAAAATTTAAGGAAGTTTATATATTTACAATAAAATTAAAAAACATGTTAAATAGTTATACCTCTGCCGATAAAGTGCTACTTGCGGTAGATTGCATCATTTTTGGGTTTGACAATGAGGATTTGAAAATACTTTTAATCAAAAGGGATTTTGAACCCGAAAAAGGCAAATGGTCGTTGATAGGAGGCTTTTTGAAAAAAGATGAAGTATTAAATGATTCGGCAACTAGAATACTGAATCGATATACTGGTTTTCATGACATTTATATGGAACAATTATATACTTTTAGTGAAATTGACCGTGACCCAGTTGAAAGAACCATTTCTGTTGCTTATTATGCTTTAATTAATGTAGAAAATCACAACGAAGAATTAATTCAGAATTACAACGCCAAATGGTTTAGTATTAATGAAGCTCCAAAACTAATTTTTGACCACGACAAAATGCTAAAACATGCCATTAGCAGATTGCGTTACAGAACTTCAACAAAACCAATTGGTTTCGAACTATTGCCTGAAAAATTCACCATGCGCCAACTTCAAAAATTATACGAAGCCATTTTGAGCAAAGAATTAGACAAAAGAAATTTCATTAGCAAAATCAATTCTTTGGACATTCTAATAAAATTAGACGAAAAAGACATGCTGTCATCCAGAAAAGGATCCTACTTATACACTTTCGATAAAGAAAAATACGAAGAAAAATTAATGAATGATTTTGTTTTGAATTTGTAAACCCAATTATCATATAAAAAGAAAGCCTCGCAATTACACGAGGCTTTCTTTTTAGGTAAAAATTTATAGAATTAATAAATTATTTATTGGCACTTTGCCTAGGTACAAAATTCAAAAAAGTTTTAAAACCCTCGCTGTATTTATTTACGTCAACCCTATAATAAAAAGCGCCTTTTTTGGAGTTCAATTTGTCTTTATCTTTCAATTTCAACAATAATTTTGTGGACTGCAACTTTCTATTAAAATTCCCTTTATCAAATTCGGTGTTATAAACAGCCTCATACAAACTTTGCAACTGTGGCATTGTAAATTTATCTGGTAATAATTCGAACAAGAGTGGATGCAAGGCTGCTTTGTATCTCAATTTTTCTTTAGCCAATTCGACAATTTTTGAATGATCAAAAATTAAATCAGGCAATTGATTAATCGAAAACCAAGCAGGATGATAGTCCTCATTAATTTGCTCATTGTATTTTTGAATATCTATAAGAGCAAAATAAGCTATAGAAATGGTTCTTTCGGCGGTATCTCTATCGGGTTCCGAAAAACCGTGAAGTTGCTCCATATACAAACCATCTAATCCTGTAAGATCTCTCAATACACGAACTGCGGCTGTTTCAGAGCTTTCATTTTCGTCTATCAATCCTCCAACAAGGCTCCATTTTCCTTTTTCTGGTTCTAATCCTCTTTTTATAACTAACAATTTCAATTCCTGTCCGTCATACCCAAAAATGATACAATCGACTGCAACTAAAAATCGTTTTTGTTGAGAATAAATTTGCATACTAATAATAATAAAGCTCTTATGACTTTGTGTGAAAATTGAAAACAGTTAATGTATATTAAAAAATAAACCATTAAGAAAATTAAGAAAATTAAGAGTAAAACTTAATGAACTTAAATTTCTTAATGGTTTAAAGGTAGGATACTATTATCCTGACAACCTAGATTTTAAATCACTTATTTACCAAAACTTAACATATAAAGCTGCAATAACCAATAGTGTTATTACAATCATTACAGTAGTTTGTGGTTTCACTTTAAACATTTCAGTATCTAATTCGAAAGCTTTAGGATTCACTTTTGGACCTGCAAAACTTACTGCAACCATCAACAACATTGTAAAGAAAAAGGACAATCCCATACAAATGTGGAACGGAATTTCGAATCCACCTTTACCATTAGGCCAAGCTGTATATAATAAAGTTTCGTTTCCGAATAAAGCAGGTGCAAATTCGTTGAATAAAACTGATAATACAAAACCAGCAATAACTCCAACAATTGCAGCTGTACCTGTTGTTCTTTTCCAGAACATACCCAAAATAAACATGGCAAATACACCAGGACTAATGAAACCTGTATATTTTTGGATATAGGTAAATCCTCCAACTCCACCAATTCCTAGTAAGTCATTCCAAGTAAATAAAACTGCTAAAAGCATAGAAGCAAAAACAGCAAATCTTCCTACGTTTACTTGTTGTTTTTCACCTGCCTCTTTTTGAATGTATTTTTTATGAACATCAAGTGTATAAATGGTAGAAATACTATTTACTTTTCCTGCTAAAGACGCTACAATGGCTGCTGTCAAAGCGGCTACTGATAATCCTTTTAAACCTGTTGGCAAGAATGTTAATACTGCAGAATAAGCACCATCTTTTCCTCCAACTAATTGTGGTAAATGTCCATTTTCATACAAAACAAATGCAGCAATACCTGGCAACATTACAATTACTGGCATTAATAATTTCAAGAATCCTGCGAATAAAATACCTGTTCTTGCAGTTTGCAAATCAGCTCCTAAAGCTCTTTGAGTGATGTATTGATTACAACCCCAATAATTCAAATTGATAATCCAGATACCAGCTAAATAAGACAATAACCCTGGAAAAGTAAGGTATTTATTGATTTCTAACTGTGACGATGCTTCTGTCGGTCTTGGAATAATCATTTTGAAATGCTCAGGTGCTTTCTCCATCAACACGTTAAAACCAGCAATTGCATCTTCACCAACTCCAAAATAACGTCCAACAGTAATCAAAGCGATATAAGTTGTTACTAAACCTCCAATGATTAAAACTGCTACTTGAATTACGTCGGTATAAGCAACCACTTTCATACCTCCTAATGAAATTAGTAAAGCAAAAACAGCTAGACCAATCATAATAGCATGAAAATATTCTCCTCCAGCCAATCCGTTAATGGCTACAGCTCCTAAATACAAAATAGACGTTAAATTCACAAAAACATATAAAAACAACCAAAAAACAGCCATAATCAAAGCAGTAGATTCATTGTATCTTGTTTTTAGAAACTGAGGCATGGTGTAAATCTTGTTTTTAAGATAAACAGGAATAAACCAAATGGCGATAATAATTAAGGCAATAGCGGCAATCCACTCATAAGCTGCAACTGCAACTCCAAGAAAGAAACCTTCACCACTCATTCCGATAAATTGTTCGGCCGAAATATTTGAGGCAATCAAAGAAGCTCCAATAGCCCACCAAGTTAATGTTCCTTCAGCCAAAAAATAAGCTTTGGCATCGTGTTCGTTTTTTTCTCTTTTACGATAAATAGTGTATCCATAAACGGATACAACTACAAAATAGACAATAAATACTGCATAATCTGCAAAGGCTAAGTGCGGGTTCTGATTCATTTTTAATGGGTCTTTTTAATAATTTTAGTATAACAATTAATTGATTATTTACTCGAATGTTAAAATAAATTTAAAATTTAATTCCAAATATATTATTATTTGTTAATATGACAATTATTTTTTAAAACAAATTGTTAGGAAGAAGTCATTTAAATGAATAATGCAACAAAAAAGCATTATTCATTATTTTTTTATATTATAAATCGATTTTTCTTGGTATTACAATAGAGTAATTAGCAAAATGAAAATCTATCGATTACAAGAAAAATAAAATTGACATACTAATAATCACAAAAATAACACTTCAATCTTGCATTTCATTATAAAGACAATTCTAAAACAAAAGGATTATCCATTGCCAAAAGTTCAGATACTCCAAAAGTTAAATTCTAATTCACGAAATTCAAAATTGAGATAAAAAAGATGCCAAAAACACTTAATCTACATTAAACATTTTCGACATCTCTATTGAAACTAAATCTAAAAGAAGTTCTTCAACTAAATATATTGGTTGATAATATTTTCAAACAATTCTTGTTTGCCACTTTTCAAGGTCAATTCGCCATTTTCTTTGGCAATTTCATACAAGGCTTTGAAATCTAATTTTCCTTCTTCAAATTCTTTTCCTTTTCCAGAATCGAATGAGCTGTAACGTGCTGTTCTCAATTTATCATAAGCAGATGAAGTAATGATTTTATCCGCAGTCAACAAAGCTCTTGCAAATGTATCTGCTCCGCCAATGTGTGCTAAGAAAACATCTTCCATATCAGTTGAATTTCTTCTGATTTTAGCATCAAAATTAATTCCTCCACCTTGAAGACCACCTGCTTTCAAGAATACCAACATCGCTTCGGTAGTTTCTTGAATGTTATTTGGAAATTGGTCTGTATCCCATCCGTTTTGATAATCACCACGGTTAGCATCTAAACTTCCTAACATTCCTGCTTGTGCAGCCACGTCAATTTCGTGTTGAAATGTGTGTTGTGCCAATGTTGCGTGGTTTACTTCGATATTCATTTTGAAATCATTCTCCAAACCTTGTGCACGTAAAAATCCGATGGCTGTAGCACAATCAAAATCATATTGATGTTTCATTGGTTCCATAGGTTTTGGTTCAATGAAGAAATTTCCTTTGAATCCTTGCGCACGAGCATAATCACGAGCCATTCTCAAAAATTGCCCCATATGATCTAATTCTCTTCCCATATCAGTGTTTAACAAGGACATATATCCTTCACGTCCTCCCCAGAAAACATAATTCTCCCCACCTAAAGCAATTGTAGCATCTAAAGCTAATTTTACTTGTCCACCAGCTCTTGCTACTACGTTGAAGTCAGGATTGGTAGCAGCACCATTCATATAACGAGGGTTCGAAAAGGCATTAGCAGTTCCCCAAAGTAATTTCACTCCAGAAGCTGCTTGTTTTTCTTTTAAATACTCGGTGATTGTAAGCAATCTTTTTTCAGATTCTGCAAAAGTCGCCCCTTCTCTAATTAAATCATAATCGTGAAAACAGTAATAACCGAATCCCATTTTGGTAATAAATTCAAAAGCTGCGTCTGCTTTGTCTTTAGCAGCTTGCACTGCATCTGATGATTGATCCCAAGCAAAATTTTGTGTTCCAGGTCCGAATGGGTCAGAACCTTGTCCACAGAAAGTGTGCCAGTATGCAATTGCAAATTTAAAATGCTCACGCATTGTTTTTCCAGCTACAATTTGATCTGGATTGTAATATTTGAATGCTAAAGGATTGTCTGATTCTTTTCCTTCAAATTTAATTTCGCTAATACCTTTAAAGTATTCTGTATTGCCTAAAGTTGCCATTTTTTTATTATTTATTAATTATTAATTCTAATTCATTTTTCCAAAGTTGATATGCTTCTAAATACGGTTGTTTGTCTTTAAAAGGCATATAAGTCATCACGTGATCGTTGTCTGTAATGTTTGCACCAAATTTATCAAAATCACCTTCGTGAAGTCCAGATGCTCTTGCGGCTCCGATGGCTCCAGTAGTATTGTAGATTTCAATTTCGTGTCCGATAAGTGTTGCTACGGTATTCGAAAAAATCTCCGAGCGGAACAAATTATCGTTTCCGGCACGCATCACTTTCACTTCGATGCCATCAGATTTCATAATTTCCATTCCATATACGAACGAAAAGGCAATCCCTTCCAAGGCTGCACGACAAATATGTGCTTTGCCATGATTGTTGAGATTAATGTTGACCAATCTTGTTCCAATATCTTTGCTGTTCAACATTCTCTCTGCTCCGTTTCCAAAAGGAATCATACAAACTCCGTCAGAACCAACAGGAATGTCAGCAGCGAGGCTGTTCATTTCTTCATAAGAGGAAACCGAAAGGTTATTCAGCAACCAGCGGTATTGAATTCCGGCACCATTGATGCACAACAATTTTCCAATTCTTGGGTCATTCCCTTTTTTATAGTTGACGTGTGCAAAATTATTCACTCTTGAACTTTCTTTTACCGACAAACTATTGGTCATTGCGTAAACCACACCCGATGTACCGCCTGTTGCAGCTACTTCTCCTGGATTGAAAACATTCAACGAAAGTGCATTATTAGGTTGATCACCTGCTCTATAAAATATAGGAGTTCCTTCGGCCAAACCGCTTTCTTCAGCTCCTTTTTTATCTACTTTAGATTGAAGGCAAAAAGTATCTACAATATCTGGAACAAGTTCATTTGAAATGCCATAATGTTCGAACAAGAAATTGGCGAAGTTGTCATTTTTAAAATCCCACATAATCCCTTCGGACAATCCTGAAATCGTGGTATTGATTACATTGGATAATTTATAAGCGATATAATCACCCGGCAACATAAATTTATGAATCTGGCTGTAAATTTCTGGCTCGTTTTCTTTGACCCATTTCAATTTTGAAGCGGTAAAATTCCCCGGAGAATTCAGCAAATGTTCGTTGCATTTTTGATTTCCAATGGCTGCAAATGCAGTATTTCCTATTTCTACAGCTCGACTGTCGCACCAGATTATCGATTTTCTTAAAGGTTGACCTGCTTTGTCAACCAAAACCAATCCGTGCATTTGATAGGAAATTCCAATTCCTTTTATTTGTGTTCTAGAAATATTAAATTTCTTTTTCAATTTGGCCACAGCATTGCAAGAATGTTGCCACCAATCTTCGGGTTTTTGTTCGGCCCAACCATTTTTTAAGGCTAGCATACTCATTTCGGTTTCTGGCTCTTGAACCACGCCAATGCTTTTTCCGGTTGCTATTTCTACGATAGCTACTTTCACTGAAGAGCTACCTATATCAAATCCAATGTAATACATAATTTATAATGATTCTCTTAATATTAAATTTGTCGATACATAATATTGCATCGGTTCGTCTTTCGTAATAAATTCGGCCCCTTTAGTTCCTAATTCCTTAAAATCGGTCGAAACCACCGAAATCCCTTTGTAAATAAATTTCTTCATTGGAGTTTCATTGTAGGATAAAAATCCAACGTCTTTTCCGGGTTCAAAATCCTTTTCTCGACATTGTTCTAAAAATATCCCAAGCATTCTGTCACTTACTCCTATATAGGCAATATCTTTCTCAATATCAAAGTCTTTTGGATTGGTAATAACTTTAAAATCAAACTCAAATTCTTTGCAAAATTTCTTAAAAAAAGTAACAGTCTCAATCGGATGATTGGTGAAATTGGGATATACAAAATGAATGGCTTTGTATTTTCTAAACAAATCTACAGCCTGTTTCAAAGAGTCTAAAAAGGCTATTCCAAAATCCTGAAAAACATAATTATTCTTTGGTTTTGAATGAATATTCCAATCAATCAACAACAGTTTTTCATTAGAAATATTGGTCAAAACCGAAGCCACTTCTTTGTGGTCAAAATTCATTACCACATATTTATAATATTTGCCCTTACTATTATTGATAATGGTTTTGAAATTATCTATATTATAGTGATGAAACTGTACGTCTGTAATAATATTATCGGGCAAATTGTTTACAAACGAATGATATAAAACTTCTTTATAGGCTTTAAAAGTATCTAAAACCAAAAGCACTTTTCTGGTTTCGCCAGCCACAAAATAGCCTTTATTCGGAACCGATTCAATCACTCTTTGATCTTTCAAAATAGAATAAGCCTTGAAAACGGTATCTCTTGAAAGCTTATTTTCTTTGCAAATACTATTTACCGAAGGCAACAAATCGCCTTTATTCAAAAGATGTTTAGCAATAGCATCATTAATAGAATTGACTAATTGCTGATACTTCGGAACATCACTTTCGTGATTAATACTAAAGGCAAAATTTTGTTCATTCATAACTATCGTACTGTTCTGTTCCGGTATGCTAAATTACTAATTATTTCAACATAAAAAATTATTTTTGAAAAAAAATCACCCTTTTTTACGCAACCGATTTAGTTAGAATAAAACAGATTGTATTCATCCCAAATTACAGGATTTGTTTACCAATTCAATTGTTAAAAAAAATAGTATATTTGTGTATAATATTTTATAAAATGGAAGAAAATAAAGACGTTACCATATATGATTTAGCCGAGAAATTAAAACTTGCCACCTCCACTATCTCAAGAGCTTTAAAAGATCACCCAACCATTAGTAGCAAAACCATAAAAAAAGTAAAGAAAATGGCCGAAGAAATGGGCTACGTTCCCAATACTTTAGCAGCAGGATTGCGTGGCAACAAAACCAATACTATTGGCGTTTTGATACCAACTGTCACCCAACCCTTTCTTTCATCATTGATTAGCGGTATCGAAATTGCAGCTCGAAAATCGGGTTATAATGTAATTATTATGCAATCTCATGACTCCTATGAAGAGGAAGTTAGCATGGCAAAATCACTTTACAGCAGTAGAGTAAGTGGAATAATTTGTTCGTTAGGAATGAAAACCGTTGACACTACTCATTTTCAACAATTTGTAAACAATAATATTCCAATAGTTTTTGTAGATAGGGTTCCCAAAGATTTTAATACTTTTAGAGTTATCATTGACAATCATGCCGCTGCGTACAAGGCAACTGTTCATCTTATAGAACAAGGATGCAAACGAATTGCACACATTACTGCGGGTTCTGAATTTGGAAATTTATACAACGAAAGAAAAAGAGGCTACATTGATGCTTTGACCAAATACAATTTACCTGTCGAAAAAGAACTCATTGCCGACTTAAAGACAGTTACTTACAACGAAGCTTTAAAAGCAAGTGACAAACTATTGGATTTAAAAAACAGACCTGATGGATTATTTGCTTCGGGCGATATTATGGCGGTGAGTGCCATTCAATCTGCCAAAAAAAGAGGCATTAGAGTTCCTGAAGACCTGAAAGTTATTGGTTTTAATAACGACCCTATTTCAGAAATTATAGATCCAAACTTATCGACAATTACACATCCAGCCGCAAAAATGGGACAAATGTCGGCTGAAATTATTTTGAAAAGCATCAAATTTCCTAACAAAGACGAAGTGAAAGAGATTACCTTTTTGAATACAGAAGTACTGGTTCGAGAATCTTCGAAGAAAATATAAGTTGTTATTTTAAAAAAATAAGACCTAACCCGTTTTTGAAACCTGTTAGATCCATATGATTACTTCTTTTTTACCTCAAAAGGAGTTGCTGGCAATCCTTCTTTCGAAAATAAATTAGCAGCAGCAGGATTATTGTCCCAAGCATAACGAACCACCGTTGGATTACTGATTTTTTCGTTCCAAACCTCTACTTTATTTCCTGAAATTTTGGCTTTTGCCCAAACAAAATGTATCCCGTCATTCGAAATGGCAAATGATTTTAATTCCGTTCCCTTTTTAATCGTTAATCCACCTCCCACATTGGCAAAAGAAATAATTGCTTTGTCATTTTCGAATGTAGCAGTACTTGGCATCGGACTTGAAGCCGTAATTTTAGTTTCTCCATAAGTCATTTTGCGAGCCAATAAAGCCAACCGATGTCCCACCGCTTCTTTATTCAACGGATGAATATCGTTCCATTCGCCAACGTCAATTGTAACAGCCATTCCAGTATTGGGAACACTCAAAGTTTCCAATTGAGATTGTCTTAAAGCTGCCCAATTGCTTTCTCTTGGTTCAGGATATTCTTCCATATAATTCGTCAATTGAACAAATAGAAAAAGAAAATTTCCTTGTCCCCATTTGGTTCGCCAATCTGTAATCATCGTCGAAAATGCTTCTTTGTAACCAAACGGATTTCCCGTGTTTGATTCTCCTTGATACCACAAAACACCTTTGATTTTTAAATTCAACAACGGAGCAATCATAGCATTGTACAATCCTTCGGGTTTCCAACGAATGAATGTTGGTCCTTGTAACGGCTTCATTTCGATACCTAACTTATATTTCCATTCTCCTTTCAAATCAATAGTATCATTGCCCACGGCCAAATAATAGGGTTTTTCCAATACAAATCCACCGCTGCCACTATTATTGATTACTCGAACGGCAATGGTATTTTTTCCTTCCTTTAAAACGGTTGATTTTACTTCATAACGTCGTGGCGGATATTGATAGCCTGTAGTTCCAACAAATTCGCCATTGACATACACAAAATCCTGATCAACAATGCGTCCCATAAACAATTTGGCTGGTTTTCCGACCATAGATTTGGGCACATTTATCTCTTTTCGAAACCAAACCGCTCCGTTTACTTTTCCAATGGATTGTTCTGCCCAATACCCAGGAATCGCCATTTTCGACCAATTATTATCATCAATATTCGCTTGATTCCATTGTTCATTTTTATCTAACAAACCTTTATCACTGGCGTTTACAAACGCATACCAATCGTCGTTTCGCTTTTTGTCACTGTCTTCAATTTGCTTAATCAAATCGTCATTTTTGAATTTCTGTGCTTCATCAAATGCTTTTGGAAATGCTTTCAAAGCTCTTTCGCTCATCCAAGATTCTACTGGAGAACCACCCAAAGCTGTATTGATTAACCCAATTGGAACTTGTGTTTTTTCATTAATTTCTTTGGCAAAAAAATAGGCTACAGCCGAAAATTGAAGCACATTTTCAGGATTGGCAGATAACCAATTTCCTGAATCCAAATCGGTTTGTGGCTGTTTGAAATCGTATTTATCGGGCACTAAAAATTGTCGAATGTTATCGTTTTTAGATTTTTTGATAATTTCTCCATATTTTTCTTTGACACGTTCCATTGGAAGTTCCATATTCGATTGACCAGAACAAATCCAAACATCACCAAATAGAATGTCCTTTACTTTTATTTCGTTGCTGGCTTTGAGAACCATTTCATAAGGCCCTCCCGCTTTTTGGGCTGGCAACAAAATAGCCCAATTGCCTTCTTTATCAGCTTCTGTCAAGTAATTTTTGGATTTGAAATTCAATGTTATTTTTTCGTTTGGCGAAGCCCATCCCCAAATTTTCACTTTTTCATTTCGTTGTAAAACCACTCCATCGCTAATTAATTTTGGCAATTTTATTTGAGAAAACACTCCATTCGACTGAATGAAAAACATGACAATTACTGCGATTTTTAATTTATTCATTTTGGATATTTTATACTATTTTATTGTTATTATAGCCTCTGCCATTTTTGGTGCACCCAATTCAAAACTTCTTTTCATCGGACTGGAACCACCTACATACATTTTGAATTCCCCAGACTCAACAACTCTGGTTCCATCATTTTTAACGATTTCGAATGCTTTTGGTGTCAACTGGAATGAAACTTCTGTAGATTCTCCGGGTTCTAATGTGATCCGTTTCATATTGATTAATTGAAAATTAGGCACTTCAACAGATGCTGCCAAATCCGAGACATACAACTGCACCACTTCATCTGATTTTACTTTGCCCGAATTAGTTACTTTGACCGAAACCACGAGATTGTCTTTTTTTGAAATTTTGGTTGAAGAAACTTTGACTTCACCATAAGTAAAATTGGTATAACTCAATCCAAAACCAAACGGATATAATGGATCTACGTTCATATATTTATACGTTCTTCCTTTCATCGAATAATTTTCATAAGGAGGCAATTGATCCAAAGATTTTGGAAAGGTAACCGGCAATTTTCCCGAAGGTGATATTTTTCCGAAAATTATATCCGCCACGGCAGTTCCGCCTTCTTCACCGGGATACCAAACCAATAAAACGGCATCGGCCAATTCCTGTACTTCTGCCAAATTCATTGGGCTTCCTCCTGTAACAACTGCAATTATGGGTTTTTTATTTTCGGGATTTTTGTCGGCCGATTTTCTTAATTTCCTTAGATATTCGATTTGATTTTGAGGCAAATTATAATCCAGTCTGTCTCCAGCTGTTGGCGATGCAATTGATTCTCCTTCTTCTCCTTCAATCAATCCTGAAATCCCTAAAGCAACGATGGTCGCATCACTATTTGAGGCATTTCCAGTTGACCAATCTATTGGATTCACAGGGGCTTGATTTAGCATTGTTCCCAAAGTATAATTCAATTGACTGGCTTTGTCAATTGCGCCTGCCACTCCTTCAAGAATAGTCACTAAATTGGGGTTTACACCATAATAATTTCCCAATAAAATGTCCGTATTTGTGGCATTGGGTCCCGTAACAAAATACTTTGAAAGGTCATTTTTCAGAGGTAAAATACCATTGTTTTTCAATAATACAATTCCTTTTTGTGCCACTTCCCTAGCTAGTTCTCGATGTGCTGCACTATTCACAACATTTGGAGAAATAGCATCATAAGGATTGCTACCCATTGTATCAAATAAACCTAGTTTAAATCTTGTTCGCAGTAAATTTGCTAATTGAACATCTATTTCTTTCTCTGTAATCAAGCCCTCTTTGACCGCTTGAGGTAATGCCTTGTAGGTATTTCCACAATTCAGGCTAACTCCGCTTTTCAACACTAAAACAGCAGCTTCCGCCTCAGTTTTTACAGTTCCGTGTCCACCTTTTTCTTTTGGAGTATAAAAATCGTCAATCGCTCCACAATCGGTAACAATATGTCCTTTAAAATGCCATTGTTTTCTTAAAACATCTGTAATCAGGTATTTGTTGGCACAACAAGGCTCACCATCCGTACTATTATAAGCACACATTACCGATTCTACTTTGGCTTCGACCAAGGCTTGAAAAGCAGGCAAATAGGTTTCCCAAAGGTCTTTTTGTGTTACATCTGCATTAAACTCGTGACGCAATTTTTCGGGACCGCTATGTACAGCAAAGTGTTTGGCACAAGCTGCCGTCTTTAAATAATTCGAATTATCTCCTTGCAATCCTTTTACGAAAGCCGTTCCAATAGTGGCTGTCAAAAAAGGATCTTCTCCATACGTTTCCTGACCACGACCCCATCTTGGATCTCTAAAAATATTGATATTGGGCGTCCAAAAAGTCAACCCACCGTATTGTTTATTGTAGCCTTTTGCTTTTGCTGCGTTGTGCATCGCTCTAGCTTCGTCGGAAATCGCAGTCGAAACTCTAAATGCCAGATCACTATCAAATGTGGCTCCCAGTCCAATTGCCTGCGGAAAAACGGTAGCAATTCCGGAACGACCTACACCGTGAAGTGCTTCATTCCAATAACTATAAGGAGGGATTCCCAAACGCTCTATTGCTGGAGTATTGTTCATCATTTGATTTGCTTTTTCCTCCAAAGTTAATCTTGATATTAAATCTTGAATTCTAGCATCAATAGATAATGAACTATCGTTAAATGGAAATTTTTCATTTTTTTCAACAACGTCCTGACTCTTACAGTAAAGTGTTGAAATCAACAATAAGAAAAACACAGTATTTTTCAAAACTACATTCATGTTTAGGTATTTATTGATTTTCATCTAATATTTTACGAATATAAAAAATTAGGCGAAAAAATTTTTTATTATACTTGAATTATATACTTTTACGCAACCGATTGCAAATATAATTAAAAAACAAATAAATTAGTAATCACAAGAAAAAAGTGTTTCTTGAAAAAAGAATACTTTAATTTTTACTTTCAAAAAAATGAATTTGCCTAAAGGATAACTAACAACAAAATATGAGTCGCTTAACCTATGTCTTTTCTTTATTTCTAATACCCTTGTTGCTGTTTTGTATAAATTCATCAGCACAAGCAGATTATAAATTATGGCTTCAGTACAAAAAAATTCAAGATTCAAAATTAGCATCAGAATACAAATCTAAAATCAATGGAATTTTTGCTTTAGGCAATTCTGCAACAATTCAAGCCACATCAAAAGAGTTGCAATCAGGACTTTCCAGTTTATTGGATACTAAAATTCAAACGCAACAAGATATTAACGGCGAAAACACGTTGGTTTTTGGCTCTAAATCTTCTTTAAATGAAGACATAATTAAAAATCTAAAAAATGAATTGGATCAAGTTAATAACGAAGGCTACCTTATTAAAACTTTTTCACTGAACAACAAAAATCACATTCTGATTACTGGGAATACCGACATTGGCGTTTTATATGGTGTGTTTAATTTTTTAAAATTACTTCAAACCAACAAATCTATCGAAAATTTAAACATAGTAGATTCTCCAAAAATAAATGTTCGAATGCTGAATCATTGGGATAATCTCAACGGAACTGTTGAACGTGGTTATGCTGGTTCATCTCTTTGGAATTGGCAAAAACTGCCTGATTTTATTGATCAACGCTACATTGATTATGCTCGTGCCAATGCTTCCATCGGCATCAACGGAACGGTTTTGAATAATGTAAATGCCAATGCTTTAATATTGACTCCTCAATATTTAGAAAAAGTTGAAGCTTTAGCAAACACCTTTAGACCTTATGGAATCAAAGTGTATTTAACAGCTAGATTCTCGGCTCCAATAGAAATTGGCGGATTAAAAACTGCCGACCCATATAATGCAGAAGTCAAAAATTGGTGGAAAGAAAAAGCAAGAGAAATTTACAAAAGAATACCTGATTTTGGCGGATTCTTGGTCAAAGCCAATTCAGAAGGACAACCTGGCCCACAAAATTACAAACGAAATCACGTTGACGGCGCTAATATGCTGGCCGATGCCCTTGCCCCTTTTGGCGGAATTGTAATGTGGCGTGCCTTTGTATATTCTGAACACGATGTGAATGATAGAGCCAAGCAAGCCTATAGCGAATTTGTTCCTTATGACGGACAATTTAGAGATAACGTGATTGTTCAGGTCAAAAATGGCGCAATAGATTTTCAACCTCGAGAACCTTTTCACCCAATGTTTGGCGCAATGCCCAAAACGCCTTTGATGATGGAATTTCAAATTACCCAAGAATATTTAGGCTTTAGTTCACATTTGGTGTATTTGCCTAAATTATATCAAGAAGTATTAGAATCTGATACTTATAGCAAAGGAAAAGGTTCTACTGTTGCCAAAATAATTGATGGTTCATTAGACAATCATAAACTTACAGGAATAGCTGGAGTGGCAAATATTGGCAGCGATATCAATTGGACAGGACATCCTTTTGCACAAGCCAATTGGTACGGTTTTGGTCGATTGGCTTGGAATCCTCATTTAGATTCAGAAACTATCGCCGATGAATGGTTGAGAATGACTTTTTCTAACGATGAAACCTTTGTGAATCCTATCAAAGAAATGATGCTAAAATCAAGAGAAGCAGTTGTCAATTATATGACACCATTCGGATTGCATCACATTATGGATACAGGGCATCATTATGGGCCTGGACCTTGGGTAAGCAATCTATCCCGACCTGAATGGAATCCTACTTATTATCATAAAGCCGATAAAAACGGAATAGGTTTTGACCGTTCTAAAACCGGAAGCAATGCCACAGCTCAATATAATCAAGAAGTAGCTCAAGTATTTAACGATGTAAAAACTTGTCCCGAAAAAGACTTGTTGTGGTTTCATCATTTGTCTTGGGATTATAAATTGAAAAATGGTCAAACCCTTTGGAATGGAATGGCTCTAAAATACCAAGAAGGCGTTGATGAAGTGGCTACAATGCAAACGACTTGGAAAAAAATGGGCAATTATGTGGACAAAACCCGATTTAAGGAAGTTCAAATGCTTTTGAACATACAATACAAAGAAGCCAAATGGTGGCGAGATGCTTGCCTGTTGTATTTTCAACAATTTTCAGGAAAGGAATTGCCCAAAGGAGTGGAGAAACCAACACAAACTTTGGAATATTTTGAATCTCTAAAATTCCCATTTGCACCCGGAAATAATTAAAAAAATAACTAAAAATGAATATCGCTAAACCACTCGTATTACTATCGGCAATGCTTCTAATAAGTAGTTGCAATTCGATACCCAAAAATTCAGGAGCAAGCCTTTCGCTAAAAAATACTTATAAAAAAGATTTTTACATCGGAGCTGCGTTAGACACCAATCAAATAAAGGAAACAGACCCAATGGTGACCGATTTGATTGCAAAAGAATTCAATAGCATCACTGCCGAAAACTGTATGAAATCTATGTATGTTCATCCTGAAAAAGGCAAATTTGATTTCAAAATGAGTGATCAATTTGTTGCATTTGGAGAAAAAAACAAAATGCTCATTCACGGACATACCTTGATTTGGCACAGCCAATTAGCCCCTTGGATGGCTCAAATAAAAGACAGTGTTACTATGGCAGAAGCGATGACAAATCATATTAGTACTATTGTTGAAAAATACAAAGGAAGAATAAATTCTTGGGATGTGGTCAACGAAGCATTAAACGAAGATGGCACTTTAAGAAAAACAGTTTTTCTAGACACTTACGGAAAAGACTATTTGAGTTTTGCTTTTAAATTAGCTGCCAAAGCTGACCCAAAAACAGATTTATATTATAATGATTATAACTTATGTAATGCAAAAAAACGAAAAGGCGCGGTAGAATTGGTGAAAAATCTTCAAAAAAATGGGGCAAAAATCGACGGCGTTGGAGAACAAGCCCATTGGAATTTAACCTCTCCGTCGTTGGACGAAATAGAGAAAACTATTCTTGATTTTGCTGCACTTAGCGTTAAAGTTTCATTCACTGAATTCGACATTAGTGTATTGCCAAATCCTTGGGATATTGTTGGGGCCGATGTCAATCAAAGAGCTGAAGCGAGCGAAAAAATGAATCCGTACCCAAATGGTCTTCCCGAAGCTATTCAAATTCAATTGGCTGCCCGTTATGAAGCCATTTTTAAATTATTTTTAAAACACCAAGACAAAATAGACAGAGTTACTTTTTGGGGAGTAAATGACAAACAATCTTGGCTAAATGACTGGCCAATAAAAGGAAGAACTAATTTTCCGCTTCTTTTTGATCGTGAATCTAAACCCAAAAAAGCCTATTATAGCTTATTAAGTTTAAAAAAATAATTTTTTGATTGAACCTAAACTAAAAACCTGAGCCTAAAAACTAAAACCGTTTAATGTCTCAAAATAAATTAATACAAAAATGAATTCAGCTTCACAAAAATTATCAGTAAAAGAAAAGATTGGATACAGCCTTGGCGACCTAGCTGCCAACTTAGTTTTCCAAACATTGATGACTTATCTCGCTTATTTCTATACCGATATATATGGATTATCGCCTGCACATTCTTCAATAATAATGCTCGTGGTTGGTTTAATCGCGGCCTTTATTTTCAACCCAATTATTGGAGCTATTGCCGACAGAACCAACTCAAAATGGGGGAAATTTCGCCCTTGGATTTTATGGACAGCAGTTCCACTAGGAGTTATTGCTTTGTTAGCTTTTACAACTCCCAATTTCTCCTATCAAGGAAAAGTTATTTATGCCGTTGTAACTTATTCGTTGCTACTGATGTTGTATGCTGCTAATAATTTGCCTTATTCTGCTTTGAGTGGCGTGATTACTGGAGATATGTCTGAAAGAAACAGTTTGTCGTCTTATCGATTTGTGGCCGTTATGTTTGCCCAATTCTTTGTACAAGTTTTTATGCTCGCCATCATTAAAAGTGCTGGAAACGGAGACAAAGCCGTAGGGATTGAAAAGGTAATGACCGTTTTGGCCATCGTTGGAACTATTATGCTACTGATTACTTTTTTGACTACCAAAGAACGTATTGTCCCAAAACCTGAACAAAAATCTAGTGTGAAGGAAGATTTAGGCGATTTAGTCAAAAACAAACCTTGGTTGATTATGCTTACACTTACATTGCTAGCATTCATAACATTAGCAATGAAAGGCGGTTCTTATGTCTATTATTTCGAAAACTATGTTGATAAAACGCAATTAGCCATTTTTATTCAACCCATATTAGATTTTCTTTCCAACATCGGAATGAATCCATTTGGTAACGACCCCATCTCGGCTGGTTTTGGATTGTTTAATGCGGGTGGGATTATTTTTATGATTGTTGGAATTACATTATCTAAAAATTTGGCCGACAAATATGGCAAAAGAAACGTATTTCAACTATTTCTTTTAATCTCAACCTTTTTTATCATAGCCTTTTATTTTTTTGCTCCAAAATCAATTGCATTAATGTTCTTTTCACAAATTCTTCACGGATTTTTCTACGGCATTACCATTCCACTTCTTTGGGCTATGATTGCTGATGTAGCTGATTATTCTGAATGGAAAACCAATCGCCGTGCTACAGCAATTATTTTTTCGGCAATGATGGTTGGATTAAAAGCAGGATTGAGTATTGGAGGTGCCTTGACAACATCAATTTTGGGGCATTTTGACTATGCTCCTAATTCATTAATCCAGTCAGAAAATGCCATAAACGGAATCAAATTATTAATAAGCATTTTCCCTGCAATCCCTTTTTTAATTGGAGTTGGGCTACTATTTTTCTATGAAATTAATAAAAAAATGGAAGTGCAAATCGAATCAGATTTAAAACAAAGAAGAGCTTAACTATTTTACAATAAATTAAAAATACTATCATGTCTAAAGAAAGCATCGAACATATTGATTTTGAAAAAATTAACCAAAAAGCCATTTCTCAACCTCTAGTATCACATATATATACCGCAGATCCCTCTGCTCACGTATTTGATGGCAAAATATACATTTATCCCTCACACGATATTGATGCAGGAATTCCATTTAATGACAATGGAGATCATTTTGGTATGGAAGACTATCACGTTCTTTCAATGGAAAATGTAAATGCTCCAACGATTGATAATGGTGTTGCGCTGCATGTTGATGATGTTGCTTGGGCTGAACGCCAAATGTGGGCTCCTGATGCTGCATACAAAGACGGAATATACTATTTGTATTTTCCTGCCAAACGTGCTAATGGAATTTTCCAAATTGGGGTAGCCATCAGTAATTCTCCAACTGGACCATTTATTCCAGAACCAGAAGCTATTATAGGAAGTTATTCCATAGATCCCGCTGTTTTTGAAGATGAAGATGGCACACATTATATCTATTTTGGAGGTATTTGGGGGGGGCAACTTCAAAAATACCGCAACAACCAATATTCAGATTCTAATGAAGAACCTTTAGCTAACGAACCTGCCTTAGGTCCAATTGTTGCTCGCATTTCTGTTAATATGAAACAATTTGCCCAAGAACCAAAAGAAATCAAAATCCTTGATGAAAATGGAGAGGTTTTATTAGCTGGAGATAATAATCGCCGCTTTTTTGAAGCTTCTTGGATGCATAAATACAACGGGAAGTATTATTTTTCCTATTCAACTGGTGATACACACTTTATTTGCTATGCCACTGGAGATAATCCTTATGGCCCATTTACTTATCAAGGAAGAATTCTAAATCCAGTAATTGGTTGGACATCGCATCATTCTATTTGTAAAGTAGATGAAAAATGGTATTTATTTTATCACGATTCCAGTTTGTCAAAAGGTGTGACTCATCTAAGATCTATTAAAGTTACTGAAATCACTTATAATGAAGATGGTTCAATAATTACTATCAATCCGTATCGAGAAATTTAATTCTGTTTACAAGATTTTATTCCTAATAAAGCATGAACCGTCAAAAAATAATGAATTTTGGTTTCTGGATTAGTATTGTTTTATTTACACTCTGTGAGGCTAAAGTTTATGGTCAAGAACTAAAATCAAGTTTCAAAAGAGAGCGAATTAAACTCGACGAAGGTTGGCATTTTATGCGTTATGAGAACAATCCAGACAATCTTATTTATGATGTTCGCCCTAAAATAGAGGAAGTAAACGACAACAAAGTTGCCGATTCTAAACCTACCGAAGCCGTAAAAATAGAATCAAAAGAGGACGTTTTAAAAAATTGGATTCTTCCATCGGCAAATGACTTTATAAATGATCCAACCCAAAAACACATTCGTCCTGAAGGCAATCCTGGTACTGACTTTCCGTTTGTAAAAGCAGATTTCAAAGACGATGCTTGGCAAAAAGTAACTTTGCCTCACGATTGGGCCATTAACAAACCGTTTTACACTGGAGATAAACCCGAAGTGGGTGGCGGAATGGGACGACTTCCTAGTCAAGGTGTGGCTTGGTATCGCAAAAAAATAGATATTTCTAAATCCGATCAAGGCAAAATAATCTATTTGGATATTGATGGAGCAATGTCGTATGCGATGGTTTGGCTCAACGGACATTTAGTTGGTGGCTGGCCTTATGGGTATAATTCTTTTCGATTGGATTTAACGCCCTACTTAAATTTTGGTGGAATAAATCAATTAGCCATCAGACTTGACAATCCAAACCACTCGGCAAGATGGTATCCTGGTGGCGGAATTTATCGCAATGTTTGGCTGACCAAAACAGCTCCAGTTCACGTGGCACAATGGGGAACGTTTATCACCACACCTGAAATTTCTAGCAAAGAAGCCACTATCCATCTTTCTTTAAAACTAGAAAATAAAACAACCTCAACACAACTAGTTGAAGCCAAAACTCAAATCTTTGCTGCGGATGATTTTGGCAAAGCCAAAGGAAAAGCAATAACTAATTTCCTTTCAGAAAATATTAGTTTGAATGCCAATGAAAAACAAACAATAAAAAGCAAAACCCTACTCAAAAACCCAATGCTTTGGGGTATTTACCCACAACAAAAGCAAAATTTATATGTAGCAAAAACCCAAATTTTTATAGCTGGAAACCAAGTAGATGAATACGACACCTCATTTGGAATTCGCAAAATTGAGTTTCATCCCACCAAAGGATTATTAATAAATGGGGAGAAAATCAAAATTCAAGGTGTAAACCAACACCATGATTTGGGAGCTTTGGGAGCCGCATTTAATGTTAGAGCAGCTCAACGCCAATTGGAAATGTTACGTGAATTGGGTTGCAATGCTATTCGATTATCACATAATCCTCCTGCTCCAGAATTATTGGATTTGACGGATCGAATGGGTTTTTTGGTCATTGATGAAGTCTTTGACAGTTGGGAACGAAAAAAAACGCCGCACGATTTTCATTTAATTTTTCCCGATTGGCACGAAGCCGATACTCGCTCTTTCATTCGTCGGGATCGCAATCATCCCTCCATTATTGCTTGGAGTTTTGGTAATGAAGTTGGCGAACAATATACGGATGCGGCAGGAGCAAAAATTGCTCAAGAATTACGTAACATTGTCCACGAAGAAGACTCCACAAGACCCGCTTCGGCATCGCAAAATTTTGCCAAACCCGATATGCCTTTTTCCAAAGAAATGGATTTTATGAGTCTGAATTATCAAGGCGAAGGAATCCGAGATGCTCCTGCCTATTTGCATTTAAAAGGAGGAATTCGAACTGCGCCCCTTTATCCAGCATTTCAAAAAGCATTCCCAGAGAAAATGATTGTAAGTAGCGAAACCGCTTCAGCATTGAGCAGTCGAGGTTCCTATATTTTTCCGGTTACGCTTGAAAATTCAGCTCCTGTTAGTGATGGTGTTGGCGCCAATCCTGTTACCAAAGAAGTCAGCGGATATGAACTTTATACTGCCCAATTTGGGTCTTCGCCCGATAAAGTTTTTGCCACCCAAGACCGTCATCCTTATGTTGCTGGTGAATTTGTTTGGAGTGGTTGGGATTATCTTGGCGAACCTACTCCCTATTACTCGGCTCGCAGTTCTTATTGCGGTATAATTGATTTGGCGGGTTTCAAAAAAGATCGTTTCTATTTGTATCAATCTCGTTGGAGACCAGAATTGCCAATAGCACATATTTTGCCTCATTGGAATTGGACAAATCGCGCGGGACAAATCACTCCAGTTCACATATTTACTTCGGGTGATGAAGCCGAATTGTTCTTGAACGGACAATCACTTGGCAGAAAAAAGAAAGCCGAGTTCGAATATCGCATTCGCTGGGATGATGTAAAATACCAAGTAGGAGAATTGAAAGTAGTAGCCTATAAAAACGGTAAATTTTGGTCTCAAGAAACACTAAAAACTACTGATAAGACTGCAAAATTATTGGCAACAGCCGACCGAAAAAAAATAAAAGCCGATGGAGAAGATTTGGCTTTCATAACAATTAAAATCACGGATAAAAACGGATTAATGGTTCCTGATGCCAACAACAAAATCAATTTTAGCCTCGAAGGTTTGGGAGAAATAGTCTCTACCGATAATGGCGATCCTGCCAGTTTAGTTTCATTTGCATCTCACGAACGGGAAGCCTACAACGGAATGGCACTGGTAATTGTTCGTGCCAAAAAAGGAATTAAGGGCAAGATGAAACTAATTATTACTGCTGATGGATTGGAGAAAACTACAATTGAAATAAAAAGTTATTAATTTTTATTTCAAAAACGTACCTTCTCTCTCTAAAAACATATATTTAAGTAGTAGAAAGCACATCAAATTCCTAAACAAAATAACAGTTTCAAACAGTTTTTATCGAAATAAAAAAAACATTTCTCATATAAATCAATCTAAAATATAACATAGTGAAATATTATAGAACTTTTTTTTCAAAATTTATAAAAAAATAAATTGCAACCGATTGTGTAATGTTGAAATTTATATATATATTTGTAAAACTAAACTATAGTTTATGAGAATATACTATCGTTTAAGACTAACCAAATTAACCATTTAATAAATTATTTTATGACTAACTTTTTATTTATTAAAAGCCAACGAATTAAACAGCTTGGGTTTTTAATTCTAATGTTCATGTTTAGCTTAGGCACACAAGCTCAAACGACTGTGTCAGGAAAAGTTTCAGATAAAGACGGCCCAATTCCGGGGGTAAATGTCTCTATAAAAGGAACCAAAACAGGAACAGTAACAGATATGGATGGTGTATTTACACTTAAATCAGTGCCGACAAACGGAGTTTTAGTATTCAGTTTTATTGGTTACAACAAGAAAGAAATCGCTGTTAACAAACAAAGCAAAATTAACGTAGTTCTAGAATCAGAAGTAACCACTTTAAATAGTGTTGTGGTTGTAGGTTACGGCTCAATGAAAAGAGCAGATTTGACAGGTGCAGTTTCATCTGTATCTAGCGAATCCTTCAAACAATCTGTTTCAACTACTATCGACCAAGTTTTACAAGGACGAGCTGCAGGGGTTAATATTCAACAAAACAGTGGAGCGCCTGGGGCTAGTTCCTCCATTCGAATTCGTGGAATTAGCTCATTAAACGGTTCAAACGAGCCTATTTTTGTGATTGATGGTGTAATTATTGACGGAGGTACAGGCTCTTCATTTACGAATCCATTATCCTCCATCAACCCATCCGACATTGTTTCGATGGATGTTTTGAAAGACGCTTCTGCTACAGCCATTTACGGGTCTAGAGCGGCAAACGGAGTTATTATGATCACAACCAAACACGGAAAAAAAGGAGAACTTTCTTTAACCTTTGATAGCTATGTGGGCTGGCAAGAAATTCCTAAAAATCTGGATTTGCTTAATCTTAGAGAATATGCTGTTCATAAAAACACCTTGGCAAGTTTAGGCATTGTAACACGTGATACTAATTTTATACGTCCTGATTTATTAGGCGAAGGTACCGATTGGCAAAAAGAATTGTTTACAACAGCTATGATGCAAAGTTATAATCTTTCGGCTTCTGGAGGAACTGACAAAACCACCTATTCAATGGGAATTGGCTATTTAGACCAAGATGGTATTGCTATTGGATCGGCATTCAAACGTTTTAATCTTAGAGGTGTAATTGATTCTCAAGTGAAAGATTATTTAAAAATGGGTGTGAATTTTAATTTGAGCAATGCTGAACAAAAAACAACTGTTTCTGACGATTCATTAATATTAACAGCTCTCAAACAAACCCCTAATGTTGCCGTTCGCAATGCCGATGGCACATATGACGGGCCAGCAACTAGCGAATTTGTTCAAACAAATCCTATTGGTTTGGCTATGTTAAAAGACAATCATAACACTCAAGTTGGAATGAGAGCTACTACTTATGCCGAAATAGGTTTTACAAAAGACCTCAAATTTAAAACGACCTACTCCATAGATTATGGCTTTCATAGCGATTACAAATTTGATCCGTCCTATACTTTTGGTGCAATTGTAAATGAAGTTAGAACAGGACAAAGATCAAAATCGGATAGCAAATATTGGAATTGGAATAATTTATTGACTTACAACAAAAAATTTGGAGTTCACAATATTAATGCGATGCTTGGAGAAGAAATGCAAGAATCACATTGGGAAAATCTATATGGTTCAAGAACAGGATATTTAACAAATGGCGCAACTGATTTGAATGCTGGTGATGCAACAACTGCAAAAAACTCAAATGGAAGTGGTACAAGTGCACTGAGTTCTTATTTCGGAAGAGTTTTTTATTCTTATGACGATAAGTACTTACTAACTGGAACAATAAGACGAGATGGTTCCTCTAAATTCTACAAAGACAATCAATGGGGATGGTTTCCATCGGCAGCTTTTGCTTGGAAAGTTTCGAATGAAAGCTTTTTAAAAGATAGCAAAACTGTAAATAATTTAAAATTAAGATTAGGTTGGGGTATGGTTGGTAATCAAAATGTACCAAACAATGCATACACCTCAGTTTACAACGCATCTGCTACCAATTGGGGAACTGGATTACTAGCTGCAAACACGGCCAATCAAGATTTGCAATGGGAAACTACAACTTCTAGTAACGCTGGATTTGATTTGGGACTATTAAATAACAGAATTGAATTAACAACTGATGTTTACTATAAAAAAACAGATAATTTATTGCTTCAATTGCCTTTACCTGCCTACGTTGGAACAACTGGTCAAGGAGCAACTTCGGCTCCGTGGGTTAATATTGGATCTCTAGAAAACAAAGGAATTGAATTCACTTTAAACACCATAAACGTTCAAACAAAAGATTATACTTGGAAATCTAACCTTGTTTTTTCTAAAAATATGAGCAAGGTGTTACAACTAAATACCGAAACAGGGGTGTTGAACAAAACACTTCAACAAGGGTCAGATATAACTATCGTTACTCGAACAGCAGTAGGACAACCTATTGGACAATTTTATGGCTACCAAGTGATAGGACGTTTCGAAAAAGCTACCGATTTTTATTATAAAGATGCCCAAGGAAATGTGGTGCCAACCGCTTTGCCAGAAGGGATGAAAATTGCTGAAAACAGTGTTTGGATTGGCGATTATATCTTTAAAGACCTTAACAAAGATGGCGTTATTAACGAAAAAGATCAAACCTACATTGGCAATCCTGCTCCTAAATTTACTTTGGGATTTGGAAACACCTTCTCATTCAAAGGATTTGATTTAAATATTTTTCTAACAGGTGCTTATGGAAACGATGTTGTAAATTATCAAAGACGCTGGTTAGAAAATCCTCGAGAAAGCACAAACTTATTAAAGTCAGCAACAGGATATGCACAGTTAGCATTAATCGACCCTAATGGTCCAAATGATTATAGAAATGTAGCAATCGTAGGAGGAGATCCTTATATGCCAAGAATTGGTGCTTCATCTGCCTCTTCGACTTCAAATTATAGATATAGTGACCGATTCATTGAAGATGGTTCTTATGTAAGAATTAAAAATATTTCAATAGGCTATAATTTGCCACAAAATGTAGTTTCTAAAATGAAACTAACTAACCTTAAAGTATATACAAATATGCAAAACGTATTTACCTTTACTAAATACAAAGGTTATGATCCCGAAGTAGGGTCTATCAATCAAGATGCACTTTTAACAGGTATTGATAATGGAAGATACCCATCTCCACTTATTTATACTTTCGGATTAACTGCTAATTTCTAAAAAATACTACGATGAAAACAAAAAACATATTATACAGGATCTTAATGATTGCATTACCCCTTTTTGCTTTGGGTTGTAGTGATCTGTTAGATGTAACTCCAGAAGATGTAATTACAAAGGATAATTTCTATAAATCAGAAGAAGATTTTAAAGCGGCTACAGGTCCTTTATACAATAAAGTCTGGTTCGATTTTAATGATAAATTTTATTACGGATTAGGAGATGGACGTTCTTATAACCTGTACGCACCTTTTTCGGACTATGTTTATCCGTTCAGCGACTTATCAGTAACAGGATTAACGGGGCCATTGGTTTCGGCCTGGTCTTCCTTATATAATGTGGTACAACAATCTAATAATGTTATTATTGGAATTTCAGGTAGCCCTGTTAGTGCCGATAAAAAAAACCAATATCTTGCTGAAGCCCGTTTTATGAGAGGCACAGCCTATTGGTATTTGGCCTCTTTGTGGGGAGATGTTATTATCTCTACTGATCCGAATGAATTAGTAAAAAATCCAATTGTAAACAAAAACCCAACAAAAGATGTTTACGAATTTGCCATGCGTGATTTAGAATTTGCTGCAAAATACTTGCCTAACCAAGCTGCGCAATCAGGGCGTTTAACAAAATACAGTGCTTATGGAATGTTATCTCGTGTATATTTATCGTACTCTGGACTAAGTGATAATCCAAATAGTGGAACTCGCGATCAAAAATACCTTGATTTAGCCAAAAAAGCTGCCGAAAAAGTAATCAATGAAGGGCCTTATCTTTTAATGAAAGATTATGCTGATTTATATAAAGTGGACAATAACAACAACACCGAATCGATGTTTGCCCTACAATGGGTACCAAGAGGTGATTATGGGGTTAACAATACTCAACAAGCCTATTTTGCATTAAATTCTGCTATAACTGGAGATGATGCCGCTTGGGGGTATTGGACAAGAGCTTCATATGATGTTTTAAAAGAATACGAATCAAAAGATACTCGCCGAAAAGCAACTTGGATGGGAGACGATGATTTTTATCCTGAAATAAGCAAAGCGAATGGTGGATATACAGTTGATCATGAAAAAAGCTTTCTGAATGTCAAAAAAGGTGTGGTAGGCTCTACAAAAGACAATGCCAAAACATCCCGAATGAACTCAGGTTTGAATACCTATATGTTGCGTTTAGGCGAAGTATATTTGAATCACGCAGAAGCAATTTTAGGAAACAATGCAAATACCACCGATGCAAGCGCTTTAGCGAGCATTAACGCTCTTCGCTTACGTGCAGGTTTAACTGCAAAAACAAGTCTAACCTACACCGATATCATTCACGAACGAAGAGTAGAACTTTGTATGGAAGGGCAGTATTGGTATGATTTGGTTCGCAGAGCGTATTATAAACAACAAGAGGTTATTAATTATATTAATGGACAACAAAGAGGGGTTATCGTTCCCATCCTTTATGACACGGCAACAAACACAGTTTCGGTCGATGCTTCAAAAAGTAATTCAAGTCGTGCTGTAGGTACTGCTAATGAAACTACTTTCTTATTGCCTTACCCAGATACTGAGGTTGTACAAAACCCACTTTTGAAAGAAAAAGCAGTTCCATATATCTTTACTGAGCCTAAAATAACCAATTTATTCTAAAACCAAAATGGTACCAAACCTAAAAAAAATAATAGATATGAAGAACCATATTTTAAACATAAATTATTGGAAAACAGCAATCTTTTTTGGATTAATTGTTTTTGCAATGCAGTTCACTTCTTGTGAAAGTAGCGATTCTTCTGGTAGCGAAATAACTGTTACCAAAGTATTTCTAGAAGATGTCAATTCAGCGGTACCCGACAGAGAAGTTAATTTTGCCCGATTAGGACAAACCATTCGTGTTGAAGGTTCTGGGTTTTCACATTTGAAAAAAGTATATATCAACGGGTACTCAACTTATTTTAATGTCGTTTATGTTTCAGACACTTCTTTTTTAATTAGCATTTCAAAAGACACACCAACTCTTGAAGCAGCAGCCGATATCCGAAATACAATACGCTTGGTAAATGACAATTTCGAAACTACATTTTCATTCGAAATACGTTCATCTGCACCAACAATTACCAACATTTCGAATACATTGCCTAAAGCAGGAGAAAAAATTACTGTTTATGGAACTGGTTTAACCGAGGTAAGCAAAGTAATTTTCCCAGGAAATATCGAAACAACAACCGGAATAACATCAGACAAAGATGGAAAATTTTTCACAGTTGTTGTTCCAAATGGTGTATCAGATGCTGGTGGTTCCTTATTGATTAAATGTTCAAATGGAGGTGCTTATTCTCCGGCTTATTTTAATTTCAAAAAAGGACTTTTACTTAATTTCGATGACAAAGGAGCACAAGGATATTGGAATACAACAAGTATGATTACCCCAACAGATTTAGTATCGACAATTACAGGAGTTGAAAACACTTCTCAAGGAAAATATGTTCCGCATCGTCCATCACGTGTCGCTTCTTTTGATGCCGCAAAAAATAGATGTTCCGAAGTTTGGACCTCAGGAAGTAGCCCAGAAGACAACTGGCGTTCACTACTAACTACTTACATTCCTGCAACTACACCTTTAGACCAAATAGCCTTTCAGTTCGATATTTTTGTACCTACTGCTTGGAGTAACACTGGTTTCTTAAAAATTTGTTTATCAAATGCTTTCAATGGTGGCGAATGGGCAGGAGCCTGTTACAATTATGTGCCTTGGATTGTAGATGGAAAAGTAAAAGAATTTCAAACTACAGGCTGGACAACTGTAACCATCCCGTTAAGCAAAATATATGCTTATTCTGACGCTACTAAGAACTACACTTTCGAAACCATTTTGGCTTATCGTGAAGCTGCCAACTATAAAAACTTTGGTATCTATTTTGAAAACTCTGATATTAAATTAAAAAATATTACTGGAGTTGATAGTACAACTGAATTTCCGTCAAGTGCTACTTCAATAAGTGTGGCTACAGACAATTGGAGAATTGTTTCTCTAAAAACTCCTGTTTTCAACGACTTTTCTAATTAAAAAACAGTTTCAAAAGACCAAAATAAGCAAGTAAATTGTCTAATTTAAAAATATTAAAAATGAAATACATAAAGATATTACCCCTAATAGTGCTATCCTTCTTGTTATTTTCATCCTGCGATGATCAAATAATGGAATGGGGAAAAGACCCTAGTCACGGCGAAGTAACCGGAGCTGAACTACCTCTTGAATTGCAAGAAAAAATAAGTCGATATGAACCCCTAAAAAACTACACGACCTTTATACTTGGTGGTGGCGTAGGTCTTGATTTGTATATGACCAACGAAACCTATCGTAAACTAACCAATGAAAATTTCGACGAAGTAACCATTGGATATGAAATGAAACACGGTCCAATGGTGAAAGCCAATGGAGCTATCGATTTTACTAAAGTAGATGCTTTCATTGCTAAAGTAAAAGAAGCAGGGCTAACCGTTTATGGGCACACCTTAGTTTGGCATTCTAACCAAAATGCTAGCTACTTAAACAGCTTGATTGCACCCACTATAATTCCGGGTTCAAGCGGAACAAACGTGCTTGATTTAACGAATCTAAAAAACGGAACATTTACAGGTTGGTCAAGAAATCAAGGTGCTGGAATGACTGTTGTAAATGGTGCTGGTTTATCTGCAACAACACAAGGTCTAAAAATGATCTCCAGTGCTACATCTGCCAATCCTTGGGATTTGCAACTGACAACACCTGCAATTCCAGTTGTAAGCGGACATAATTATGAAGTATCATTCTTTATCAAATCTGAAACAAGCGGACAAGGACGAATCTCTTTTGATGCTTCATTAACTAATCAATACCCTTATAAAGATTGGTATAACACAGGCGGGGCAGCGACTGCCAGTTTTGCAACCACTTCTCAATGGAAACAACTAAAAATCAAAGTAAACGCAGCCGATTTTAAAGCCGGAAGTACCACTTTCAAATTCAGTATTGATATGGGCTATTTACCAAATGTAACTTATTATATAGATGTAAACACATTGAGTGTTGTAGATCTTGATGCCGTTCCAGTAGTTACAAATTTGGTTAGCAATGGCAAATTTAATACCGATATATCTGGATGGTCAAAATACAACGGCGATGCAAACGCATTGAATCTTGCCAGTGCAGCTGAGTCCTACGAAGGAAACGGTGCTATGAAAATACTAAATTCAACTAGCAATACAGGTAGTCAATGGAAAACACAAATTCACTCTAATTTTACATCTAAATTAACTTCAGGAACAGCTTACACTATTTCCTATTATATTAAATCAGATGCGGTTGGGTCTGTAAGGTGTTCAACCACTGGAAATGCGCAATACCAAGGAGACCAAGCCACTTCTACAGCTTGGAAATTTATCGAATGGAAAATCACAGGTACAGGTGCCGAAGACGGATTTAACTTTGATTTAGGTGCCGTTGCAGGAACTTACTATATTGACAATGTATTGGTAACCCCAACAGTTGCTAGCGGAGGTGGAGGAACAAGTTCAACCACTATCGAAAAAACTGATGCTGAAAAAGCTACAATTATTGGTAATGCGATGAAAGATTGGATTTCTAAAATGGTTACTCATTACAAACCATCTGTTTTTGCTTGGGATGTTGTAAACGAACCTATGAAAGAAGATGGAACCTTAAGAAATGGGACCGAAGGGGATACAGCAACCGATTATTTTTCTTGGGTGAAATATCTAGGAAAAGATTATGCTGTAACAGCTTTCAAACTGGCTCGTCAAAATGGAAATGCTACAGACAAACTCTTCATCAATGATTACAATCTTGAATCTAGATTAGACAAATGCACAGGTTTAATTAATTATGTGAAATACATAGAAACACAAGGCGCAACTGTTGACGGAATTGGAACTCAAATGCACATTTCTTTAGATACTAGCAAAGATAAAATAGCTCAAATGTTCCAATTGCTTGCCGCTTCTGGAAAACTAATTAAAGTTTCTGAATTGGATGTTAGACTAGGCACCAATGCTCCTACAGTAGAGCAACAAGCGGCTCAAGCCGCAATGTACCAATATGTGATTGATATGTACAAAAAATACATACCTACAGCCCAACAATACGGCATAACCATTTGGGGAATTTCCGACAACAAAAACGAACACGAATTTTGGCTCCCTAATGAATCGCCAAATCTTTGGGATGCCAATTACGCTAGAAAACACGCCTACAAAGGAACTGCCGATGGTTTGGCTGGAAAAGATGTAAGTTTAGGGTTTTCTGGAGAATTACAACCTAAAAATTAGTTTTAATTCACATTCCATTTTCAATTTGGATTTAAGAATGTAATTTGGCAATCTAAATCAATAAAAAAGCTGTCTGAAACTATTTTCAGACAGCTTTTTTTAATTCCGTTAATGGTCATAAAAAAACCATTCAGAAATGAATGGTTTCTCTTAGTAGCGGGAACAGGACTCGAACCTGTGACCTTCGGGTTATGAGCCCGACGAGCTGCCTACTGCTCTATCCCGCGATGTTTCGGGTGCAAAGATACACCGAATTTTAATAAATACAAGTGATTTATATAAAAATATCTATATTTAATATATTACACTGACTTAAAAGCAGTTAATGTTATTAAATTCTTATTGTCTTCATTTAATTTCTAATAGTTCAATTTTAATAATAACTAGGTGATGCAAAGTCATTGAAAAATTACCAAACGAACCTAGAATCTAACTTATAAAACATTATTTTTCACAAGATGAATATTGACAGGTACAATGCTCTTAAACGGCAAAAAAAACTTATTTTACCTTAATCCTTTTGATAACCATTAAAAAAAGGAGTAGAAAAATTTATTTTCTACTCCTTTTTACACTAACCAATCTTTTTTTGTAAATACTTTAAAAAACTAACTTTTTACTTAGATTTATTCTTCTGATACAATAGCTGTATTTCTTTCTGTTGAAACTTTCAATGCTTGAGCAACACCTTTATTATTGATCATAGTCATATTTAACATATCCAACTTCGCTAAATCTTTAGAAACAAAACCACTGAACTGATTATATGAAATATTCATTTCTTTTAAATTATTCAACTTAGCAATATCAAATGGGACTTGTCCGTTCATTTTATTATCAAATAAACTAAGCTGTTGAAGACTAACCATATTTGAAATTTCAGCATTCAAAGTGCCTGATAATTTATTACTATTTAAATACAAAACTTTCAAATTTTTCAAACTATAAAGACTAGATGGAATTTGACCTTCAATCTCATTATTGTATAAAGACAAAGTTTCAAGATTGCTTAACTTTCCAATTTCAGAAGGAAGATTTCCCGAAAGAGAATTCATAAACATTGACAAAGTTTTCAATGAACTTAATTCGCCAATAGAAGCTGGTATAGAACCTGACAATTTATTAAAAGATAAATTTAAAACCTCCAACGATTTCAAATCTCCAATTGAAGACGGCAAAGTCCCCACTAAATTATTCATTTGCAATTGAACTGCAACAACTTTATCATCTTGCAATTTTACTCCATACCAAGAAGATACTGGAGTTTTCAAATCCCATTTAGAGGTCCAATTTGCACCATTTGTAGCATTATACAATTGAACAAGTGCATTTTTTTCAGCAACTGAAACTTCTGCTTTCATTACTAATGAAAACAAGAAAACTAAAAATAATGTATATATATTTTTCATAACGCTTGATTTTTGACAAATTGTTAAACAAATATACAAACAACTTAGATAAAGTTCTAAAATAATCGACAAAACACACAAATACATCTTAATTTAAACTATAATCTTACAAAATATTGTTTATACATTAATTCATTCTTAATTAGCTTCAAAAAAATTACCAAATAATTCAAAAAAAAAATTATATTTGATATTCTAACTCAAAAACACAAAACTATGCCATTTAACTTCTTAGCAATTTTAGTAGCCGCTTTGTCCTCTTTTGTAGTAGGATTTGTATGGTACAATCCTAAGGTTTTCGGAACCATTTGGATGAAAGAATCTGGTTTGACCCAAGAGCAATGTGAAAAAGGAAACATGTTGAAAATTTTCGGACTCACATTTGTTTATTCACTGATGCTAGCCTTTTTGATGCCTACTTTAGTTATTCATCAAATGGGTACTTTAGGAATGATTGGAGGTCCTGATTTTATTGCCACTGCAAAACCATCTTATAGTGCTTTCTTG
Organism: Flavobacterium alvei; assembly: GCF_002920895.1. Lineage (GTDB taxonomy): Bacteria > Bacteroidota > Bacteroidia > Flavobacteriales > Flavobacteriaceae > Flavobacterium > Flavobacterium alvei. The sequence goes on from NZ_PQVG01000001.1 coordinate 562,119, forward strand.
GCCGATTATGGTGATGCTTTTCGAACTTTTAAACACGGTGCTCTGCATGGTTTTATGTCAGGAATTTTTCTTGCTTTGCCCATCATTTCGATTAACGGACTTTTCGAACAAAAATCTTGGAAATATATGGCCATACAAGCTGGTTATTGGACAGTAATTATGACCATTATGGGAGCCATAATTTGTGGCTGGAAATAATATTTAACATTTAATTATAATACAATCGCTCTACATTTGTGGGCGATTTTTTTTATTTGAAAACACCTCTATCCATAGCAATTTATTCCTCTATTTCTGAACTTCCTAGTAATTGGAATGATTTTGCTATAGACAATATTTTTCTAAGCAAAGACTATTTAGAAATTCTACAAAAATCAGCTCCAACAAATATGATTTGTCATTTTATTGGAATCTATAATGAAGGTGAATTGGTTGGAATTTCGCTTTCGCAATTTTTAGACTTAAACAAGTTAGAATCCTTTGGAGAACGAGATAAATGTGTAAAAAATGCAGTTCGAAATAGCTTTTTAAAAAACTTATGTTCCCATATTCTCATCATCGGCAACAATATGCTTACAGGGCAAAACGCCTATACCTTTTCGAACAAAATAGACGAAGTTCAGATACTACTTGCATTAAAAACAGCGGCTCAAAAACTAAAAATTATTTTCAAAAACAAAGGATTTAAAATCCACATAACAACTTACAAAGACTTTCCCGAAGAAAACTTAACCCCATTTTATCAAGCTGGATTCAAAGAATACTTTCAGTTTTCAGCTCAACCTAATATGCATTTTGAGATTCCAAATCATTGGAAATCGGAACAAGATTACATCAATGCTTTGTCTAAAAAATATCGAGATCAATACAAACGGGCTAGAAAAAAAGCAGAGGGAATTGAAAAAAAGAAAATGGAACTTGCCGATATCATACAACACGAAGAATCCATTTATGATTTGTATTATCACGTGGCTAAAAACGCCCATTTCAACACTTTTTTCTTAACTAAAAATCATTTTAGAACTTTTAAAGAACTACTTCAAGACAAATTCCTTTTTTATGGTTACTTTTTAGATGATAAATTAATTGGTTTTAATACCATTATCAAAAACGGAGCAGTTATGGATACCTATTTTTTAGGTTATGACGATAGTATTCAACGCGAAAAAATGCTGTATTTGAATATGCTTTATGATATGGTTGCCTACTCTATCAACCAAGGTTTCAAAGAAATTATTTTTGCGAGAACGGCTTTAGAAATAAAGAGTTCGATTGGCGCAAAGCCGCAAGAAATGTATGGATTTGCCCAACATAACAATCCAATTATCGACCCTATTTTTGAAAAAATATATTGCTATTTAGAACCCAAAGTAGAATGGAAAGAGCGAAATCCTTTCAAATAAATTACAAAGCGTCTATTTCTTCTTGAACAATTTCCCAGTCTAAAAGCAGTTGGTCTAAATCCGATTTTTTCTTGTTATAAGCCACAAAAAAAGCAGCGTCTTCAATGTGTTTGTCATAATTAGACGCCAACATTTTATCGTCATGCAAAAGGTCTTTTTCTAATTGCTTGATTTGACTCTCTATTTTACTCAAGCGATTTTGCAAGGCTTTCCCTTTTTTCTGATCTTCATAAGAAGCTTTACTGCTTGCTTTTTGATCTTTAGATTGAGCAGAAGCTAGTTTATCGCTATCTTTTTTCTCGACTTCACGCATGTTTTCAAGATTGCGTTGCTCTAAGAAATAATTAATATCACCTAAATATTCTTTGATTTTTTGGTCTTTGAATTCATAAACAATATTCGACATACCTTGAAGAAAATCCCTGTCGTGTGAAACCAAAAGCAAAGTTCCTTCATATTTTTGCAAGGCAGCTTTCAAAACATTTTTAGATTTAATATCCAAGTGATTCGTAGGCTCATCCATTACCAAAACATTGATGGGTTGCAAAAGCAATTTGCATAACGCCAACCGATTTCTTTCGCCTCCCGAAAGGACTTTCACCTTTTTCTCTACTTCATCGCCACGAAACAAGAAAGAACCTAACATATCACGAACTTTTGAACGATTAGAGTCAGAAGCTGCATTTTCCATGGTTTGCAACAAAGTAATTTCTCCATCCAAATATTCTGCTTGATTTTGGGCAAAATAACCTACCTGAACATTGTGTCCCAGTTTGATGCTTCCTTGAAATTCAAATTCATTAACAATGGCTTTAATAAAAGTCGATTTTCCTTGACCATTTTGTCCAACAAAAGCAATTTTACTACCTCGTTCGACCAAAAGGGAAATGTCTTTCAAAATAACTCTGTCACCATAAGCTTTGGTCACATTTTCGGCTTCAATTACCACTTTTCCGGGTACTTTTGAAACTGGAAAAGAAATATTCATCACTGAATTATCATCTTCATCCACTTCGATTCGTTCTACTTTATCTAATTTTTTGATAAGCGATTGTGCCATCGATGCTTTAGAAGCTTTGGCACGGAATTTCTCAATTAACTTTTCAGTTTCTTCAATTTTTTTGGCTTGATTCTTCTGAGTTGCCAATTGTTTTTCTCTAATTTCACCTCTCAATTCCAAATATTCAGAATAAGGCTTGTTGAAATCGTAAGCTTTTCCTAGAGAAATTTCTATCGTTCTATTCGTCACATTGTCCAAAAACATTTTATCGTGCGAAACAATCACAACCACTCCAGGATAATTGCGCAAGAAACTTTCTAACCAAATAATACTCTCTATATCCAAGTGATTGGTTGGCTCATCCAGCAGCAAAACATCGTTGGCTTGTAATAATAATTTAGCCAATTCGATACGCATTCTCCAGCCTCCCGAAAAAGTATCGGTTTGATCGTTGAAAACTTCTCTTTTGAAACCCAATCCCAGAAGAATTTTCTCAGTATCTCCTATATAATTATAACCTCCCAACAATTCAAAACGATGAGTATAATCAGACAAATCTTCTATGATTTGGCTGTATTCTTCGCTTTCATAATCGGTTCTAGTGACTAATTGATGATTGATTTGTTCTAATTTTTTTTCAACAATTTTAATATCAGTGAATGCTTCGTAGGCTTCTTCAAGAACAGTTCTTCCCTGTTCAAAATCAATGTCCTGACGCAAAAACCCCATTCGAACCTCTTTTTCTTGAGAAATCACTCCCGAATCAGGAGCAAAATCTTTGGCCAAGATTTTGAGCATTGTCGATTTTCCAGCACCGTTTTTCCCAACAAGCCCTACTCGGTCTCCGGCACCCAATCTAAAAGTTACTTCTTCAAATAAATAAGTTCCTCCAAAAGAAACGGACAAATTGTGTATATTAAGCATGTTTTGTTACTAATGTTACATTATAGAAAGGACAAAATTGTACCTTCGCTGAAAATTTTTGCAAATGTTAAAAAAAGGATCCAAACTAAATAGTATTTTAACAGGAAGTTGTCCTAGATGTCAGAATGAGAGTATGTATTCGGATAAAAATCCGCTACATTTTTCTAAAATACTCCAAATGAATGAAAATTGTAGTCATTGTGGACTTCAATATCAAATTGAACCTTCGTTTTTTTATGGAGCTATGTATGTAAGTTATGCATTGAATGTAGCACTTAGTATAGCCGTATTTGTAATTTCTTATCTCTTTTTTCATTCGAGTATAAAAACTTCATTTATTGCCATAATTCTAGCAAATATTGTTTTATTCCCATTTGTTTTGAGATGGTCGAGAAATATTTATATCAATTTGTTTGTGAAGTACGACAAAAAATATAAAAAATAAAATTCACTATTTTTTATAAAACCTTTGAATATCGATTTCCCTATCCAAAGGTTTTTGAAATTCAATATTTTCAAATAATGCTTTGGCTAATGCTGGGCCAAGCATTACACCACGAGTTCCTAATCCGTTGAGGATATGAATAGAATTGTGTTTTGAATGTGTTCCTACTAGCGGTCTTCTGTCTTTTACAGTTGGACGAACGCCTGCCAAATGTTCGACAATTTCGAAATCGCAATTCAGTATTTCTTTAATTTTTTCGATTAATTCAGTCTTTCCTTCTTCAGTTGGAACATCGGTTTTGTCAGCCCAATTATAAGTAGCTCCTACTTTGTATAAATCATTGCCAAGAGGCAAAATAAAGACACTAGTATTGATTATTACATCCAAGTCTAATGCTGCTGCTTTGATAATAAAAAGCTCGCCTTTTGTACCATCTAAAGGCAAATCTTTGAAATAAGGATTGGCATGCATTCCGAAACCTTCGGCAAAAATGATGTTTCTAACACTAATTTCTTTATATCGAATACTGTTGCCTTCTTCTTGTAAAAGAGAATAATCGAAAGATTCTTCTAGAAACCAATTGTTTTCGATTAAATACTCTTTGTATTTCTTTAACAACAATGCTGTATCAACATAACCAGTTTGCAAGACTTCACCGTATCCAAAAGGAGAATCTATCCCAGCATATTTTCTTGAAATAATATTAGTTGACAAAAAAGGAGCCAAATTCACTTTATCAGATGCAAAGAACCAATTGTTTTGCTCTTCGATTGAAAAAAATTTCCTTAAAATAGGCATTTCAAAATTCACTTTACAATTTAGTTTTTTTTCTAAATTGGAGAAAAAATCATTCATAATGGGTAAATGATTTTTAGCCTGAGATACTTCGGTAAATCTTTTTAGAATAACAGGATTATACAAACCACCCGCAATTTTAGATGAGTTTTGAGAATTATTATCTAAAACCAAAATTGATTTATTGTTTTGCAAAGCTATTTCAGAGAAAGAAATACCCGCTAATCCAGAACCTACTATTAAATAATCGATCATTTGAAGTGGAAGTTAAAAGTGCAAAAACAAAAAACTCTTACCTTGAAGTAAGAGTTTTTGTTTTATGATAATAAGAAAGTTTAGTAATTCCACATATCTTCTTCAAAATTTCGAATCTTATCTTTTACTCTTTCAGACTCTAATAATTGATTTTGTGCATTATCTTTCATATAACTTGTAATTGCCCTATCGCCATACACATTTTCTTCTTGATAAATAACCGCATTAAATCTTCTTGAATTTAAAATCTGGTCAAAAGAAACGGGCATTGCCGAATTTTTATTGTTGAATGCTTTGGCTTCGTGCAACACATCTCTTGAAGCTGGGAAAAACACCCAAAACAATTCGATATAATCTTTTTCTTCACTATTCATAGTGTAAACATCAGGAGTTACTGGACAAATACCTAACAATCTGTATTTCAATTCACTTTGACGTTTATCAAAATACCAATATCCTTTAATTTTATACTGGGTAACATCTTGAGCCGTAAGGTCTTGTTTTACAATATATTCAGGCGAAATTTTTTGACCTGCATTAATTTGTTCTCTACCAGCATCTGTGGTATCAATCCTTGTCAAAGAAGCTTGAATATCTTTATATGACTTTTTAGTATTAAAATAACTATCCGAATAGACTTCGGTCAGTTCTCCGTTTTTTATAGCTTTGGTCAATACATCATACAACGAGCGTCTGTCAGACCCAATGTTTGCTGTATCAATTGGAAAATACAAAGGAAAATTAATTCTTTCGCTTAAATCAATAATTTCCCAAACCGTTTTCCCCATCAATACATCTCTATCATCCACATAACCATATTCTAATGGTTTGTCATTGTCTGAAATGAGTTGTGCAGCAGACTTTAGTCCAATTTCTTCAGGTATTTTTGCATTTAGCAAATTCGGTTGCGCATATGTTGCAACAGTCCCAAAAAAGGAAATAACAACTATTAAAAAATTTCTCATATTCATCATATTATCATTGTAAGCTATTGAAGTAACTCTAAAACCTCTTATTTATTGTATTTCATAAATTACTGGTGCAGTTCTTGGCAATAAATAACTACCTGCTCCAACTAATTTAGTTTTAATTTCTGAAATAGTAACTTGATCTCCTCTTCCCACTTTGGAAAGAACAGATTTACATTGTGCATTCAATTTGTTTCCAACTACAACCACCGTAGGTTGTCCAGTTACTTTAAAATTGAATCCAACAACATCTAAACCAACTTCAAAATCAAAGTCAACCAATTTAGCTCCAACTGTCGAAATTTCTAAACTTGATTTAGGTCCTTTTACCACACCCATTTCTCCTCTAATTGTTCCTGTTGGGCCTGGAATTCCTTTAATTCTAAAAGTCCTTTTGTCAGAAACTTTTGAATTATCAGGAAGAGTTCCTGTAACGTTGATAACCACTTCGGTGCCTGCACCTGGTCGCATTGTATAAGAACTTGTATTACCAACACGTGTTAAACCTGCCGCAGCAGCTGAAACCTTATCAGGAGAAATACCTGCAAATGAAATTGTCATTGGGTTTACAACACCACGATATACAACATTCATTTTATCTGCTGATATTGTAGCTGATTTTGGTCTAGCTACAACCACATACGTACTCTTTTGAATAGGAAGAGGTACTAATTTCCCATTTTCTTCAAAGTTAAAAGACCCACTAATTGGGTGTTCTCCAATATTTCCAGCTCCAAATGAAAACTTGGCTTGACCTGCCTCGGCACGCAAACTTGCTCCATTTACAATTACTGATTTCGCTTTAAGTGTTGGATCAAATTTTCCTAAAATAATTTTTCCAGTCACCGCTTCTCCTTGAAAGAAAACAGACTTATCAAGAACTACAATTGGTTGATAGGCTGTAAGTGACGCTGCTGCAACCAAGTCAGATTGAAACATTCCAGTCATTACATCACTCTCAGTAGTTTTGATATCGGCTTGCAATTGCGACAATTTAGTAATGGTAGCAATTAATGGGAATCCTTTGTAGTTATAATCAATCCAATCCAATTTAGCTCCCGCTTTTTCAGAATAAACTTGATTTGTAGCAAATCTTTTCTCTATTTTTTTCATTTCAGACTCAGCAATAGAACTACCTCCAATTGCTTTTATCTGAGCTGGGTAACTATTAATTTTATCTAAAAATTCTTTACCTTGTTTAGACACTTTGTCTCCAGTAAAAAACATTCTGTCTATCAAATCGCCTTTGTCCATTTCTTCGTAAGGAAGATTTCCTTCGGCATCTCTTTCAAATTTTGCAGTAACAGTAGTTTTTATTCCTTCTATGTAATCGTTAAATTCTTTAGATAAAGCTCTAATTTTTTCAACTTTTGCTCTTTTATCGCCAAATTGACCTGGTTGATCTACTGCTTTTTGGGACAATTGTTGAAATGAACTTTCATTTCTACCATCAGTAATAGAATTCGATTCAATAATTTTATTGTTCAAAATTCCAAATGCTGATAATACTTCTTTGGACATATTTAATGCTAACATCGCGATAAAAACCAAGTACATTAGGTTTATCATCTTCTGCCTAGGGCTTAATTTTCCTCCTGCCATATTTTCTAATAATTAGTTGTTGTTTTTATAAAAAGTGGGAACTAATTATCCTTTGTTACTCATTGCAGAAAGCATTCCTCCATAAACACTGTTCAATGAAGACAAGTTTGAAGTTAATGATTGCATTTGTTCTTTTAATTTTAAATTGTTTTCAGCCACTTCTTCATTGATTTGAGCATTTCTTGAAGCGCTTTGCAATTGAACTTTGTACAAGCTATTTAAAGATTCCATTTGAGCTGCTGCCAAAGTTAATTCTTCACTATATTTTTGAGTAGATGCAATAGAATCTACAGTTGGCGAAATGGCTTTTGCTGCTGATTCGAAATTTTTAATACTATTTCCTAAACTTGACATTAATTCACCATCAATTTTAGCGTCTTTTAGCATTGCATCCAATTTTTTAGATAACATTCCTTGAGCATCTTCGGTAGGAACTTCAGTTTTTGCTACTTTTTTTCTAGCTTCACCGTTTGCCAATTCTGGATAAACCAATGTCCAATCTAATTCATTTTCTACGGGTTCAAAAGCAGAAAGAGCAAAAATTAAAGCTTCAACTACTAGACCTATGGTAAGCATTAAATTTCCAGTTATAAAACCCCATTCAATGTGGGTAATTTTGAATAAAGCTCCAATAATTACTACTGCTGCTCCCATTCCGTATGCAAAATTCATCTTTTGTTTACTTATCAATGCCATAATCTTTGTTTTTTAGGTTAATTTATTTGAATTTGGTTTTTTTATTTTTTCTTTTTGCTTTTTTCTGTTGACTGTGTTCCCATATAATCCTGAACTGTTCTAAAACCTATAAAACTTCTTGCTGAATCAGCATATTCAAAAGTTCTAGTACCCACTTGAAGGAAATAGGCAACATCTTTCCAAGAACCACCACGAACTACTTTTCGTTTATTTGAAGTGTCAGTATTATTTGGATTCATTGAAGAAACATATTCGTATGCATTAGGATCATAAGCTGATTCTGTCCATTCGGCCACATTTCCTGCCATATTATACAAATTATAACCATTTGGCTCATATGATTTTGCTTCCACAGTATATAATGCTTGATCGGCTGCATAATCACCTCTCATTGGTTTGAAATTTGCTAAGAAGCATCCTCTATCATTTTTAGTATAAGGGCCTCCCCAAGGATAAGTTGCTGATTCTAGGCCACCTCTAGCTGAATATTCCCACTCTGCTTCTGTAGGCAATCTAAAATTATTAATTTGATCGCGACCTTTCTTTTTAGATTTGATATAAGTGTTTTTGTTTAAGGTTCTCCAAGCACAAAATGCTTTAGCTTGAGACCACTTAACACCCACAACTGGATAATCACCATAAGCTTGATGCCAAAAATAATCATTGTGCATTGGCTCATTATAAGAATATGAAAAATCTTTAATCCAAACAGTTGTATCAGGGTAAACTGGCACTAATTCAGTCTTAATAAAATCTTTTCTTTTACCTACTTTAGCTTTTGCTGCAGCTTGAATATCCATCCAAGAATATCTAAATTTCAATTTATCCACATCAATAGTTCTCAATCCGTTATACGAAGCTTCAAGAGGCAAATACATTGAATCCATAACCTCAGTATAATATTCATCTGGATATAATTTAGTATCTTTTATCAGTTTTACTTTGCGGTTGAGTTTTCTTCCAGCATAAGGATCATCATCTGTTCCAATACTATAATAGTTATCATACATATATTTATCATATGCAGTCATTTTAGCTGGATCTTGATCATTGAAAGCAAAATCACCAATGCTACCTGCATTTTTTCCTTTACCTTTTGCGTTTGTAGCACCTGGTTTTATTCCAGATTCATCAGCAAGAATAGCTAAACGAACTCTCATTGTAGAATCTTTTACCCATTCTACAAACTGACGGTATTCTCTGTTGGTTATCTCGGTTTCATCCATATAGAACGAACGAACGGTGACTGTTTTTGTAGTTGCATCCCCAACACCGGCGACATCCTCATCAGATTTTCCCATAATAAAAGAACCTCCAGGAACTAATGTCATTCCATAAGGTTTTTCAGGATGCCATTTTGCACCTTTAGTACCAACTAACTCTCCTTTGTCGGATATTTTGCCACATCCAATTAGCAAGGTTATGATTGCAGCAAAAGCAATAAACTTCTTCATATTAATAGGGGTTGATTATTCATTATTATTAAGCCCGTAAACCTATTTATTATTATTTAATAAAACAATTATTTAGAGTACTATTTATTACATAGCCCAAAACTAAAATTAATTTTAATAAGAAAAAAATATTTTATCGATAAAATTCAAAAATAGACGATAAAAAACACATTTTTTAAAATATTATAAGTTTTGTCCTATAAAATAAATTAGATGAGTTTTGAATTAAGAATTCTTTAGTATTATTTCTTACTACAACAAACAAAAGTTTACACTATATTTTTACGCTGTGCTTTCCACCATCTTTCAGGAATTTCTTGATTACAAGCGCCCAAATACTCTTCATAAGAGCAAGGTAATAACGAGCTTTTCTTTAACTTATTATTGCTTGTTGAAATAAATGGTATTTCTATCCACCATCTATCGGTTTTGTTGCTTTTAAAAAAAACCAACTCTTCCTCAAGTGGAATGATATATTTTATATAATTCTCACGGCTTCCAAAAGGATATTCATTAGAACGATACTGATAACCTTCTATAAAATACCAAATAATTTGAGCAATCAAAACGGATTCTTGTTTAGAATTATTGTGATTAAAGACCCCAAAAAGCGAAACTTTATCACTAATTCCTGCATATCTTGAGAGAGCACAAATCTCTTTGCCACTAAATCCATTAGGAATAAAGGATGTAAAATTGCCCGAAGCTGCCGATTGTACAGATGTCAAATCAAGACTTACCAAATCGGCATCTCTAAAAACCGGTTCTGCTAATGCAATATTATTCGATATTTCACCTAAACGATACCCTTCAAAGAATAATTTGTCTATTAAATCTATTTCTTCTTGTGAATTATTATAAGTTTGATACCCAACATTACTATAATTAAAAAGATTGTTGGGTTCTTCGATAATTATTTTTGTTAAATAAGAGGATGCCGAAATAGATTCACTTTCTTTTCCAAAATCAAATTGACTATCAATTGAAACCAAATTGACCATTTGTTCTAAATCGTCATAAGCTCGGTAAAGTGCATAGGTCAAATCCTGTGAACCACCAATAACAATAGGAATGATTTTCTTTTTGATTAAACTAGAAACTACTTTTCTCAGCGCAAAATGTGTATCTGAAATAGAATTTCCTTCAACAATATCGCCCAAATCAGCAATAGAAGTATTCCAATTTCCTGGAAACAAACCATACAATTCTTTTCGAATGTGTGTTAAATCTACTTCCTGAGTTCGATTGGCATCACCTCTATTTTCTAAAACCCCAATGATTGCAAGACTAACTTGATTCAAATCAGGGAATTCTTCAGCAGTATGAAATACCACCTTGCTTCCCAATTGCTGAGAAGAAAATCCCTTGATAATTTCAAGAATTTCATTGTCTAGAGGTCTGAGAAAATCAAATTCCATATATTATTTCTTTTTTGCGGCTGGTTTTTTGGCGGCTGGTTTTTTGGCGGCTGTAATTTTCTTAGCAGCTACTTTTTTGGCAGGTGTTTTCTTGGCAATCATTTCTTGAGCTTCAGCCAATGTTAAATTTACAGCGTCAAAATCTTTACCTAATTCCACTTTAATCTTTCCTTTGGTCAATTCAAATCTTCCCCATCGCGCCTTTTGAAGTAAAATCCCTTCTGCTTCCCAGTTGTGAATTACCTTGTCGATGTTTTTTTGAATTTTATCTTCGATAATCGTTTCAATATCTTGTTGAGACAAATTATTGAAATTATATTTTGTACTCACATTAATAAAAATACCGCTCCATTTCAAGAAAGGACCAAATCTTCCTGTACCTTTCTGAACATCTTCACCTTTATAAACTGCAACTGGTGCATCGGCAAGTAATTTTTCGTCAATTAATTCTTGCGCTCTATCTAAATCGACACTTAATGGTTCTTCGCCTTTTGGCAGAGAAACAAACAAGGTTCCGAATCGAATAAAAGGGCCGTAACGCCCATTGGAAACTTCTATTTCTTCTCCTTTATAAGTACCCAATTTTTTAGGCAATAAAAACAAATCTAAAACTTCTTCTAAAGATATATTGCCTATGTTTTGCTCTTTCAACAAACTAGCAAATTTTTTCTCCTCATCATCTGCAGCCCCAATTTGTGCCATAGGTCCAAATTTTCCTAAACGAACAGATACTGGTTTTCCAGATGCTGGATCTGTACCTAAAATTCTTTCTCCACTTTCTCTATCAGCATTAGCCTCAACATCTTTTACATTTGGATGAAATTTATCGTAGAATTCCTGCATCATTTTGGCCCATTCGATATTTCCTTCGGCAATTTCGTCAAAATCTTGTTCGACCTTGGCAGTGAAATTATAATCTAAAATATTTCCGAAATTCTTAACCAAGAAATCGGTAACAATGGTTCCAATATCGGTAGGAACCAATTTCCCTTTATCAGAACCCGTATTTTCTTTTAAAACTTTATCCGAAACTGTACCCGATTGCAAAGTCAGTTGGGTATAATTGCGCTCTTGACCTTCAAGATTTCCTTTTTCGACATAATTTCTATTGATAATAGTCGAAATGGTTGGCGCATAAGTCGATGGACGACCAATTCCTAATTCCTCTAATTTTTTTACCAAAGAAGCTTCAGTATATCTAGCGGCAGGACGCGAATATCTTTCGGTAGCGGTAATGTAATTATTTGTCAATTTCTCATTAACTTTCATTACCGGAAGCATTCCTTCTTGCTCTTCTTCATCATCATCGTGACCTTCAAGATACACTTTCAAGAAACCTTCAAAAAGCAAGACTTCACCTGAAGCTGAAAATGGTTCGCCATGATTATTGGCTTCAATTTTTACATTGGTACGTTCCAATTCAGCATCACTCATTTGTGAAGCCAATGTTCTTTTCCAAATCAAATCATACAAACGCGCTTGATCTCTATCAATGTTTACGGTGTGTCGCGACATATCCGTTGGACGAATTGCTTCGTGAGCTTCCTGTGCACCTTTGCTTTTATTGGCAAAAGTTCTTGGTTTCGAGAATTCTTTTCCATAGGATTTGATGATTTCGGCTTGAGCGGCTTCCATCGCCTCTTTTGACAAGTTTACACTGTCAGTTCTCATATAAGTTATAAGCCCAGCTTCGTATAAACGTTGGGCTAATTGCATAGTGATTCCAACTGGCAAATACAATTTCCTAGCAGCTTCTTGTTGCAAAGTCGATGTGGTAAATGGTGCTGTTGGAGATTTCTTGGTTGGTTTTGTCTCAAGGTCTGAAACTTTATAAGTAGAACCGATATTCTTTTTTAAGAAATCTTCGGCTTCTTTTTTAGTATTGAAATTCTTTGGCAGTTTGGCTTTGAATGATTTCCCAGCTTCGTTTGTAAATTCTGCGACAACCGAATAGGAAGCAACGGGATTGAAATTCTGAATTTCTCTTTCTCGCTCAACAATCAACCGAACTGATACTGATTGCACACGTCCTGCCGAAAGTCCTCCTTTCACTTTTCGCCAAAGAACTGGCGATAATTCGTAACCCACTAATCGGTCTAAAACACGGCGTGCTTGTTGCGCATTCACTAAATTATAATCTATTTCTCGTGGATTATCAATTGCTTTTAGAATAGCCGTTTTAGTAATTTCGTGAAAAACAATTCTTTTGGTTTTCTTTTTATCCAGTTTTAATTCTTCGGACAAATGCCAAGAAATAGCCTCCCCTTCTCGATCCTCATCACTTGCTAACCAAACCGTTTCGGCATTTTTGGATAAAGATTTTAGCTTAGAAACCAATGCTTTTTTATCGGCCGAAACTTCGTATTTGGGTTTGAAACCATTTTCTACATCTACTCCAATTTCTTTGGACGGCAAGTCGGCAATATGTCCGTAACTTGACTCGACTTGGAAGTCGCTTCCTAGAAATTTTTCGATTGTTTTTGCCTTTGCAGGGGACTCTACGATAACTAAATTCTTTGCCATAGGTATATTTTTCTGGGACAAAAGTAGAAGAAATTTTTAAATATTGTGCTTTTGCAAATTTTAAAAATAAATATAATCGACAGATTACACAATAGGAACATTCAAAATTTTATTTTTTTTGAAAGATAATTCAATCGAGATTGCAATGCATTTTGCTCTTTTGAAAGTTGGGATTATAATAAGGACTAGAGGATTATTCTAAAATTCTACTCTTGACGTCTTTACTAAAATTTCGACCAATGGGAATTGTATAAGTAAGTATTTGAATTCTATTTCCTTCGATAAATTTCACTTTATCAATGGCAATGGTGTAAGATTTATGAATTCGGATAAAGCGATCTAAAGGCAATTCTTCGGATAATGAAGTCAAGGATTTATGAGTAATATAAGTTTTGTCGGCGGTCACCACCTTTATATATTCTTTCATTCCTTCGATAAAGAGAATTTCATCGATATTTATTTTTACCATTTTTTTATCTACTTTGATAAAAATATGCGAATCTACCTTAACGAGTTCGGTTTTTAGGTTGTTTTTTAAACTAAATTCGGTTGTGATTTTATTTATACATTTTATAAATCGGGGCAACGGAATGGGTTTTACCAGATAATCTAAAACCTCTAAGTCGTAACTCTCTGCGGCAAATTCTCTGAAAGCTGTGGTGATAATTACTTTAGGTTTTTTTTCCATTAAACTAATGAGTTCAAAACCCGTCATCATAGGCATATTGATGTCTAAAAAAACTGTGTCAACTGCATTGTTGTTAATGAAATCCAATGCTTCTAATGAGTTATTAAACGTGCCAACAACTTCAAATTCCGAAAAATTAGTAAAATAATTTTGCAGAACTTTTATTGCCAAAGGTTCATCATCGACCAAAACACATTTAATCTTCATTATATATAGGTATTTGCAAATGGATAATGTAAAAGTTGAATTTTATCTGATGCTCTAAAACAAAATTGTTTTTGAAAATCAATTTCAGTCGCTTTTTAGTATTGGTCAAGCCAATTCCTTTTTTAGTTTTAATACTTGGTGAAAGTACAAAATTATTTATGATTTCAAAATGCAAGAAGTCATCAACAATTTTACAATTTATCTTTATTTTGAGTTTACTGTTGTTGTATCCACCGTGTTTGAAGGCGTTTTCTAATAGTGAAATAAACAATAAAGGAGGAACTTTTGCTTCATCAATATTTGATTCAATATTTATGGCGACTTGCACGTTTTCGAAACGGAGTTTTTCAATTTCGATATAATTTTGAATATAGTCAATTTCTTTGATTAATGGAACAAATTTGGTACCTTCAATATCATACAAAACATATTCCATCAATTTAGACAGTTTTATAATTACATCAGGCACTTTATCTGAAGATTCTAAAGATAAGGCATACAAATTATTTAAAGTATTGAAGAAAAAATGGGGTTGAATTTGATTTTTCAGGTATTTTAATTTGATTTTGAATTGTTCTTCTCTCAAAGCACGATTTCTATCTCTTTCTTTCAACCAAGTTAGTGTTAAATACACAGAAGATGCCATCGCCAAAACATATAATTCGCCAATGCAAACCGCCACAATATGATTGATTTCAAAAGGTTTGTAATCTCTATTAGCTTCTGGCCAAATGTTTTCTGAAATAATATAATAGGTCATTCCAGTTTTCAGCAAATAAACAACCGTCAAACTCAACAGTAAGGCTATAGTATAATGAAAATATTTCTTTTTCAAAACATATCGTGGGACTAGAACAAACAAATTGAAATATACCAAAGGAATATGCAACGCAAATTCAATCATGTTTGACTTAAACGAATAGCCATAATCATTAAAATAAGCCCCCCAACGCAGAAAGTTCAATAAAAAATAAACACCCCAAAACCAAAAATGATTTTGAAGTTTTATTTCGAATTTCATATTCTTTATTTTGCTCACTTAGTAAAGAACTAATTAATGTTTTATCTGATGAATTCCTTTTAAAAAACTTTTACAACATTAAACAATTTGACAATTAAAAAGGCTTTTTACAAATATAAAAAAAAGAAAACATTTTCGAAATACACATCATTGATTAAAAATTGTCGTTGGTTGAATCTTTTCAACAGTTGGGAGAATTTATTTTTTCTGGAATGAACTTACTGTTAAATTTACTACGTAACTGGCTTTAACCAATAAAAATAAAACAAATTTGAATTAGTACGTTTAAAGGTCTGAGTGTTTTTTACTTCAACCTTTTATAAAAATTTATCCTTTAAATTAGTAAAAAAATAAAAGATGAAAACTGCATTAGAAATCAAACCTGACATTAGCTATAAAAGCCCTGGTAAATTTGAAGAAACCCGATTTGAAAAAATTCATAACGAAATTTTCAAAAGTTCAGCCGAAGCTTCTATTATTGTTGCTCAGGAAATAGCACAACTAATCAGATCCAAACAAGCCAAAAACAAAACTTGTGTTTTAGGTTTAGCAACAGGTTCTTCACCTATCAAAGTGTATGAAGAATTGGTCCGAATGCACAAAGAAGACGGACTTAGTTTTAGCAATGTCATCACTTTTAATTTGGATGAATATTATCCAATGACAAAAGAAAACAATCAAAGCTATTTTTATTTCATGCACCAGCATCTTTTCAATCACATCGATATTGATCCTGAGAATATCAACATCCCAGACGGAACAGTGGCTCTCGATGAATTGAACCAATATTGTATTGATTATGAAATGAAAATTAAAAATGCAGGCGGACTTGATTTTCAATTATTAGGAATCGGTCGAACTGGTCACGTGGGTTTCAATGAGCCGGGTTCTCACATCAATTCGGGAACCAGAATCATCACTTTGGATCACATTACCAGAGTAGATGCTTCTTTCGATTTTAATGGCATTGACAGCGTTCCCAAAAGAGCAGTTACTATGGGCGTTTCAACTATTCTTCGATCCAAAAGAATTGTATTGATGGCTTGGGGTCAAAACAAAGCCGAGATTATCAAAAGAACCATTCAAGGCGATATTAGCTCTGAAGTTCCAGCCACATTTTTGCAAAATCACAACAACACCACTTTTGTTTTAGACCAATCGGCAGCTACTGAATTAACTCGATACAAAACCCCTTGGCTTGTTGGCGAATGCATTTGGACACAAGAATTAAAAAGTAAAGCAATTGTTTGGCTTTGCCAAAAAACCAATCAATCTATCTTGAAATTGACCGATAGAGATTACAACAACAACGGAATGTCAGATCTTTTGGCTTCTGGTGGTTCAGCTTATGATTTAAATATCAATATGTTCAACGTTTTGCAACACACCATCACTGGATGGCCAGGCGGAAAACCCAACACCGACGACAGCAACAGACCCGAAAGAGCTAATCCTGCTAAAAAAAGAGTAATCCTTTTTAGCCCGCATCCAGATGATGATGTGATTTCGATGGGAGGAACTTTTTCAAAATTAATCAAGCAAGGCCACGATGTTCACGTTGTGTATCAAACTTCTGGAAACATCGCCGTAACAGATGATGAAGCCTTAAAATTTGCCGAAGTTTGCAATGATTTTGTTGGAGATAACCACAGCAAAATAAATTTTCAAGCCACAATAGATTTTCTAAACAACAAATCTGAAAATCAAGTCGATTCTTTAGACGTTCGAAAACTAAAAGGATTAATTAGAAGACGAGAATCCTACGCTGCGGTCAGATACATCGGTCTAAAAGACGAGAACATTCATTTCTTAGACCTGCCTTTTTATGAAACTGGTGAAGTTAAGAAAAACCCAATTGGAGATGAAGACATTTCTCTTGTAGCAGCCATTATCGACAAAATAAAACCTCATCAAATATTTGCCGCAGGAGATCTAGCCGATCCACACGGAACTCACGAAGTTTGTTTGAACACCATTTTTGCAGCTCTAAAAAGTCTAAAATCAAAACCCTATATGGATGAATGTTGGTTGTGGTTATATCGAGGCGCTTGGCACGAATGGGATATTCACGACATTGACATGGCAGTTCCATTAAGTCCAGACGAAGTAACCATCAAACGACATGCTATTTTGTTCCATCAATCTCAAAAAGATCGAGTGATGTTTCTAGGAAGTGATCCAAGAGAATTTTGGGTTAGAGCCGAAGATCGAAACAAAAAAACAGCAAAACTCTATGACGATTTAGGACTTGCTGAATACGAAGCTATCGAAGCCTTCAAACGTTTTGATTATTAAAATCCAATCAAAAAATAAGCACCCAAAATAATGAAATACATTTTTATCGTATTACTATCGACAATTTTAGCCAACGCTCAGGTCAAAACCGATGACTTAAATCTAATGCCTTGGCCACAATCCATTAGTGTAACCAATGGAACTTTTGCTTTAACCAAAAATTTCAAAGTGAATATTACTGGAAATCCAAACCCGCGAATTTTTGCAAGAACTACACAGTTTTTGGGAAGATTAGACGGCAGAACAGGGCTGTTTTTCAATCAAGGGTTTGTGACCAAAATCAATGAATTCCCTTCTGCACAATTGCAAATCAACTGTACTCAAAGCGGAAAAATTGGAATAAATGAAGACGAAAGCTATCAATTAGAAATTAAATCCGATAAAATAATCATCAACGCCACTTCTGATTTAGGAGCGATGCATGCTTTAGAAACGGTATTGCAATTGCTTCAAAACAATAGTAATTCCTATTATTTTCCAACTGTTTCTATTTCAGATTTTCCTAGGTTTACTTGGCGAGGATTGATGATTGATGCCGCCAGACATTTTCAACCCATTGATGTTATCAAAAGAAATTTAGATGCGATGGCGGCCATGAAAATGAATGTTTTTCATTGGCACCTTACCGATGACCAAGGCTGGAGAATCGAATTGAAAAACCATCCTAAGCTAATCCAATTGGCATCTGACGGCAATTATTACACCCAAGAAGAAATAAAAAACATTGTGAAATATGCTGACGAAAGAGGAATTCTTGTCGTTCCAGAAATTGACGTTCCGGGTCACGCCTCAGCAATACTCACAGCTTATCCCGAAGTAGGAAGTAAATTAAATCCCGATAAAAACACCTATGCTATCGAGAGAAATTCAGGAATTTTTACACCAACATTAGACCCTTCGAATCCAAAAACGTATCAATTATTAAGTGAAATTTTCGACGAAGTTTGTCCGTTGTTTTCAGGAAATTATTTCCATATTGGTGGCGACGAAAACGAAGGAAAAGATTGGGATTCGAATCCAAAAATTCAGGAATTCAAGAAAAAAAACAAGTTAGAAACCAATCACGAATTACAAACCTATTTCACCATGCAATTGATTCCAATGCTGAAAAAACACAACAAAACATTGATGGGTTGGGAAGAAATTAGAACCAAAAACCTATCTAAAGATGCCATAATTCATTCTTGGAAAGGAACAAATGAAGGAGTGCCAACGGATCAATCGCTTACAAATACAATAAAAGAGGGCTATAAAACCGTTTTATCAAATGGCTATTATATTGATTTAATGTTGCCTGTAGAATCTCATTATTTGAATGATCCAATGCCCAAAAACACCATTCTTACTGCCGAAGAAAAAGCAAGGATTTTGGGTGGAGAAGCCCCAATGTGGAGCGAATTGGTTACTCCAACCACCATAGATTCTAGAATTTGGCCACGAACAGCAGCCATCGCCGAGCGATTTTGGTCGGATGAAAAGGTTACTGATATGGCTAGCTTACGCAAAAGAATGAACGCTGTTTCTTTGCAATTAGAAGAACTAGGAATCACTCATATTAGAAATAAAGAAGTGCTTTTGCGAAACATCAGCAACAATCAAACGAATACTGCTTTGGAGGATTTTTCAAATATTTGTGAACCTCTAAAACTATATACCCGAAACAGCGAAGGCACAGAATACAAAACTTATTCTCCTTTCACCCTATTTGCCGATGCTTGCACAGCTGACGCCAAAAATGCTTTGGTTTTTAATGAAGCCGTAAATAATTATATGAAAAATAAAAACTCAGAAAACCAGATTTTGGTAACTGATTATTTGAAAAAATGGATTAATGTCAATACTAAATTGGTCGAATTGAGCTCCAATGCACCACTTATTCAACCCCTTTTGCCCCTATCAAAAAGTCTAAGTGATTTGTCACAACAACTGCTTTTAAAAATAGAAAAAAAACAAACTGTAAATCCAACCGCAGTGAAAGATTTACTAGAAAAATGCAATTCAAAAAATCACGCCGATGTTGAGTTGGCAGTATATAACAGCCTTAAAAAATTAGTTTCGGCTGAATAAAAATAATATTAAAAATAGTTTAGTTGATTGAGTATTAATTGGTTTTATTTAAAGTGAAATATTATTTTCTATCATTTTCGGTAAAATGGTAGTTTCAAAATAATATTTCAAACCTTGCAACCCTTTCGGAGTTTTGAACTTTGAAAGGGTTTGGTTTTAAAATCATCATTTCGTCAATAAATTTCCAACTGCATACAATGGAATAATTTTTATTTTTTCCATATCAGAAAAATTCTCTAATGATAATCGTATTCCAAAGTCTAATTTTTTTTCTTCCAAAAACAAATACAAACTTTGCATACTGCCTTTAGTGCCAGATTTCACCTCAATTGGAATAATTTTATCTTGTTTTTGAATTACATAATCCACTTCGGCTTGGCTGTTTTTTGCTTCCCTTTGCCAATAATACAGTTGTGTTTTTTCGTAGCAAGAGCTATTCTTTATCAATTCTAAACCTACGTGCAACTCAGCAATATTTCCTTTATTGACACTGTTAAAGTCATCTTCAATAAGCAATTGTGCAATATTTAAACCTTGAATTCTTTGAAATATCCCTGTATCAAAAATTAAAATTTTTCTTTTTTTAGAATTGATTTCCGCTCCAAGGGGAATACCATTACTAGCTGAGTGTGTAACAAAATAAACTAATCCAGCCATTTCTAAAAGAACCAAAGTCTCTTTAATTTGAGCGTTATTTAATGTCGCATTGGGATAAGAATAACCGAACTTAGTTCCAACTTGCAATACTACTGCGTCAAAAACCTCTCTGATTCTGATGGGCAAAACTCGAACTTTATATTTTGCAAAATCCGCCTGAATTGAAAGTATCAAATCGTCTAAAACTCGCTGAACTTCTAACATATCGCCATTGGCAATATACGTTTTTACAGCTTCCGGCATTCCTCCAATAATCAAAAACTTCTTCAAATAGGTTTTTAACTTTTGATGAAAAATTTCAGGAAATGGATTTGCTGTTGTTGCTTTATTCAAGGCTTCAATCAAACTATTTTCATTATTTGCTAACAAAAACTCTTCGAAGAAAAGTGGATACATAAAAATGGAGCGAACTCTTCCAACTCCAAAAGACGGAATTTCGGACAAAGCAAATTCCAACAATGAACCCGCAGCAATAAGATGTAAATTGGGCATTTTTTCATAAAAATACCGCAAAGAAGAAATTGCAGGAATACAAGATTGAATTTCATCAAAAAATAATAATGTCTCTCCTTCAACAATTGGCGTGTTCGAAATTACAGAAAGCTGTTCGCAAATAGCGGCTGGATTCAATCCGTTTTCAAAAACAGAGGCATAAATTGGATCCGCATCAAAATTGATCTCTACAAAATACTTGAAATGCTTTGCCAAATTTCGCACACTCGAAGATTTACCAACTTGCCTTGCTCCTCTTATTATCAAGGGCTTTCGACTTGGTAATTGCTTCCAGTTTTCTAATTCAATATCCACTTTTCTTTTCAAATACATTTCGAAATAATAAAAATCCAAGGCAATAATACAATAAAAATCACAAAAATCCAAATCAATATGAGTCCTGTTTTAATAAAAATCCAAATCAATGTCTTTTATCCAATTCATTTATGCGAGTATTTCAAACACTATAAAACGACTTTGAAACTACTCCAAAAAAAAAAAAGGAATATAAATCCTCTTGCTCCCGATAGCTCAATGTCATTAAGTTAAGGGATTTTATCGATGCTTTTGTCATTCTGACGAAGGAAGAATCTCAATCAACGTGAGCAACTAACGCGAGATTCTTCCTTCGTCAGAATGGCAAATAAACCTTAACTTAATGACATTGCCTGATAGCTATCGGGACTCTCCAAACTTTACGATAACTCCATAGTGTTGACGGCAGGTACTCGATTCCGTTCAACAGGAGTTTCATTGTTCGTGCTGCGCACGCAACGAAACTCTAGCTGTTAGGCACAGTATTTTTTATAATCGTTCTTTAAAAATTCCATAATTAGAGAACAAATTTGATTTCATTTTCGTTTTAGGAGTTAAAAAATATGTCTTATTAGATAATATTTCATTTGTCTTTTTCGACAATATTAAATCTTCAATGTCAATTGATATAATTTCGAAATTCTTATTTTGTCTTATTACTATGTTTTTCTTTTTAAGTTTTAAACTATCAAGATGTTCAGGCTCCATACTTTTTATATCATTTAAATTATAGAAAATTATGCTATCTCTTGTTTCTTTAAAATTTTCAAACTCGAATGTTCCTAGACCACTACTTCTTTTTGAAAAACCTTCGTATTGATATATTTTTGTTTTTATCTCAATTTCTTCTTCTGTTTCACTTATATTATTCAACGGAGTAAATATCTCTTTTACTTTTTTATCTATGTTTTCATAATCTGGTTCTTCACAATCGACACCTTGTATATGTTTTTTACTTGGAATATTTTCAAGATATGAGAAAGGTAAATTTTTGGAAATATCTACTTCAAAATTTTCTGTTGAATCTAATAATATATAACCAAAAGCGTGTGAATCTCTTCCACCCCAAGCATCGTATTTATACAATATTTTTGAAGTTCCTTCTATTTTTTGACAATAAAGACTTGTTTCCCAATCTCCAATTCCACAACTATTAAACAAAAATGTCAACGATGATAAAAGAATTAAATTTTTTACGTATTTCATATAATTTCAGTCGTTTACGTTTTGGTTGTGTAATATTGTGCCTAACGTACCGGCCGATTGGGCGAAGTTACTGATTTTTTAGTAACGTAGTTGGCGGTACTACTCCAATATTTTTCAATATAATTATTTTTTCTTACAAATAATCAAAAGGACTTTTTATTTGTTGAGTACATTTCGAATTTTCAGGAGTAAAAAAATAATAGTGAATGGAAACACATTAATCTTTAGCTCCTTGATAAAATACTGTTAATTCTTCGGCTGACATCTTGTCATATTCATTCAAATAATTGTACCTTTGCATCCTTAATAAAATCACACTTTTGAAAGTGACTATGGAAAAGATTATTGACGAAAACAAGCAAGGCGAAAGTCTTATTTTAGATTACAAACCTGAAAATACCAAGAAACTCTTTATAGAAAGTTACGGCTGTGCGATGAATTTTTCGGATAGCGAAATCGTAGCTTCCATCCTATCCTCAAACGGATACAACACCACACAAATCCTTGAAGAAGCTGATTTAGTTTTGGTTAATACCTGTTCGATTCGCGACAAAGCAGAACAAACTATTAGAAAACGGTTGGAAAAATACAATGCCGTCAAACGAACTAATCCGAAGATGAAAGTAGGTGTTTTGGGCTGTATGGCAGAACGTTTGAAAAGCCAGTTTCTCGAAGAAGAAAAAATTGTCGACCTCGTTGTTGGCCCAGATGCCTACAAAGATTTACCGAATTTATTATCCGAAGTCGAAGACGGTCGCGATGCTATCAATGTGATTTTGTCGAAAGAAGAAACCTATGGTGATATTTCTCCCGTTCGATTGAATTCGAATGGCGTTTCAGCTTTTGTTTCCATCACGCGTGGTTGCGATAATATGTGTACTTTTTGCGTAGTGCCTTTTACTCGAGGGCGCGAACGTAGCCGTGAGCCGCAAAGTATTATGAAGGAAATTCAGGATTTGTGGGACAAAGGTTTTAAAGAAATTACACTTCTAGGACAAAATGTGGACAGCTATCTTTGGTATGGTGGCGGACTGAAAAAAGATTTCGTTAACGCTTCTGATATACAAAAAGCAACTTCAGTTGACTTCGATCAATTACTCGAAATGGTCGCCGTTGGTTTTCCAAAAATGCGCATCCGATTTTCGACTTCCAATCCTCAGGATATGCACGAAAGTGTGTTGCACGTTATTGCAAAATATCCGAATATTTGCAACCATATTCATTTACCTGTTCAATCCGGCAGCGACAGAATTCTAAAGGAAATGAACCGTTTGCACACTCGCGAAGAATATATGACTTTGATTGATAAAATCAGAACTATCATTCCGGATTGTTCCGTTACTCAAGACCTTATTTCAGGTTTTCCAACTGAAACCGAAGAGGATCATCAAGATACTTTGAGTTTAATGGAACACGTAAAATACAGTTTTGGTTATATGTATGCCTACTCCGAACGTCCAGGAACATTGGCCGAACGCAAAATGGAAGACGATGTTCCTGAACCAACAAAATTGAGGCGATTGCAAGAAATTGTCGATTTGCAAAGAAATCACAGTGCTTTTAGAACACAGGAATTCGTTGGACAAACCGTAGAAGTTTTAATAGAAAAAGCGTCCAAAAAATCGGAGAAAGATTGGTCTGGAAGAAATTCACAAAGTATTGTTGTGGTGTTTCCAAAAGAAAATTACAAGATTGGTGATTTTGTAAATGTAAAAATCACCAATTGCACCAGTGGAACTTTAATTGGAGAAGCTGTTGGATATTCTGAAATGAATTAAGTTATTTTCTTACCACAAATTACACAAATTTTCACAAATTTTAACTTCAAAAAAAGCTAAATATGATTAACTCTAATGAGTATTATTATAAAAAAGATGAAAATTATGAGATTGTGGGTCTTTGCATGGAAGTACATCGATTATTAGGTCCTGGTTTACTCGAGATTGTTTATAAAGACGCATTAGAAATAGAGTTCAAAAACAAAAACATTCCTTACGAAAGGGAAAAAGAATACAATGTAGAATACAAGGGGATGATTTTACCTCATAAATTTTATGCCGATTTTGTAGTTTATGGAGATATTATTCTCGAAGTAAAATCAACAAAAGAAATTAGTAATGATCATCTAGCTCAAACATTAAATTATATGAAGTTAGCAGATACTCCCGTTGGAATAATCGCAAATTTTCAAAACAAATCGTTAGTTCATAAAAGATTGATAAACACATAAAAATAATTTGTATAATTTGTGGTAAAAACACTACAAAATTCTAATTTTCGCTTCGAACTAAGTCAAAAATTTTATCATGACCAAAAAAAACATAATCATCGCTATAGTTACTTTTATCATCGGATTTGGTTCTACATTCTATATTATTAGAACCTATTTCCCAAAACACAAAGTAGAAAAAACAGTTCCTGCAAAGGATACATTGACCAAAACCAAGAATTAAAAAAGTTTAAATAGTTTAAAATAGTTTAAGATTGTTTAATAGGATTCAACCCAAACAACTTTTAAACCTTTAAACAATTAAACCTTTAAACAAAATAAAATGGAAACAGTTCAATCAATAAAACAACGATTTGAGATTATCGGGAATGACCCGAAACTCAATCGTGCTATAGAAAAAGCCATTCAGGTAGCTCCAACTGACATTTCGGTATTGGTGGTGGGTGAAAGTGGCGTTGGAAAAGAAAGTATTCCAAAAATTATTCACTCGCTTTCACACAGAAAACACGGAAAATACATAGCCGTGAACTGTGGTGCAATTCCAGAAGGAACGATTGATAGCGAGCTTTTTGGCCACGAAAAAGGCGCTTTTACCGGCGCAACTTCCACTCGTGAAGGCTATTTTGAAGTAGCCAGCGGTGGAACCATTTTCCTTGACGAAGTAGGTGAATTACCGCTAACAACTCAAGTTCGTTTGCTTAGAATTCTTGAAAATGGAGAGTTTTTAAAAGTAGGTTCATCCCAAGTTCAAAAAACCGATGTGCGAATTGTGGCTGCCACCAATGTCAATTTATTTGATGCCATCGAAAAAGGGAAATTCCGTGAGGATTTGTATTATAGATTGAGCACCGTGGACATTACATTGCCTCCATTGCGCGATAGAAAAGATGATATTCATTTATTATTCCGAAAATTCGCCGCCGATTTTGCTCATAAATACAAAATGCCTCCTATCAAATTAGACGAAAATGCGATTCAATTATTGCAAAAATTCCGTTGGGGAGGAAACATTCGTCAACTGCGAAATGTGGCCGAGCAAATTTCAGTTTTAGAAACCAATAGAGACATTTCTGCCATAACATTGCAATCTTATTTGCCATCAGAATCGAGCAATTTGCCTTCTGTAATTAAGGATAAAAAAGCTGAAAATGATTTTTCGACCGAAAGAGATATTCTATACAAAGTGCTTTTTGATATGAAAAGTGATTTGCACGATTTAAAGAAGCTAACTTTGGAATTAATGAAAAACGGCTCTGCAAAAGCACAAGACATTAATGCTAATTTAATTCAAAAAATATACGGATCTAAGGAAACAGAAAGCGAAATTTCATTCGAAGAACAACCTGTAAGCACTATCTTTTCGGCTGAATCCAGAAGTTTGAGCACACCACAAATTCAAGAAAATAATTTTGTAGAAAACGAGGAAGATTTTCAATTTGCTGAAACTGTAGAGGAAGAAGAAATTCTAAAATTAGAGCAAAGAGAAATAGAAATGATTAAAAAATCATTAGAAAAAAACAAAGGAAAACGAAAAGCTGCAGCTGATGAATTGGGAATTTCTGAAAGAACTTTGTATCGAAAAATAAAACAATTTGATCTTTAAAAATTGAATATCTTTGAACCAAACTTTAGTAAACTGACCTGCACTTTTTTAAACACAAAATGAAGCACCTAAAATACATTATTGCTCTTTCGATACTTTTCACTTTCGGCGGATGCAACGTTTACAATTTCACAGGAACAGGAAAAATTGATGCTAAAACATTTCAAGTCAATTTTTTCCCCAATACAGCCGAGTTAGTGCAACCTGGAATTGACCGAACGTTTACCTTGGCGTTGCAAGATCTTATCCAAAATCAAACCAACTTAAACTTGGTTAAAAACGGTGGAGATTTAACTTATGAAGGAGAAATTGTAGATTACAGAATCACCCCCATGATGGCTACAGCTGATATTCAGGCAGCTCAAAACAGATTGACAATTAGAGTGAGTGTTCAGTTTACCAATAAAAATAAAGAAGCTGACAATTTCGATAAAACATTTGAATTTTTTAAAGATTATCCGGCAAAGGAACAACTAAGTGGATCAACTTTAGATGCCGCCGTAAAAGAAATTTTCGAAAGAATTACGCAAGACATATTCAACGAATCTTTAGCAAAATGGTAAAATAGTTGGCAATGTTCAGTTTTCAGACGAACGCGGAACACTAAACGCCAAACAATGAACAACTAATATGAACGTAACCGATTATACTTATTTAATTAACAAACCAGATACTATCAGCGAAAAGCAAACTGATGCTTTGGGAATCGTGCTGGATGAATTCCCGTATTTTCAAAGTGCTAGAGCGCTTCGTTTGAAAGGACTTTTTAATCAAAATAGTTTCCGGTATAATTACGCTCTAAAAGTTACCGCTTCACATACCACTGATAGAACCGTTTTGTTTGATTTTATCACTTCAGATACTTTTGTTGCTATCCAAAAAGGATTGTACGACAAAAAAGTCCTTGAACTTCTTGATATTAGTGTAGTTGATTGCGAAATAATTAAACCCGAAATACCTCTTGAGCCAAAAATAAATACCATAGAGCAATCTATTCTTACCACTATAAAAGAAGCTACAGGTATTGAGGAAGAATCAAATACGAAAATCGCCGAAGAAAATCTGGAAATTGGAAAACCCTTAGGATTTGCTAGAGACGAAAAACATTCATTTCAAGAGTGGCTTCAACTTTCAAGAATACAGCCCATCAATAGAGAACCTGAAACTAATAAAATCAATGAATTAGATCAAAAATCAGTAGCTAAAACAGTTCCTGTTGAAGATGAGAAAAAGAAAAAAGCTGAATTAATTGATAAATTTATTGAAGCCAGTCCGAAGATTTCACCCATAAAACAAAGTACCGAAACCGCCTTTCACATTGACCTAAATAAAAGCGACAATTCTTACTTAATGACCGAAACATTAGCAAGAGTATATTTGGAACAAAAAAAATATCTAAAAGCAATTCAAGCTTATGAGATATTAATTTTGAAATATCCAGAAAAAAGTAGTTTCTTTGCAGACCGAATCTCGGATATCAAGTCTTTACAACAAAATAACAATAATTAACAATGAGCACATTTTCGATTTTTTTAGCATTAATAACAATAGTTTGCTTCCTATTAGTGGTAGTTATAATGGTTCAAAACCCTAAAGGTGGTGGACTTTCATCCTCATTAGGTGGATCAACACAAATTGGTGGCGTACAAAAGACTACCGACTTTTTAGACAAAAGCACTTGGACCTTAGGAACCATATTAATTCTACTTATTTTACTTTCAAGTTTGAGTTTTGGAGGTTCTTTAGGAACTTCTGAATCAAAAATCATTGAAAAAACAGAAGCTATTACACCAAAAGCTGCAACTCCAGCTCCTGCAACTCCAGCTCCTGCAACTGAGCCAGCAAAATAATAGTAATCTATAAAAATATAGTAAATGCCAGCCTGTCAAAGCTGGCATTTTTTTTAGGAAAAAATGTCAGTTTTTAGGGGTTGGCACAATTTCTGAAATCTAAATATCCATCAAATTAATACTAACATTTATTATATCATTATGGCTTTAAATATTAAACCGCTTTCAGACCGTGTTCTTATTGAACCTGTAGCTGCTGAAACAAAAACTGCTTCAGGAATTTTTATTCCAGACACTGCCAAAGAAAAACCACAAAAAGGAACTGTTGTTGCTGTTGGAAATGGCACAAAAGACCACGAAATGACTGTAAAAATTGGAGACACCGTTCTTTACGGAAAATATGCTGGAACCGAATTAAAATTAGAAGGAAAAGATTATTTAATCATGCGTGAGGATGATATTCTTGCGATAATCTAAATTTGTTTCAAGTTTGCTTCGCCTGTTCACTATCGTTCGGGTCAGGTTTCAAGTTAGAATCCTGCAAAAAACTTTAAACTAAAAAAACTTTAAACTTTAAACTAAAATTAAAAATGGCAAAAGATATAAAATTTGATATTGAAGCACGTGACGGACTAAAACGTGGTGTTGACGCATTAGCAAATGCAGTAAAAGTAACTCTTGGACCAAAAGGTCGTAATGTAATTATTGGAAAATCTTTTGGCGGACCAAACGTTACCAAAGATGGTGTTACCGTTGCAAAAGAAATCGAATTGAAAGACCCATTAGAAAATATGGGAGCGCAAATGGTTAAAGAAGTAGCTTCTAAAACCAATGATTTAGCTGGAGATGGAACAACAACAGCAACAGTTTTAGCACAAGCAATTGTAAAAGAAGGTTTGAAAAACGTTGCTGCTGGAGCAAACCCAATGGATTTAAAACGTGGAATTGACAAAGCAGTTGAAGCTATCGTTGCTGACCTTGCCAAACAAGCTAAAGTAGTAGGAAGTGACTCCGATAAAATCAAACAAATCGCCTCAATTTCTGCAAATAATGATGATGTTATTGGTGAATTAATTGCCAATGCTTTCGCAAAAGTAGGAAAAGAAGGTGTAATCACTGTTGAAGAAGCCAAAGGAACTGACACTTATGTGGATGTTGTGGAAGGAATGCAATTTGACCGAGGCTATCTTTCTCCTTATTTTGTTACCAACGCTGAGAAAATGGAAGCAGAATTAGAGAATCCTTACATTCTTTTGTATGACAAAAAAGTATCTTCTTTAAAAGAATTGTTACCCGTTTTAGAACCAGTAGCACAATCAGGAAAACCATTGTTGATTATCGCTGAAGATGTTGATGGAGAAGCTTTATCGACTTTGGTTGTAAACAAATTGCGTGGTGCTTTGAAAATTGCCGCTGTAAAAGCTCCAGGTTTTGGCGACAGAAGAAAAGCAATGTTAGAAGATATTGCCATCTTAACTGGTGGAACTGTAATTTCTGAAGAAAGAGGTTATACTTTAGAAAACACAACCATCGAAATGTTGGGAACTGCCAAAAGAGTAAACATCGACAAAGACAACACTACAATTGTTAGTGGTGCTGGCGATGCCGAAATGATCAAAAACAGAGTCAACCAAATCAAAGGTCAAATGGATGCTACAACATCTGATTATGACAAAGAAAAATTGCAAGAACGTTTGGCTAAATTAGCTGGCGGAGTTGCCGTTCTTTATGTTGGCGCTGCTTCTGAAGTAGAAATGAAAGAGAAAAAAGACCGCGTTGACGATGCACTTCACGCTACTCGTGCTGCTGTCGAAGAAGGAATTGTTGCTGGTGGTGGTGTTGCTTTATTAAGAGCTAAAAATGCCCTATCAGAATTGAAAGCCGACAATGCTGACGAAGCTACAGGAATCAAAATTATTTCTCGTGCAGTTGAAGCTCCTTTGAGAACTATTGTTGAAAACGCAGGCCTTGAAGGCTCTGTTGTTGTTGCAAAAGTGGCCGAAGGTTCTGGAGATTTTGGTTACAATGCCAAAACTGACGAATATGTAGATATGCTAAAAGCAGGAATTATCGATCCTAAAAAAGTAACTCGTGTGGCTCTTGAAAATGCTGCTTCTGTGTCTGGAATGATCTTAACTACTGAATGTGCTTTGATTGACATTAAAGAAGAAAGTGCTCCACATCCAATGGGTGGTGGAATGCCAGGAATGATGTAATTCCAAGTACGAAGTACGAAGTACGAAGTTCAAAATAAAAAAACTCCGAAGTTTCAAAGCTTCGGAGTTTTTTGTATTTATAATTTCCAAGTAATAAAATTATTCTTTAGGATTTTGAAATCCGATTTTGGGGCCAAAAGTCTTCCAAAGCAAAATCTCTGTAAATCCTTCTTTGATAAAATTGGGTAATTCCCCAATAATCTTAAAACCAAAATCTGTATAAAGCTGAAGTGCTCTAGTGTTAAATGAAGAAACACAAATAAAAATAGTAGGCGAAATTTTTAAAATGCGTTCTTCGCAAAAAGTCAAAAGTTTTTTGCCAAGTCCTTTTCCTCTATAGTTCTCATTGATACAAATTGTTTGAATATATCCCTTAAAAGTCCCATCGATTTGAAGGATAACAAATCCAGCAATTACAGAATTAATTCTAATAACATAAACCTCTTTTGACGCTCCTGAAAAGGCTTGAACACATAAATTAAAGTCTATTTCTAGCGTAATCCACGGATCAGATTTTGCCATCATCAAGGCACAAAAATCAAAATCATCTTGATATGTAGTTTTCTCAATCGTCATTTTTTTCAATAGCTTTCATAAGTCTTTGAACTAGAATTCGCTCAAATATAATCATTTTTTGTAGCTTTGAAATCCTATGCATTCCTTATATGAAAAATCAAGTTTTCTCAGCTATTTTATTCGGCATTATCAGTTTGCCTCTCTTTTCTCAGACTAAAGACGAAACTATTTTTATTGAAAAAAATAAAATAGAATTAGCAACAACCCCTTCAGAAAGTATTATTAAAATTGCCAAAAGTTTTCTAGAAACTCCTTATGTAGCTTCAACATTAGAAATAAACGAAAACGAGCAATTGGTTTGTAATTTAAGCGAATTAGACTGCTTTACTTTTGATGAAAATGTTTTGGCATTATATCTTACCAAAAAGAAAAACTCCAATTCTTACAAAGATTTTCAAGAGATCTTAACACAATTGCGTTATCGAAATAACAAAATAGACGGTTATGCTTCGCGTTTGCATTATTTTACAGAATGGGTAAGACAAGCTGAAAAAAATGGCTATATCAAGGACATCACCTTAGAAATCGGTGGAGAAATCAGAAATAAAGAAGTTCATTTTATGAGTGAAAATCAAAAATTGTATCCTAAAATTAATGATGAAAAAACCTTAAAAACAATTGTCAAAAACGAGGAAAAAATCAACAAAAAACCGCTTTCACAAATAGAAAAGTCTAAAGTTGCCTCTATAGAAAGCAAGATAAAAGAAGGCGATTTTATTGCAATGACCTCAACTTTGGAAAGAATGGATTGCAATCACGTAGGAATTGCAATTCTTGTAAACAACCGAATCCACTTGCTTCACGCCTCTTCTTCACTAAAAAAAGTGGTAATTTCAGAAAAACCGCTTGCAGAATATCTTGAAGCCATTAAGAAAGATGCAGGAATTATGGTTTTGCAGGTTTTATAGAAATTGTGGATACTTTCTTTAAATAAAAGTCCAAAACACAACAACAAAAAATTCACCGCAAAACATTAAAAATTGTAACTAACATGGATAATTCAGTAACAAAATGGAGCGTATTCTTACTATGTATCATTGTGATTCCAAATAACATTGGAGGATGGCCAATTTTATTCGTTATTCTAGGCAGCATCATTTCAGCTATTACTTTCGAAAGCTCAGTTGTAGAATTGATTATTACATTTTTAATTGGGTTATCACTCTATTTTCTATTTTCAAAAAATAAATGGTTCAAAATAGGAGCCTATATTTTGATCTATTTGCAAATTTTATTTTTAGTAATACGAAGCGAGGCGAACCACGATCTAGTTTTGTTTTTTGTTTCTGCTTCACCCTATTTTTGTTGTTCAATTTATGATATTTATAAAACAAGTATTTATAGCGGCTTGAATTCAACTAATGAATGAAACTTTTCAGAAAAGAGTTGAAAACAGATTAATGTTTTTTTTATTCAAAACAAAGGTGCTATATCAGTTAATTGCGTTTGGCAACCGATGCACAACTTATTAAAAAAATCCTGCTCAAATTAAGAGCAGGATTTTACTTATAAATTCATTTTAAATTCAAAAAATATTTTGTACTTTTCTACAATCTTAAACCCCCAAAAATGAAACAACTAATTAGTGTTTTTGTATTTCTTATTGCAACAGGTTTTGGTTACTCGCAAAATGCAGATAACCAGCAAAAAATAAAAACCAATTTAGAAGATTATTTTCATTTCGAGAGAGAGAATATTCACGTACAATTCAACAAAACGATATACATATCTAACGAAAATATCGCTTTTAAAGGCTATGTTTTTAACAAACAGAGCAGTTTTCCCAACTTGAACACCACCAATGTACAGTTGGTCATTTATGATACACAAGGCCAAGTAATTCTAAAGCAATTACTCCACACTTCGCTAGGAACTTTTGAAGGAATTGTGACTTTAGACGAAAAGATAGCTTCAGGAAAATACCGTTTTCATTTTTACACCAATTGGATGAATAATTTTATGGAAGACGAATCCTTTGCTCAAAACATAGAGATAATCAACCTAAAGGAGTCTTATAATTTAAAAACAAATCAACCCGATTACAAAGCTGTTTCTATACTTTTTAACCCAGAAAGCGGTTCTTTTATTAAAGGAATCAGCAACACAATGGGTATTCAAATTAAGGATTGCAACGATTTAGGAATTCAAATCATAGAAGGATTAGTGGTAGATTCGAAAGGAAAATCCATCACAACTTTCTTTACCAACAAAATGGGTTACGGAAAATTTGAATTGACTCCAGATTCAAACGAAACCTACTCGGTAAAAATCGCAACAGACCAACTGAAAATGGAAAAACAATTGCCCAAAGTAACCAATTCGGGCCTTACCATAACCTACAATAACAATTTACCCAACAATATGTTGGAGGTTTCTGTAAAAACCAATTCGGATGGCGTGAATTTATACCAAAATAAAAATTACACTTTGCTCATTCATCAAAACGGAAAATACATTCAAAAAGAATTTAATTTTAATGACAAGAACCTAATCCAAATCCTAATTTTCGATAAAAATGAGTTGTCAAATGGGGTGAATAGCATTCGAATAATTGATGAAAATTTAAACGAAATTGCGGAAAGATTGCTCTATTTGAACAAGCAACCTAAAGAAATTCCAATATTGGAAACTCAATTTACAGCCAACGACAGCATCCACTTATTTGGGAAACTAAATACAAAAGTGGCTAATTTAAGTATCAGTATTTTGCCAATAGAAACGGCTTGTCTCGACCAGAAAAATTCAATTTTAGGAACATTAAATCTCAACGCTTATCTAGAAAAACCAGTTCTAAACAACTACATTTATTTTGACCGCCAAAACGTAACTAGGGCTTTTGACATGGAATTATTGATGCTCAATCAGACTAAAAGCAAATACTTTTGGAACAATATTATGAGCCATAAACCAATGGAATCCTATACATTTACCAAAGGAATTACCATCAATGGAACCATCGTAAAACCATTGAACCCAAAAACAAAATATAAAGTCGCATTAATCTCTTTGAAAAATAAAATTTTTGAAGAAGCAATCCTGGACAAAAACAACATGTTTAGTTTTGATAATTTTTTTGCAAGAGATTCTACAGCCTATCAACTAGAATTAATGAACGAAAAGAACCTAGCCATTGAAACAAAGATGATTGTCAACATTTTGAACAATGACCAACCTTTTTTAAAAAAACAAATTTTTGATGGTGCCAATTGTCAACCGATAAAAGATTTGAATAGAACTTTCGCCTTTTCGAATGCCGATTTAGAAAAAAAGAGAATTGCATTAAACGAAATTGTCGTTCAAAATAATTATAAAAAACCAATCTACATTCATCAAACCGAAATGAATAATCAGGCTGCAAAAGCCTATAAAATGGGAGAGACAGATTTTGGTTCGGTCTTGGACTTCATTGGCAGAAACGGTTATGTCACTGGAGTCGACCAAGAAAATTCGGCCTACGTTCGCAGTTCTAGACACGAATATTCTGGAAACGAAAGTGTAGCTACTCCAGCTATTTTTGTAGATAATTTTCAAATTTTCGATTTGAATGTTTTGTACGACCTTGATTTAATGAATGTCGATGAAATTTATATTGACAAAATAGGAACTTCCACTACTGCTACTGGAGGTTACGGAACAATTAGAATTTACCTAAAAAAAGGTGTCAATAATAGTTATTTGAAAAAGAAACATACAACTCTAATCGTGAAATCTGGTTTTGCAAAATCTAAAACATTCAAAAACATAGAATTTCCATTTTCGAGAGAATTTTATCTTTTTGGAACTTTGCAGTGGTCCCCAAGTGTGTTTCTAGATGCCAACCAATTTTTCGAAGTTTCCTTTCCTAAAATAAATCAAAAAGAGGTTTTAGTTGTGATTGAAGGGTTTACAATCGAAGGTCAATTAATCTCTGAAATAAAGAAATTAAGCACAATTGCAAAATAATAAATAACAAAAAAAACTCCGAAGTTTAAAAGTTTCGGAGTTTTTTCATAAATCTTTTATTCAATATGAACTCTTTTTTTGAATAATTTCCAAAGCACTGGAAGCGTTGTTACAAGCACAATTCCTATAACAATATATTCGATATGTTTTTTCAAATCAATACCGAATTTGTCTAAAAACATTGCTGACAAATAATGCCCTGCAAAAATCATACTGAAAGACCATAGGACAGAACCCAAAATATTATTAAACATAAATTTCTTTTTATCCATCGCAGCAATTCCAGCTACAATGGGTGCAAAGGTTCTGAAAATAGGTAAAAAACGAGCAAAAATAATGGCTTTCCCTCCATATTTATCGAAAAAATCTCTCGATTGTAAAAGGTATTTTTCCTTAAACCAAAACGTATCTTCTTTATTATAAAGATAAGTTCCGCCTTTCACTCCAAACCAATATCCTACCATATTACCAAAAACTCCTGCTGCTGAAACTAAAGCTGATAGCAATACAACATTCGCAAATTCATTGCCCACCGCAATCTGGCGAGTTAATAATTCGCTGTAAATCCCTGCTAAAAACAACAAACTATCTCCTGGAAGAAAAAACCCTGCAAACAATCCAGTTTCGGCAAAAATTATGAATAGGATTACTAACAATCCCATTTTTACTCCGCCAAATTCCATCAAAATATAAAATTCTGGATTTATTAGCTGCGTCCAATCAAAATTATTCATATAAATATTTTAAAAATTCTCGGTTGTGAAAGTAATTATAATTTAGCAAAACAGCACTATCAAGTCAATGGATTTGCAGTTTTTTAATAAATATTTAATAAAAACACCATTCAATTGAAAACTTAAACTAATCTCATAAAAAGGAATTCCAAAAATGTTGGAATTCCCTTTCTTACCTTGACTACCATCTATCATATTGACAACAACCTGGTAGTTTGTCATAACTTTCTTTGGTGGATTTAAACTCTTTAGTATCGTGTCCCACTTTTGCAATTGCAACTTCTACAGCTTTAATCGAGGTTTTCTCTTCATTAATTATCACATTTAGTTTATGAGAATCAATGTCCCAACTCGCCATTTTTACACCACTAACCGAAAAAGCTGCTTTTTGAATTCGGTTTTGACATTGTTCGCAATTGCCATTCACTTCTATGGTGTATTTTGCATTTTTATTCTTTTTAGTTTGTGCTTGTACAGAAAGTGTTACTACTAATAACATCATTCCTAAAAATAGATTTTTCATATTTTACTTTTTTAATTGTTATTGAAATTGATTTTTTGTCATTGTCATTGACATTGTTGTTATTTTATTTTGAATCGAAGTCCCGCATAGTACATTTGCCCAAAAACGGGCGCATATACAATAGATGCATCGAATGTTGAGCCAAAAGGATTTTCAGAACCTAAAATTGCTTTTTCTTGTTTGTAATTTCCAACGTTTTCTCCGCCAAAATACATTTCGAAAGTTGAAGAAAAAGTTCGAGTAATTTGAAAATTCATCAAAGAATAGGAAGGCGAATAAACCGGAAGTCTATCTTCTATTGGGTTTGATGCCGTTTCTGGCAGTTTTTGTTGTCCCATCCAGTTGTAAGTGAAATCAAATTTCCATTGTTTTCCTTTATCAGTAATATGAGTTTCATATCCTAAATTAGCAAAAAATCGATGTTTGGCTTGCAAAGGTCTTTCGCTACTTCCGCTCAAATAATCGGTTTGAATGTCATAATATTTATAAGCAGTTCGGATATCTAAATGTTTCACTAATTCTACATTAAAATCAATTTGCAAACTATTGGCAAACGATTTTCCGTTCAAATTGTAAAACAAAACTTGATGCGTTCCCGAAATTGCTGGAGCGGTATATAAATCGACAACTACTTGTTTTGTAAAATCGGTTTTGTAAAAATCAAAACCAATGTCGGAATTTCGTCCAAAAAGCTTAAACTTTTGATTAAAACTCAATCCGTAATTCCAAGCGATTTCAGGATCTAAACCATAAATTTTGCCGCTAGCATTCAAGACATCAAAGGTTCTTGAACTCGCAAAAAGCGATTGATTTTCAGCAAAAATATTGGCACTACGTTTCCCTCTACCAGCCGAAACACGTAAAGTAGCTTTCTCCCAAGGATTGTAACGAATGTGCAAACGTGGCGTAAAAAAAGTTCCCAATCGATTGTGATTATCCACTCTTCCACCCGCAATTAAACTGAAATTCGAAGCATTATCATACGTATATTCGAAGAAAGCTCCAATTGAATTATCAATTCTACTGTAATCATTCACATTGACAAATTCTTGGTATTTATCATAAGTAAAATTTAAACCTGTGGCGAATTTGTGCATCGTATTATTAATAATCGAGTTGAAAATTAAATTCGAATAAAAACTACTTTGCTTGATATTGTATTGATTTAGTCCATAATAAGAATCTTGATTATGACTGTTAAAAGCATTTTGAAAACCAAAACTTTGATACGGCATGTCTTTAAATACATAACCTACTTTCGACGAAACATCAAAGCGTTCTGTATTGATTTCAGAACCCCAAAAATTAGTTGTTCCCTTGTCTTTATTTGGGTCAAAATCGGTTTCACCTGCTTGTTTCTTATCATTCATATATCTGAAATTAATGAAACTCACCCAACCTTTCTCGGCATTATAATATTGATAACGGTTTAAAATATTGACTTGTTTTGCCAACGGATTATCCAGAAAACCGTCATCATTCATATCCTTTTTGGCCGTTCTTGCATTTCCGTGAACAAACAACGCACTTGACCATTTATCCGAAAGTTTGGCATTGAAATGCGTATTTAATTCAAACCGAGAATCGGAAGAGCCGTAAGCATTCAAGAAAAAAGGAATATTATTTATGGGTTTAATTAATTCGGTATTGATTTGTCCTGAAATACTTTCGTATCCATTGACAACACTGCCCGCACCTTTTGTGATTTGGATACTTTCAATCCAAGTTCCTGGTGTAAATGACAGCCCATAAGCTTGTGAAGCACCACGAACAGAAGGAATATTTTCCTCGTCAATCATCAAATAAGGGCTCGTTAAACCCAGCATTTTGATTTGTTTTGTCCCAGTCAATGCGTCCGAAAAATTGACATCTATTGATGGATTGGTCTCGAAACTTTCGGCGAGATTGCAACAAGCGGCTTTGAGTAATTCCTTGCTAGTTACCAATGTTGTATTTGCGGTAATCTTAGAGGATTTTTGTAAGCCTTTGCTTTTAGAAACTACTTTTACCACCTTTAATGTGTCCTGAGAATAGGATGTAAACGCACACAACAAGCTCAATAAAAGTATTGAAATTTGTTTTTTCATAAAAATTGATTTTAATGTTTTGTAATCAGAAATATCAAACCAAAAGAAGGTTTGATTTCAAAAAAAACATTAAAATCAGGCGTAGAAAACGTATTGATGGTATAATTTGAAAAGTGGTGGCGCGTTGGCATCACAATAATAAGAGAGGATGCAATTGCTTTCAAAATTTGAATATTCAGAGAAAACGATAGGATTCCATTCTTCGAATATAAAAGTAAAATCGGGCTGAAAAGAGATTGAACTTAAAGTTACTTTTCCAGATTTTTTCTGAAAATGAACTACTTTATCCTTGCAACAACTTTCTTTTTTGTTGACAATGTTTGAAGATTTTGGAGGACAACAACTTTCCTTTTTTAGACTTTGTACTTCTTTAGATTCTAAATATACGGGCTTGATAGAAGCTATTTTCCCTCCACAATAATGCACATCAATAGCAAATCCCGTATTGGAAACCAACAGGAATAAAGCCAATAAAAAACTGATGTGCTTTTTGAATTTCATAGTACAAATTTAAGTATTTAAATCCTTCCTAAAATAAAAATTATGTTAAATATCAAACTCTTGATTCATCTGTGGAATAACACATTCAAAACCGTATTTTTCAGTGATTTTTGTGCTAAGTTCCTCAAAAGCTTCCTTTTCGCCGTGAACCAAAAATACTTTTTGGGGCTTGTTTTGCAATTCCGAAAGCCAATTAACCAAATCCTTTTGATCGCCGTGAGCCGATAAACCTTCTATTTCAAGAATGTTAGCTTTTACTTCGTATTGTTTGCCGTAAATTTTAATTTCTTTATCTCCTTCTAACAATTTTCTTCCACGAGTTCCTTCGGCTTGATAGCCAATGATGATTACAGTAGTTTCAGGCAATCCAATATAACGTTCTAAATAACTCAAAACTCTACCTCCAGTAATCATTCCGCTGGCTGCAATGATTACTTTGGGTTGAGGATTGTAAATAGTATCAATTGTTTCTTGATAATCTGTATTCATTGTAAACATCTGACACATTGCAACATACTCGTGTTCGGGCAATTTGTGCCATCTTCTATTATTTTCGAAAATATCCAGCACTTTAATTCCCATTGGAGTATCAATTATATAGGGAATATTTGGAATCCTATCTTCGGTTTTGAGTTGCCACAACAAATACATTATCGTTTGTGCTCGCTCTACAGCAAAACTCGGAATGATAACCGTTCCGCCTTTTTGAATTGTATTGTTGATGTAAATTTCCAATTCGGCTTTGGCATCTGTCTCAGGATGGAGTCTATTTCCGTATGTGCTTTCAAGGAAAACATAATCGGCTTTCTGGGGTTTTGTTGGCGGATACATCAAAATATCATTATCTCGGCCAATATCTCCCGAAAAAACTACCGTTTTATTTTCTAAATTCAATTCAATACTACAAGCCCCAACGATGTGTCCCGCATTGGTGAAAACCGCTGAAATTTCGGCATCCAAATCAATTTTTTCATTGGGTTTAATCACTCTAAACAGCGGAAAAACGGCTTCTGCTTTTTTTAAATCATAAAGCGGCTCGGCAATTTCGTGTTTAGAATAATGTTCTTTATTAGCTTTATAAGCTTCTTCTTCCTGAATTTTAGCACTATCCAAAAGAATCAGTTTAGTAATGTCTTTTGTTGGACTAGTACAATAAATTTTGCCTTTAAAGCCTTGATCGACCAATCTTGGCAACCAACCGCAATGATCTAAATGACCGTGAGTCAACAACACAAAATCTATGGTTGAAGGTTGAACTGGCAAAGGCAGCCAATTGAGTTCTCTTAAAGATTTAATACCTTGAAATTGTCCGCAATCGATCAAAATTCGAACACCATTACTTTCTACTACTGTTTTTGAACCCGTTACTGTTCCTGCACCGCCAATAAATTTAATTTTCATGATTCCTATATTTTATATTCAAGAAATTATAATTGCTAACTATATTTTGCCGAAGTTCTATATATATTCACATAGTTCTGAAGCTTCTTTTAGGACGTTTTTAATACGATTTGAACTCAATCCTAATTTTTCCAAACAGTCTGAATTGTTAATTAATTCTTTAACTAAAATTACATCTAAAATCAATAATCTGTCTTTTTCAACCAAGGTCAAAGTGGTCAAACAAGTTACAGGATAAAGAAAATTTTCTGCATTTTTTGTACTTAAATTATTATTTTCGGGATAATTCCAGCTCAACAAATTCAACCCCGAGCATTTTGCAAAAGTAATTGCGTCCGAGGTAAACCGATTATTGGTAACAATCCAACATTTTGAAATTATTTCGTTTACCGAAAAAATAGTATGTCGTTTTTCTTTCAAATCATTAAATCGAGACAAAATATACATTGGGACTTTTACATCTGAATTAGTATCTTTTCCCATATGAAATTTACATTCTATCATCGAAATAATTTGGTCTTTTTTAGCCAATACATCTATTTCGTGGGTAACACATTTGCCTTGTAAAATCAAATTTGTTTTAGTTTGATAATGCTCTGAGGCAAAAAGTCGAGCGATGTATTTTTCGAAGAAAAACCCATCTGGTCCTAATAATCGAATGGCTTCTTTAATGTTATACCGTGCAGCGTGAGAGTTTGCTGCTTTTTTTAATAGCCCAAAGGCTCTTTTGTAGATTTGCTTGGTCGAAATTCCTTCGTAAAGTTCTTTTTTTATGGTTTCCAAAATAGTTTCGACCACCAATTTGTTGGCTCCTGATTTTAAGAGCGACGCTTTAAGTTTAATGGGATCAAAATCGACAATATCTCCACAATGTTTAACTACTTTCATCTGTTAGTAATTTAACAATTTACAAAATTATTTCCTTACTAAAGGTACGAAAAATAAAGAGACCACTTTGTATTTAAAACAAAATTACAAAATGAAATAAAAATGGAGATTATCGAGTTATTTAAAACAAACCGGAATGATTTCTCCTTTGGCTAAACAATATTTTTCCACCAATTCAGGAGCGATTTTATTGGTGTAATCTTCTTCGACAACGGTAAAACCAATGCTTCTTAGTTTATCAAAATAATCGCGACCATAAATGCGAACGTGATCGTATTGACCAAAAATTTTGGCTCGTTCTTTTTGATCTGTAATCGAATCATCGGCAAAGGTTATTTCGCGTTTTAAGTCTTGAGGAATTTGTAGAATTGCCATTCCGCCTGGTTTCAAAACTCTATATAATTCCTGCATCGCTTTCGTGTCATCCGGAATGTGCTCCAAAACGTGGTTGCACAAAATCACATCGTATTGATTGTCTTCGAAAGGCAAATTGCAAATATCTGCTTTTACATCGGCCAAGGGTGAAAACAAATCAGTGGTGGTATAATCTAAGTTTTTTTGGATGCGGAACAGTTTGTAAAATGCTTGCTCTGGTGCAAAATGCAGTACTTTCTTTTTGGATGTAAAAAAATCGGTTTGATCGTTGAGATATAACCACAACAAACGGTGTCTTTCTAAAGAAAGTGTACTTGGCGAAAGCACATTATTGCGCTGTGTTTCGTATCCATAAGGTAACATCGATTTGAAACTTTTCCCATCTATTGGATCAGTGTACTTGTCTCCTTTTAATGAAAAAGCAATAAATGGACGAACTACATAACTCAGTCTTATTAATAATGGACGAGGAACGATATTAAGAATTTTTTTAAAAGCTTTTTTCATAGTTGTTAAGCGGAGATTCCTAAAAGTTTTTTATGTGTTTTCTTAAATGACCTTAAATATCTTATATGGTTAAATAATTCGTCAACTATATAAGGCATTTAAGGTTATTTAAGTTTTCTATTTGTTAGACAACCAAAGGCACTTTTCTAAATTCATCCTCTTCATTACTCACAATGCCAAGTTCTTTGTAGATATAAGCAAAAGTCGATAAAATCTCTGGTTTACCATCAATAATGGCTACATCGTGTTCGAAATGGGCCGATGGTTTTCCGTCGGCAGTGGTGATGGTCCAACCGTCTTTGTGCTGTTTGATGTTTTTGGTTCCCATATTAATCATTGGTTCGATGGCAACCACCATTCCTTCGATTAAAAGTTTGCCTCGACCTCGTTTTCCGTAGTTAGGCATTTCTGGATCTTCGTGCATTTTTTGTCCAACACCGTGACCTACTAATTCACGAACCACGCCATATCCGTGGGCTTCGGTATATTTCTGGATCGCATTACCTACATCTTCTACACGGTTTCCGATTCTTAATTCTCGGATTCCAACATATAGTGATTCTTTGGTAACTTGCAATAATTTTTTGGTTTCTGGAGCTACTTCTCCAATTTCAAACGAATAAGCGTGATCACCGTGAAATCCGTTTTTAAAAGCACCACAATCTACCGAAATGACATCGCCATTTTGTAAAGGCGTGTTGTTCGGGATTCCGTGTACCACTTGAGCATTTGGACTCATACAAAGCGAATTTGGAAAGCCATACAGACCAAGAAAACTTGGAACAGCTCCGTGATCTCGAATGAATTCTTCGGCTCTTTTATCTAAATATAATGTAGTAACGCCTTCCTTGATTTCGGAAGCTATCATTCCTAATGTTTTGGATACGATTAAGGCACTTTCGCGCATTAATTCTATTTCTTCTCGTGTTTTTTGGATAATCATTTTTCGTAAAATAAGGCGCAAAAATACAACTTTTAATAGTAATTAATTTGGATTCGCCATAATTTTAAAAAGTTCAGAATTGGAGATGTAAAAACGATTGGCCAAATTGATTTGAGCCAACTGAGCGCTAACCAAATTATTCTCGCGAGTATTGATTAAAAACAACGAGCTTTCGCCAAATGAAAATAAACGTTCCTCAGATTGCAACATCGTTTGATTGTCTTTGGATAAATCCTTAATTAATTTTAACTGTTTGGAAAGTGAATTGATTTCTGTTTTTTGAGCTTCAATTTTATTCGTAAGTTGTGTTTTTTCTACGCTCAAAGTATTTTCTGTTTCCAGAATTTTATATTTCGTTAGTTTTAATTTGCCTCGTTCTTTTCTTAAAAACAGTGGAAATGCAAAATCCAAGCCTATTTTATAATCTTGATTGGTCTGAAAATCGTTGAAGTATTTGGGTTCTGCCAAATAGGAATAGCCCACATCTATTTTAGGCAATAAATCATTGGCGTTTAATTTTCGTTCTACATTCAAAATGTCGATTTTGCTTTGTAGGCTATTAATTTTTGGATGATTGTCAATCGAAAAACCTTCTGCAGTCAAATTATTGGTTTTTAAAGTTTCTTGAATCGTGTTTTCGAGTTGTGTTTCGGGAACCAAATCGTCCGAAATTTCCATCGGCACGGAGTTTTCCAGCCAAAGAAAATTAGACAATTCAAGTTTGGCTTTGGCTAATTTAAGTTTAGAATCTTCTAAACTCAAAAGTCTGTTTTTTACAATAATTCCTGCTTCAATACTGTCGATGGCAGGTTTGTCGCCTTGTTCAATCAAA
Source organism: Flavobacterium alvei (assembly GCF_002920895.1). GTDB lineage: Bacteria > Bacteroidota > Bacteroidia > Flavobacteriales > Flavobacteriaceae > Flavobacterium > Flavobacterium alvei. The sequence goes on from NZ_PQVG01000001.1 coordinate 605,698, forward strand.
GACTGAATTCCTTTATTTCTTATTTGAGCATTTCGACTGTAGTTTTCATACAATTGAACTTCTTCATAGTTTTTTTTCCAATTGAAATACGCTAAAGAGGCGTCGTATAAAACCGCAATCGCTTCCAGTTTTACTTCGGCTTGACTCAATTGAATTTGCATTTTTGCTTTGCGCAAATCTGCCATTCTTTTATTAATCCAAAGTCCTTGTCCTAAAGGAACGCTAATTCCTAAAGAAGTCAACCCTTGGGCAGGCGTGGTGTTTTGCGGATTCAAATAATAACCTTCGCTGTCGTCAAAACCAGCTTTAATTTCGACTCCATACCAAGTTGGAATTTTGAAACTACTGTTTAAAATAGAATAATATTCTTTGCCTTTGAATTGTTTTTGGTCGTAATTGGCTTCTAGTTTTGGGTCGAAACTACCTCTTGCCATCATCAATTCCGCTTGGGCTTTGTTGAGTTCCAATTGGGCATTTTTTACCAAAGGATGATTTTTTTTCACATACCCCAAAAACTCATTATAACTCAATTCTTTTGAGACCGTTTCTTGTGCATTTATAACTGTCGAAAACAATAACAATATATAGAAAAGTCGTTTCATTATTTCTTTTCTTTAGAAGGTTTTGTGTCTTTTTTGTAATAATTAGGAGGAAATCCGTTTAGGGTCCTCCAAATTTCAAACCAAATCGGAACAGTGTCTAGCAAAGCCAATGTTTGTGCACCTGAACCAATGCTTAATTGTTTCGGCCATTTTGCCTCATTTTTATCTGGGGCAATCAATACACGGTATTTTCCGTTGTCGCTAATGAAGTTTTCGATGGCAACAATTTCGCCACCAAAAGTACCGTAAGACACATCGGGCCAACCCGAAAAAACAATTGTTGGCCATCCGTCAAACCAAATTCGCACTTTTTCGCCTTTGTTAATTAATGGTAAATCAACAGGATTGACGAATGTTTCAACAGCGATATCGTACTCGGCAGGCATTATGGTTGCAATGGCTGTTCCTTCCTTAATGGTTTCGCCAATTCCGGATTGCAAAGCCCTATTGATGTAACCACTTTGTGCCGCTCTGATGTAGTACATCTTGTTGCGAATGCTGTAATTGACATATTGATTTTCGAGTTTATTTACTTGTGCGGCAGCATCATATTGACTGCTTCGGGCGGTAAATTGGTCGCTCTCGGATTTGGCTGCTTTTTCTGAATATTCGGCCATAATTCGGTTAATTTCAACTTTTGAATTGATGTATTCATTTTTGCTGCTCAATAATTTATTTTCTTGATTGATAATTTTGGCTTCAACGTCTTGTAGTTTCAAGCGTTTTTCTTCGAGGTCAGTCAAGGGTTTCAAGCCTTCTTTGTTCAATTGCAAAGCACGATTGTATTGAGTATTGGCAATTTTTAACTGGGTGTTGACCGCAATCAAATCGATACTGTCGCTTTTAATTTTCAAGCGGGCTTGTTTGATTTTGTTTTGAGCTTGTTCTAATTTCAGTCTTTTTTCAGCTTCAATCGCTCGCAATTGATCGTCTAAACTTCCCACTTTTGAGGCATAGGATTGTGTGGCTTGTTTTTTGGCTTCCACTTGGTTTTTGGTGTTTTCAACCAAATTCGGATCCATATAATCTTCTTTTATTTCAGAAATATAAAGGATGGTATCGCCTTTTTGTACAAAATCGCCTTCCTGCACATACCATTTTTCTATTCGACCTGAAATGACACTTTGAATCGATTGCGGTCTTTGGTTGGGTTTTAGCGTAGTTACCGCTCCCGAACCCGAAATGTTTTGGGTCCACGGAAGAAACAAAAGGCAAAAACTGAATATGGAAACACCGATTATAATTTTATTTAAAATTTTATAATGGGTTTTGTTTTCAATCGTATATATGGTTTTGAAATCAGTAAACGATTGCTTAATTTTATTATTTTCAGATATATTTAGCATCTTCTTAAATTTTGGAGTCTAGTACAATTTTACCGTTTTGCATTGTGATGATACGATTGCTTTTATCTCTCCAATACGGATTTTTAGACGAAACAATAATAGTCCACAAATGCTCTTTGGCGGTTATAAAATCGATAATTTCATTCGAAACATCATTATCCATTTTGTCTGTTGGATCTTCGTAAAAAAGGATTCTAGGTTTGTGAATGATACTTCTTGCCAATAAAATTTTCTGAATATTAGAAGAGGACAATTGCTTTCCTTCTGGAAAAACAATCGTGTCTAATCCTTCGGGTAATGATTTGATAAAACTTGCCAATTGCAAGCCATTAATTGCCCATTTTAAATCTTCTTGTGTAATAGACAAATCTTTGAAAGTGATATTGTCTAAAATACTGCCTTCAAAAAGGGTTTCGCCATAAATGATGCTACCAATTTGGGCGCGATATTGTTTGAGATTAATTTTCTTGAAAGTATCATCATTAATATAAAACGAACCAGAACTAGGCTGTAAAAGTCCCGAAAGAATTCGGATTAAGGTTGTTTTTCCCGAGCCGTTGATTCCATCAACAAAAATGCGTTCTCCTTGATTTATTTTTAAATCGATGCTCTTCAAGGTGTTTTGTTTGGTATCTGGAAATTTAAAAGTTAAATTCTCAGTTTCCAAACTGATATTAGTATAGCAATTGTCATAAGACTCTTCCGTTTCTTCTTCTAAATCCAAGTCGGTTACTTGCCCAATTTTTTCGACAGCGGTTAGTACGTCGTAGAAAGTTTCTAAACCAATGATGATTTTTTCGACAGAATTTATAACGAGCAAAATAATGATTTCTGCTGCCACAAATTGTCCAATGTTCATTTCTTGCGACAATACTAAATAGCCTCCAATAGACAACAAACTGGCAGTTATAATGACTTTAAAAAGTATTAATTGAATGAATTGTCTTTTGATAACATTGAAATGTTTTTCTCTGTAATTTAAATAGTCATTGGCCAATTCGTCGTTTTTTTGCAAGGCATAATTGTAATTCAATTCGTTTCGAAAACTGAAATTATTTCTCGCAACTTCCTGCAACCAAGTCGCTACTTTGTATTTGAATTTGGATTCTTTTAAACTGGTTTCTAAACCTGATTTGTATGAGAATTTAAAAATAAAGTACAATAGAAAGAACAACAAAATTCCAAAAACGATGAAAAAAGGATGGTAGAGCGAAAGGAGTATAATTCCGAAAGCAATTTGAAGCAAGGCTGCCGAAAAATCAATCAGTAATTTCGAAGTTCCTTTTTGAATGGTTAAAGTGTCGAAAAAACGGTTGGCCAATTCGGGCGCATAGTGACTATACAATTCCTCGAATTTTATTTTAGGCAATCGGCTTGCAAATTCAAAAGACGAACGAACAAATATTTTTTGTTGTAAATTCTCTGTGATTCGAAGCTGCATTAACGATAAGATTCCCGCAAGTGCAACGCCTATAACAACTAGAAAAATTAAAACAATCCAAGAAGCACTAACTCGTCCTGACTGAATAAAATTGATAATCGCTTGAATGCCTAAAGGCAAAGACAAGCTGATGAGTCCTGCAAAAATAGCATAGAAAAAAATCTGTAGCACATCTTTTTTATCTAATTCGAGTAAGTTGTAAAAACGCTTTAATGGTGTCATAATAAATACGAAGTTTGTTTTTATTTTTTTAGTGCTCTATTCATTAGATCTAAGTAAAAAGCAGTTACGCTAATGCTTTCGTTGCAATTGGTAATGGTTTTTAAATGATCATTAAGAAAGTGCTGGTGCAAACTTCCCTCAACAATGGTCGAAACCAAACTTCTGGCAAAAGGATAGTCAGGATTTACTTCTTCTACAATAGCCACAATGCGATTGATGACATTTTTGTAGGCCAAAAAACAGCCTTCTTTATTGTCTTCATCAACCTCTTTGGTATAAATTGCTTTGTTGAATTCCGAGATGATAATTTTATTCAAAACAGCTTCGTCAATATGTTCTGTGCTGCTATCGTCTTTTATCTTTTCGGTCACAATAGTTATGGCTTTTTCTAGCTTTTCAATAGTGTTAGAAATGTTTGCTGTTGTAAAAACCAATCGATATTCAATCCAACTCCAATACCAAGCCGACAAATACATTACCAGTTTGTGCTTGTTGTCGAAATAACGATAAATCGAACTTTCGTTGGAGCCAATTTTTTCGCCTAATTTTTTAAAAGTAAAATGTTCTAATCCAACTTCGTCAATTAGAAGAATACTGTTTTTAATAATTTTCTTGCCCAAATCAGAAGTCTCAGGGTCTTTTACATACAAGTTTTTGTTGACCTGTATTTTTATGTTTGATAATATTAATTGCATAAATAATTTATTTAAGCGCAAATATAATAGTAAAACTATTGATTTTTGATTTTTTAACTTTCATTTAATAAAAAAAGCTGCCCGAATCGGACAGCTTTCTTAAAAAAATTTTTTTTGTAACTTGCTACAAAAGAGAATGTCTTGTCATAACTGCTGGTTGTTCTATTTTCATTAAATCAAGAATCGTTGGAGCAATATCGCCTAATACTCCATCCTGAATAGATTTCAATTCTTTGTCAACTAAAATAATAGGCACTGGATTTGTTGTGTGTGCTGTATTTGGAGACCCATCAGGATTAATCATCGTTTCGCAGTTTCCGTGATCGGCGATGATTAATGTTGTGTAATCATTGGCCAAAGCTGCAGTAATTACTTTTTCTACACATTTATCTACAGCTTCACAGGCTTGAATTGCAGCACTCATTACTCCTGTATGTCCTACCATATCACCGTTGGCAAAATTCAAACAAACAAAATCAACCTCGCCTTTGTTCAATTCTGGAACCAATGCATCGGCTAGTTCATAAGCACTCATTTCGGGTTGCAAATCATAAGTAGCTACTTTTGGAGAGTTTTTCAAGATTCGTGATTCGCCTTCAAAAGGCAATTCTCTACCACCAGAAAAGAAGAAAGTCACGTGAGGATATTTCTCAGTTTCGGCAATTCTGATTTGTTTTTTGCCTGCTTTTTCTAATACTTCACCAAGAGTTTCCGTAACATTATCTTTATTGTAAACCACTTTTACATTCTCATAAGTTTCGTCATAATTGGTAAGCGTAACGTAGTACAAATCAAGTTTGTGCATGTTTTGCTCATGGAAATCCCTTTGCGAAAGTGTTTCGGTCAATTCACGACCTCTATCGGTTCTGAAATTAAAGAAAACAACAACATCACCTTCTTTAATTGTAGCCAATGGTTTATCGTTTTCATCCACCATGATAATCGGGTTGATAAATTCGTCGGTCACATTATTTTCATAACTTTCCTCGATGCTTTTCACGGCATTTTTAGAATGTGTTCCTGTTCCGTTTACCACTAAATCGTAGGCAATTTTAACTCTCTCCCAACGTTTATCACGATCCATTGCATAATATCTTCCCACTACCGAAGCAATTTTTGTAGAAGTATTGGCAATATGATTTTCTAAATTTTGAATATCTGTTTTTGCTGATTTTGGATCTACATCTCGTCCATCAGTAAAAGCGTGAACGAAAACTTTTTCTAATCCGAAAGCTTGAGTTGCATCGATTAATCCTCTCAAATGAGAAGTGTGTGAATGCACACCACCATCAGAAACTAGACCCAAAAGGTGTAAATTTACATTTTTGTCTTTGGCATATTGAAAGGCGTCAACAAGCACTTGTTCTTGTGCCATTGAATTATTTTCGACAGCCAAATTAATTTTAGCCAAATCTTGATATACAATTCTACCCGCACCAAGATTCATGTGTCCCACTTCGGAATTTCCCATTTGACCTTCTGGTAAACCTACGTTCAAACCATCTGTTCGAAGTTGTCCAACAGGATATTTTGTATATAAACTTTTGATGAAAGGAATGTTTGCATTGTCTATTGCAGACACTTTTGGGTCAGGAGAATTTCCCCAACCGTCAAGAATCATAAGGATTACTTTTTTGTTCATTTTGATAAATTTTTAGACAAAGATAAAGCTTTCCAAAAAAATATAAGTACGTCAAAACTACTATTATAGATAAAAAAGAGAACTGCAACAAATACTTAAAAATCTGTTGTAAAATATGGTTTTTTATACAATATATGCAACAAAAAATCTTCGAAAACCATGTAGAAAAAAGATGGTTTTTGAGGACTATTTTGAAAAATTTAAGGGAATTAAATCTCTAACAGCTTGTCTTGGATATTCTACTATTTGAGAGACTATTTTTCAAGTAAAATTTATTATTTTCTTTTCAAGGAATTGTAATCAATATAATAACGGATACTAACAGAAAAAATAGTAGTCAAGTTGGTATCAAAAACATTATTAAGATTGGTTGATATACTTTTTTGCACAAGGTTTGTACTCTCTAAAGCATAATTTCTATATAAAACTGAGATTTCGCTTCCAGGAGCAAACCACCAAGAATAGGAAAAGTCGAAATTCCAAGAGTTAAAATTTCTATTTCTATTTTCTGAATAGGTAGAATTAGCAATTAATTTTCCATCGTCTTGAAGACTGAAGAACTCGTGATTTTCGGCATAAGACCAATAATATCTTGCTATTAGATTTAATGACATCTTATTAGATATGGAATATTTTCCTGTAAAATAATGATCTACTATTTCGCGATTGCGTTCCGCAAAAATGATATCGTCTGCATCAAAATCTACCCAACCTCTATCATTCACTTTTCGGGTATATATAAGATTGTAAGACAACGAAAATTTATCGTTGAATCTGTGTTTTAAACCTGGCGAAATGGCATATACAACTCTACCATCTTCATCAAATTTTTCGATTGAACCATCAATATCCAAACTAAATTTATTGTTTTGATTCGTTGAATAGCGAAAATAACCCGTTACACTTTTAGGAACATAAACGTATCTACCATAAACACGAGGCTCATAAAAATTGTACCTATCTACGGGATTAATTTGAAATTTTCCTTCCAGATAATTATTTTTTAAGGTTATAGCTGCCAATTTTGCCTGATACCAAGCCTCTTGTGCTTTTCCTGTTGTGTTTTGAATTTCTACATTTATATTTTGAGAAAATTTCAAAGAGTTAAAAGTCTTTGTGGGATTGATGATTCTGTAACTCATTTCTCCATAACCCGAATGATAATTATTCACAAAAATAATCCCTAAATCATTGACATCATACATCTCTGATAAATATTTCCCAGAAAACATATATCTATATTTTCCACTTGTTTTGGCAAAACTTAATTGTGTTTTGAAACCATCATAGTTTTCTAAACCGTAAATAGAACCGTAATTGATGTCGCTATCTTTTACTGCACTGTATTTAAAATCTCCTGATAATTTGTAAGTATTTACTTTTGTATTCAAATCGAATAATAAAGCCGAAACATTGGCATCCCGAAAATTTCCATTTCTAAGGGTATTGGTATTCACAAAAGTCACTGATGAGTTTTGATTGAATCGTTGGTCTAAAACCAAAACATTGTAATTAACCAATGGTTCGACAATTTCTTTTCGGGTTGCTCCTGAAATAGTATCTTGAATTTTAGCGTATGTTTTTTCGGTAATGGCATTCAAAAATCCTATTCCAAGTCCTTTTTCTGTTCTACCCGAAACTTTTACTGCATTCAACAAATCGGTCGAACTTGGATATTCAGTAACTACTTCATTGTCTCCTGTTGTAGGTTCTATTGTTGGTGCACCACCAATTCTTCGGGAATAAAAAAGGTTCCCCTTTGAAAACAAATCAGCAGCTTCGGTAAAGAAAGATCTATTTTCGTCAAATTGTTGTTCGAAAGGTTCAAGATTCAAAATGGCATTATCAAATTTGGTTTGACCAAAATCAGGAACCAGAATAGCATCGAGTGTAAAGGCATCATTTATTCCATATTTAATATCCATTCCTGCTTTTAAAGTTTTATCAGAAGCAAAATCATCTTGCTGATAATACGCTGAAGTATAAGGTATTAAAAATAGACGTGTTGGGGTTTTTATGTTTTCGATTCCTTCTAAAATTCCTTCTTGAGTAATTACAGCACCAATTTTTGTATCGACAAAATTCCAAGTATAACTTTGGTCTTTATCATCTCGTTTCAAATCACGTCTAAAATTTAAACCCCAAGTTTGTTTGGTTGCTTTCGAAAATCGCAATGCGGCATAAGGTATTTTCATTTCTACAACCCAACCAAAATTGGTCATTGTTACTTCGCTATCCCAAATAGCATCCCAATTAAAATCTTCATTATCCTCAGTTGCCAAACAATCTAATTGAACTCCAGCTGCTGTAACAAAAAATCGAAAATCTTGTTGCCCATCATTATTTCCATTGATAGAAACCGAAAAAACATCAGAAACTCCATATTCGTCTCTATTGGTTAATTCTCTAGAAATTTTATTAGGCTGATTGTCATATAAAACTGCCGAAATATAAACAGCATTATTATCATACAAAACTTTTACATCTGTCTTTTTGTCTTCGCCAATTGGCTTTCCGTTATCAGGCTCATACATAACAAAATCAGTCGCAATTGGAGCAGTTTTCCATGCTTCTTCATTTATTTTTCCGTCAATAGTAATGCTTTCCGTAATGTTTTTAGCCCGAAGTGTCTTTTTTTGTCCATAAGTGCAAAAACTTATAAAAATGAAAAAAAGAATAAAGATTGAACAATATTTAGGCATAATTTGTGAGAATGGTTAGGCAAAAATAGTAAAATTAACACAAAAAACAAGTTGTGCATAGTATTTTTCAACATCATTTTAGAACTAAAAAGTAGCCAAATCATATTTTTTTCATAAAATTCTAAAAAAAAAGCTCAAACCTGTTGTATATTTGCAACCCCAAGCCTTTTGTCTAACCTAAACGTTATCAATGATTTATAAGATATTTCCCGTTAGTTTATTTTTGCTGATTTCTATATTTCTAAATAATACTAATCCCGTAAAAACTCAAAAACCAGTAATTGCGAGTGTTCTAACTCCAAATGCCGATTTAGACATCGAAACTAAATATAGCGCCCTAAATTCTAACCAATTCTCATTACCCAATATTGAAAGTTTTAAAGAAGCCCTAAAAGGTTTTTATGAACTTAAAGAGAGAGGATTAGTCCAAAAAGATATTTTGACTTTGGTAGATTTCAGTTTATCTTCAAACGTAAAAAGGCTTTGGGTAATCGATTTGGACACCAACACTATTTTATACCATTCTTTAGTTGCACACGGTAGAAATACTGGGGAAGAATATGCCAACAGTTTTTCGAATTCCAATAGCTCTTACAAAAGTAGTTTGGGATTTTATTTAACTGGCGAGGTTTATAACGGAAAACACGGAATGTCTCTTAAACTTGACGGATTAGAAAAAGGAATTAATGACAATGCAAGAGAAAGAGGTGTGGTAATGCATTCGGCCAATTATGTTTCAAATTCTTTTATAAAATCCAACAAAAGATTAGGCAGAAGTCAAGGTTGCCCTGCTATTCCAGAAGAATTACTTAAAGACATTGTGAACACAATCAAGAATAAATCTTGCCTTTTTATTTACCACCCATCGAGAAGTTTCGAATACAAGAAGCCTTTATTTTCATAGCATTTGATACAAATCAGCATCCAGATTATAAATATCATCTCTAAAAATTAGCGTATTCCCTTCGCTCCAAGCGGTCCAATATAAAATATGAACTTTGACATCGTCATTCATTTTAATGTACTTTGTCTTTTCACTTTGAAGTATTTTAGTGATTTTTTCTGTATTCCAATTATCGGCATCATTCAATAAAGTTTCGGCCAATTTTAATGGATTTTCAACTCTAACACAACCCGAACTCAAAGAACGTTTTTGTTTTACAAAAAAATCTCTATGGTTGGTATCGTGCAAATAAACCGAAAACCGATTTGGAAAATTAATTTTAACCATTCCTAACGAGTTTGATTTTCCTGGACTCTGAACATAGCGATACTTTTTGGCTTTGGATGGTTTCCAATCATTAGCAGAAACTAAATTTCCGCTACTGTCATATATTTTGATATTGGTTTGTGCCAAATAGTTTCGATTTCTTGAAATAGCAGGAATCATATCTTCTTTCAAAATAGTTGGCGGTACTGTCCAAGTAGGATTCAAAATAATCTGATTTATTTTTGAAGAAAGAACCGGAGTGGGTCTTTTATCACGACCTACAACAACTTTATGTGTTCGTACCGTATCATTTTCTTTTACTAAACTCAACTTATAATCCGGAATATTTACTATTACATACTCCTTTCCCATTTCTTTTGGAAACCATTTCCACCGCTCGAGATTGGCAAGAATTTGCTCTTTTCGTTTTTGTTTTGAAAAATTGAGCGCATCAACAGTTCCCTTTCCAATAACGCCATCAGCTGCTAATCCGTGTCGGATTTGGAATTTTTTCATCGCTTCATTCGTTTCGCTGTCGTAAATAGCAGACAAACTATCTTTTGGCTTCATATCTTTCCAATAAATTAATCGTTTTTTAATGGCTATTAAAGAGGGATTTGTATCATTTAAAACAATTTTATTGGCTATTTCAATGGTAGTAAAATCATCATTTGGAAAAGAATTGATGATTTGGAGTGCTTTTTTCAAACTTTTATACACAATGTGATTGGGCTTAAGTTGTTCAATTTTAAATGGCAAAGAATCACTTTTTAACATTGAAGCAATAGTTTCGTTTACATCAACATTATTCTCTTTCAAATCCCAATTTTTATACAAATACTTATGATGAATTTGCCCATTACTCAAATGCGAAATGTATTTTTGAAAGCTGTGCGTTAATAAAATATCATAACTTACCCTTTCTTTATCTTTTAGAACGGCATATTTTTCTTCAAAATTCTGCAATTTATTTACATTATACCGCTCTGGATTTAAGCCCTCTTCATCAGAATTCAAGAAACTCTTCAATATAAATTTCCTATTTTCTTTGGATTGCCAAACCGATTTATAGCTAGTAGCCCGATAAAACTCTTTTAATACTTTACTGCGAAAAGGCTCTAACAAAATACTATCTATAAACACCGATTTTCCTTCTACTTGAATAATAGGAATTGCAGCGGGAATTGGCTTTACTTCCTTTTTGCAACCAAAAGCCACAAAAACCAATAACAAAATAAAAATTTTATTCATTTTCAGTTTTTTTTAAACATTACGATATGCTCACCAACATCGGGTATTTCAAAAATCTTGCCTGTTTTCTGATAGCCCATTTTTTCATAAAACCCTACTGCTTCTACCCTAGCGTTAAACCAAATTAAATCAACCTTTTGGGTATTCAAAAACGCTTCACTATAAAGGATGAGCATTTTGCCAAAACCTGATTTTTGATACTGTTCCAAAACTGCCATTCCTCGAATTTGATATTGCTTTTGTTCCTTAAAAACAAGGTTTTTCGTTAGGAACAATGATATAATACCTACCAATTCTTCATTCAAATAAAGACCAAAATGATGAGTAGTTATTAAATCATCACCATCAAAGCGGCAACTTTCAATAGGTTTTCCTGCTCGAAGAACAGGATGTCTAACCGAAAAAGTTTCTAAATATGGTATTTCTTTTATAATAGTCGTCATAATATAAAAATAATGAATTTATAATGATTTAATTTTAAAACGGTTATAAATAAAATCTGTTTTTTTCAAAAAAAAAACTTGCAATGAAACGAACTAATTGCATATATTTGCACCGTTGTAATGCGAAAGTAGCTCAGTTGGTAGAGCTCCAGCCTTCCAAGCTGGTTGTCGCGAGTTCGAGCCTCGTCTTTCGCTCTATAAAACCTCAAACGAAAGTTTGGGGTTTTTTATTCAAAGAAGCAAATTTGGTTTTTACAAAAATTTGGATAAACCCTGATTCTTTTTTACATTTACACCATTCTAATGCGAAAGTAGCTCAGTTGGTAGAGCTCCAGCCTTCCAAGCTGGTTGTCGCGAGTTCGAGCCTCGTCTTTCGCTCTAAAAACCTCAAACGAAAGTTTGGGGTTTTTTATATATAAGTTATGGCGAGAAGTTTATCCCGAGCGAAGCAATTCGGGAAGCCTCGTCTTTCGCTCTAAAAACCTCAAACGAAAGTTTCTTTTTTTATTTCAAAAAACTCAGGTCAGATTCGCTATCCATTTCAACCGGAATTTGGTTTTGTCTAAAAAGTCGAGCTTTCAAACCACCTTTCAAAACCACTTTTTCTCCTTTTACCTCTAACCAGCTTCCTTCTCTCAATCCTAAAACTGGGATAGTATTAAACGAATGAAACTCTGCAATCCTTGTTTCACGGGTTTCGCCCATATGTTTAGATTGCATATCAGCATCCAGATAATGAGGATTCAAATTGAAAGGAATCAAGCCCAATGTTTTAAAACTTGGCGGATAAACAATTGGCATATCATTGGTAGTTTGCATCGTCAACCCACAAATATTGCTACCAGCACTGGTTCCTAAATAAGGAGTTCCGTTTTTGACAGCTTCGGCAAGTGCAATCATACAATCCTTTTTATACAATTGAGTGACTAATAAAAAAGTATTCCCACCACCAGTAAAAATCCCTTCAGCCTTTTGAATAGCATCCGAATAATCATCAACCTCGTGAATGCCTTTTATTTCTTTTCCAATTTTAGCGAAAGCCGAAGCAACTTTAAACGCATATTCCTCATGTGAAATGCCACTTGGACGAGCAAAAGGGATAAACAAAATCGTTTTACAATACTCAAAATGTTTTTCTAATTCGGGTAATAAATACTCTAAATATTCACCTCCGTGGAGTGTTGATGTACTGGCTATAATTAAATTTTTCATTGATGTTTTAGCAAAAAATGTTTGGGATAAAGGTATGAAATCGCACTACTAATATTGCAGTTCAAGAATTTTAATTAACATTTTCTTACCAAGTCCTTAGTATTTAATTTGGAATACATTAGGATAATTTTACATCATTAAATAATTGATTCACCCATTAATGAAATTAGGCATTTGCATGTTTTTTGTTTTGATTGCCAATACTGTTTTGGCTCAAGAATCACCAAGAAAAATATTAAATGGTAAAATCAATGCCAATACAATGGATCTTGAAGGTATTTATGTCATCAATTTAAAAACTGAAAAATCAACCATTACCGAAAAAGAGGGTTATTTTTCAATATCAACCATGCCGGGCGACACGCTCTTATTTTCGGCTATTCAACTAAAAGAAAAGAGAATTGCATTGGAGTCGAAAGATTTTAAAGAAGAATTACTTCAAGTAAAAATGGAAACCAACATAACTACATTAAAAGAAGTTGTAGTAAAAAGATACGACAATATCAATGCTGTTTCATTAGGGATATCACCAAGTGGAATTAAACATTTAACTCAAGCAGAAAGGCATTTGAAAACTGCAAGTGACCTTGACCCAACAGCAAATGCAGGCTCTATGACGGGTGGTTCTATAGGACTAGACCCCCTTCTGAATCTAATATCTGGACGCACCGCAATGCTAAAAAAAGAACTTGTAGTAGAAGGCAAATTATCTTTTATTAATCAAATGGAAAACATGTTTAATGAAGATTATTTCAAAAAAACATTGAAAATTCCAGCGGAATACATCAAAGGATTTCTATACTACATTGTTGATAACGATAGATTTACAAATATTCTAAAATCCAAAAACAAAACTCAAATAGAATTTGCCATGGTTTCTTTAGCAGAAAAATACAACCAAATCCTATTGAATGAAAAGTAAAATCCCTTTACTTGTTATGCTTTTATTCAGTCCGATTATTTTGGGGCAAACTGCTGCCGAAAAAATAATTCACGGAAAAATAATTATCGAATCACACCCTATTTCTGGAGTTACTATCATTAATTTGGTAAACGAAAAGAGCACAGTGAGTGATAGTAATGGCGAATTTTATATTTTGGCGAAAGCCGATGATTTATTAGTTTTCACTTCGGTGAATTTAGAATACCACCGCAAGCAAATCGAAGAAGAAGATTTGAAACAAGATATTATAACAATAAAAATGACTGCCAAAATCACCGAGCTTGACGAAGTAATCATCAACAAACACCCAGAAATCAATGCAGTTGCCTTGGGGATTTCGCCAGCAGGAATAAAAAAATATACTCCAGCTGAAAGAAGATTGAAAACTGCGGGCGAATTCAAGCCCATTCAATTACTTGGATTACTCGGCGGATCTATGCCATTAGACCCTTTAATTAACTCTATTTCAGGAAGAACAGCAATGCTAAAAAAAGAACTTGAAGTAGAGAAAAAAGAGTTGTTATTAGTGCAAATTGATGCTCTTTATGATAATGAATATTTTGTACAAAAACTAAAAATCCCAGAGGATTACATTAACGGATTCAAACATTATATCATTGAAAACGAAAAATTTACTGCAGTTTTAAAATCCAAAAATAAAAAAATGGGAGGTTTTTTGATGATAGATTTGGCAAGAGAATACAACCAAATTATATTGAATGAAAAGTAAAATAGGTTTCAGTTTAATTAATTTTTAATTACACTACATCTTTGTAACTTTGCAACTTAAATAAATAGATTATGTTTGGAATAGGCGGCGGCGAATTAATTTTTATACTGTTTATAGTTTTAATGCTTTTTGGTGCTGACAAAGTGCCCGAAATGGCACGAACCATGGGAAAAGCCATGGCGCAATTAAAAAATGCCACAAACGACATCAAAAATGAAATTCAAAAAGGAGCCGAAGAAAATGGTTTCGACCAAAAAATGCTAGACAATTTGACTGGCAATATCACTTCCGAAATCAATAAAACAAAAGCCAGTTTACTTGGCGATTCAAATCCTTTAAAAGGAATTTCGGATAATTTTTCATCAGAAGTTGACAAAGTCAAAAGTAGTATCGTAAATGAAACTTCGACTCAGACTGTGTCAGAATCTGAAAACACCAAAGAAAATTCAATCTCTGAAACAACTCCAAAAACTAATGAGATTGAAGAAATAACTGGGCCAATAAAACGCACCAAATAATGCTGGACAAGATACAAACTCTCGATACCAAACTATTTATTTATCTCAATGGTTTAGGCTCAGAAAACTTCGACGGACTTTGGTTAATTATCACCAAACAAATCTATTGGACTCCACTTTTCTTACTCCTGTTTTATATTATTTTCAAGAAATTAGGAACCAAACAAAGCCTATATTTGCTTTTGTTTGTGGCGGTTTTACTTGTTTTCACCGATCAAATCACCAATTTGTTCAAAAACGGATTTCAAAGACTACGCCCTTGCAATAATCCCGAGATAAATACTATAATAAGAATCGTTCAATCCCGAAAATCATTTAGTTTTTTCTCTGGCCATGCAGCCAACACAATGGCGGTTGCTACATTTTTGTACCTCATTTTCAAGAAAGATTTCAAATACTTTGGCTTGCTATTTCTATGGCCATTGATCTTCGCTTATAGCCGAATTTATCTCGGATTACATTATCCAATAGACATAATTTCCGGCTATTTCTGTGGAGCAATATTGGGTTATTTGATGTTCAAATTATATAGAATAGCACAAAAAAGAAATTTTTCGGTTAAATTAAAGAAATAAAACAGTTTCAAGTAATTACAAAACCCGAGAAACCGTCAAACCATCACGAATGGGCAATAAAACTGTTTCTACTCTAGAATCGTTTTTCAACAAAAGATTATATTCCAGCAATATTTTAGTACTGATGTCTTTTGGACTCAAGGGTTCAAGCACTTTTCCGCTCCACAACACATTATCCGAAAGAATAATGCCGCCTTGATTCATTTTTGGCACAATCAATTCAAAATAATTGATGTAATTTTCCTTATCAGCATCAATAAAAACTAAGTCAAATTTCATGTCTAAAGTTGGAATAATATCCAAAGCTTCTCCAAGATGTTGCACGATTTGATTTCCCCAAGGTGATTTGTCAAAATGTTTGCGCTGAAAATCAACCAATTCTTCTTTGATGTCAATCGTGTAAAGCGTACCATTTTCCTGCATTCCTTCGCACAAACACAAAGCCGAATAACCCGTATAAGTACCAATTTCGAGAATATTTACAGGACGAATTAATTTGGACAACATACTCAAAACGCGTCCTTGAAAATGACCACTCAACATTCTTGGCAACAACACTTTCTGATAGGTTTCTTTGTTTAAGGCTGCTAATAATTCGGGTTCTTTTTCAGAATGTTGCTCGATATAATTTTCTAAATCTTGGGAAATGAAGTGCATTATTTTAATTTTTGTCAAAGTTATCAAATTATCAAAACAACACACGAGCAATTATTCGAATTGATGAAATAAATCAACAAATAGTCCTTAAATTTGCAGCATGCAAATCGAGAAAAAAGACATACGAGCATTATCAAAAGAACAATTACGAGAATTTTTTGTTGCCAATAATGATAAAGCGTTTCGTGGAAATCAAGTATATGAATGGTTGTGGAGCAAAGGCGCACATAGTTTTGAGGATATGACTAATGTATCAAAATCTACTCGCGAAATGCTAGAAAACCACTTTGTAATCAATCACATCAAAGTAGATAAAATGCAACGAAGTGAAGACGGAACGGTCAAAAATGCGGTTCGTTTGCACGATGGTTTGGTAGTAGAAAGTGTTTTGATTCCCACCAATACTAGAACGACAGCTTGTGTTTCTAGCCAAGTGGGTTGCAGTTTGGATTGTAATTTTTGCGCCACAGCAAGACTGAAAAGAATGCGAAATCTAGAACCAGCCGAAATTTACGACCAAGTAATAGCCATTGATAAAGAAAGTCGTTTGTATTACAACCATCCTTTATCGAATATTGTTTTTATGGGAATGGGCGAACCGCTTATGAATTACAACAATGTAATGAAAGCCATCGAAATGATTACATCCAACGAAGGATTGGGAATGTCTCCAAAACGAATTACAGTTTCGACTTCTGGTGTGCCAAAAATGATTAAAAAAATGGCCGATGACGAGGTAAAATTCAATTTAGCCGTTTCTTTACATTCAGCAATTGATGAAATTCGTTCTAGAATTATGCCTTTCAGCGAAAATTTTCCTTTGGTCGATTTAAGAGAAGCATTAGAATATTGGTACCGAAAAACCAAAAGCAAAGTTTCGTATGAATATGTGATTTGGAAAGGGATTAACGA
The DNA here is from genome assembly GCF_002920895.1 of Flavobacterium alvei. Lineage (GTDB taxonomy): Bacteria > Bacteroidota > Bacteroidia > Flavobacteriales > Flavobacteriaceae > Flavobacterium > Flavobacterium alvei. The sequence goes on from NZ_PQVG01000001.1 coordinate 622,799, forward strand.
CAATAAAGCCTCGGTTGACGCACTAGTAAAATTCTGCAAATATGTGCCTTGCAAAGTCAATTTAATCGAATACAACCCGATTGATGATGGCGAATTCCAACAAGCTTCGGAAGAATCTATTAATGCCTATATCAAAGCTCTTGAAGCTACAGGAATTGTAGTAAAAGTGAGAAGAAGTCGTGGCAAAGATATTGATGCTGCGTGTGGTCAATTGGCAAATAAAGAAGCATAAAAAAAACGTCCTGACAATAAAATCAGGACGCTTATTAGGTTTGTTTAGTCTTTTATTTTCTTAAAGTTATTACTTTTGAAACGCCTTTTACAGTCATAGTGGCTAATTTATCACAATCACCATTTCCATAATCTAAAGTAGCAATAGTATCGACATTGTCGTTTTTCTGAATGCTAACCACTCCTGAAACAGGAAATGGCATTTTGCAACTCAATTTAACTAAAAGTGGTGTTGTAATTTTAGAAGTATATTTTGAACCATTCGGAAAAGTAGTGATATTGTATCCCCAAACTTTGAAAACATTGTCTTCCCAATTAGTAAGTGTTGCAAAACCTTCAACCATTTCTCTAACTCGTGTTCCAATTCTAGTATAAATTTTACCATCAGGATAAGTGATTTTCACATCAACTGAGTGTGTTGTAACAGGATGGATAGTTGCCAATAAATCAGAAGTTTTAAGTTCGTGAGTAATGGTTTTATTTCCTTCAATTAATTTATCGTTATGATAAAATCCTTCTAAAGTATAGGAAATCGTTCTTATTGGAGTTGTAAAATTCTTAGAGAAACTAATGATAATTTTTCCCTTTACGATATTCCCGTTTGGCAAAGCACAACCTTGAGTTCCAAAATCAATAGTTCTGGTCCAAGTGTCATTTGTCAATACTTTTGTAATTGTTGCGCAAGCTGGCAACATACTTACCATTCCAGCAGTTGTTTTTGCAGTTGAAGACGCGCTTTTTTGAACGTCATACTGATCTTCTGCAATGATAGAAACATCATCAACAGTGGCGTCAATTTCTGAATTTACAGCAGTTTCATCAGCCGTAATTGCAGCAGAGGTTGTTGACTCATCTACAGTTTCATTGGAATTACAACCAACAAAAGTTACAATGGACAACATGGTAACGAATAATAAAATTTTGGTTTTCATAAAATTCATTTTTTAGGTTTAATAATTTGATTATGAAATCAATAAAAGGTTTAATTTGGGATTCTAAATTTATAAATAAAAATGCAAAAAAGGACAACATTTAAGCCAATATTCGATGAACTACACTCTCAAAAGAATTTTTTATTTGACTAAATATCAATTATGTAAGAATAATAATCTCTCAATAAAAGGCCGCAAATTCTGAAATCATAACACATTTAGACCGAAAAGAAACTCTAATCTAATTTCATTTTAGGTAAAATAAAATGTTTCAAAAAACACATTCAATAACAAAAATTTGATGCCATTATATTATTCGAAAATAGTATATTTGAATCCTAAATGAACATCACTTCTCAAATAAAGCAGCCTATTTTTAACGAGATGGAACTTTTCGAAAAAAAGTTCTATGAATCGATGACTTCAAAAGTGGCTTTGCTGAACCGAATCACCTATTATATAGTGAATCGAAAGGGAAAACAAATGCGTCCGATGTTTGTTTTTTTGACAGCCAAAATGGTTTCGGCTGGAATTGTAAACGAAAGAACCTATCGTGGAGCTTCGGTTATAGAGTTAATTCACACCGCAACTTTAGTCCATGACGATGTAGTAGATGACAGCAATCGCCGAAGAGGTTTTTTCTCCATCAATGCGCTTTGGAAGAACAAAATTGCTGTACTAGTTGGTGATTATTTACTTTCAAAAGGATTGTTGCTTTCCATTGATAACGGCGATTTCGATTTATTGCGAATCATTTCGGTAGCTGTTCGCGAAATGAGTGAAGGCGAATTATTGCAAATAGAAAAAGCCAGAAGACTCGATATCACCGAGGATGTTTACTACGAAATCATTCGCAAAAAAACAGCAACACTTATTGCTGCTTGTTGTGCTTTGGGAGCGAAATCGGTGATTGAAGATGAAATTCAGGTAGAGAATATGCGAAAATTTGGCGAACTCATCGGGATGGCTTTTCAAATCAAGGACGATTTGTTTGATTATACTGAGGATGCCATTGGCAAACCTACAGGAATTGACATCAAGGAACAAAAAATGACTTTGCCATTGATTCATGTTTTGAATAATTGTACTCCAAAAGAAAAATCTTGGGTTATCAATTCCATCAAAAACTACAACAAAGACAAAAAACGAGTTAAAGAAGTGATTGCTTTTGTAAAAAACCATAACGGCTTGTTCTATGCCGAACAAAAAATGGCCGAATTTCAACAGGAAGCATTGTCACTTCTGGATAATTATGCACAATCCGAGTTTAAAGACGCTTTGATTTTGATGGTAAACTATGTTATCGAAAGAAAAAAATAATTTTTTTAGTAAAACACACCCTCTGAAACCTTGATTTTATTGAGGTTTTTATTTTTCATACTGTTTTTTTTATTTCTGATGCAACCTTTTTGCAAGCAGTCTCGTCTTACTTATAGCAACACTTTATAAAACAAAATTGAAAGTCATTCACTTTAACCAAGAAGAAAATGAAATCATTCGTTTGGCAATCGAGAACAATCGAGCTGCCCAGCAAAAAATTTACGCCAAATTTTCTCCAAAAATGTTAAGTGTGTGCCGACAGTATATAAAGGACATTCACCAAGCCGAAGACATTATGATTACGGCTTTCATGAAGGTATTTACTAATCTGAAAAATTTTGAGCAAAAAGGAAGTTTTGAAGGTTGGATTCGAAGAATTATGGTTAACGAATGTATTTCGAATATCCGAGTTCAAAAAAAAGTAAGTTTTGTTGAGGATGAGAATTATTTTGAAGAAAGTTTCAATAATATAGAAAGCCAATTTTCGGTAGAAGACATTCAGTTTTTGATAGACAACTTGCCCGATGGTTACCGAATGATTTTCAATTTGTATGCGATTGAAGGCTACAAACACCAAGAAATTGCGAGTATGTTGGGCATTAATGAAGGAACTTCTAAATCGCAATTGTCTCACGCCCGAAAAATTTTGAAAGAGCAAATATTGACGCTAAAAAATTACAGTAATGGAACGGAATAAAGTAGAAAAACAGTTCAAAGAAAAATTGAATTCTCGTGAAATCAAACCAACAGATATGGCTTGGGATCGATTGGATGCAATGTTGTCCGTTGCCGAAAATAAAAAGCCTAATCGCAAATTCAATTGGGTTTATATAGCGGCAAGTTTTATTGGATTTTCACTATTTGGAACTCTATTTTTCAATCAAACTGAAACCGAGTTGGAAAATCATAAAGACAAAATAGCAAATCAACAATCAATTTCGACAAACACACACACAGAACCTTCAACTAATTTAAATACAATTCCCGATAATAAAAGGATTGTCAATATTCAAAAAAATATTTCAAAAGGCAACAAAAAAGTAGTTTCAAAAATAGATTCATTATTCAATAAAGAAAATTTAAATCAAAATCCTGTAGCTGAAGTTTCAATCATCAATCAAAAAAAAGAATCAGAATCCAATACCACACCAACTAAGACCCTCACTGTTGACGAACTGTTGGCTAAAGTTGACAAATCCTCAAGATTGACAAATACAATTAATCCAAACTTGAAAATAAAAGTAAATCCAAATCAATTGTTACAACAAGTTGACAACGATTTAGAACCTACTTTTCGCCAAAATGTATTTAGCAAAGTAGCAACTAATTTAAAGGCTGTAAAAGAAGCAGTCGCAAATAGAAACAAAGAATAAATCATCAATCCATTAAAAAATCAAATCATTATGAGAAATTTAACCGTTTACTTAGTACTGTTGCTATGCTTTTTTGCTGGCAAAATGTTGGCACAAGAAACCTATGAACAAGCACTTGAAAAAACCGAAATCAAATTTGAACAAATTAAGCAAGAGGAAGAAAAAGCATATAACGAAGAAGTTGAAAAACTAAAAACTCAACAAAAAAATGGAATTATTTCCAAACAGGAATTTAAAGACAAAAAAATAGTTTTAGAAAAGAAAAAGGAGTCGAATATAAAAGAAAGAGGCCATTTAGAGGCCAAAAAAATAAGGCAAAAATTTCCTGAATTAGGTGCGAAATCATATACCGATAGAGCAGAAAGAATTACCGAAGGAATAAAAAACGATATTGAAGAAGAAAAAAAACTTCTCAAAACGGAAATAGAAACTGTTGATAAACAATTAATAGATGGTGTTATTACTAAAAAACAAGCCGAAGAACAAAAGTTACAATTAGCAGAAACAAGAGCAAAAATCATCGAGTCTAAAGTGGCAGATAGACAAAAAGCTTTGAGTATATTGGCTCAAGATGAAATAGACGGCAAACTATCTAAAGATGATAGTAAAGGAGGTACAAGAATTACAATTGGAGGAAATAACAATTCAAATTCAGATATTGGAAATCATAATGACTTTGTTTTTCCAGCAATGAAAGCGTATAATGGTCAAAAAGATAAAGATCGCCAACAAAGCAAAAGAACCACTTCGCAATTTGTATTTGCTATTGGAAATAATAATTTAGTTACCGAAGGAGCTGTTGCGAATTCTGATTTTAGATATTGGCAATCTCGTTTTTACGAATGGGGTTTTACATTTAACTCTAGAATTTCTAACAATCATAATTTATTGCATGCAAAATACGGATTGTCCTTGATGTATAATGACTTAAAACCAACAGACAATCGCTATTTTGTTGATAATGGAAATCAAACAAATTTGGAAACCAATCCAGTGCGTCAAGATGATTCTCGTTTTCGAAATGTAAATTTGGTTATTCCTTTTCATTTAGAATTTGATTTTACAAAACCAACAATTAAAAATGGCACAACCTATTTTAAATCACACGATAGTTTTAGGCTTGGAATAGGTGGTTATTTTGGAGCCAATGTAAAATCAAAACAAATCCTCAAATATGATTTAGACGGCTATCATTCAGAAGAAAAAACCAAAGGCGATTTCAACACCAATGGCTTTGTCTATGGTTTAAGCACCTATCTAGGTTACAAAGCAACCAGTTTGTATTTGAAATACGATTTGAATACATTGTTCGAGAATAATCCAGTAGATCAGAATAATATTTCATTAGGTATTCGATTTGATTTTAATTAGAGTTTTACGATAGTTTCATACAGAGAAAAGGTGTTCCAGCAATGGAACACCTTTTTCATTTTAATAATCCAAAATTAACTTTGTATCTTTGAAGCTTTCCAACATTTAACATCATAAAAATTGATTTCAAAAGCCACCATAGACACTGTTTTCGAAACCGCTCGAGTTGAGGAAGTTATTGGCGATTTTGTACAATTAAAACGTGCTGGAAGTAATTTCAAAGGATTGAGTCCGTTTTCAGACGAACGTTCACCATCGTTTATGGTGTCGCCAGCCAAAGGAATTTGGAAAGATTTCAGCTCTGGAAAAGGAGGAAATGCCATAGCTTTCCTAATGGAACACTCCCATTTTACTTATCCTGAAGCCATTCGATATTTGGCTAAAAAATACAATATCGAAATCGAAGAAACCGAACAAACCGACGAAGAAAAAGCCAATACCGATGTTCGCGAAAGTATGTATTTGGTTTCTGAATTTGCCAAAGATTATTTTCACAACACCCTTTTACATTCAGAAGAAGGCAAAGCCATTGGTCTTTCCTACTTCAAAGAAAGAGGTTTTACTGGCGAAACTATAAAGAAATTTGTGCTTGGTTATTCGCCCGAAACCTGGGACGCATTGACCAAAGAAGCCTTGGGAAAAGGTTATAAATTAGAATTTCTTGAAAGTACTGGATTGACAATTCCTAGAGATGACAGGCCATTCGACCGTTTCAAAGGACGAGTGATGTTCCCCATCCAAAGTATGTCAGGAAGGATTTTAGGTTTTGGAGGTCGAATTTTGACTAATGATAAAAAAGCGGCAAAATATCTCAATTCGCCCGAAAGTGAGATTTACCATAAGAGCAAAGTTTTGTACGGAATTTTTCAAGCCAAACAATCCATTGCCAAAGAAAACAATTGCTATTTAGTTGAAGGTTATACCGATGTCATTCAGTTTCATCAAGCGGGAATCGAAAATGTAGTGGCTTCCTCAGGAACGGCTTTAACGCCCGATCAAATTCGATTAATCAACCGATTGACCAAAAACATTACGGTCCTTTTTGATGGAGATGCTGCAGGATTACGCGCTTCTATTCGAGGAATCGATTTGATTTTGGAAGAAGGAATGAATGTAAAAGTGTGCGCTTTTCCAGACGGAGAAGATCCAGATAGTTTTTCTAAGAAAACACCTTATGAAGAATTAGTGAAATATTTAGACGAAAATTCTAAAGATTTCATTCAATTCAAGGCATCAATGTTGATGAATGAAGCCAAAAACGATCCTATCAAAAAAGCCGATTTAATTCGAGATATGGTGGTGAGTATTTCAAAAATTCCGGATAGAATTCAACGCGAAATTTATATTCAAGAATGTTCTCGAATTATGGATATTTCCGAGCAAGTCTTGGTGAGTACTTTGGCACAATTAGTTCAAAAAGACGTCACTGAACTTGGAAAAAAACAAAAACAAGAACAAAAAGCATTTGAAGTTGTAAAAAATGAAGCGCCAGTAGAAGTCCGAAAAGTAGATATTCTCTATGGATTAGAACGGAAAATTATCGAGATTTTATTATTGTACGGAAATAAAACCGAAGAATTTGAAGACATTCTTTTGAAAACCAATGAATCTGGCGAAATTGAAAATGTTTCTGAAAAGAAAAGCTACAAAGTATTTCAAAGAATTTATCTGAGTTTACAAGAAGATGAAGTAGAATTAGCAAATCCTTTGTTTAGAGATATTTACAATAATCTGATTGCTTATTTTCATCAAAATGAAACCTTTAGTATTGAACAGTATTTAATGCACTTGAACCCCGATTTTGCTCAAGAGGTGACCGATATTTTGATGGCAGACGAAAGAGTAGTTTTACACAATTGGGAAGGACAAAACATTTTTCCAAAAACGAAAAATGAAACAATAAGTCAATATGTTTCGGAAACAATTCTTACCCTAAGATGGTATTTAGTAGATAAAATCATCGAAGAAATAAAAAGCTCAATATCATCAGAACCAGATTCTAATAATATTGAGCCTTTGTCAATGGCAATGGATTACTCAAAATTAATTAATTCATTTTCGAAAAAATTAGGACGAGTAATGTCTCGTTATAGCAATTAAAATAACTTTTTATGAATTGGTAGTAAAATAGAAATTTTAGTCCCTTCATTTTCTTTAGAGAAAATACTCATAAGACCATCTGATTGTTTTACTATTAATTTACTTAAATAAAGGCCTAACCCTAATCCTTGTTGTTCATATTTATCTCGGTGAAATTGGACTCCAGCATCAATTATTTGCAGCTCTTCTTCTTTGAATCCAATACCTGAATCGAATATTCTAATTTCATATAGATTATCGTCATAACGACTTCCTTCAATAATAACTTTTTTATTTTTTGGCGAGAATTTTAATGCGTTGTCTAATAATTCAAATAGAATGAAAGATAAATTTTTTTCTGAAATTTCTAATTTTGAAGTTCTGAGTTTTGATACAATCCTATTTTCTTGTTTTTTATAATTGAGTAAAATTTTACCTAATACGTTCCTGAAAACACCTTTTATTTCAGAAATATCAATATTAAATAATTCAATTTTATTGTTTTTAATCTCTTCTAAAAGAACTATATTTTGAGTATTTCTATACAATCGTTCCCCAGATATTTTTATTGCTTCATAAAAATCATTAATTTCACTTTGTTCAAAATTATCTGAATTATTTATTAATAAATCAATAGACTCTAAGATACCGTTAAGGGGAGTGTTGATTTCGTGACAAAAATATTTTTTTTCACCAAGGTATAGATTATTGGAATTTTTTATTTTATTGAATCTTTCTATTTTGATTTCTATGGTTTTTAATAACTCATTTATCTTAAAAGGTTTTGTTAAAAAGTCATCGGCTCCTTCGTTAAAACATTTTCTAATTAAGCCTTCTTCGTTCATGGCTGTCAAAAATATAAATGGAATGGTACTAAAATTTTTGTTTCCATAAATAATTTTTTGAAAAGTTTCTCCGTCCATTACTGGCATCATTATATCACAAATAATCAAGTCAGGAATCCACAGGTCTAAAATATCTAGCGCTATTTGCCCATTTTCTGCTGTTCTAGTTTCAAATTTTTCGAGTATTAGCAATTCATTAATTGTTTCTCTAAGATTTACATCATCGTCAACGAGAAGGATTTTCTTTTTATTCATAAGGGATCATTAATTTTATTGTAGTTCCATTTTTTGTCTAAATATGTATCTTAATGTTTTTTATTTGTATTAAGCTTTTTAATTTTCATGTCTATTAGTAACATTAAATCTTCTAACTTAAAAGGTTTTGAGATAAAAAGTTCAACTCCTTTTTGTATAAATTTATCATTTGCCTCTTTGTCATTTTTTGCTGAAAAAAAAACAAAAGGTATTTGGTTTAGAACTACGAAATCTTTGATTTTTTCATAAAATGTATAGCCATCCATTACAGGCATCATTATGTCACTAATAATTATGTCTGGAATCCAATCCTCCAATATTGCTAGAGCTTCTTCACCATTAGCAGCTGTTAATATAGAATAGTTATTAAGAGTAAGCATATCTGTTAAAGTATTTCTTAGAATTATTTCATCATCAACAAGTAGTATTTTCTTTTTATTCATAAGGTATTGTCAATAACACTGTAGTTCCTATATTTTCTTCGCTTAAAACAACTATCTCCCCGTTAAGTAGGTTAATGAATTGTTTTACAACTGTTAATCCTAATCCAGAACCTACTATAGTGCTAGTATTTGTAGCTCTAAAAAAGGAAGTAAATAAATGTTGTTTTTCATCGTTTGGAATTCCAATTCCATAATCTATTATTTCTACTTTTATTTTTTCTTTCAAATAGTTAATTACCAGTTTTGGTTCCTTTCTATTTACTGAATACTTAAAGGCATTGCTTACTACATTTGTAATAATATGAATTAACAAGGTTTCATCACTGTTTAATTTTTGTTTTTTTCCTTTAATTGTAATTCTAATTTTACGTCCATCAGGTTCATTGTCAAAATAAGTTTCGATTATTTTATTTATGAAGTGGCCAAAATCTATTTCTTTTATATTTTTTTTAGTCCCCTCTGATTCATATTTTCCAAAAATCAGGATATTGTTCATTAATTCCGTAAGCCTTTCGACTTCATTTTTTATTCTATTCGAGATTAATTTAACACTATTAGCAATTTTGTATTCTTCCATTTTGCTTTTAATTTCTAAAAGTTCTGCATTGGAGTATATAATGGTCAATGGTGTTCTGAATTGATGTGATGCCATTGAAATGAAATTTGATTTCAATTCGTTGAGTTCTTTTTCTTTTAAAAGATTTAATTTCATCTCTTCTGCCGCTTTTATCGTTTCGCTGATATCTCTACTTGAGGATTGCATACCAATGATTTGATTTTCGTTTTCGAGGATGACTTTTGTAACGCTTTCCATCCAGATATAACTCTTATCTTTTTTTCTAAATCTAAATGTTAAGGGTTTTGTTTTTAATTTTTCAGCGATTTCTTGATGTGCATTTTGGATTATTTGCAAATCATCGGGATGTATAAAATCATAAAGACTTCTATAAATTAATTCTTCAGGTTTATATCCAATAATTTCTTTGGAAGAGTTTGAAACATAGGAGAAAGTCCCGTCATTAAAATGCTGAGTTATAAGATCGGTTGTGTTTTCTGCAATAAATCTAAATTTTTCCTCGGATAATTCTAATTGGCGTTCAGCTTCTTTGATCTCGCTAATATCGATATGAGTTCCTATAACCTTAATGGGCACTCCAACAATGTTTTTAATGACCAAACCGGAATATTTTATCCACACATAATGTCCTTTTTTGTGTTTCATTCTCACCAACCCTTGATAACTATCCGTTTTTTCTTGAATGTAATTCATCCAGTTAAGTTCTATCTGATCGACGTCATCAGGGTGAATATTCTGTCTCCAAAATTCAACAGACTGAACTATTTCATCTAAATTATATCCCAGCATTCCTGCATAATTATATGAAAAAATGGCTTTGTCTGTTATGAGATTTAGTTCCCACATGCCTTGATTAGAGCCCTTCAAATAAAAATCAAATTGCTCTAAGTGGTTTTCCAATTTTGCATTGGTTTTGTCTTGGTTCAATCTAATTCCTATGTTTTTAGCAACTGTGTGTAAAACATTAACCTCTTCTTCAATCCATATCCTCTCTGTCTTGCAATCATCATAACCAATCCAACCCCAAAATTTATTTTCAGAAAAGATGGGTGTAAAAAGATAGGATTTAATTCCCTGCATTTCCATCGTCTCTACAAATAATTTATTGTCACTTTCTTTAACCAGACCATATAATGGTTCATCGTTTACCAAAGTTTTATATAACCCTGGAAAATCGTCATAAGAAACCCCATTCAATTCTGGGCTACCTAAAAAAGAATCAACTCCCTCATTGCACCATTCGTACACATAATATAATTTAAGAATTCCGTCCTCAGTTTCATTTTTGAAAATATAACATCTATCAATTTCTTGGCTTTTACCAATTGATGCAATACATAAATTCAAAGCATCATCAATTGAATTTTCTTTCAAAAGATGATTATTGGCATTTGAAATTCCTAATAGGAGATTCTTCATAATAATTTAGTAACTTTATGACGTGTATTAATAATTACAAATGTATTTTGATATAAATAATCATAAGTCGTAAATACTCATAATTTGAAATTTTTAAGTTATAGATTAAAATATGGATACTTACATTCGTACAATGAGAGAAAAAAAGGGCCAAATATTATTATTAGAAGATGACTTGGCATTAGGTGGTTTGATTTCGGAAGTTTTGCAATTGAGTAATTTCAATGTGCATTGGCTTGTTGACGGAGTAAAAGCGCTTGAGTATTTGCAAAATAATTTGCCAGATATCATAATTAGCGACTTGATGATGCCTAATATGGATGGAGAAGAGTTGTTTGTAAATATTAGAAAAAACAATAAATTTAATACAATTCCCTTTATTATAATTACTGCTAATATGGATGATGGGGTTAAATATAGACAACTTGAAAATGGAGTAAATGACTATATAATGAAACCTTTTAAATCTAGGGAACTGATTTTAAAAATCAAAAATCTATTGGTTCTGAGACACAATATAGAAAAAAAATACAAACCTGATCCTTTCTCTAAGGTTACTATAAAATTATCTGAAAAAGATTTTTTATTGTCTGTAAATGAATATATATTAAAAAATCTAAAATCTAAAATTGATATGGAAGAGTTGGCTACTCATCTTTTTATCAGTAGGTCAACACTTGACAAACGAATTAGAAAACTTGCTAATAAAAACATCTCACAATATGTAAGAGAGTTTAAATTAGAATACGCAATCAAACTTATTGATTTAGGAGAAAGGAATGTTCAATTTTTAGTAGATGCAACAGGGTTTAATTCATTTTCATATTTTTCAACAAGTTTCAAGTCATATGTAGGTCTTTCAACGAGAGATTATTTCAAAACTTTATAGATCATTTTGTCAAAAAGTAATAATTGTGAATTCATTTTTAATAATGAGATTGTTGCTTTGAGTTGCTTGTAAAGATTTTAAACGAATAAATTAAGTTATGGGTATTTTTTTTTAAAATATTCGTCTATGCACAGTTTTATTTAATAAAACATCATAATTATATCCTCAAATGTTTAATATTTCTCGCCATTGGACGGCCTGTCAAATTTGTTTTTTGGGTAAATAGGATTCGGATTAATAAGGTAGTTTTAGGCAAGATATAAATGAATATCAAATTCAGGTGAAGGTGAAGGTGAAAATCAAATAAAACTATTTGCTTCGGGGTTCAAACAAAAATCTACAATTTTTTTTAATTCTTTTATTGCAAAAGGTTTTGTAACATAAGCCTTGGCCCCCAACTCAATACCTTTTCTTTGGTTTTCTGACTCAGTTTTTGCAGATAAAAGAATGACCGGAATGTTAGAAAAGTTAGATTTTTGATGCTCTGCAAGAAATTCATATCCATTTAAAAAAGGCATATTTACATCACAAATAATTAAATGAGGAATATTTTCTTTGGCTTTTTGTAGACCTTCTATACCGTTTTTAGCCTCTAAAACCACGTAATTTAGTAAAGAAAAAAAATCAGACATAGTTTCTCGAAGTTTTAATTCATCATCAATTATTAATATTTTTTTCATAACAGTAAATTTAATTTAGATTTTAGGCAATACTACGATTACTTTAGTTCCTTTTCCAAGTTGACTTTCTAATTTAATAATTCCAGAATTTCTCTCTACAAATGTTTTGACGATATAAAGACCTAATCCTGTGCCTACAATTCCATTTGTATTACTTGCTCTAAAGAAAGTATTAAAAAGTTTTGGTTGATCTTTTTCAGGAATTCCAATACCAAAATCTATAATTTCAATTTGAATTTCAGATTCAGTATTAATTAATTTCATTATTACATTTCCACAATCTTGAGAATATTTGAAAGCATTATTTAAAAGGTTAAAAATAGCATATTCTATTAAGTTTTTATCAGCAAAAACTTGAAATTTTTTTCCTTCAAAATAAAATTCCACATTACGATTGTCTTTATTATTGCTGAAACTAGTTTCGATGATGTTTATACAAAGCTCCTTCAAATCAAAAAGTATAGGTTTGTAATTGGTTTTTTTGGAATCATCTTTAGATATGATTAAAACCGCATTCATTAATTCAATAATTCGATCTATTTCGCCTATAATTCTATTTATTTGTTTCCTTAGTTGATTACTATTGCTACAATTTTGATCTTCAATATACATTTCAATCAATTCAGCGCTTGTTCGAATAGTGGTCATTGGTGTTCTAAACTCATGAGAAATAGTAGAAACTAAATTGGTGCGCAATTCATTTAATTCTCGTTCTTGTTTGAGTGTTTTTTCGATTACAGATTCTGCCTCTTTTCTTATTGAAATATCCCTTGTACTAGTTTGAATTTTTACAGGTATTTCATTTTCAAAAACTATTTTGGCTATAGTTTCAAGCCAAACATATTCGCCAGTTGAATTTAAATAACGGTACTGAATTGGGGTAATTAGATTTCCAGAAATAAAATCATGCATATCATTTGTCATTCCTTCAACATCATCAGGATGGGCAAAGTCCGTAGGTGTTTTCCCTATAAAATCCTCAGGATTCAAACCTAGTAATGCTTTTACTGAAGGTGACACATACTCAAATGTCATTTTTAAGTCATGTAAACACACTAAATCTATAGTATTATCAGCTAATAAGCGGTATAGATTTTTAGCTTCATTAAGTTGAATATTCCTATTTCTATTATTCTCTTCTTGCAAAAGACTGTTTTCTTTTTCAACTTTTTTCCTCTCAGTGATATCTATGACTTGTGCAATAAAATAAATAATTTCTCCATTTTTATTTCTAACAGTCGAAGCGGATAAATTTGTCCAAATAATTTTTTTATTTTTATCTAAGTATCTTTTTTCTATTTGAAAAAAAGGTATTTCATTAGCAACTAATCTTTCTTTGTTCAATAAATCATTCTCTATATCATCTGGATGAGTTAATTCCATGAATGTTAATGATTTTAATTCATCTTTAGAATAGCCTAATATATTGCATAATTGCGCATTGGCATCAATCCAAAAACCTTCATTATCTACCAAACCTATACCAATTGAAGAATATTCAAAAGCTCCTTTAAATTTCTCTTCACTACTTAACAGTTCATCTTTTAATTTTTTTTCAAGAGTAATATCACTTAAAGCCCCAATCATACGAATAGCTTTGCCTTTTTTATTTCGTATAATGTGTGCTTTTTCCTTTACATAGGAATAAGATCCATCTGCATTTCTATAGCGATATTCGTCATTCCATTTTTTTGTTGAATCTTCAAGTAAAATTAAATCTAATTTTTTGTTTACTTTTTCTAAATCTTCTGGATGAATATAACTCTCGCATTGTTGAGCTGATAAAATATTATTTTTATTGCTAAACTGATGTCCAAAAAGTTCTGTAAAATTATCCCCCATAAATATCGTATCAGTAATAAAATCCCAGTCCCAAATCACATCAGAAGTAGCTTTAGTAGCATATGTAAAACGCTCATTACTTACTTTTAATTCTTCTTCGGTCTTTTTTTGAGAAGTGATATCGTTGAAAGAACATATTACATAAAGCAGCTGTTGCTGTTCTCCAAAAACAGGTATTGCATCAACCAATAACCAAATCAAATCTTTATGAATTGGTCGATGGACACCCATTACTATGTTATTTATAGGCTTTAAATACTTTATTGCCTGTGGTACTGGGTGGTTTTCAGGTTTAAAATCAGAGCCGTCTTCATTAATAACCGACCAATATTTGTCAAATGAAGTCTTACCTAAAAGTTGATCTTGTGTTAGTCCTAGCATCTCGCATGCAGCAATGTTATTTTCTATTATTTCTGAATTAGGGCCTTGAACTAAAATTCCGACAGCTACATTTTCAATAATACTTTTGGTGAGTTGCCTACTTTTTAAAATTTCATTTTGTGCCTTTTTACTTTCAGTGATGTCCACGCTAAAACCAATCATAATTTTTAGAGTCCCATCCTCATTAAAAACAGGAGTGAATTTTCTATTATGATATGTTACTTCTCCATTAAGTTTCTTTAATTCTTCTTCCCAAGCAATTGTACTTTTATTTTGAAGTGCATTATTGAATTTATTAAACCTATCAGTAGCAAAAGTATTATTTCGATTGGTATGGATAGCATATTCAAAATCATCTTTTCCAATAATAAATTTCCTAAGTTCATTGTTTTGAATAGCTATTGGATTTAAATAAATATACTTATGTTTAGAATCGAATACAGCTACATCTGTTGGCAATCGATCCAGAATGGTTTCATAAAAATCTTTTTGCGTTTTGAGTTTATGTTCTGTTTCGATATATTCAGTAACATCCCTACAATTTCCAATATAAAACTGTTGATTGTTTTTTTCAATCAAATTAACCTTTGTAGAGTGCCAAACATAGTATCCTTTTTTGTGTAAAACTCTATAAATAATCTCTTCGTTGTTTTTTACATTTAATTTAATGTTACTTAAAAAATCATAACATTTTTCAATATCTTCGGGATGAACGAATTCTGAATTGCTTTTACCGATTACCTCATTGACTTCGTGACCTACAGATTGAGTCCAGTTATCAGAAACATAAGTAATTAAACCTTCTAAATTTAATTCATAAATAATTTCATTTGAATTGTCAACAAAAGATTCAAATTGCAATTTTTTTTCAGTTAACTGCATTTTCAATTCTAAATTTTTTAACCACAAATCAAATATTGATTCTAATTGAAGAACAGACTGTTTAATAATTTTTAATTCTTTTGGGCTAAGCTCCTTTTTCTCTTTATTTAGAATACATAGATTAATTGAAACTAGCTTATTTGTTGAGTGTATTAAAAAACGTTCAAAAAACAAAAACTCATTCTTGTAGCCTTCTAATTGAGAGTTGTAATATGAATTTTCTTCACTTGAAACTATAATTTCTTGTTTGTTAATTAATTCCTTATAGAATTCGATATCAATATAGTTATTAAAATTTTCTGCTGTATTTTTTAGTTTATTCAACTCCTCATTTTCTAATTTTATGGAAATGAACACCTCCGATAGTTCGCAAATATTAGCTAGAAAGCATAAAGTAGAATCAAATAAAAATTTAAAAGTATTTTGATTTGAATCGAACAGCTTTACTAAAGCTGAATTAGAGATTTCTTCCGAAGTTTTCATTTTTACTTATAGTTTAGTGAAATATATCCTGAATTTGTATGGCAAATAAAACGAATGATTTTTCATTTAATAAATTTATATAATTAATGTTTATACTCTATTCGCTTATACAATTATTTGAACTATTTTTTAAAATTAGGTTAAATAAATTATTAATCAATTTTTTCAATTTATCAGTCATAGACATCCTTGTATAAAAAATATAATATAATTTAGTTTCTTTTTACGGAAATTAGCATCAGAACAAAATAAGTTAAATTAAGAGTTATGGCAGTACAAGATATAAAAAAATGTTTCAATAAAAATGTACACAAAGTCAATTTCGATGATTCATTATTGAGCATAGATTTAGATAATGTTTCTAATGTTAGAATAATTAAAAAGAGAAACTTTTTTTTAAATTATTTTATAATAATCTCAACATTAACGATTTATTTTTTGATAAATTATTTATTCCTTCTTCAAGATTTAATTCAAAATATTTTGAGATTAGTAACTTCATCAATAATCTGTTCGAGTTTTTTTGTTAGTAAATATTCGTACGAAATTTTGATAAATTTTGTAGGATTGAACTTTAGAAAAATAAAACTTACGAAAAGTGAATTTGATAAATTATCTTATTTATCTTAATTTTTTTAAAAAGTTAAATTTCTAAATAATCACTTTTAATTTGACAGTTTCTTGATTAAATAAAATTAATCTAAAATTCTATTGTGAAGAATTCTTTAAAAATTTAATTTTTGATCTACAATTGTGTTCGACAATTACTGAGTTAAACCAATCTAAAAAAAGTATGAAAGTTGAATAATAATTGAATAAAAAAAAATCAATATCAACATATCAAAAGTCTGATAGAACTGAGCCCAATTTATGGTCAATGGATTATTACTAAATAATCATTTTTATTAATTATTTTGAGTAATTTCTTGAAGCTATTAGACAATTTCTAACGATTATTTCTTTTAGATTAATTCTCATCTATTAGCTATTGCCGATTTCTCTTCAAGTTGATTGTAAATTCCATCCCATAGTACAATTCTTTTTTTTAAGGATTGGATTACAGCATCTTCTACTTCTGTCCATATTTGTTCATTATCTTCACAAAGATTAGAAGTCATTTCAAGAGCAAGATGGCTGTGATTCGCACCATCAACCTCAATATGTCTTTCTATATAGTATTTAAAAATTGAAATTTCATTTGGAAAATTTTTATATACTTCATTTATAACAGATAAAAACATTTCTGGAATTAAATCTTCACGCCCAAAGGTGAATACTGCTGCCTGTAAATATGGCTTATTACTATTAATAATTTTAAATGTAAAATCAACAAATTCAGCCGCTGCCTCTTTTGTCTGAGATTCAACAAAAGCTGTATTAAAATCTAATTTTTTTTCTAATTCTTTAATAAATATATTAATACCTGATGTGTCGGCTCCACACTGTGTCATGGCATCTAAGTACAACTCAAAATGACTGATTCGTTTACCATACATATCCACATCGGATTCTTCACCAACAACAATTTCGTTTATTAAATATCTCGTTTCTGCAGAGCATTTAGGATACCAAGGCACTGATGTGCAGGTCAAGTTATTCTGTAAAGTTTTAAGTAAAGACATAAAATCCCAAACAGCATATATGTGATATTCCATGAATACTTTTAAGTCATGAATATCTTTAATCGATGAGTAAACTTTATGATTAATTATTTCTTTCCTTAAAGGCTCTATTACACTTCGCAAATGTTCTATTCTATTATTCATGTTTTTTTATCGTTTTAGATTTGTCTTGTAAATGAAAAAAATGTAATTAAGTCAGACGTTATTTTTACTTTTTAAAATTCTTGTTAAAATTAAAAGTTATCAACTCAGCCAAACCAAATAAACACAGCAGTTAAAACCATTAGGTTTAACGTCAAATTTTCTAAATTTTCAATCGAAATTATACTATGCATTAAATTATTTCAAGTGTTTTAGCCTTGTTTACTAAATCTATCAAATTGGTAACATTCATTTTTTGCAATAATTTTAATTTATAAGTACTTATTGTTTTTTCATTCAGACCCAAAATTTTAGAAATCTCTTTGTTTCTCTTACCATCACTCAAATAACGTAAAACTTCCACCTCACGATTAGACAGTTTACGATACAAGCGCTCGTTTTTGTTTTGCTTAGCTATTAGAGCAAGATTTTTCTTAACCGTTTCGTCAATAATTATCTTTCCTTCATTGACTTTCACAATTGCTTGACCCAAAGTTTCTAATTTCTCTTTCTGAGAAACATATCCTGAAACTCCTGCTTTTATTGCATTTGGCGCATATATTTGTTCTGATAAATTGCTAAAAATAACAACCCTAGTTTTAGGAAAATTCTTTAAAATATTTTTAACGTCAAAAATACTTGCTAGACCCTCTAATTCTAGATCTAAGATCAACACATCAATCTCCTTTGTAAGAAGAATATCTCTTACCATCAAAAAATTTCCAACATTGGCTACAATTGAAATATCATCTTGATCTTTAAAATATGATTTTACTCCAAAATGTACTACCGGATGGTTATTTGCGATACAAACTTTTACCATTTTTCAGATGTTTAATTATTTATAAAGTATAAACCTATTTAAAATTCCCGTAATGTCTATGATAGTTATGATAGAGTTAAAAAATATGACGTTTGCCATAAAATTTTCATTTAAGTATTAGTATTAAAAAAAACTGAAAACTAAATTAAATTTATGCTTTCAACAAAATAGATTGCTCGTTCACCTTGTTTCCAGAAAAATAAAAAACTCTCATAATCAGAATTAAATTCTGATTAGAGAGTCAATTTATTGAAAATGTATCTATTTTTAAATATAAAAAGCCATCTTAAAATCTACACAATCTCAAGTGTTTTAGCCTTGTTTACTAAATCTATCAAATTGGTAACATTCAATTTTTGCAATAATCTTAATTTATAAGTACTTATTGTTTTTTCATTCAGACCCAAAATTTTAGAAATCTCGTTGTTTTTCTTACCATCGCTCAAATAGCGTAAAACTTCCACCTCACGATTAGACAGTTTACGATACAAGCGTTCGTTTTTGTTTTGCTTAGCTATTAGAGCAAGATTTTTCTTAACCGTTTCGTCAATAATTATCTTTCCTTGATTGACCTTCACAATTGCTTGACCCAAGGTTTCTAATTTCTCTTTCTGAGAAACATATCCTGAAACCCCTGCTTTTATGGCATTTGGTGCATATACTTGTTCTGATAAATTGCTAAAAATAATAATCCTAGTCTTAGGAAAATTCTTTAAAATGTTTTTGACCTCAAAAATACTTGCTAGACCTTCTAATTCTAGATCTATGATCAACACATCAATCTCCTTTGTAAGAAGAATATCTCTTACCATCAAAAAATTTCCAACATTGGCTACAATTGAAATATCATCGTGATCTTTAAAATATGATTTTACTCCAAAATGCACTACCGGATGGTTATTTGCTATACAAACTTTTATCATTTTTTCAGATATTTAAATTATTTATAAAGTATAAACTTATTTAAAATTCCCGTAATGTCTATGATAGTTATGATAGAGTTAAAAAAAATGACGTATGCCATAAAATTTTCATTTAAGTATTATGTTTATAAAAAACTAGAAAACTAAATTTAATTAATACTTTCAACAAAATAGATTCCTCGTTCACCTTGTTTCCAGAAAATAAAAAACTCTCTAATCAGAATTAAATTCTGATTAGAGAGTCAATTTATTGAATAGTATCTTTATTAAATATAAAAAGCTATCTTAAAATCTACACAATCTCCAGTGTTTTGGCCTTGTTTACCAAATCTACTAAATTGGTAACATTCAATTTTTGCAATAATCTTAATTTATAAGTACTTATTGTTTTTTCATTAAGTCCCAAAATTTTAGAAATCTCATTGTTTTTCTTACCATCGCTCAAATAGCGTAAAACCTCTACCTCGCGATTAGACAGTTTACGATACAAGCGCTCACTTTTATTTTGCTTAGCAATTAGAGCAAGATTTTTCTTAACCGTTTCATCGATAATTATCTTTCCTTGATTGACCTTCACAATTGCTTGACCCAAAGTTTCTAATTTCTCTTTCTGAGAAACATATCCTGAAACTCCTGCTTTAATAGCATTTGGCGCATATATTTGTTCTGATAAATCGCTAAAAATGATAATCTTAGTTTTAGGAAAATTCTTTAAAATATTTTTGACCTCAAAAATACTTGCTAGACCCTCTAATTCTAGATCTAAGATCAACACATCAATCTCCTTTGTAAGAAGAATGTCTCTTACCATTAAAAAATTCCCAACGTTGGCTACAATCGAAATATCATCGTGATCTTTAAAGTACGATTTTACCCCAAAATGCACTACGGGATGATTATTTGCTAAACAAACTTTTATCATAATATTAAATTTTAGAATTGCAGTACTTACTAATGAGTAAAGTTAATAAAAAATTCTTTACTTTTTTACTAATCAATAGAAAAATACTACTTAAAATCTTTTGGAATGCAACAAACTGGTATTTCAGTCATTTTATGTTGATTTATTGTATTCAATTTCTTATAAATATCAAATACTTCTTTTTCTCGTCCAGAAAAATCATCAGAAACATTTCCTTTATCGTCTTCGAGCATGGCCCACTCTAGTTCGTCATAACTAGCTCCAAGCTGATCTTCATCTGTTCGATCATCTCCAAACAATCCATCGGTTGGTGAAGCTTGCAAAATTGAATTTGGAATTTTTAAATAACTTCCCAAAGCATAAACATCCGATTTCATTAAATCGGCAATTGGACTCAAATCGACTCCGCCATCTCCATATTTGGTATAAAAACCAACTCCAAAATCTTCTACTTTATTTCCTGTTCCAGCCACCAAAAGTCCGTGAATTCCAGCAAAATAATACAAAGTTGTCATTCGGATTCGGGCACGTGTGTTAGCCAAAGACAAATTTACTATATCCAAATTATCAACTTGAGGAACAATAGTTTTAAAAGTATCAAAAACAGCAGTCAAATCAGCCTCAACATTAGTCACATTTGAGAATCTTTTTTTCAATTGCTCAATATGTTCACGACCACGACTCACTTGACTTGGCGCTTGATGAATAGGCATTTCTACACACAAAGTAGCCAAACCAGTCTGTGCACAAAGTGTAGATGTCACTGCCGAATCAACTCCGCCAGAAATTCCAATAACAAAACCATTTACTTTTGCATTTTCAGCATAGGTTTTTAACCAATTCACAATATATGCGTTTGCATTTTCAACCTGAAGCGTACTTATTTTAGACATAATAGTTTGGGTTTTTAAAATGTAGGTATTGTATATTTGCAAAAATAATAATTTTCGGGAGCTATTATCGTTATCCTTTTTATTCTTTTCTTTTTTGTGAAAAGAAACCCATTTACATCGATATAGTTGCCAAAAAAAATAAAAATGAAAAAATTAATTATACTAATTGCACTAACATTCGCTTTCGTTTCTTGCGACAAGAAAACAAAAATCGAAAAAAAGGTCGCAGAAATCCCTTTAGAAATTAAGGTAGAACGTTTTGACAAATTGTTTTTCGAGACAAAGCCCGAAAATTTGGGACAATTAAAAAAACAATACCCTTTCTTTTTTCCGCCAGGGAATGACGATACTGTTTGGCTAGAAAAAATGCAAAATCCTTTGTGGAGAGAATTATACACCGAGGTTCAAAAAAAATATTCTGATTTTGGCCCAGTTACAAAAGAGCTAAATTCGCTTTTCAAACATATTAAATATTATTTCCCTGAGAACAAAACGCCAAAAGTAATCACTGTAATCTCTGAAATGGATTATAATAACAAGGTGATTTACACTGATAGTTTAGTCATCATTTCACTAGAATTATATTTGGGAAAAGACCATAAATTTTACCAATTTCCCAATTATTTGAAACAAAATTTCGAACCAAAACAAATTCTTCCTGATGTTGTTTCGAGTTTTTCGATACAAAAAATCGCACCAATTACCAACAAAAATTTGTTGAGTCAAATGGTTTATTTCGGGAAACAATTGTATCTAAAAGACATACTTTTGCCAGAATATAGCGATGCCGACAAAATAGGATACACGCTCGAACAAAACAAATGGTGTGTAGAAAACGAAGGGTATATGTGGCGGTATTTTCTAGAAAACCAAATGCTGTATAGCGATGATCAAAAACTAAATAATCGCTTCATAAATCCTGCTCCATTTTCTAAATTTTATTTAGAAATTGACAACGAATCTCCAGGAAGAGTTTCCACTTGGATAGGCTGGCAAATGGTGCGTTCTTTTATGAAAAACAATGATGTTCCGTTAGAAAAAATGTTGCAAATGAATGCCAAAGAATTATTTGAAAAATCTAAATACAAACCCAAAAAAGATGGCGAATAAAAACACCTCCGAAATTAAAATAAATGTCGAATTAGACGAAAATCGTGTTCCTGAAAAATTATCATGGGCTGCCGTTGAAGGTGGTGTAGAATTAGAAAGTGCAAAAGCCTTTATGCTTTCGGTTTGGAACAGCGATGAAAGAGCTACAAAATGTATCGAATTGTGGACCAAAGATATGTCGGTCGATGAAATGAAAATATTCTTTCATCAAACCTTGCTTTCTATGACCGAAACGTTTCAGCGAGCAACTGGCGATGAAAAAATGTCGGCTACAATGCAGGATTTTTGCGATTATTTTGCAGAGAAATTGGAGTTGAAGGCGAAATAAAAAAATAAAAAATCCCAAATTTCAATTTATTGTAATTGGAATTTGGGATTCATATCTTTTGGAATTTATCTTTTAAAACTCACTATTATTCTTGAAAACCTCTTGATTTACTTCATCAATAAAAGTCAAAACCTCATCTTTTCCGGTCATTTCTGTTGCTGAAGTAACAAAATATTGAGGCATTTCGGCCCAATTGTTGGCAAACATTTTCTTTTTGTAAGCAGCAATATGCGAATCTATTTTTACCTTACTAATCTTGTCGGCTTTGGTAAAAATAATGCAAAACGGAATTTCGCTTTCGCCCATATATTCCATAAATTCAATATCAATATTTTGGGCTTCGTGACGAATATCAATTAAGACAAAAGCACAAACTAATTGTTCTCTTTTTTCGAAATAATCGGTGATGAATTGCTGAAAAACAGATTTTGTTTTCTTCGAAACCTTAGCATAACCATAACCTGGCAAATCGACCAAAAACCAATTGTTATTGATTTTGAAATGATTTATCAATTGAGTTTTTCCAGGTCTTCCCGATGTTTTGGCCAAATTTTTATGATTGGTCAGCATATTAATCAATGATGATTTCCCAACATTGGATCGACCTATAAAAGCATACTCTGGCAAAAAATCCTTCGGACATTTGTCAACTTCAGAGTTGCTTACAATAAATTCAGCTGTGTTAATTTTCATTATTTGGAGGTACTATTTTTTAATGCGCTTTCAAATGGGTGTGTGTCAACCAATCTTCCAATAAACGATTAAACTCATCAGGATGCTCCATCATAGCAGCATGACCACATTTGTCTATCCAATACAAAGTAGCGTTTGGCAATAATTCGTTAAATTCTTCGGCAACATTTGGCGGCGTTACACTGTCGTTTTTCCCCCAAATCAAACAGGTTTGAACATGCATTTTTGGCAAATCTTTTGCCATGTTATGTCGAATGGCACTTTTGGCAATTGTCAATGTTTTAATCAATTTTATTCTATCATTTACTGATGCATAAACCTCGTCCACCAATTCTTTGGTAGCCATTGCAGGATCATAAAAAACCGCTTCGGCTTTCTTTTTGATGTATTCATAATCCCCTCTTTTTGGATAACTATCGCCCATAGCACTTTCATAAAGACCTGAACTTCCAGTCAATACAAGTCCAGCTACTTTTTCAGGATACATCTTGGTGTGATATAATGCGATATGACCTCCTAGCGAATTTCCCAACAAAATCACTCTATCAAATCCTTTGAAAGTGATAAAATCCTTTACATATCTTGCAAAAGCTTTGACATTGGTTTTCAAAATACTTTGGGTATAAATAGGCAAATCTGGAATGACAATTTTGTATCCTTTTTCAGAAAAATAGCTTGCAACAGCGTCAAAGTTGCTCAAACCTCCCATTAAACCGTGCAAGACCACAATTGGGGTTCCTTCTCCAGCTTCATAATAGCTATATCGACCTTCTTTCTTAAAGTATTTTTCCATACGATTTATCGCAAATTTTGAATTGCTACAAAGATAGTCTTTAAAAAATTAAAAAAAATTCTTGAAATCAAATTTTATCATTTTTTTCTTCCCACTCATCACCCAGTTCTTCTAAAATAACTCAGAACAGAATTGAAAATTAAATACTATTTTAAAGTTTTTACTTATAAAATTTACACATAAATCTATCATTCATAATCAGAGACAAAACCACAGCTAACATCTTGATTGACTAAAAACTAAGGATTCTCGGCTTGAAGTGGTAAAACTTATTAACAATGTGGTAGATAGTGGTAAATTGTGGTAATTATTTTTATATTTTTGCTCATCATCATTATAAACAAATCAATTGAACACAATTGTAGGAACATACGAATGTAAAGTCGATGCCAAAGGAAGGATTTTAATGCCCGCACCTTTGAAAAAGCAATTGGCTACTTCACTTCAAAACGGTTTTGTTTTGAAGCGTTCTGTTTTTCAACCTTGTTTAGAATTGTATCCTATGGAAGAATGGGATTTGATGATGCAAAAAATCAACAAACTCAACCGTTTCGTAAAGAAAAACAACGACTTCATCCGCCGTTTTACCGCTGGTGTAAAAATGGTCGAAATCGATGCTTTAGGAAGATTATTGGTACCGAAAGACTTGGTGGTTTTCGCCAATATTTCAAAAGACGTTGTGTTTTCGTCCGCAGTAAATATCGTTGAGATTTGGGACAAAGAGTTATATGAGAAATCAATAAGCGGCGAAGATGTAGATTTTGCAGATTTAGCCGAAGAAGTAATGGGAAACACAAATGACGACCATGGAATATCATAATCCTGTTTTACTTCATCCAACGGTTGATGGTTTGAATATCAAACCAGACGGCATCTATGTTGACGTAACATTTGGTGGTGGCGGGCATTCGAAAGAAATCATGAAAAGATTGGGACCAAACGGAAAATTATTTGCTTTTGACCAAGACGAAGATGCCTTGGCCAATGCTTTGGCAAACGAAAGATTTACGCTTATTAATGAGAATTTCAGGTTTATAAAAAGGTTTTTGCGCTTTTATGGTGTAAAAAGTGTGGACGGAATTTTGGCCGACCTAGGTGTTTCATCTCATCAATTTGATGTTGCAGAAAGAGGTTTTTCTACTCGTTTTGATGCCGAACTGGACATGAGAATGAGTCAAAAAAACGACCTGAATGCCTATAGAATTGTCAACGAATATGACGACATTAATTTGAAAAGAGTGTTTTTGGATTATGGAGAATTAAAAAATGCTCCTGCTTTGGCAAGAACAATTGTAGAAGCTAGAGAACATCACCCAATTAAAACCACAGACGAACTAAAAGACGTTTTAGCAAAATATTTACCCGAAAGAGTTCGAAATAAAATACTGGCACAAATCTATCAAGCCATTCGAATTGAAGTCAATCAAGAAATGGATGTTTTAAAAGAATTTCTCGAACAATCCTTAGAAATATTAAACCCTGGCGGAAGACTAAGCGTGATTTCTTACCACTCATTAGAAGACCGATTGGTAAAAAGATTTATGAAAAACGGAATGTTTGAAGGAGAACCTGAGCGTGATTTTTTTGGAAATTTTTCGGTTCCATTCAAAACTATTGGAAAATTGATTGTTCCAGATGATGCCGAAATCAAAACCAATAATAGAGCAAGAAGTGCCAAATTAAGAATTGCCGAAAAAATATAAAAGTCAATTTAAGATTCAAGAAAAAATTAAATAACAAAAACAAATTCCCTTTCAGGGTTCAAATTTTCAATGAAAAACGGGGTTTACAGCATATTGAAGGCAAAGTTTCTTATAGAAGATGACTCCATGAAAAACTGGCGTTTCATCATCTTTTTGATTGTTCTTGCCATTATTATGATTGCCAACACGCAACGATTTGAACAAAAAATATTCAAGATTGCTGAACTAAACAACAAGGTAAAAGAACTTCGTTCGGAATTTGTAGATCGCCGTTCAGAATTAATGAAACTAAAAATGGAATCGACAGTTTCAGCTAAAGTAGCCGAAAAACAAATTTTTCCATCGACAGTTCCGCCTACCAAAATAAAGGTTAAAAAAGTAATAGAAGATAAAAATTTCTTTCAAAAAATATGGCAGTAGAAGATAAAAAAATATCCTACAGAATTTATATAATAGCAACCATCATTTTTATGTTGGCACTAGCTATTGCCATAAAATTAACTAATATCCAATGGGTCGAAGGAGATTATTACAGAAAATTAGCCAAAGACAGAACGGTTAAAAATTTTGTGCTTCCAGCCAATAAAGGAAATATATATTCAGCAGACGGAAGCCTTTTGGCAACTTCAATTCCAAATTACGAAATACGATTTGATGCTGTTGCTCCAAAGGCAGAAGCTTTTGATAAAAATGTAAAATCATTGGCAGATTCATTATCTCTCCTATTGAGTAAACCTAGCTATTTCTATTTAAACGAATTACGAAAAGCCAGAGCCAACAAAAACAGATATTATTTAATAGCTCGCGACTTGAGTTATACCGAATTTATGAAAATTAAAGGTTTTCCTCTATTTAAATTGGGACCTTTCAAAGGTGGAATTATTGTAGAACAAGAAACCGTAAGAGAACATCCTATTGGTGAAATAGCAGAAAGAACTATTGGTTACGAAAGAAAAAATCCCAACGGAATGCCCGATGGAAAAGGAATTGAATGGGCATACCGAAAATACTTAAACGGAAAAGACGGAAAGGTTTTAAAACAAAAAATTGCAAAAGGGCAATGGAAACCTATAAGTGATGCGAACCAAATAGACCCACAAGATGGCTATGATGTAATATCAACAATAGACGTTTATATTCAAGACATTGCCCATCATGCCTTGCTAAAGCAATTAGAATTGTACCAAGCAGACCATGGTTGTGTAGTTGTTATGGAAACTAAAACTGGGAAAATTAAAGCTATTTCAAATCTAGGAAGACATGATGATAGATCCTATTTTGAAACCACGAATTATGCCTACACCGAATCACACGAACCTGGTTCTACATTCAAACTTGTGGATCTAATGATTCTTTTAGAAGATAAAAAAATTGACACAAGTACCGTTTTCAATACTTACGGTGGTATTATCAAATATTCTGGAAAATCGGTAAGAGATTCTCATGAGGGTGGATATGGCAAAATTTCATTAGCTCGCGGATTTGAAGTGTCATCGAATACCGTAATGGTTCAAGCGGTTTATAATAATTACAAAAACAATCCATCACAATTTGTAAATCACATTAACTCCTTTGGATTGAATAAAAAATTAGGATTAGAATTCAAAGGCGAAGGCAAACCATTTATACCACAACCTAGTGACAAAAACTGGTCTAACCTTTCACTTCCTTGGATGGCTTTTGGCTATGGAGTTTCTGTAACCCCTTTGCAAACACTCACTTTCTATAATGCTGTTGCCAATAACGGCGAAATGGTTAAGCCTCAAATTGTTTCCGAAATTAAACAATGGGATACATCCATCAAAAAATATGACAAAGTGGTGATGAATCCTAAAATTTGTTCTAAAGAAACCATCTTGAAATTAAAAGCCGTTTTACAAAATGTTGTAAAAAAAGGAACTGGAAAAGGACTTTATTCCAAAGACTTTTCGATGGCAGGAAAAACAGGAACAGCACAAGTAAATTATGCCAAAAATGGAGGTTCTGAAAAATATTATGCTTCATCATTTGTAGGCTATTTTCCAGCAGAAAGCCCAAAATATTCTTGTATAGTGGTGGTTCATAAACCAAGCACAATAAACAACAATTATTATGGTGCCGATGTTGCTGGACCCGTTTTTAAAAGAATTGCACAAAAAATATTTACAGATGCTCCTTCTACAAACGAAATAAAAAATATTGACAGGAAAATTCAAAAACAAGAGAAAGAATATGATGCTTTTTATACAAAATCTCAAAAACAACAACCTTCAAAAATTCCAAATGTAAAAGGAATGTCAGGAATGGATGCTGTTGCTTTATTTGGAAATTTAGGAATGAAAGTAAAAATAATTGGCATTGGTAAAGTAAAAAAACAATCTATTCAAGCCGGAGAGCCCTTAGAAAAAAACACAACTATAACACTAGAATTATCGTGATTGTTTTAAAAGAAATAATATATAAAGTCGCTATCGAAGCTGTAAAAGGTTCGACAGATATCGCTATCAATAAATTGGATTTTGATTCCAGAAAAATGGAAGCGAATGATGTATTTGTAGCCATTAGAGGTAGCATTTCAGACGGTCACGACTATATAGAAAAAGCAATCAATTTGGGGGCTATTGCTGTAGTTTGTGATACTTTTCCAGAAAACCTCATAAGTGGCATAACCTATATTCAAGTAAAAGACACTAATAAAGCATTGGCTTTCATGGCAGCTAATTATTTTGGCAATCCGTCTTCAAACTTGAAATTAGTAGGCATTACTGGAACTAATGGCAAAACAACTATTGCTTCATTATTGTATCAACTATTTAAAAAAGCAGGTTTCAAAGTAGGATTGCTTTCAACCGTAAAAATTTTGGTTGATACTATTGAATATAAAGCAACTCACACCACTCCCGATTCTATCACAATCAATCATTATTTGAAAGAAATGACAGAGGCTGGTGTTGAATATTGTTTTATGGAAGTGAGTTCGCACGGAATTCATCAAAAACGCACCGAGGCCTTGCATTTTGCAGGTGGAATATTCACCAATTTATCACACGATCATTTGGATTACCACCCCACTTTTGCTGAATATCGTGATGTGAAAAAATCTTTTTTCGACAATTTACCAAAAACAGCTTTCGCTTTATCC
This sequence comes from Flavobacterium alvei, assembly GCF_002920895.1. GTDB lineage: Bacteria > Bacteroidota > Bacteroidia > Flavobacteriales > Flavobacteriaceae > Flavobacterium > Flavobacterium alvei. The sequence continues at coordinate 651,873 of NZ_PQVG01000001.1, forward strand.
AATATCGACGACAAAAATGGAGCAGTAATGTTGCAAAACACCGCTGCAAAAAAACTAACATACGCTCTAAAATCATATGCTGACTATAAAGCTCAAATCTTAGAAAACCAATTGTCGGGTTTGTTATTAAAAATAAACGGAAACGAAGTTTGGGTGAAATTAATTGGAACATTCAATGCCTACAATCTTTTGGCAATCTACGGAACAGCCATTGAATTAGGATTGGAAAATTTAGAAGTACTTCGATTATTATCCGATTTAGAAAGTGTTTCGGGACGTTTTCAATTTATAGTTTCTAATTCGAATATTACCGCTATTGTAGATTATGCTCATACACCTGATGCCTTGGAAAATGTGCTAAAAACGATTAATGACATTCGTACTAAAAACGAACAATTAATAACAGTTGTAGGCTGTGGAGGCAACAGAGACAAGGCCAAACGCCCAATAATGGCCAACATCGCTACTGAGCTTAGTGATAAAACCATCCTAACTTCAGACAATCCCAGAAATGAAATTCCGGAGGAAATTATCAACGAAATGGAACAAGGGGTTGCCCCTCAAAATTACAAAAAATCATTATCAATAACCGACAGAAAGCAAGCGATAAAAACAGCTTGTCAATTGGCTCAGCCCAATGATATTATCTTAATTGCAGGAAAAGGGCACGAAACCTATCAAGAAATTAATGGAGTTCGTCATCATTTTGACGATATGGAAACAGTAACGGAACTTTTAGAAAAACTCAACAAATAACTAATTATGCTATACTACTTATTTGAATATTTAGACAAAACTATCGACTTTCCAGGAGCGGGAGTTTTTCAATACATCACCTTTAGATCGGCTTTAGCATTTATGCTTTCCTTGCTTCTATCTACTATTTATGGTAAAAGAGTGGTTGGGTTTTTAAGAAAACAACAAATCGGGGAGTCGGTCCGCGAATTGGGTTTAGCAGGTCAAAACGAAAAAGCAGGAACCCCAACAATGGGTGGATTGATTATTATTTTTGCCACTTTAATACCTGTTTTTCTTTTTGCTAAACTCCAAAACATTTACATAGTGTTGCTAGTTGTAACCACTTTGTGGATGGGAACAATTGGTTTCATAGATGACTATATCAAAATATTCAAAAAAGACAAAGAAGGATTAAAAGGCATTTTCAAAGTTTTTGGACAAGTTGGTTTAGGTTTAATTGTTGGTTCGATACTGTATTTCAACCCTATGGTTACCATAAGAACTGATACTCCAAAAAGTGAAATCTCAAGAACAGTTTCAGAAAATGTTATAAAACAAGCCCCAGTTTACGAAAAATCAACTGCTACAACTATTCCATTTTTCAAGAACAACTCTTTTGACTATGCCGAAATATTAGCCTGGACAGGAGATGGTTATGAAAAATGGGCTTGGTTAATATTTATTCCGATGGTCATTTTTATTATCACAGCGGTATCTAACGGAGCCAATCTAACCGACGGAATAGATGGCCTTGCTGCTGGAACCTCGGCAGTTTCGGTGCTAGCCTTGGGTATTTTCACTTTTGTTTCAGGTAATATGATTTTTTCAAATTACTTAAATATTATGTATATCCCCTATTCTGGTGAAATGACAGTATTTATTTCAGCATTTGTTGGAGCATTAATTGGTTTTCTTTGGTACAATTCCTATCCAGCAACAGTTTTTATGGGTGACACAGGGAGCTTAACCATAGGTGGTGTTATTGCTGTTTTAGCCATTGCAGTTCGAAAAGAATTACTAATTCCGCTATTGTGTGGAATATTTTTAGTCGAAAATTTTTCAGTGGTTTTGCAGGTTGCCTATTTTAAATACACCAAAAAACGCTTTGGCGAAGGACGAAGAGTGTTTTTGATGGCGCCACTGCATCATCATTATCAAAAGAAAGGCTATCACGAAAGTAAAATCGTAACCCGTTTTTGGATTGTAGCCATAATGCTAGCCATTTTATCCATCGTAACCTTAAAGTTAAGATAATGAGATTAGTAGTTTTAGGAGGAGGCGAGAGTGGTGTTGGAACTGCAATTCTTGGTAAGAAAAAAGGATATGACGTTTTTGTATCTGATTTTGGAAAAATAAAAGACAAATACAAAAAAGTTCTTATCGATAACGATATTGCTTGGGAGCAAGAAAAGCACACAGAAGAACTGATTTTGAATGCTAATGTGGTGATGAAAAGCCCTGGTATTCCAGAAAAAAAATCGGCAATTGTAAAAAAATTGATCGAAAAAGGTATCCCAATACTTTCAGAAATTGAGTTTGCAGCACCCTTTACAAAAGCAATCACAATAGGAATAACTGGAAGTAACGGCAAGACAACAACAACAATGCTAACCTATCACTTGCTAAAATCGGCGGGATTGAATGTCGCTTTAGGAGGAAATATCGGAAAGAGTTTTGCTTGGCAAGTTGCCGAAGATAAATTTGATAGTTATGTGCTGGAATTAAGTAGTTTTCAGTTGGACGGAATCATCAATTACAAGCCACATATTGCAATAATTACCAATATCAGTCCAGATCATTTAGACCGATATGATTACAAATATGAAAAATATATTGATTCTAAATTTAGAATCACAATGAACCAAACTGAAGAAGATTATCTCATTTATGACGCAGATGACGAAGCAATCGCAGAATGGTTAAAAAACAATAAAACAAGAGCTCAATTAATTCCTTTTTCGCTAACAAAAACATTCGAAATAGGAGCCTTTATAAAAGAAAAAACAATGGAAGTAAACATCATCAACGAGGAAGAATTCACAATGGAAACCGAAACTATGGCACTTGAAGGAAAGCATAATATGAAAAATGCAATGGCAGCAACTTCTGTAGCAAAATTGATGAAAATTAGAAATGCAACCATTAGAGAAAGTTTATCCAATTTTCAAGGGGTTGAACATCGTTTAGAAAAAGTATTGAAAATTCAAAATGTACAATACATCAACGATTCAAAAGCTACTAATGTAAACGCAACTTTCTTTGCTTTAGACAGTATGAATACCCCAACGGTTTGGATTGTAGGGGGTGTTGACAAAGGAAATGATTACAATGAATTAATGTCATTAGTTCGCGAAAAAGTAAAAGCAATTATCTGTTTGGGTGTTGACAACAGAAAAATTATAGACATTTTTGGAAACGTTGTAGATATGATGATTGAAGTTAACAATATGGAAGATGCCGTGAAAATGGCTCAAAGATTGTCTGAAAAAGGAGATACGGTATTGTTATCCCCAGCCTGCGCCAGCTTCGATTTATTCGAAAACTACGAAGACCGAGGCAATCAATTTAAACAAGCAGTTAAGCATTTGTAAAATAGGTTTTAGGCATTAGGTGTTGGACAATTCTAAAAACCCCAAGACCTAAAACCCAAAACCCAAAACCCAAAACATGAAAGAACTAATAAACAATTTAAAAGGAGACAAAGTAATATGGACATTCGTGGCTTTATTAGCTTTGTTTTCGTTTATGCCTGTTTTTAGTGCGAGTAGTAATTTGGCCTACATCGGACAAGGTACAGGGAACACTATTAGTTATTTACTAAAACATTTAGCCCACATATTTATTGGATTACTAATTATCTTTGGAATTCACAAAGTACCGTTTCATTATTACAGAGGAATCTCTTTATTTCTCCTTCCAGTAGTTTGGATTTTGTTAGCCATTACTATGATAAAAGGAACAGTAATCGCTGGTGCTAACGCCAGTAGATGGATTCAAATACCTTTTATTGGTGTATCATTCCAGACTTCAACTGTAGCAGCAATTGTATTATTTATATTTGTTGCACGCTATTTATCAAAAAAACGAGAAGAAGAAATCGATTTTAAAACATCATTAATCGAACTTTGGCTACCCGTTTTCATAACATTAGCCTTAATTCTACCTGCCAATTTTTCGACTGCGTCCTTGATATTCCTAATGGTTTTGATGCTAACTTTTGTTGGCCAATATCCTTTAAAGTATTTAGCATATATAATCGGTTTTGGAATTGCAGCCTTATTACTTTTCATTTTGCTAGCAAAAGCATTTCCAGAATCCCGATTATTTAGTAGAGTGGAAACATGGAAAAGTAGGGTAGAAAATTTCAGCAAAAACAAACCCGGCGAAGATGATTATCAAATAGAAAAGGCTAAAATAGCAATTGCATCTGGTGGAATTTACGGTCTTGGTCCTGGGAAAAGTGTACAAAAACACTTTTTACCACAATCCTCTTCCGATTTTATTTATGCCATAATCGTCGAAGAATACGGTTTAATAGGTGGTTTTGGCGTCTTGCTTTTGTATTTATTATTGTTTTTTAGATTCGTCATTGCTGCTCACAAAGCCAATACTGTATTCGGAAAACTTTTAGTAGTTGGACTCGGATTTCCAATGATTTTTCAAGCCATGATTAACATGTGTGTTGCAGTAGAATTATTGCCCGTAACAGGTCAAACATTACCCCTAATTAGTAGTGGTGGAAGTTCTATTTGGATGACGTGTATTGCCTTAGGAATCATCATCAATGTAACCAAAAAAGAAGAAGAAATTGCACAAGAAATAAGCGACAAAGCAAAAAGAGATGCTGCCTTGCAAAAATTAATAGACAAACAATTAGAAGACGAAAATAACGAGGAAAACTCCATTAGCACTGATGCAGAAACTGAAAATTATTCTATCGAGGATAATTCAGCAAATCCAATGAATGCCGTTTTGAATAAATAATCATTTTGGGTATTCCCATTAAATTTTAGGAAAAATGAAAAAATTAAAATTCATATTAAGTGGTGGCGGAACCGGTGGACACATCTACCCTGCTGTTGCGATTGCCAATGAACTAAAATCACGATTTCCTACTGCCGAATTTCTTTTTGTAGGTGCCAAAGACAAAATGGAAATGCAAAAAGTTCCTCAAGCTGGTTATGAAATAAAAGGTCTTTGGATTGCAGGTTTACAACGAAAATTGACCTTGCAAAACGCTATGTTTCCATTCAAATTAATAGACAGTTTATGGAAATCTAGAACAATAATCAAAAACTTTAAACCCGATGTAGTAATTGGAACCGGAGGCTTTGCTTCTGGCCCACTTTTGCAAATGGCAAATATGTTGCATATTCCAACACTAATTCAGGAACAAAATTCATACCCCGGAATAACCAATAAATTATTGAGCAAGAAAGCCCATAAAATATGTGTGGCTTACGAAAACTTAGAACATTTTTTTCCAAAAGAGAAAATGATTTTAACAGGAAATCCAGTTCGTCAAGATTTAATTGACATTGAAAGCAAAAAAAATCAAGCCATACAACATTTCAACTTAGATGCCAATAAAAAAACGGTTTTGATTCTCGGTGGANTCGCCGTATCATTAAAAAAATTAACCAATTAATTGAAAAAGAATTAGCTAATTTCAAAACCTTAGATGTTCAAGTAATCTGGCAATGCGGAAAATTATACTTTGAAGATTATAAGAAATACAAATCAAATACCGTTCAAGTTNAAGCCTTGGCGCAAGAAGAATTAACCAATTAATTGAAAAAGAATTAGCTAATTTCAAAACCTTAGATGTTCAAGTAATCTGGCAATGCGGAAAATTATACTTTGAAGATTATAAGAAATACAAATCAAATACCGTTCAAGTTTTAGATTTCATTGATCGAATGGATTTGGTTTATGCCGCTGCCGATATTGTAATTTCTCGAGCTGGAGCCTCATCGGTTTCAGAATTGTGCATCGTTGGAAAACCTGTGATTTTTATTCCATCACCCAATGTTGCCGAGGATCATCAAACCAAAAACGCAAAATCAATTGTTGATCAAAAAGGAGCATTAATGCTAAAGGAATCAGAATTAGAATCGCAATTCAGCATCGTATTTGAAGCCCTTTTGAAAGATAGCGGAAAACAAGAATTGTTGAGCAAAAACATCAAACAATTAGCATTGCCAAACGCAACAAAACAAATTGTTGACGAAATAGTGAAATTGATAAAATAACAATTGCAATGTCAATTTGAATAATAAATAAAAAAGCAATTTCAATTATAAATTTTTAAAATTGAAATTATTATTGAAATAAAATTTTAAATTAAATATGAATCTAAATCAAATACATAACGTCTATTTTATAGGAATTGGAGGAATTGGAATGAGTGCTTTGGCGCGTTATTTCAAAGCCATTGGGAAAAATGTATCTGGTTATGACAAAACAGAAACCGAACTTACAAAAGACCTTTCTCAACTAGGAATTGACATTCATTTTGAAGATAGAATTGATTTAATTCCAACTGATTATTACGCAGAAAACACCCTTGTGATTATCACACCAGCGGTTCCAAAATCACATTCAGAATGGAATTATTTCTTAGAACGAAATTATGAATTGAAAAAAAGAGCCGAAGTTCTTGGTATCATTACAAAAGACACCTTTTGTTTTGCTGTAGCTGGAACTCACGGAAAAACCACTACATCAAGCATTCTTGGACATATATTGTTCGAAAGTGGTGTCGATGTAACGGCTTTTGTTGGTGGAATTGTCGAAAATTATAATTCTAATTTAATTGGAAACGGAAAAACAATAACAGTTGTAGAAGCCGACGAATTTGACCGCTCCTTTTTGCACCTACATCCCGATATTGCTTGTGTAACCTCAATGGATGCAGATCATTTAGATATATATGGCGACAAAACAGCAATCGAAGCTTCGTTTACAGAATTTGCAGATAAAATTGAAGATAAATCCAAACTTTTCATAACAACCGAGTTGCCAATAAAAGGTCTTACTTGTGCAGTAAATGAAGAGGCAAATTTCACCGCTTTCAATATCAGAATTATAAACAGTCAATATGTTTTTGATGTAAAAACACCAACAGAAACATTATACAATATTGAATTTGGTTTGCCAGGAAAACACAATTTAATGAACGCGCTAATGGCATTGGCAATGGCAAAAACCTTTGGCCTCCCAACCGAAGACATTGCTAGTGCTTTGCGTTCTTTTAAAGGAATAAAAAGAAGATTCTCCTATCAAATTAAAAACGAAAGATTAGTTTATATCGATGATTATGCTCATCATCCAACCGAAATAAATGCGGTTCATCAAGCCGTTAGAGAATTGTATCCAAACCAAAAAGTTTTAGCAGTTTTTCAACCTCATTTGTTTAGCAGAACCAAAGATTTTGCCGATGAATTTGCCAAAAGTTTGTCAGCTTTTGATGAAGTGATTTTATTGGATATTTATCCAGCACGAGAACTGCCAATGGAAGGAATTACATCCAGTTGGCTAATCGATAAAGTAGAAAATTTGAACAAGAAATTAACTACAAAAGAAAATTTGATTCCATCAATTTTAGAAAGTAACGCAACCGTTATAGTAACAATTGGTGCAGGAGATATTGGAGAAATGGTAACAACAATTAAAAATTCGTTAAATGAAACTGTTTAATTGGGCAAATATTCGATTAATACTGATGTTTTCATTGGTGATTTTTCTGTATTCGTTTACTTCAAATCGAAATAATAGCAGAAAATTGACAAAATCAACCGTTGTTTTTGTAGGAGATACCGCTCCATATATTACTTCAGAAACGGTTAATAAATTGTTAATAGAAAATAATAAAGACGTAAAAAGTATAGGCAAAGATAAATTAGATTTGAATAAACTGGAAAGAGAGCTAAATGCAAACAAAATGATTGAAAAATCTGATGTGTTTGTGAGCATCGATGGCGAGTTAAAAGCAGTTGTGAAACAAAAAACTCCAATAGCCAGGATTTTTGACGGAGAAAAGTCATTCTATATTGATTATAAAGGAAATACAATGCCTTTATCATCAAATTATACGGCTAGAGTTCCGCTTGTTTCAGGGGAAATAAATAAAAAAAATAGCAAAAAATTAGCCGAATTATTTCGGATTATATATGACGATGAGTTTTTGAAAAAAAACATCATTGGTGTTCAGATTATGCCAAATGGAAGCATTAAAATGATGAACAGGAATTACGACTATCAGATTGATTTTGGTGGGACATTAAGAATGAAAGCAAAATTTAATAATTACAAAGCTTTTTTTCAGAAAGCAGTTTTAGATAGCTCATTAAATAAATACAAAACAATCGACCTAAGATTTGCTCAGCAAGTAGTATGTACTAAATAATAGATAATGGAAAAAGAGAATATTGCAGTAGGTCTAGATATTGGGACGACAAAAATAGTTGCCATGATTGGCAAGAAAAACGAGTACGGAAAATTAGAAATTTTAGGGGTTGGAAAATCCAAAAGTTTAGGTGTGGCAAGAGGAGTTGTAAACAACATTACTCAAACCATTCAATCCATTCAGCAAGCCGTTCTTGAAGCAGAAAACAAATCAGGTTACAAAATAAACGATGTTGTAGTAGGTATTGCTGGTCAACACATTCGAAGCATTCAACACAGTGATTATATTATCAGAACAAATGCTGAAGAAGTAATTAGCAATTATGACATTCAACTTCTAATAGACCAAGTAAACAAATTGGCAATGTTACCTGGAGAAGAAATTATTCATGTTTTGCCACAAGAATATAAAATTGACGGACAAGCAGACATCAAAGAACCGGTAGGAATGTACGGTGGAAGATTAGAATCTAGTTTTCACGTTGTTGTAGGGCAAGCATCTTCAATTCGAAATGTTGCAAGATGCATTCAGAGTTCAGATATCGAATTGTCAGGTCTAACCTTAGAACCTTTAGCATCTGCAAATGCTGTTTTAAGCCAAGAAGAAAAAGAGGCAGGAGTTGCATTGATTGATATTGGCGGAGGAACAACCGATTTAGCCATATTCAAAGACGGTATTATTCGCCACACAGCAGTAATCCCTTTTGGTGGTAATGTAATCACCGATGACATCAAAGAAGGCTGCTCGATTATAGAAAACCAAGCCGAATTATTGAAAGTGAAATTTGGATCAGCTTGGCCTGGAGAAAATAAAGACATTGAAATTGTTTCTATTCCAGGAATAAGAGGAAGAGAACCTAAAGAAATTTCTCTTAAAAATTTATCGAAAATAATTCATGCGCGTGTGAATGAAATTATTGAGCAAGTTTTTTCAGAAATAAAAGATTATGGACATGACGATCCTCGCAAAAAACTAATAGCTGGAATTGTATTAACTGGTGGAGGTGCCCAATTAAAACACATCAAACAATTAGTAGAATACATCACCGGAATGGATACACGAATTGGTTATCCAAACGAACATTTAGCTGGCAACTCTGACGAAGAAATTTCATGCCCATTGTATGCCACAGCAGTAGGTTTAGTAATGAATAGCATCGAAAACAAAACTCAAAGTGCTATCAAAATAGACAAAAACGCTGGACCTAAAATCGTTACACCTCCAGTATTTCAACCTCAAGAAGAGCCAATTGTTACAGAAAAAATTGAGGACTTAAACATCCCAATTGCTACTAAAAAAACAACCGAAGAAACTTCAAACAAAAAAAACTTTTTTGATTTAAGTGGTTACTTAGGAAAAATTAAAGAATTCTTAGACAACGCAGAATAAAGAATAAAAAAAATAAATTAAAAATAATAAAATCCATAAGATGATGAGCAACTCAGAATTTGGCAGCATTTCATTTGATTTACCAAAAAACCAATCAAATGTAATAAAAGTAATAGGTGTTGGCGGCGGCGGAAGCAACGCTATAAACCACATGTTCAAACAAGGTATTAAAGGCGTAGATTTTATCGTTTGTAATACTGATTCACAAGCTTTGGACAACAGTGCTGTGCCCAACAAAATTCAATTAGGAGTAAACCTAACCGAGGGACTTGGCGCAGGTGCAAATCCAGATGTAGGACAACAATCTGCTATAGAAAGCATTTCTGATATTGAAAAAATGCTTGATAGTAACACCAAAATGGTTTTTATCACCGCTGGAATGGGTGGAGGAACCGGTACAGGTGCAGCGCCAGTAATTGCTCAATTGGCCAAAGAAAGAGACATCTTAACGGTTGGAATCGTAACTTTACCATTCTCATTTGAAGGGAAAGTTCGTTTAGAACAAGCTCATATTGGAATAAAAAAATTACGCAAACAAGTCGATTCACTAATTGTTATCAACAATAACAAATTGAGAGAAGTGTATGGTAATCTAGGTTTTAAAGCTGGATTCTCAAAAGCTGACGAAGTATTAGCAACTGCCTCAAGAGGAATTGCAGAAGTAATTACACATCACTACACGCAAAATATCGATTTAAAAGATGCCAAAACAGTATTAGCCAACAGCGGAACTGCTATTATGGGATCGGCTGTCGCTACTGGAGCCAACAGAGCTAAAGAAGGAATAATTTCTGCCTTGGATTCTCCTTTATTGAACGACAATAAAATTACTGGAGCTAAAAACGTATTGTTGCTCATCGTTTCTGGTTCAGATGAAATTACAATTGATGAAATTGGAGAAATCAACGATTATATTCAAGCCGAAGCGGGACATAATGCCAATATTATTATGGGAGTTGGTGAAGATGAATCGCTTGGAGAATCTATTTCAGTAACCATTATTGCTACCGGATTTGATATCGAACAACAACACGAAATTGTAAATGTTGAGCCAACAAAAATCATTCACACTCTTGATGACGAACAAAAAAGTAATGCGTTTGATTTGACAAAAAACACAGTTACATCTTTCAATAATCCTATCGATTCACCAATTGCAAAGACAGAAGAAAGAATCGTTTTTGAATTATTAGAAGAAGATGAAATCGTTGAAGAAATCGTTGAAGAACCTGCAAAAGTTGTACTCAAAAGTGAAGAACTTATGGGTATGAATGAATTCATCAAAAACTTAGATGTTACATTCGAAATAGTTTCTCCTATAAAAGACCTTGATTTTGTTGTTTCGTCGCCAGAAGTAAAACAAATAGAGGTTGTTGAGCCAAAATTTTTCCACAAAGAAGAACAAGCTTCATTTTCATTTGATTTACCTCTTTTTAAATCAGAACCTATAAAATCAGAACCTGTACAATTAGAAGAGACCAAAACGCTTTTCGAATTAAGTAAAGAAACGCGCGACATCAAAGTGAATGAGGCTGTGCAATTTGTTCCAGTAACAGAATTGACCGACAATGGAATTATTAGACATACTCTTGAAGAATATACTGAAATAGAAAATACTTTTATGAACTCTAAACCAACTCCTGCAGTTGTTGAGGAAGTAATTCCAGAGGAATTGAACATCACAATGAAAAAAATTGATGTAATTGAAAACGCTACTTCAACACTAGAAAGTATTTCTCCAATGGACATGACCATTCAAGAATCGATGAAATTAAGAACTGAAGAAAGAAGAAAAAAATTAAAAGAATTCAACTATAAATTTCACAATAACGTTTCAAGAATTGACGAACTAGAAAGAGAACCAGCCTACAAAAGACACGGAATAGATCTTTCAAAATCACAACTATCTAGTACAAATTCTAGGATTTCAGTTGGAACAGACAGCAATGATGATCTACAATTAAGATCAAATAATTCATTTTTGCACGATAATGTTGACTAACTAATTCAAACCAAAGTTGCCTAACCCGAAAATTTATTCAATTTTCGGGTTATTTTTTGGTATCAGAACAAGGAACGCTACTATAATCAGTTGCTAATTCGATTAAATTACTATAAATTTGTGCTCCCGAATGCAACCCAATATTTGGGGTTTAAACATTCTAAAATCATAAATCTAAATCATAAATTATTATGAGCTTATCTACACAAATCATGGAGGAAATAAAAACCGCCATGAGAGCCAAAGATACCGTTGCATTAGAAGCTTTAAGAGCCATTAAATCAGAAATTCTTTTAGCTCAAACTTCATCTGGATCAAAAGAAGAAATCACCGAAGCAGACGAAATAAAATTACTTCAAAAATTGGTTAAAACCCGTAAGGACAGTGCCAAGATTTTTATCGAGCAAAATCGTATGGATTTGGCAGAACCAGAATTGGCTCAAATCGCTGTAATCGAAAAATTCTTGCCAGCACAACTATCCGAAGCCGAAGTAGAAGCCGTAATTGCAAAAATCATTGCTGAAACTGGTGCGTCAGGAATAGCCTCTATGGGAAAAGTAATGGGAATAGCCTCAGCGCAATTAGGAGGAACAGCTGAAGGAAAAACCATCTCTTCTATAGTAAAAAAATTATTGACTTAATATAATTTAGAGTTCAGATTGAATCTACAATCTGAACTCTACAATCATAAATCTACAATAAAAAGGCTTCGTAGTTCAACTGGATAGAATTTCAGATTTCGGCTCTGAAGGTTGCAGGTTCGAACCCTGCCGAGGTCACCAAAGAATCCTATTTCCTTGTGGAATAGGATTTTTTATATCCAATTCTTAATAATTCATCTAACTTTTTTGAACACTTATTTTTCTATATATTTGTGTCATGGATAAAAAAGTAGCTCTTAAAAATATTATTAAATGCTGCGAAACACGTTTTAATCGTGGTGCTTCAGACGATTGGAAACATAGCGATTTTATTGATTTTAGTCGTGAAATTCAAAAAGAAACCAAAATCAATATAAGCACCAATACACTCAAACGAGTATTCGGAAAAATAGCCGTTGAAGATGATTATTTACCACAGTATGCTACTATTGATGCACTTAAAAAATACAGCGGACATCTTCCTTGTGACAAAAATGACAATGAGTTGATTAAATCAAAATCTGATTCTAATATCTTTTTGAAATTTGGTTTTGTATGGAGCTTTTCAATTGGCTTATTGGTAGTTATTAGTTTGTATTTCTTAAGTAAGAATGAAGATATTAATTCAGGAACAATTAAAGTTTCCAATACAGAAGGTCTTTTACCCAAAACCGCTTTTTTTGATTTGCAAATACCAAAATCTGAGGATAGTATTTTCATGGATTTTGGCGATAAATCACCCCTAATTTATCTAGAGCCAGAACAAACAAAAATAACTCACGTTTATCTGTTTCCAGGGGTTTTCAAAGTTAATTTCAAAAGCGGAGCTACTGTTCTTGCCGAATCAAAAATATCAGTTTCTTTAAACAAATGGTTGGGTTTAGGATTCCTTCGCCAACGAGATATTCCAAATAATTATTATGCTTTTCCTGTTTTAAAAAATGACAAAGACAGTCTTTTTTACATTTCCAATGAACAATTGCATAAATCAGGATTAGACACTTTGAAGCCCTACTTTACCCGACTTTGTAATTTTACACCATTAAAAAATCATTCGGATAATTTTATTTTTGAAACTACTTTTAAAAAAACACTACAAAAAAAAGGGATTTCGTGTACTAGTGTACAATTTCAAATTTCGGGAATTGATAATATAATTAGGTTCAATTTTGTGAATTCAGGATGTAGTTCAAGGGTAATAAACATCGTCAGTGAGCAGATTTTTTTGGGTACAAAAAACGATTTGTCAAGATTTGTTCTTGATTTAAACCAATGGAATACCGTAAAATTAATCAACCGAAATAAAAATTTGGACTTGTTTGTAAATGGTAAATTATTGTTTCGGGGAACTTACAAACAGTCTATCGGAGATTTAAGAGGGGTTTTTGTTGAATTTAGAGGCAACGGATATGTTAAAAAACTCAGTTTGAAATCTTTAAACGAAGAAAATCTATATAGTTTTTAATTTACTGAAATACAATTAGTTATCATGTCCATAGTTTTGGATGTGTTTTGAATAAGTCAATAATTCATTCGTTATGTTAAATTCGATTAATTTTGATGCTCTATTAATACAATCGGATTTTAATTATGAACCTTCGTCCTTTTCTAGTAATTACAGTACTACTAATTAGTTTTCAAATTTTCTCTCAAGAGCAAATCAACCTGAATGGAGATTGGCGTTTTGCGCTAGCAAAAACCGAAAAAGAAGCAGAGGCGTTATCAAAATTTTACAATGACAAATTTGATAGCGGTAGTTTTAGGTTAATACCAGTACCCTCAAACTGGGCTGTTCTTGGATTTGAAGAACCCGTTTATCGTGGATTTGAAAATGATAAAGCCAGCGAAGGATTTTATTTGCTAGATTTTAAAGTACCAGCCAACTGGAGCGAAAAAAACATACAACTTCATTTTGGTGGAGTATGGTCATCAGCAGAAGTTTGGCTCAACGGAAATTTGATTGGCACTCACCACGGAGGGTACACCTCTTTTTCTTTTAGTGTAACAAACAAAATCAAAGCAGGAGAATCTAATCGACTTGCTGTTCGAGTGCGTCAAGTAAATCGAGATTACAAATTTGATGTTTATGACGACTGGACGTTAGGAGGTATTTATCGCGATGTTACACTAGAAGCAGTGCCAAAAAACAGGTGGCTCGATCATATTGTTGTAAAGACAATATTTGACAATTTATTCGAAGATGCCGATTTAAAGCTACATATAATGGTGGGTGATAGGAACAAAGAAACACTACCGGGCAATTATCCGAGCCCGGGCGAATCATACAATTTGCGAGCTACTTTATTTACAAAAGAAGGAAAAAAAGTAGATTCTCAAGAAATTTTAGTATCTGGACATACGGCTACAAATCGAGAAGTATTGATGACTATGCGTATAAAAAAACCTCAACACTGGACGGCCGAAACTCCTTATTTGTACAATCTTCAAATTGAGCTTTTGGAAAAAAATGTGGTGACACACTCTCGAACTGAACGCATCGGATTTCGCAATATTTCTACCGATGGAGGTATTTTCAGGATTAACGGTCAAGCGGTTAAGCTACGTGGTGTGAACAGGCACGACGAGCACCCTGATGTAGGCAGAGCAACTACCAAAGAACACTGGTTACAAGATATTAAACTAATGAAAGCAGCAAATATAAATTATATCCGAATGGCTCACTATCCTCATTCACAAGGGTTTATTGCGTTGTGCGACGAGCTAGGTATGTATGTTGGTGAAGAAATTTCTCTAGGAGGCGCTGCAGAACTTATGTATGACGAATCCTTTTCTGGAGCAGTATTGCAACGGTCGTATGAAACAGTTGTTCGAGACATCAATAGACCATCTGTTATTTATTGGTCTATTGGAAATGAAGACGCATTGACTGCTTTACATCTAGCATCGGTGAAATTGGTTAAAAGTATCGATTCTACTCGTCCTGTTTTGTTGCCTTGGCGTGCAGAAGAATGGCTTCCTACCGAAGTTGATATTCTTGCTCCTCATTATTGGAAACCGCAGGAATACGACCAATTAGCAAGTAAATCTAGTCGTCCGATTATTTCTACCGAATACACACATGCCTTTGGCATTGATGGATTTGGTGGTTTGGAAGCCCGCTGAAAAGCTTTGACCAAACATCCTTCTGGAGCCGGAGCCGCTATTTGGATGTGGGCCGATCAAGGAATCAAAACGCCAGTTTTAAGACCTAAAGAGAAATCTTCAAAGTTGAGTGATGGCAATGATTATCTCCGAATTGATGATGCTGGTTGGGATGGTATTGTAGATTCTTACCGCAATTTGACACGCGATTATTGGGAAACAAAAGCTGTATATGCACAAGTTTATCCAGATGTGAACAAGGTATTATTCACTCCTGGCGAAGCATCGGTAAATATACCTGTTCAGAATGATTTTGACTTTACAAATCTAAATAACATAAAAATCACTTGGTCTATTCGAGAGGACGAAAAAGAACTGGCTTCAGGTTTTGGCACAATCGAAGGGCAACCACATACTGAGTCAACCTTTAAACTACCATTGGAGAAACTGACTACTATTGGTTCAGGAAAAACGTATTATGCTTGGTTTATTTTTACTAATGCAGAAGGAACTGAAATAAACCGAAAAGCCGTTGAACTTTGTTCAAGACTAAAGCCTTTGCCAAAAGCTGTTCCGATAAGAAAAATATCTGTTATAAAAGCAGAAAACCTTACCATAGACGTTGGAGAAATACAATATATCTTTAGCCCCAAAACAGGCCAATTCATAGCTGCAGGTTTAAACGAGAAAGTACTGATCAAAGATTTGAGACCCGTAATATGGCACAAATTAGACAGAGCAGAAATGAGTGTAGTTGGCAAAAAAGAAGCTAGCGAAGCTGCCGACCTCAATCACTATAAACAATCGGTAACAGCTTGGAATATTGAAGAAAATCAATCAAATGTAGTTATCAATGCCACGGTAAATTATTTGGTGGACGGTAAAAATCAATTTACTGTCATTTATAAATATATTATTGAAGCCAATGGAAGAATGAATGTACATTACCAAATTCAGACTAAAGTAACCGCACCTTGTTTGCCAATTGTGGGAATGGCAGTCGATGCTGTGCCAGAGCTAAACCGTTTGTACTGGTTAGGACTTGGTCCATACGATGCTTATCCTAACAAGCAATCGGCACCAATTCTTGGACTATGGGGAGGATTCAGTAAAGAAAAAGAAACTACGGGAACCAAATCAATACGTTGGCTTGAACAAAGTGGCAAAATTGGTAGCGTACGCATCACGAATTTGGGTTATATGGAGCACTATGCTGCAAAACCCGAAACAGTATTTATTTTATCGAGTGTTTTAGGAAGACCCGAAAAAGGGCGCAAAGCAGATGAATCGATACCGCAACTTCGAACAGATTTGGGAGAGCCTTTTGTGGGC
The DNA here is from genome assembly GCF_002920895.1 of Flavobacterium alvei. Classification (GTDB taxonomy): domain Bacteria; phylum Bacteroidota; class Bacteroidia; order Flavobacteriales; family Flavobacteriaceae; genus Flavobacterium; species Flavobacterium alvei. The sequence continues at coordinate 668,485 of NZ_PQVG01000001.1, forward strand.
GAATTCAGTATTGAATTATTGACAACAAAATAGTTCAGAACAATCGTTACTTTGGTTGTTTTTTTTAATCATTTACTTTAAAAAACTGTACTTTTAGCCTTATAAAATCACTTTTAATAAGTTTATAAATATGGTATTTCCATTTTTTGTTTTATTGCTTTTTGGCTTTGTTTTGCTTACTGTTCTTGTCTTTAGGATTATTGAACCCACTTATATGTTGATTTTTCACAAGCCATTATATCTATATTTTTACTTATATCCTAAAAAATTAACGTCTGAACAAAGACAAATTCTAACAACTGAATTTCCGTTTTACAATCAACTTTCTGATAGAAAAAAAACCTATTTTGAGCATCGTGTCAAAGAATTCATCAAGCATTATCAATTTGTAGGTAAAGAAGATTTATTGGTAAAAGACGAAATGAAAATTATCATCGCTGGAACTTACACAATGCTTACGTTTGGAATGAGAGATTATCTAATAGACCTTTTTAAAACAATTATTATTTATCCTTCTGTTTATTTTTCTAATGCAAATCAACAATATCATAAAGGAGAATTTAATCCAATGATGAAAGTGGTAGCTTTTTCTTGGGAAGATTTTATACTAGGGCACAAAACCACAAACGACAATATTAATCTAGGCTTCCACGAGTTTTCGCACGTATTGCATTTTCATTGTTTGAAAAGCAATCAGCCTAGCGCCATCATTTTTTATGATGGGTTTCAGGAAGTTGTAAAATATTTTAATAATCAAAATTTGAATAATCAACTACAAGAAAATGGCTATTTTAGATTGTATGCGTTTGAAAATCAATTCGAATTCTTATCGGTAGTACTTGAGCATTTCTTTGAAACTCCTCTAGATTTTAAAAAAACCTATCCCGAATTATATGCAAATGTTTTATCTATGATAAATTTTAAAGAAAGTGATTTAATGAAAAACCCTCGTCAATTCATAGTCTGAATTAACGAGGGTTATTTATTTAAGGCAATCTTATTTCTTAATCAAACGAACCGTTTTGGCATTCTTTCCTTGAATTACAATAACATTGTACAAACCAGTTGAATAATTATTTCCAATTTTTTGATTAGCAGCCTCACTAGCATCAAATTGAAGTGATTCTACCAATTTTCCGTTCATATCATAAACTTTCACCTCAACAGGATCATTACTAATTGTTGTTAAGCCTAATTGAAAAGTGGAACTTGACGGAACTGGAAAAGCAATTACTTTAAAAGAAGCATTCATTTCTGAAGGCGTATCAATAGATAAAGTTGTATTTGGCGATACGAAAACTCCAGGTGAACCAACTTCACTGCTACTGTTTACGGCAACAAATGCTCCGTTAACACCCGCTGCACTTAATTGTGTAACCGCAGTGGTTATAGTATTCAATCCAGCCGTATTATCAAATGTTCTGAAAGTACCAGTTGGTGATGCGCCAAATAATACTGAAGCTTGAGGCGTGGCACTTGTAGTGTTGTATAAATTTACTTGATCTCCACTTCCAGACAACCCAACTCCGCTACCAGAATAGTTTCCAATTCTTAAACCTGCTGGTGGATTTGCTCCAAACCAGTTGCTTAAAAATAAAGCAGTTTTCCCAGTCAAATCATTCGTCTCCATAAATAGTACCGATTCTCCAGGATTAATACTAGTAATTCCGTTTAATGCGACTGCTGCTGCAGGTGATTGTGAGTTATCATCGACTTTCCATCCTGTAATATCAATTGCTACAGCTTTTGTATTGGTCACTTCAAACCAATCTGCTCCCACAGGACTATCTCCGCTTGACCAAGGTGCTATCTCGGAAATGAATAGTTTTCCTATTGTACCTGGAGAACCAATTTGATTTGTATCATTTTTAGCAGCAAATGCATCATTAACACCAACTTGGCTTAATACTATTATTGTTGTATTAGCTAGACCGGCTGCATTATTAAATGTTTTATTAGTTGTTGCTAAACCAAAAACAACATTCGCTTTAAGATTTCCGCCGGCATCATATAAATTTACTTCGTCACCAGATGTGCTCAAACCTATTCCGCTGCCTGTGTAACTTCCTACTTGTAAATTAGCAGGAACATTAGAACCAAACCAAGCCGATTTGAAATTAGCTATAATTGTTACTGCATTTGTAGCACTTGTCTCCAAGAAAATAACTGATTCACCCGGAGCAATACTTGTAATTCCGTTTAAGGTCAATGCTGCTGCAAAAGATTTAGAACTGTCATCTACTTTCCAACCTGTAATATCCAGAGTGGCGTTTCCGTTATTGGTTACTTCAAACCAATCGGCTCCAACTAGAGCATTACTACTAGACCAAGGCGCTACTTCAGTAATGCTCACGGCAGCAGCTTGTGTTGTTTCAACAGCTATATCTGTAATCGATAGTGTAAAGTTAACTGAAGCATCTGGAGTAGAACCAACTGTGGCATCATCTACATTTACAGTAACAGCATAACTAGTTTTAGTTTCATAATCCAATACCGTTCCCGCCTTAATATATAAAGCAGAACCGGTGATTTGAAAAAAGCTAGCATCGGCACCAGATAAAGATAATGTGTTTGTTCCTAATCCATCATCGGTAACCAAAATATCTGAAATTTTAACAGCAGATGTTGTGTTTGAATTTTCTAAAACAGAATTTGTGGTATTGGCCAAAGCAATAGCAGTTGGCGCTTGATTTGCAAGAGCTGATGGAGCATAAACCCAAAGTTGCGGATGATCAATATCGCCACCACCATTTTCGTTAACGATATATAAATTTCCATTGCGATCCATTGTCATTCCTTCGTGTTGTTGATTAGGAGCGTCTAAAGGATTTCCTGGATCTGAAACAATAGTTAAAGTGCTTGAAATGACTCCGCTTCGACTTACATTGACCACTTTGGCATTTTCTTGACTCAAAACCAACAAGTTATTATAAAGAGGTTGTCCGTTCAATGCGGGCAAATTAGACAAGGCAAACACATCGGCAACATCTGTAAAACCTAATAAAGCTGGGTCGAAAAGATTAACAGAGTTATCCGTTGTGGCAGAACCATTAGTGGCCGTTCCTGCATTAAAATCAATTCCTGTTTGAAAAATCCCCATAGGAGAGATTTCTTTTAAAACAATGTAGCCATTGGTTAATGGATCAAAAGAAAGCCCCTCTGTTCCAACATTGTTAACAAATGTTCCTAATTTTACGGTTTTTGTATTTGCTCTAGCAAGAGTTGTTCCAGCAGCATAAGTAAATAAAACCACTTGCCTATCGCGTTCTTCTGTCATTACAAATTGACCATTGCCAATATAAGTAATTCCTTCTGTATCATAAAAATCAGTTCCTTGCGGGCTGCTTCCTTGTGCCAATGTCATCGTGTCGATTAGTTGCCCTGTTTTTGATACTTGAGTAACAGCAGTACTTCCATCTCCAACAATAAATAGCGTATCGGTATCCCAATTGTAAGTTACTCCCGAGGCTTCTTGTGTTAGTAAATTATTGATTGGATGTGCAGTTCTAGTTGGTTCTGGCAAATCATATCGTCCCACTCTCACGTATGTCGAAAGATCGACAGTTTGTGCATTTGTATTTTGATTAAAACTAATTAAAGCAGTTATTGAAAACAATCCCATTGACATATTTGACATAAAGGATTTTTTCAATTTTGAAGGTAAATATTTTTTCATAAACTAATTTTTTAGATTAGCTACAAATGTATTTATCAGTTAGGATCTGAATTTGACGGAATGGTTACTTTATGATTAACTTTTGTGTGTTATTGGTTTAAGGAAATGTTTTGAAACGGTAATTAAAAACGATTTAAACAAAAAAATCCGAAGCCTAAAACTCCGGATTTCTGATATACTATTATTCTAATATATTATTTAGAAGTCAACTTTTTTAAATCAGCAATAGTTTGAATAGGATTCTCTGCATTAAATACAAAACTTCCCGCAACCAAAGCATCCGCTCCTGCTTCTACTAATTGCGCAGCGTTTTTATTGGTAACTCCACCGTCAATTTCGATTAGTGTTGAAGCGCCTTTTCTCTCTATTAATGCTTTTAATTTTCTAACTTTATCATAGGTGTTTTCAATAAACGATTGCCCTCCAAAACCTGGATTTACACTCATTAGCAAAACCATGTCTAAATCATTGATGACATCCTCTAGCAAATCAACGCTTGTATGTGGATTTAAAACCACTCCAGCTTTCATTCCTTCGGCTTTGATAGCCTGAATAGTTCGATGAAGATGCGGACAAGCTTCATAGTGCACCGTCAAATAATTGGCTCCTAAATCGGCAAAAGTTTTGATGTATCGATCTGGATCAACAATCATCAAATGAACGTCGATTGTTTTCTTAGCGTGTTTTGCAATGGCAGCCAAAACGGGCATTCCGAAAGAAATATTAGGAACAAAAACTCCGTCCATAATGTCAATATGAAACCAATCGGCCTCTGAATTATTAATCATTTCGATGTCGCGTTGCAAATTAGCAAAATCAGCAGCAAGTACAGACGGGGCAATAATAGTGTTCTTCATTAGATAGTCGTGTTTTTTTTTTGCAAAGGTAGTATAAAAAATAAAACTCCGGTAATCAGCCGGAGTTTCAATCATCAATCAAAAAACGAACAGTTAATCAGACCGTCGTTAACTTTGAAATTCCAATATTAAAAATTCCAAATTCCAAAAAATGAGATTGGAGTTTGGAATTTTATTTGGAATTTATCCTAAATAGGTTTTTAATATTTTACTTCTTGAAGTATGTTTCAATCTTCGGATGGCTTTTTCTTTAATTTGACGTACACGTTCACGAGTTAAATCGAAAGTTTCTCCTATTTCTTCTAATGTCATTGGGTGTTGATCGCCTAAACCAAAATACAAACGAACCACGTCAGCTTCTCTTGGAGTCAATGTTTCTAATGAACGCTCAATTTCGGTACGCAATGATTCCTGAATCAATTCTCTGTCTGGATTTGGAGATTCGCCTGAACGCAATACATCATAAAGGTTTGAATCTTCTCCTTCAACCAATGGTGCATCCATAGAAAGGTGACGACCCGAGTTTTTCATAGATTCTCTAACATCATTCACGGTCATATCTAATTCTTTGGCAATTTCCTCAGCAGTTGGCGGTCTTTCATTAGATTGCTCTAACAAAGCATACATTTTGTTGATTTTATTGATAGACCCAATTTTGTTTAAAGGCAAACGAACGATACGAGATTGTTCAGCCAAAGCTTGCAAAATCGATTGACGAATCCACCAAACGGCATACGAAATGAATTTGAAACCACGAGTTTCATCAAAACGTTGAGCCGCTTTAATCAAACCTAAGTTTCCTTCGTTAATCAAATCGGGAAGTGTTAAACCTTGATTTTGGTATTGTTTTGCCACCGAAACCACAAAACGCAAATTGGCTTTGGTCAATTTCTCTAAGGCTCTTTGATCACCGGCTTTTATCTTTTGTGCCAATTCTACTTCTTCATCGGCAGTGATAAGATCCACTTTTCCAATTTCCTGTAAGTATTTGTCTAATGATGCAGTTTCACGATTGGTTACCTGCTTGGTGATTTTTAGTTGTCTCATGTTTTTGTCTCCTCAATTTTTAAGTGTACGAGTGGTTATACGTGTGGAGTTACAAAAAAGTTACAAAGGATTCAAAAAAAATCAAAATATTATTCCTCAAATAAGAATTAAGCAATATTTAATCCCTTTTTACATAAAATTAGTTTGACTTAAATCTCATCTATTTTGAGAACGAAAACTGCAATCCAGTCTGAATTCCAAAGGAATATGAATTTACTGGATTACTATTTTTTTTATAATCTATTGGATGATATTTAAATAAAGGTTCAACATTTAATTTTAATTTTTTTGTCAACTTATAATACATCTCAAAACCTGCATTGATACTAAAAGTGCTTTCTAATAAATTTTTTGTTGTTCCGATATCAAAATTACTTCCGTTTGACGTTTTGATAGAAATGACATTTTCATCGACAAACAAATAACTGAATCCAACTATTGAGCTGAGTCCAAATTTTTTATCATAAAAATTATATTTTATTTCGAGTGGAATTTCTGTATAGGAAACATCTTGAGTAATTGTCATTGTCTCAGAAAAATTAGTGTCAGTATAAATAGTAGCATTGGTTGTGTTTTTGAAATAATTTATATTCCGATAATCTACTGTGTTTACTGCTGCATTTGCTGTAATAAAACTCATATTCATTTTACCAATTCCCAAACGTAAACTCCATTTATAACCTGATTCGTATCCTAAATACACTCCGTAGTTCCAATTCAACACTGTTGTTTTAGGATTATTTGTCAAACGATTGTCTAACGGAGAATTTTTAGACAGCGAACCTGAATAAGTTGGCGAGCCATAAACAAAAACATAAAGCTCACTTTTTTTATCTGATAAACTATCTTTTTTGTCTTCTAAAGCTATTTTAAGTTCTGGTTTATCTTCTTTTTTTAATTTTAGACTATCCAACATTTTGTCATTAGTTTCATTTTTGTCACTAATATTTTCTACAGCCGAAAGTGGATTGTTTTCGGATCCTTTTACAGTTGAATCATCCGTAATAGTCGAATTATTTTTTGATTCTGTCAAACCTTTTTTTAGGCTGAACTTCTTTTTATTCTTTTTTAAATTTCCTTCATTTGATGATGTCTGCCCACTTTTTTTATTTGAAATTAAATTATTAGAAGAGTCTGTTAGTATCAAACTTTCAGTGTTTACTGCGTTTTCTTTATTTGGATTACTTTTCTCAAAACTTTTTGATTTTAAGATGTCTTGATTGGATTCGTTAGGAGCAGAAAATTGTCCTTTTTCCAAAAAAGCATCAATTGAAAAAATCGAAATTAATACTACCAATGACAGTATTCCGGCTGTTTTCATCCAAAAAGGGATATAAATAATTCTCCTTTTTTTCTTTTCTTGTAGTTCGGCATGAATAGAATTCCAAACAGAATCATTTGGTTCCTTTTCAAAATCATTTAGTTTTTCTCTAAATATTTTACCTATATCTTTTTTATTTTCCATTGCTTAAATTATTTATGGAATTAATTTTTGAGGTAATCTTTTCTTTTAAAAGTAATTTGGCACGGTGTAAATTAGATTTTGATGTTCCTTCGGAAATAGATAACATTTGTGCAATTTCTTGATGAGAATAATCATCTAGTTCATACAAGTTAAAAACTATTCTATATTGATTTGGCAACTCTTGAATGATGGAAAGTAAGAAGTCTAGCGACAAATCTATTTCCAGATCTTCAACAATAATTTCTTCATAATAATCATTTTCTAATGCGGTTATTTTATACGTTCTTTTATAACTATCAATAGCTTTGTTAATCGTGATTCTTTTTATCCAACCTTCGAAAGTTCCTTTAGCATTGAAATTCTTGATGTTTGTAAATATTTCTATAAAGGCATTATGCAAATTGTCTTCGGCCTCGGTTTCATTTGAACAATATTTTAAACTCAGCCCAAAAAGATTTGCTTTATACCGGTTGTATAATTCTTCTTGTGCCTTGCTGTTTTGCTGGATACAGCCTTTTATAAGTTGGTCTTGATTCAAAAAAAGACAGAGTTAAATGATTCTAAATATAACAATTAATCTTTACGTTACTGATTACTTTTTTGACTAAGTTGTTCAATTCAAATACAACACTTTTTCGTTCTTTATAAGTTTGGTTTATCATAAGCAATGTAAGCACCTAAGATGCCTAATTGAAATTTTAAATCCGTTGGTTCTCTAAAAAAATCATAACTTATCCAACAATATCCTTTGTCTCCCCATTCCGTTCCCCATGAATTCACAACTTTAAAAGCTTTTAATTCATCATTATACCCTACAATCAACATGGCATGATTCCCGTAATTTTTCTCAAAATCATATTTTTCATAAACATACAAATTGTCCGTTTTCTTTGGAAGATTGTCAACGAAGTTTCTGTCTATTTTTATCGCTATAATTATTGGATTTCCTTGATGAATTAACGTTTTTGCAATATCCAAAAACTTATAATTTTGATTGTCCTTCACAAAAGAATTGACTTTATATGATTTTGAAATCCTATGCTTTAATGCGGATTCCATCAGAGCTACATTTGGTTTTTTGTTGCAATTAAATGGGTCGTATGGAAATTCACTCCAAGTATTTGTTCCTTTTGTTTTTAAAACATATAAAGCATTTTCTATACAAGATCCTAAGCCACAATCTCCAACGGGTTTGGAAAAATTATAAACAAAAGCTGGGCTCATAACATCATCGTATGTTATAAAATCATATTTATTTTGTACTTTTTCTTGATAGCTTTTTAAATAATATGTAGTTGCAAATGAAACACAACTACCTTGCCCTCCCTGACTTCTTACTGGTGGCATTAGTGATGACAAATCGAAGTTTTGTGGTAAATTTAAATTAGGAAGAATCGAGTCCAAAAGTTTTGGGCTTTCTACATCACCTACGCAACTCCCAACATTACATCCTGTTTTTTTTGGATCATTTATAGAGATATCTTCTTCTAACACATCGACTGGCAACATACCCACCGGCTCGTTATGACAACTTATAAAAAGAAGAAAAATTAATGCTTTAAATAGGGTTACATGATGTTTCATTTTCAAAATTTGAGTGTTGCTATAACTCATAGTCATTATAAACTAAAAAAGGTTGCGTTGAACACAAAGAATTATTTTTAATAAAAATTAAAAAACCCGTTTCAAACTAATGAAACGGGTTCTACTAAAAAAACATAAAAAAAACGCAAATTTTAAGTTAAGTCATCGATTAATTCTGATTTATTTGAATTTATCATTACCACTATTCAATATTTCATCAAAAATTTTATTCAATGACTTTATATATAACGGAATTCCAATGGCTAGAAAAAAATACTCTTTTCTAATTATTGTTATGTCTTCTAAAATTATGTATAAACTCGGAAGGATTAGCAACAACGACATTAAAACTCCAGCATATGGATTAGTTATTACTTTTTTCGAAAGTGAAATTAATTTTAACATGGGGAAGTGTGTATTTGATACTGTCATGATAATTCTAGTGTTATTTTGTTCCTCAAATGTACTTTCCTTTTCTCTTTTGGTGATTTCAATTGTCATGAAGGCAATATTTACTGTCATGAAATTTCGATTTTGGTTATAAACAAAAAATCCTCTCGGCAAGGAGAAGATTTAATGAATTATTAGGTTTGAAAAATGACTTTCGTTAAGACAAAATATTCATTTTTTTTATAAAGTCTTTATAGGTGTCGCTAAGATTTATTTTGTGATTCCCTTTCAGAATAATCAAGTTGTCGGCAAGGATGATTTCTTCAATTTTATCCGAATTCACAATAATATTTCGATGCGTTCTTATGAATTTGCTTTTGTCAAGTAAATCACTGATTTTGGTTAATGAAATTAAGATGACAAACTTTTCTTTTTCGGTTATAATGTTACAATAGCGTTCTTCAACTTCAATATAAAGAATATCGTTTAGGGCTACTTTTTTGAGGGCATTTTTCTTTTTTATAAACAAATAATCATTGCTAATTACGGTGTCCTGCTCTTCGCTAAGAAAGACATTATTTTGTTCGTAGAATTTTTCTACCGCCATTTCTAAGGCATAGAGAATTTCCAATTCGTTGAACGGTTTCATCAAAAAACTGAATGGTTTGGTCAATTTGGCTCTTTCGAAAATTTGTCGGTCTTGCGAACTGGTCAAAAACACAAAGGGTTTGGATGCGTTTGGAATAATATTGATGGTTTCGGCAAAGGTAATTCCGTCGGGTTTTCCGTCAAGAAAAACATCTATTACAATGATATCGATGGGCAGTTCGTAAAAAAGCTTAAGTGCCTCTGTATAACTTCTGGCAACGCCTACAATATTGTATTTGTTGGCCAATAATACTTTGCTAAGCGCATCACTTTGCTCTGGCGTATCTTCGATTATGAGGACATTAATATTATCCATTTTGATTTGTTTTTGGAAACGAAAGTATCATTTTAGTTCCTTTGTTTACTTCACTTTCTATCGCTAGTGTTCCGTCATTTTTCTTAATCATTTGTTTGCACAATTGCATACCAAGTCCCGTTCCTATAATCTCTGAATTACTTTTTTTAGCTAATAATTCATTATCTGCTAATAATTCATTTATAGTGTTGACACTCATTCCTAATCCAGTATCTTCGAGTACAAGTTGACAAAAATCGGTATGAGTTTCGACTGAATAAAAGCTGATTTTACCATTTTCGTTCGAAAATTTTATGGCATTGTCTAATAAATTACGAAGCACAATTTTTAGCGAATCAAGATCCACGAAGATAAAAATATTTCTGGAAACCGAATTCTCAAAAGTAATCGATTTTTCTAACAACAAAGATTTGTAGTTGTATTCTATTTGTTGCACTATCGAAAACAAATGCACCGATTCTTTATGAAAATACAATTGCTTGGTTTGCAACAATGCCCAATGCAATAAATTATCCAATAAACTGTAGGCTCCGTTAGCAATACCGCTGTTTTGAATGATTAATTGGTTCAGTTCATCGTAATTCTTGGTTTCGAGCGTTGCCGATAGTTTGGCGTTACTGGTTTTTAAGGCATTTACCGAGGAACGCAAATCGTGGCTTACGATAGAAAAAAGTTGGTCTTTAGTGGCGTTGAGTTCGTCGAGTTTGTTTTTTTGAAGCAGAATAATTTTGGCGTTTTTTACTTTTTGTGCATAAAAATAAATACCAGCTGTTAATAATAACAATAAACTGATTGCTGAGAAAAACAACCAATTTCGTTGACTATTTTTAAGCCTATTTTCTACCTCAAGTACTTTGATTTGCTTTTGCTTTTGAGCTACCGCAAACTTTTTCTCAAAATCAGCTACTGCCCATACTTTGTTTTGATCATTGAGGGAATCTTTCCATTGCTCGGATTCTTTTCTATACACTATAGCTTGTTTGAAATCGCCTCTGTTTTCTTCTACCACAGACATATTTTTTGATGCCCTATATTTTAAGTCAAATCTATTTATTTTATTAGATAAAGAATAGCCTTTTTCGAAATAAGGTATTGCTTGCTTGTCTTTAAATTGAATGTAATATAAATTGGCAATATTGGTATACAAAAGGAAAAGAGATTCTTTATTATTTTCTTTTTCTAATAGATATTTACTTTTTAATAGATATTTTTCCGCTTTTTCAAATTGATTGAGATGCAAATAACAGACTCCTAAATCAATATAAATGCCCCCTATTTTGATACCTTGATTATCTAAATTTGGCCATTTTTCTACTTCATTAAAATAATAAATGGCTTTTTTAAATTCTTTTAATTCTGAAGAAGATTCCCCAAGAACTTTGTTAACTAATGGATAATAAACAAAATTTTTAGTTACTAAATTAAGTTCTTTTTTAGCCTCTTGAAATAATTTTAAATGTCTAAAGGAATTTCCTCTTAAGTAATGACAATAATCGTCTAATTCTTTGTTTTTACCTGAGTTCAATTGTTTCATACAATAAACTAAAGTAGAATCCCATTTTTGGTTTGTAAAAAAATAGTGAGCCTTATTGAAGTTTATTTCAGTTCTAAATCTAATAGCGATTTTCTGGAGCGATTTATTAAAAACAGCATTAGTAGCTTCCTCTTGGGAAAATAGAATTGAAGGAATGATTAAATATAATGAAATTAGAAATAGTTTAAATTTGGTCATTTCAAAGTAAACTTTAGTTTTAAACGAAAGTACTATTAAATAATTACATCTTTTAATTATTTGTTAGATAATTAAAAGATGTAATTTCATGTAATCAGTTTAAAAGTTAATTAAATTAACCGCCTACTTCTGTTGATGTTCCTCTCGATGTTTCAGGATCTAAGTTTATCATATAAGACATTACATTTGTAATATTCCCTACTGTGTCTGAAGTGTAATCTACTTCTATGTAATACACATCGCAGGTTTCTGGAGTAACTTCTGAGAAATCATAGTCGTAGTTCATCGTCAAAGTATTCCCTGATTCTGTTGGTTCTTCAACTATTGGAGGAACAACATCGTCTGAATTCATATACAAAGTTGCCCTAATTTTTAGCGTCAATACGCCTCCTTCGGGAGTGTAGAATTTTGCCGAAACTAAAGGAGCTACAGGATATTTTACTGTTTCAGGACTTGAGAAAGTAAAAACCTGAGTGTTGATTTTCGTGTTTTGGATAACTTTAAATGCCATAATAAAATTTCTATTTAAGATTGATAAGGTAAAGATTTTTTTTAATAATGTATAAAATTAGTATTGTTTTTACAATTACTACTACAAAAATATTTTTTTAACAACAAAAAACCCGTTTCAAATGAATGAAACGGGTTTTCCTATAAATGAACCTTTAGTAAACTAAGATTTGATTACTCTTTTTTTTCCTCACGTGGAGGTCTTTGCAAAAGTGCTTTTCTAGATACTTTTTCTTTTCTAGTTTTTGGATCAAGACCAAGGTATTTCACTTGGAAAACATCACCCATATTCACTACATCCGAAACGTTTTCTGTGCGTTCCCAAGCCAATTCTGAAACGTGAAGTAATACTTCGTTTCCTGGAGCGGCTGTATATTCTACAACTGCACCAAAATCTAGCATTTTGATTACTTTCACTTCATAAGCTTCGCCCATTTGTGGTTTGAAAGTGATGGATTGGATTTTGGCCAAAACTGCTTCAATTCCAGCAGGATCAGTTCCAAGGATTTCGATAACTCCTTGCTCATCTACTTCGTTGATTACGATGGTTGTTCCAGTAGCTTTTTGCAATTCTTGAATTACTTTTCCGCCAGGTCCAATCAAAGCACCAATGTAGTTGCCAGGAATTGTTCTTGTAATAATTTTTGGAGCATAAGCTTTAACATCTGCTTTAGGAGCTGCCAAAGTATCTGTGATTTTTCCAAGAATGTGCAAACGACCTTCACGAGCTTGAGCCAAAGCCTCTTCCATAATGTTGTATTTCAATCCTTCGATTTTAATATCCATTTGGCAAGCAGTGATTCCGTCAGCCGTTCCAGTTACTTTAAAGTCCATATCTCCTAAGTGATCTTCGTCACCTAAAATATCAGACAATACAGCAAAACGATCTCCGTCTGTAATCAATCCCATTGCAATTCCAGAAACTGGTTTTATCATTTGAATTCCAGCATCCATTAAGGCTAAAGTACCTGCACAAACTGTTGCCATAGAAGACGAACCATTTGACTCTAATACTTCAGATACAATACGAATTGTATAAGGACAATCAGCAGGAATCATGTTTTTCAAAGCTCTTTGAGCCAAGTTTCCGTGACCTACTTCTCTTCTTGAAGTTCCTCTAAGTGGTTTTGCTTCTCCTGTAGAAAATGGAGGGAAATTATAATGCAAATAGAATTTTTCTTCGCCTTGTTCAGATGGAGAATCTATTTGGTTCGCTTCTCTAGAAGTTCCTAAAGTGGCTGTAGCCAAGGCTTGAGTTTCTCCACGTGTAAAAATTGACGAACCGTGAACCGAAGGCAAATAATCTACCTCAGCCCAGATTGGTCTGATTTCGGTAGTTTTTCTTCCGTCAAGACGTAAACCTAAATCAAGAATTACGTTACGAACCGCTTCTTTATTGGTTTTATAGAAATATTTACCCACTAAATCTCCGTTTTCAGCTAATTCTTCGGCAGTAAACAAAGCTTTAACTTCTTCTTTTACAGCATCAAATGCAGCAGAGCGCTCGTGTTTTCCAGAACCCACTTTTGCAATTGCATAGATTTTATCATAAGCCGCAGCTTTTACTTTAGCGTAAATAGCTTGGTCTTCTTTTTCTAATTCGTATGTTCTTGTCTCTTTTTTTCCAACTTGTGCTACCAATCTTTCTTGAGCAACAATTTGAACTTTAATTGCTTCGTGAGCAAATTTAATGGCTTCCACCATTTCCAATTCTGAAATTTCTTTCATCTCTCCTTCTACCATTGCAATAGAATCTGTAGAAGCACCAATCATCATATCAATGTCTGATAATTCTAATTGAGCGCGACTTGGATTGATAATGAATTTTCCATCTACACGGGCTACACGCACTTCTGAAATCAAAGTAGAAAAAGGAAGGTCAGAAATAGCAAGAGCTGCTGATGCGGCTAAACCTGCTAATGCGTCTGGCATTACGTTTTCGTCGTGAGACATTAACTGAATCATCACTTGTGTTTCGGCGTGGTAATCATCTGGGAAAAGCGGACGCAAAACACGATCCACTAATCTCATGGTCAATACTTCGCCATCTGTAGGTCTTGCTTCTCTCTTGAAAAATCCACCAGGGAAACGCCCTGCAGCTGCAAATTTTTCACGATAATCTACCGTAAGAGGCAAGAAATCCACTCCTGGACTTGCTTTTCGGGCCGATACTACTGTTGCAAGCAACATGGCATTACCCATTTGAACTACTACTGAACCGTCGGCTTGTTTGGCCAATTTTCCGGTCTCGATTGAGATGCTTCTGCCATCTCCTAAATCGATAATTTCTTTTGAAACTTTTGGAATCATACTTTTTCCTTTTTTAATTTTACATTGGTTTTCCTGCCTGTAAGCAGAATAGTTGTGTTGTTGTAGTTGTTGTGTTCCAATGAAAAACCAAACTTTTTATCTTTTAATCTGTATTCTAAAAACAAAAAGAGGCACTTGCGCACCTCTTTATATATTGATTATTTTCTAATACCCAATACTTTGATAATCTCACGATACCTGTTGATTTCTTTCTTTTTCAAGTAATCTAACAAAGCTCTTCTTTTACCTACTAATAGTACCAATGAACGCTCTGTGTTGTAATCGTGACGATTTTTTTTCAAGTGCTCAGTAAGGTGCGTAATTCTGTGGGTGAATAGTGCGATTTGTCCTTCTGCAGATCCTGTGTTTTCTGCTTTTCCTCCGTGCTTAGCGAAGATTTCTTCTTTAACTTCTTTCGTTAAATACATGCTAATATTATTTAAATGATTGTTATGTATGAATCAAGATTTTCTTAATTCGTGCGCAAAGGTAGTTTTTATTTTTTGATTAGCAAAGGAGTCTGGAAATTTAAATTACTTTTAGAATCTCTTCCGCATCATTATGTTTCGAAATCCTACTCCATTGGCTGAATAGCAATTGGCAACGAAAAGGTACATCTTACTTTTATTCCTCGGATTTCTCCTGGAGCAAAATTGGTATAAGACGAAACGACTCTTAACGCTTCTTCATCGGCACCATAACCAATGCCTTTTATGATTTCTGGATTGATTATTTGCCCTTCTTTATCAACTATAAACTTCAAAAAGATCTTGCCTCCTACTCCTTTTGGCATATTGGGTATCTTAAATTTTTTGGATACGTGTTTATAAAAATCTTCATATCCTTTTTTGGGCACCGGTCTAATTTCTACCACTTTGTAATTGCGGGAAACTTTATCCGAATCGACACTTACTCCTGAAATAAGTTTTTGATTTTCGTAATTTTCGCTAAAGGTATATCCCATTTTTTGGTCGCTACCTTGCCAAAGACCGTCTTTGTAACCCTCTTTTACTTTTCCTGAAGCAAAGAAAAATTCTGAAACTTCTTCATAATCTCCATTTCCGTCAATAACGGTTTGCTCATTTTTAGAATTCCAAAATTGCACTACTTTTAATGTTCCAAAAAATGTTTTTTCGTCCTCGATGTATTCTCCTTCGAGCTTTTTGTTTCCGTTTTCATACCATTCGGCACACTTTCCGTTGGGGCTAGATTTTACATAATGGGTCACGGCTTTTTTATATCCGTTTTCGTAGTAAAAAGTAAACTCCCCTTCCTTAGAATTGCCATCTTTGGTTTTTGAGGTTCCTTCCATTTGCAAAACACCCGATTTGTAGTAATCATTTATCACATACAAGTCTTTTTCTGAATAATAATCTTTGACTATTCGATAGTATTTATAATTTTCGGAGGTGGTTTCACTCCAAGTAGAATCTAAATACACCTTCCTGTCTATTGAAGCCGATTGAGAAAAACAAACCTTTGGAACAAGTAGGAATAACAACGAAATAAATAGTCCTTTCATAAGATGGTTTTTGATTTTTAAAAAGATGTAATCGTGTATTATTTTAATTAGAATTAATGGCAATTGGCATCGAAAAAGTACATCTTACTTTTCTTCCTCTTTGTTCTCCTGGAATCCAGTTTTCACATTTTTTTAAAACCCTTAGTGCTTCTTCACCAGTTCCATAGCCAAGGTCTCTTAAAACTTTTGGATCTATAATCCTTCCGTCTTTATCGATTACAAATGTAACATAAACTTTACCACTAAGTCCTTGTACCGAAGGGGTTCTATAATTTTTGGCGATATATTTATAAAAATTTCCCATTCCTCCTTTTGGCTCAGGTCTAATTTCTAATTCTGTATAGTTGTTAATTATTTTGTTTTCCCCCCAACTTTCACCTGAAATCAATTTGCCTTCCTTGAAGTTTTCTTTATAAGTCCAGTTTGCTTTTTTAGAATAACTTTCCCAAACTCCTTCTTTGAATCCATTTTTTATTTCTCCTTTTGAAGATTCATCGTCTTCATTGTCTTCAAAAAAACCATTCCCGTCAACCACTTTTTGCACACCATTAATGTCCCAAAATTGATTCATTTTAAGTTGTGTATTCCCTTTTTTATCCATTACAATATTTTCGCCTTCTAGCTTTTTAGTACCATTTTCATACCATTCAACATCTTTACCGCTGACATTACCATTGATATAATTAGTTACTGCTTTTATTAAACCATTTTTATGATAATAGGACACTTCTCCTTCGTATGAATAACCATTACTAGTTTTTGAAGTTCCTTCCATTCGTAGAACCCCCGTTCGATAATATTCCTGAACCGCATAACTATCTTTTCTTAATTTACCATTTTTAACCACTCGAATATAAGCATAGTCCTTTGAATTTGTCCCTATATTTGTTGAGTCGAGATACACTAATCCGTCATCAGGCGAAAGAATTAATTCGTTGGTTTTAGCAACTTGCGAAAAACCCATTTTGGGAAGAAGCAGAAATAATAATGCAAATAGAAATGGTTTCATATAATGGTTTTGATTTAGAAAATTACTTGAATTATTTTAATTTGATCCTTTAATAGCAATTGGTAGTGAATAGATAAACTTTACTTTTTGCCCTCTATATTCGGCTGGTCTAAAACCATCATAATTTGTTAAGATTCGTATAGCCTCTTGACCAGTACCATAACCAATGTCTCTAAGAACTCTAGGCTCAACAACTCTACCATCTGTATCAACTATAAACCGAACAAAGACTTTTCCTTTAGCTCCATCAGGCAGTAAATTAGGTAATCTATAATTTTTCCAGATGTATTTGTCAAAATCATCCATGTCGATTTTTGGCTTAGGTAAAATTAGAACTTTGGTGTATTTATAAGACACCTTGTTTTCATCCCAACTTTCACCTGAAATTAATTTTCCATCTTTGTACGTTTCTTTAAAAGTAGATTTTAATTTTAAGAATGAGCCTTCCCAAACCCCTTCTGGAAATCCATTTTTTATTTCTCCTTTTGAGGAGGCATTTTCTCCTTTATCTTCAAAAAAACCATTGCCGTCAACCACTTTATGCTCACCTTTTTCATCCCAAAATTGGTTTATTTTATGTTGTAAAATGTCTTTTTTTTCATTCTCAATATATTCTCCTTCTAATCTTTTAGCGCCATTTTCATACCATTGATAATCTTTACCATTTGCACGTCCTTTGACATAATTATACACTGTTTTTTTAGCGCCATTTTCATAATAATATGTTCGTTCTCCTTCAAATGAGTAGCCATCCTTGGTTCTTGAAGTCCCCTCCATTTCTAACACTCCTGAACGATAGTAATCAAGAACAACATAACTTTCTTTGTTTAATTTGTAATCTTTGATTAATCTGATATATTTAAAATCCTTTGATTTGGTTTCTAATCGCATAGAGTCTGTGTAAAGCAATCTATCATTGGGAGAAAGAGCAAATTCCTTATTTCCTAAAACTTGCGAAAAAATCATTTTGGGAAGAAGTAGAAATAATAATGCAAATAAAATTGGTTTCATAAAATGGTTTTGATTATGAAACGAATGTACTACTTTTAATACAACCCTGCAACCTCTCCATACACAAATTCCAAAAATCTTTCCTCTTCTACGGTAAAAGGATTTAGGACGTGGCTGTAAATGTTCTCCTATTGATATAAAAAACTTTCTAAGTGATAGGTTTTTTATACATCAAGTATTTTATAAAATGGCTAACAAAACGGGTTAATTGTAAAAAAGCATTAATTTTAGCACTTATAGTTGTGATTTATTGCAACCACAATTTTCTAAACTCCATTTTTTTATCATAATCACTCGCTTGTTTTTCGATATTAAAATACCGATGTCCACGAGGATCATTGCCCACTCCAGCCAAATAAGCCCAATTGCCCCAATTGCTGCACACATCATAATCAATCAATTGTTCTTCAAAATAAGCGGCTCCCCAACGCCAATCCATATTCAATTCATTACAGAAATAACTCGCCACATTTTGACGTCCACGGTTACTCATAAAACCAGTTTGCTTTAATTCGATCATATTGGCATTGATAAAATCAGAGTTAGTGGTTCCGTTTATCCATTGAGAAAGCAACTTTTCGTTCAAGGATTTTGAGTTTATTTTTTCGGATTTGATACCTTCATTCAAAAAGAATTTGGTTTGGTATTTTTTAAACATAAATCTGAAAAAATCCCTCCACAACAATTCGAAAACCAACCAATAAGTAGATTCGTTGGCACCAAATTGTGATTCGTATTTTTTAATTTCAGCATAAATGAATCGAGGCGAAATACAGCCCATAGCCAGCCAAGCCGAAAATTTAGACGAATAATCGGTACCCACCATTTTGTTTCGGGTTTCTTTGTAACTAGACAAGCATTGGGTGTCAAAAAAATAATGTTTTAGTCTTTTTAACGCCTCTGTTTCACCACCTTTGAAAACTATTGCGGCTCTTGAATCGATTTTGGTTTTCTTTAAACCCAACTCCTTTAAACTAGGTAATTTCAATTCAGGCAGTGTTGGTGAGTTGATTTTATTTGGGCTGTCAAATGGTTTTCGAATCGTAGCATCTTGTTCGGTTTTCTTTCTAAAATTAGTAAAATCATCGGGAATATTTTTTATTGAAAACGGCAAGTCTTTGGCGTGATAAAGGGTGCTCGTGCTAACCGTTTCTAATTCGCATCGCAATTTGAACAAGGCTTCACGAACCAAATCCTCGGTTTTATGCTCTTCAAAAGCGACTTCTCGTTTGGCAAAAACTTTTTGCGCTCTAAATTGTTGAACCAATTTAGGAATTTCAACTTCGGGTTTGCCTTTTACAACCACCAATCTCGACCCCAAAGCTCTTAGGTTTTTATCTAAATCGGTTAACGATTCGAGTAAAAATTGTGCTCTAAAAGAACCTGTTTTCTTGAATCCATAAACCGTAGTTTCAAAATGAGCATCGTCCAAACAATACACCGGAACAATTTGCTCGCTTTGTGTTATGGCCTTAGTCAGGGTTTCGTTATCGGCTATTCTTAAATCAGTTTTGAACCAAACTATAGTTGTTTTCATTTTTTTGAGTTTCAGGTTTCAAGTTTAATTCCTCGAAGTTTTGATTCGATTTGTTTTTTTGCCACAGATTTCCACAGATTTATTTATATAAATATGTGTAATTTGAATTTGCTAACTCCTTAGTGGCTATACCCAGAGGCCGTTTAATGTTCCGCAACTTGAAACCTTAAACTTGAAACTGTTTTTTTATAAATCATTTATGTTTTTCAAATAATAATCGGCTTGTTGTAATAATGCGACTTTATCTTCGGGTTTCATTTTGTGCCAAACATTGTACATCATTCCAATGCGGGGATTTTTGCCCAATTTATCTTCGTTTTTATCATAAAAATTCCAATACAAACTGTTGAAAGGACAGGCTTTATCGCCTGTTTTGACGGCTTTTTTATAAAAACAAGAACCGCAATAATGACTCATTTTATCGATATAGGCCGCCGAACTCACATAGGGTTTTGTAGCTACAATGCCACCATCGGCAAACTGACTCATTCCTCGGGTATTGGTAATTTCGACCCATTCGATGGCATCAATATAAATGCCCAAATACCAAGCATCAACCTCGTCGGGATGAACTCCTGCCAAAAGCGCAAAATTCCCTGTAATCATCAAACGTTGAATATGATGTGCGTAAGCAAAATTCAAAGATTGATTAATGGAATCTTTCAGACAATTCATTTTGGTTTTTCCAGTCCAGAACCAATCGGGTAGTTTTTCTTGGTTGTCAAAATAATTCATCGTAGCAAATTCGGGCATTTTGTGCCAATAAATGCCTCGCACATATTCTCGCCAGCCAATAATTTGACGCACAAAACCTTCCAATTGATGATAGGCAATTTCATCAGGGCGATTTTTCCATTCTTCGATGGCTCTGTTGATGACTTCCAACGGTGAAATCAGTTTTACATTCATCGAAAACGAAATTCGAGAATGATACAACGACCATTCGTTAGGCGTCATCGCATCTTGATAACTGCCAAAAAGCGACAAACACTCGGTGACAAAAAAATCCAATAATGCTAAAGATTGTGCTCTTGTTGTTGGCCAAACGAATTGTTTTGCATCAATAGTTCCAATGGTTTTGATATTGGTTTTATTGATTTCCGTTACAATTTCAGAAACGTTATTATCGAAAACTAACGGCGGAATTGGTTTGTGATTCTTGGGTAATTTTTTGCGATTGTCGTCATCATAATTCCATTTTCCAGTCAAAGGTTTGTCGCCTTGCATTAATACATTGTGCTTTTTTCGCATAAAATGATAGAAACTTTCCATCAAAAAGTTTTTTTTGCCTTCGAAAAAATCGCCCAACTCCTTTCTCGAACTCATAAAATGTTCAGAATCGACAGTCGAATAGGAGATGACAAGCGTTTGACAAAAGTTTTTCAACAATTCATCCAGTCGGTATTCATCGGGCAATTGGTATTCGAAATGGCTGAAATTTTCTTTTTCAATAAGATAGTTTAGGTTTTTATCGAAAGATTGAAAATTATTTGCATCACTCAAATGAAAATATATTACCTGATGATTTTTTGATTGTAATTCTTTGGCAAAATTTTGCATCGCCGAAAAAAAACTAACAATTTTTTGAATATGATGTGAGGTATAATCAGTTTCGGATCTAACTTCCATCATTACATAAGTCACCGAATCATCCGTAGTTTGAAACCAAGAATGATTGCTGTTCAATTGATCGCCGAGAATTAACCTGAGGGTTTTTGACATTTTGTTATTTTTTTGCCACAGATTCAAAAGATTAAAAGAATTTTAAAAATCTCACAGCAAAAAAAATCTGTGAAAATCATTTTAATCTGTGGATAAATTATTTTTTATTCATTCGGCATTTATCGCTACAATATTTCACTTCCTCCCAAACTTTTTCCCATTTTTTGCGCCAAGCAAAAGGTTTTTGACACACCAAACAGGTTTTATGGGGCAGGTTTTGTTTTTTTACGCTTTTCATTTTTAGGTTTATTGGGGTTTGAAATGTGTTTCTTCAAAATCCGTTTGCCTTCTTGTTTTACCTCGTCTTTTTTGCGAAAACTCCACACTATGTCGCTGGCATATTTTCGAGTTTCTTCAATATTTACAATAGGTTCTGGATAATCCAATCTGATTTTGCATTTGTAAAATTGTTGCTCCATTTCGTTCATTTTCCAAGGTTCGTGTAACAAATCAACGGGAACTTCGGCTAATTCAGGAATCCATTTTTTGATAAAAATCCCTTCCGAATCGTGCTCTTCAGAGTTTTTAATGGGATTGTATATTCGAATGGTATTGATACCTGTTGTACCCGATTGCATCTGAATTTGCGGATAATGAATTCCGGGTTCGTAGTCTAAAAATTGACGTGCTAAAAAATGCAATTCCCGCCAATCTTGCCATAAATTGAAGGTAAAAAAAGAAACGACCATCGCACGCATTCTGAAGTTGATATAGCCCGTTGCCACCAAGCATCGCATACACGCATCCACTATGGGAACGCCTGTTTTGCCTTCTTGCCAAGCTTTGATATAGGTTTCGTTTTTGGGTTTTATCAAGCTGTCATACGCCCGATTGACGTTTTCAAATTCCATTCGGCATTCGTCTTCAAATTTTTGCATAAAATGACAATGCCAGTGCAAACGGGAAACAAAATTCAGTACCGCTCGTTTGTTTTTGGCGGTTTCATAAAACTGATTCGTATATTGATAAATAGCTCGCATACTGATATTTCCATACGCTAAATAAGGAGACAATCGGCTACAACCTGTTCGGCTCAAGGCAGGTTTTGAGATGTGTTTGCTGTAATTGATATAACGTTCTTTGACAAAACTATCCAAATACCTCCAAGCCAAATCTTCGCCACCCTGTTGGAAATTTTTATGGGGAGTTGTAATTGATTCGGATAGTTTTTCTCCTTTTATAGTATCATAAAAATCCGTGTCTAAAGCAATTAAGTTCAAATCGGATTCTTTTAGGATTTTTGGTGTGGATCGCATTACGTTTTCCCAGCGTTTGTTCCAGTCGCTTCTCGATTTTAATTTTCGAATTACACCGTGGAGTTGAAATTCTTTCCAAACGATGTTATTGTCTTTAAAGAATTTTTGCATTGCAATATCTCTGTCAAAAGTCAATTTATTGCCAATTTCTTGATGTGAAAAAACCGTTTGAACGTCGAATTTTTTAATTAATTCAGTAAAAACAGGAGCAACTTCCTTTTGAAAAAAATATAATTTAGAGTTTGTTGCTTCTAATTTTCGTTGCAAATTTTGAATCGATTCGTAAATAAAACGCCAATGCCTCACATCGGCATCGTCATAATTCATAACCGATGGTTCGAAAAAATACACCAATAACAAAGGTATTCCCGATTGATGGGCGTGAAACAATGCTTCGTTATCAAAGAAACGGAGGTCGCGTTTGAACCAAACAATATTGATGGCTTTTTTGTTCAATTTTTAGGCAATAGAAGTTAATTCTTTGTCGGGTTTGGCATAACTCAATCGGTCTAATTGCACGGTTTTATGATAGCTATCTAATCCCGAACAAGTAATGGTATTCGCTTTTTCGAGGTTGATAAAACCATCTTCACCAAGGCAGTTTTCAGGAACATAAACTTCTTTAATTTCGCCAATAACCATTATGGTATTGTTGATGCTAATATCGATTCGCTCTTTGAATTCAACTCCAAATTGAATGTTACTTTCGGCAACAAATGGGGCTTTAAAATTGTTTTTGAACTCTGGTTGCAAACCCGTTATGTCAAACTCAGAAATATCCGAGTCGTATCGTGCCGAAGTTTGATGTGCTTGTTGGTATATATTTTCGTTAATGTGATTGATGGTGTAATAACCCGTTTCTAAGATGTTGCGTAACGTATCTCGCTCTGGAGGACTTGGTCTAAATATCAAAGCAATCAACGAAGGATTAGCCCCAATATGGAAAATTGAACTAAAAATCCCCAAGTTGGTTTGCCCTTGTTTATTGACAGTTCCTAGCAAGGAAACACTCTTGAATCCGCCCAAACTATTAATAAAATGAACACGTTCTTGTTTTTCCATATTCATTATTGCCTCAAAAGAAAAGTGTTTTTTCATTATTGTTTTGTATTTTGATTGATAAAAATCCATTTTTTGTCACTATTCAATAAGAAGGAACCAATATGTTCTTTGTTCCATTCTTGCGGAGAAATGATAGACAAAAAATAAGTGCTGTCGGCAGCGATATAAAGATGATATATTTCACCAACAACGGGTTCAAACGAGAATTTTGCATTGTAAATCAGTTCATTCCATTCAAATTCTTCCATTAATTTCTGATATTGAAGCCTCAATTCGTTGAATTTGCTTTCAAACTCTTTGTTTACATTTTGAATGCCTCTATTTTTCCAAGAAACAACATCATCTGTTTTGATAATTGGTGCGCCAACATTGGTAGCATAAGGCAAAATATGGGCGTTATATCCTTGTTCTTTCGAGAAAACAACATTGTCTGGAACTTCTTTTTGTATCATCGTTTGGTTATTTTGTTGTTTGAAATAGCTCTTTGTCTGTTGCACTTAAATCGGTCAATGCCTTCGATACGCTTGGCTAGATGCTTGGTTTTGCAATCTTCAACACGTTTTCGCCACAATTTGTAACTCGAAAATTTGAGTTCTTTTTTCATCAAGGCTTTCACATCGGCTTCTGCCAATCCGAATTGAAATTTAATGGCATCAAATGGGGTGAGGTCTTCCCAAGCCATTTCGATAATTCGATTAATTGCAATAGCATCTAAATCTGTTTTTGATAATGTTGACATTATTTTGTTTAATTAAAATTAAATAAAGTTAAACAAAATTAAATAATTAAATTTCAAATCCCATTATAATTACAAATAAAAAATCCGTTGCTTAAATTTAAGCAACGGATTAAATAAATAATGGAGTAGTTTTATTAAAAAAGAGTCGCCACTTGCTGGTTCACAAATTCCAAAAATCTTTCATCTTCTTCGGTAAATGGATTTAGGACGTGGCTGTCGATGTCTATTTGTCCAATGTTTTCGCCATTTACAAAAAGCGGCACAACAATTTCGGACTTTACAGTAAAACTACAGGCAATATAATTGTTTTGAGCAGCCACATCTGGAACTACAAAATTAGAGTTAGAAACCGCCACTTGTCCACAAATGCCTTTCCCAAAAGGGATAACGGTATGATCGGTTTCTGCGCCAACATACGGACCAAGATGCAGAGTTTTCGTGTCGTGATTGGCGAAGTAAAATCCAACCCAATTGTAATATTCAATAGAATTACTCAGCAATTCACAAATTTTCAATAGTTTTTCTTCTCTTGAAAGAGTGGAATTTGAGATAATTTCGGTTACTTTTGGTTTTAATTCTTCGAAAGTCATATTCAGTTATTTTTTGTAAAAGTATTTAAAAAAGTGGGAAGTTTGAAGTAGAAAGTTTGAAGTGAAAATTGTCTTCTATTTTTATATAAATTTGTTAAAAATTTGATTTTGAAAAAATATTTTATTCTCTACAAACCCTTTCTGCTGTTTTTAGGCAAGTTTTTGCTGACCTATTTGCTGTTAACCTATATCTACCAAAGCTACCTTGGTCAATTTGATGTCAAGAAATTAGAACTAGATGAATTTACTAAAACAGTAGCTCAACAAACTAAAGCCCTGATGCTTTTCTTTGATTGTGATGTAAAATCCTCTCCCAACATCAAAGAACCCGCAGTGAATTTGTTCTACAATCAAAAGCATATCGTTCGAGTTATTGAAGGTTGCAACGCCTTGAGCGTAATCATCTTGTTCGTTTCATTTATCATTGCCTTTTCTGGAAAACTAAAATCGACTGTTCTGTACATCATTGGCGGAAGCATTCTCATTCACATTCTGAACGTTTCTAGGATTGCGCTTTTGTGTGTTTTGATCTATTATTATCCAAGCCAGCAACATCTTTTGCACGGAGTTTTATTTCCTTTATTTATTTACGGAGTCGTTTTTTTGTTATGGATTATTTGGGTCAATAAATTTTCAAAATATGCTACAAAAACTGCTTAATCACAAAGCGAGAATTGCATTGGCAACGCTTTTTGCAATTGGATTAGTTGTAATACGAGCCTATGAAGACCGCTTATTTTACGACCCTTTTTTGAATTATTTCAAAACTGATTATTACAATTTGCCCATTCCAGAAATAGACAATTTCAAATTGTTTTTGGGTTTATTTTTCAGATATTTTATGAATACTGTGCTGTCATTAGCCATAATTTATGTTCTATTTAAAGATATTGACGCTATAAAATTTGCTTCGTTTTTGTATTCTCTGTTTTTTGTAATCCTCATTATTGCTCTCTTTTTTATTCTTTTAAATACTGGAGAAACGAACAAAATGGGCTTGTTTTACATTCGACGATTCCTAATTCAGCCGCTATTTTTGTTGTTATTTCTTCCTGCTTTTTATTATCAAAAACAAAAGAAATAGGCCTTTGAGTGTCTAAACGTCAAATAATATTGAAATATATTTCGTTATATTTACCAATCACCAATTACACAGCTATGTTTAAAGATTTTTTTTGTAAAATAGTATTGCTTTTCGTAGCTACTTCGACACTTGCACAAACCCAAACCGAGATTATTCCACCTTATAATATCAAAACGATATCATTCATACAAAGCAACGAAAATGTAGTTCCAATATTCAAATTAGGTGATGGATTCCAATTTCAATTTGATGATTTATTCGGAAACGAAGCCAATTATTACTTCGAAATTGTGCATTGTGATTACAATTGGATTCCCACAGACATTCCAAAAACCGATTACATGAAAGGTTTCGATGGACAAAGAATTCAGGAATACGAAAACTCCGTTAATACTTTACAAATGTATTCGCATTACAAATTACCCATTCCCAATCAGTATATGCAATTGCGCATAAGTGGCAATTATATCTTGAAAATCTTAAACGAAAGCCGAGATGTTATTTTATCTCGAAAATTCATCGTTTATGAAGATCTTGTAACCGTTCCGATGCAAATTAAAAGAGCTCGAACAGCCAATTATTTGGATTACAAACACAATGTTGAATTTTCAATCAAGTCGCAAGCTATTAATTTTCAAAACCCCTTGAAAAACATAAAAGTTTGCCTAATGCAAAACGGACAATTGAATACTGCCATCCAAAACATAGTCCCGCAATACACCATTGGCAATGATTTAATTTATAAATATGACACACAAACTCAATTTTGGGCTGGCAACGAGTTTTTGTATTTTGACAATAGCGACATCCGATCTGCTGGCAATAACATTTCTCGAGTAGATTCAAGCAGCGGAATTTATAATACAAATTTATACACGAATAATGCCAGAGCAAATTACCCTTATTCTTTAACTCCAGACGTGAATGGAAATTTTGTGGTTCGCAACATTGGTGGCACCAAAAACGAGATTGAAGCTGATTATGCTTGGGTTTATTTCAGTCTATCGGCTCCTAGTTTTATGAAAAACAAAGGCATTTATATTACTGGAATGTTCAATAATTACAGCCTGTCGCCAGAGTACAAAATGGATTTCAACAAAGAAAAAAACACTTACGAAAAAGCCATTCTCATCAAGCAAGGATTTACTAATTTTCAATATCAAATCGCCGACGACAAAGGAAATATCGACGCAGAAAATGCTATAGATGGTAATTTTTGGCAAACCGAAAATGAATATATCCTACTGGTTTATTATCGAGAAAACAACGATAGATACGAAAGAGTTATCGGAAAAGCCTCAGCCAATTCTAGAGATGCCATCAATTAAAA
The DNA here is from genome assembly GCF_002920895.1 of Flavobacterium alvei. GTDB lineage: Bacteria > Bacteroidota > Bacteroidia > Flavobacteriales > Flavobacteriaceae > Flavobacterium > Flavobacterium alvei. The sequence continues at coordinate 695,882 of NZ_PQVG01000001.1, forward strand.
AAATTTCTTATAAAAGCACAATTAACTCTTTTTTTTGTAAATTTGCGATTATCAAACTCATTTGTAACACTTTGCTATCTATGGTTTCTCAAATTACAAGAGGTATAAAAATAACCGTTTTGACTAGTTTTGAAGGCACTTACTTCAAAAACTACAAAATCCATTTTGCCTTTAGTTATGAAATCACCATCGAAAACCACAGCAAAGATTCCGTTCAATTAATATCACGCCATTGGGACATTTTTGATTCCCTAAATAATGCCGAAGTAGTTGATGGCGAAGGCGTAATTGGGAAAAAACCAGTTTTAAAACCAGGAGAATTACATACTTATAACTCTGGTTGCCTACTAGCTTCACCATATGGAGCAATGAAAGGGTATTTCAATATGGTTAATTTCACCTCAACAAAAACCTTCAAAGTAATTGTGCCAACATTCCGTTTGTGTGCTCCTTTTGCCTTAAACTAATAGTTCAATTTCAATTAATCACATCTATTATCTTTTAGTTAAATTTTATATTTTTCAAACAATCCTTTGTACTTTTGTGAAAATTTTCTAATTCTCAAATAAAAAACATATGCCTAAAGGATTTTTCAATGTACCAAAAGCCGTAAACGAACCTGTAAAATCGTATGCACCCAATTCCCCAGAAAAAGCTGCCGTTCTAGCTGCTTATAAAAAAATGTGGGACTCCAAAATCGATGTTCCACTTTACATTGGAAGTGAAGAAATTAGAACTGGCAATACTCGAAATATGACCGCACCTCACGATCATAAACACGTAGTTGGAACCTATCATCTTGCCGAAAAATCACATATCGAAAAAGCGATTGCCAATGCCCTTGAAGCCAAAACCAAATGGGCGAATATGGCTTGGGAACAACGCGCAGCCATTTTCCTAAAAGCTGCCGAATTGATTGCTGGTCCTTACAGAGCCAAAATAAACGCCGCAACAATGATTGCGCAATCCAAAAATATCTTTCAAGCCGAAATTGATGCAGCTTGTGAATTCATAGATTTCTTGCGTTACAACGTTGAATTTATGACTCAAATTTATGCCGACCAACCCAAATCAACTTCTGATGTTTGGAACAGATTAGAATACCGTCCGCTAGAAGGTTTTGTTTATGCTATTACGCCTTTCAACTTTACAGCCATTGCAGGAAATCTTCCAGCAAGTGCCGCTATGATGGGAAATGTAGTAGTTTGGAAACCCAGCGACAGTCAAGTATTTTCTGCTAAAATCATTATCGATATTTTCAAAGAAGCAGGACTTCCTGATGGTGTTATCAACGTAGTTTTTGGAGATGCCTTGATGATTACCGATACTGTTTTGGCAAGTCGTGATTTTGCTGGAGTACATTTCACAGGTTCCACTCACGTTTTCAAAGATATTTGGGCAAAAATTGGAGCCAACATTCACCATTATAAAACCTACCCAAGAATCGTAGGCGAAACTGGTGGAAAAGATTTTGTTCTAGCGCATCCAAGCGCCAATGTAAAACAAGTTTCAACTGGAATTGTTCGTGGTGCTTTCGAATTTCAAGGACAAAAATGTTCAGCAGCTTCAAGAGCCTATATTCCAAAAAGTATGTGGCCAGCCCTTAAAGACCAATTGATTACTGATGTAAAATCAATGAAAATGGGATCGCCAGAAGATTTTGGCAACTTCATTACCGCAGTAATCCACGAGGGTTCTTTCGACAAATTAGCGAGTTATATTGACCAAGCTAAAAAAGATGCCGATGCCGAAATCATCGTAGGTGGAAACTATGATAAATCGGTAGGATATTTTATTGAACCAACCATAATCGTAACCACGAATCCACATTACACTACAATGGAAACCGAATTATTCGGGCCTGTCTTAACGCTTTTTGTATATGAAGATGCCAAATGGGAAGAAACTCTAAAACTGGTTGATTCTACTTCAGAATATGCCTTGACTGGTGCCATTTTCAGTAAAGACCGCTATGCAATTGAGCAAGCAACTGTGGCTTTGCAAAACGCAGCCGGTAATTTCTACATCAACGACAAACCAACTGGAGCCGTTGTGGGAATGCAACCTTTTGGTGGTGCCAGAGCTTCTGGAACCAATGACAAAGCGGGTTCAGCATTGAACTTGTTGCGTTGGGCTTCACCTAGAACCATCAAAGAAACTTTTGTAACTCCGGAAGATTACAGATATCCGTTTTTGGGAGAATAATTTTTGAAGGTACGAAGTTAGAAATACGAGGTACGAAATTTAAAAACCCACAAGAATCAAGTAATTGAGTTCTTGTGGGTTTTGATTTTTAAACCAATGAGACTTTTTTTCCTGTCCTTGCTGCCTCATAAATAGCTTGTAAAATTGTAACGTCTTTAAGTCCTTCTTCGCCTGTAATATGACTTGGTAATTTTTTATTTTCTAAAATCAATTTTCCTATTTCATCAAGTTGTGTTTGTTGTTGATTAATTTCAGGAAAATTTAAATCTCCATTGCTTGTCCTTCCTTTAAATGGGCCATAACTTATAGCTGGACTTAGCTCAAAAAAACCGTCTTCTGCTGAAGCAAATAATCTGTCAACTCCACAATTATATGAACTTGCAGAATTACAAACTGCTCCGCTAGGAAAATTCAATTGCCAAGTAATCGATTCTTCTACTTCTGCAAATTTTATTTTATTGGTAACTGGTCCAAATTGTGCTGTTACAGAAATAGGTTCTTCACCCAAAATATAACGACTGGCCTGTACACAATAAATCCCAAGATTGATAAGCGGACCTCCTCCGGATAAAGCTTTCTTCGAATGCCAATCAATGGTATCACCTGTATTATAACCCAAAGAAGTCTCTATCAAACGAACTTGACCAAACACTTTTTCTTGTCCCAATCGTTTCATTTCTAAATTATAGGGTTCATAATGCAAACGATACCCAACCGCTAATTGCACTCCGGCTTTTTTACAAGCATCCATCATTTCTTGACAATCGCTTGCCGTAATAGCCATTGGTTTTTCGACAATCACGTGTTTTCCTGCCTTTGCTGCTCTAATTGCAAACTCTTTGTGCATGGCATTTGGCAAAACAACATAAACTAAATCAATGTCTTTATTATGTATGATTTCATCGAAATTCTGGTAATTGTAAATATTTTTCTCAGGAATATTATATTTTTTTCCCCAATCTAAAGCCTTTGACGGTGTTCCTGTTACAATGCCTGCTAAACGACAATATTTTGAAACTTCTAAACCCTCTGCTAAGTAGCCTGCATAACGTCCTAACCCACAAAGGACAATATTTAATTTTTTTCCGTCATACGAATTTTTACTGTTTTCTGGCAAAGTCATAAATGATGGAAGCGATGCAATTACAGCAGTCGATCCAACCCCAAGACCAAAATCATGTACAAATTTACGTCTAGAAATTTTTTTCATATTTTTTAGTTTTACATTAGAACCTTACAGTAAGTCCATTACATCTTACCAATGTTACAAAAAAAATCGTTTAAAAAATCAAAACCCACAAGAATTCAAGTAATTGAGTTCTTGTGGGTTTTGTGTTTGTATTACATTGTCATTCCGACGAAGGAGGAATCCCAACAATCAAGAGCCCAAATAGAGATTCCTCCTTCGTCGGAATGACAAATTAAAGAGGTAACTCACGTTTATGAAGTAAACTTCAACGGCAAATGCACCACTTTCTTCGTTTCAAAAAACTCATTTTCAAAGAAGTCTGACAAATTATATTCGGTTGCTTTGGGGAAATCTTTTAATTCTTCGGTCAAATCGCCACCTTTTAGGTAGAGAATTCCGTTTTTGAGTTCATGTTTGTGTTGTTTCTTTATTTTGGTTTTTACCCAAGAAACAAAATCGGGCATATTAGTCACAGCACGACTCACTATAAAATCGAAATCACCTTTTACCAATTCGGCTCTTTTTTGTTCGGCTTTCACGTTTTTGAGTTCCAAAGCATCGACAACAGCCTGAACCACTTTTATCTTTTTAGCAATAACATCTATCAAATAAAAACGAGTTTCTGGAAAAAGAATCGCCAAAGGAATTCCCGGAAATCCCCCACCAGTACCTACATCCAAAACATAAGTTCCGGGTTCGAATTTTACGACTTTCGCAATTCCTAACGAATGCAAAATGTGTTTGGTGTATAATTCGTCAATATCTTTTCTGGAAATGACATTGATTTTGGCATTCCAATCGTGGTATAAAAAATCCAGTTTTTCAAATTGTTCTTTCTGAATATCAGTTAAATAAGGAAAATACTTTTGAATCTCGTCCATTGTTATAAATTTTAACAAAAGTACAGATTTTAGTTTTGAATATTTAACTCAAATTTACAGATTGAAAATTTTTAATAATTATCTTTGCACAATATTCAATTTTAACAATGAACAACGTTGCCCCTACATTTGCAAAGCAAGACAATCTTAAGTTCTTCAGAACGCTTAACACTCGGGTGAACAGCTACTTCAAAGAAAACAATATCGCCAAAACTGGCAACTGGAAAATCCATTTAAAAACGATAATTCTTTTTACTGTTTTCTTGGTACCGTATTTTTTGATACTCACTTTGCCTATGCCTTTTTGGGGACATTTACTCTTGACCATAGTTATGGGAATTGGAATGGCAGGAATCGGAATGAATGTGATGCACGACGCCAATCACGGTTCCTATTCGACCAAAAGTTGGGTGAATAAATTTATGGGAGGAACAATTTATGTTTTGGCTGGAAATGTTCATAACTGGCAAGTGCAACACAATGTTTTACATCATACTTACACTAACATTATTGGTCACGACGAAGATTTAGAGGCAGGTCGAATTATGCGTTTTTCCAAAGAAGCTGAGTGGCATAAATTCCACAGATTTCAACAATATTATGCCTTATTTTTATATGGTTTGTTGACTTTCAATTGGGCCATCACTACCGATTTCAAGCAAATGAGAAGTTACCTGAAAAGAAAACTATCTTATGGCGAACCAAAAAGTCCTAAAATCCTTTGGACAACTTTAATTATCACCAAACTTATCTATATAGCGATTTGGATTGTTTTGCCAATGATTATCGGAATCACTTGGTGGAAGGTTTTGGTTGGATTTTTCGTGATGCATTACACGGCTGGATTAATTTTGAGTATCGTGTTTCAATTGGCACACGTTGTAGATGAAGCTGCCAATCCAATTCCAAACGAAGAAGGAGAAATGGAAAACACTTGGGCCATTCATCAATTGTTTACCACAGTAAATTTTGCGCCAAAAAACAAAATTGTAAACTGGTACACTGGAGGTTTGAACCATCAAATTGAGCACCATATTTTTCCGCACATCAGCCATGTACATTATAATAAAATTTCAAAAATTGTAAAAGAAACGGCAAAAGAATGTCAATTGCCCTATCACGAATATAAAACTTTTAGAGCTGCAGTTGTGGCACATTTTAAACACTTAAAAGAACTGGGAATGAAACCCGCTTTACAGTAAAAACGAACAAAACCATAATATAAAAATATAAATCAAAATTACATTTCAATGAACAATTTGCTTTCAGACAGAATTAACAACTTAGCTACATCACAAACATTAGCAATGGCTGCTTTAGCCAGAGAATTAAAAGCACAAGGAAAAGACATCATCAGTTTGAGTTTAGGTGAACCAGATTTTAACACTCCTGATTTCATTAAAGAAGCTGCCAAAAAAGCTATCGACGAAAACTACAGCACTTACTCTCCAGTTGATGGATATGGCGAATTGAAAGAAGCTATTTGCAGAAAATTCAAAAGAGACAACGGATTGGATTACAAACCATCACAAATTGTGGTTTCAACAGGAGCAAAACAATCTTTATACAACATTGCACAAGTAATGCTAAACGACGGTGACGAAGTAATCTTGCCTGCACCTTACTGGGTTTCTTACTTCGAAATCGTAAAATTATCAGGCGGAGTTCCTGTAGAAGTTCCAACTTCTGTAGAGACTGATTTCAAAATCACTCCTGAGCAATTAGAAGCTGCCATCACGCCAAAAACAAAAATGATGTGGTTCTCTTCGCCTTGTAATCCATCAGGTTCGGTTTACAACAGAGAAGAATTGACTGCTTTGGCGAAAGTATTGGAAAAATATCCAAACATTATTGTTGTAGCTGACGAAATCTACGAGCACATTAATTTCTCTGGAACTTTTTGCAGTATCGGATCAATCCCGGGAATGTTAGAAAAAACAGTTACTGTAAACGGAGTTGCCAAGGCTTTCGCTATGACAGGATACAGAATTGGATATATCGGAGCACCTGAATTTATCGCAAAAGCATGTACAAAAATCCAAGGACAAGTAACTTCAGGAGCAAATTCTGTGGCTCAACGTGCTACAATCACCGCTGTAGATGCTGATCCAAGCGTATTGAATCATATGGTTCAAGCCTTCCACAGCCGTAGAGATTTAGTAGTAGGATTATTGAAAGAAATCCCAGGAATCAAAATCAACGTTCCAGAAGGCGCTTTCTACGTTTTTCCAGACGTTTCTTCTTTCTTTGGTAAAACTTTGAAAGGCACTGAAATTAAAGATGCAAATGATATGGCAATGTATCTTTTGGCTGAAGCTTGTGTAGCTACAGTAACCGGAGATGCTTTTGGAAATCCAAACTGTATCCGTTTTTCTTATGCTACAAGCGAAGAGCAATTAACAGAAGCTTTAAAAAGAATCAAAGACGCTTTGGCAGCATAGTCGAAAGTCTTTTTATATTAGTACAAGCCTCAAGAGAAATCTTGAGGCTTTTTTTTGATTAACTCAAAAAAATCATGGGTAGGACAGTACAGGATAGTATAACTTTTTTTTAAGCTTATCTTTAACGCCAACCAATCGCTTTTTTGTATTAACTACAAACCAAATAACAACTATTAACCATAATTATGCATAAAAAAATTACCCAAAACTCATTTCGAAAAATTATCTTTTTTCTAATATTCTTATTTGGAATATCCACCCAACTTTTTGCTCAACGCTCTGTTGAAAAACTCAATCGAGGTTTGGTTGCCATGCGTTTAAACAGCAGTCAGGTCTATGTTGGTTGGAGAATGTTGGGAACCGAACCAACAGATGTGAGCTATAACCTGTATTGCAACGGCGTAAAAGTAGCAGGAAGTCCTTTTACAACTACCACAAACTACACTCATACGATTACTACAAATGGAATCTATACGGTTCGCGCTATTATTAATGGTGTCGAAGAAAGCGCTTCAGAAGCTGCTTCAGTTTGGGCCAATCAATATTTAGATATCGCCATGCAAATACCTGCTGGCGGGACTACTCCAGACAATGTCGCTTACACCTATAGTGTAAATGATTGCAGTGTGGGGGATGTGGATGGCGATGGACAATATGAAATATTTGTAAAATGGGATCCCTCCAATGCAAAAGACAACTCCCAATCGGGTTATACTGGCAATGTTTACATTGATTGCTATCGTTTAAATGGAACACGTCTTTGGAGAATTGATCTAGGGAAAAACATTCGTGCTGGAGCTCATTATACCCAATTTATGGTTTACGATTTAGACTCTGATGGCAAAGCTGAAATGGCTTGCAAAACAGCCGACGGAACTATTGACGGAACTGGAGTTGTTATTGGAACTGCCAATGCCGATTACCGAAACACTTCTGGATATATTTTATCAGGACCAGAATTTTTAACCGTTTTTAATGGCGAAACTGGAAAAGCAATGGCCAGCACCAATTATTTACCTGCTCGAGGAACTGTTTCGTCTTGGGGAGATACTTATGGCAATCGTGTAGATCGCTTTATCGCTGCCGTAGCTTATCTTGACGGCGAAAAACCAAGTTTGATAATGGGACGCGGTTATTATACCAGACTCGTTCGTGTGGCTTGGGATTGGAGAAACAACACACTATCACAAAGATGGATTTTTGACAGCAATACTTCAGGAAATTCGGCTTATGCAGGAATGGGAAACCACCAAATGACGGTGGGAGATTCAGATGGGGATGGCAAAGACGAGATTTTTAATGGCTCAAGTGCCATTAATGATAATGGTACAAAATTATTTTCGAATACCTTGGGTCACGGAGATGCTTTGCATATGAGCGATATGGATCCGGATCGCCCAGGACTGGAAATATACCAATGTCTAGAGGAACCAGCAAAATATGGAACTAATGGAATGGTGTTTTTTGATGCCAAAACCGGAGTGCCCATTTGGGGAGCAGATGGCTTAGGGCTTGACATCGGACGCGCCAATGCTGCCGATATTGATCCTCGTTACAAAGGTTATGAATGTTGGGGTTCCAGAGGTGGATTATTCGATTGTAAAGGAAATAACATTACCACTTCAAGACCTTCCATCAATTTCTCCATCTGGTGGGATGCCGATTTAAATCGAGAATTATTAGACGACAATCACATCGACAAATGGAATCACCTCTCGTACAACACCACTAATTTACTTACCGCGACTGGATATTCTTCAAACAATACAACCAAAGCAACTCCTTGTTTGAGTGCCGACCTTTTTGGCGACTGGCGGGAAGAAGTAATATTGCGTAAAACAGACAATACTTCTATTAGAATTTTCACCACCAAAATACCCACAGCCAACAAGTTATATACTTTGATGCACGACACTCAATACCGAGTGGCTATTGCTTGGCAAAATTCAGGATACAACCAGCCACCACATCCCAGCTTTTATTTAGGCGTAGATATGACAGCACAAACAAAACCAAATATAGTCACCACAAATGTCAATTTGGCCACAAATGCTTTTTCAAAACAACAACCATCGGCAAATGCCATTCTTTATCCCAATCCTACATCACAAACATTTACAATTATGGCCGAAGGTAAATTTACCTATTCAATTCATAATGTCTTAGGCCAAGAAATAGGAAAAGGAAAAGCCGAAACTCAAGTAGAAGTAGGCGAAATTTCTGCTAAACCAGGAATATATATTATTACCGTAAAATCAGAAAAAGGAACATCATCTATAAAACTGATTAAGGAGTAAAATCAATACCAAAGTCCCAAGATATTCTTGGGACTTTTTATTACCTCAAAAGCTAATTAGATAGAGGATAATAGTACAGAATAGAAAATCTCATAACTTTAGCCGTTAGCTATTAAACCTTTTAACAAAAAAAATATCTAACTACTTTTAACCACAATTATGAATAAAAAAACCACTCCAAATTCATTCAAAAAAATACAGCTTATACTTTTCCTACTACTGGCAATATCCTATCAAACAAAAGCTCAACACACCGTTGAGAAACTCAATCGGGGTCTGGTGGCGATGCGATTAGATGCAAATCAAGTTTATATTGGATGGAGAATGTTAGGAACCGAACCTACAGATGTAAGTTATAATTTGTACTGTAATGGCAAAAAAATAGAAGGAAGTCCTTTTAAAACTTCGACCAACTTCACCCATAATAGCCCCACGGATGAAACTTACACCGTTCGTGCCATTATCAAAGGAATCGAACAAGCTGATTCAGAAACTGTAAAAGTTTGGGCCAATCAATATTTAGATATTGCAATGCAAATACCTGCTGGCGGAACTTCTCCTGATGGACGCAATTACACCTATAGTGTAGGCGATTCAAGTGTGGGCGATGTTGATGGAGACGGACAATATGAAATAATTGTGAAATGGGATCCGTCTAATGCCCACGACAATTCTCATAAAGGCTATACAGGAAATGTACTTATTGATTGTTACCGCTTAGACGGAACACGTCTTTGGAGAATTGACTTAGGAAAAAACATTCGTGCTGGTGCTCATTACACCCAATTTATGGTGTATGATTTAGACTCTGATGGCAAGGCAGAAATAGCTTGCAAAACCGCGGACGGAACCATCGACGGAACAGGAAATGTTATCGGTTCAGCAACAGCAGATTATAGAGAAACGACAGGATATATTTTGTCTGGACCTGAGTTTTTAACAATTTTTAATGGACAAACTGGCAAAGCCATGGCATCTACCGATTATTTACCCGCTCGTGGAGACATTAAAGATTGGGGAGATAATTATGGCAACCGAGTAGATCGTTATATTGCCGCCGTGGCCTATCTTGATGGCGAAAAACCAAGTTTAGTAATGGGTCGTGGTTATTATACAAGATTAGTTCGTGTGGCTTGGGATTGGAGAAACAATACCCTTTCTAAAAGATGGATTTTTGACAGTAATGATTCGAAAAACGCATCAGCTTTCGGACAAGGAAATCATCAAATGACTGTTGGTGATGTGGATGGCGATGGCAAAGATGAAGTCTGCAATGGTTCAAGTGCAATAGACGACAATGGAACATTATTATATGCAAACGGATTGGGTCACGGCGATTCGTTGCACATGACTGATATGGATCCCGATCGTCCGGGACAGGAAATTTGGCAATGCCACGAAACCCCATCCAAATACGGAATTTACGGTCTTGAATTTAGAGATGCAAAAACTGGAAAACCTTTATGGGGTGTTAGTGGACAAGGAACAGATGTAGGCCGTGGTCTTGCTGCCGATATTGACCCTCGTTATAAAGGCTATGAATGTTGGGGTGCCAAAGGAAATTTATACGATTGCAAAGGAAATCAAATAGGAACTTCAAAACCTTCGATGAATTTTGCCATTTGGTGGGATGGCGATTTGAGTAGAGAATTATTAAACTCTAACCGAATCGACAAATGGGATTACACTAATGGCAAAAGCGAGAATTTATTAACTGCCACAGACTATAAATCAAACAATGGCACTAAATCTACTCCTTGTTTGAGTGCCGACCTTTTTGGCGACTGGCGTGAAGAAGTGATTTTCCGCAAAGCCGACAATTCTGCTATTAGAATTTACACTACAAACATTCCTACAACTCATAGATTGTACACTTTAATGCACGACACCCAATACAGAGTGGCCATTGCTTGGCAAAATTCGGCATACAACCAGCCGCCACATCCAAGTTTTTATTTGGGGACCGATATGGCACCGCAAACCAAACCCAATGTAGTTACTCCAAAATAATTTAAAATTTCAAATAGCAAAGGCCTCAAGGAAACTTGGGGCTTTTTTTGGGCTTGACCACAAGGGTCGGGCTATCCGCTATATCTTTTGTGGAGTCCCGATTGACATCGGGACTCCACAAAAGGATGCCGCTGCTATCCCTCACGCAAAAGACTACTGAAAACTAACATTTTTTACAAGAAAAAAAGTATTTTTGATAAAATATAAAGCGAAACAAACATTCGCCAGTCTACCCATTTTTGATTTTGTAGGCGCTACTCTATAGCCCATATAAATAAAACTATGCCTAATCATACACCGAACAAACTTATGTACACATTCGAAGACAAAAATTCTGAAGCTAAATTTAAGGATTTACTCAATCAATATGAAGACTTTAAAAAAGATGATACTTCATCAGCAAAAGCAACTGAAATTTGCACAAATACTTGGCATATAATTGACTGGATTTTTAATGAATTTCCTAATATTCATTTAATGAATTCTATTGGGGATTTTAGAGATACACTTTATCCACTTTGTCCGTCTTTGAAAATTATGCACGATATCGCAAATGGATCAAAGCATTCTAAAGTTTCAAGACCAAAAGCTTCTATAAAAAAGACTAACAAACATATTGGTCCCTATTCAAATGTTTATAGTAGAGTATATGATCAAACGCTTCTTGAAATAGAAATGGAAGATGGTACAACACTATATTTTGTAGATGAAATAGAATTAGTAATAAATTTTTGGAAAGACTATTTTAGAGATATTTTGAACATCAATGACCAGGCATAACAGCCGTTACCAAAAATTGCTCGTTTTCGTTTTCGAGAACATTCATTTTCTTAACTTCATTTCGATAAAATGAAAAAAAAAACTTTCCATTCGCCATAACTTTACACATTAGCAAAACGTTATTTTTCTTTTTATAATAAAACTTCATTACTTAAGTTCCCTTTTTAACTACTTATAAAACACTTTCAAATTAAACCTAATATTTCCCAAAACAACAATTTTCCAAAAAATTCATTTCCGAATTAGAAATCTTGAATAATTTATTAGACCTTTGCACACTTTTTGAGCGAAAGCCAACAGAAACCTAAACCATTAAAAACAAAACAATTATCATCCATTCGATGAAGAAAAAAATAGAAATACTGGCTCCAGCCAAAGATTTAATCGGGGGAATGGCCGCCATCAATGCCGGTGCCGATGCGGTTTATATTGGAGCTCCTTTATACGGCGCTCGTTCCAATGCCACCAATTCGATTGAGGACGTGGCGAAATTGGTGGAGTACGCCCATTTATTCAACGTGCAAGTTTTTGTGGTGGTCAACACCATTTTGTACGACAACGAATTGGAAGACTGTCGCCAGATGATTTGGAAATTGTACGACGTAGGTGTCGATGCCCTGATCGTTCAGGATATGGCGATTATGGAAATGGAGTTGCCGCCTATCGTCTTGCACGCCAGCACGCAGGCCAACAACCGTGATGCCGACAAAATCAAATTCCTGAAAGATGCCGGAATGAAACGCGTGGTTTTGGCCCGTGAATTGAACTTGCACCAAATCAAGGAAATCAGCGACACTGCCGATGTGGAACTGGAATTTTTCGTAACGGGTGCTTTGTGCGTATCTTTCAGCGGGAATTGCTATATGAGTGTGGCCAATGGCGAACGCTCGGCCAATCGCGGTTCCTGTGCCCAAAACTGTCGTTTGCCTTACAACCTCATCGACGGTCACGGCGAAACCTTAATCAAAAACAGCCACCTGCTTTCCATCAAGGATTTTGACGTTTCGGATCAGATTCCCAATTTGATTGAGGCCGGAGTAATTTCCTTTAAAATTGAAGGGCGTTTAAAAGATATTGTATATGTAAAAAACAATGTTTCTTATTTACGCCAAAAACTGGATGCTTTCCTAGAAGGAAATGATAAATACACCAAAGCTTCATCTGGAAAATGCACTTACACTTTTGAATCGGCTTTGGACAAAAGTTTCAACCGTGGTTATACCGATTATTTCGTCAACGAAAGACACCAATCCATCGGTTCTTGGGAAAGTCCAAAATCGAAGGGACAATACATTGGTAAATTGATAAAAACCACCGGAAACGCTTACGAAATCGAAAACGGAGAATTCCTGAACAACGGAGACGGACTTTGTTTCATCAACGAAAACAACGAAGCCGACGGAATTTATGTCAACAAAGTAGAAAACGGCTTGGCCTATCCTAATGTATTGAAAGAAATCAAACCTGGAACTTTCATTTACCGAAACAACGACGCTGCTTTCATCAAAATCGTGGAACGTGAAGACAGTGCCGTTCGAAAAATCAGCACGACTTTATTGCTGACCGAAAACGAAAATGGTTTTGAATTAATCGCAACCGACGAGGACAGAAACGTGAGCAGCGTAAAATTGGTTCATCCAAAAGAAAGAACCAAAAACAACGAATCGATTGCGGAGAATTTCAAAATCAATTTGGCAAAAACAGGTTTCACACCTTACACTGCCGATGAAATCACGATTATGTTCTCCGAAAATTGGTTCCTTCCTATTTCAAAAATCAATGAAATGCGAAGAACGGTTTTCGAACAATTATCCAAAATTCGTCTCGCCAATTACAGGCGTCACGAGCACCAATTGGTCAAAACATCACATCCTTATCCGGAAACCAAACTGGATTTTATGTACAATGTTTCCAATAAATTGGCCCGTAAATTCTACGAACGTCACGGCGTTACCGAAATCGAAAAAGCATTCGAACTGCAATGGGATCCGGGAAAATCACGTGTGATGACCACCAAATACTGCATCAAATACGAATTGGAAAAATGCCCGAAATACCATCCCAATATGGAAGGCAGACTCAAAGAACCTTTGGTCTTGAAACAGGGCGAACTGGAATACAAACTCAAATTCAATTGCAAACCCTGCGAAATGGAAATCTGGGAAAAAGATGCCGAATTTGAAATCGAGGAAGACCACTTCCATTAAAATTATTTAACCACAAAGTTCACAAAGGTTTACGCAAGGTTCACAAAGATTTAAAAACAAATCTTTGTGAACCTTTTATTTTGTTTAAAAACCAGACCTTTGCGTTCTTCGTGTAAATCTTCGTGAACTTTGTGGTTAAATAAATCTAATCTGAAATATCTGAACAAGAATAAATTCAATTTATTTATCTTTACTCTCAAAAACAAAACTTAAATGGACGCTGAAAAGAAAATAACTGAATATTCTATTATTGCTGGTTTTATTGTTTGTTCTATTTTTCCGTTATTAATCTTTACAGAAACATTATTTATTGAACTTTTAATAAAAATAGCAGACTTTGGATTATTTGGAAATCAACTTTTCTGGGGAATTTTATTTCCACTATTCATTATTTTTCTTTTTGGGTATTCAGGTAAAAAAATAAGCACTTCATTAAAACAAACATCATACTTCCAAGTTTGTTCTCAATTTTCATTTCAAGTAAGTTCAAAACTCATAGCAGGGCTGTTCGCAATATATATAGTAGGGCTATTTAATAATGGAATCTCTGTTGTATTAGATTCGCAGATTTATTCTCAAATTATATTTTCATTAATAATGATTCTATTTTTATCATTTCTATTAATGATTATGACTTTTATAAGTAGTTTGATAATTGTAAAATTGAGCCAAAACCCTTAAATGTATGCCTTTAATAATAGACAATCTCTCCAAACACATTACACTGACTCCGCAAGAGCAGGAACTCTTTTTGTCTAAAACTGAAATTCGTCAATACAAAGCCAAAACCATTTTACTGAATGCTGGCGAGGTTTGTAAAACTTCTTATTTTGTAAATTCGGGTGTATTGCGCAGTTTCAACATCAATGATAATATTGTAGAACACGTTTTGAGTTTTGCCTGCACTGGCTGGTGGATTAGCGATATGTACAGTTTGCTTTCGCAAAAACCGGAAAATCTTTTCATTCAGGTTCTGGAAGATGCCGAAGTGGTTTTATTGTCTAAAGAAAATCAGGAAATGCTCTACCAAGAAATTCCTAAACTAGAACGCTTCTTCAGGATTTTAACCGAAAATTCATTAGTGGCGCATCAGGAACGATTGATGGATAATTTGAGTTTAACCGCCGAGGAACGCTTCGAAAAATTCTGCAACAAACACCACGACTTAATCCAGAAAGTACCCCAAAAACAAATTGCTTCCTATCTGGGCGTGACTCCCGAATTTTTCAGCAAAATGAAAAGTAAAATGTTGCGAAAATAATTTCTTAATCTACATTAAGTGCCTTTTGCTCACATCGAGTGTATCTTTGTATAACCAAAAACAATTAAATTTACACATTATGAAAACTACAGTTTTACACAAAGCAGATACAAGAGGACACGCAGATCACGGATGGCTAAACGCCTACCACAGTTTTAGTTTTGCCAGCTGGTACAACCCGGATAGAATACAATTCGGAATGTTGCGCGTTTTAAACGACGATACCGTGGCTGCCGGAATGGGTTTTGGAACACATCCACACGACAATATGGAAATTATTACCATTCCGTTGGAAGGCGATTTGGCCCACAAAGACAGTATGGGAAATGCCGCTACTATAAAAACTGGCGATGTACAGGTAATGAGTGCTGGAACCGGAATTCAACACTCCGAATTCAATCCAAATGCCGATCAGCGCACCAAACTTTTCCAGATTTGGGTATTCCCAAAATACAGAAATGTGGAACCTCGTTACCAACAAATCACATTGGATGTTGCGGAACAAAAAAATAATTTCGCCCAAATATTGTCTCCAAATCCTGACGATGCTGGAGTTTGGATTCATCAAGATGCTTGGTTTCATTTGGCCGATTTCGAAACTGGATTTGAAAAACAATACGAATTAAAAAAAGAAGGAAATGGACTTTATGCCTTTGTAATTTCGGGAACAATAACTATTGATGGTCATGAATTGGAAACCCGTGATGGTTTAGGTATCGCCGATTTCAAAACTTTAGACATTAAAGCTTCTACTGATGCCAAATTTCTATTAATGGAAATTCCGATGAAACAATAATTTAAAAAGGGTTCTAAGATTCTGAGTTACTAAGTAAAAAAGGCATATTTAAAAATTCAGGATCTAAAAAACTTTGAAACTCAGCGCCTCAGTAACTTAGAAACTAAAAAAAATGAACGAAGAAGTAAAATTGGAAATAAACGACAGAAAAGGTTTTTTCCATATCGATATTAACGGCAAGACTGAAGGCAAAATGACTTTCGTTTTTGCAGGCCCTGATAAAATTATCATAGATCATACCGAAGTAAACGAAGGCAACAACGGCAAAGGTTTTGGCAAAAAAATGGTAGCCAAAGCCGTAGAATATGCCCGAGAAAAAGGCATTAAGATTATTCCGCTTTGTCCTTTTGCCAAAAAAGTGTTTGATAAAACTCCCGAATTCAGGGACGTTTTATAAACTTAAATTCAAAAATTATGAATCCTAACGATATCCAAAAAGAATATACCAACGGCGAAGTGACCGTGGTATGGCAATCCGGCAAATGCATTCATTCTGCCAATTGCGTTAGAAACAATCCCGACGTTTTTCATCCCAAAGAAAAACCTTGGATAAAAATTGATGGCTCATCTACGGACAAAATCATCGAAACTGTGCAAAAATGCCCGTCAGGCGCTTTGACATTCTACAAAAACGAATAAAACACAAAACCCATTCATTTAAAAACCGGAAAACTAAATTAGTTCTCCGGTTTTTCGTTCTTAATCTAGGTTAAGTGCTCCATCGGTAGTGCCGTCGTAAATTTGCCTTATCAAAATAAAACAACAATTAAAAAATAAAAATTATGGCAACTACAAAATGGGCAATTGACCCGACACACTCAGAAATTGGTTTTAAAGTTAAACATATGATGTTTACCAACGTTTCAGGAAAATTTGGCACTTATGATGCAACTATCGCCACAGAAGATGACAACTTCGAAAATGCAAGTTTCGAATTCTCGGCAGATATCGATTCTATCAGCACCAACAACACTGATAGAGACAATCACTTGAAAAGCGGCGATTTTTTTGACGCAGAAAACCATCCAAAACTAACTTTCAAAGCCACTTCTTTTGCCAAAGATGGCGATGATTATGAATTGACTGGCGATTTGACTTTAAGAGGTGTAACCAAATCGGTAAAATTCCCTACTGAATTCAGCGGATTGATGAAAGATCCTTGGGGAAACACCAAAGCAGGATTGAATATTTTGGGTAAAATAAACCGTAAAGACTGGGGATTGAACTGGAACTCGGCTTTAGAAACTGGTGGCGTTTTAGTCGGCTAAGAAGTAAAAATGAATATCGAATTGCAGTTGATAAAACTATAAATCAATTTTAATCAAAGACAAACGGCTAAATTTCACAATGAAGTTTAGCCGTTTTGCTTTCGTTTTATCTTTTCAAATAAATCCTAAAAAAGTACTATTTTTGCAAACGGTTTTTAGTTTCCTCTTGGAGAAAACTTTAAACTTTTAAACCTTAAACTTTTAAACTAAAATAGATGAAAGCATACGTATTTCCGGGTCAAGGCGCACAATTCATAGGAATGGGTAAAGACTTATACGAAAACTCGGCATTAGCCAAAGAATTATTCGAAAAAGCCAATGAAATCTTAGGTTTCCGCATTACCGACATTATGTTTGAAGGCACTGCCGAAGAATTGAAAGAAACCAAAGTAACCCAACCGGCTGTTTTCTTGCACTCGGTAATTTTGGCCAAAACCTTGGAAGATTTCAAACCAGAAATGGTGGCAGGACACTCTTTGGGCGAATTTTCAGCCTTGGTTGCCAATGGCGTTTTGTCTTTTGAAGACGGATTGAAATTGGTTTCACAAAGAGCTTTGGCAATGCAAAAAGCCTGCGAAATCAAACCTTCGACTATGGCTGCCGTTTTAGCTTTAGCAGATAACGTTGTTGAAGAAGTTTGCGCTTCTATCGACGGAATTGTGGTTGCTGCCAATTACAACTGTCCAGGTCAATTAGTGATTTCGGGAGAATTATCGGCAGTAGAAAAAGCTTGCGAAGCATTGAAAGCCGCTGGTGCCAAAAGAGCTTTAATTTTGCCAGTTGGTGGTGGTTTTCACTCGCCAATGATGGAACCTGCAAGAGAAGAATTGGCAGCAGCCATTGAATCTACTACATTCTCTACTCCTATTTGCCCAGTATATCAAAACGTAACTGCAACTGCGGTTTCTGATGCAAACGAAATCAAGAAAAACTTGATCATACAATTGACCGCTCCTGTAAAATGGACACAGTCTGTACAACAAATGATTGCTGATGGAGCAACTTTGTTTACCGAAGTGGGTCCTGGAAAAGTTTTGACTGGATTAATTGGAAAAATCAATAAAGAAGCTGCAACGGCAAATGCTTAAAAAATTCAGATTGCAGAAGGCAGATTTCAGAATCCTCATAAACTTATGTTTGTGGGGATTTTTTGTTTTCCTAAAATACTGCCTTTTGTGATTGTCTTAATTTTTATAGTATTCGTCTATTTTATACTTTTTAATTGTAGTTTTCCATTTATTCTTAATCAATTCTTTCGCCGTTACTTTAACAACTTCTCCGTCAGTAGCATCTTCTTCAAATATACATACCAACTTTAACCCTTTCTTCGGTTCAACTATATATTCTGATTTTTTATGCCAACAACAACCAGATTTGGAATAAGTAATTATTCTATTTCTTTTACTATCGGTTTCAAACATTCCTAAATTTTCTGAAGCAAGTTTAGTTAATTCATCACTAAGGAAAAACTTTGTTTTTGAAACGTTACTGACATAAACATCGTATGAAGGCCCACCATAACTGCTATTATTTCCATTTCTAATTGCTAAATCTTCGGTTCCATCAAAGTTGAAATCATCAAAAATTAATGGACTTTGTTCATCATAGAGTTGTATAATATTTACAGTAGGATTTTGATTTTTATCAAAGTAAAAATATAAATTTTTAGAAGTAAAAGTTTGAACTATTTTTTTAGTTACTTTATTAATTAATTTAACAACTCCATTACCTTCACAATTTTCTTTAAAACAATTTTCTACATTAATTTCTACATCAAATATCTTTGAACCATTTTTAATTTCAAATCTATTTTGTCCAAAGGAAAAACTAAAAAGAAAAAACAATAATAGAAAATAGATAAACGACAATTTCATTGATAACGAGTTTTTTTATAAAGCAACAAACTTTGACAGTTTAGTTTTTTTTTTACTGAACACTAAAAACTGAAAACTGATTACTAACTCCTAACCTTCTGTTCCCATTTCCAGGCGCTTTCTATGGCTTGATCTAATGTTGATTGCGCTGTCCATCCCAGAACATTGTTCGCTTTATCGGTATTAGCATAAGCAGAAATAACATCGCCTTCTCTTCGAGGCACAATTTTATAAGGTAGTTTTTGTCCGCTCACTTTTTCGAAAGAATGAATCACTTCTAAAACCGAACTTCCGGTTCCTGTTCCCAAGTTAAAAATCTCGATTTTCTCCAAATTCTTTTTTTCCAATAAGCGTTGCATCGCGATGACGTGGGCTTTCGCCAAATCGACTACGTGAATATAATCGCGAATACAAGTTCCGTCTGGCGTAGGATAATCACCTCCAAAAACGGATAATTCTTGTCGCAAACCAAATCCAGTTTGTGTGATAAAAGGCACTAAATTCTGCGGCACTCCCAAAGGCAATTCGCCAATTTCTGCTGATGGATGCGCTCCAATCGGGTTGAAATAACGCAACAAAATCGCATTAATATTGGTTACTTTAGCTGTATCTGTTATGATTTCCTCTCCTATTTGCTTGGTATTCCCGTAAGGAGACATTGCGGTTTGAATGGATGCGTTTTCAGTAATGGGCATCACTTCGGCTTGACCATAAACCGTGCAAGAGGAACTAAAAATAAAGCTTGCCTCTGATTTTTGTTGCAATTCTTGCAGCAAATAAACCAACGTATTAATATTATTTTCATAATATAACAACGGATTTCCAACGCTTTCGCCCACTGCTTTCGAAGCTGCAAAATGAATCACTCCCGAAATATCTTGATGCTTTTTGAAAAATTCCTGAACTTTTGCTTTCTCACGCAAATCCAACTTTTCGAATTCTGGTGTTTTGTTCGTGATGGCAGTAATTCCTTTTAAAACATCTTCTGATGAATTGGATAAATCATCAATAATCACTACATCAAAACCTTGATTTTGCAATTCAACTACGGTATGCGAACCGATAAAACCCAATCCTCCTGTTACTAGTATTTTCATATTTATTTTTATGTTGTAGGTAATTTATATGCTTGTCTGGCAATGAGCAACCATTTGTTTTTTTGTTTTTGCCAAACTAGCATTATACCAATTTTTATATCTTTATCCAATCCGCCATCTTTGGTGTGCGCTACTAAATTGTGACGAACAATCGCAGCATCTCCCACAATTTCAATAGTTTGATTTTGAAACTCAATGGTCACAAAATCCGATTCTCCAGTAACGATTTTCTCTATAAAAGTAGCTTGATTCTGAATATTCCCACTGGAATGCCCGTAACTCAAACCAACAGAAGTCAACTCTTTCAATTTGGCTCCATCGGCATCAATCATTGCTTGACGCAAAGTTTCCACACGAGCGGCAACTGCTGTTTTGTCTTTAGAATTATTCTGTCCAAAAACAGAAAACTGGAATAAAACTACCACAAAGATTGTGAAAATATATTTCATCCTAAATTTATTTTAAAAATTCTAAAACGCTATCCGTAATAAATTTAATTTGTTCATCGTCTAATTCGGTGTGCATTGGCAAAGCTATCACTTCTTTTACCAATTGATTCGTCACTGGAAAATCTTCTTCTTTGTAACGAGCATCCGCATACGCTTTTTGCGAATGCAACGGAATTGGGTAATAAATGGCACAAGGAATTCCTTTGTCTTGCAAATGTTGCATCAAAGCATCACGATCTGCATCTAAAATTCGCAACACATATTGATGAAAAACGTGGCAATCACATTGCTCACAAATGGTGGGTGCAATAATATTTTTATGCCCTTCAAAAGCCGCTGAATATTTTCTAGCTGCATTTTGACGTGCTACATTATATGAGTCAAGAAGTGGCAATTTAGCATTCAAAACCGCAGCTTGAATACTGTCTAAACGCGAATTAACTCCCACCACATCGTGATGGTAGCGTTCGTACATTCCGTGGTTTACAATTCCTCTAATTTTGTGAGCCAAGGCATCATCATTAGTAAAAATAGCTCCACCATCGCCATAACAACCTAAGTTTTTAGATGGGAAAAACGAAGTCGCCCCAACGTGGCCAATCGTTCCTGCTTTCTTTTTTGTTCCGTCAGCAAAAGTATAATTGGCTCCAATGGCTTGTGCATTATCTTCAATAACATACAGATTGTGTTCTTTAGCAATCGCCATTATCGCATCCATATTAACAGTACGACCAAATAAATGTACTGGCACAATGGCTTTGGTTTTTGGTGTAATCGCTTTTTTAATAGCCTCGATAGAAATATTCATATTCACCATATTCACATCGACCAAAACTGGGGTTAATTGCAACAAAGCAATTACTTCTACAGTTGCAGCGAATGTAAAATCAGCAGTAATTACCTCATCTCCGGGTTTTAAATCCAGCCCCATCATGGCAATTTGCAAAGCATCAGTTCCGTTAGCGCAAGGAATTACATGTTTTACGTCGAGATATTCTTCGAGATTTTTTTGAAATTGATGAACTTGTGGTCCGTTTATGTAAGTGTTGGTGTCGAGAACTTCTTGAATGGAAGTGTTTACGGTCTCTTTAATTTTATCATATTGACTTTTTAGGTCAACCATTTGCAATTTTTTCATTTTAATCTTTTGTTTAAAGTTCATTCCAAACAAAGTTTTACCAAGATTTCATTAAACCTGACTTGTTTAAAATTCAGAACAAAAATAGGGATTTTAGGAGAATGATTTTATAGATGTTTAAAAGAAAACGTATTTTTGCCACAGAAATTTTTCAATATGCTATTTCTCTACAACATTATTGTTCAAATTGCGAATTTTTCATTAAAAATCATCGCTACATTCAGTCCAAAAATCAAACTTTTTGTCGATGGCCGCAAGCCTGTTTTTGACATTTTAAAAGACAAAATCAAACCAACCGATAAAACGATTTGGTTTCACGCTGCTTCTCTTGGCGAATATGAACAAGGTTTGCCAGTAATTGAAAAAATAAAAGAAAAATTCCCCAGTCATAAAATCGTGGTTACTTTTTTCTCGCCTTCGGGTTATGAGGTTCGGAAAAACAATACGGTTGCAGATGTTACCGTGTATTTACCTTTGGACACCCAAAAAAATGCGCAACAATTTCTTAAACTCGTTCATCCTGAAATGGCTTTTTTCATCAAATATGAATATTGGCCGAATTATTTGAACGAAGTTCGAAAAATAAAAACCCCTACTTATTTGATTTCTGGAATTTTTAGAGAAAAGCAAATGTTCTTCAAATGGTATGGCAGATTTTACAGAAAAGCATTAGACACCTTCACTTACTTTTTTGTACAAAATGAAAGTTCTAAAAAACTGTTGTTGCAATTAGGCAAAGCCAATGTAGCCGTTTCTGGTGACACCCGTTTTGATCGAGTGGCCGCTATTTTAGAAAAAGACAATTCTCTAGATTTTATTGAAGCCTTCAAAAACGATACCTTAACAATTGTAGTTGGAAGTTCTTGGCCAAAAGATGAAAATTTATTGGTTGATTTCATCAATCAAACTTCCGAAAACGTTAAGTTTATCATTGCACCACACAATATTAAAAGCGAGCAAATTCAAGAATTGAAAAATTCCATTTCGAAAAAAGTGGTATTGTTTTCTGAAAAAGAAACTAAAAATCTAGCCGATTTTGATGTATTCATCATCGACACCATCGGAATTTTGACCAAAATTTACAGCTATGCCGACATTGCTTATGTGGGTGGCGGTTTTGGCAATCCAGGCGTTCATAATATTTTGGAACCAGCCACTTTTGGAGTTCCAATTGTGATTGGTTCTAATTTTTCTCATTTTGCCGAAGCCACAGCATTGGTCAATATGGAAGGCTGCATTTCTATTGCCAATAAAAACGAACTTCTTGACGCTTTTTCTAATTTGATTCGAAATGACGACATCCGAAACGAAAAAGGTCACATTTGCAGCACTTTCGTTCAGATGAACAAAGGAGCAACCAACATTATTTTAAAACAAATTTTAAACGATTGAAAATGAAATTACAGTCCAAATCAATTACAATGAAAATTTTAAAAGCATTCTTATTTTTCTTTGTCATCCAATTACAAGCGCAACAAGGCGGTATGTGGATTCCTTCTCTATTGCAAGGAATGAATGAAAAAGAAATGAAAAATTTAGGGATGAAAATGTCCGTAAAAGACATTTATGATGTCAATCAATCGAGCTTGAAAGATGCTGTTCCACATTTTAATGGCGGTTGTACTTCCGAAGTTATTTCGTCGAAAGGCTTAATTTTAACCAATCATCATTGTGGATTTGATGCCATACAAAATCATTCAACTGTAGAACATGATTATTTAACAAATGGTTTTTGGGCCTATAAAATGGACGAAGAATTGCCCAACGAAAACTTGGTAGTAACTTTCATCGTTAGAATTGAAGATGTTACCACAAAAGTTTTGGAAGGCACTTCAAATTTAACTTCTGAAGCTGAAAAACAAAAGAAAATTCAAGATAATATTTCAGCTTTAAGCGTTTCATTACCCAAAGAAGCTTGGCAGGAAAATAAAATTAGAACGTTTTTCGAAGGCAATCAATATATGCTATTTATAACCGAGACTTTTAATGATGTTCGATTGGTTGGAGCTCCGCCATCGTCAATCGGAAAATTTGGAAACGACACTGACAATTGGGTTTGGCCTCGCCACACGGGAGATTTTTCTTTGTTTAGAATTTATGCCGACAAAAACAATCATCCTGCCAGTTATTCAAAAGACAACATTCCTTACACTCCCAAACATTTTTTACCCATTTCGTTAGACGGAGTTGCTGAAGACGATTTCACGATGGTTTTTGGCTATCCCGGAAAAACAAATGAGTATTTGCCAGCTGTTGCCATTGCACAAATTGCCAACGAATTGAATCCTGCAAAAATTGAGATTAGAGATCACGCATTGAAAGTTGCCGATGGATTTATGAGAAAAGACAATGCCATCAAAATTCAATATGCTTCGAAATATGCCAGTATTGCCAACTATTGGAAGAAATGGATTGGAGAAACACAAGGTTTGAAAAAATCGGATGCTGTGACCATCAAAAAAAATCAAGAAATTGCGTTCCAAGAAAAGGTGTTAAAAGCTGGAAAACAAGCTGAATACGGCCATTTACTTTCTGATTTTGAAAAGGATTATACCGAAATTGCTCCTTATGCCTTGGCGAGAGACTATTTTACGGAAGTAGCACTAAGAAATACTGAACTCTTGAGTGTTGGTTTTAAATTGTATCAATTAGAACAAGTTTACAATTCCAAAGGAGATCAAGCGTTTACTGACAGAAAAAACAATTTAATAGCTGGTTTAGCTGATTTTTATAAAGATTTTAATCCAACTGTTGATGAAAAAGTCTTTGAACAATTGATTGATTTGTATGCCACAAAAGTGCCTAAAGAATTCTTGCCAACCAATTTATCGAATATAAATGCAACCCATTTAGCTACTGAAATTTACTCACAATCAAAATTAGTTGATTATAAAAGTCTAAAAGAATTGCTTTCGGGCGATTCAAAAACGGTTTTAACTCATTTAAATGAAGATAAAGGCTTTTTGTTAATCAAAGGAATGTCTGATAAATTTCTTAAAGAGGTGGCACCAAAATATGAAGAAATCAATTTGAGGATTACAGCTTTACAGCGAACTTATATGAAAGCTCAATTAGAATTGAATAAAGACACCCGAATTTTTCCAGATGCCAATAGCACTCTAAGAGTTACCTATGGAAAAATAAAAGGATATGCTCCAAAAGATGCCACTCTCTATACACCAATAACCTATTTGGATGGTGTTATGGAAAAATACATTCCAAGTGATTATGAATTTGATGTTCCAACAAAATTAATCGATTTGTATAAAACCAAAAACTACGGAGTATATGGCGAAAACGGCAAAATGCCCGTTTGTTTTATCGCCACAAATCACACCACTGGAGGCAATTCAGGAAGTCCAGCAATTGATGCTAAAGGCAATTTGATAGGACTGAATTTCGATAGAGTTTGGGAAGGAACAATGAGCGACATTTATTATGACCCTAGCATTTGCCGAAATATTATGGTAGATGCTCGCTATATTCTGTTCATCATTGACAAATTTGCTGGGGCAAAAAACATAATTGATGAATTGAAATTGGTTCATCCAAAAAAATAAAATTCAGATAAAAAACATCAAAAAAACACCCTTTAAAATAGTCGATTGGGTTTGTCAGATATTTATTAATCAATGGAATTAAAGTCAATATGACTATTAATTCAAACTGTGGTTGAACAGAGCAAAATATTTTTTTTAAAAAAATAATGAAAAAATATTTTAACTATTAAAAAATTTATATCTTTGCCCCGAATTAATAATTAACCTTTTATAATTAAGTAAGATGAAAAAAGTACTTTTAAGTTTAGCCGTTGTTGCTGTTTTGACTGTTGTATCATGTAAAAAAGCTGAAGAAGCTCCTGCTGCTGAAGCTGTAGATACTACTGCTGTAGCTGTTGATACTGCTGCTGTTGTAGCTGATACTGCTGCTGTTGTAGCTGATACTGCTGCTGCTGCTGCACCTGCTGCTGAAGCTCCAGCTGCTAAGTAATTCTAAATTACAGTAAAAAAATAAGCTACGCATTGCGTGGCTTTTTTTATGCTCATTTTATAACAAACTTCAAATATTTCCTATAAATGTTTAAAACATATTGTAGAAAACAAAAAAAGCCATACACTCAATAGTGCTATGGCTTTTTTTATTTGATAAATTTAAAATCTTAATTCGATCAAAAAAGTGATTCGGCTTTAATAAAATTTATTAATATGATAACAATTTAAAATAAATAAAAAAACCGCAAAGAATTAAAAATTAATTCTTTACGGCTTTCTTTGTACTCAGAGCGGGACTTGAACCCGCACGAACATTGCTGTTCACTGGATTTTAAGTCCAGCGTGTCTACCAATTTCACCATCCGAGCATTTTGCCTTTAAATGTTATATTCTAAATTTTTAGAAAAAATTAATTAAACACAACACCATCCGAGCATTTTACTTTTTAATCTAATTAAAAATAATTAAATTTACTAAGCGTATGGTTATGAGCGAAAAACGGGGCTCGAACCCGCGACCTCGACCTTGGCAAGGTCGCGCTCTACCAACTGAGCTATTTTCGCATTTACATTCTAAAAAGAACTCAATACTTGTTCCGTATTGCGGATGCAAATTTAATACATTAATTCAATTACACAAGCCTTTTTTGCAAAAAATATACAGACAAAATATAACCTTCTGATAACCCTAACTTTAAACACAAAGAAACTATTTCTTGGTCAACATTCTTTTGATTTCATTGAGTTTCATCAAAGCTTCCATTGGTGTAATGGTGTTGATGTCTAAACTCAATATCTCGTCTTTGATTTCTTCTAATAATGGATCGTCCAGATTAAAGAAACTCATTTGCATTTCATCCTTAGACGATTTGATTCCGTTCAAAGCTTCATTGGAATGGTCTTTTTCTAATTTCTTCAAAAGCTTTTGCGCTTTCAAAATCACGATTTGTGGCATTCCCGCCATTTTTGCCACGTGAATACCAAAACTGTGAGCACTTCCTCCTTTTACCAGCTTTCGAATAAAAAGCACTGTATCTTTTAATTCTTTGACCGAAACATTGTAATTCTGAATTCGAGTCAACGATTCACTCATTTCGTTCAACTCGTGATAATGCGTCGCAAAAAGCGTTTTGGGTTGCGATGGATGTTCGTGCAAAAATTCGGCAATCGCCCAGGCTATGGAAATTCCGTCATAGGTACTCGTCCCTCTTCCGATTTCATCTAGCAAAACCAAACTTCTATCAGAAATATTGTTCAAGATAGAAGCCGTTTCATTCATTTCGACCATAAACGTAGATTCTCCCATCGAAATATTGTCCGAAGCTCCCACTCTGGTAAATATTTTATCGATAATCCCCATTCTCACGCTGTCTGCCGGAACAAAACTTCCCATTTGAGCCAAGAGCACAATCAAGGCGGTTTGACGCAAAATAGCCGACTTTCCAGACATATTGGGTCCGGTAATCATTATCAACTGTTGAGTCTCTCTATCCAAGAAAACATCATTGGCAATATACGGCACACCCACTGGCAATTGTTTTTCGATCACAGGATGCCTTCCGTTTTTGATATTCAATTCGAATGTTTCGTCGAGTTCAGGACAAACGTATTTATTTTCGATAGCCAATTGGGTAAAAGAACACAAACAATCCAATTGCGCCACCAAATTGGCATTCATTTGAACTGGTTTGATGTAAAGTGCAATCCAGCTTACCAATTGTTCGAATAGCTCGACTTCTATTTTATATATTTTTTCTTCGGCACCGAGGATTTTGGTTTCGTATTCTTTTAATTCCTCGGTAATATAACGCTCAGCACTGACCAATGTTTGTTTCCGAATCCATTCTGCTGGTACTTTGTCTTTGTGCGTATTTCGAACTTCGATATAATAGCCAAAAACGTTATTAAAGGAAATTTTCAAAGACGAAATTCCCGTTCTTTCGGATTCCCTTTTTTCGATTCCTTCGAGAAATTCTTTGCCCGATGTAGAAATGGCTCGTAAATCGTCTAATTCTTCATTAACTCCTTTAGCAATCGCATTCCCTTTGGCAACAGCCACAGGCGCATCTTGATTTAAAACCGTTTTTATTTTTTCACGCAATAAGTCGCAACTATTAAGACTATCGCCAATAATTTTCACTGCTTCTTGCGGACTTGCTAACGCTAAAGTCTTTATTGGAATAATCGCATCCAAAGACTCTTTCAAATAAACCACTTCACGAGGCGAAACTTTTCCAGCTGCGATTTTCGAAATCAGACGCTCTAAATCGGAGATTTGTTTGATTTGCTTTTGAATGTTTTTCAAGACCTCTTGATTCTCTTTCAAATACGAAACCACTTGATGGCGACCTTGAATTTTATGAATATCTTTCAACGGCAATGCCAACCAACGTTTCAACAAACGTCCTCCCATTGGCGAAAGCGTTCTATCAATCACATCCAAAAGCGTAACCGCATTGGGATTGTAACTATGGTATAATTCGAGATTTCGAATCGTAAATCGATCCATCCAAACATAAGCATCCTCTGCAATACGTTGAATAGCCGTAATGTGTTGCACTTTATTATGTTGCGTTTCCGACAAATAATACAAAATGGCTCCCGAAGCAATAATTCCTTCTTTCAATTCTTCGACTCCAAAACCCTTTAGAGAAGTCGTTTGAAAATGTTTGGTTAAAGTCTCGAAAGCATAATCTTCTTTGTAAATCCAGTCTTCCAAATAAAAACTATGAAAATCCTCTCCAAAAGTTTCTCGAAAATTATTCTTATTGTTTTTTGGAACTAAAACTTCACTTGGATTGAAATTCTGCAATAGTTTATCTATATATTCTGCATTGCCTTGTGCCGTTAGAAATTCGCCTGTTGACACATCTAGAAATGAAATTCCGATGGATTTATTGGCAAAATAAACAGCCGCCAAGAAGTTATTCGATTTTGATTGCAAAACCTCATCGTTCATAGAGACCCCAGGAGTCACTAATTCGGTAACACCACGTTTCACAATGGTTTTAGTCATTTTTGGATCTTCGAGCTGATCGCAAATTGCCACCCGAAGTCCCGCTTTGACCAATTTTGGCAAATAGGTATTGATGGAATGATGTGGAAAACCTGCCAAAGCCGTTTCAGTTTCGGAACCTGCCCCACGTTTGGTCAATGTTATCCCTAAAATTTTGGAAGCACGAACAGCATCTTCGCCAAAGGTTTCATAAAAATCTCCAACCCGAAACAACAAACAAGCATCGGGATACTTCCCTTTGATGTCGTTGTATTGCTTCATTAACGGTGTTTCCTTGGCTACTTTTTCTTTAGATGACAAAATGTATTTTTTTAAATTTTACAGTTAGCGAATTTATAGATTTTATGGTTAATAATTGCGTTGCTGTAATTTAAAAATAGTTTTAAGAAAAAATTAAGTATCAGTTTTATTTTTTTATATAAATTTGTCACTCAATTTAAAAAAATTTGACAATGAAAAAATTAATTACACTTTCGATAGCACTTTTGGCATTTACTTTTTCTAATGCACAAGAAACTTCTAAAAAATCAAAAAAAGTAACTGCAAAAACTTCAAAAGTAACAGCTCCTGCTTTACCTAAAGTAGAAGGCGCTGGGATGGTTTTTGTGAACGAAACAATCGATTATGGCACAGTTGCTCACAATGCTGATGGAAAACGCGAATTTGTTTTAACTAATAATGGCAATAAACCCCTAATTATAACTAATGCCGTTGGATCTTGTGGCTGTACTGTTCCAACTTTTCCGAAAGATCCTATTCTTCCTGGTGCAAAAGCCGTAATTGGAGTAAAATATGCAACAGATAGAGTTGGTGCTTTTACTAAAACTGTAACTGTAACATCTAATGCAGCAGGAATTCCTTCAAAAGTACTTACTATAAAAGGAACTGTTTTAGGAGACGACGCTCCAAAAAGCTAAATTTTAAAATAATCTTATAAAAAAGCTTCCCTCTTTTTGGAAGCTTTTTTTATTTAAATACACTTCAAAACCATATGAGAAAGCTTGAAAACAGTGAACTCGATCGAAAATCTATTGAAGATTTTAAACAATCCGAAAAAACACCAATTATCATTGTTTTGGATGACATTCGAAGTTTGCACAACATTGGGTCGGTTTTTAGAACAGCCGATGCTTTTTTGATTGAAAAAATATATTTGTGTGGCATCACGGCTACGCCGCCTAACAAAGAAATTCACAAAACGGCTCTTGGCGCTACAGAAACTGTGGCTTGGGAACATAACAAAGACGTTCTTGAAGTGATTCAAAATTTAAAAAACGAAAAAGTTAGTGTACTTGCCATTGAGCAAGTAGAAAGCGCCGTTTTTCTTCAAGATTTTGAAATTGAAAAAGATAAAAAATACGCCTTAGTTTTTGGAAACGAAGTCTTTGGAGTAGCACAAGAGGCCGTTGAACTCTGTGATGGCTGTATCGAAATTCCACAATTGGGAACCAAACATTCTTTGAACATTTCGGTAAGTGCTGGAATAGTCGTTTGGGATTTATTCAAAAAAATGAAATGGAATTTGTAATTATATTTTTATCAAATTAATTTGAAGTTTTTTTATATCTTAGGCAACCTTTTCTTTAGAAGAAAACCTAAGCTATGAAAAAACTTTTTTTACTGTTTATCCTTTTGTCCAGTTTTTTTGGGCAAGCCCAATATACTACAATTCCAGATGTGAATTTTGAGAAAGCATTAATTGATTTAGGTATTGATAGTGGAGCTATTGATGGTAAGGTTCTGACAGCAAATGTGAGTGGAATTACTAATTTAGATGTTTCAAAGAAAGCTATTACTAATTTATCAGGAATACAGGATTTTACATCATTAGAATATTTACTTTGCATTGATAATCAATTAACTAGTTTAGACGTTACTAAAAACACAGCTTTGATCAGCTTAAGTTGTATTCAAAATCAATTAACCAGTCTGGATGTTACCAAAAATACAAATTTGAATCATTTAAGCTGTAGCTATAATTATATAATTAGTATAGATGTTACTAAAAATACGGCTTTAACTCATTTAAACTGTTTTACTAATCAAATAAGTAGTTTGGATGTTACAAAAAATACGGCTTTAACTTTTTTAGATTGTAGTAATAATCAAATAACAAGTTTGGATGTCACCAAAAATACGGCTTTAACTCATTTAAATTGTAGTAATAATCAAATAACAAGTTTGGATGTTACTAAAAATACGGCTTTAACTTTTTTAAGCTGTTCTACCAATCAAATAAGTAGTTTGGATGTTACCAAAAATACTGCTTTAACTCTTTTAGATTGTAGTAATAATCAAATAACAAGTTTGGATGTCACCAAAAATACGGCTTTAACTTTTTTAAGCTGTTTTAATATTAAAATAAACAGTTTAGATGTTTCTAAAAACATAGCTTTGACTGATTTATATTGTTCTTCGACTCAAATAAGTACTTTGGATGTTACTAAAAATACATTTTTAACTGCTTTAGACTGCAGTTCTAATCAAATTAGTGTTCTGGACTTGACTAAAAATACAGCTTTGACATATTTAAAGTGTGACACTAGTAAGATAAGTAGTTTAGACCTTACGAACCATAATGCTTTGACTTATTTTGATTGTAGTAAAAATTTTCTAACCTTCCTTAATTTAAAAAACGGCAGTAATACAAAACTCCTAGTTGTTAATTTTAAAAGCAACCCCAACCTAACCTGTATACAAGTCGACAACAAAGCGTATTCAGATACCAATTGGTCTTCCAAAAAAGACGCCGCAGCAAGTTATTCTGAAAACTGTAGCAAAACAACTGCTACTATAACACCTCCTGTAATCACAGCAACAGGAAATCAAATTTATTGCGCGGGAACTTCATTAAAAATAGTAACAGGAGTAACCATAACTCACGATCCATCCGATACAGGTACTGATGCCATTTATATTCAAATTTCATCGGGATATGTTGTAGGGCAGGATTTATTAGCATTGGCTAATCCGCTTTTGCATCCCACAATTACTACATCTTGGAGTGCATCAGAAGGAAAACTAAAACTGTATAGCCCAACCGGAATTCAAGTTACCTATACAGATTTTGAAGCTGCTATTAAAGATGTAACATATACTAATTCGTCCGCATCACCATCTGGAACTCGTGATTTTTCTATTAATTTGGGTTTCGGTTCTGCTAATTATTTGCCATCAAACGGACATTTCTATGAATATGTGGCAAGTCCAGGTATTATTTGGACAGCTGCAAAAGATGCAGCCGCCGCAAGAACTTATTATGGCTTGCAGGGTTATTTAGCTACATTAACAGCTGCTGACGAAGCACAATTGGCTGGAGCACAAGCGCCAGGAACGGGATGGATTGGCGGTAGTGACGCACAAATTGAAGGTACTTGGAAATGGGTAACTGGACCAGAAGGGCTTGCCAATGGAGGAACTGGAATTACTTTTTGGACTGGAAAAGGCAATGGCACAACCAGTCCTCCTTTTAATTATGCCAATTGGAACTCACCTAATGAACCTAATGACTCTGGAAATAACGAAGATTATGCCCATATAACTTCTCCAGCAGTTGGAAACCTAGGAACCTGGAATGATTTGCCAGTACAAGGCAATGCTATAAATGTAGCCAATGGTAATTACTTCCCTCAAGGTTATATTGTAGAATATGGAGGAATGCCTGGCGAGCCAACACTTCAAATTTCGGCGAGTACTAAAATCACTATTCCAAAAATAACAAGTTCAACTCCAAGTGCTATCTGTGGTTCTGGAAGTCTGATACTACAAGCAACTGCCACTGATGGCACAGTAAATTGGTACACAACCCCAACTGGAGGAACATCAATTTATACAGGAAATTCATTTACAACTCCAGTTCTAACTACTACCACTTCTTATTATGTAGATGCATCAAATGGAAGTTGCCCAAATGGTCCTAGAACTGAAATTATTGCTACTATAAAACCTTTACCCAATTTGCCACAAATCGCAATTTCTTCGACAAGTCCGGTTTTATATTGTTTGAATGCTACAGCAATCCCATTAGCAGCAACAGCAGACAGTAACTGCAAATTAAATTGGTACACCCAAGCAGTTGGAGGTATTGCTTCAGCTACAAGTCCAACACCAATTACAACAACAGCAGGATCGACAACCTATTATGTGAGCCAAACCAATACTTTAAGCAACTGCGAAAGCCTTCGTGCTGCAATCATAGTAACGGTCAATCCATTGCCAACGGTTCCCACTGTAAACAATATTTCCTATTGCAATAATGAAACTGCTGTTCCTTTGACAGCTATTGCTACAGCAAATTGCACTTTAAATTGGTATCCAACTGCTACAGGAGGCACGCCGAGTGCAACAAGTCCAACGCCTTCTACAATAGTAGTTGGTACAACATCTTATTTTGTCAGTCAAACCATAACTTCAACGGGTTGTGAAGGACCTAGAGCCGAAATAGTAGTCACCGTTAACCCATTGCCTACAGCACCCATTGTAAGTAATATTGCTTATTGCAATCTTGAAACTGCAATTCCGTTAACGGCAACAGCATCCCCAAATTGTACTTTAAATTGGTATTTAGCTTCAGCAGGTGGAACTTCTAGCGCAACAAGTCCCACGCCATCGACAGCAACTGTTGGAACCACAAAATTTTATGTAAGTCAAACCATTGTGGCTACTGGATGCGAAAGTCCAAGGTCGGAAATTTCAGTTATTGTAAATCCATTGCCGATTGTAAACGATGTCACTATTATTCAATGCGATGCTGACTTAGTTGTTGACGGTAAGACGCTATTTAATTTGACCGTAAACAATGCTCAAATTTCATCCAACTTTGCCAATGAAAATTTTACTTATTACACCTCTTTAAACGGAGCAAAAAATGCTATTCCAGCCGATTTGATTCCAAATGAATTGGCTTTTCAAAACACAACTCCAACACAAATGGACGTTTGGTCGCGAATTACCAATAAAACAACAGGCTGTTTTAGTGTTGCCAAAATAACCTTGAAAGTTCCTGCTACGAATATCAATCCGAATACAAAAATTCCTTTTCCTGCTGTTTGTGATGATTTTTTAGATGCCAACGGAAATAATAACGCCAATAACAACAATCGAGATGGAATTACAACTTTTGATTTTTCTTCGACAAAAGCAATAATACAAGCCCTTTTGCCTCCAACCGATGTTTACAACATTAATTATTATCGAAACCAAGCAGATGCTTTGGCCGAACTCAATGTTATCTCTGACATTTCAAATTATCGAAACATTGGTTACCCTAATTCTCAGGATATTTGGGTACGAATTGATAGTAATCTGGACAATGCTTGTTACGGTTTAGGACCTTATTTGACTTTAAATGTTGAAGCTTTGCCAATCGCAAATACAGTAACCATTCCGAGACAATGTGACGACAATACCGATGGAATATTTACTTTCAATACTTTAAATCTTGAGTCAACCCTACTAAATGGGCAAATAAACAAAACGGTTACTTATTTCGACCAAGCCAATAATCCCCTGAAAGATGCCAACGGAATTTTGATTAAAAGCCCATTCCCAGCCACTTTCACTTCAACATCCCAAACGATTAAAGCCGTTGTGACCAATAACAGTCCGCAACATTGTTATGACGAAACAAACATTCTATTTATTGTTGACCAATCGCCAGTAGCATTTGCAGTCCCTTCAAATTTGACAACAACTTGTGATGACGAACCCAATCCAATAGACCAAGATGGAAAATTTGCTTTTGACACCTCTACTTTCGAAAGCACAATTCTTGGCGGACAAACTGGAATGATTGTCAAATATTACGACCAAAACAATATGCTTTTGCCAAGTCCGTTGCCGAATCCATTTGTAACCAACACACAAAACATTACAGCACAAGTTCAAAACCCATTAAACACAACTTGTACAGCTTCAACTGTATTTAATTTTGTTGTCAATCCAATTCCAAATATTGATTTGAATCTCGATGGTAGTGCCAATGAATTAGTATGTCAGAATGATTCGGCCTTTTTTGTAACCTTAGATGCAGGTATAACAGACGGTTCGTCAACTACAAATTACGATTATATTTGGACAAAAGATGGAGTTCATACCGGGACAAACTCACCAACATTAGACGTAAATGCCGAAGGAGTTTATACCGTTGAAGTCACCAATCATTCGGGTTGCAGTCGAATTCGAACATTGACCGTTACAGCATCAAATGTTGCATCGATTACCTCTGTTGATGTAGTAGATTTAACTGAAGTGAATACAATAACAGTTAATGTCACTGGGCCAGGAGTATATGAATACAGCTTAGATGAACCCAATGGGTTCTGGCAGGATTCCAATTTTTTCAACAATGTTCCTGCTGGAGTTCACGTCGTTTATGTGAATGATAAAAATGGCTGTGGTTCCGTTCATCAAGAGATTGTACTTGTAGGTGTTCCTAAATTTTTCACACCAAACGGTGATGGTTATAATGATTATTGGAGTATAAAAGGAGTGAATGAAACCTATAATTCAAATTCCATAATCTACATTTTTGACCGATACGGAAAACTCCTAAAACAATGGGTTCCTTCTCTAAATCAAGGTTGGGATGGCACTTTCAACGGCGTTCCTTTACCTGCCGATGATTATTGGTTTACTCTAAAACTGGAAGACGGTCGAGAAACAAAAGGACATTTTTCTTTAAAAAGATAATTTTCTAAATTAGTTACTAATTTTTCGCCGAATTTCGTCCAAAATATAAAGATAATCTTCCTGGTTTTTCACAAAATCACGGTCTGAAACATCGATAATCAAGACATTCAAATTCGTTTGCGTTTTGATGTAATCCAGATAACCGCCATTGATTTTATCTAAATAGTCGGCAGGAATATTTTGCTCGTAACTTCGGCCTCTTTTCTTGATATTTTCCAGCAAACGCTCCGTATTTTGGTATAAATAAACATACAAATCCGGTTTTGGCATTTCCCGATACACAATATCAAACATCGTTTTATACAATCGGAATTCGTCTTCCTGAAGCGTTACTTTGGCAAAAATCAGGGATTTGAAAATATGATAATCGGCTACTATAAAATCCTTGAACAAGTCGAATTGGGCCAAATCATCCGACAATTGTTTGTATCTATCGGCAAGAAACGACATTTCCAACGGAAAAGCATAACGGTTTTGATCTTCATAAAATTTAGGAAGAAAGGGATTGTCGGCAAAGCGTTCTAAAACAGTTTTGGCATTAAAATCCTCCGCAATTTTGGTAGCCAATGTTGTTTTTCCAGCTCCAATATTGCCTTCAAAAGCGATATAATTGAATTGCTCCAAAGGAATTTCATCCAATGGTTTTTTTAAATTTTGAACTGGGGTACAAACACTTTCGTCAGGAGAAATTTCGAATAATTCAGCCGTTTTTTTATGCAAAACAGGATGAATCCAATTCAAATTCAAATCCAACATGGGCAATAAAACAAAATTTCTATTTTGCAATAAAGGATGTGGGACTTGAAGATCTTCACTATCAATAATTTCTTCGTTAAAAGTGATTAAATCAATATCAATAATCCGTGATTGGTATTCTTGAGTCGTATTTCGAATGCGTCCTAATTGTTTTTCAATGCTTAAAATTTTTGTCAAAATTGCATTCGCTGACAAAAAAGTGTGCAAAACCAAAGCGCAATTATAAAAAGCATCACTATCAAAACCCCAAGACGGAGTTTCATACAACTTTGATGTTTTGATAACAGTTCCAACTTCTTGATGAATCAATTCAATAGATTTTTCAATGTTTTCTAGACGATTGCCTTGATTGGTTCCTAGCGATAAAACGACCTGATTTTGTGATTTCATAATAAGCACAAATTAACTAAAACAATTTTAGAATTGAACTATATTTGCCTCGCTGTTGATAACTTAAATTTGTAACATATCAACTCTTTTTGCTACTTATAAAAAAACTATTGTTATGAGATTTTTAGGAAATGTTTTAGCAACCATAGTGGGGTTGTTCGTTTTTATAATGTTATTCGTTTTTGGAATTGTATTAATCGGAATGTTATTTGGTGGTGAATCGGATGAAATTTCTGTAAAAAGCAATTCGGTTATCGAATTAAAATTAGACGAAATAAAAAACGATTATGCTGGAAAATACAACAACCCTTGGGTTACGGAATTTTCTAAAGGAGGAAAAGTAGGACTATCAGACGTTATCAAAGCTATTGAAGCCGCTAAAACCGATTCAGACATCAAAGGAATTTCTATTTTGAATGATGAATCTGAACTGGGAATGGCACAAAGAAAAGCTTTGCGCAACGCCTTAGAAGACTTCAAGAAATCAGGAAAATTTGTGATGGCTTATGCCAATTCCTATTCACAAAAAGAATATTATTTGAATTCTGTTGCCAATACAATTTACATCAATCCCGTTGGTGATTTCGATTTCAAAGGATTATCTGCCGAATTGATGTTTTTCAAAGATCTTCAAGAGAAATCGGGTATTAAGATGGAAGTCATTCGACACGGAAAATACAAAAGCGCCGTGGAGCCTTTCTTAGAAAATGGAATGAGCGATGCCAATAGAGAACAAACCACATCATTACTAAACGCGGTTTGGAGTTCTGTTTTAGCTGATATTTCCAAAAGCAGAAATATATCGGTAGCCAAATTAAACGAAATCGCCTCTGGTCTTCTTGCTCGAACTCCAGAAATGGCAAAGTCCGAAAAATTAGTTGATGTCATTGCTTATGAAGATGAGTATCACGATGCCATCAAGAAAATTCTGAAAGTTGACAAAGATGAAGATTACAACAAAACAGCCATTTTAGACTATGCTCAAAAAGTAGCCACTACTTCTGAAAGCAATGATTCTAATGATAAAATTGCCATTATTTATGCGCAAGGAGAAATTATGAGTGGCGAAGGCGACATCAACACCATTGGCGAAATCTCTATGAATCGCTCCTTGATTGAAGCCCGAAAAGACAAAGATGTAAAAGCTATTGTACTTAGAATTAATAGCCCTGGCGGAAATGCCTTGACATCGGATTTGATTTGGAGAGAAATTGAATTAACCAAAAAAGTGAAGCCCGTAGTGGTTTCGATGGGGAATTATGCCGCTTCTGGTGGTTATTATATTGCTTGCAATGCCAACAAAATTTTTGCCGAAAACAACACCATTACAGGTTCGATTGGCGTTTTTGGAATCTTACCAAATTTCACACAATTGGCAACCAAAATTGGAATCCACACTGAACAAGTAAAAACCAACGAAAACGCTTCTGAATACAGTCCGTTTGTTCCGATGGATGAGAAATTCAAAGCCGTAACTCTTGAAAGTGTGGAGCACATTTACAAAACATTTGTGTCACACGTTGCAAAAGGACGCAAAATGACGATTGCTCAGGTAGATTCAATCGGACAAGGAAGAGTTTGGTCGGGCTCACAAGCTTTAAAAATTGGGCTTGTAGATAAAATTGGAGGTTTAGATGCCGCTATTAAAGAAGCCGCACTCCTTGGCAAAACCAAAAAATACAGCACTCAGAACTTTCCTGAATTCGAAAAAGACATGAGTGATCTTTTGAAAAATTTTCCTTTTGCAAAATCTAAAGAATCGTTCATCAAAGAAGAATTGGGTGAAGAAACCTATCGTTTGATGGAACAAATTAAAAAAGTGCAAGCTCGTAAAGGCGTTCAAGCTATGATGCCTTTTGAAATCAATATTCAATAATTTTTTTTAATAGTTGACCCTTTTAGTCCTATGCCATTGGATTGAAAGGGTTTGTTTTATATTTCAATCCGTACTTCATACCCTTCTGAACCTCGAACATTAAAAACGGTGCCATCTTCAAAAATGAGATATTGTCCTTTTATTCCAGTCAATTTCCCTTGAAAATTAGGAGTTTTATCCAAGTTCAAACTGTTTATTTTTTTGGGATATTCTAGGACAGGAAAGTGCATTTCATACAAATCATTTTTCTCTGAGTAGAAGTATTCCTGAACTTCGGCTGGAATCCAATTTTGAACTTTGATTTTTTCGGCGATTAAATCTACTTGCACAACATCATTTTTAAGCATTTTTTGCCAATTGGTTTTATCGGCAAAATGATTTTTCAAGGCTACTTCAGTAATTCCAGCCAGATAGCGATTGGGCACTTCTACAATCGAAATGGCTTGGGTTGCGCCTTGGTCAATCCATCGAGTGGGCATTTGCGTTTTTCTAGTCACGCCTACTTTTACTTCGCTTGACAAAGCTAAATAGACAATATGGGGTTGCAATTGTACTTTTTCTTCATAAACCAAATCTCGATCTTGAATGCCAAGATGTGCGGTACTTAATTCGGGTTTCATAATCCAATCGCCAACAGCTGGACTCGAATAAAAACAATCATAGCAGAATCCTTGTCGGTAGATTTTCTTCTTTTTACCACAATTCAAACATTGATACCCCACAAAATTGATTTCCAAATTCTTGTTCAGTAATTGATTTACATTCAAAAAACTATTCTCAAAAACCAAATAATATTGAATAGGATTGGCAAATTCGGTTTGCATTTTTGTAAGCGTGCCTTCGTAAGTCATTTTATCTAAAGTTTCAGATTTAAAGGTTCAAGTTGAACAAATTTTGTTATTTTTGGTAAAGTTATCACTCCTAATTCATAATTCATAATTTAAAAATGCCAATAGCTGTAATCAATTCGTTTGCTTCTTGGGTTCTCAAACAAAGAATTCATCAAATAGAACTTTTCCTGAAGTACCCGAATGAAGTTCAGGAAGAATTGCTAATGAATTTGATTAAAGCTGCCGAAAAAACGGTTATAGGCCAGCAATATGATTATGAATCTATAAATTCATATGCTGCTTTTGCCGAAAGAGTTCCTGTTTCGACCTACGAAGAATTACAACCCTTGATAGAAAGAACCCGACAAGGCGAACAAAATGTTTTGTGGGAAACTCCGATAAAATGGTTTGCCAAATCCAGCGGAACGACCAATGCCAAAAGCAAATTTATTCCTGTAAGTCCTGAAGCATTGGAAGATTGCCATTACAAAGCCGGAAAAGATTTGTTATGTATGTACTTGAACAATAACGAAAATTCGGAAATGTTTTTAGGAAAAAGTCTTCGTCTTGGTGGAAGTGCTCAAATCTATGAAAACAACAATACTTCGTTTGGCGATTTATCGGCCATTTTGATTGAAAACATGCCACTTTGGGCTGATTTTAGCAGTACACCAAATAAAGATATTTCATTGATGAGCGATTGGGAAACTAAAATTCCTGCCATAATCAACGAAGTTAAAAACGAAAATGTAACCAGTTTTGCCGGAGTTCCTTCCTGGCTTTTGGTTTTGATGAATAAATTATTAGAAGAAACTGGCAAAGGAAATTTACTCGAACTTTGGCCCAATCTCGAAGTCTATTTTCACGGTGGCGTAAACTTTGAACCCTATCGAGAACAATACAAAAAAATATTACCTAAAAAAGATTTCAAATATTACGAAATATACAATGCATCCGAAGGATTTTTTGCCATTCAGGATTTAAATTATTCAAGCGATTTATTGCTGATGTTGGATTATGGGATTTTTTATGAATTTATTCCAATGGACACTTTTGGCACTCCCAGTCAGAAAACCATTCGATTATCGGATGTAGAACTTTTTAAAAATTATGCCATTGTCATCACAACCAATTCCGGTTTATGGCGTTATATGATTGGCGACACCGTTCGATTTACTACCTTGAGTCCCTACAAAATCAGAGTAACAGGAAGAACCAAACACCATATTAATGTTTTTGGCGAAGAACTGATGGTAGAAAATACGGATCAAGCCATTGCCAAAGCCTGTCAAATTACTGCAACAGAAGTTGTAGATTATACCGTTGCTCCCGTTTTTATGAAAGACAAAGAAAAAGGGGCTCACGAATGGATCATTGAGTTCAAGAAAAACCCTATTGATATTGAAACTTTCCAAAAAGTATTGGACGAAACATTGCAGTCTTTGAATTCTGATTATGAAGCCAAACGGCACAACAATATGACTTTAAATCCTTTACTTTTAAACATCGCAAGACCTAATTTATTCTACGATTGGCTGAAAGAGAAAGGAAAGTTAGGCGGTCAGCACAAAATTCCAAGATTGTCTAATGAAAGAGATTATTTAGAACAATTGAAAAATATGCAAACCTCTTATAATTGTTCTATTTAAGGAATACAAATTCATTAAGAAAAGTTAAATATTTCTTCGCTGTAAATCACTTCCACTTCAAAGTTTCCATCAAACGTTGCATATCGTTTCGGACGAAGCTTGCTGCGGGCATAATGGAATCATAATTGGGTTTTGCATAGAAATAAACTGAGCCTGTCACAAAATGTTTGACACTATCGGTCACATAAAACTGCGAATTAGTGGCCGCATTTCCATCTACTTGATAAAACATTCCATACACTTTCTTGGTCGGATTCAAAAAGGGTTGCTCTAGAATATCATCGGCTTTGATGAC
This sequence comes from Flavobacterium alvei, assembly GCF_002920895.1. Classification (GTDB taxonomy): domain Bacteria; phylum Bacteroidota; class Bacteroidia; order Flavobacteriales; family Flavobacteriaceae; genus Flavobacterium; species Flavobacterium alvei. The sequence continues at coordinate 737,268 of NZ_PQVG01000001.1, forward strand.
GTGTTCATAGGTTAGTTTTTGAGCGTCGTGTAACAATTTATTGATGTCGTTATTTACGGGTTTGTACGTCAAATAAATCGTGGCTTTCATTTTTGGATACGTAATCGTAAATCCACAATCTTTCTCTCCTTTTATGATTGCATCCGAATTCATTTCGAATGTAAAAGGGCATTTGCTTTCGAAATTAGCATATTTTGCTTCTGGATAATCCAAACGCAAATAGCTTGCAGGCTTGGGCAAAACTTCTTTTTTACAACTAAAAATAGAAAATAGCACCATCAAAAGTGCAAATATAGAAAGCTGATTTTTTGACATTTTATAATTATTCTACGGTGACTTTTATTTGTTTTACTCTTTTCTTATCTACCGTTTCAATGGTAAACATACAGTTTTCGAAAGCGATTTTTTGATCTTTTTTTGGAAAATTACCTAAAATTTCGAGAATGAATCCGGCCAGTGTTTCGGCTTCTCCTTTTGTTGATTCGAATATTTGTTCATCAACCTCAACCACTCTATAAAAATCTTTGAGGTTTGTTTTGCCTTCAAAAAGATAATTTTTATCATCAATTTTAGTGTAATTGGCGTTAACACCATCAAATTCATCGCTAATATCGCCCACGATTTCTTCGATAATATCTTCTAAAGAAACCAATCCCGAAGTTCCACCATATTCGTCCACCACAATGGCCAAATGGCTTTTCATTCCTTGAAAATCTTTGAGCAAATTGTCTATTTTTTTATTTTCAGGTACAAAAAATGGTTTTCGCAACAATGTTTTCCAATCAAATTCTTCTTTATCAAGATGCGGAAGCAAATCCTTTACAAACAAAACGCCTTCTATTTGATCTATATTGTCTCGATATACAGGAATTCTAGAAAAACCCATTTCAATAATTTTAGGACAAATGACAGCAAAAGACTCTTCGATTTCTAGTGCAAAAATATCCATTCTCGGACTCATAACTTGCTTGGTATCGGTGTTTCCAAAAGAAACTATTCCTTCTAATATTTTTTGCTCTTCAGATGAGGTTTCCTCAGTATCGGTAAGTTCTAATGCTTGCGACAATTGATCTACCGAGAAATTTGTCTTTTGTTTTCCTAATTTATTATGCAAATATATAGTTGCTCTCCTCATAGGCAAACTGATTGGCGAAAGCAAAGTGTCAAGACCCGAAATGGGATAAGCGACCCATTTGGCAAACTTGATATTGTTTCTGCTGGCATAAACTTTGGGCAAAACTTCGCCAAACAATAAAATCAAAAAGGCAACAATAATTAGCTCAATACCAAATTTTAATAAAGGAGAATGGATAGTCGAAAATAAATTTTGTCCCATAAATGAAAACAAAATTACCAGTCCAATTTTGATAAAATTATTAGCAACAAGAAGTGTAGCAAGCAATTTTTTGGGCTTTTCTAGAAGTTTAGAAATGATTTTTCCTTTTGAAGGATGTTCTTGCAAAGTGTTGTCAATATCTTTTTGCGACAATGAAAACAGGGCAACTTCGGCACCAGAAACCAGAGCAGAACAAAACAATAACGCAAAAATTGCGATAAAACCAAATACTAAATTGGCATCTAAGGTATAAGCAAAAAGAAAACTGGGCTCTGGGTCCAAATTGAAAAAAATTAGTTAGACAATTGTGACGGTAAGTCGTTTTCAGGCAAACCGATATTTTTCGAGTCAAAGTTAGTCTCTTTTGGAGAATCGATAGATTTATTCTCTTTTTTTGTGGTCAGAAAAGTAAAATCTATGGCTTGAATTTCGGTAATGTATTTTGTAGTTCCGTCTTCGGCCTGCCATTGACGTGATTTTATGCGACCTTCAACATAAATTTTATCTCCTTTAGACAAGTATTTTTCGCATAATTCTGCCGCTTTATTTCTTACAACAATATTATGCCACTCGGTAGAAGTGATTTTTTCGCCCGTTTCCTTATTAATATAGGTTTCGTTTGTTGCCAAAGAAAATTTGCCAATGCAAGAATCAGCTTTGAAATAGTGCATCTTAACATCGTCGCCCAAATGACCTATGAGCATTACTTTATTTAAAGTCGAATTCATAAATGGTGTTTTCTACTTTCAAATGTACAAATTTTGAGTTAGCTCAAAAAATCCTTTTCGATAAAATTATGAATAACGATGGGAAAAGGAAATGTTTTTAAAGTAACAGCATCAATTCCGTTCTCTATAATTCCTGCAACCCGAACCTTCCAAAATTGGATATGCAAATGCTGATGCGACAATTTATGGATGATATTTTTCTCACTATCTTCTTCGACACTTATTAAAGGATTATTTTTAAAAAAACCGTCTTGAATCGTTTTGGAAATAAAATCAAAATCTTCGGGAGCATCAGTTTCAATTAGTGGAAATTCGTAAAGATTATGCCAAATTCCTTTGGCAGTCCTTTTTTGAATTATAGTGTTTTCATCATCATCAGCAACCACTAAATAATTAAAAAACCGATTTCGTACCTTCAACTTCTTAGATTTTACTGGCAATTGATCCACTTTCTTCTTTTGTAGAGCGGCACAACTGCTATTAAAAACACAAACACCACAATTGGGACTTTTAGGAACACATTGCAAAGCACCAAATTCCATTATAGCCTGATTGAAAATAGCCGGATTATCTTTGGGCATCAATTCGAAAGCCAAAGCCGCGAACTCTTTTTTGGCAGATGCCGCAGCAATATCAGTTTCTACATCAAAATAGCGAGACAAAACCCTAAAAACATTTCCATCAACAACAGGAACGACTTCATTGTAGGAAAAAGAAGCAATTGCAGCAGCGGTATATTCGCCAACACCTTTTAGTTTCAATAAATCATTATAGTTGTCTGGAAATTTTCCTGATAATTCTGTAGCAACAAACTGAGCCGTTTTGTGCAAATTTCTGGCTCGAGAATAATAACCCAAACCTTGCCATAGTTTTAAGACTTGTTCCTCATTGGCATTGGCCAAATCAAAAACAGTTGGAAAATTGGACACAAAAGACAAGAAATAAGGCGTTCCTTGAGCGATTCGTGTTTGCTGGAGCATAATTTCTGAGAGCCAAATCAAATAAGGATTATCGGTTTTTCGCCACGGCAAATCGCGTTTATTTTCTAAATACCACCTTATCAGTATGTTGGAAAAGATCATTGTTAAATTTTAGTTTACAAAAGTAAAAGTTTATGTTGTTAAAATTTAATGAATTAGCTTGAATAATTGTTTTTTTTATTCCTATATTTGCAACCTCAAAAAATTAGTACACATTTATAAATTACGAATTAAAATGACAAAAGCAGATATCGTTGCAAAAATCGCAGACAAATTAGGTCTTGAAAAAGGAGATGTTCAAGCAACCGTAGAGACCTTTATGACTGAAGTTAAAACTTCTTTAGAAGAAGGAGACAATGTTTATTTAAGAGGTTTTGGAAGTTTTATTGTGAAAACAAGAGCTGAAAAAACAGGAAGAAATATTTCAAAAAATACTACTATCAAAATTCCTGCTCACAACATTCCAGCATTTAAACCAGCAAAAGTTTTTGTTGAAGGAGTAAAGACAAATAACGAAGCAAAATAAAAATATTATTAATCACAAAATCACCAGATTATGCCAAGTGGTAAAAAAAGAAAGAGACATAAGGTAGCAACGCACAAACGCAAAAAAAGAGCGAGAGCTAACCGTCACAAAAAGAAAAAGTAGTTTATAACTACTTTTTTCTTTTTAAACGTTCATTGAAATTTGGATTTCAGACTTCAGATTTCAGACTTCAGATTGCGGCCTAAACTGCAAACTGCTCTCTGAATACTGCAAACCGACTTCCTCCCGGGTTCAATACCTGTTCAAATTATTGTTTAATCCATCCGAACATTTAGGTTTTGGGTTTTGGGTTTTAGGTCTAACACCTAAATACCTAATGCCTAACCACCCATAAGTGCGGATAAAAATTTACAGAGTGAATAAAGAATTAATCATTAGATCTAGTTCTGAAGCCGTAGATTTTGCCTTATTAAAAGATGGAAAACTAATTGAATTGCACAAAGAACAAGAAACAAGCAACTTTCAAGTTGGCGATATTTTTATTGCCAAAATCAGAAAACCTGTTGCAGGACTAAATGCAGCTTTTGTAAATGTAGGCTACGAAAAAGACGCCTTTTTGCATTATCACGATTTAGGTCCTAATCTTGCTTCCCAACTGAAATTCATAAAACTTGTAAGCGCAGGTAAAATAAAAGATTTCTCCCTAAAAAACTTTCAGTTTGAAAAAGAGATAGACAAAGATGGATCGATAACAGATATTATCAATTCCAATCAGTCTATTTTAGTACAAGTTGTCAAAGAACCAATATCTACCAAAGGACCAAGAATTAGCGCAGAGCTTTCCTTGGCTGGAAGATTTATTGTTTTGGTTCCGTTTTCTGACCGAGTTTCTATTTCACAAAAAATAGAAGACAAAAAAGAAAAAGAACGTTTGAAAAGACTCGTACAATCTGTCAAACCAAAAGGATTTGGTGTTATTGTTCGCACAGTAGCCGAAGGCAAAAGCACAGTAGAATTAGAAAAAGATTTGCAGAACCTCATAGAGAGATGGACTGCAATGTGTAAAAAATTACCAACCGCTCATCATCCGTCCAAGGTATTAGGAGAGCTCAATAGAGCTTCATCAATATTAAGAGACGTCTTCAACGACACCTTTAGTGGTGTCCTAATAGATGACGAAGAGTTGTACAACCAAACGAAGGATTATTTACAAGAAATAGCCCCTTCCAAAACATCGATTGTTAAGTTTTATCAATCCAAAGACACTCCAATTTTCGAGAAATACAATATAGAGAGACAAATCAAGACCTCCTTTGGAAAAACAGTTTCTATGAGCAAAGGTGCTTATCTTATTATCGAACATACCGAAGCTTTGCACGTTATAGACGTGAATAGCGGAAACCGTTCTAATAAAGCATCTAACCAAGAAGATACTGCAATGGAAGTCAATATGATTGCCGCCGCCGAAATCGCCAGACAATTACGTCTTCGTGATATGGGCGGAATAATCGTAATCGATTTTATCGATATGTCAAATCCAGAAAATCGCAAAGTCCTGTTCGACTTCCTGAGGGAAGAAATGAGCGATGATAAAGCAAAACACAAAATCTTACCTCCAAGTAAGTTTGGCTTAGTCCAAATTACTCGACAAAGAGTAAGACCCGAAGTCAATATCAAAACTAGAGAAGAAGATCCAAACAATGGAAACGGCGAAATTGAAGCGCCAATTCAAATCATTGACAAAATTGCTTTAGATCTAGAAAGACATTTAAAAACCCACAATAAGGTTGTCCTTAATGTACATCCATTTGTGGCTGCTTACCTCAGTCAAGGTTTTCCATCATTGCGTTCAAAATGGTTTTTTGAGCACAAAAAATGGGTGAAAATCATACCACGTGACGCTTACACGTACTTAGAATATCATTTCTTTGACAAAAAAGGAAATGTTATTTCAGAATAAAAAATGATTCTGAAATAAATTCAGAATAAAAAACCGCCTTTCGAGAGATTGGCGGTTTTTTTGTGCTTTTTGTCTTGTCCTGAAATAACGATACACAAAATTCATCGTTATGGAAAACGCCCAAGAAAGCCGCTATGTAAAGCGCACCCAAAAGGACTACACAATGTCTTTTAAATTACAAATTGTTCAAG
>NZ_PQVG01000010.1 GCF_002920895.1 Flavobacterium alvei
TTGAACAATTTGTAATTTAAAAGACATTGTGTAGTCCTTTTGGGTGCGCTTTACATAGCGGCTTTCTTGGGCGTTTTCCATAACGATGAATTTTGTGTATCGTTATTTCAGGACAAGACAGTATCTAAAGTTTGAATATCCGTTCCACAGTGGGCGGATTTTTTTTATGGCACAAAGATTGAATTATATGGTCATATAAATTAGATTATATTTGTTGTTGATTGATTTTCAGCACCGTATATTAAAATAATATTAACTTTGTTTTTAAATGATTTCCTTATTTAATGACAAAAAGACTTAAAAACTATTATGTCAAATCATAAAATACGCACACTTGACAATCTGTCACTTCAAGAATTTGATGCCGAAACTGAATTAATTCCCTTATTGACTCCCGAAGACGAGGAGGAAATGAACAACGAAGATTTACCCGAAAGTTTATCTATTTTGCCTTTGCGAAATATGGTTTTATTTCCTGGAGTTGTCATTCCAATTACGGCAGGTCGTGATAAATCGATAAAATTAATCAATGATGCTTATGCAGCAGGAAAAATCATTGGTGTTGTTGCCCAAAAAAATGAAGATGTCGAAGATCCTACTAAAAATGATATTCATAATATAGGAACTGTTGCTCGAATTTTGAGAGTTCTAAAAATGCCTGATGGCAATGTAACTGTTATTCTTCAAGGAAAAAAACGTTTTCAAATAGAATCGGTTGTTTCTGAAACTCCTTATTTTACAGCAAATATTAAGGATGTTTCTGAAAAAAGACCTACTAAAAAAGACACTGAATTTTTAGCCATTCTAGATTCGGTTAGAGAATTGGCAATTCAAATTATCAAAGAAAATCCGAACATTCCAAGCGAAGCTACATTTGCTATTAAAAACATTGAAAGCCAATCGTTTTTAATCAATTTTGTGACTTCAAATATGAGTTTGTCAGTTGCAGAAAAACAAGAGTTGTTGTCTATTAGTTCCTTAAAAGAAAGAGCTTTAGAAACGCTTCGATATATGAACTTAGAATTGCAAAAACTCGAATTAAAAAACGATATTCAATCTAAAGTTCGTTTTGATTTAGACCAACAACAACGCGAATATTTCCTTCATCAGCAAATGAAAACCATTCAGGAAGAATTGGGTGGCGTTTCGCAAGAAGAGGAAATGGACGAAATGAGTGCCAAAGCCAAAACCAAAAAATGGGACGAAAAAACTCAAAAACATTTCGAAAAAGAATTGTCAAAAATACGTCGAATGAATCCGCAAGCACCTGATTTTGGTATTCAAAGAAATTATTTAGAATTGTTTTTAGACCTGCCTTGGGGCGAATATTCAAAAGATAATTTCGATTTGAAACGTGCCCAAAAAATTCTTGACCGAGATCATTTTGGATTGGAAGATGTCAAGAAACGAATGATTGAACATTTGGCCGTTTTGAAATTGCGAAACGATATGAAATCACCCATTATTTGTTTGACAGGCCCTCCGGGTGTTGGTAAAACCTCTATCGGACGCTCGGTTGCCGAAGCTTTGGGAAGAGAATATGTTCGAATTTCATTGGGAGGTTTGCGTGACGAAGCTGAAATTCGTGGTCATCGTAAAACCTACATTGGCGCGATGCCAGGAAGAATTATTCAAAGTTTGAAAAAAGCAGGAACCTCTAATCCGGTTTTTGTTTTAGACGAAATAGATAAATTATCCAATAGCCATAACGGCGATCCATCTTCGGCTTTGTTAGAAGTTTTAGATCCAGAACAAAACAATGCTTTCTATGATAATTTCCTTGAAATGGGTTATGATTTATCCAAAGTGATGTTCATTGCTACGTCTAACAATATGGCTGAGATTCAACCCGCTTTGAGAGATCGTATGGAAATTATAAAAATGTCGGGTTACACTATTGAAGAAAAAGTAGAAATTGCTCGTCAGCATTTGTTTCCAAGACAATTGAAAGAACACGGATTAACGACCAAAGATTTAGCAATTGGCACAAAACAATTAGAGAAAATTGTCGAAGGCTATACTCGTGAATCGGGTGTTCGTGGTTTGGAAGCAAAAATTGCTCAGGTGATCCGTAATGCGGCAAAATCTATTGCAATGGAGGAAGATTACAACAAGAAAGTAACTAACGAAGATATTGTTGAAGTTCTTGGAATTCCTAGATTAGAGCGCGATAAATATGAAAGTAATGATGTAGCAGGAGTTGTAACAGGACTGGCTTGGACTAGTGTTGGAGGCGATATTCTTTTTATAGAATCTTTGATTTCGCAAGGAAAAGGAGCGATGACCATTACCGGAAATTTGGGTAATGTGATGAAAGAATCGGCAACAATTGCCTTAGAATACATCAAAGCCAATGCAGAATTACTTGGATTAAGTCCTGAGGTGTTGACCAAATTTAATATTCATTTACACGTTCCCGAAGGAGCTACTCCAAAAGACGGGCCAAGTGCAGGTATAGCTATGTTGACTTCATTAGTTTCGGTCTTGACTCAAAAGAAAGTGAAGAAAGGATTGGCGATGACTGGTGAAATTACTTTGCGTGGAAAAGTTTTGCCTGTGGGCGGAATAAAAGAAAAGATTTTGGCTGCCAAAAGAGCCAACATCAAAGAAATTATCTTGTGTCACGAAAACAAAAGCGATATCGACGAAATCAAACCTAAATACATTGAAGGTTTGACTTTTCATTATGTGAAAGAAATGAGCGAAGTATTGAAAATTGCTATTACTGATCAAAAAGTAAAAAACGCAAAAACAGTATAATTGCTTTTTTTTGATACCAATAGAATTCCATCTCGAAGCTTCGGGATGGAATTTTTTTTCAAATAGAAATTGCTTGTAAACTTCGATTAAAAAAAAGGAATTTATTCTATTATAATTTTATCTTCGCATTTGCGTTTTACAATACCAATAGCGATTTCAAATATGCCAAAAAAACTTTTAATTCTCTTTTTATTTTTTATTTGTACTGTTTCAAACGGTCAAATAGGAGGGAAATATACCTATCAGTTTTTGAACTTGGTTACTTCGCCAAGACAAGCCGCAATGGGAGGTAAAACGATTACCATTTATGACGAAGACGTTAATCAGGCACAATATAATCCGGCTACAATAAATCCTGATATGGACAATCATCTGGCACTGAATTATGGTAGTTATTTTGGCGAAGTTACCTACGGTACTGCTTCTTATGCTTATACTTACGACCGCCATTTGCAAACTTTTCAGGTGGGAATCAACTATGTAAATTACGGTAAATTTGATGGATATGACGAAAATGGTCAGGAGACTTCACAATTTACGGGTAGTGAGGTGGCATTGTCTTTTGGATATGCTTATAATGTACCTAATAGTAATATTTTTTTAGGAGTCAATGGAAAACTGATTTCTTCGACTTTAGAAAGTTACAATTCTATTGGTGGAGCTGTCGATTTGGGAGCGGTTTTAATTGATGAAGCCAACGATGTAAACTGGGCGTTGGTGATTCGAAATATTGGAACACAATTTACAACTTATAATGGCATTAACGAAAAATTGCCTTTGGATATAATGATTGGAGTTTCGCAAGAATTAGAGAATGTACCTATAAGATGGCATTTGACTTTGGATAATTTGCAGCAATGGAATATTTCTTTTACGAATCCTAATCAGGCACAAACTTCACTCGATGGAAGTACAACTCAGAAGAAAACGTCTTTTATAGGAAACGCATTAAGACATACCACTTTTGGTGCAGAACTTTTTCCAAAAAGAGGATTTAATTTAAGATTGGGCTACAATTTTAGACGAGCAGAAGAACTGAAGGTACAAGATATTAGAAATTTCTCTGGAATATCTGTTGGTTTTGGATTAAAAATTAACAAAATAAAATTCAATTATTCGTATTCTCGATATACCTTAGCAGGAAATACGAGTTTGTTTGGGTTGACTATAAATTTACAATAATACATTTTGAATAAAAAAATTACCATAGCAATAGATGGATTTTCATCAACCGGAAAAAGTACTTTGGCAAAAGAATTGGCAAATTATTTAGGATATGTTTATGTCGATACAGGTGCTATGTATCGTGCTGTTGCTTTATTCGCGATGCAAAACGGCTATATTTCACCTAATTTTTTTGATTCGGATGCGCTGATTAAAAGATTGCCAGAAATTAAATTAGTTTTCAAATTTAATGCTGATTTGGGCTTTGCCGAAATGTATTTGAATGGAATTAATGTCGAAAAAGAAATTCGTACTATTGAAGTTTCAAATTATGTTAGTAAAGTTGCCGAAATTTCGGAAGTTCGTTCAAAACTAGTTGAACAACAGCAAGAAATGGGTAGAAATAAAGGCATCGTGATGGATGGAAGAGACATAGGAACGGTAGTTTTTCCAGATGCTGAACTAAAAATATTTATGACTGCCAGTCCAAGAACACGTGCCGAAAGAAGATTCAAAGAATTGATGAAGAAAGGTGATGATGTAACCTTTGAGGAAGTTTTAAAAAACGTTGAGGAAAGAGATTATATAGATACCCATCGTGACGATTCTCCATTGGTTAAGGCAGATGATGCCATTGAATTTGACAATTCTACGATTTCGAAACAAGAACAATTTGAAAAAGTTTTGAAATTTATTGATTTATAAGACTATACTATCATTTTTTTATGATTTAAGCCTCGCTATTTGCGGGGCTTTTTTATAGTTTGTTTTGTGATTTTATAAACTATATATTTTATACAAAATATTGACAAAAATAAAGTCATTCAAATGATTTAGTTCATCTATTAGAAAATCTTCGTAATATTCGATTATTTTGTAAGATAAAATACTTTAAATACGTAAATGTTGTGTATTTCATCGATTATATTTGTTTTTAAACGATATTGAGTATAAATTTACTCAAGAATTAAAAGGAAGAATATAATATCTTAAAGAAGTTTGCCCCACAATCTACTTTAAATTTAATCTACTCATTATTATGAAAACAAAATTACTTCGTTTAGCATTGCTAGTAGCAATACTATTCACAATGAATTCTTGTTCATCAGATAGTTCTGAGACAAATAGTACTGAAACTCAGACTTCAACTCAAAAAGCAATGAATTATACCTATAATTCTACCGAGTTAGAAACAATGGCTTTGATTAATGAATATCGAGTTAGTATTGGTTTAAATGAATTAAAGCAAATTGAACATATTTCTTATAAATCAGAAGAACACGATAATTATATGATAACTAATAATGTAGTGAATCACGATGATTTTACTTCTCGTTCAGAAGATATTATGAAAACATTAAAAGCAAAAACAGTAGCAGAAAACATTGCGTTTAATTATAATTCTCCAAAAGCAGCAGTTGATGCTTGGTTAAAAAGCCCTAGTCATAAAGTAAACATTGAAGGTAATTTTACTCATTTTGGGCTTGCTATTAGAGTTAATGCTGATGGTAAAAAATACTACACTAATATTTTTGCTAAAATATAAATTCTCGATACCAATATAATTGAAACTGTCATGAGAATGGCAGTTTTTTTTTTGTTTAATAAATACTAAGATTAGTAATCTATTGAACGATTTTATCTGTTTTTGGGTATATTCATTATTCTATTTATGGGTTTCAAAATAGTTAAAACTATGCACTTTAGTATATTTCGCTTTCAGTTTATAAAAAAATTCAACCGCAGATTCGTAAATTTTAAAAATAGTTATAATTGGAATAATTTGCGAATCTGCGGTAAAAATTCATAATCCAACCGTGCAGACATTTAGTCTGCCAACCAAGCCTATCTAATTCTAAAGTTTTACCGATTTGATTTCATGAACACCCATTCGAATTATAAAAAAAAACCTGTGATGCAAAAACATCACAGGAATTTTCAACCAACTAATTCACTTAAAACTAACTTTTGTACACCATTCCCATATCTTCAATAGAGAATTTATCGGTCAATAGGTGTAGTAATCGATCTCTTAATTCGATATATTCGGGTAATTTTACAATTTCTATTTTGTTTCTAGGTCTTGGCAAATGCACGACTTCAATTTCTCTAATTGTCGAAGCTGGCCCATCGTTTAAAACCACAATTCTGTCCGACAAGAATAATGCTTCTTCGATATCGTGAGTAATCATAATAATGGTTTTGTCACGATTATTAAGATTCCATAATTTTAATACTTCTAATTGCATCGAACTTTTGGTGAAGGCATCCAATGCGCCAAAAGGTTCGTCTAATAATAATACTCCAGGATTGATAGCAAAGGCTCTTGCGATAGCAACACGTTGTTTCATTCCGCCAGATAATTGACCTGGTAATTTATCTCTGTGGGACAATAAATTCACCATTTTTAGATAATGATCAACAATTTCATGTTTTTCCTTATTAGAACAATCCATTACCGAATCTACGGCTTGAAAAATATTTTCGTGTACTGTTAACCAAGGTAAAAGAGAGTAGTTTTGAAACACAATTCCTCTATCAGGGCCTGGACCTTTTATAGTTTTTCCGTCTAACTGAACAGTTCCTCCTGTTGGTGTTAGCATTCCAGCAATGGCATTCATAATGGTTGATTTACCACATCCAGAGTGACCAATTATAGAGATTATTTCTCCTTTTTTTATAGATAAATTAATATCTTTTACGGCAATATATTTTCCTTTTGGAGTTGGAAAAGAGATTTCCAAGTCTTTGATTTCTAAATAGCTCATTTTGATTTGTTTTTAGTGGGTTTGATATGATTTGGTTTAATATTTAAAGTTGTTTAAAATTGTTTAAGTTCTTTTCGGGTTTAAACAACCATAAACTCTTAAACTCTTAAACTTTTAAACTTTTTTTACGCTTTATAAGCTACTTTGTTTTCGATGTAAGTGAATATTCGGTCAAAAAGCAAACCTACAATTCCAATGATAAGGATGGCTGAGATCACTTTTTCTAGACTAAGTGCATTCCAACTGTCCCAAACGAAGAACCCAATTCCAGCTCCTCCTGACAACATTTCGCCGGCAACTATAACCAACCAAGCCACACTAATACTTAGACGTAAACCTGTAATAATGTGAGGTAAACTATAAGGAATTAATATTTTAGTTAAATATCTCATTTTAGAAAAACCAAAAGCTTTGGCCACATTTTTATGGTCTTGAGGAATCGATGCTACACCAAAAGAAGTATTAATAAGAGTGGACCATAATGAAGTAATAAAAACTATAAAGATAGTTGCCATTCCAGTATCTTTGAAAACTACTAAACCAATTGGAAACCAAGCCAAAGGAGAAACGGGTTTAAGTAACTGCACAATTGGATAAAAAATTTGTTTGCAAATAGTGCTGGCACCCATCAAAATTCCGATTGGAATGGCAATTAATGAACCTAAAGTAAATCCTAAAAGAACGGTTTTTATAGAGTTAAAAAGTTGTAAACCAATTCCTTTGTCGTTTGGACCATAATCATAAAATGGATCGCTCAACATTTCTTTCAAAACGGTTAGTGTGGCAATTGGTCCTGGTAAAGCATCTTTGGTATAAATACTCAATAAGCTCCAAAAACCTCCAAAAAGGAATAAACCTACGCCAGCAAAAAGGACTGATTTTGATTTTACAATTAGGGTATTTAAAGCAAGTTTGATTTTTGAATTTTCGTCTAGAAAACTTTTTTGAACAGCCTCAGAAGTATTGATTTCTGTAGTGATGTTGTCTAAGGTTAAAATGTTTTTATCTGACATGGTACTCTAGTTTTAGTTTTAATATGAAAAATGATTCTGGTTGATGACATTCTTTTTCCCTCTCAAAAGGAGGGAATAGAATGTAGTTTTATTTTTTATTTTCTTACAACTTTAAGATAAGCTGCTGGATTTGACGGGTCGAAAACGGTTTTGTCCATAGTAAGAGAGAACGGTTTCATATCGTCAGTAGGAATTTTTACGTTCATACTTTTGGCTACTTCTTCATACAAATCTTGTAGAATTAATTTATCGGCAATTGCATTATAATTTGGAGCTTCTTTCAAATATCCGAATCTAACGAATTGTGCCATAGCCCAAATTGCGTGAGATTTACGTGGGTAATTTACTGTTCCACCTTTGTAAAACAACATATAATCTTTGTCATACACTTCTGTTCCTTGGTTGCAACCTAAATCATAATTCCCCATCAATCTGTTTTCGATTACTTCTGCTGGAGCATTTACATATGGAGCTTTACCAATGATTGCTGCTGCTTTTTTACGATTGGCAGGAACATCTAACCATTTGCAGGCTTCCATAACGGCTTTCATTACTTTTACCAAATCAGCTTTGCGTTTTGCGCTAAAATCTTTGTTGACTACCAATGCTTTTTCTGGGTGATCTTTCCAAATATCTTGTGAAGCAACTTGAGTAAATCCAATACCTTGTTTTACTGCAACACCTCCCCAAGGCTCTCCAACACAATAGCCATCCATATTACCTACTTTCATGTTGGCCACCATTTGTGGAGGAGGAATAGTGATGATTTTTACGGCTCTTTGATTCAAACCAGCAATTGACATCCAGTTACGCAACCATAAATCGTGAGTTCCACCAGGGAAAGTCATTGCAAAGGTTACTTCTTTTTCGGCTTTCAATTTGGCAGCCACAACAGGAGTAACTTTGTTCATTTGTTTGAATCCTACTTTTCCACAAAAATCATTCGAAAGGGTGATGGCTTGTCCGTTTACGTTCAACATCATTGCAATTTTCATTTCAGATCCTGCTTTTCCGCCCACACCAGTATATACTGAAAACGGCATAGAATACAAACAATGTGCTCCGTCTAATTCGCCTGTAAGTACTTTGTCGCGAATGTTGGCCCAAGATGATTCTTTGGTTACAATCACTTCAACACCATATTTTTTGAATAATCCCAATTCTTTTGCCATAACAATTGGCGAACAATCGGTTAGTGGAATAAATCCTAATCTTACGGGATCAGATTGTGCATTTATTGTTGTAAAGGCTGTACTTATTGCTACTAACAAAATCAAAACTGATTTTGTTAGCGTAGCTATTGTTGTGTTTATTGTTTTCATCTTTAAAAATTTAAAAGTTATTGTATAATTATTTTTTAGCTAAAAAATCAGGTTTAATGTTTAAAGAAACATAAGCCCATTGAGGAGAAAGATCAGCATTGGATACATTTTTAACCTGAGCCGATGCCATTGTATTAGTAGCTTGCATATAAGAATATCCAGCTTCAATATTAATTAGTTTTGTAAAGTTGTAAGACATTTTCAAATCCAATTCAGTTCCTAAATAAGGTGTTCTTGTTCCTCCAGCGCCATCAGAAACTTTGTTTGCTGATTCAAAACCATGAAGTTCTGCGAAGAATACTAATTTGTCTTTGGCATTGTATTTTGCTTTCAAGAAATAGTTTGTTAAACCTTGGCTTCCAAAACCATTTGCTGCATAGAAATAATCCATACCTCCCCAAAATTTGTGTGGTGTTCCGTAAAGAGGATCAAAAAGGTTGCTTCTTGAATCAGCAGTAACTGCTTTTGTTCCGTCAGTTCCAGATAGGTAATCTATTCCAGGACTTAAAAATAATTTACGACCCGCTTGTACCGTTGCAGTTATAGAAGCTAGATTTGCGCTCAAGATACGCCCGTCTTTATTTCGACCTCCTTGGTAATAGTAGCTTCCGGTAAGGTTAATTTTTCTGGTTAGGTTGGCATTGTAATAAAGACCAGTTGTAGTTCGGCTCCAAACCCCTTGAATTGGAGTTTTAACAGCTGCAACAGTTACATATTTGTTAAAATCATCTTTGAAAAATAAAAACGAAAGGTCTCCAAAGAAGAATTTTTTACCTACATAAGCATATTGGAAGGATTTGTACATCGTTCCAATTCCATTGGTTCCAGCTCCGTAAGCAGTTGGGATTCCGTTGTAAACAGTACCTACTGATTTTTCTGAATTTTGGTTGAAAGCAGCTCCTATATCGGCAATCCATCCTTTGTTGGCAAATTTCAATACAATTGCATCGTGTCTTCTGGCTTGTTGTAACCAATCTAGCCCGCCAATTACTTTTTGATCGTCATAAGCAATTTCTTGACGTCCAATTTTCAACGACAGATTTTTAATTTTGCTAACAGTGTCATTTAAGAAAATTTCACCCCAAGCCTCATGCAACATTAATCCATCATTAGCGTCTGTTGTAGTTCTGTTGATAGAGGATTGATCTTGACCCCAAACGCGAACATCCTGCAAAGCCATAAATATCTTGAAACGATAACCTCCATATCCTGCGTTCAATCTTGTTCTTTGTGAAGTGAATACCGCAGCATCGTCATCCTTTTTTTGTAAAGTCCCTTGACCGTCTCTTACTTCAGTTCTGGGTCTTACTTGTCCAGTTAAAGTAAATTGAGCTTTTGCTTCATTATGACTCAAAGCAGTAAAAGCAAGTCCTAATAATAGCGATTTTGATAGCGTTGCTCTTGTAAAAGTTTCTTTTTTGAAACCTTGAATACTTAGTAATTTGTTCTTAATTGTTTGCATAACGGTTTGTTTTAATTAGTATGTTGCAAATATACGTAAGTATTAATACTTAGTTTTATGAAATAATACATACTAAAACCGCTTTTTACTACATGATTATTGTTGGTTTAAACAGGTGTTTTTATGTTTTTTCGCAGGAAATGGCAATGAAGTCAATAATAGATGGGCTTTATAAGCTAGGTAAATTACGTATTGTATTGGAAATAGGCTATACAGAGAACTTAGTTTTTAAGTATTAGTCAAAAAAAAGCATCGATAACGATGCTTATTTGTGCTCTATGATTTCGGATCTCATTTTTTCTACATTTATTAGTCCTATTTTTTTGCCTACCGTTTTAAGGAGCGATTCTTTTTTTAAACTCGAAATGACTCGAATTACTTGTTCTTCGGTTGTGCCAGCAAAATCGGCAATGTCACGCCGGGATAATTCTACTTCAATCACTCCTTTTGATTGGCCAAATTTTCGATGTATATATAATAAGGTATCAATTACTCTTTCTCGAACATTCATTTGGGCAATTTTTCGGATATTGTTTTCGCTTTTGTTCAATTCTTCAGCATAAAACAACATCAAATCAAAGGTGAATTCAGGCACATTTTTCAGGATATCCAGCATATCTTCATTGCTGAAATTGCACAAAATAGTATCCTCAAGTGCTGATGCTCCAATGAGGCAACGTTTGCTGGTAGCAAAGCCTCTAAACCCAACAACGTCTCCATTTGTAGTTAGTCTTACTATTTGCTCTCTGCCATAAATGCCAGTTTTTACGGTTTTTACTTTTCCTTTATAGACAAAATATAAGCCCTGTGTTGGCGCTCCTTCAATGATAAATTGTTGCGATTTTTTACAGACAAAACTGTTCTTTTTTTCGATATATTGTTGCATTTTTTCTAAATGAAGATGTTTTTTGATAAAACAATTTTCATTAGAACAGCTCTCACAAATTGCAGTTGCTTTCTTCATATTATATAAGAGTTTATGGGTACAAATTTTGTGCCTCGCTATTTATTTTGTCAAACTTATAAAATATTTTTCAATTTATACGTATTTATACGTAAAAATACTTATTTTTACATTTTTAAAAGTGATGTACTAAGTTTTTTAATATATAAAGAATTTCGAAAATGCAAAATTCAGAAATTAAAACTACGTGTTCGTATTGTGGTGTTGGATGTGGAATTATTGTAACCAACGATTCGAAAAATGGGGTAGAGGTAAAAGGAGATGTAAATCATCCAGTGAATCGAGGAATGCTTTGTTCCAAAGGAATGAATCTACACTATGTGGTTAACGACACCTCAGATCGAATTTTATATCCCGAAATGCGCTGGAGCAAATCGCATCCTAAAGAAAGAGTGAGTTGGGATGATGCTTTAGAACGTGCTGCTGCTGTTTTTTCTTCGATTATTAAAAAACATGGTCCTGATAGTGTGGGGTTTTATGTTTCGGGTCAATGTCTAACCGAAGAATATTATTTGATTAATAAATTGGTAAAAGGATTTTTAAAAACCAATAATGTCGATACCAATTCTCGATTGTGTATGAGTTCGGCGGTAGTGGGTTACAAAAAGACTTTTGGCGAAGATATAGTTCCTATTGCTTATGATGATATTGAACTAGCAGATACGTTTTTGATTACTGGAGCCAATCCTGCTTGGTGTCACCCGATTCTTTTTAGAAGATTAGAGCAACACAAAGAAAAAAATCCGAAGACAAAAATCATTGTTATTGATCCTAGAAGAACAGATTCTGCTGCACTGGCCGATTTGCATTTGCAAATTATTCCTGGGACTGACATTATTCTGTATCACGCCATTGGAAAAAGATTAATCGAAAAAGGATATATCGACAACGATTTTATTAAAAATCACACCGAAAATTTTAATTTATATAAGGACTTGGTTCTTTCAAGTTCGTTCGAAAAAGCATCTAAACTTTGTGGAGTTTCTGTAAACGACATCAAACTAGCTGCCGATATGATAGGAAAAGCCAAAGGATTTATTTCGCTTTGGGCAATGGGACTCAATCAAAGTGCGATTGGAGTAGATAAAAACACGGCTTTGTTAAACCTTTCTTTGGTAACTGGACAAGTAGGTAAACCGGGTTCAGGCCCTTTTTCATTAACAGGTCAGCCCAATGCCATGGGAGGAAGGGAAGTTGGAGGAATGGCCAATTTATTAGCGGTTCACAAAGAATTAAACAATCCGATGCATCGAAAAGAAGTAGCCGATTTTTGGGGAGTTAATGAAATTTCAGAAAAACCAGGTTTGACCGCAACCGAAATGTTTGATGCTTTAGAGTCTGGAAAAATGAAGGCTATTTGGATTATTTGTACCAATCCTTTAGTGAGTTTACCCGATTCTCGAAGAGTGGAAAAAGCATTGCAAAACGCTAAATTTGTGGTTGTTCAGGACATTTCACACAATGCCGATACCTCAAAATTTGCCGATTTATTGTTGCCAGCAGCAGGTTGGTTAGAAAAAGAAGGAACAATGACCAATTCAGAAAGACGTATTTCCTATCTTCCAAAAGGGGTAAATGCTCCAGGAGAAGCACTTTCGGATGTGGAAATTTTGATTCGTTTTGCCCAGAAAATGAATTTCAACGGGTTCAATTTCAATACCACCGAGGAAGTTTACAAGGAATATTGTATGATGACCAAGGATACCAAAATGGATATTTCCTTTTTGAATTATAACAGACTCAAAAACGAAGGTACTTTCCAATGGCCCGTTCCTGATTATGGACATCCAGGAACACCACGATTATTTACCGATAAAAAATTCTATACGCCTTCGCAAAAAGCTATTTTTAATATCCCAACGGCTATCGAAAATACATCGGAACAGCCTAATTCACAATATCCATTCATTCTGACCACAGGTAGAATTCGTGATCAATGGCATACGATGACCAAAACGGGAAAAGTGTCGCGATTGATGACGCATATTCCAAGTCCGATGCTAGAAATAAATCCGATTGACGCTTTTAAATCGGGAATAAATGCAGGTGATATTGTTGTCGTTACTAGTAAAAACGGAACTGTACGTGTCAAAGCAAAAATCACCGATAGTATTCGTGAAGGAGTAGTTTTCTTGCCCATGCATTGGGGGAAACAATTGGAAAACGATTTGAATCGAACCAATAATTTGACCAATACGCTTGTTGATCCAACATCGAAAGAACCTGATTTTAAATTCACGACTGTTTCTATAGAAAAATATGTAAAAGCTTTCGAGAAAATTGCTGTAGTTGGAGCAGGAGCAGCTGCATTTAGATTCATACAAAACTACCGCGAAATCAATACTACCGATGAAATAATTGTATTTTCGAACGAAGAAAACCCGTTTTACAATCGAGTTTTGCTTCCAGAATATATGACGGGTGAATTTACTTGGGAACAACTTCAAAAAATCAAAGAAGAAGCCTTGAGTAAGTTGAATATCACGATGAAATCGAATGTCTCTATCGATAATATAAATACTCAAGAAAAAACTATTTTGGATAGCCAAGGCAATCTTTATACTTTTGATTCCTTGATTTTGGCAACAGGAAGTCGTCCGTTTGTGCCTGAAAATGCGCAATTGCATTTGCCAGGACGTTTTACGATGCGTAGAAAAAGTGATGCCGATAGATTGAAAAACTATTTAGAAAGTACCAATCTACCAGCCGAAGAGCAACACGTTGTTATAATTGGTGGCGGTTTATTAGGTTTGGAATTGGCTGCAGCCTTAAAACATAAAAAAGTAAAAATCACCATTATTCAAAGAGCATCCAGATTGATGGAACGTCAATTAGATCGAATTTCTTCTAAATTATTGGCCGAAGAAGTGCAACTTCGTGACATTCAAATTTATTTTGACAACGAAGTAAGTACCGTTTTCGAAACTGATAATCCGAATGAATTGGAAATTGCCTTGAAAAGTGGTCGAATTATTACTGCCAATGCTATTGTTTACACCATTGGAACGATTCCAAATATCGAAATTGCTAAAGAGTCAGGGCTTGCCTGCGGACGTGGTGTGAAGGTAAATCAGTATTTGCAATCTTCGAATCCTAGTATTTTTGCCATTGGCGAAATTGCTGAATTTAACAATCAATTGTTTGGAATTACCTCTGCAGCCGAAGAGCAAGCCGATATTTTGGCTAATTTTATGGCAGGTGATATTAGCAGTTTTTACAAAGGATCTGTTTTGATGAATATACTAAAACTAGAAGATATCAATTTGTGTAGTATTGGTCAGGTAGAAGTTCCCGAAAATGATGATTCCTATGAGGAAATTGTTTTTGCTGATTTAAGACAACGCTATTATAAAAAATGTATCGTCAAAAACGATTTGTTGGTGGGCGCTATTTTGATGGGTGATAAAAATGAGTTTGCCGAATTTAAAACCTTGATCGAAAGCAAAATAGAGCTAGCCGATAAACGCAATATGTTGCTTAGAGGAAGTTCTAGTGCCAAACCAGTTTTAGGGAAATTGGTTTGTTCATGCAGCCAAGTAGGAAGCGGAAATATAGAAGAAGCCATAAAAGGTGGTGTGACCAATTTTACCGAATTGTGCAAAACTACTGGTGCTGGACTAGGTTGTGGTAGTTGTAAAACCGAAGTAAAAGATATTTTAGCAAAATGCAAATAAGTTTATAGTTTGTTGTTTATAGTTTGTTGTTGGACAACTATAAACCATAAACCATAAACCATAAACTAATAATTATGAAAAACACACGATTAATAGTAAAAGGAGGCGTGATTTCACCAGGTGAATTACGAGAAATTGTCAATATGAGTTTGGAACAAGGATTGAAAGCGATTTCTTTTGGTTCAAGACAAGATATTATTTTTCCAGAAGATTTTTTGCCCATCGGAAAAGACAAAACCGATAAATATTTTTTTGTTTATCCTGATGAAAACAGTGGAAATAATATTGTTTCTTCCTATGTTTCGACCGATATTTTTACCAATACGCCTTGGCTTACTGGAAATAAATTTCTTTATATTTTAGAACAATTCAAGGAACAGCCTCAGTTAAAAGTGAATATAACCGACCCAAAACAGCAGCTCGTGCCATTGTTTACGGGGCATATCAATTTTGTTGCTTCGCATCACGAGGATTATTGGTATTTGTATATTCGCTTGCCTAATTGGGACAAAATGGAAGTGTATCCCGTACTTATTTACAGTTGGAATATTGCCGAAGTCTATTATGCTATCGAAAAAATTCAAATAGAAGAACCTGATACAGTGGATATGATTTTTCAATTGGTGAATGATAGTTTGGATACTAATAACAGAACGATTGACAAACCTTTGCAACTTCCGTTTTATCCTTTTCCGTATTATGAAGGAATGAATAAATTGGGGATTGATCAGTATTGGTTGGGATTGTATTGGCGAAATAATTTATATGATTTAGACTTTTTGAAAGAAATGTGCGATTTATGTTTTGATTGTAAAATCGGAAAAATATGTATCACACCTTGGAAATCATTTATCGTGAAAGGTATTCCAAAAGAGAGAAAATTGGATTGGGAAAAATTCTTGGGTAAAAAAGGAATTAATGTTCGTCATTCTTTATTAGAACTTAATTGGCATTTACCAGTTGCCACTGAATGGGCTTTAAATCTGAAAACATTTTTGGTTCGAACCCTAGACCAATTCGATGTAAGTACCTATGGATTGACCTTTGGAATATCAGAATACAACCGCGAAGGACATTATTTCACTTCGATTGTTGTCGAAAAAAACCAAATGCCTAAAGCATTGGAAACAATGAAAATTAGAGCAACCTATAATGTTTTGTATGCCAAAAACTTTGATCCTAATACCAAGGAGTATATTGTTCTGGCTCAGGATGTTGATAAGCAAGAATTACCGACAATTTTAATTGAATTGAGCAAGAAATATTTTGAAGAATTAGGAAATACCGTTCTAGAAATTAACCAACCAATTGTCAAAAAAGAGTTGCAAGAAAGGGATATTCATCAATGTTCAGAATGTCTAACACTCTACAATTCAGAATATGGCGATGTGGCTCAAGGAATTCAAAAAGGGGTTTTGTTCAAAGATTTACCAGAGGATTATTGTTGTTCGTTATGCGAATCGCCTAAAAATAATTTTATTAACTTTCTAGAAAAAGTATAATTTTATACCTTATTAAAAATAATTTTGCCTTAATACTTTTACAATCAAAATACTATGAATACTAAGTTCAAAACCGTAAGTTCTTCAAATATCAGCATTTCTCAGTTGATGCTGCCTTCTCACACTAATTTTAGTGGCAAAATTCACGGAGGTTTCATTTTGTCCTTGCTGGATCAAATTGCCTTTGCTTGTGCTTCAAAATTTTCGGGAAATTATTGTGTTACAGCTTCGGTTGATACTGTTAATTTTTTGAAACCAATAGAAGTAGGAGAGTTGGTTACTATGAAAGCTAAAGTGAATTATGTTGGAAAAAGCTCTATGATTGTAGGTATTCGAGTCGAAGCCGAAAATATTCAGACTGGAGAGAAAAATCATTGCAATTCTTCCTATTTTACAATGGTTGCAAAAGATGAAAATGGGAACAAAGCATTGGTTCCAGGTTTGATTCTCTCGAATGTAGAAGAGGTGAGGCGTTTTCAAAATTGTTTGAAACAAATTGCATTAAAAAAACAAAGCGACGCTCAAAAAAACAGCATTGATTTTGGTTCCATCGAAAGTATAATGAGTTCAAATTTATATAATGTAAAGCTAGATTTAAAATAAGATAATTAGTTTGTAATGAGTTAAACAGATAATGTTTAAAAATAAATCCCGATAAGGGATTTTTTGTTTTTAATTTTAATTATTTTGCTATCCGTTTTCTGTCCTGACTTAAAAAAAGGGACACAGATTATAAAGATTTGAGCAGATTACCACAGATTTAAATTGATAAGATTCGTTTTTATCCGTATAATCTGCGTGCCATTTTATTGTTTAGTCCGTATAAAAACTCTAATTTGGCTCTTTTGCGATTCCTGTAAAACAAAAGTGATAAGGACAGCACACGAGTTAAAACTGTAATTAGACGATTTATTAGTAACTTTAAAAATAATTAACCCTTAAAAATTTAACTATGAAAAACAAAATCACATTCGTTTTAAGTCTTTTATTTGGATTGATGTTCATTAATGCTGGGCTCAATAAGTTTCTGAATTATATGCCAATGCCAGACAATTTGCCTGAGAAAATGCAAAAAGCAATGGCTGCCTTTATGGAAATTGGTTGGATCATGCCGCTTGTGGGAATAGTCGAAATTTTGGGAGGTTTGCTCATCATTATACCAAAAACAAGAGCATTGGGAGCTTTGATGATTTTCCCAATTATGGTTGGGATTGTGTTGGTGAATATTGTTCAGGACACTAGCGGTTTACCTATTGCCGCAGTTTTTAGCGCTATTTTGCTTTGGATAATGTATGAAAGCAAAGAAAAATACGCACCCTTGTTTAAATAAAAAACAATTTAAAATACCAAAATATCCCTAAACACTTTTAGAATGTTTAGGGATATTTTTTGTTTCAAGAGAGACGATTTTTAATGAGAACTAGATAATTTATTTGTAAATTGATGTATTTGGCTTGCTAATTCTCGTAGAATTAATTTTTCCGATTTTATTTTTTTTGTAATATTACAAGAAAAAAAAATGAAACCAACAACACTTATTAAAGTCTTGATTCTGATTTTAACAGCCCAAAAATCGATAGCTCAGGATTTGAAAACGGCTACAGCTTTAACAGGTAGTAAATACACAATCGAAAATTGTGTTAATCAATTCGAATTAGAGAAAGCCACAAAGACTAAAGTAGGCTATCAATATTGGTTTGCCGATAAAAATTTCACTCTCGAAAATACTCTTAAAATGAGTATTGTTGAGCCGGGTAAATCAACACATGCACCACACCATCATATCGAGGAAGAATTTTTTTATATCCTTGAAGGTTCGGCTTCCTTCTTTTTAGATGGAAAAACGGTTGTCGTGGGGCCTAATACAAGTTTATATTGCCCTTCAAATGTAGAACACGGAATAAGTAATGCGGGTCAAACCGAATTAAAATATTTGGTTATTAAAAAAGATAGGAAAGAGAAGTAGTAAAAAAGACTTGGTTTTATAAAATAAAAAAACCTTAAACTCCTGATATTCAGTGTGTTTAAGGAATTTTTTGTGACCTCGACTGGATTCAAACCAGTAACCTTCTGAGCCGTAATCAGATGCGCTATTCAGTTGCGCCACGAGGCCTTATTGCGGGTGCAAATATAGGTAATTTTTGCAATGGTGCAAACCTAAATGCGAAATTATGTTGATTTTTTTTCAAATCTGAAATATAAAGTCTGCAATCTAAAATCAACAATCTAATGCTCTTGTAGTTACGTAATAGCGATAAGCCAAGATTGCCAATTGCCATTTTTTGGCTTTGGCAATATCTAGTCCGTTTTTTGTAAAACTGGGCAGAATTAGCTTGTTTATTTTGGCTAGAATTTTGAACATAAGTTGATTTTTTCTCAAAGATATAAAAAAGACGGTCTTGATTAGTGACCGTCTTTTTGTGATTTACTGGATGCTATTTTCTTTTTTTTGCCTCTTCATCTTTCTTGGCTTTTTCAGCATCCCATTTTGCCTGCTCAGCATCAATTTTTGCTTGTTGTGTGTCTTTCTTGGCTTGTTCTGAAGCTATTTTTGCTTGCTCTGCGGCTTTCTTTGCTTGGTCGATATCGTTAATTTCTGTTTTTCGGCTAATAATTGTGATGTTTCCGGGAGTAATTCCATTTTTTGTAACATTAATACTTTCAATTGAGGAAGTATCTAATTTGTCCATTTCTTCTTTTGAAATCTTTTTCCCATTAACGAAGATTTCAGTATCATCAGGAATATTGGAACCTTTTTTGGTTCTAATTTTTATGGTTGATTTACCAGATTCTTTATTGACAGCCATAGTTTCAATGGTATTGGGATCTAATTTGTCAAATTCCTCCTGACTCACTTTGGCTCCATCAATGTAAATGTCTTTGTCCGTAATTTTAATTGATTTTACATCATTTGAAGTTACTGACATAACAGATGCTATTGGAGATTTTGAAACGGTTACATTACCATTGTTTTTTAAATCTTTCAATTCTTCAAATCCCATATCATCTCCTTTGATATAAAAATAAAAACTTTTGATTGGTTTAGTTCCTTCTATTTCGGTAGCTCCAGAACGTCCGTCTTTAGTTGTAAATTCAGCCTTGATTGCGATTATTTCGCCATTAGAATTTCTCTTTATTTTCGAAAATATTAGTTTTACATCATAATTTGATTTTAAAATATTTGAATATTCTTTTATTTCTTTATCTGAGGTAGTCTCGTTGATTACCATAAAAAAAGGTATTTCTGTACTTGTAATTTCTTGTTTTGTAGATTCCTTTTCCTGTGCTACTACTTTCACCTGAAAGAAGAATAAAAATGCGCCTAATAACGGAAGTACAACGGCATACTTCCAAGAATTCCTTTTGTTTGATTGATTTTTGTTTAACATAACGATTCGTTTTTTGATTAATGATTGATAAAAATGATTGGTAATGGCAACACAATTTTCCTGTGTTGTTATTTTTAAAAGCGTCAATTGGTACGCTTTTTTGTCGGAGATGTTTTTAGAAGCTTCACTGTCGGCGATGAATTCCAGGTTTTGAACAATGGCTTTTTTGTACAACCACATTAGTGGATTGAACCAAAAAACAATGCAAAACAGTCTTGAAATCAATACATCAGCGGTGTGATTTTGGGTGCTGTGCACTTTTTCGTGTTCCAAAATGTTTCCCAATTCCGTTGCGCTGTACAGTGATGAGTTGTACACGATGGAATTGAAATAGGAAAAAGGAGCAATGTTTTCATTTACATCAATGAATTTGAAATCTGCTTGTTGCTGAATGGTTTTTCCTTTGAGAACTTTGGATAAACTGTAAAAATCAAGCGCAAATTTTGCTAAGAAACCTAGAATTCCAATCGAATAAACTAAAGCCAAAACTAAATACCAATTGATTTCGAAACCTTCATTTTCGACAGTTGGGGTCGTCATCGGAATATTCGACCAATCGAAAGTAGTTGGATTTGATTCTACCCAAACTATTTTCGTGAAAACAAGCAATGGCAATAAGATCGAGGTGATTAATCCCGCCAATAAAAACCAACGATTGCTGTTGAAAAAAGTTTCTTTTCGCAACAAAAGAATGTAAGCCAAATAAAATATTCCAATAAGACCAGAGGCTTTAACCAAGAAAATGAATAGAGTTTCCATAGTATTACTTTTTTTCGATCATGGCTAAAATCTCTCGTAATTCTTCGGCTGATATTTTTTCTTCCTTGGCAAAAAACGACACCATATTTTTGTAGGAACTATTAAAATATGTATCGATTGCCGTGTTCATAAAACGCTTTCGGTAATCTTCCATTTTCACAATTGGGAAGTATTGATGTGTGTTGCCAAAAGCATTGTGAGAAACAAAACCTTTTTCTTCCAGGTTCCGGATAATGGTTGAAAGGGTGTTGTAATGGGGTTGTTCTTCGGTAATTTCGGCAAGAACTTCTTTTACAAAAGCTTTTTCGAGCTTCCATAAAATTTGCATAATTTCTTCTTCTTTGTTGGTAAGTTTTTGCATAGTTGTATAATTTGTGTCATCCTGAGCGTAACGAAGGACAAACGTACAACTATATTTTTAGTTAATAAACTATTTTTATAGTTATTTAACTAAATTTTAAGTTTAAATACAATAAAGTCTAATAAATTATCTGAAAAACAAGTGTTTATATTTTGTTTGCTAGTCGTTCGGTCTGTAACATTCGATGCAGCCAAACGCAACAGAGTAAAGCAAGTATAGCTAAACTTCCCATTACAATCCAATTGGTTTGATAGCCATAGTTGTCAATTATATCCAATCCTGTTTTGGAACAGACAATATGTGCTAGACTAAAACTCATTGTAAATAAGCCCATATATTGTCCTTCTTGTCCTTTTGGAGCTCGGTTTAGAGCCACAGCATTCGAAAAAGGAAAAGCAAATATTTCTCCAAGTGAGAGCAAAATGATACTGATTATCAAAATAAAAATCCAAGAATCTAATAATAAAACAAAATATCCTAAGGCAACACATAATGCACCTAAGGCAATGATTTTGATTTTGTTGGTTTGTTTTCTTTCAAATTGGCTCACAATGGGCATTTCTAAGAAGAAAACCAAAAGTCCGTTCAAGGAAAGTAGCATTCCGGTTTGAACTTCGGTTAACCCAAATTTTTCGTGATGATACAGCGGAAGGGTAGTAAATATTTGAAAAAACACCATTACTATAATAAAAATGGTCAATAAGAGCAACCAAAAAGGTTTGTCATTATAAATCGATTTACGATTGGGAATAGTTGGAATTTCTCCTTCGGCTGGTGGAATTCTTTTTTTCTCTTTGACTTTTAGTGCAAAGATTAAGATGGCAAGAATACATGTACTGCCATCTACCCAAAACAAACCTTGATAGCCCATTCCTAAGATAATTAATCCGCCTAAAGTAGGACCTGCAGCAAAACCAAGATTTACAGACAATCGTACTAATGATAAGGCACGAACTCTATTTTCGGGTTTGGCATAAACAAATAAGGAGACAAACATTGCAGGACGAAACATATCTGCAATGGCCATAATGGTAAACATTCCGATACATAACCCCCAAAAACTAGTGATGTATTGTAGAATAAAAAAAGCAATACCACTGGTAAAAAGGCTAAAAATCATTATTTTATAAAACCCAATTTTATCAGTCAATTTGCCACCCAACCAAGAGCCCAACATAGAACCCAAGCCAAAAGCCACCATAATCCATCCGACTTGACCGTAAGTAAAATGCAAATTTTCTTTTAAATATTTAGACAAAAAAGGCAAAACCATAGTACCCGCTCTATTGATAAAAGTAATGAGCGCCAAAATCCAAACTTCACGTCTGAAACCTTTAAAATTGTTGATATAATTGCGGAGACCTGTTCTGAGCATAGGGAAATTTCTTGTTGGCAAAGCTACGAAGATTTTTAGGAGGTTTTTAAAGACATTTGCTTTTAAAAGATTCCGACACAGATTACACAGATTTTATACCAAACGAATTTATGTTTTAGTTCAAAGTGTTCTGTTATAATGCCGAAATACTATGAAAATAGTCCTCCCGAAACTTTGGGATTATTAGACTATATTGAATACATAATCGGTATAATCTGGGCTAGGATTCCTGGAATAGAAAACATTCTCTACAAAATATAAACTTTGTGCCTTTCTAACTTTTAAACTATTTTTGTCCAAAATAATAAACATGAAAACAGTTTTCACTTTAGTTTTTATAGCTCTATTCAATTTAGGCTTTGGCCAAGAAAAGTTCGATACTGCTGTTGTCGAAAAATTTCAAAAAGATTTAAATACCGAATATGCCGATGCTAAAACAAGTCCATTAACAGCCGAGGATTTGAAAGTTTTCAAGACTTTGGATTTTTATCCCATCAGCGAAAAATATTTTGTAACGGCAAAATTCATCCGTACCGAAAACGAAAAACCTTTCGAGATGAAAACCTCTACTAGTAGAAGGCCTTTGTATGTAAAATATGGAGAAGCTCATTTTACAATAGATGGAAAACCATTCCAATTGAATATTTACCAAAACATTGAATTATCCCAAAATTCAGCATATAAAGATTATTTATTCTTGCCCTTTTTTGATTTGACTTGCGGAAAAGAAAGCTACATTGGCGGAAAATATATTGATTTGAAAATACCTCAAGGAGACACAATCGCTATTGATTTCAACATGTCTTATAATCCGTATTGCGCTTACAATCATAAATATTCTTGCCCAAAAGTGCCATTAGAAAATAATTTAAATATTGAAATAAAAGCGGGAGTTAAAAAATTTCACGATTAATGAAATACTTTAATTTACATACGCATCAATGTACCTATCAGCTTGATGTTTTGGAATTGGTCAATCAATATCCACAGGAATTTGATGTAGCAATTCCGTTCTATTCCATTGGGATTCATCCTTTATTTATTAACGAAAACCGTTTGGAATCTGATTTTAAAGTGGTGGACGAAAAATTGGCTTTGCCCGAATGTTTGGCTCTAGGCGAATGTGGTTTAGACAAACGCAGCGAAACCCCTTTTGAAGTGCAACAATTGGTTTTTGAAAAACAATTAGCATTGGCCGAAAAACACCAAAAACCTGTTGTAATTCATTGCGTTGCCGCTTTTCAGGAACTCATCGAAATCAAAAAAAGATTGAAAATTAGCGTTCCAATGATTGTTCACGGATTTTCGAAAAAAGTGGAACTCGCCAAACAATTAATCGACAATGGATTTTATGTTTCGTTTGGGAAAAATTTATTGCGTTACCCGGAATTAGAATCGGTTTTTAAAAGCATTCCAAATGACAGATTCTTGCTAGAAACCGATATGATCGAGGAAGGAATTCAAGAGGTTTATGCTTTGGCAGCGAAATATAAAAATTTGAAATTAAACGAATTACAGGAAATTGTAAATGGGAATTATAAAGCAGTTTTTGAATTCAACAAACAATAAACCAAAAACAACAAACGATAAAGATAATGAAAGAGTGGACCGAGAGAGCAGAGCTTTTATTTAAAGCAGAAGGATTAGAAAAATTAAGAAACTCCACTATTTTAGTGGTGGGATTAGGTGGAGTTGGATCTTTTGCTGCTGAATTTTTGGCAAGGGCTGGAGTTGGAAATATGACTATCGTTGACGGTGATGTCGTAGATATTACAAACATTAATAGACAATTGCCTGCTTTGCATTCTACCGTTGGAGCACCAAAAGTAAGCATCGTTGGAGACAGATTAATGGATATTAATCCAGAATTGAAATTGACAAGAGTCGAAGAATTCCTTTCGCCAGAAAGAGCTTTTGAACTAGTTTCAGACGAATTTGATTATGTTTTGGATTGCATCGACAGCATTACTCCCAAACTCAACCTCATTATTGGAGCGAAACGCAAAAGAGTCAAAATTATTTCCTCGATGGGAGCAGGAGGAAAGATGGAAGCGTCTAAAGTGAAGGTTGCCGACATTTCTAAAACGATTAATTGCAAGTTGGCACGAATCATAAGAAAGCGTTTGAAGAAAGAAAAAATCAATAAAGTAAAAGTCGTTTTTTCGTCTGAAATTCAGGATGAAGCGAGTTTGAAAATGACCGATGGCTCTAATTTCAAGAAATCCTTTTATGGAACCAACAGCTATATGCCGGGCTTATTCGGTTTGTATGCTGCCGAAACGGTGATTCGATATTTATTGAAAAAATAGTTGTTCGAAAAAAATCTAAAATCTAAATTCTGCAATCTGAAATGAAATACCTAAATCTAATAAGATACCAAAACCTATTAATGCTTGCCTTGATGCAGTTTATTTTTAGATATGGTTTTCTGGAATTGCAAAATATTCCTTTGGCTTTGGCGCATTGGCAGTATATTTTGTTGGTTTTGGCAACGGTTTTTATTGCTGCTGGTGGCTACATTATCAACAATATTATGGATGTAGAAACCGATGCCGAAAACAAGCCTGAAACTCTTATTGTAGGTAAACTGATTTCCGAAACTAAGGCGTATAATTTATACTTTGGTTTTACCGTAATTGGCGTGGCTATTGGTTTTTATTTATCGAATGTAATTGAAAAACCTAGTTTTGCCTCTATTTTTATAATTATTGCTGCAATGCTTTATTTTTATGCCACGAACTTGAAACAAACTTTGCTAATAGGAAATTTTGTTGTGGCTTTACTGCTTTCGTTAAGTGTCATTATAATTGGAATTTTCGATTTGTATCCTGTAACTTTTGAGGAAAACAGACCTGTTATGGGATTGCTTTTTGGCATTCTTCTCGACTACGCTCTTTTTGCTTTTATCATTAATTTCATCCGTGAGATTGTTAAAGATTTACAAGACGTGAATGGTGATTCTATTGAAGAAATGAGCACTTTGCCAATTGTTTTTGGAGTAAATCGAACAACGAAGTTGGTTTTTGTACTGAGTTTTATTCCAATAATTTGTATCGCTTATTACATTAATACCAACTTGTTTGCTTCGGGATTGATTTATGCCACTTTATACGGATTGGTTTTCATATTGGCGCCACTTTTATACTTTTCGATAAAAATTGTATCGGCAAAAGAAATACAAGATTACCATCATTTGAGTACGGTTTTAAAATGGATTCTGTTTTTCGGAATACTTTCTATTGCGGTTATCAGCTTAAATATAAAATGCAATGCTTAAAAATAAATTACAAAAATACAAACTGATATTAGCTTCGGGTTCGCCAAGACGCCAACAATTTTTCAAGGATTTAGACCTAGATTTTGAAATTAGATTGAAAGAGATCGAGGAGATTTTTCCTCCAGAACTAAAAGCAGAAGAAATTACCAATTATTTGGCTGAATTAAAAGCTAGCGCTTTCGAAGGTGAATTGCAATCCAACGAAATCTTGATAACAAGCGACACCATTGTTTGGCACAAAAATAAAGCTTTGGGAAAACCAAAAGATGCACTTGACGCCTTTGAAATTCTTAAATCTTTATCGAATGCTACTCACGAAGTAATCACCTCGGTTTGTTTTAAAACCAATACAACAATTGAAGTATTTTATGAAGTTACCCAAGTTACTTTCAATGAATTGAGTGATGAAGCGATTCAGTATTATATTGAAAACTACAAACCATTTGACAAAGCGGGAGCTTACGGTATCCAGGAATGGATTGGTTTTGTGGGTGTTTCCAAAATTGAAGGCTCCTATGCCAATGTGATGGGGATGCCAACCGATAAAGTTTACGAATATTTGTGTAAATTAGCCTAAAAAGTAACCTATGATATTTTTAAATAATTTTACCAGAGAAGCAATTAGCACGGGAATTTTACTGGTGTTGGTAGTATTGTCTCGGATTATTTTTTCAAAATTAATACGAAGTTTTGCCAAACGAAGTCAAACAATCGAACAACGAACGAGATTGGTTATCAAATACATTCATTTGTTTGTCAATATTATGGCAGCTTTTGGTTTGATAATCATTTGGGGAGTCAATACCAAGGATATTATTATTGCCATTTCTTCTTTTACAACCGTTGTGGGTGTGGCGATGATTGCCCAATGGTCGATTTTGAGCAATATCACTTCGGGTATCATTTTGTTTTTTTATTTTCCTTTCAAAATTGGGGATGTAATCCATATTCACGATAAAGATTTTCCCATCGAAGCCGAAATTGAAGACATCAGGGCTTTTTATGTTTATTTGAGAGATAAGGATGGAAGAATAATTGTGTATCCCAATAATTTGTTGCTACAAAAAGGCATTTCGATATTAAAAACTCCAGTAGCTGAAAAAGAGTTTTTTGATTGAACAAATGAATAAGAAATATATTTCGGCATAGTTATTGTCTAATGTTTGGTATAATTTTTTAATTAAGAATAATTATAAAAAAAAACAAAAAGATGAAAACGTTAAAATTAATTATTGCGGGAATGTTTCTTATTGTATCCGGTGCGGTACAATCGCAAGTTTCGGTAAATATCAATATAGGTAATCCTCCATCTTGGGGACCAGTTGGATATTCTAATGTAGAATATTATTTTTTGCCAGATGTTCAAGCCTATTATGATATTCGAGCCACACAGTTTATCTATTTAAGTAATGGAAAATGGTGTCGATCAAGATATTTACCTGGACCATATAGAAATTATGATTTGTATGGTGGTTATAAAGTTGTTTTGAATGATTATCACGGTTCAAAACCTTATGTTCATTATAACAATCACAAAGTAAAATACCATAAAGGATACAAAGGAAAACCTCAAAAAACCATTGGAAATAATCCTCATTATCATAGCGATAATGGCAATCATTATGGCAATGACAATAAAGGCAACGGAAATAAAGGAAATGGAAATAATGGACACAGAAATGGTAAACATTAATTCCTAATTTAGGTTTAAAAGAGAGAGAGTCAAATTTGATTCCCTCTCTTTTTTGTTATTTATCAAACGAATAATTACTATATTTGATTTCATTGCAAATTTAATTTTAGAAATATGCAGAAAGCTTTGATTGCATCCATTATTATTTTTCTTCTTTCTTTCCAAATAATAAATGCGCAAAACCCTCAAAAACTCAATTCGGCACAAATTTATAATCAAATTCAGAAACTTAATTTTCTGGGTTCGGTTCTGTATGTTGCCGCACATCCTGATGACGAAAACACCCGATTAATTACTTATTTGTCTAATGAAGTTAAAGCAAGAACCGCCTATTTATCTTTGACAAGAGGCGATGGTGGACAAAACCTGATTGGTTCTCAGCTTAGAGATTTATTGGGCGTAATTCGAACACAAGAATTAATTGAAGCTAGAAAAATGGATGGTGGTGAACAAATTTTTACTCGTGCGAATGATTTTGGTTTTTCCAAAAATCCAGAGGAAACTATTGAAATTTGGGATAAAGAAAAAGTACTTTCTGATATTATTTTTGCCATTCGAAAATTTCAACCCGATGTAATTATCAATCGTTTTGACCATAGAACGTCTGGAAATACTCATGGTCATCATTCGGCATCGGCAATTTTGAGTTTTGAAAGTTTTGAAAAAGCCAATAATCCAGCTGTTTTTCCCGAGCAATTGAGCTTGGTACAACCTTGGCAAACCAAACGTCAATTTTTTAATCCATCGTGGTGGTTTTTTGGTAGCAAAGAGAAATTTGCTGCAGCCGATAAATCAAATTATCTTACTATTGAAACTGGTGTTTATTATCCATCTATTGGAAAATCAAATCAGGAAATTGCTGCTTTGAGTCGCAGTTGTCATCAATCACAAGGTTTTGGAAGTACGGGAGTTCGAGGCGAAGAAACAGAGTATTTAGAACAAATAAATGGTGATGTTTTAAAAGATAAATCGTCTATTTTTGAAGGAATTGATACCTCTTGGAATCGTGTAAAAGGAGGGAAGCCTATTGGCGAATTGATAACTAAAATTGAAGCCGAATTTGATTTTAAAAACCCTTCGGCGAGTATTCCAGATTTAGTAAAAGCCTATTCGATGATTCAAGCATTAGATGAAAATCATTGGAAAACTCAAAAAACGGAAGAGATTAAGAATACAATTGCAGCTTGTGCAGGTTTGTATCTTGAAGCTGTTTCGCAAAATCAGGAAGCGACTCCAGGAAGTATAGTAAAATTGAAACTGGAAGCCATCAATAGAAGTTTTGCAGAGATGCAATTAGAATCGATTACTAGCTTGCCAGAGCAAAAAGTAACCACTGAAAATATAGTGTTAGAATGCAATAGTTTAAAAAACATTTCGATTGATTTGCAATTGCCTTCTGATATAGAATATACGCAACCCTATTGGTTAAAAGAAGCTGGAACCGATGGAATGTACACTGTTTCAAACCAAAAGAATATTGGAATTCCAGATGTTATTCGAGAGGTAAAAGTAATTTTTAACACTCGAATTTGTGGAGTCGAAATCCCTTTTGAGCGAACTGTGGTTTACAAATACAATGATGGAGTAAAAGGCGAAATGTATAATTATTTAGACATTGTTCCAGAAGTTTCTACTACTATTTTAGACAAAGTATCACTTTTTAAAAACACTAAAAGAAAATATATTGCTGTAAAAGTTAAGGCTGGAAAAGATGCTGTAAAAGGCGATTTACAGCTCGAATTACCAATAAACTGGATGGTTTTGCCAAAATCAATTCCATTTTATTTAGAAAAAAAAGGTGGGGAACAAACATTCTATTTTGAAGTAACACCACCTAACGCTCCCGAAGATGCTATAGCCAAAAGTGTTGCTATAATTGATGGTAAACGTTTTGACAAAGAACAAATTATCATCGATTTTGATCACATTACCAAACAACAGGTTTTGAAACCTTCGGAATCTAAGTTTTTGCGTTTTGATTTAAAGACAAAAGATCAAAAAATAGCTTATATTATGGGGGCTGGAGATGAAGTTCCTAATTGTTTGAGGCAAATGGGGTATAAAGTGACTTTAATCCATCCTGAAGAACTATCTCCAGAAAAATTAGCTAATTTTGATGTAGTTGTAACTGGAATTCGAGCTTTTAACACCATTAAAGTATTGGCTAATCGACAAAATATTCTTTTTGAATTTGTGAAATCAGGCAAAACAATGATTTCACAATACAACACGCCCGATATTATTTATAATATTGCGCCTTATTCAATGAATCTTTCTCAAGATAGGGTAACTGATGAAAATGCTGAAGTTCGATTTTTAGAACCCAATCATACCGTATTGAATTCGCCAAATAAAATTACTTCCAAAGATTTTCAAGGTTGGAAACAAGAACAAGGATTGTATTATCCCAATCAATTTGATAAAGCTTTCACCTCAATTTTATCTTCAAATGATAAAGGTGAAACGCCCAAAAATGGTGCTCTATTAATTGCACCTTACGGAAAAGGATATTATATTTACACAGGTTTAAGTCTTTTTAGAGAATTACCCGAAGGAGTTTCAGGGGCTTATAAAATATTGGCCAATATGATTTCTTTGCAAAATCCAGTAGTAATTCCAGTTGAAAAAGTGAAACTTTAAACACGCAATTATGGAAAATACAAAAGTATTTACTTGGAAAAAGAGCTACACTTGGGTTCTTGTGGCTAATGCTATTTATATTTTATTTTTTTATTTTTTGATGAAACTATATTCCTAGCCTATGCAACTATTTGACTGGATTGTTCTTATTGTAACCTTACTTTTTATAGTGATTTATGGCGTTTGGAAAACAAAAGGAAGTAAAAATGTAGAAGATTATATTCTCGGAAGTAATGAGACTCCTTGGCATACGGTAGGGCTTTCGGTTATGGCTACACAAGCCAGCGCAATAACTTTTCTTTCAACACCTGGTCAGGCTTATCATGACGGAATGGGGTTTTTGCAATTTTATTTCGGTTTGCCTATTGCAATGGTGGTTATTTGCGTGACTTTTATTCCTTTATATCACAAATACAAGGTTTTTACGGCATACGAATACCTCGAGAAACGCTTCGATTTGAGAACACGTTCGCTTGCAGCAGTTCTTTTTTTGGTTCAAAGAGGATTAGGAACCGGATTGACCATTTATGCACCAGCTATTATTTTATCGGCATTGTTAGGTTGGAATTTGACAATAATGAATATTGTAATAGGAGTTTTAGTAATTATATATACCTTTTCAGGGGGAACAAAAGCGGTAAATGTCACTCAAAAACAGCAGATGTTTGTTATTATGTTGGGTATGTTTATCACTTTTTTTCTGATTTTGTATTTTTTACCCAACGATATGACATTTACAAGCGCTTTGCATATTGCTGGGGCAAACGACAAAATGGATATTGTTAATTTTTCATTTGACCCAGAAGAAAAATATACTATTTGGAGCGGACTTACAGGAGGTTTTTTCTTGGCTTTGGCTTATTTTGGAACCGACCAATCACAAGTAGGACGCTATTTGTCAGGAAAATCAGTTCGAGAAAGTCAAATGGGTTTGATTATGAATGGCTTGTTAAAAGTGCCTATGCAATTTTTTATTTTGCTAACGGGAGTGATGGTTTTTGTGTTTTTTCAATTCAATCCGGTTCCGCTAAATTTTAATCCCAACAATAAAATAATTGTAGAAAAATCAATATACAAATCAGAGTATAATGCATTAGAAAAAAAATTGGAAGCACTTTCAGAAGATAAGAAAGTAATTAATTTGTTGTATATCGATCAACTCAATCAAGATTATGACAACCCGATTCTTCGAAAAGAATTGATAATATTATCAAGTAGAGAAAAAGATTTGAGAGATCACGCTAAAGAATTAATTCTAAAAGCCGATAAACGAAGTGAAACCAATGATAAAGATTATGTATTCTTTCATTTTATTTTGCATTATTTGCCCAAAGGATTAATAGGTTTGTTACTGGCAGTAATTATTTCAGCGGCCATGTCTTCTACGGCTTCGGGTTTAAATGCATTGGCTTCGACTACGGCAATTGATATCTATAAACGAAATGTTAAAGAAGCAAAAACGGAAAGACATTTTGTAAATGTGACCAAGTTTTTCACTTTGTTCTGGGGAATTGTTGCCATTCTTTTTGCTAGTATTGGAACATTGTTCGAAAATTTAATTCAACTGGTCAATATTGTAGGATCTATTTTCTACGGAACTGTTTTAGGTATTTTCCTTGTTGGGTTTTACATCAAATTCGTTCAGTCTAAAGCGATATTTTATAGTGCTGTAATTAGCCAAACCGCTATTTTTATTATATACTACTTTGCTATCTTTATTTATCCGAGTGGTGAAGAAAAATTGGGTTATTTGTGGCTCAACTTCATCGGAGCAATACTAACAATTGTATTGTCAATGATGATGCAAGCATTGGCTTTTAGAAACAAAACTACTACCCATTAAAACATAACCAGTAAAAGGGAGTATTTGAAGCATTGTTTTTTAAAGAAACAATGCTTTTTTTATTACTGTCCGAAGGTAATTTGGATAAAAATAAATTATTTTCGATACATACCTCTCCAAAAAGCAAATAAATCGTATTTATTTATTAAAATAAATCTTATAATTATTATCAAAAAAAGATCTCAAAAGGGTCTTTTTTTGTTTTAAATGTCTAAATTTTTATTTTTTTTTATTTTTTTTTTAAAAGTTTTTAGTCATTTTTTCGATAAATAAACAAGACCAAAATCTCTCTTTTTTTTAAAATTACCTAAAACACTTTTTTTTTGGAATATTTTGGGTATTAAGCTCAAAAAAAAGAGGGTTATGTAACTTTTGTTACGTTTTTTATTAGCTTAGAATACTATTTTATCCACCAAAAATAGGAAAAATAGGATGGAT
The DNA here is from genome assembly GCF_002920895.1 of Flavobacterium alvei. Lineage (GTDB taxonomy): Bacteria > Bacteroidota > Bacteroidia > Flavobacteriales > Flavobacteriaceae > Flavobacterium > Flavobacterium alvei. The sequence continues at coordinate 32,405 of NZ_PQVG01000010.1, forward strand.
ATTGAATATGATAAATGTCATAAAAATGAAATCTCGATATAATTAAATTTACAGAGAAATGGAATAATAATTTTTACAATTTGAATAGTTTTAAGGTATAATACATTTGAATTTGTACAAATTCATAAAAAAATCAAAAAAAAATATGAATTCATCAAGAAGGGATTTTATAAAAATTTCAATGTGGGGTGCAGGTGCAGCTGCCGTTGCAGGTTCGCTTTATTCAGTTGATGTTTTTGGCGGGAATAAAGAAGATTTCAATTATGACCGCCCCGATTTAAAACGATTTCCTACCTATTGTGATGTTTGCTTTTGGAAATGTGCAGGCTGGACTTATGTAGATGACAAGGGAACAATCAAAAAAATTATTGGCAATGATATCGATACGCACAGCAAAGGGCGATTGTGTACCCGAGGAACTGGTGGTTTGGGAATGCATTTCGATGACGACCGACTCAAAACGCCACTGATTAGAGTATCCAAAAAAGGAGAAAAATCAGTATTTCGCGAAGCCTCTTGGGAAGAAGCCATTTCCTTGGTGGCAAGCAAAATGAAGGATATTAAATCCAAATATGGAGCCGAAAGTTTTGCACTTCTAAAACACGGAGCGATTGGCAGTCATTTGGAACATCTTTTTAGTGCTTACGGTTCAGACACCGTTGCAGAACCCGCATTTGCCCAATGTCGTGGCCCTCGTGACGAAGGATTGAAATTGACTTTTGGTGAAAGTTGTGGCTCACCAGAAGCTACCGATATGCGGGATTCCAAATGTTTGGTATTTATAGGTTCCCATATTGGCGAAAATATGCACAACTCACAAGTGCAAGAAGTTTCAGAAGCCATCGACAAAGGCGTTACCATCATCACCGTTGATCCTCGTTTATCTACCGTAGCCAGCAAATCGAAATATTGGTTACCTATTCGCCCTGCGACTGATATGGCTTTACTATTGGCTTGGATGAATGTCATTATTTTTGAAGATTTATACGATGCAGCTTATGTTGCCAAATACACCACCGGTTTTGACGAACTGAAAGAACACGTTCGACAATTTACTCCAGAATGGGCGTACAGCATTACCGATTTGACTCCCAAAATGATTCGGGATTCCGCTCGTGAAATGGCAAAAGCAGCTCCAGCAACACTCATTCATCCCGGACGACATTCTACTTGGTATGGCGATGATACGCAACGTACCCGTGCCATTGGTATTTTAAATGCGCTCTTAGGCACTTGGGGACGCAGAGGAGGATTTTATTTTAATGAAAAAGCTAAAGTTCCAAAATACCCGCATCCTGAATATCCAGAACCTGCTTGGAAAGCCAAAGATTTGAATGTCAATTTGCTGTTCGCCAATCAAGGAGTGACCAATGAAGTGATTCGAGCTTCGATTCCTGGTGAAGATACAACACATCAAGTAAAAGCTTGGATGGTGGCAGGAACGAATTTGACGCAATCTGTTCCGACCGAGAAAAACTTGATGATGAAAGCTATTGAAGCCTTAGAGTTTTTGGTAGTTATTGATATTTATCCTGTAGAAATTACAGGTTATGCCGATGTGGTTTTGCCCGAGTGTTCTTATTTGGAACGATATGACGACCTTCGAAATTCGGACTTTAGAACACCATCAATCGCTTTGAGAATGCCAGCTGCAGCTCCTCGTTGGGAATCGAAACCCGGATGGTGGATTGGCAAACAAATAGGTTTAAAATTAGGTTTAGGCGATTATTATAAATTCAATGATTATACTGATATATTGGATTGGCAATTCAAACAAATGGGAACTTCTTTGGAAGAAATGAAACACATTGGAGTCAAAAATCTTCCAAGAACTAGCGGTCCTTTATACATTGAAGACGGAGCAGAACATATTTTTAAAACCGATTCTGGTAAAATCGAATTGTATTCCCAAAAACTAAAAGATGTTGGTCTTGATCCAATGCCAGTTTATACTGCTCACGAACAACCACCCAAAGATTATTTCCGTCTGAATTATGGTCGAGCACCAATGCACACCTTTAGCAAAACGGTAAACAGTCCAAATTTGAATGATTTGAGAAGTGAAAATGCATTGTGGGTCAATCCAAAAGTGGGGAAAATTTGGAACTTAAAATCAGGACAGCCCGTTTGGTTAAAAAATCAAGATGATGTAGTTTCTTCATTTCCAATCAAAGTGCGGCTTACGGAGCGAATTCGTTGGGATTCGGTTTATATGGTGCACGGATTTGGACAAAAAAATCCAGAAATGAAACGTTCCTACGGAAAAGGTGTCAATGATACTGAAATGATTACCAAATTGATGGTCGATCCATTGATGGGCGGTACCGGAATGAGAGGAAATTTTGTAACAATTTTAACGGAAAACCCTAAAGAAACGGTCTAAGATGAGATATGTAATGGTCATAGATACGCTAAAATGCGTAGGATGTAGCGACTGTGTAGTGGCTTGTCAAACAGAAAATGATGTTCCAACAGGATATTGCAGGGATTGGGTTACCGAATCGGTTACAGGAACCTATCCCGAAGTGGATATAGAATTAAGGTCAGAACGCTGCAATCATTGCGACAACGCGCCTTGCGTGAGAACTTGCCCCACAGAAGCAAGCCACATTATCGAGGGCGGAATTGTTTTGGTGGACAGAGATTTGTGTATTGGTTGTGGGGCTTGTATCGAATCCTGTCCTTATGATGCTAGATACCGACATCCCGATTTGGGAATCGTTGATAAATGTACCTTCTGTGTTCACAGAGTCAAAAAAGGTCAAGACCCAGCCTGCGTTTCAGTTTGTCCTACAAACTGTATGTATTTTGGTGATTTGGATGATTCTAATAGTAAAGTTGCCCAATTATTAGCCGAAAGAAAACACAAAGTCTTGGCCAAAGAAGCCGGAACATCACCCAATGTTTATTATTTAATTTAAATCCATTTGGTGCAATTATTAAATTTTTAGAAAAAAAATGGAAACACATAGAACCATAGAAAAAAGAGTTGGATAGACCAATTCTTGGTTTCCACATAGCCTATGTATCCTAAAATTAAGTGAAACGACTAATTAAAATCAATTATAACTATGTTTCTATGCGTTTAAAAAAACATAAAATTGAAATTTAATAAAATACAAAAAAATCGATAGTAATACCTAATTAATACAAAATGAAAGAAGAAATTTTCATCAGCGGTAGAAATATTCCTCATATAGATCCACATTTAGCCATCTGGGAATTCCCCATTTCTTTATACTTATTTCTGGGAGGATTATCGGCAGGAATCCTATTGTTTTCGGCTTTTACCCACCTTTTGAATAAAGACGAAGAATTAAAAGGCGCTTCCAAATGGGCACCGCTTATTGTCCCTTTTGCTTTGGCAATTGGATTGTTTGCCTTGATAATCGATTTAGGAAATCCTTTTTATTCCTGGAAACTTTACACTACAATTCGTTTGGAATCACCAATGTCTTGGGGAGCTTGGGTTTTATTGATTGTAACGCCACTTTCTATTCTTTGGATTTTTTCCGATTTGAGAAAGCTGTTTCCAAAACTGAATTACACCAAACTTCCTTTTCTATTCAAAGTAGAAGATTTCTGTGTGAAATACAAAAAACAGATGGCTTTGGCTTTGATACCATTGACCATCATTTTGGGAATTTACACAGGTATTTTACTTTCGGCATTCAATGCTCGCCCGCTTTGGAACAACGCTATTTTAGGACCATTATTCTTGGTTTCCGGGCTTTCGACAGCGGCAGCCACTATAATTTTGTTTGCCAAATCAGCACACGAAAGACATTTGTTCAGCAAAATTGATGTGCTATTAATCGTTATCGAATTGGGTTTAATCATCCACTTGATTATGGGTTATTACGCCGGAAATGAAATGCAGGTCGAAGCCGTAAAAATATTAGTTGGGGGCGATTTGACAACGCTATTCTTTGGTTTCTTCGTGGCTTTGGGCTTGCTATTGCCTTTGGTTTTGGAAGTTTTCGAATTAATGGGTTTTAAAGTTCCTGTGGTTGTCCCTGCTATTTTAATTATTGTTAGCGGATTAATTTTCAGGGTTTTGATGGTCGAAGCGGGGCAAATAACACGTATTCTTTATTAATTTTTAAAGTTTAAAATGATGGATATAAAATCAGATAAACAACACATTTATTGGAATCCTTATCTTGGAGGATTTCTATTGGGTATCATATTAATAATGACTTTCTTTTTTACGGGAAGGGGATTGGGAGCTTCAGGAGCGGCCAAAGCTATTGTGACGCAAACCGTTCACACCGTGGCACCAACACACACTGAAAATAATGCCTATTATTCCGATCAATTTTTAGGAGGGAAAGTTCCCATTAGCAATTGGTTGGTTTTTGAAGTAATTGGGGTTGTTGCAGGAGCTTTTATTTCGGGTTCTTTATCGGGAAGAGTCTTTTTTAGAGTGCAACATTCACCCAAAATTACTGCCAGAAAGCGTTTGTGGTTTGCTTTATTGGGCGGTGCATTATTTGGTTTTGGAGCACAATTTGCCAAAGGTTGCACCAGCGGAGCAGCCTTGAGCGGAATGACCGTTTTGTCTTTGGGAGGTTATATCGCGATGCTTTCCATTTTTGGAGGCGCTTTTCTATTTGCCTATTTCTTTAGAAAATTATGGCTTTAATCAACTTCTAACTTCTAACTTTTTAAACTTATGGGACCTTTAATACCAGAAATACTATCAGATCAATGGAATAATATTATTGCCATTATTACGGGAATGGCATTTGGATTCGTTTTGGAATCATCCGGATTCTCTTCTTCCCGAAAATTGGTAGGCGTTTTTTACGGATACGATTTTGCCGTGTTGCGAGTATTTTTCACGGCAGCAGTTACCGCATCCATCGGATTGCTTTTTATGGATTACTTCGGATGGATCGATATGGCAGCTTTAGACGGTTTGCCAGCACGAGTTTGGCCAATTATTGTTGGCGGTCTCATTATGGGATTGGGTTTTGTGACGGGCGGATTTTGCCCGGGAACTTGCATTACCGCCATCGGAATTGGAAAATTAGACGGATATATGTTTTTTGGAGGAATAATTCTCGGCGTATTTGTATTTTCTGAAATGTTTCCTTTATTCGAAAATTTTTATAATTCAAGTAATTTGGGCGATGTGACCGTTCCGGAATATTTCAATATAAATCCGTATTGGTTTACCGTTGGTGTGTCAATAATTGCCATAGTTGCCTTTTATGCAGTAATGCTAATTCAAAAACGCATCAAAAGTGTTGAATATTAATAGCACAATTAAAATTTAAAATGAAAAAACGATATATTTTTTTAGCCATAGTCCCAATTGTATTGTCTCTTGTGTTGGCTTTTTTGCCCGACAAAAGCAATTCTATTGATGCCAAAAGAAATCAAAAAATCTTGAAATCAGCCAAATATACTGGAGTGACGCCCAATAATTTATTGTTGGAATCGGTGAATAGTAATCGGTTTATTCAACCCGATGAATTGGCCAAAGTCATTATTGGACAAGACCCTTCTTATCTTTTGGTAGATTTACGAGACGCGGTTCAGTATGAAAAATTCACCCTTCCGGGAGCCATCAATATTCCTTACGAAGAAATATTAACCAAAGAAAATCAAGCCGTTTTTGATTCAGAAGCCTATAATGTGGTCTTGTTTTCCAATGGCACGATTGTTCCCGACCAAGTGTGGATGATATTGCGAAGAGCAGGAATTAAAAATCTAAAAGTGCTCAATGGAGGCGTGAATCAATTTTATCAATTGTATTTAAATCCACCAAAACCTTTAGAAACAGATTCTGAGGAAGCCTTTGAAAATTATAGTTATCGCAAAGCGGTTGGTGCACATTTAGGATTGCCAAATCCGGACGAATTTATTCCTAAAGGCAGGGAGAATGTACAAAGCAGTACTATTGCTACAGGATTAAAACCTGTTGTTAAACCAGCGGTAAAAGCTGCTCCAAAAGTGGTTGTTCCCAAAAAAGCAGAAGGCGGAGATGAAGGGTGTTAGCGGGAAAATATTTTTAATAAATTGAAACAAAATTAACAAAATCAAAATGGACACAAACCCTATAAATAATACTTCAGAATTCACCAAAACCAATTGGGTTACCTTTGGAGTTATTGCGGCACTTATCGTGTTAGTTCTTAGTTTTATTTTCTTGAAAACAGAGAAATACACTTTTAAAACCCCACTCGATAAAGAGCTTTCCGAAATAAAAGTAGCCAGTTTTCAAGCGACTCCACAATCGGTGGCTAATGCTATTTTAAACAAAGATAAATCCATTATTTTGGTGGATGTGCGAAGCCAATTTGATTTTGCCAAAGGACATTTACCCGAAGCCAAAAATATTTACAAAGTCAATCTAATGGACGATTCAAACATGGACTTTTTTATGAGCCTAAAAGAATCGAATAAAAAAGCGATATTGTATGGCAGTTCTGCCTCCGAAGCGAATGTGCCTTTTATGATTTTGAAACAAATGGGTATCGAAAACATTAGCTATTTAGCCGTTGGTTACGATGATTTGAAAGCGGGAAATTGGACTGAAATAGCAGCAAATAAATCTAATTTTAATGATGAAACAGCCGTGGTAGATTTTGCAAAATTCATTTCGGATGCCAATAAATCCAGTAATAAAGTAAAAACTGCTGTTGCTCAACCAACTGTTGCAAAACCTAAAGTTACAGTAAAGCCCGTTAAAGCTGAAGCTGCAAAAGATGAAGGTTGTTAATTGTGAACTTTCAAATGGTAAATGGTTGTAATTTATTGACTATTTTTGATATAAATCCAACTTTATTTTGATTCCAAATAAAACATTCTTTGTAGTTATATTGTTTTTAATTGCTTTACAGCTAATTGGTTGCAAGCAATCAAACGATGAGTATCGTGTTCTCGATAACAAAGAATCTTGTTTGTCCTGCCATAGTGAAATGACAGGTTTTAGTAGGTATCACGATCCAAAAGTTATTGGTTGTGCTTCCTGTCATTTGGGAAATATTCATTCTAAAGACAAAAATATTGCGCATAAAGGAATGGTTCTGATTCCGGGAAATCTTCAAAATGCTGCTCAAACTTGTGCTACGGCAAACTGTCATTCCAAAGAACTTCACCGAATTCAAAAATCGTTGATGACGACCAATTCAGGGATTATCAGTGTCGATAAATACCTTTTTGACGAATTAGAACCCAGTGATTCTCTATTTCATATCACGCATTTAGGACAAACTGCTGCCGATATGCACCTCAAAAACAAATGTGCTACTTGTCATTTGGGTAACGAAAAAAAGCATTACGGAGCCATTGACGAAAAATCCCGTGGCGGAGGTTGCTTAGCTTGTCATTTGAATTATGATGCAGGATCAAAACCCAATATCAAAGACCAAATTCATCCCAAAATTAATCTTAATGTCGATAACACCAAATGTTTTGGTTGCCACAGCCGTTCGGGACGAATTTCTACCAATTATGAAGGTTGGAGCGAAACGTTGCTCAAGCCACACGAAGTGAAAAACAGCAAAAATCATCGCCTTCTAATGGACGGAAGAGTATTCGAAAAAGCTACTGCCGATGTCCATCACAAATCTGGAATGCTTTGTATCGATTGTCATATTTCGCAAGAAATAATGGGTGATGGCAAAACCTATAAACACGAAGCCGATGCCATAAAAATTAGTTGTGCCGATTGTCATACTCAAGGAAAACCAAATCAAACGAAGCCTTTGCAAATGGATTATATCTCGGCATTCGATTATGCTTTAAGAGGTTATAAACATTCGGCAAATAGTTTTTTGGTTACCCAAAAAGGTTCCATTCCACTAGTAAACACACACAAAGATGCTAAAGGAAATGCTTTTTTAGTTTCTAAAATTAGCAAAAAAGAACTTCCAATAAAACAGTCTTGCAAACGAGATGAGGTGCATCAAAAAGTGTCTTGCAGTATGTGTCATACCGCTTGGGCGCCGACTTGTATTGGCTGTCACACCGATTATGATCCTCGAATTATTAATGCCGATAAAACGCAAGGTCGCTGGATAGAACACGTGGCGGAATTTGGTTTTGCGCCACCCACAATTGGCGTGAAAAAAATTGGAAATTCCAAAGAGTTTGTGCCCGCTATTCCGGGTATGATTATGACTTTGGATAAATCGGGTTTTAAAGGCACTAAAAAGGGTAGTGATAGCAAATTTGTGCGATGGTATGCGCCAAATGCAGCTCACACGACTACAAAAACGGTTCGAAATTGTGCATCCTGTCATATCAATTCCCAAGCATTGGGTTTTGGAAAAGGAACACTAAATTATGTTGTAAAAGACAAAAAAGCGAATTGGAATTTTACGCCTTATTATGCTAATACTCCACAAGACGGCTTGCCACAGGATGCTTGGATAGGGTTTCTGAAAGATGTAAATACCAAAACTACGTATTCCTCACACAATTATTTTTTTCCTTTGGATTTGAAGGAGCAAAAGAAAATGCTGGAAGTTGGAGCTTGTATTCATTGCCATCAAAAAGACGATAAATTTTTGAAACGACTAACGAATGGAGAGTATCAAAAGATGTTGAAAACCAGAAAAAAAGTCTGCGTTATTCCTTAGAAAATCAACCAAATTCACAAACTTTGTGTAAACTATCGATGTTGACTAACTTGATAGACTTGCCATTGACTTCAATTAAACCGTCATTTTCTAACTCCTTTATAATTCGAATCACATTTTCCATAGAAAGCCCTAAAAAATCAGCCATATCTTGACGGCTGAGTGACATCGTGTATTCATTATTGAAATAAACACTATTGGCCATACAAACCAACATAAAAGCCACTTTTCCCCGAGAATTTTTTTCCATCATATTCATAAAACGCTTAAAAATACGTGAAGAATTATGATTTAGGAATTTGATGATTTCGTTAGAGAAGGCCACATTACTATTTAATACTTCTTTGAATGAGGCATTATCATAAATGTCCACTTCACAATCTTCGGTGGCGGTAACGGTGTATAAATAAACTTTTTCTTCGCAAAATAAACTCGACAATCCTAGAAAAGTTTGACTGCCTTTAAGAATTAGAATGATGTTTTTTTGATTGCCTTCCATCCCCAATTTAAAAAAACCAGTTTTGCTAAAAACGATACTATTAGCAATAGTTCCTTGTTTGAGAATAATATCATTTTTTTTATAAAACAGTGTCTTTTTGTTTTTATCCAAAATGGCTGCATCGGATTCACTTAACAAGTTAAATGCATGATTATGTTTGATATCTTTTAAGCAATCTAATAACATATTTCTACAATTTTATAGTACAAAAAATAAGATATTAAAAGTTGATATTTATCAACTTTTGAAGTGATAAATATAAGCTAAAAAACTGTTTTATTCCATCATTCTTAGTAATTAATTTTTTTAAATATTTCGGAAATTTGAGTTGTTAAAACGCATCTGTTTTACGCAATGACCAAAATAACCAACAGTTTATTAATAATTAAACTAATTTCTAAGAATCATGAAAAAAAGAATTTCAATTTTATTAATAGCGGTAATCGTACCACTATTTGTAGTAACAAGTTGTAGAGAATACGAAGAAGCCAGCGTCGATGAATATGCTATTTTAACTAAGTATATGAAGGATACTGGAAAGGATTTTGCCAATGTAGTTGATGCCACTTGGGTAAAAGCTGCATCTGCCATAAACGTAAACGTTACAGACTATTCTGTTCCAGATTATTATGTAATGGACATTCGTTCTGCCGTAGATTTTGATAACGGGCATATAAAAGGAGCCGTAAATGTGCCTTTAGCAAATGTATTAACTGCTGCGCCTAATGCAGGAGCAAAACCTATTTTGGTAGTTTGTTACACCGGTCAAACAGCAGCACGCGCCGTAGCTTTTTTGAGATTGAGTGGTTATACATCCCATGTTTTAAAATGGGGAATGGCGGGATGGCATTCTGCTTTTCAAGCAAAATGGACTTCCAATACAGCACAATTAAACCATGCCAATTGGGTTACAACAGGTACGCCAGCAGCGGTTTCTTCATTTAAATCTCCCGTTTTAACAACTGGAAAAACTACTGGAGCTGAAATCCTTCAAGCACGTATCGCCATCGCTTTGGCCAATACGGCTTGGACAGTTTCTAAAACCGATGTTTTGGCAAATCCAACTAATTATTTTATCAATAATAAATGGGCACAAGCGGATTGGGATACGTATGGTCACATCACAAGTGCCTACAGAATTGATGTAGCCGACGGGTTGACAATAGATGGATTGAACAAATTTAATCCTGCCGCAACAACATTAGTAACCTATTGTTACACAGGGCAAACCTCTTCGATTACTTCTGCTTGGTTGAATGTTGTAGGTTTTGATAATGCTAAAAGCTTAAGTTTTGGTGCCAACGGAATTATTTGGGATACAATGAAAAATGGTTCGGTTGCCATTAGAAAATCGACTTGGCAAGGGGATTTAAGTGCTTGGAATAACAATTTTGGGTATTATAAAACCGATGGAACCTATGTTTCTCCTATTTAATCTTAAAAACATTTAATCAAATAATCAAACCCAAAAATGTAATAGTCCTTGAAAATATTTTTCGAAAATTATTACAACTAAATAAATACAGTATTATGAAATCAATTAAAACAATACTATTTTTTGCAATAGCCTTTGCATTTCAAATGAGTTATTCACAAGGTTGCGAAAGTCCTGGAGAAGGAGATGGCATCAAATTATGGGGATTTATACAGCCTCAATACGAGCACACTTATACTGGTTTAAATGGAGATAGAACTTCGAGTTTGGACACGAATGGCTACTTTTTTAACCGAGCAAGGCTGGGCGTGATGGGAAATATTCCTTATGACTTTTCGTATTACTTCATTATGGAGTTTGCTCCTGCAGCTGGATTTGGAATCTGTGATGCCTATGTTTCTTATGATCGTTATGGCGAGTATTTTAAAGCAGCCGTGGGGCAATTTAAAAGTCCTTTTGGTGCGGAACAAATACAAGGGTGTCATAAATTATATACTATTGACCGTTCCGAAGTGGTAAACCAATTGGCTGGACCTATCCGCGATATGGGTATAACTATCTTGGGAGGAACGGGAGATAAAATAAAAATGGGAGAAGGAGTTAAAAACGTAATCGGTTACCAATTTGCTATTATGAATGGTGAAGGTAGAGATATCATTGGAGATGATATTGAATACAAACCTTTAAACGATAATTATATGACTTATATTTCCAGATTAACATTTACACCAAGTAAATACGTCACTTTTGGAGGAAGTTATCAAACCGGAAAATTCGAGCCTGTTTCTACTACAGCAACGAAACCAGATTGCCGCACCAGATTAGGTTTTGATGCTTTAGTAAAATACAAAAATTTTACTTTACAAGGCGAATATATACAAGGAACTGACGAAGGTTCTTATACTACAGGAGGCGGTTGCGGAGGCGAAGTCACAACTTTAGAAGGCTCAGTAGACAGAAGCGGATATTATTTTACTGCTTTATACAAAACAAAATGGAAATTGGAACCCGTATTGAAATACGAAACTTACGATCCTGATAATAGTATCAGTGGAAATACAGCAATAAGATGGACAACAGGGATAAATTATTTTTTCAACGAATGGACCAGATTGCAAGTAAACTATCAATACAATTATGCCGATGCTGCAATTCCTTACGGAACTCCATACCAAGATGTTTTGCAAATTCAAATGCAAATCGTAATTAAATAACCCTAAAATTATGATGTGAGTATTATAAGCTAATAGTACTCACATTTTTTTAAACTCAAAAAATAAAATGCTATGAATGCAACAAAATTATTCAGGTTCTTAATGATAACTATTTTATTTGTAAGCAACGCTTTTGCCCAAGACCTGATTACAGCCAAAGAATTTATCGCTCTACAAAAAGAAAAACCCAATTTGGTAGTTGTTGATGCCAGCAAAGACAAATTATATGATCAATCACATATCGAAGGCGCAATTAATATTCCTTATGTTATCCTCAATGAAAAAGACCCAAAAATTGATGGATCGATGTTACCTTTAGAAGAGGTTGCCAAAATTTTAGGAAATAAAGGTATTTCTAACGAAGATACTATCGTGGTTTATGACGAAGGAACTCAGAAATACGCAACTTTGGTGTATTGGATTTTTAAATATTTAGGTGCCAAAGACGTCAAAGTTTTACACAAAGAAATGAATGCCTTCAGAGATGCGCGAGTAAAATTAACCTCAGAAGTGTCAACGGTAAAAGCAAAAACGTTTACTGTGAATTTGGTTCCCGAAATCAATGCCGATGCAGCTTATGTTGAATCAGCTATTGGAAATGCTAATGTCGTGATTATTGACGCCCGCACGCCAGATGAATTCAATGGTGTGAGGAACGAAAAAAGCACCTATAGTAATGGACACATAAAAGGAGCGATTAATATTCCTTACGAAAGTTTGGTCAAAACAGGTACGAATGTTTTTATTTCTCCAGATGAGTTTAAAAAATTAGCAGGAATTGAACTTTCTCCCGAGAAAACGTATTTGCTTTATTGCAAAACAGGTATAAAAGGAGCTACACTTTATACGTATATGACCAATGTTTTGGGGTTAAAAAACGTTAAAAATTACAAAGGAGCTTATGCCGAATGGGATTATCTTGGAAAACTTAGTATGAAATAAAATGCTTAGTTGATTTAATATTTTTTGTTATTTGTTGTTGCCACGAATTATATAAATTCTCACAAATTATTTTAGAAATTAACTAATCTATGAAATGTGAATTTATTTAATTCGTGGTTTTTTTAGAGTTGAGTAGGTTGAAATTGTCAAATAGTTGAACCGAAGAATACTTTTGATGCAATTTGGTAAAAATCAGCTAAAAATAGCCTAAATTATAGCAATACTCCTTAAGAATTTAAATATAAAAGCTTAAATTTGGAATCGAAATATTTCACGTGCAATTGTTGCGAAGCCTAACAAATAGGCAAGAAAACAGAAAAATAATTAATTATGTTGAAAGATAATTTTGGAAGAGCGCACGATTACCTTCGTATTTCGCTTACCGATGTTTGTAATTTCAGATGTCAGTATTGCATTCCAGACGAAAATACCTCTTTTATGCCTTCTTCAAAGTTGATGACGGTGAATGAAATAGATGCTATCGCCCGAGAATTTGTGAAATTGGGGGTCAAAAAAATACGTCTTACAGGTGGAGAACCTTTGGTTAGAAAAGATGTTGCCGAAATTTTGTTGGCACTTTCAAAATATCCAATAGAACTCACTTTAACCACCAACGGTCAGCGAACAAACGAGTTTATTGACGTTTTTAAAAAAGCGGGAATAAAATCCATTAATGTAAGTTTGGATACACTCGATAAAAACCAATTTTTTAGTATTACCAAACGCAATGTTTTCGATAAAGTTTGGAACAATATTCAGCAACTTATTGATGAAGGATTTCACGTAAAAGTCAATACGGTTGTGATGCGTGATTTTAATGATACCGAAATTATCGATTTTATTGAATGGACCAAAAAACAGCCCGTTCACGTTCGTTTTATTGAGTTTATGCCTTTTGATAAAAACCAATGGAACACCCAAAAAGTCTTTAGTTATCAGGAAATTATAGATGTTGCTGCCACAAAATACAGTTTCCTCCGAATGAAAGATGGTGTGAATGAAACCGCCAAAAAATTCAAACCTTTTGGTCACGAAGGCACTTTTGCGGTTATCAGTACAATGAGCGCACCGTTTTGTAGCAATTGCAATCGAATGCGACTCACAGCCGATGGTAAAATGAAAAATTGTTTGTTCTCAAAAGGAGAAGCCGATATTTTGACAGCCTTTCGAAATTCAGAAGACATTGTTCCAATAATCAAACAATGTGTAGCAAGCAAAGCAGAAGCGTTAGGAGGACAATTTCAAGGCGATTACAAAAATATTGATGCCACAAAAATTGACAATAGAAGTATGATAAACATAGGAGGATAACCCCTTTTTTTTGAATAGCGTTATGCTAATTTTGGCATAACGAAATAAAATATAAATATGATAAATGTACAAGAAGCTAGACAGTTAATTGATGAAAATTGCTGTTCTTTAAGAGTAGAGACTTTAACTTTATTAGAAGCAAACGGAAGCATTTTGGCTGAACCTATTTATGCCGCAATAGACACACCGCCTTTTCATCAATCGGCGATGGATGGTTATGCTTTTTCTTATGAAAATTGGGATAAAAAAAGTAATTTAACTCTTGTTGGCGAAATTCAAACAGGCAATTTTTCGAACACCGTTTTGAAAGCCAATGAGGCGGTACGAATTTATACAGGAGCACCAATTCCTCCTGGAACTGACACGGTTGTAATGCAAGAAAAAATCAGTCGAGACGGAAATACAATTCAAATTCTGGATGATTTATTAGTAAAAGGAACAAACGTTCGCCCACAAGGCTCACAAACCCAAAAAGGAGAATTGGCGCTGCAAGAAAATCAATTATTAACACCCGTTGCGATTTCTTTTTTAGCTGGAATTGGAGTTAATAAAGTGAAAGTTTTTTCAAAACCAACTGTTAGTATTATTGTAACAGGAAAAGAATTGGCTTCTGCAAACGACGAAATTACCGAAGGAAAAATTTTCGAATCCAATTCAATTGGTCTCATTGCAGCTTTGCAGCAATTAAGCATAAATCCTCTTTCGGTTGAAGTAGTTGACGATGTCGAAGAAGAAATTGAGCAAGCTATTTCGAATCAATTAAGTTCCGATATTTTAATTCTAACTGGGGGAGTTTCGGTGGGAGATTATGATTTGGTTCCCGCTTCATTAGAAAATTGTGGAGTGCAAAAAATATTTCATAAAATCAAACAAAAACCGGGTAAACCCTTTTATTTTGGGCGTTACAATCAAACCCTCGTGTTTGCTTTACCTGGAAATCCAGCAGCTGTAATGAGTTGTTTTTATGAATATGTGGTTCAGGCTATTAGCAGTTTTACGAAGAAAGAATATTTTAATAAAATGGCATTTCCTTTGGCAGAAGATTTTAATAAAAAAGCAGGTCTAACCTTTTTTCTAAAAGGAAAAATGGGTCAAAATGAGGTTACCGTTTTGAACAATCAAGAAAGTTACAAACTAAATTCCTTTGCAGTAGCCGATTGTTTAATTGAATTTGAAGAAGATAAAGAAAATTTCAAAAAAGGTGATTTGGTCAACGTTAGAATGATTTTATAAACAGATTAATTCCTAAAAACTATGAAAAATTTAATAATCAAAGGACATCTTTCGATAGAAAACAGTAAAGGACATTTGATGGGTTCTGGTAAGAAACAATTGCTCGAAAAAATCAAAGAAACAGGCTCAATAAAAGCTGCTGCAACTGAAATGAAAATTTCCTATCGACACGCTTGGGAAATGATTAAAAAAATGAACGCTACTTCAGACGTACCTCTTGTTATAAAAAACACGGGAGGATCCAGTGGTGGCGGTTCTGTTGTTACAAAAGAGGGCGAAGAATTGATAGCTTGCTACATCAAATTGAATGTTGCTTTCGAAGAATTTAAGGAGCAAATTTGCAAAACGATTTAGTTTTTTGTTATGAACAGTAAAATGAAAAACGGATATATTTTGGCAGGTGGAAAAAGTTCTAGAATGGGTGCTGACAAAGGTTTGCTTCTGTTTGAAGGAAAAGCAATGATTGAGTATGTAATCAATCAAATGCTGCCTGTTTTTGACAATTTGGTTATTGTTTCTAATAATCCCGAGTACGAAAAATTTGGTCTGGAAGTAATTCCTGATTTGATCAAAAATATTGGACCAGCTGGCGGAATTTACACTGCATTACATCATTCGAATGCAAAGCTGAATTTTATTGTGAGTTGTGATATGCCTTTTGTAACGCAAGAAGCAATTGAATTTGTTGTCAATAACACCAATGAATCGCAAATTGTTTTAATAGAAAATAAAGGAAGAATAGAGCCTTTGTTTGGAGTATATTCTAAAGAATGTGAAGAGAATTGGTTGCAACTTATCGAACAAAAAATAATTAAATTACAAGATATGGTTTTGCAATTTAAATTGAAGACCATTCCAATTGAAAATAAAGAAATCTTTGCAGCCTCTTTTTTCAAAAACATCAACACCCAAGAAGATTTTAATAACGCATTAAATCTATTATAAAATGGAAATTAATTTACTAGCATTTGGTCAAATAGTTGAAATTACAGGTAAATCTGCGTGGAAAATGGCAGGAATAAAAGACACAAATGCTTTGATACAGGATTTAGAAAAGCAATTTCCCCATTTGGTCAAAACAAATTATTCGATTGCTGTAAACAAAAAAGTGATTCAAGAGAATACAGCAATCAATGAAAATGATACGATAGCTTTACTTCCTCCATTTTCTGGCGGTTGAAAGGAGATTAAACTATCGAAACTTTACCAATAAATTTAAATATGAATTCAAAACCTAATAACCGATACCAAAGACAAATTCAGCTCAAAGAAATTGGGCAAGAAGGTCAGGACAAAATAACACAAGCAAAAGTGCTGATTATTGGCGCAGGCGGTTTGGGATGTCCAGCTTTGCAATACCTTGCTGCTGCTGGCGTAGGAACGATTGGTATTGTCGATTTTGATGTTGTTGAATTATCAAATTTGCAACGTCAAATTCTTTATAATTTGGATGACATTGGCAAACCCAAAGCAACAACTGCCGCTGGAAAAATAAAAGCACTCAATCTTGAGATTCAAATTGAGACTTACAATTTACAAATCACCAATAAAAATGCGCTTGAAATTCTAGAAAATTATGATTTAATTATTGATGGTACCGATAATTTTGCCACACGTTATCTCATAAATGATGCTTGTGTTATTCTCGACAAGCCTTTGATTTATGGAGCAGTTTTGCGTTTTGAAGGTCAAATTGGCGTTTTTAATTACAGCAATTTTGAAACCAATATTAAAACTAATTATCGTGATTTATTTCCAAAACCACCCAATTTAGATTCTGCGATTTCTTGCAATGATGTTGGTGTTTTGGGAGTAATTCCAGGAATTATTGGAACTATGCAAGCCACCGAAGCTCTGAAAATTATTTGTGGTATTGGAAAACCATTAGCTAATAAAATAGTTTCCTATAATGTTCTAGAAAATTCATTTTATGATTTTGAAATTGCTGCAAATGAAAACTCAAACAGTGATTTTCCAAAAAATAAAGCTGAGTTTTTAGCTTTCAATTACGAATGGTTTTGCAATGCCAATTTGGATGTCGAAACGATTTCAATCGAAGAATTTGATACTATTCGAAAGCAAGAAACAATCACAATAATTGATGTTCGAGAAATAGGGGAATTGCCAGTTGTTGATGAGTTTGCATTTTTACACATTCCATTGTCTGAATTGGAAAAAACACTTTCGACCCTTTCGACAGAAAATATAATTGTAGTCTATTGCAAATCGGGTCAACGGAGTGCCAAAGCAGTACAATTATTAAAAGAAAAATTCCCTAATAGTCAATCCTTTAGTTTAAAAGGAGGAATTGAAGCTTGGAAAAATATAAATTAAAAAACATTTAAAATGAAAGAGAAAAAAAAGCACAACGTGTTTGTTGATGGACCAATAAGTCCAGAATTCATTGCCAATAGCATTGCCAAACACAGTACAAAAACCGAAATTGGTGCACACGATATTTTTTTGGGACAAGTTCGAAAAGATGAAATTGAAGGAAAAGATGTAGTTGCTATCAACTATGAAGCCTATCAAGAAATGGCCGACGAACTTTTTCACGAAATCCGAGAAGCTGCTTTTGTCAAATACAATTTGGTTTGTATGCACATTTATCACAGCCTTGGAGTGGTCAAAGCGGGCGAAATTTGTTTGTTTGTATTTGTTTCATCCAAGCATCGCAAAGAAGCTTTTGAAGCCTGTCAGGATATTGTAGAGCAAATAAAAGCAATGACACCTATTTGGGGAAAAGAATTATTTGAAGATGATTCTTTTGTCTGGAAAGAAAACCAAGTTTAAAGGCAGATTTCAGAAGGCAGAAAGGAGAAGTCAAAATAACCCAAAACCTAAAATCCAATACCCAAAATGGTAGATATCACATTCAAATCAAACACGCTTCGCATTGCAAAAGCGCAAGCCATATTAAAAGTCAGCAAAAAAGAAACTATTGACGCTATTGTCAACAAAACAGTTCCAAAAGGAGATGTTTTTGAAATGGCAAAAACCGCAGGACTTTTTGCAGTAAAACGCACCAGCGATATGATTCCGGATTGTCATCCAATTCCAGTCGAATTTACAGCGGTTAGATACAATATAAAGGAGATGGAAATTACTATCGAAATCGAAGTGCATACTATTTACAAAACAGGTGTTGAGGTAGAGGCGATGCACGGTGCATCGGTGGTGGCGCTAACGATGTATGATATGCTCAAACCTATTGATAAAGGAATTGAAATACATTCTATAAAATTATTGGAGAAAAAAGGAGGGAAGTCTGATTTTACAGATAAATTCCGCACCGATTTAAAAGCGGCTGTGATTGTTTGTTCGGATAGTATTTCGGCAGGAACTAAATTCGATAAAGCTGGAAAAGCCATTATCCAAAAATTAGAAACTTGTAAGGTTGGCATTAGCGATTATTCGATTATTTCTGACGATACTTTGGGAATTCAAGAAAAAGTATTGGATTTATATGCACAAAATATAGACCTTATTATATTGACAGGTGGAACAGGTCTTTCGCCAAGAGATAATTCGCCAGAAGCCATAAAACCACTTTTAGACAGAGAAATTCCTGGTGTTATGGAAGCTGCTAGAAATTATGGACAAGATCGCACTCCTTTTTCGATGTTGTCTCGTGGAATTGCTGGAATGAAAGGTAAAACCCTAATTATGACTTTGCCGGGTTCAACAAAAGGAGCGCAAGAATCGATGGACGCTTTGTTTCCGTCACTTTTACATATTTTTAGAGTTGTTGAGGGGAAACAACACGAATAGAGTTCTTAAATAAAACTTAAAAAAAATATAGTGCAGATTCGTTTTTTGTTTTTATAAATAGTAGTTGTAGTTAAATAGATTTATTTTTATAATTTTATAAATTCTAATTTTACATGTTTTTAATTGTCTTGTTTTCAGTTGTTTGAATAAATAAGATGGAATTGTGTTTTTTTTTGGAAATATGATAAATATCATTTTATTAGATGTGTTTTACCAATAAATTTACACTATAAATATATCTTAATATAATGTTAAGATTTAAAAAAAAATAAAACAAATAAAACTATCAAAATTATGAAAACAGTTAAACAAACTATGTTAGTTGTTTTGGGGCTTCTTTTTTTTACCTTGCAATCTTGTACCCATGACGACTATATTCCTGTACCAGGACCAGCAGGTGAAAACGGTACTGATGGAGTTTCTGGAACTGCCTCTTGTGAGTCTTGTCACTCAGTAGAACATCAAAAACCAATTATTGATGCTTATGGTTTATCGGTTCATGCAATAGGTGTAAATGGTTCTAAGCATATTTATGGAACAAACACAGTTTTTGCTGATGGTTCTTTAAATAGCAATAGAGCATTTTGTTCGGAATGTCACTCTCAAGAAGGATATATTGATGTGAAAAAATACGGCAAAGCAAATCCAACTGGATATGCAAATTACGGTTCTATTTCTTGTGAAGGTTGTCATGGTGTAACACACAGATCTTTCAATTTTACAAAAGATGGAAATGATTTTGGATTAAGAAACATTGCAGCTGTAATTCAAAAAACCAATCCAGCATTTACTTTGAATGCTTCACCGACTGGTGGTACAAGTTCTGCTAATACTTGTATCGGTTGTCACCAAGCAAGACCAGATTCAAACGGTTATTACAAAAGACCAGTTATTGAAATGGGCGAAAAAGATGCATCAGGAAATGTAGTTATTACTAATGATCCTGTTAAAGGACCTTTATACAGATTTTGGTCTCAAAGAAAACTTGCCGATGCAGTTAATGGTTATCCAGCAGGTACTCTTTATTATAAAAACTATTCTAATACAGGTACATCAGTACATGCTTCTGAACAAGGTGATTTATGGATGGGTATTAATGGTATCGATATAGAAGGTACAACCACTCATTTACCAGCTGCTAAAACAGCAAAACACTACACATCTGCTTCTTGTGTTCAATGTCATATGGATAAACCTAAAACAGGTACTGTAGATAATGGTTCACATACTATGAAACTTTCATTCCAAACTTGTGTGTCTTGTCACCCTGCTCCAGAAACTTTATTAACAAGTTTCCATACCAAATTTGATACAGAAGTGGCTAAGTTAGTTGCAGCATTTGCAGCAAAACCGACTTATTTTAAAGTAAGCGGAACTAGTGTAAGTATTATAGCTTATGATAGTGCTAATGGTAATGCACCATTCCCAACCACTCCAGCTTCAGGTACAACCACTGCTACAACTTGGTACCAATCCAGAACAGATTTCCCTCTTAAATATGTTCAAGCTTATTGGAACTATAAATTAGTAACAGGCGATGAAGGTAAAGGAGTTCACAACCCACCTTATACAATGGCGTTAATTCAAAACTCTATTGAAGCTTTGAAATAATAATTAAATACCTCTGGGATTTTATGCCCAGAGGTATTAATTTATAAACTTAGAGAAAATAATTTTGATTTGTTTTCTTTAATAATTGCCTTCGTAACTTTAAATCTTTTGACAATGCAAATTGTTGAATAAGACTTAATAGCAATTATTCAATTAAAAAATAAAAGATGAAAAAAATATTTCAATATCTAATGATGTTAACAGTGAGTTTGATGGCTACATCCTGTTATTATGACGAAATGCCAGCAGAGCCTGTAACCCCTATTCCAGAAACGGTCTCTTACTCAAAAGACATTCAGCCATTATGGGATACTGATTGCATTAGTTGTCATAAAACTGGAGCCACATCACCTGATTTGACTGCTGCCAACTCTTATCTAGCGTTGACAAAAAACAACAAATATGTAATACCAGGAGATGCAGCTAGCAGTAGTTTGCATAAATCTTTGGTAGGTGATGGAGCTGCAATTATGCCAACAGCTGGTAAATGGAGTGATTCAAAAATTGCTTTAGTTGACAAATGGATTAATGCTGGAGCTCTTAATAATTAACTATAAATTGAAAATCATGAAATTATTAAAAACACTATTTATAGTTGTGTTAGCTATGCCAACAATGCTATTTGCTCAAGAGCAAAAAGATACTATAGCAGCCGTTAAAGAAGACAGTATTGCCCCAGTTGTTGAGGTTGAATTAGAGCGAGCCGCCTTCGAAAGTACTTCTTTGATAGAAAGTCAAACTAATAGGGTGTATTCAAAAGGAACAATCGAAATGATAATGAATCACCGTTTTGGTCTTGTAACAGGAACCAATGATTTAATTGGAATTTGGGCTCCCGCCAATATTCGTTTGGCAGTAAATTATTCAATTACCGATAGAATTACTGTTGGATATGGAACTACAAAAGACTTTAGATTGCAAGATTTTAGTCTTAAAGGAGCTATTTTGCGACAAACAGTTAAAGGGGAAATGCCTGTGAGTGTTACTTATTATGGTAATGCTTCTCTTAGTGCTTTGCCAAAAGAGAATTTCTATCACTTATCGGATCGTTGGTCGTTTTATAACCAAATTATAATTGCGAGACGTTTGAGTAAAGCAATTTCATTACAATTAGGACCAAGTTATTCTCATTATAATGTAGTTGAACCTGGAATGTATAATGATTTATTTGCAATTGAATTTGGAGGTAGAGCAAAAGTTACCTCTGGAATGTCAATTTTGTTAGATGTGAATCAACCCATAAGTTCTCAAGAGGGTTTGCCTAAATCTGGGTTTTCTGTTGGTACCGAATTTTCAACTGTTGGTCACACCTTTCAAATATTTATAAGCAATTATAGAGGTATTATTAATCAACAAAGTAATATGTTCAACCAAAATGACTTTTTCAAAGGTGATTTTGCCATTGGATTTAACATAGGAAGAACTTGGTAAACTTCTAAAAACCATTTGTAGGACAACTGCAAATTAAACTAATTCAAATACGAAAAGAGGATTCTGACTCCATAAAAGGATAAGTTTATCCTCTTTTCTATATAACTAAACAAGAGTTTTATATCTTTTTTTTAAATTTTAACTTAAATTTCTGATTGTTAAATAATTATGATATTTGTTAAAAAAAACAAAGTATGATAATTATCAGTAATAATTAGATTTAATTATTTGAAATTTGCTTAAGAATTCAAATTCAAAATGATAAGAATGGTTTGTTTTAATGAATTTCTAATTAGTAATAAATAGCAATATGGAAAAAGAAAATAACAATTCATCCAGAAGAAATTTTCTAAAGCTCGGCGCTTTAGGAGGAATTGCTTTGGCTGGAACTGCCATTGCAAGTGCAGTTACCGATGAATCTACAAAAGCTACTGGCAAAAAAGTAAAAGTGCTTACTGCTGATGGAAAATTAGTCGAAATCGATAGCTCTCTGGTAGATCATCATGCCGCTAATGATGATTACTCAAAAGAAGAAATCCGTCAAGGAATTGAAGGAAAGAAATTCATTCGAGTGATTGACTTAGGCAAATGTGCTAATGAAAGAAAATGTATAACAGGCTGTCAAAAAGCACATAATATTTTGGCTCCAGTTGAATACATAAAGGTGAAAAAAATGCAAAATTCACCTTTAGAATCGCCTTATTGGTTTCCAACAATGTGTTACCATTGCGACAATCCTCCTTGTACCAAAGTTTGTCCTGTAGATGCTACATTCAAGCGTTCTGACGGAATAGTAGCTATGGATTATGATCGTTGTATAGGTTGTAAATTCTGTATTGCTGCGTGTCCTTATTCGGCTCGTACGTTCAATTTCGGAAGACCAGAACAAGTAAAATATAGTGAAGAACATAAAAACGATACTTCTGATCCAAATCATTGTTCAACACCTTATGCTCAAGAAGGAACAGTTGCCAAATGCGATTTCTGTACTGATCGTTCTGCACAGGGATTGTTGCCAGCTTGTGTTGTCGAATGTCCAAACGGCGCAATTTATCATGGTGATGAATTAGAAGACGTTGTAACAAATGGCGAAGATACTGTAAGACTTAAAAAATTATTAGCCGATAGAGCAGGGTATCGTCAATTTGAAGAATTAGGAACTAAACCCAGAGTCTATTATTTGCCACCAGTAAAACGTGATTTCCCGTTTGAAGATGCAACCGAAGCTCAAAATACAAAGGAGTAATTTTTTAAAAAATAAAAAATGTCTGAAAATATAAACAAACACGAAACCTTTACTCAAGCAGAGTATATGGTTATGAAAGATGACCTTCTTCGTCCAATCGAGAAAGTTGGGAAAGCAGGTAAAATATGGATTGCATTTCTGGTTGCTGTATTATTAGCAGGAGTTGTTGCTTATATCATACAAGAAACAAAAAGTAAATACGTGACCACTAGTTTAAGAGATTATACCATGTGGGGAATATATATATCCAACTTTTTATTTATGGTTGCCATAGGTTTAGTTGGTGTGCTAATGTCAGCAATACTAAAACTAACCAATTTTGAGTGGTACAGACCACTTTCCAGAATTGCCGAAGTTATTGCCATTGGAGCCATAATGTTCGGTGGAATAAGTATTGTTGTAGCTATGGGAAGGCCCGACAGGTTATTAAATTTACTGCTTCACGGACGTATTCAATCACCAATTATTTGGGACGTTATTGGAATTACAACCGATTTGACAGCTTGTATAATATTGCTTTTTATCCCGCTAATTCCATCATTAGTTACTTGTAAAAACCATTTGAAAAATTTACCAAAATGGCAATTAAAAATGTATAACATGCTTTCTTTTGGATGGCAAGGAACTCCTGAACAATGGCAAATTTTGAAAAAAACTATGAAAACATTAACCGCATTGGTTATTCCTTTAGGAGTTTTGATTTGCACCATTACGGCTTGGTTGTTTGCAACAACCCTAAGAGCTGAATGGGATAGTACAAATTTTGGTGCCTACTTTGTTTCAAATGCCTTTTTATTGAGTGTTGCCGTAATGACTTTTGCTACATTTGTTTTTAGAAAAGCCTATAATTTAGAAAAATATTTAACCGAAATGCACTTCGATAAATTAGGGCAAGCAATGGTGCTAATGGCTTTGATTCACGGCTATTTCAACATAAACGAATATTTGATTCCTGCTTATAAAATGTCAGGGTTGCATGAAAACACACTTTTAAATTTATTTGTTGGCAAAGAGGCAGGATTTTATTGGTCAGTGGTGATTTTTGGTATAATTGTACCTTTCTTATTGCCATTATTCCCTAAAATGAGAAAACCTCTTCCTTTATTTATTATTTCAATAGTTGTATTAATTGCAGGCTGGTTTAGACTTTACCTAATTGTTATTCCAGGATTACTTCATCCTTATTTGCCTATACAAGATGTTCCTGCTTCATGGACACATTATTTTCCAAGTGCAGTCGAAATGACTGTAGTTGCTGCAACATTTGCTGGAGTGCTTTTAGTTGTTACCTTGTTTTCAAGATATTTTCCAATCATTTCAGTTTGGGAAGTAGCCGAAGGAGAGTTAGAAGGAAAAGAAGAAATATTTAATTATAAATAATTTACAGATGAAAAAGTATAACTATTTCTTAACCACTTGCCTATCGATATTGTTTTCAATAGCAACTGCATTTGCTCAAGATAAAGTAGCCAAAATCGCATTAACTTTTGAAACAGTAGATTCACTCCATGTTTGTAAAGCTTTTGTAACTTCAGAAGGACAACCAGTCGTTGAATTGCCTATAAAATTATCAGTAAAACGATTGTTTACCAAACTACCTATTGGCGATGCTGTAGCAACAGATTCTACTGGAGTTGCCACATTTGAATTTCCTAATGATATCCCTTCTAAGGATGGAAAATTGACTATATTTGCTAGTATAGTTGAAGATGAAAATTTTATGGATACCGAAGTTAGCGGAGAAGTAAAATGGGGTCAGATTGTTGTTAGTGATAATTCAAATGTAGATGAACGTTCCTTTTCAGCAGGAAGAGACAGAGCTCCCATTTATTTTATAGCAATTTCGTTGCTAATTATTGGTTTGATATGGGGAACTTTATTGTATGCAGTACTACAAGTATTCAAAATAAAACGATTAGGAAAATTAGAAGAAATTAAAGAGTAATAATTAAAACTAGTATTAATATTAAAATTCGACAAACATGAAAAAAATCTTTTTTGGCTTAGCAATTATGGCAGCCTTTATGTTCACACAAACTTCTAACGCTCAGGCAAAACCAAAAGGAAAAGAATGGAAAGTTCCTGCTGCGGATGCGGGCAAAAAAAGTCCAGCTGGTGCTGATGCTGCTGCGGGTAAAGTATTGTGGGGAACTAATTGTAAATCTTGTCACGGAGTAAAAGGTTTGGGTGACGGTCCTAAAGCAGAAAAAATTGACATTACTTGTGGCGATTTTTCTTCTAAAGAGTTCCAATCTAAATCAGACGGATCATTGTTTTACTACACAAAAATTGGTAGAAAGCCAATGCCTTCTTACAAAGAAAAATTGAGTGACGCCGAAATTTGGCAATTAGTTGCCTATATGAGAACTATGAAATAATAGTTTTTGTAGAAATAATTTAAAGAGGGTTAGAGTAAATCTGACCCTTTTTGTTTGATTACAATTGTTTTGTGATTAATATCAAAAAAAACCTGTTTGAACAATATTCAAACAGGTTTTTTATTCAAAATACAATGAGTTATTTTTTACTCCATTCAGCGATGCTGTCTTTACTCATTTTTACATAATCTTGATTGTTTGCTGCTTCGGCACCTGAAAGAGAAATTTTTGCCGTTTCTATAGCTCCCATTTTATCTCCTTGTTTAGCTTGAATCAAGGATTTTAAACGGTAATAAAAATAAGGTTTTTCTTTGCTCATTTCCAATGCTTTATTGATATAGCTTGAAGCTTTTGTTAAATCACCATTCGATTGAAGGTAGTATTGTGCTGCCGAGAAATAATCACCTGCTGTTGGGCCTGACAAGACTTTATCAATGCTGGCAATTGCATTTTTTGCAGTTGGAACCTCAAATTTAAGGGCTACTATTGTGTTTTCCCAAGACAATTCCAAATGAGCAAAATTATTATCTAGATTATTAATTTCGATGGTAAAACTTTCTACAAATCTATCGATATGTCCCGATTTTACACTTGTTTTCAAAGCGACTTTTGATTCGTCCCAAGTTTCAGGATTGCCCCAATTGTCTGTTTTAGTATAGAAAAATATTTCCCAATTATCGGCTCTAGGATTGGTATAGAGTGCATATTTTCCTTTTGGTAATGTTTTGCCGTCAATAATTACATCATCGCTAAAGGAGATTGTTGTGTTTTCATTTGCTCCTGTTCTCCATAATTTTCCAAACGGAACCAAATTATTGAAAACATCTCGACCTCTAGCACTTGGTTTAGAATAAACAATTTCAACAGTAGTTAAACCTACAACTTGAATGAGTGTCGATTTCGGACTTGCCTGAGGTGTTTTTACTTGAGCTTCAGTCACATAATTTGCAATAATCATTGCTAAGATAAAAATTATTTTTCTCATTGTTATTAATTTAGATTTATTCAAAATTACAAATTCGAGGGTTCAAAAATGTTAAATATTACTTAATTCGAAAATTAGTATTTCGAGATTATTTCAAAATTTAATTCGTTTAAATCTTCCACAACAACATCTGCTAATGACAAATCCTGCAGTTTAGAATTTTCGCTATTATATCCCACGCAAAAAATACCAGCCGCTTTGGCAGCTCTAATTCCATTGGTACTGTCTTCAATTACAATACAATTTTCTTTTGGAGCAATAGATAAATTCGCTGCATGCTCAAAGATTGCAGGATGAGGTTTTGAATGTGGAAAGTCTTCACCACTCACAATATGAGTGAAGTATTGATGCAAATTAAATCGTCTAAAAACCCGGTCAATAGTAACTTTGGCAGCTGATGAAGCTAGAATTAATTGCATTCCATTACTGTGCAAATCTTGAATTAGTTGCTCGACACCATCTATTAAATATAAATCTTCTTTACTATCGAAAGCGTCATTAAAAAGGGTTCTTTTTCTTTGAATTAAATCTTCTACTTCGCCATTAATCGGAAATAATTCTTTTAGTTTTTGAAAAGTATTTCGGGTAGAATTGCCCATGAAGGAAGTAAACATATCCTTAGAAACATCAATATTTAATTCGGCAAAATGCTGAAAATAGGCATAACTATGAACTGGTTCTGTGTCAACAATTACACCGTCCATATCAAAAATTACTGTTTGTGTCATTTTAAATTTTTAAATTGAAGTCCCGAAACATCGGGATTAGATTATAGATTGTTTTGATGAGAAATACGGTTACTGATTACTAAAATTAATCTAGTTTTCCATCAAAGTGAGTTGTCCATTTTTCTTGTACTTTCATCACTTGTTCAATGACTTCACGAGCGGCACCTTTTCCTCCGTTTTTATGCGAAATATATTTAGAAATACCTTTGATTTCGGGACTAGCGTCTTGCGGACAAGTAGGTAATCCAACGAGTTGCATCACATGATAATCAGGAATATCATCGCCCATATACATCACATGTTCCGATTTGATATCGTAGAGTTCAATATATTCTTTATAGGTTTCTACTTTGTTTGGCGTTCCAAGATGAATCTCAGTTATACCTAGATTTCTCAATCGTACACGAACACCTTCATTACTTCCGCCCGAAATAACGCAAACATTATAACCACTTTCTACAGCTGCTTTCAAAGCATAACCGTCTCGGATATTCATTGTTCGTAAAATTTCACCTTCATTGGTCACAAAAACGGATCCATCAGTAAGAACACCATCAATATCAAAAATGAAGGTGGTAATATCGTTCATTATTTCTTTATAACTTTTTGCCATTATTTTGTATAGATTGAGTTAGTATTTTATAAATTTTTGCTTGATTTTCGTTAGTCAAAAACTCCAAATGAGCTTGAATCGTTTGATTATCATTGCGTTTTGCTGGCCCAGTTTGAGCTTCTTTTGGAGAAAGCGTCATAATTTTGTTGGCGGTTTCTAAAATCAATGGTTTTAATATTTCAAAAGGAACATTATTTTCAATGCAAATTTCATTGCCAATTTGATACAAATGATTTGCAAAATTATTGACGAAAACAGCCGAAACATGAAGTGCTTTTCGCTGCTCGGAATTAATTTCAAATACGTTATTCGAAATGTTTTCAGCTACTTTTTTTAATAATTCAAAATCGATTTCATTTTCGCTTTCTAAACAAATAGGAATTTGACTGAAATCAACTTCTTTGTCTTTAGAAAAAGTTTGGAGTGGATAAAAAATTCCTTTCCTGTTCTTCGAATCTAAAGAATCTATCGAAACAGTTCCAGAAGTATGAACAATAAGTCTATTTTTGAATGGTAATTGAGAGGATACAGAAGCAATTGCATCATCTGAAACAGCTATTATGTATAAATCAGCTTCAACCAATTCATTATAATTAGTAATAATTGTAGTGAAATCGGGAAGGAGATTGATAGATTTTTTTTCTCTTGCAAATACTTGAATCACATTGATTTCTTTGCTTTGAGTGAAAGCTTTAATCAAATGATGAGCAACATTTCCTGAACCGATTATTACAATTTTAATCATATGCCAAAATTAACAAAAAAAGTCAAAAGTTTGTAATCTAATTGGTATAAGGAATAACTATCAATCTATATAATTTGAAATCAGAAACACCATTGGTTAAGAGTTAAAAATTAAGCAAAAATTATTCTTGCAAATTCTAAATATCCAAATCAAAAGTTCTTTTCAAAAGTTCTAAATTAGGGTTTATTTCATTCAATCTGTTAAATTTATCGATTGGAGTGAAAGCAAATTTATTTTCTATTGTTTCATTCACAACAATTTCAATCGTAATATCGTGATTGTGCAAATGTCCTCTCAAATAACCCAAAAGACCGTGAATTTGAGATTCAAAATCGAGCTTAGAACCGTCATTGGGCAATTCGTGAATAATAGTAGTTCCTTCTAATTTAGGATCACTTATCTTTAAAAGTGATTCCATAATTTTGTGCCCTTTATCACCCAATCGCTGTGCATATTTGTTCCAATACAACAACATGTCTGTTTCGTTGAATGCTTCTGTCGGAAGCAAAACATCTTCTTTTACAATTCCTTTAGTACTTTCTAGTAATTCTCTTTTAGCTCTAATGCTTGAAAGTGACAAAGCCGAAATTTTTGGCTCTTCGGATTGGTTTTGGGTATTGGGTTCTGGGTTTTGGGTTTTAGGTTCTAGGTTTTGGTTAGTCTCTAAAGTAATTTCTTTATTTTGAACCTTAATACTTTCGACTTTCGATTTATTAGTTTCGACTATTGAGTAATCCGTTCTTCTGAAATAAGTGGGTGGAATTATAAATTGTTCAACTTTTTTTTTTCTCCATCAAAGGTGATGGAGGCCAATTGCATCAAGCAAAGTTCAACAAGTAATCGTTGGTTTTGACTGACTTTGTATTTCAAATCACAGTCATTGGCAATCTCAATTCCTTTCAATAAAAATTCTTGAGATGCTTTTTGACATTGAATAGCGTACAGTTTTTGAGCTTGTTCGCCAACTTCTAATAAAGATAAAGTAGAAGGAGTTTTTGAAACTAATAAATCCCTGAAATGGGAAGCTAATCCAGCTACAAAATGATGTGCATCAAATCCTTTTGATAAAATATCATTAAAAGCTACCAATAACTCTGGAATTTTGTTTTCCAAAATTAAGTTGGTTATTGAAACATATGTTTCGTAATCTAAAACATTCAAGTTTTCGGTTACAGCTTGACGGGTCAAATTGCTACCACAATACGAAACTACTCGGTCAAAAATAGACAAAGCATCACGCATCGCACCATCGGCTTTTTGCGCAATGATGTGCAAAGCATCGTCTTCGAAATTTATGCCTTGACTTTCAGCAACTTCGGCAAGATGTTCTTTGGCGTCTTTTACGGTAATTCGTTTGAAATCGAATATTTGACAACGTGAAAGTATCGTCGGAATAATTTTGTGTTTTTCGGTCGTAGCCAAGATGAAAATAGCGTGCTTCGGTGGTTCTTCCAATGTTTTCAAGAAAGCATTAAAAGCGGCCGAAGACAACATATGCACCTCGTCAATAATATATACCTTGTATTGTCCAGTTTGTGGCGGAATACGAACTTGGTCAATCAAATTCCGAATATCATCTACTGAATTGTTGGAAGCAGCATCTAATTCGAATACATTGAAGGCAAAATCTTCATTTGGGTCGTCATAACCCGGTTGGTTTATTTTTCGAGCCAAAATTCTGGCGCAAGTTGTTTTTCCGACCCCACGAGGTCCAGTAAACAATAGGGCAGAAGCAAGGTGATTGCTCTCTATGGCGTGCAATAAAGTGCTGGTAATGGCTTTTTGCCCCACAACATCCTTGAATGTTTGCGGACGATATTTACGAGCCGATACTACAAATTGTTCCATAGATTTTTATTGGATAGCAAATATAGGTTTTGAAAAATCAAAAAGCAAATTCTAAATTCCAAAAAAAATATCAATTGTTATTTCAATGACAATGTAGAAATCTAAACTCTAAAAACCTTACTTTTGCACCGCAGACCGCCTTATCGCCGCGATTTTATCGGGGAGGAAAGTCCGGACACCACAGAGGAGCATAGCGGGTAACGCCCGTCGGTTCGAGCAATCGGATTAGGACAAGTGCAACAGAAAGCAGGTACAGGTAATGCTGTAGTGAAACCAGGTAAACTCTATGCGGTGAAATTTCAAGTATATCGGCATTTAAGGGTTTCTCGCCCGTTGCCGAAGGGTAGAAAGATGGAGCACGCAAGCAATTTCGTGCCTAGATAAATGATAAGGCTCTAATTTATTGGAGACAGAATCCGGCTTATAGGTCTGCTTTTTTTAAAATTTTAAATTCTAATCCAACATTGCGAATGCTTTCAATAGCAATCGTTTTGTCTTCAATTAGGTATTTTCGGATTTTGCTAATAAAAACATCCATACTTCTTCCAGAAAAATAGTCTTCATTTCCCCAAACTGCTTTTAAAACTAATTCACGTTTTAATAATTGATTTTTGTGCTGAAAAAGAAAAACCAATAATAATGCTTCTTTTTCTGTAAGTTGCTGTTTTTTTTGATTGTGTTTTAATTCAAAACGATTGGTGTCGAAAGAATAAAATCCTATTTGAATTTCGTTAGGAAGTGTTCCTACTTGGTTTCTTTTTTGGGTTCGTTTTATGATATTTGTAATTCTTAAAACCAATTCATCGGCTTCAAATGGTTTTACAATATAATCATCAGCACCCAATTTTAATCCTTTAATTTTATCTTCATTTTGATTTCGTGCTGTTAGAAACACAAACGGAACTTCAGGATAAAGTTCAATTATTTTTTCTGCTAAAGAAAAGCCATCTAACTTAGGCATCATCACATCTAAAACACAAATATCAAAGGTGTTTTTTTGAATCAAATACAATGCTTCATCGCCATCTTTTGCCCAATTTACTTCAAATCCTTGAAGTTCTAAATACTGTTTTAGGATTGCTCCAAAATCAAAATCATCTTCTGCTAAAAGAATTCTTTTCATAATTTTTAAGCTGATGGAATACTAATAGTAAACAAAGCACCTTTTCCTAAATCACTAACAACTTTAATGTTTCCTTTGTGTGCTTTAAGTATTTGGTCAACATAATATAATCCCAAACCAAGTCCTTTAGTATTATGTACATTTCCTTGTTCGACTCTGTAGAATTTTTCAAAAAGTAAAGGTTGTTTGCTTTTCGCAATTCCAATACCATCATCTTGAATCCCAATACTAAAAGTGGAATTTTCTAAAGATGTTTTGATACTAATGTTTTGGCATCCATATTTTACAGCGTTTTCTAAAACATTATTAATTGCAGTGGTTAAATGAAATTTATCCAACAGTAAAGTAATTTCAGAAAATACAATTTCTGTTTGAATTTTTACATTTGGATAAGCCAATTCAAAATCAGATACAATGGTTTTTACCAAT
Source organism: Flavobacterium alvei (assembly GCF_002920895.1). Lineage (GTDB taxonomy): Bacteria > Bacteroidota > Bacteroidia > Flavobacteriales > Flavobacteriaceae > Flavobacterium > Flavobacterium alvei. The sequence goes on from NZ_PQVG01000010.1 coordinate 64,541, forward strand.
AAATTAGGTTGCACTTTTTCTTTTTGCAACTCAATTTCTTCGATGCCCAAAGAATTGCTCATAACTTGATCTACAAGGTTTTGCAAACGAGTATTTTGACGGTTAATGGTTTCTAAAATTGAATGAAATAATTCAGGATTTTCTTGAACTTCTTTACGCTCTAATATTTTGGTTGAAACCGATAATGTTGTTAAAGGCGTTTTTAATTCGTGGGTAATATTATTGATGAAATCGGTTTTTACATCACTTACTTTTTTCTGTTTGATTAAGGCACGAATAGCAATAACAAATAGTGTAATCAAAATCAAAATAGAAAAAACCGATAAAATCAGAATCGTTGCCATTCGCTGCAAAATAATTTGTTCCCAATTTTTTACAGAAACAAATAAGGTTTCTTCGGTCAACAATTTGTAATTGGAATCTCCAATTGAAGTTCCAACATAATTTCTAATAGAAAAAGCATTGTCTAACGAAGCTAAATTACCGTACAATATGTTGCCAATTGCAGGTTTTTCAGAAAAAATGGTGTCTGCTTTTTGTTGCGAATTAAATACAATAAACTTATTGGTAACAACTGCAAAATCGATTTTGTTTTTCGGAAATTCTAAGTTGATTTTTCTTCGCAATAATTCAGTTAAAACATCACGATACGGATTGGCAAGCAACTTAGTTTTAAGTTCACTTTTGAAATTAGTGTCTTTAATATAACTTTTCAATAACCGATTGTAATAAATGTCTTTACTACTCATTACAGTCGAATCAATATCGGTAAAATCGTTGGTTATTTTGGAAATTTTCTCCTTAATTTCAGTATGAAATTGGGCTACTTTATAATCGTAAGATGTTTTAACCAAATAGTATTGCATTGCAATAAGTGCTATCAAAACTACTGATGAGAAACCGATTAAAAGATTGATTTTTTGTTTCATTTTAGAAATTCAATAGCCCAAAAATAAGGCATTTATTCCAAAATATCGATTTTAACCTTGCATTAACCTCCAATTAACTTTCGTAAAAAAACATTCAATCAAATTTGCATTAAATTAAATGTTATGCAAAAGCTACTTATTTTTATTTCAATCCTAATCACTCAATTAGTGATTTCACAAGAAAAACCGAAAGACTTAGATGAAGTTAAAATTGTAAATGAAACCAAAGCTTTCACTAACAAAAACGGAAATATAAAACTTGATGTGGCTAATTCTATTTATAATTCCGTTTCTAATACAGTTGATTTATTGGCAAAACTACCGAGAATTCAGGTAAGTCCAAATAAAGAATCTATTACAGTTATTGGAAAAGGAAATCCAATATTGTATTTAGATAATCAAAAAGTGGAAATTAATGATTTGAATTCTTTGTCTGTCTATGAAATAAAAACAATTGAAATTATCAACAATCCATCATCAAAATATGAAGCTAATGGCAGGGTTGTGATTTTGATTACCAGAAAATTAAGTAAGAAAGAAAGTTTTAAAGTTATTATTTCTGAAACAGCTTCCTTTCAAAAAAAGTTCAACAATTATTTTGGAATCAATTCTAGTATTAAAAAGAAAAAGTTGGAATTTAAAGTCAATTTTAATTTCAATCAAATAAAAGTTTGGGAAAGTAATGGCAATGATTTTACAATTCCAAATTATGATATTGTTTCAAATTATTTAGTTACCGCAATTACAAAACGTCCACAGTTTGTTTTTGGAACTGGACTTTTTTATAAAATAAATGAAGCTGATTATTTCTCAATTAACATTAATAGAAGAATCCAAAAAGATGTTTTTGATATTGTAACCGATACTTATAATGAGCAACAATCAAACGTTGATTTTATTAATACCTTAAATTCAAATAATGAAAATAGAAATTTCACAAATGGTTTTATGAATTACACTCACAAAATAAAAAGTATTGATGGACAATTGTTTACTGGTTTTCAATATTCAAATTTCAATCAGCAAATTGAAAGCATAATAGCTAACAATTATAACAATACTAATTTTCAATTATCTCAAAATAGAAACCAGAATATTAAAATTGATGTATTTTCAGGACGAGCTGATTTTGAAAAAGAGTTTATAAATAAGATGAAATTAGAATTGGGAGCACTTTATCTTCAAGCTAATTCATTTACCGATTTTGCTATTGAAACACTAAGTCCAAAAACATCAATTGCTTCAAATTACACTTATGAAGAAACGAATATTGCCACTTATTCTAATTTGTATGGAAATTATAAAAAGATGAATTATTCATTTGGATTGAGAGCTGAAAACACTATTGTTAAAGCTGAAAATTCATCAGATAGCGCTCTTTTAATTGACAAAAACTACATTACTATTTTTCCTAAATTAGAAATTCAAATCCCAATTGATAGCATAAATACTATTAGTTTTAATTATGCTAAAAGTATTTCAAGACCGAATTTTTCTACGACAAGTCAGGTTTCTGCTTATATAAATCCATATTTTGTTTGGTCAAATAACATTAATCTGGATCCTACAATAATTGATGAAATTTCTTTAGCCTATCAGTTAAAAGAAAAATTACTTAAATTGAGTTATAACAAAATTAGGAATCCGGTTTATTATGCAACTTCTTATAATGATTCACAAAAACTACTTACATTTCAAACAGCAAATTTTGAAAAAGAATCTGGATTTAATCTTGAATTTACAGTTCCTTTTAAATATAAATTTTGGACTTCGACAAATTCAATATGTGGAATAATTAATAAAGTAGAAGATAAATTGTCAGTAGTAAATCCACCTAAACCGTATTTATATTATTATTCAAATCACATATTTAAACTTCCAAAAAAAATAGATTTAGCATTAACTGGTTGGGGATTGACACACAGAAACGAAGGGATTTTTGAAAGAAATGGATTGTTTACAATAGATGTGGCAGTTTCAAAAACTTTTTTCAAATACTTTGATTTTACGCTAAGTTATAATGATATTTTTAGACAAATTAAGTATTATGAAAATTTTACTATTAATAATGTTACTGCAAAAGGAGTGTATTACACCGATTCTCGTTTAATTTCCTTCTCAATTAAATATTCATTTGGGAAAATAAAAAATGAAGAATATAAAGAAAAAGTTATTGATGAAAATTCTGGAAGGATAAGGTAGTGAGTTAATTATTTCAGAATCCTCTTCAATTTCTTCATCATTCGATTTTTTAAATTTGAATTTTATATTGTCATTAAATGGTTTTATTGTTAATTAAATAATTTTGCTCCTGTAATAATATATTAATCAAAAAAATAGTTGCTTTTATTATTATTATTGTTATTTTAGCAACGTTTAATTATGCGTTTTGTTTATCAAATTGCAAGATTAAATTTTATAGATTTTATAACTTATTAAAAAACACAAACTAATTATGAAAAGAAAACTATTTTCTAACCAAGCCCCCAAGCTTATTATTTTGTTATTTCTATGCTCTATAGTGCAATCGATTGCCCAGACAGTAAATGAAACTGCAACTATCACTTGGCCTTTTAATACAGGTGTTGCTGGACAAACAGCTACTTATTCAGGGTCAGCATCAACAGCTACCTATTTTAAGCCTGATTACGTAACTCTTGGAAGCAATTATATTTATAATGGTGCTAAAGCAGAAGCAACAATAGCCGGTAGTATGTATACGTCTATCAAAAATCCTGGTACCTCTAATACTCCTACTGGAGTTGCAGTTGGAAATCTTCTAAGTTTTAATGTGACCCCTGTTACAGGATTAAATTTTACACCAACTTCAATTGCATTTAATTGTCAACGATTTGGAACAGGTTCTGGAGTATTGGATTTGTATTGGAAATCTAGTAATGGTACTTCAACATTAATCCAAGCTAATGTAAAACCGGCTCGTTCAGGAGTAACTTCAGGTGGAGATTTTAATTATTATATAAAAGATCTGACTGCGTTGTCAATTCCTAGTTCGAATGGTTTGTGTACATTGGAAATTTATATTCACTCTTTAGGAGGAGGAAAGGATGTAGGAATTTCTAACGTACAGATTATTGGAAATTTAAGTGGAACAATTGCAGCAATAACAACTTATACGGTTTCAACAACAAATTCACCAGCAAATGGTGGAAATATAACTAGTTTTCCTGTAGGAACAACTCATGATTCCGGTACAGAAGTTACTCTTACAGCGACTAGAAATTTTGGTTATCAATTTTCGCATTGGGCAAATGATTTAGACCAAATAGTTTCAACAAGTAATCCTTATACATTTACATTAAATAATAACGTAAATTTAAAAGCAGTTTATACAGCAATTAACACTTATTCTTTAGAAATTTCTGTAAACGGAGGAGCAAAAGATTATATGGTAGGAGTTTCTCCTGCAGGAACAATGGTTGGAGGAATAAGAATGTATGAAGAAGGAACGAATGTGAGCTTAACTGCAAATAACAATCCAATCCTTAATTTCTCGAATTGGGGAACTGGGGAAACAAATTCTATTCTCAATGTTGCAATGAACTCCAATAAATCCATTAGTGCGAATTATAATGCTTCTGAATATGTTGTGGGATGGGATTTCTATAAAACGGGAAACAATAGCCGTGTGGCCGATTTTTCGTCAGATGCTATCAATGATCCTGCTGCATTAATTTTGCGTAAAGCTGATGGAACACAAGCAGGATGGTTGGGTAAATCTGTTCTAGAAGGCGGTTATGAAGGTCGAGGAGCCGCTGTAAATTGGCAACCAATAGCTAATCAATACTACTATCAAATAAAAATTAACGCGACAGATTATACTAATATTAGTGTAAAAGCGGCTATGCTTTTTAACTATAATGCTTATACTAAACAATTGTGCGAGTATTCGTTAGATGGAATTAATTTTACTGGAATAGGTGTTTTTGATTTGGTAAATGCCAAACAATATTACGAAAACACTTTTACATTGCCTGCTGATGCTAATAATAAGAGTGAAGTTTACATTAGATGGATTCCTGATTATACTTCAACTATAGTTGGAGCTGCAGCAACAAATGACGGAACAACTATTTCGGGTATTTATGTCTTTGGAACCAAAAGTGTTTTCAATGATGGAATTGCTCCTGTAGTAGTTAGTTCGATTCCTGCTAATAATGCTACTGGTGCTTCGGCTACAGGAAAAGTTGTACTTAATTTTGACGAACGCATCAAAATAGTTTCAGGTACAACAGCCACTCTAAATGGTAAAAACCTTACTCCAGAAGTATTCGGAAAATCCATTTCTTTTAATTATTCGGGCTTAAGTTATAACACAACTTATACATTTACTTTAGCTGGAAATAAAATTTCTGATTTGGCAGACAATACTTTAACTACTCCAATTTCTGTTACTTTCACGACATTAAATAAACCTGTAGTAACAAAAAAAGCATATAATTTTATAGTTGGTGTTGATGGTAATTTTGCGGCTGCATTGGCTGCAGCACAAACAGCTTCTGCTAGTGGAGAACGATTTTATATCTTTTTCCCAAATGGGAATTATGATTTAGGAAACACAACTGGAGATGCTACACAACAAACATTTATCAATCTTCCAAATGTATCCTTCATTGGTCAAAGTGCCGATGGAGTAACTTTATTCAACGAACCTCTTGCTGCAAATGAAGGGATTGGAACTACACCAACAATTAATTTTCAATCCAATTCAAAAAATATCTACATGCAAGATCTTACCATTTTAAACAAAATGGATTATAGAAAAGGAGCCTTTACAGGAAGAGCAGTTGCTTTAAGAGATCAAGGAGATAGAAATATATATAAAAATGTAAAATTATTAAGTAATCAAGATACTTTCTATACTGCAAGTAACCGAATTTATCTTGAAAATAGTGAAATTCACGGAACAGTAGATTTTATTTTTGGTGGAGGTGATGTGTTTTTCAATGCTTGTACTCTTTATTTAGAAGATCGTGCTGGAAATCATGTAACAGCAGCAGCCACAGGATCTAACTGGGGATACGTGTTTAGAGATTGTACTATTGATGGTTTTGCTCAAAACAACGGAAGTTATAAACTAGGTCGCCCTTGGCAAGGAAGTCCAAAAGTTGTTTTTATTAATACAGTTATGAAACAATTACCAGCAAATGAAGGTTGGTCAGAATGGGGCGCATTGCCATCTGTTTATGCTGAATACAACAGTTTAACAGGTTCAGGAAATGCCATAGATTTATCCGGAAGAAGAACTACCTATTCTAATGGTTCTGGAGGTTCGGTGACTTTGAATCCAGTACTTACCCAAGCCCAAGCCAACAATTATACAATCGAAAATGTATTGAGTGGTACTGATACTTGGCAACCTACTTTAGCTACTGAACAAGCTTCAATTCCAGTTCTATCTAATACTGGAAAAATACTTAATTGGGCTAATAATAATTACGTATTGGGATGGGCAATTTTTAAAGACGATGTATTTGTTTCTTTCACAACAACAAATAGTTATGATGCTTCAGCTCAAACATCTGGAAAGTTTTCAGTTAGAGCAGCAAACGAAATGGGAGGATTAAGTGCTAAATCAAATGAGCTTGATGTGGCTACTTTAGGATTAAGCAATACTAATTTGGTATTGAATACTATCACAGTAAGTCCTAATCCAACATCTGGAATTGCTAAAATACAAATTGGAGGTTCTAGTCAAGAAACGAATCTATCTTTATATACTTTATTAGGAAAAAAACTTTGGTCAAATAAACTAACTACTGGAAACAATGAGTCAGTTACAATAGACTTGAGTTCTCATACAAATGGGGTTTATATTTTGAAAGTGGAAAGAGAGTCTGAATCTAAAACTGTAAAAATTATAAAACAATAATCGTTTCAATGCAATTTAGAAATTACGAATAACTAAAAAGGCTTGAATTCATATGAATTCAAGCCTTTTAATTTTTAGAATAAACTAAAACTATTCCTCTTCAGAATCTTCATCACTTTCTTCATCCGATTTTTCAAATTCAAAGAAACTAAAAAAAGAACCTCCATAACTTTTCTGGAAAGAAAAATGGGGTAAATGATCGAGTTTGGTGTATTTAGAATGTTCAATAATCATCATTCCGTCTTCTTGAAGTGCTTTTTTTTCGAAAACGGTCAAGACTACTTTTTCAAAAGTCTTTTGATCCAATCCATACGGAGGATCGGCAAAAATAATATCGTAAGTGGCTTTGTTTCGTTCCAAAAATTGAAACACATCGCTTTTGGTTGCGGCTATGTTAAAATCGTATTCCGAAGCGATTTGTTTGATGAATTTTACACAACCAAAATCAGCATCTACAGAAGTTATTGGTGTGCATCCTCGAGAAGCAAATTCGAAACTGATATTTCCAGTTCCTGCAAATAAATCCAGTATTTTCAAGCCTTCAAAACTGAAATGATTGTTCAAAACATTGAATAATGCTTCTTTGCTCATATCGGTTGTAGGGCGAACAGGAAGTCCTTTGGGCGGAAAAATGCGTCTTCCTTTGTATTTACCTGAAATGATTCTCACGATTGAAATAAAATAAAATGTTTCTGATTTTGGGCAGTTGAAAAGGGATTGTTTTGTTGCAAATTCGATACATCAAAAAAAGATACATTTCGGATGTATTTGAAAGCCAATTGATAAAAAGTGTCATCTTCGGCAATAGTTCCTAATAATTCCAATTTGAAATTCTCAGGATTCATATTCAATTGTTCGGCCGTGAAAAGCAAATAATACAGAAAATCTTCTGGCGTTTGATAATCGAAAGAATTGAACAACAATAACTTTTGGTTTTGAACGACAATAATCTCAAAATGTCCCGGATTGAAATTGACAATCATCTTTTTATCATCATTATTTTTGGACGCATCCAAAAGTTTATTGACCAAAATACTGTTGGCATGCTTGTAATTGAAAGAACCAAATTGGTCAATAAAAAAATTATTGATGTTCACATACGGAATGTAAACGGTGTTCATTTGATAGTTGTGAATTTCGTCGAAAGCAAAAAAATCAGTTTCAAAAACTTTCGTATTGTATTGTAGATAACTTCCCAAGAAATTCTCGTCAAAAAGCGGTTCTGGAACAAATGTTGAAAGATTGTTGTTGTGAATCACTAATATCTCGTCATAAGAATCCTTTAATTCTGGGTTTTCTCTGAAAGCGTCACCAAACAATTCTTCGATTTTGGTGGCTTTGTGAAATGTATCAAAATGGATTTCCTTCACGGAAAGGATTTTGTGGTTTAAAGTATCAAAAACACAAAAAGAAAGCCCCGTCAAGGAAACCTGAAGCGAGAGTTTTTTGTATTTTTTATCGGTAATGGTAGTGTTGACAGACATAGTTGCAAACTTACAATTTTATTTGATAGTTTAAAAGTTTAAAGGTTTAAGAGTTTAGAAGTTCACCGTGAATCGCTTAAACTTTTAAAACTTTTAATCTTTAAACTCCTAAACTTTTTCCTTACTTTGCAGTCAAATAACACCCAATGGAATCCTCCTTGTTTTACAGCCTTTTACAGAAAAAATTTCCTTTTACACCTACGTACAAACAGGATGTGTTTTTCCAAAAAATCGCTATTTTCCTGACCCAAAACGACAACAACACCATTTTCGTCTTGAAAGGGTATGCCGGAACGGGTAAAACAACCGTGATTTCGACTATCGTCAACAACTTGATTGACATCAATAAAAAATATGTTTTGCTGGCGCCAACAGGTCGTGCGGCCAAAGTAATTGCTAATTATTCCGATAAACCAGCTTTTACGATTCACAAGAAAATTTATTTTCCAAAGAAGTCATCGGGTGGAGGAGTTTCTTTTGTTTTGCAACCCAACAAACACAAAAACACCATTTTTATCGTTGATGAAGCTTCAATGATTTCGGATACCAATTCCGATTCTAAATTGTATGAAAACGGTTCTTTGCTCGACGATTTGATTTCGTATGTGTATTCGGGAACCAATTGCAAAATGATTTTGTTGGGAGACACCGCCCAGTTACCACCCGTGAATTTGGATATTAGTCCCGCTTTGGATATTCGAACTTTGGGAATGAATTACGGCAAAGAAATCGAACATATCGAATTGGACGAAGTAATGCGTCAGGAAGAAAACTCCGGGATTTTGCACAACGCCACGGAACTTCGGGAATTGTTGAAGGATTCTTTTATAGATGAATTCAAATTTGATCTTCAAAAATTTAAGGATATCGTCCGTTTGACCGATGGTTACGACATTCAGGATGCGATTAATTCGGCTTACAGCAATTACAGCATCGAGGACACGGCTTTCATCGTTCGGTCGAATAAAAGAGCCAACCAATATAATGAGCAAATTCGAACCAAGATTTTAGACAAGGAAAGTGAATTGTCCACAGGGGATTTTTTGATGGTTGTGAAAAACAATTATTTCTGGCTCAAAGACTCCGATGAAGCTGGTTTTATTGCCAATGGCGACATCATCGAAGTGCTGGAAATATTCAATATCAAGGAATTATACAGTTTTAAGTTTGCCAATGTCAAAATTCGAATGGTCGATTATCCCAACCAAAAACCATTCGAAACGGTTTTGTTATTGGACACCATAAAAAGCGAATCACCGTCCTTGACTTACGAAGAATCCAACCGATTATACCAAGAAGTCCTGAAAGATTACGAAGGCGAAACCAAGTACAAACAATTCCAAAAAGTGAAAGCCAATGAATATTTCAATGGCTTGCAAGTCAAGTTTTCGTATGCCATAACTTGCCACAAATCGCAAGGAGGGCAGTGGAATACGGTTTTTGTCGAACAGCCGTATTTGCCGGATGGGATTAACAGGGATTACATTCGCTGGCTTTATACGGCTATGACGAGAGCAAAAAATAAGCTCTATTTGATAGGATTTAAGGACGAGAGTTTTGTGGATTAACTTTCTGAAAGCACCGTTTCTCGATGTTGCAAACCCCATTCTAACATTTTATCCAAAACATCGCCCAATGATTTTGCAGATTCAGTCAATTCATATTCTACCGTGATGGGTGTTGTGTCATAAACGGTTCTTTTGACCATTCCGTTCATTTCTAAATCTTTCAATTCTTTGGACAACATTCGAGGTGTGATTTTTGGAATATTGCGTTGAATTTCGGTAAAACGTCTTTTTTCGAACAATAAAGAACCTATAATAGGTAATTTCCATTTGCCATTAATTACGTTTAAAGTATCGTTAACAGCCAATACAAATTGAATAGGACAGGCTTTGGCTTCTTTGAAACTGATTTTATTTTCCATTATTTCCTTGATTTTGTTGTTGCTATACAAAAGGATACTACTATACTTTAATATATCGCTATATTTTAGGTAGCAAATGTAATTATCTTTGCATTAGTATTAACAATAAAAATTAAAAAAAATGAGTGCAAAAATTTTAGTAACTGGCGCAACAGGTAATTTTGGAAAAACAACCATCGATTTTTTATTAAAAAAAGGAATCGCAGCAAAAAATATTTCAGCTTTGGTAAGAGATGAGGCCAAAGCCGAAGATTTAAAAGCAAAAGGCATCACAATTGTTAAAGGAGATTATGATAATTATGATTCTTTGCTAGCAGCATTCAAAGGAGTGGATAAGTTATTGTTGGTTTCGGCTACTGATTTTGAAAAGCGTAGCAAACAACAATTGAATGCCGTAAAAGCGGCCAAAGAAGCCGGTGTAAAACACATTTTATACACCAGTTTTGAACGAAAAAATGAGTCGGAAACCTCGCCGATTGCTTTTTTGGCAAAATCGCATATTGATACCGACAACGCCATTAAAGCGAGCGGAATGACGTATAGTATTTTTAGAAATAACTTATATTTAGAGGTGTTACCAATGTTTTTTGGCGAACAAGTTTTAGCAACAGGAATCTTTTTTCCAGCTGGAGATACTGCTGCAGCTTATGTTTCTAGAAATGATTTGGCTGAGGCTGTTGCTAATGTCTTAATTGATGAAAATGCTGAAAGTAGAGAATATGCAATGAATAACATCGAAAATTATTCATTGAAAACCAGTGCGGATATTTTGAGTGAAATAACCAATAGCACAGTAAGTTACACTAGTCCAAGTCCTGATATTTATTCGGATGTATTGACAAAAGCAGGTGTTCCAGGAGAATATGTTGGAATGTTTGTAGGTTTTGGAGCCGCAATTGAACAAGGCGAATTTTATGCCGATTCATCGGATTTAGAAAAATTATTGGGTAGAAAACCGATTTCCTTGAAAGATTTCTTGAAGCAAACGTACACAAAATAAGAACTATAGAATCAAGAATAGAAAAACGGGCAATTTTATTGGTCCGTTTTTTCATTTAATGACTACCTGAACGGAAAAGATTTTTTACATTTAAACAATATTTATCGCGATTAGATTATATGAATACTTTAAACGATTTACATCAAATTTCAAGCAGTTTTTCTAACACCGAAAAAATGCCTGTTTTGTTCCTGGGACACGGAAGTCCTATGAACGCCATCGAAGAAAATCAGTTTGTGACTGGCTTTCGAAACCTAGCCAAAACTTTGCCACAACCCAACGCCATTTTGTGTATTTCGGCGCATTGGTTTACCAAAGGCACTAAAGTTACTGCAATGGAAATGCCCCGAACGATTCACGATTTTGGAGGATTTCCTCAGGAATTGTTTGCGGTGCAATATCCTGCGAAAGGAAGTCCGGAATTAGCAGCTGAAACCGCAGCATTATTTAAACCTCTTGAAGTAGAATTAGACAAACATTGGGGTTTGGATCACGGCGCTTGGAGTGTCATTAAACATTTGTATCCCGAGGCCAATGTTCCCGTAATCCAGTTGAGTATTGATTATACAAAATCTCCTCAATATCATTTTGAATTGGCCAAAAAACTGAGTGATTTACGCCAAAAAGGAATCCTGATTATTGGTAGCGGCAATATCGTGCATAACTTGAGATTGGTTGATTTTCCTAATTTTAACAAAGACAATTACGGTTACGATTGGGCGATTGAAGCCAGAGAAACGGTAAACAATTATTTATTGGACGGCAATTTTCAACCGCTTATTGATTACGAAAAACAAAATAAGGCGTTGCAAATTGCGATTCCAACTCCAGATCATTATTTGCCTTTGATTTATACTTTAGGATTGAAAGACAAAACCGAAGAATTGAGTTTGTTCAATGACAAATTAGTGGCGGGTTCGTTGAGTATGACTTCGGTGAAGATTTGCTAGAAAAAATGGTATATTTGAAAGCCAAATAATTTAAATTTAGGAATAAACAAAATGAAAATAATAGCAGTCATTCCCGCACGTTACGCCTCAACCCGTTTTCACGCCAAATTGATGGAAGATTTGGGAGGTAAAACCGTGATTTTAAGAACCTATGAAGCCGCCAAAAAGTCCAATCTTTTTGATGACGTTTTCGTGGTGACCGATTCCGATTTGATATTTAAAGAAATTGCTTCTAATGGTGGAAAAGCCATTATGAGTATCAAAGAACACGAATCAGGAAGTGACCGAATTGCCGAAGCCGTCGAAAATATGGAGGTTGATATTGTGGTCAATGTGCAAGGCGACGAACCTTTTATCGACACAGCCGCTCTGGAAAAACTGATTGAAGTCTATAAAAATGACACCGAAAAGAAAGTAGATTTGGCTTCTTTAATGTGTGAAATCAAAGAAGAACAGGAAATCAATAATCCCAACAATGTTAAAGTGGTCGTAAACCAAAATGGTTTTGCGTTGTATTTTTCACGTTCGGTGATTCCGTATCCGCGAGAAGCGAATGTGGGCGTTCGCTATATGAAACACATTGGGATTTATGCTTTTAGAAAACAGGCCTTGATGGATTTCTACAATCTGCCGATGAAATCGTTGGAAGCATCCGAAAAACTGGAGCAATTGCGCTATCTGGAATTTGGCAAAAGTATCAAAATGGTGGAGACAACACATATTGGAATTGGAATTGACACCAAAGAAGATTTAGAAAAAGCTAGGAAATTGATTTAAATTAGCTTTCGTTTTCAATATCAAAATAGCCTTTTACTTTTATTTTTGCAGTGAAAAAATTCAAAAACAGAACTACAAATAATAAGAATAAAAAGGCTTGAGCGGTGGTTAAAAATTTTCCGATTGGTGTAACAGGATAAAAATCGCCATAGCCGATAGAAGCCGAATTAATGGTGCTGAAATAAATTGGGTCAAACCAATGATCGAGCGGCTTGTTCAAATAATTACCGCAAGAATACAAAACTCCAAACGAAAATATAATTTCGATATAATTGAGAAAAAGCAAAAGCATCGATCTTTTATAAGAACGCGGTTTCGAAAACATATCCGAAGCAAAAATAAGCGTGGGAATGTATAAAATAGTTTCTAATAAGACATAAATCATTATCCAAATCACAAAGTGATAACTTTGCCAATGATTCATTAAGATGAATAATGGAAAGCTGACTTTGAGTAAAACATAGAAATCTAAGGCTAAATCTCGGTATTCATAGCCTCTTAAATAGGCCAAATATTTGATATAAACTCCAGGAAAAAGCAATTGCGAAGAAGAAAGGAACAACCGTACAAATTTTTCTATTCCATTATCGTCCTGATGATTATTGTTCCAAATGGCTTTTATGTTCATTAAGCGTTTCTGAACAGGATTGAATTCGGGTTTTGGCATTTTGGCTAAATTCCCTAAGAACAATTTTTTTAGAATCGATTTCATCTTTTTGATATTCGAATTGGACTCTAATTTACGAAAAAATTGCTTAATTTTTAGTACAAATTACAAATATTATTTGCTTTCGATTAATATCAATTCATTCGTTTTCTCCATTTTGTTATATAAGGTAACGGTATATTTTTTAGGATCAAAATTTTTCACATAGTCCAGATTGAGTTCTCTTTGCTGTTTGTTCAGTAACATGGTATTAAACAGAATATGACCTTTGGGATTTAACAAAAAGCAAATTTTGTTGATGAAAAAGAATTCAAACAAAAAATCGGGCATTTTTGTGTCTTGAAAAACATCTATAATAATCAAGTCGAAGGTTTCTGTCGTTTTCAAAACAAATTTGGAAGCGTCATCAAAAATAATTTCCAAATTTGGAATCTCATTCAGTTGAAAATATTTATTGGCAATATCAATTATATTTTTGTCAATTTCAACACCAGTAATTTGACCTTCAAATTTAATTTCGTCAACTAAAGTTCGGATAACGCTGCCACCAGCAACACCAAGCACTAAGATTTTTTGCATTGATTTGATTTTTTCAAAACCAATGATTCTCAATCCTTTTCTTAAAATTCGCTGTAAATTGCCATACGAATAATTAGTATTCTCACTATCTAAAACTAATTTTCCGTCAGTCCAAGTTACTTCTAGAGTTTTACTAAGTGTTGAATTTTGTTTGAAAATGGTGACCGGAAGTAAGAAACTAAACAGTTTTTTGAGCATTTGAATTTATTTTTATCAAAAATACAGGATAAATATTAATTTTACGAAAAATGGGGTCTAAATGAAAAAAAGTTTCTACAAGTTAATTTTCTTCCAATGGATGGGCTGGAAAATAGAAGGCACACTAGATGAAAGTATCAAAAAGTGTGTTCTGATGGTTATTCCTCACACGAGTTGGCACGATTTTTACCTCGGATTATTGACAAGAGGAATCATTGGAATTCAAATGAATTTTATTGGTAAAAAAGAATTATTTCGTTTTCCGTTTGGATTTTATTTCCGTTGGATGGGGGGAGCGCCCATTGATAGAGTAGGGAATTTAAACAAAGTAGAATCGATCGCCAAAATTTTTGAAACCCGTGACGAATTCCGATTAGCCATTTCTCCTGAAGGAACCCGAAAAAAAGTGAAAGAACTAAGAACCGGATTTTATTATATTGCCTTAAAAGCAAATGTTCCCATAATTCCTGTTGCTTTTGATTTTGGCCAAAAATCTGTAAAAATGGGGCAACCGTTCTTTCCTACTTCAAATTATGAAAAGGATTTACCTATTTTACTTCAGCATTTCAATGGCGTTGTTGGAAAAATTCCAGAGAATGGATTTTCACAAGAATACTAATTTATTCGGCTGAATAGGTTTTAAAAGTTCCGTTGGTATAGAAAATTACAATTCGATCAATTTCAGTTTCTGTTTTTGGAATTGAAGGTATTTTTGAATTTGAAAAACGAGGGAATTGATTTTCTACCTTTTCATTTTTTTCAAGCACCAATTTTTCCGAAAACAAATCGGGTTGTTTCTCAATTTCCGAAGCTGCGGTTTGGGTATTCAAAATAGGAGTAGGCGAAGTAGCATTCGATTCAATCGCTAATTCCGATTTTGGAAAACTACCTTTTCCGTTGAGCATCCAATACAAATCAACTTCTGGAAAAACATCCAAAATTTTAAGTATAAAATCCAAACTCGGTTTGTTTCTTCCCGAAAGCAAATGCGACAAGCTCGAACGTTGCACACCTATTTTATCGGCAAATGAAGAAGCATTTAAGCCATAATAATCTAATATAATTTCGATTCTTTTTATAAAATCATCGGTGTTTACCATTGTAAAATATGTTTTATAATAACTGTGTTACAAATGTAATCAAAAAGAATAGAACAGCCAATATTACAGATGTAAATTATTTAAAACCACTGTTATAATTGAAATTTTAACTTAAATTAAATGTATTTAAAATACTGATTTAAAATATTTTGATGTATATTATTATAATTGAATACAATTGTCAATTGCTTTGCTAAAAGGGATTCTATTTGAAAGAGTATTTCTGTTTACAATTATAAATTTAGTTTAAAATTTGATGTTTACTTTTGTAAATGTAAAGATGTTTACTTTTGTAAAACAAAAAATAACCTATGGATTTAGAACAATTATTCGGTCAATATAAAGAACAATCAATCGAGGGGCGTTATATTACTTTAGATAAAATTTACCCAATATTAGAAAAATTAAACACCAATAATCAATTAGAAATTATTGGAAAATCGGTTTTAGATATTCCTATTTATAAGTTTCAAATTGGCACAGGAAAAATTAAAATTTTGCTTTGGTCGCAAATGCACGGAAATGAAAGTACGACGACAAAAGCATTGTTTGATTTTTTAAATCTGTTAAGCGGAGATTCAGAATTAGCAAAAACCTTACTCAAGGCATTTACTTTTTATGCCATTCCGATGCTAAATCCAGATGGAGCGAAATTATATACTCGTGCCAATGCCAACGAAGTAGATTTGAATAGAGATTCGCAAGATCTTACACAGCCCGAAAGTAGGGTTTTGAGAGAAGCTTTTGAGTGTTTTAAACCTGATTTTTGTTTTAATCTTCACGATCAGCGCACTATTTTTGGGGTTGCAAGTACTGGTAAACCGGCAACTTTGTCTTTTTTGGCTCCAGCATATAATGATGAAAGAGAGGTAAATGAAACGCGATTAAAAGCTATTAATTTAATTGCGGGAATAAATGATGTATTGCAAAATTATATTCCGGGTCAAGTAGGGCGTTTTGATGATGGATTTAATATTAATTGTATCGGAGACACTTTTCAATTTTTGGGAGTTCCAACGGTTTTGTTTGAAGCTGGGCATTTTCAGAATGATTATTGGAGAGAAGAAACTCGAAAATATGTTTTTATGGCTTTGGTTTCGAGTTTTGAAATCTTAAGCGAAAACGATATAGTTGATAGTAGATTTGATAATTATTTGAGTATTCCTCAAAATAAAGTAGTTTTTTATGATTTTTTATATAAAAACATCAAAATAAATTATGATGGTATTGAAATAATCACGAATTTTGCTGCACAATACAAAGAAGAATTGATTGACGGTCAGATTTGTTTTAATGCTTATGTTGTTCATATAAGCGAATTAGAGAATTATTATGGACATTTTGAATATGATGCGAAAGGCGCAATTTATCAAGATGAAAATGAGAATTCACCAAAATTAAATCAAAAAGCTAACTTTTATTTAAATGATAAAAAGTTTGTAAACGGAGTGTTAGTTCAAAGTTTGTAATTGTAGCTATAAATATTAAATTATTGAATTATGAGTAAGTTTCGTTTAGATGAAGTAGACCATCAAATTTTGGACATGTTGATTGACAACACAAGAATTCCATTTACAGATATCGCCAAAAAATTATTGATTTCGGCTGGAACAGTTCACGTCAGAGTTAAGAAAATGGAAGATGCTGAGATAATAATGGGTTCATCATTAGTATTAGATTATGATAAGCTAGGGTATTCTTTTATCGCTTATGTTGGAGTTTTTCTTAATAACACTTCGCAAACTAAATTTGTTTTACAGCGTATAAATGAAATTCCATTTGTTACAGTAGCATCTGTAACGACTGGAAAATTCAATATCTTTTGTAAAATTAGAGCAAAAGACACCAAGCACGCAAAAGATGTAATCTTTATGATCGATGATATCGACGGAGTTTACAGAACAGAAACAATGATTTCTTTAGAAGAAAGTATCAACGATAAAAAACGTTTGATGCATACTATTTTTAAAGATATATAATTCATTTGATTGCCGTTATATAACGTAACCTCAAGTGAATTCTTGGGGTTTCTTTTTATATAAAAACTGTCGAAACCAACAATAACTAAACCAACTCAATATGTATACGCACCCTAAAATTGAAAGATTTAACGAAGAAGTTTTATCAAAATATCACATCTATAATAGTGTATTTATTACATTGCCATTCGACTCAATAGACAATACAGGGGTTTTACTTCCTTTATTTACTGATGGTTGCGAAAACGGTTTCAAAAAACAAAAAACACCTAAAGAAATTGTTGATTTTTTTGCAAATAAGTATATGCAAGGAGCAACAGAATCAGAGAAAATTGATATAATGTTTCGATTTATTCAATTTATCGAACGTCAAATCGTTCTTTTTGATGCTATTGAGGATGCTGCTTTTCCGGTTGTAAATAATATGGACGGTAGAGGTTCGTTAAGGGATATTAAGGAAAAGGCAGCGGTAAAAGAGTTAGGAGAGGAGCTAATTTCATTTCTCGAAAACTTCAATGTGAGAACGGTTTTAACGGCTCATCCAACTCAGTTTTATCCTGGATCGGTTTTAGGTATTATTAATGATTTGACTGATGCAATTCGCAAAAACAACTTGCTTGAAATCAAACAGCTTTTGGCTCAATTAGGAAAAACTCCTTTTATACAAAACGAAAAACCAAATCCTTTTGATGAAGCTGTAAGTTTGATATGGTATCTTGAAAATGTGTTTTACGAAACCGCAGGAGAGATCGTTCATTATCTACAAAAAAATATTTTGCACGGAAGTTCCATAAATAATCAATTGATAAAACTTGGATTTTGGCCAGGAGGAGATCGTGATGGAAACCCATTTGTTACCACTGAAATCACTCTTAAAGTTGCCGATAGATTAAGAACTTCTATATTAAAGTGTTACTATCGTGAAATGAGAAACTTGAAAAGAAAGCTTACTTTCTTTGAAGTGGATGTTTTAGTGGCCGAATTGGAGCACAAATTATATCGCTCAGTGTTTTATTCTAAAGGAGAAATTTACATCACTTTAGAAGAATTTAAATCTCAATTAAATAAGATTAGAACCATACTTATAGAGCGAAATCAATCTTTATATTTAGATGAATTAGAAGGTCTTCTTATCAAAGTGAATTTGTTTGGATTCCATTTTGCTACTCTTGATATTCGTCAAAATAGTAAAATACATGATGCTGTTTTTAAAGATGTTGTACAGCATTATTTAAACTCAAACTCTACTGTTTTTCCAACAAATTATTTTGATTTAAGCGAAGATGAAAAGTTTGAGATATTGTCAAATATTAGTGGTAATCTAGATTCGAATGTATTCGATAATGAAATTACAAGATTGACACTTGAGTCGATTCAAGCCATAAAACAAATTCAAGAAAACAATGGCGAATCGGGTGCTAATCGTTATATCATAAGTAATAACGAAAGTGCATTGAATGTGATGGAAACTTTTGCTCTTTTCAAATTAAACAATTGGGAGGATCTTTCTGTTGATATTATTCCGCTTTTCGAATCTGTAGATGATTTGCAAAATGCTCATAATATCATGGAAAAATTATATACAAATCCAGCTTATGCAGCCCATTTAGTTAATAGAAATAAAAAACAAACCATCATGCTTGGTTTTTCTGACGGAACTAAAGATGGTGGATATTTGATGGCGAATTGGAGTATTTATAAAGCCAAAGAAGAGTTGACTGAAATGTCACGAAAATATGGTATTAAAGTTATTTTCTTTGATGGACGTGGTGGCCCACCAGCTCGTGGAGGCGGAAAAACACATAAATTTTATGCTTCTTTAGGTCCAAAAATCGAGAATAAAGAAATTCAAATTACTGTTCAAGGACAAACAATCAGTTCTAATTTTGGAATTTTAGACTCTTGCCGTTATAATTTAGAGAATTTATTAAGTGCTGGTGCGACAAATCAGGTATTTACTAAAGATAAAAATCTTTTGTCGGTTGAAGAAAAACAAATACTGGATCAATTGGCTGAATTGGGGTATCAAAAGTATTTAAGTTTCAAGAATCATCCCAAGTTCATTCCTTATTTGGAGAAAATGAGTACTTTGAAATATTATGCTAAAACCAATATTGGAAGTCGTCCGTCTAAAAGAAGCAAATCAGAACATTTAGATTTTGCCGATTTAAGAGCGATTCCTTTTGTAGGTTCTTGGAGTCAGTTGAAGCAAAACGTTCCAGGGTTTTTTGGAGTGGGCTCTGCCTTAAAACATTTTGAAGAAACCAATAGTTGGAATAAGGTTCAGGATTTATATAATGGCTCATTGTTCTTTAAAACCTTGTTGGAAAACAGTATGATGTCTTTGGCAAAATCATTTTTCCCTTTGACAGCTTATATGAAAAACGATCCTGAGTTTGGTGAATTTTGGCAAATTATCTACGATGAATTTTTGGAAACCAAAAGGTTATTATTGAAAATTGCGGGTCATAAAGAACTAATGGAAAACTATCCTGACGGAAAAGCTTCTATTGATATAAGAGAGCGTATAGTATTGCCATTGTTGACAATACAACAGTATGCTTTGTTGAGAATTAATGAATTAAACAAAGCCGAAAAACCAGATTTAGAGTTGATTCAAACTTATGAAAAAATTGTAACTCGTTCTCTTTTTGGAAATACTAATGCCAGTAGAAATTCAGCTTAATTTATAAAAATCGACAATATGAATTCCAATCAATTGCCCGTAAATGAATATTCGACTTTCAATGCAACTTACATCAATGCGCTTGAAAATGTTGAATTGCTGGAAGAATTAGAAATCAGTTTGCATGATTTTATTCGTTTTGTTCGTGAAATTCCAATGGATAAATTTGATTATCGGTATGCCGAAGGCAAGTGGACCATCAAAGATATCATCCAGCATATTATAGATGCCGAAAGAATTTTTGCGTATCGTGCTTTGCGAATTTCTAGAAACGACCAAACACCATTACCCGGATTTGAGGAAAATGATTATGTTGAAAACACCAATGCCAACGGTAGAAGTATTCAAGAATTGTTGACTGAATTTTCGGCTGTGAGACATTCGAATTTATTGATGTTCAAAAGTTTTTCTTATGAACAATTGACTAGAATAGGAATTGCATCAAATCATCCAGTTTCGGTTAGAGCTTTAGGATTTTTGATGATAGGTCATCAAAAACACCATCAAAAAGTTTTTCAAGAACGGTATTTGTAGTCAAAATATAGGAAATAAAAAAAGGAACTCAATGGAGTTCCTTTTTTTGGGTATAAACTGAATAAATTATTCTTCTTCTTGAAGATTCAACACGAGTTTTATTGTTGTATCTTTTAAAGTTACTAAAAAGAACAATTTTAGACTTCTAATTTTTACAAACTCAAATTAGGGGACAAAAATAAACCTCGCTTATCCCGAAGTTTCGGGAGTGCTTAAACGAGGTTGTTTTTTATACTTAATTTTAGATTTTACTTTTTAAAAGAGTTGCGCAACAGCTACGGCTGTTAGCACCAGTTGTTTATTCTTTTAAAAATTCGTATTCATATATTTTTGGTTTTATTTTGTCAGCTAAAAAGTTGAGTTTATTTCTCAATTCTCCAATTAACTCCATATATTTTTCGTCATTACTTTTTGAGTTCATTCTGCCTTGTTCGTTTCTGCCTTGAAAATACTCTCTAATGTCATATAAACTTGCATTTACGTTTACATTAGGTTGTTTGTGATAATATTTCCAAAGTTCTCTTCCAGCATCAAATACAGCGGTTGCTTCTTCTGAAAATTCTTTTTTTAAAGTTTGATTTTCTGCTGTACCAAATAGATTATTTTCACTTTCTATTTTTATTTTACCATTAATAAAATCAGTCATAAAATGACTTTCAAAACGACTTTGTGCATTTACTTCTTGTTCTGTAAATGGAATCCAATGGTTAGTTCCAAAAATGCTTGAAATATTATTACTAAATAGAGTATGAGCTATACAATCGTTTTGAAATTCTAAATCGTTTTGCCAAGCATCTTTTGGAAATAAAAACTGGTCTCGGTCGTTTAGCCAATTTGATTCGATTATTCTTCTAACTGTATAATAGATAGAAGTTTCTACTAAATTGTCTTTAGAAGTTTGCCAGTTATGATTGGAAGCCGGTACTTTCATAAAAGGTTCGCCAAATCGAACTAATCTTTGATTTTGAAAATCACTGCCTACGCCAATAATTGTAGCTATTGATTTTGATTTAGTATTCCGATATGGCTTTATCCAATCATTAATTAATTTAGAATTATCAAAAGACCAAATGTTTTTTGTTCCAATAAAATTTGTGTTTTTATCATAAATATCAGCTTCAAAATAATTAAACTTTTCTTTTTTGCTTGTATTCCATATAAAAAAACCAATAGGAAATTGTCCTTTTACATTATCAAATGTATCTGCTGGGGTTAAAAATAATTTTTCAAGTTTTGCTTGAAAATAAGCACGAAATTCAGAAAATTTAGGTGCTTGCAAATTTTTCAAAGTTGAAAAATTTGCAAGCACTACATCTGGTATTTCACAATGTATTCGAGTAAAAAATTGAATATACATCTCACGTTTTGTATACCCCATTAAATTAGAATACTTCCTGTGAATTTCAGATTCTGCAACTCCTTTTCTTCCATCACCTTGTCTGTTGTCAGCTTCTGCATATGGCGGATTAATAT
This sequence comes from Flavobacterium alvei, assembly GCF_002920895.1. Taxonomy (GTDB): domain Bacteria; phylum Bacteroidota; class Bacteroidia; order Flavobacteriales; family Flavobacteriaceae; genus Flavobacterium; species Flavobacterium alvei. Next base: position 86,714 of record NZ_PQVG01000010.1, read on the forward strand.
ATATTACTAATTTTTTTCGTTTTTCTTTATCATTAATAATGTCTTGTAAACTTTGAGGTAGTTTAGTGAAATCATCATTTAAAAAGTCAAATTGAAAAACGTGGTTATGTAATAAGTTTGCTCCGTGGTCAATTCGCTCGTGCATTACGTTAACATCAGATTGGTCTAACGTACTTGCGTAAATGTTATATTTATTGGTAAGTCCTGTTAAAAGGTTTCCAGTTCCTGCGGCACAATCCCAAATAAAATATTCGTCTTGCCAGTTTTCACCCAAATATTCAGTTAAATATTTTTGTGAAAGTTCTACCCAAATACGAGGTGTAAAAAATGCACCTTTTCGTTCTCTAATATCTTGCGGTACAAGTAAATCTTTGCGTTCAATAATGTATTCTTGGAATTCTTTTATTGGTGGTCTTTTGTAGAGTTTCCAAAATTGCAAATAAAGGTTTTTGTTTCTAATGCTTATAGTGAAATCCATTATTTGCCCAACGTTTTCTTTTGCTATTTTGTAACCTTGATTTTGATAAACTACAAACAGATTATCTCTGATTGTTGAATCATCTTCAATGTTTTGAGTATCTTTGTCGTCTACAAAAAGGTCGGCAAGATAAAAATCACTGTCAAAGATATTTGCTTTATTAAGTTGTTCCCAGTTTACATCAATATTTGGTCTTATAACTTCTAACCAACGCAAATAAATTGGAATGAAATTGTTTTTGTCAATTTTGATTTTACTTTTGGTTGTGGCTTTTGCCACATTGTTTTTTATAAATGTTTGAAGTTCTTTTTCGTCATTTTCGTAATCAAAAATATAGGTTTTCGTTTTTAATATATTTTCAACACGTTCTTTAATTAACTGAAATTCTTTTGTTTCGTGGTTGCTTGGTGTAACGTTCCAGTTAAAGTCGTTGAGATAAAAAATATCTTGAACATTAACATAATCTAAAAAAGCAATTTTTTTGAAGTCAAATGCACCTAAAAAAGCTGGTGGCAAAGTTTTGTCAAAAGTTCTGGCTTTTCCAATTGTCAGAATGAGTTGCACAAACATTGAAGGGATGTCAAAATTTCCAGTTTTTGCTTCTGCCCACAATAAAGGAGTTCTCCCAAAAAGATTGTCTTGCTTTGGAAAAACGGTAAAGTCAATATTTCCTAAAATTTCGGTTGTGTCAAACGACTTAAACCAGTCTTCACCAACTTTGTTTTTTAGTTCTTCTTCTCGTATTTTTTTATACTTCATTTTGTCGTCTGTTCCTTATTTTACGGTGTGTTGTCATACAATTGCTGCCAACTCTTAAATATACGTAACTCAAAAAGTTAAACTATATTTAATCGTTTGATTTATAATTGTTTAATTTTAAAAACACAAAAAATACATTGCGTTTTTTTGTGTTGTCGGTTTGGGATTTTAATTAAATCCTCTCAAAAATAAGAAAAATAGTATTACAAATTATCCAAAGGGCTAATTATTTTTCGAATACTTTTGTCGCTTACTTTTGTATAAAGCAAAGTGACCTTTAACAAAAAAAGGAACTCGATTAGGAGTTCCTTTTAAATAGTATTATTTTGAAGAATTAATTATTCTTCGTCATCCTCGTCGTCATCTTCAGAAGAATCGGCTTCTTCATCGTCATCATCGTCGTCATCGTCATCGCCTTTATCTACTGGGTCTTTGTATTCATCTGTGTCATCATCGTCATCACTGACAGCATCGTCATCGTCTATGATGCCGTCTGCGATTGGTTCAATTTCTGCTTCGATTTCATCATCTTCATCATAATTTTCGATTCTATCGGCCAATTTGGTACTGATTTTCACTAAATAAATAGTGTCCTCGGTACGAACTTCAACAGCTTCGATCAATTCATTTTGGGCATTTCTAAAACGGATAATATTTGAATCATCATAGCCATCCGGAAATTTATCTACTAATAGATTTAAAATTTCGTGGGTAAGTTTTGCGTAATCAACAATTACTCTTTTCATAAATTATATTATAAATCCAACAAATAGGCAAAAATTAATGGAGCAACAATGGTTGCATCCGACTCGATTATAAACTTAGGGGTTTTAATGTCTAATTTTCCCCAAGTGATTTTTTCATTTGGCACAGCTCCCGAATACGAACCATAGCTGGTTGTAGAATCTGAAATTTGGCAGAAATAACTCCAAAACGGAATGTCATGCATTTCCATATCTTGATACAGCATTGGTACAACACAAATTGGAAAGTCTCCCGCAATTCCACCACCAATTTGGAAAAATCCAATACCGTTAGCGCTATTTTTTGGATACCAATCAGCTAAGAAAGTCATATATTCAATACCTGATTTCATTGTAGATGCTTTCAAATCGCCTTTGATAACATAGGAAGCAAAAATGTTTCCCATCGTGCTATCTTCCCAACCTGGTACAATAATAGGTAAATTTTTCTCCGCTGCAGCATACATCCAGCTGTCTTTTAGGTCAATTTCGTAATATTCTTCCAAAACTCCCGAAAGTAGCATTTTGTACATAAATTCATGAGGGAAATAGCGTTCCCCTTTATCGTCGGCATCTTTCCAAATTTTATAGATGTGTTTTTGCAAACGACGGAAAGCTTCGTGCTCTGGAATACAAGTATCGGTCACACGATTTAAACCTCTTTCTAGTAATGCCCATTCGTCTTCAGGAGTTAAATCACGATAATGTGGTACTCTTTCGTAGTGCGAATGTGCTACTAAATTCATGATGTCTTCCTCAAGATTTGCTCCTGTACAAGAAATGATTTGCACTTTATCTTTGCGAATGATTTCAGCAAAAATTTTGCCTATTTCGGCGGTACTCATCGCTCCAGCCATACTCACCATCATTTTTGCTCCGTTAGCTAATTGTTGCTCGTAGGCTTTGGCGGCATCGACTAAAGATGCAGAATTGAAATGCAAATAATGCTTTTCGATAAACTGACTTATTGGTCCTTTACTCATTTTGTTTTTATTGTTTAAAAGCGGATTCCTGAGTGTTCAAAGAAAATATTTTTTTTTGATAACTCAATGAAAAATTTTAAAAATTATTTTTTGTTGTAGCCTAATATTTCTAATACTTCATCGGCGGTTTGTTGTTGTGAGAAAACTTCGGTGGCTAAGATTCCGTTTTCGTCACGATCAATCAAAATATGTTTGGGTTGCGGAATCAAACAGTGGTGCAAACCTCCATAACCGCCTATAGTTTCTTGATAGGCTCCTGTATTGAAAAAACCGATATATAGTGGTTTTTCTTTGTTGTATTTTGGCAAATAAATGGCATTCATATTTTGCTCAGAATTGTAATAATCATCACTATCACAAGTCATTCCGCCTAGTAAAACTCTTTCGTAAGTATCATTCCAGCGGTTGATGGATAACATAATAAAACGTCTGTTTATGGCCCAAGTATCTGGTAAAGTAGTGATGAAAGAGGAATCAATCATATTCCATTTTTCTCTGTCATTTTGTTGTTTTTGATACAAAATTTGATAAATCGCACCACCACTTTCACCAACGGTAAAAGAACCAAATTCAGTAAAAATATTCGGAACATCTACTTCAGCTTCGTCACAAGCAATCTTAATTTGATTGATAATTTCGTCAATCATGTATTGGTAATCATATTCAAATGCCAATGAATTTTTGATTGGAAATCCGCCACCAATGTTCAAACCATCAAGTGTAGGGCATTCTTTTTTCAAAGCTACATACACTTTGATACATTTTACTAATTCGTTCCAATAATAGGCGTTGTCGTTGATTCCGGTGTTTATAAAAAAGTGCAACATTTTAAGTTCCAGTTTCTTATTATCCTGAATCTGTTTTTTATAGAACTGAACGATGTTTTTATAACCAATTCCAAGACGTGAAGTATAAAACTCAAATTTAGGTTCCTCTTCAGCTGCAATTCGAATTCCGATTTTGAATTTTTTCTTGATATTTTCTTGTAAAATATCCAATTCTTCATAATTATCAATAATTGGAATCGTGTTTTTATGTCCATTATTGATTAATCGTGCAATGTTTTCGATGTATTGATCTCTTTTGAAACCGTTACATATTACGTAAGTACTTTTATTTATTTTCCCAGATTCTAATAAACTTTCGACAATATTAATATCAAAAGCCGAAGAGGTTTCGATATGAATATTATTTTTGAAAGCTTCATTCATTATGTATTCAAAATGAGAACTTTTTGTGCAATAACAGTAGTAATATTTGCCTTCATAATTGTTTTTTTCCATCGATTTACGAAACCAACTTTTGGCTTTGTTAATGTTGTTGGAAATTTGAGGCAAATAGGTAAATTTTAATGGCGTACCATATTGCTCTACCAATTTCATCAAATCTATATTATGAAATTCTAGGTTGTCTTTATTTAATGTAAATTCTTCTTGTGGAAAATAGTAAGTTTGATTTATTAAATCGAAATATTTTGTATTCATTTGATTTTTAATATTTTAGATTAATTTAATTGAAATAATTAATTAAGCTAAAATTCAAACTCTAATATTTTCAAAAACGATTTGAAGTTTTTCGTTTTCGGCTTTCAAATAGGGAAAAATATCAAAACTAAAAGAATCCTTAACAGCAAAAAAACGCCTTAATATTCTTAAAAAAGAACTTCTTTTTTCGTTTTTTAGAGCGCTATAATTCCTTGTATTTTGACTTTTTTTCATTGTTGCAAATGTAGAAAATAATATATACCAATTACAATCCTTTTTTATAAAAAATGTTAAGATTTATAATCTTGGAAAGCCTTTAAAATTAATTCATTTTCAACAGATTGATTGATTTTAATTTTTCCAATGCCTTCAATTAACGCAAACTGAATGTTTCCGTACTCATTTTTTTTGTCGTGAATGAGCAATTCCATTATGGGTTCGATATCATTCTCTTCAAAAACAACATCATCATAAATGCCTTTTATTGCAGTTTTGATTTGGTTGTATTCTTGTGAGTTTATCAAGTCTTTTTCTAACGAAATAAAACTTTCTAAAATCATTCCTATAGCAATAGCTTCGCCGTGCAATAGACTTTTCTTGTTTTCATTTTCAAGAAAATAACTTTCGATGGCGTGACCCAGTGTGTGACCAAAATTCAATGCCTTGCGAATATTTTTTTCGGTTGGATCTTGCATTACAATTTCGTTTTTAATTTCAACCGAACGATAAATCAATTCATCAAAATCGGCAAAATCTACAGATTTTAAATCCAAGAATTTTTCCCAATAGCCTTTGTCATAAATCAATCCGTGTTTGAGCATTTCGGCAAGTCCAGAACGCATTTCTTCTTTAGAAAGTGTTTCTAAATATTGAGTATCAATAAGAACCATTTTTGGCACATTGATAACCCCAATTTGGTTTTTTAAATTGCCTAAATCGACACCTGTTTTTCCTCCAACCGAAGCATCAACCATTGAAAGTAGAGTAGTTGGAATATGAATAAAATCTACTCCACGTTTGAAAGTAGAAGCTACAAAACCGCCTAAATCAGTAACAACTCCGCCACCAAGATTTAGAACAAGACTTTTTCTATCAGCACCTAGTTCGGTCAAAACATTCCATAATTGAACACAAGTTTCAATATTTTTATTGGGTTCACCGGCTTCAAATTCAACAATTTCAATGGTCAATTCAGTTGCTAAATAGGGAAGGAATTTTGACAAACAATACTCATTAGTATTGCTATCAACAATAATAAATAAGTTGGAATATTTGCTTTCGTTGAGGAACAAATTTAGAGCTTCATATCCTGATTCATTGAAATATATTGGATAATTGTTGGCTTGGATAGATTGCATATTTATTAATTAATTTAAACCGCAAAATAAGGGATTTTTTGCTTAATAATTTTGAAAACTCTCTTTATATTTGTGCAAAAATATAACAAAAAATGAAAAATTTATTCGATAATACACAAATTGCATTCTCTTTGAAAAGCGATACGGAACTTGAAAGAGCCTATTTTCTATTCAAATTGATTGCAAATGAACCACTTGTTCGAATTGGAACTGCTGTAACAAATTTTGCTCTCAAAGCAAGTTTGCCTGTAGAAGGATTGATTCGTGCCACTGTTTTTGACCATTTTTGTGGAGGAGTAAACGAGGACGACAGCTTGAAAGTTGTGGACAAATTATTTACTAAAGGAGTTTCATCAGTTTTAGATTATTCTGTAGAAGGCAAGGAGGAAGAAGAACAGTTTGATGCGGTTTTAGAAAAAACTTTAAAATTGATAGATTTTGCAAAAGAAAAAAAATCAATTCCGTTTGCTGTGTTCAAACCATCAGGTTTTGGGCGTATCAATTTGTATGAAGAAGTTAGTTTAGGAAAAAAATTAACACCAGCAGAATCTGATGAGTGGGATAGAGTAGTGGCACGTTTCGAAAAAGTGTGCAAAGCCTCTTATGATAGTGATGTGGCCTTATTGATTGATGCTGAAGAAAGTTGGATGCAAGATTCGGTCGATAATTTGGTTGAAGAAATGATGCAGAAGTACAACAAAGAGAAGCCAATTGTTTTCAATACGCTTCAAATGTATCGTTGGGATCGATTGGATTATTTGAAAAAAGTGCACGAAAAAGCTAAAACAGAAGGTTTTTTCATTGGAATGAAACTCGTTCGTGGTGCTTATATGGAAAAAGAAAATGAACGTGCCATTGAAAAAAATTATCCAACTCCAATTTGCGCTTCCAAAGAAGCTACTGATGAAAATTATAATGCATCAGTAAAATATATGTTAGATCATATTGATATGATGTCTATTTTTGAAGGAACACACAACGAAGAAAGTACTTATTATTTGATGGATTTAATGGAAAAAAAAGGAATACAATCGACAGACAATAGAATTTGGTTTGGTCAATTGTATGGTATGAGCGACAATATCAGTTATAATTTGGCCGATAGTGGTTATAATGTTGCTAAATATTTGCCTTTTGGTCCTGTAAAAGATGTGATGCCTTACTTAATTCGCCGTGCCGAAGAAAATACTTCGGTAGCGGGACAAACCAGCCGTGAATTAGCAATGATAAAAGCGGAGAGAAATAGGAGAAAAGGGAAGTAGTCGTTATTGGAACACGGATAACACGGATTTACTTCGTAAAGACGCGGATAAAAACTGATTTTAGTTGCAGAAATAAAATGCTAATCAGTTTTTATTTGCGTTTTCGCTTTTGCGAATCAGTTTCATCAGCGTCTATAAATTAAGAATGACTAAATTGCAAATGGCTCAAATTTTTATAAATACCATTTTCTAAAGCAATCAATTCTTGATGAGTTCCTTGCTCAGCAATTACTCCTTTATCTAAAACCAAAATTTGGTCTGCACTTCGAATGGTCGAAAGGCGGTGTGCAATAATGATGCTCGTTCTTCCTTCCATCAAGATTTCTAAAGCTTCCTGAACCAGTTTTTCGCTTTCGCTATCTAATGAAGAAGTAGCTTCGTCCAGAATCAAAATACTTGGATTTTTTAATAATGCTCTTGCAATAGCAATACGTTGGCGTTGTCCTCCAGAAAGTTTAACGCCTCTTTCTCCAACCAAAGTTTCAAATTTTTCAGGGAAACTTTCTATGAAAACCAAAGCATTGGCCTGTTTTGCAGCCAAAATAATTTCATCATTTGTTGCATCAGGATTTCCGTAAGCAATGTTTTCTTTAATAGTTCCGCCAAATAAAATAACGTCTTGAGGAACAATGCTCATATTGCCACGAAGATTTTCTAAATCATAATCGTAGATATTTTTTCCATCTACCAATATTTCTCCACTGTCAATGTCGTAAAAGCGCAATAATAAAGAAGCTATAGTAGATTTTCCAGCACCACTTGGACCAACAACAGCAATCTTTTGACCAAAATCAGCTGTGAAATTTACTCCTTTTAATACTTTCATTTCTTTTCGAGAAGGGTAGGTGAATCCAACATTATTGAAAGTGACATTGCCTTGAATTTTCTGAATGGAATGCGAATTTTGTGTAGCATTAATTTTCTCAGGAGTTTCGTCTAATAACTCGAAAACACGTTCGGTAGCTCCAATTGCTTTTTGAATTTGAGCATAAAGTTCAGCAATTCCTCCAAAAGATGCCCCAACAAATGTAGAATATAGTACAAAAGAGATTAATTGTCCCACGCTCATTTCGCCACTAATACTCAATCTCACGCCAAACCAAACCACAGCAACGATAGCCCCAAAAAGACAAAAGATGATAAAGGACGCAAAATACCCTCTGTATTTTCCTCCTTTAATAGCTAGTTTTACTACTTCTTTAATTTTCCCATCGTATCGGGCAATTTCATACCATTCATTGGCGAAAGCTTTTACAATACTAATACCTTGCATCGTTTCTTCAACAATAACTTGACTTTCTGCAACTTGATCTTGTACTTTTTTGGAGTATTTTCGAATGAATCTTCCAAATATAACCGCAGCTACCGCCACAAGTGGAACTACTGAAAGCATCAATAAAGTAAGCTTTATACTTTCGGTGGCTAACAAAATGATGCCGCCAATAATTAAAATAAATTGTCTTAAAAATTCGGCAATTGTAGATGTTAATGTATCTTGAATTTGAGTAATATCGGCACTTATTCTACTATTTAGTTCTCCAACACGTTTTTGTGAAAAGAATGACATTGGCAGTTTTACTAAGTTACTGTACAATGATAATCGAAGATTCGCTAAAGTATGTTCCGTAAAATTAACAAATAAAGAAAGTCTAAAAAAGGAACATATAGATTGCAAAAACAATATTACGATAAGTAATATAGCAATATTATTAGCTTGATCGTAACTTTTGGTTTTTACACTATCAATTAGAATTCCCATTAATTTGGGGAAAGCTAAAGCAGTTGCGCCGGTTAAAAGTAGAAAAACTAGACCTACATAAAATTTCCAACGATGACTTCCTGCATATTTAAAAATAACTGTTGCTTTGTTTAGAGATGTTGCTGTTATTTTTGATTTTGGTAAATCATTTTCTTTGAAATGTGCCATTTAAATTTAATTGTTTTTTTACAAATATAATACTATCCTGAAGTAATGATAAAAATATGTTTTATTTCATTTCAAATTAAAATTATATTTTTTTAAATTTTGTTTGCGAATCCAATATCTAAGTGTATATTTGCACCCACAATTAGGGCGATTAGCTCAGCTGGTTCAGAGCACCTCGTTTACACCGAGGGGGTCGGGGGTTCGAACCCCTCATCGCCCACCATAAGGGACTTAACTGATTTTTTAGTTAAGTCCCTTTTTCTTTTTAGCTCGCAAACTGGATATGCAAATAAAAACTGCCCATTAAGTTAAGCTACTTTTTTGTAATTAATTTGATTGTTAAATTCTTCAATAGTTGCATGATTCAAAGCAAAATACCTCCTTTTTCTATTGTGCAAAATTTCAATGTATTCAAAGATTTCTAGTTTCATTTGTTCTTTAGAAATCAATTTGTTTCCGTAAATCAATTCAGTTTTCAAGGATTTAAAAATGCTTTCCACTACTGCATTGTCCCAACAATTTCTTTTTCGACTCATAATACGGGTAATTTTTTTATAGGAATCAAGAATATTTACATTTTTTTGCTCACACACTGAACACCTCTGTTAGAGTGGAAAATCAAATTTTACTCGATTTTTCGATTTATAACCGCCATATTCCAAGCTCAAAGCGTAGTTTTATCCGTACTCATTCCATCGCTTGAACTCCAACTTGGAGTTAGTTTTAATTTTCCTTTTGCATGAAAGCTTTTTTTCCAAATTCTTCAAACTCTTTGCGCTATTTATACAACTGTGGTGTTGTTATTCCTAACTCTCTGGCGAACTCTGATATGTTGGCTCTATGCATAACTCATTTGGACTGCTTTCTCTTTAAAAGATTTGCTATAAATTTTATGGACTTTTTTCATAGGGCAAAATTAAGATTGTTTTTAACTTTCTGTGACAACTAAGTTAGTATGTCTAAAATTTATTGTTGTTAATAATTTTTTTTTTAAATAATAATTATCAATCGCTTTTTCTTTAATCAGTCCACTTTTTGTTGATGATTTTTATTTTATAGGTTTAAGACTATAAAAAAACACTTTAACGGTTTTATTTTCACTTAATCGTATTTTTTTTGCACTTTATCGGACTATATAATGTATTGCATATATTTATTCCTACTTTTGAAATATATAATAAAATCATAAAGTTATTTTATGAAAAAAGAAACATTTTTTAATAATAAGTTAATAAAAAGTAAAAATATAGGAAAATATTTAAATAAAATAACAATAATTTACCCATTAAAAGACAGTTTTAACTTTTAAACGAGTATTTGTTATTTTTTTATTTGAGAAAGTTTTTTAATATACTTTTGGCCGCCATAAGAAAAAAAAGTCTTAGATAAAGATAAACATAGAAGTAATTTTTTAAGCACAACATATAACCCATTTCAAAAATAATATTATTTTAAATTTAAATTTATGATAAATAATTTTACAAAAAAAGAAAAATCATTGCAAAGAATATTCTTGATGTTACTATGTATTTTTTGTTATATAGGTACAATTGACAATGTTTATGCTCAAACTCCTCAAGCTATTCCTTATCAGGGTGTGGCATATGGTGCAGATGGTAGTGTAGTTGCATCGCAAAAAATCAGTTTACGTTTTACTATTCACACTGGAGCCTCTACTGGTCCTGTTGTTTTTAGTGAAACACATAGTATAACGACTACTAGTCTTGGTTTATTTGATGTAAACATTGGTTCTGGTACAATTATTACAGGAACTTTGTCTGGAGTGAATTGGGGTGTTGGATCAAAATTTATTCAGGTGGAAATGGATTCAACTGGAGGTGTTGCTTATATTGATATGGGAACCACACAATTGAATAGTGTTCCTTATGCATTATATGCAGAAAACGCTAATGTGCCAGGTTTGCCTGGCCCTCAAGGAATCCAAGGAGCAAAAGGAGATACTGGAGCACAAGGAATTCAAGGTGTAGCTGGAACAAATGGAAAAGATGGAGCAGTTGGAGCAAAAGGTGATACTGGAGTGCAAGGAATTCAAGGTGAAAAAGGCGATAAAGGAGACCAAGGTATTCAAGGTGTAGCTGGAACAAATGGAGCTGACGGAAAAGATGGTGCTCAGGGTGTGAAAGGAGATCAAGGAATTCAAGGTGAAAAAGGCGAAAAAGGAGACCAAGGTATTCAAGGTATTCAAGGTATTCAAGGTTTAGCTGGAACAAATGGAGCTGACGGAAAAGATGGTGCTCAAGGTGTAAAAGGAGATCAAGGAATCCAAGGAGCAAAAGGAGATACTGGAGCACAAGGAATTCAAGGTGTTGCTGGAACAAATGGAAAAGATGGAGCAGTTGGAGCAAAAGGTGATACTGGAGCGCAAGGAATTCAAGGAGAAAAAGGAATCCAAGGAGACCAAGGTATTCAAGGTGTAGCTGGAACAAATGGAGTTGACGGAAAAGATGGCGCTCAGGGTGTGAAAGGAGATCAAGGAATTCAAGGTGAAAAAGGCGAAAAAGGAGACCAAGGTATTCAAGGTATTCAAGGTGTAGCTGGAACAAATGGAGCTGACGGAAAAGATGGTGCTCAAGGTGTAAAAGGAGATCAAGGAATTCAAGGTGAAAAAGGCGAAAAAGGAGATGTAGGATTGACTGGTGCGGTTGGACCAGCACCTTTAGGATCAGGTATAGTTACCGTTTCAGGAGGAGTATTAAATGCACCAAATGGATTAACTGGAGATATAACTACTTCTGGTGCTGATTTAGTAACTACACTTTCAAATACTGGTGTCGTTGCAGGAACTTATTCTAAAGTTGTTGTTGATTCAAAAGGAAGAATAACAGAAGGAAAACTAGCTACAACCGCTGACATAATTCCAAGTACAGATAAAAATTATGTTTCGGATAAACAATTGGCTGCTATTATGGAAAACACAAGTGATATTGCTCTAAAGGCAAATATTGCTGGTCAAGTGTTTACTGGAGTCATTTCTGCTCCTAATTTGAGTGGAACAAATACAGGAGATCAAGACTTAAGTGTTTATGCTACAAAACAAGAATTAGCAACTAAAGCAAACGCTTCGGACGTAAAAGCAACCACCGATGGATTAGCTTCAGATATCGCAACTAAAGCAAACGCTGCAGATGTAAAAACAACAACAGACGCATTGGCTTCAGATATCGCAACTAAAGCAAACGCTGCAGAAACT
>NZ_PQVG01000011.1 GCF_002920895.1 Flavobacterium alvei
ATAAACTTGATAGAGCATTTTTGGCGTGAGTTCTTTTCTTCCTTGCATAGCTAAAAATACTATTTTATTTGCTTTTTTGCAAGTTTTTTTTGATATATTTGTTGTGTTGTGCAACAAGCACAGTGGTTTTAACGCCAATAGGAAAGCTAGCATTTGGATCAAAAAAGCCGTCACCTTGAATGACTAATTGATTTTCACCATTCAAAAAGTACATATCGTTTGGGTAGTCATCAATAGTAATGGCATCGTACCCATAGTCGATACCACTTGTTGCTTTTTCGTTCATAAATCCTAACAAAACTTGGCGGTGGTAGTTGTTAAAATTGAATCCGATTCGAATTTTAGCCAAAGTATCAATCGCAATTGGGTCGTTGGCATTATGGGCTGTTTTAGTATTTGCTTTAGTTTTAAACATAGGGTTGGAAATTCCAATCTCGTCTTCTTTGTGGAAACCTCTTTGACTATTTTTGTAGATTAAAGTACCGCCAGCACCTGGTTTGCCATTCACAAAAAAACCTTGTCCCACAGGAATGAATTGTCCAGGAACTCTAGTGCTGGAGCCTAATCCGCTGATGAGCGATGGTGCAACAGGGGGCAAACCACCAGTCAAATTTCTTTCGGCATAACCGCCTTGATATTCACGTAAAATATGGGTGTCGTTTGAAGGATAATGTTCCCAAAAATATAAAGTACCATCAATTGTATTTGAGGCTAAATTATCAGTAATAAACTCAGTTGCATCTATTGCGGATGGATATGGATTTCCGGTTAACAGTAGTTGATCGTCTCCAACGGTTTTGGTTATGGTTCCGTTATTTGGTTTTCCAACAAAAGTATAGTTTTGTATAGTTCCCTCGGCACCACTTCCTTTCATTGTATAACCTAGTCCAACTTGTACTAAATCAGTTTCGGCTATTTTAGCCCAATTGTAGTATTCATTTGCGTAATTATCAAATTTACAAAGCCAATATCTCGCTATACTAATAGGGTTTGAAGGCAATCCGTCATATCCACCTATCCATGCAATATCTTTTGGAATTGCATAGGTTCCGTCCTTCATGACTTCATTTATAGAGTAGTCTTTGTTATTTGTTTCTGTGTTTATGGCGCTAACTGGTGAACTCCAATAATTGTAATTATACAAATTAGTTTGCCCTTGTTGGTCTCTTTCTAATGATCCAGAACTGTTTGCATCTAAAATACTTCCATCGGTTTGAACCAATTGTGATTTTCCAACTAAATCTAGTTTTCCGTCTAATTTGAGATAGTGAGAAACTTCGATTTTAGTGTCATTTATTGCGCTAAGCGTATTGTCGATTACTAATAATCCTAAAACAGTTTTATTAGTATTTGAGGTAATGTTATTTGAGGTTTCTACAATATTCCAATCTATTCTAGTCAAGTTGTCAATGCCAATACTATTTGGAACATCCCATACTGGATAATTGGTCCAAGTATTATCTTGTGACCAATCTTGATTTTTATCAGAGGTATATGGCAATGGAGCTGTTTCGGGTTGTGTTGTAATAATTCCTATTAACCTTCCATTGTTTGCGTTATTTGTTTTGTCAATTAAATAGCCATTAACTATATCGCTAGGTTGTGCCATTTGATAATAAGCAGATAAATTTGTCCAAGTCAATCCCGGAACAATTAACGGAACTATTGAGCCATAAACATTGTCAGAGTTATTTTCAATTTTTTGGTTCATCATTTGATGCGCTTGATCCTCAGTCAAAGCTATATTCCAAATACGTAATTCTTGCATCCAACCGTTAAAATAATTTGTTGGAAGATAAGGATAGGCAGTGCTTTGAATCATTGCGCCTAAAATACATTTGGCACCAACATTTGAAGTTGGATTTGTACCTGTAACAGCGTCTTGAACACTTATTCCATCTATATAAAGTCTATAAGATGTTCCGTCAAATGTAACCACAATATGATACCATCTTTCTGTAGAAATAGGAAAATCAGATGTGATTGAATTTCCATTGTTCCAATGAAACGAAATTATATTATTGACTAATCTTAAATCATAACCATCGCTTAAAGCAATAGAATTTCGTTTAGAAAAAATAGTTTGAATAGTTGCGTTTGCAACACCTGGTTTAATCCAAGTTTCAATGCTAAAAGAGCCGCTGTCTAAATTGAAATTAGTATTAAAATTCACATGATCATCAATCCCATCAAAATCCAATGAATTGCAGAGACCAATGCTAATTTGAACATCATCGCTAATTTCAGGACAACTTCCATTAGCAGGAATTGTCCATCTGAGTGTATAAATGCCAGTATTGGGACTGTAAAATTCCGAAAAAGGATTTGTTGAATCAGAAAATATTTCTCCACCACCAGAAGGACCACTAACAATTGACCAGATTCCTGTTGTTCCAGCCGTAGCTGCTAATTGTACAGATTCTAAACCGCATAAAGGAGATAAATCGTCCCCTGCCATTGTTGACAAACAAGTGCTGGAATCAATGGCTACTACAATAGATCCGTCTATTGGCAAATGGCATGAAGTATTGTCATATCCTTGAAAAAAATATTTAGTAAAGGAAGAACCTGATACAGCACCAGAACCTGTTATTGTTCCTGTTTCTAGAGTAACTTCTGGAGTACAGCCTTCGTTTAAAATAATACTACAATTATCGGTAACATTAAGATCAAAGCTTAAGTCGGCATAAATATATTCAGGATGACCAGCGGTTATAGGTAATGTGCCTAAATTCCAAATTATTTTATTTGTTCCTGAATCATAATAAGGAACGTTGCCAGTTGAAAAACCATTGTAAGTATGATATGAAATAATTCCACCTACATTAAAAATGGCAGTTGGAGGAATAGGAATAGTAATTAGAGTGTTATTAGTGGCTTCGGTTCCTTCATTTGTAAGGTTTAGGGAATAATTAATCGTTTGGCCCGGCAAAGCGTTTAATACAGTAGGATTTGTAACATTGTTTATTGAATTTACGCTTATTAATCCGTTTGGTTCAGGAATATAAGCATCTACTGACATCGCAAATCCAAATATGGTAAATACGTCAGAAGTTGATCCAAATCTAAAAGTAGTAGCTGTTTGATTGTTGCCTATGACTAAATTCGAGGCGTTAGGTACGGTAAACATACTGCAATCAATACCTGTATTATTTTGCAAGTTGGGATTACTATTAGCACCTGTTGGAAGAGGGAATAAAGAAGAATTGAAGAAATTAGTAGTCAAATTTCCTGAATGGTTTAATGTCAAATAATTAGTACTATTATAGGCTTTGTTAGGATCGGCGGTTAGTTTTTGCACTGCAAGATAATCTCCTGTTAATCCAATATCACCTTCAGCTGCCATTACCCCAAGTTTCATATTTACATCACCAGAGCCTGCAGTGGTGAATCCTGAGATAGGAATATTTCCATATTCGCCACCGCCTGCAAGTTGTCCGTTAACATAAGCATATCCATCAAAGAGAGTCACAGCACGGCTTTTCATTATTGGATTTTGATAAATAACGACCATTATCCAACCACCAGATAAACCAGGATTAGAATTTGTTCCTTCGGTTAAAGCAATATCGGCAACAGTGTATGCTCCAGGGCCATAGGTTTTTACATAATCGGTTATTTCTTGGTAACCAATAAAAATTCCACTATTAAGTGCTCCAGGAAAACGGATATCAGAAATTGCCCCATTAGGTTTTGCTGTTATTGCGGTATATGTGCTTGCTCCAGGCCCTTTTATAGAAATTACTTTTTTGTCTAAATTTTTTGAAGTAGCATAGGTAGCATAACTATCAACTTGATATTGAGCTTCAGTTCTAGTTTTATTCGTGTTTCGGGTTAAACTATTAATTGTAAATGAGGTTCCGAATGCTGGATTTGACGTGAAAGGTGTAGTAAATGTTGCTTTTCCTGAGGCGTAAGTGACGTCAATTGAAGGTTGATCAACTCCATTTAACTTCAGTGTTACTGTAGAAGTACCAGAAACAGCAGCATTGGTGAAACTAAAAACATAAGAGTTTCCATTAGCAGTGAAAGTATAAATAGGATAGTAATTATTTGAACTACCTCCTCTAGTTACTGTCATAATATAACTGGTATTATTTATTTGAGAGTTATGGTAAGCATTTGTATTGTTAATGGTAAATGTCTCGTTAGCATCATCTGATTTTCCTGTCCAATAAAGCCCAGCAAAAATGACAGTAGAGCAATTTTGTTCAGCGCTATTTTCTCCAGAATTAGAAAGTTCAAGTGTTGCCATTGATGAATTTAAAGTGTTAGCATCACCATCAATATCTACATATTTCATAATGTTACTTTGATTGTCTGTAGTGGTTGTATAATTTTGAAGGGTGAGGTTTGTGTTGCCTAACATGGTGAAATCTCCCTTGATATTATAAATAGTTTGTGAAGGTGAGCTAGCCGAAGTTCTTTGCGAAAAATTTACTTGAGGAGATGTCAAAGTTTGCGCATTAATTGGAGCAATAGGAAATAGTAACAGGAACAATAAGTAGGTGTTTTGTATAAAATAAATTATTATGTTATTTAAACTTTTTTTCATGACCTTTAATGCAAAAAGGAATGAATTATTTTCGTTCTGTTTTTTTTAAAGTCTATGATTACAGTTAGATAGACTCATTTAAAAACACATATAAATTTAGTGATAAATCAATTATTTTTCGATAAAAAAACAAATTTTATCGATGAAATGCTTGTTTGTATTTGTTACATAAGAAAAACATTATTTTAATTTGAGAGATGATTAAATTATTGAATGATCTTTTCATACAGATATCAAACATGAAATTTTCTATTTATTTTTATCAATTAGCATCCTATAATTTGAGGCAGATCATATTCGTTTATTTTTAATGTATTTTAGAGAGTATAGTTAAGTCTGTAAGTTGTATAATCTTATATCATTTTGATTAGAATCACTCAAAAAAACGTTTGTATTTCAAAAGTTTTAGCTTTATAATTACATACGCTTTTAACCCAAATAAAATTTATTTCTTATTTTGGAAATTGTTTTGCAGAAGCCAAAAATAGTTATATATTTGCCACCGCTTTCGGGGTGTAGCGTAGCTCGGTTATCGCGCCTGCTTTGGGAGCAGGAGGCCGCAGGTTCGAATCCTGCCACCCCGACCACTTAAATCCTTTCTGACTTTCAGAAGGGATTTTTTTATTGTTGAATAGCAAAAAATGATTATTCTATTTCCATAATCTAGCTTTTATAACTTATTTTTGTGTCGTTAAAAAAATCAATCCTAATTATGTCTGATACTATCGAAAAAATTAAATGCCTTATTATAGGTTCTGGCCCAGCGGGTTATACAGCAGCTATTTATGCTGCAAGAGCCAATATGAATCCAGTTTTGTACCAAGGAATGCAACCCGGAGGACAATTGACTACAACTAACGAAGTGGAAAATTTTCCAGGTTATGTTGATGGAGTAACTGGTCCTGAAATGATGATTCAATTGCAAGCACAAGCACAACGTTTTGGTGCTGATATTCGTGATGGTTGGGCCACAAAAGTTGATTTTAGTGATGGTATTCATAAAGTTTGGATCAACGATACAATCGAATTACATTGTCAAACCGTAATTATTTCAACAGGAGCTTCTGCTAAATATTTAGGTTTAGAATCCGAGCAACATTATCTAAAAATGGGTGGTGGTGTTTCGGCTTGTGCAGTTTGTGATGGCTTTTTCTATAGAAATCAAGAAGTAGTTATTGTTGGAGCAGGTGATTCTGCTTGCGAAGAAGCTCATTATTTGTCAAAATTGTGTTCGAAAGTGACTATGTTGGTGAGAAGTGATAAATTTAGAGCTTCAAAAATTATGGAAGAACGTGTTCGCAAAACCGAAAATATTTCTATTTTAATGAACCATGATACTGTCGAAATTTTGGGAGATGGTCAAGTGGTAACTGGTGTAAAAGCAAAAAATAAAACTACGGGTGATATTTTTGATATTCCTGCTACAGGGTTCTTTGCTGCCATTGGTCACAAACCCAATACTGATATTTTTGCAAACTATCTAACGCTCGATGAAACAGGTTATATCGTTAACATTCCAGGAACATCAAAAACGAATGTTGCGGGAGTTTTTGTTGCCGGGGATGCTGCCGATCACGTATATCGTCAAGCAATTACTGCTGCGGGAACAGGATGTATGGCTGCTTTGGATGCCGAAAGATATTTGGCAACTTTAGAATAATTTAACGCGATGTTTAATTGAATGGTGCTAAAAAATTGAATTACCTCCAAAAAGTTTAAGACTATTTGGGGGTATTTTTTTTGGAACTAAATTGTTGTCAAACGAATTTTAATAAACTTTCGGGAACATTATATTTTATAGTGTCTTACAGTATTTTTACCAACTTTTTTGACTATTAAACAAAAAAAATCACCCATTTTTGATGGATGATTTTTAGGTAAAAAGGATTTATTTTTCGTCAATGCTTCCGCCAGAAGAGATGTCTTTTGAAAGCGTTTTTGGAACTTTATAGTAATCAATAGAACTCCCGCTAGATACCTTTGCGTCTAGTTTGAGAATAGGATAGACCGAGGTGCTACTTCCGCTTGAGGATTGCGAAAAGACTTCGTTTGCCATAAGAGCTTTTGCATTAATATGACTTCCGCTTGAGGAATTCGTTTCTAGTTTTAATGCTTTGCCTCGAGCCTCAATCTCGCTTCCGCTGGAGCTTTCTAGTGTGATTGCGTCAGCTTCAATATCAATATTTATGAGGCTTCCACTGCTTGAATTTGCTTTTATATTGTTGGATGTTAGGGTATAAGAACTATTTATTTTTGAACCGCTACTAGCACTTAATCCATTGATAATGGGCATTTTTACTCGAACCATTGGTATTGTTGAATTGTATCCTTTGTTGGCTTCAATTTTCAAAACTCCATTTTCAATTTTGGTGATAATGTGTTCTTGCAAGTTATCATCAGTTTCAACCGTAATCGATTTGATGTCGGCTTGCTCCACAAAAACTTTAATACCGCTACTTACTTCAATACTTTTGAAATCTTGGTCAGCTACTCTTGTTTCGGTGGTTAAATTACCACTTCCTTTTATTCCATTCCCCAAATTAAAGGAGGGATTGCAGGACGAAAATAATAAGGCCATTAAAGCGGCAATTATAAATTTTGTAATTATTGTGATAATTTTAATCATGACTATTTGTTTTTAACTATTACACCGTCTTTATCAACAGACAACCCTTTTTTTGTAGTTGTTTCTTTAACTTTAACAACTTCTCCGTTTACAGTTACTGTTGTAGTAACAACGCTATCAGCTTCTTGTTTCGTATCTATTGTGACATTTTCGTCGCCCTCATTAAAGCAGTTTTGACACTTTATTTTATCACTTTCTACTTTGTAAACTTCATTTTTATTTTCTGGATTCCACAAAAAATAGTCGTCATCAGTTTGGTCGTAATTCCTCATGGATTCGTCCATTTTCAATAAAGTGCCTAAAGGTAAGAATAAAGTTATTTCTATTTCTTGATCACGGAACTTTTCTTTTACGTCGGTTAATAAATAGTTGTCAAAAACTATTTGATTGCCAATGACTTTATAATTGTATTTTATTTTCTCCGCTCTTTGTTTTGCTTCAAATAAGTTTTCGCCTTTGGCTTCTTTTTCAATTTGGATGTAGGCAGATTGTGTATCTGATTGCGCAATTTTGAAACTTACGTTATTAGAATACAAGATATTGTTGCCAGTTGAATCTAAAGTAATTTTAAAATTATCATTGTCATAAAGATTTTTGGCAAAATAATCATTGTGTTTGAATTTCAATAAAAGAGTATCTGTTGGTTTCAGATTGATGTTTTCTTTTGCCACCACTCTTCCATCAATTGCAAACGCAGATGCTTGTTTTATTCCAATGGCGATTGCTAATGAAACTGCTATTAGCCACACGGCAAGCAAGGTATATTTTGCAATATTTCCAATAGATTTCAAGTTGGGTGATAATAATTTGAAACCTAATAATGACAAGAAAAAGAATGGAATTCCAACGGACAAAAACATAATTGCACCAAATATCCAAACGGGGTATTCTGTAAAGTTGCCAGCTTCAATGAAATTTGACCAAGGATAATGGAAAAATGAAGTGCTACCCAAAACAAAAATTCCAATAAATAAAGCTGCTAAAATAAAAAGCCCTGTAATTATCAATATCACCCCTAAAAATTTTGAGAAAACTCTTAGAACGGCGATTATAAAATCTCCAAAGGAACTTCCAATTTTTTCGGCTCCGGTTTTTACACGGTTTCCCATTTCATCATAATTGGCATTTTTGAATTTATCGGAAACATTTTCAAATTCTTCACGCACTTTTTTTTCGATGTTCGAAATATTTACAGGCTCACCAGTCATTTCCAGTTTTTCGGCAGTTGTTTTGGCTTCAGGCATAACGATCCAAAGGATAATATAAGCCATTAATCCTATTCCCCAAGCAAAAAACAATATTAGAAGAATTACTCGCAACCAAACTTTGTCGATTCCAAAATAGTGGCCTAAACCGGCAAGAACACCACCCACCATTCCGTTATCTTTGTCACGATACAGTTTTCGAACTCCTGTTGAAGAATTAGATGAAAAAGAGGTAGCAGTATATCCAATTTCTTCTTCGTCAATTCTATAATCTTCTGGCTGACCCATTACCGCAATAACTTCGTCAACATCTTTAAGGCCTACAACGTGTTTTTCGGTTTTTTGTTTTTCGGTCAATAATTCCGAAACACGCATTTCGATGTCTTTTATGATTTCGTCCTGACCAGATGAATTCGATAAAGAACGTTTTATGGCATCAAAATATCGCGTTAGTTTTTGGTATGCGTCTTCATCAATATGGAAGAACATTCCGCCTAGATTTATGTTTACAGTTTTGTTCATGGCTATTGTTTTTTGGTTGTGATTAGGTTTACAGCATCTGATAATTCCGTCCAGGTGCCATTCAATTCGTTTAAAAAGGTGTGTCCAATTTCGGTCAGTCCATAATATTTTCTTGGTGGACCTGACAACGATTCTTCCCAACGATAGCTAAGTAAACCGTCGTTTTTCAATCGGGTAAGCAACGGATAAACCGTTCCCTCCACAACCAGTAATTTTGCGTTTTTCAAAGTATCTAATATTTCTGAGGTATATGCTTCTTTGTCTTTTAATACTGACAAGATGCAAAACTCAAGAACACCTTTGCGCATTTGGGCTTTTGTGTTTTCAATGTTCATAACTCTCTTTTTTGTTTTTTGATTGGATTGAACTGTTCATTTTTTGATTGATTATTGATGATTATTTTAGAAAGGGTATTGTGAGCGGATACTCAAATTTTTCTCCATTCGATGCTTTGACCGAAGCATAAATAATTAAGAAAAACTCTGCGACTTTCAAGCCTACAAACAAAAGAATGGCAACAATGGCTACAATTGCGATTCCTGTAATGTTTTCTACGCTGAAATGATTTCTCATAAACACCTCTTCGTCGATAAGGGTGTGTAAAGGAACATTGTTGAAAAATGTAATGATTAAAATTGGAATAGCAATGACGGCAAGAATTAAAGAATACAAAAACATACTCAGTTGAAAGTTAAGAACTTGTTTGCCATTGAAGTCTATGAATTCAGATTTGCTTTTATTGGAACTCCAAATTAATATCGGAAAAATGTAATTTCCAAAAGGAATACAATATTGGGTCAAAGTACTCAAATGAGTAAATGCTGCTAGGTTTTTATTATTGGTTGTTTCCATAATGTAAAAGTATATAGTAATTTCTAATGCAAATATATATCCAAAAGACAGTATCTTGTATCACATAGTAGTGTATATTAACAAAATATTAACATATCGGGATTAGAAAAAATTAAATCAATTAAAGGTTAACTTCTTAAAATACGGGTGCTAATACGGATTTTTATAAAATAAAGTAAGAACCTAAATGTGTAGTCAATTTTTGTTATTTTTACAAGAACTAAAAAAAATAAAATGAAATTCACGGTATCAAATCTTAATAAATTTCTGTTTTTCAAGTTGCCATCGGCATACATTTCTGGAGTTCGAGTCAAGCAAATAGAAGCAAATAAGTGTGTAGTTACTGTAAAACACCGTTGGATAAATCAAAATCCTTTTAATTCAATGTATTTTGCTGTACAAGCTATGGCTGCAGAACTTTCTACAGGAGCTTTGGTAATGAATCATGTTCAAAATAGTGGAAAAAAAATATCGATGTTGGTGGCCAATAACAAAAGCAACTTTACTAAAAAAGCTACCGGAAGAATCACTTTTGAATGTCTTGATGGAGATTTGGCAGAAAAAAGTATTCAAGATGCAATAGTATCTGGAGAAGGGAAAACGTTTTGGATGAAATCTATAGGAACAAACGAAAATGGAGAGCAAGTCTCAGAAATGGATTTTGAGTGGAGTGTAAAGTCTAAATAAATTCGTTTTTTGATTGCATAAAAAAAAGCTTCGTCTGCAGGACGAAGCTTTTTTTAACTATAATAACTAGTGAATTAATAATAATTTAAAGCCCAAAAAAGAGCTAACCTTGTGTTTGTTTTTATTTAGAATCTTCACAAATTTAAAGAAACTAAATCGTGATAGTCTTAAAATTATATTAAATTTTTTGGCAATCAAAAGAATCATTTTCAGCCTATAATTATAGAGCCATTCATCATATAATAATTAATTAATGACAATTTGACATTTTAGAAGATTTGGCAGTACTTTTGCAATCAACAGAAAAGAATAAAAAATGAAGTTTAAGAATATATTTAAAAACAATACAAGAATGGCGACTGAAAATAAGGTAAACGATGAAATTGTTGATCAAACTCCAATTGAAAACAATGAAAATAATACAGATGCTTTAGATGCTTCAATTGAAGAAAGAGTAGAGGAAATATCCAAAGAAGAACAATTGTCACAAGATTTAGCATCTGAAAAAGATAAATTCTTGCGCTTATTTGCTGAATTTGAAAACTACAAACGCAGAACAGCAAAAGAGCGTATAGAGTTGTTTAAAACTGCCAATCAAGATGTATTACTTGCAATGTTACCTGTTTTAGACGATTTTGATAGAGCATTGGCCGAAATCAAAAAAACGGACGATAATATTTTGATTCAAGGTGTTGAATTGATTCAAGAAAAATTAAAAAACACATTGGTTTCTAAAGGATTAGAGCAAGTAGAGCTTCAGGCTGGCGATGCTTTTGATGCTGATTTTGCTGAGGCTATCACTCAAATTCCTGCGCCATCACCTAAGTTGAAAGGAAAAATTGTAGATGTAATCGAAAAAGGATACAAATTGGGAGACAAAATTATTCGTTTTCCAAAAGTAGTAATTGGCAACTAAAAAAATCAAATCATAAATCTAAATCGACCAAGCAATTGGTATTTAGACTTTTAAAATTTGGAACTTATTTTAATTATGAAAAAAGATTTTTACGAAATACTAGGCATTTCCAAAAATGCCGATGCTGCCGAAATTAAAAAGGCATATAGAAAAAAAGCACTCGAATTTCACCCTGACAAAAACCCAGGCAATGCTGCGGCCGAAGAAAGTTTCAAAGCAGCTGCCGAAGCTTATGAAGTATTGAGTGATCCTCAGAAAAAAGCCAAATACGATCAATATGGTCATCAAGCTTTTGATGGCTCAGGAGGTTTTGGTGGCGGAGGTCACGGCAGTATGAATATGGATGATATTTTCAGTCAATTTGGAGATATTTTTGGTGGTGGTTTCGGAGGTGGTTTCGGAGGTGGAGGCGGTGTTCGTCGTGCAAAAGGAACTAACCTTCGTATAAAAGTAAAGCTAACTCTTGAAGAAATTGCAAACGGAGTTGAGAAAAAAGTAAAAGTAAAACGAAAAGTTCAGGCAAAAGGAGTTTCTTATAAAACCTGTTCTACTTGTAACGGTCAAGGTCAAGTAATGCGTGTGACCAACACTATTTTGGGAAGAATGCAATCAGCATCTACTTGCCCAACTTGTGGTGGTTCAGGTCAAATTTTAGACAAAAAACCATCCGAAGCTGATTCTCAAGGAATGGTTGTTGAAGACGAAACGGTTACTATAAAAATTCCTGCTGGAGTTGTTGATGGCATGCAACTAAAAGTTTCAAACAAAGGAAATGATGCACCAGGAAACAGCGTTCCAGGAGATTTAATCGTGGCAATCGAAGAAATTGAGCACGAATTCCTAAAACGTGAAGGAGAGAATTTGCATTTTGATTTATATATCAGTTTTTCAGAAGCAGTTCTTGGAATTTCAAAAGATATTTCGGCTGTAAACGGAAAAGTGAGAATAAAATTAGACGAAGGCATTCAATCTGGTAAAATCTTGCGATTGAAAGGAAAAGGAATCCCGAATATCAATGGTTATGGTTCAGGAGATTTGTTAGTTCACGTTAATGTATGGACGCCAAAAACACTCAATAAGGAACAAAAACAGTTTTTTGAAAGCAATCTCGAAAATGAAAATTTTATTCCAAATCCTGAAAAAAGTGATAAATCCTTTTTTGAAAAGGTAAAAGATATGTTTTCATAATTTTTAATTATGTCAATTTTTCCCATCCTTGTATGACAAGGGTGGGTTTTTTTGTTTTATTTAACACCTTATTAGCACTATTTTTCTACTTTTACACACCCAACGCCAAAGGGTTAAATAGCTAAAATAATCAAAATACCTTTATGAGTACTATACTTGAAGTAAACAAAGTTGTTAAAAAATATGGCGATTTCGTTGCCCTGAATGAAGTTTCTTTAACCGTTCCCAAGGGAAGTATTTACGGTCTTTTAGGACCAAATGGTGCTGGTAAAACATCACTTATTCGGATTATTAACCAAATTACAATGCCTGATAGTGGCGAAATTATACTAGATGGCGAGAAACTAAGTCCAAAACACATTCAAAATATTGGCTATTTGCCCGAAGAACGTGGTTTGTATAAAACGATGAAAGTGGGTGAGCAATGCTTGTATTTAGCTCAAATGAAAGGACTTTCGAAAGCCGAAGCCAAAGAACAATTAGAATATTGGTTCGAAAGATTAGGAATTCAAGGTTGGTGGAACAAGAAAATTCAAGAACTTTCAAAAGGAATGGCACAAAAAGTTCAGTTTGTAGTCTGTGTTTTGCACAAACCCAAATTGTTAATTTTTGACGAGCCATTTTCAGGTTTCGATCCCGTAAATGCTAATGTCATTAAAGATGAAATATTAGAATTGCAAAAACATGGTTCCACTATCATTTTCTCGACCCATCGAATGGAAAGCGTGGAGGAATTGTGCGACCATATTGCTTTAATTCACAAATCCAATAAATTAATTGAAGGTAAACTAGACGATGTAAAACGTCAGTTTAGAACTAATAGTTTTGAAGTTGGAATTCTATCAGACAATGTAGAAGGTTTGATGTATGACATCACCCAAAAATTCAAAGTGGGACAAACCAATTTTAAATCCCTAAATAACGAATTGAAACTCGAAATCCAACTTGGAAATGCCACGCCAAATGAATTGCTAAACGTCTTGGTTCAAAGAGGACAAGTAACTCATTTTATGGAAAAAATTCCAAGTGTAGCTGATATTTTCATTCAGTCTGTTACCGAAAATT
The DNA here is from genome assembly GCF_002920895.1 of Flavobacterium alvei. Taxonomy (GTDB): domain Bacteria; phylum Bacteroidota; class Bacteroidia; order Flavobacteriales; family Flavobacteriaceae; genus Flavobacterium; species Flavobacterium alvei. The sequence continues at coordinate 13,617 of NZ_PQVG01000011.1, forward strand.
CCAAAATTTAATATCATAACTCTAAAAGTAAAAATCTTGAAATGAGTATTATATCGCTAATAATAAAAAGAGAATTCATTGCCAAAGTGCGCAATAAATCATTCATAGTAATGACTTTTTTGAGCCCCTTGCTTTTTGTAGGTATAGCAGCTTTTGTAGGATATTTAAGTACTATGAAGGCCGATACTAAACCAATAGCTATTCACGACGAAACGGGTTTGTTTGCCAATGAATTTCTATCATTAAATAAAGAAGATACCGAATATCGGTATTCTGATTTAACCTTAATCGATATCAATTTTCTAAAAGATAGCATCACAAAAGAAAATTATGAAGGCTTGATTTATATTCCTAAAGTGTCTAATAACAAGGATTTGGAAAACAAAATTCAATTCATCTCCAACGAAAGTCCCAGTTTGTCTTTTATAGAAAATGTTCAAGATATTATAGGAAGAAAACTCACTAAGGAAAATTTCAATAAGGCACATTTAGACACTCTAGCCATAAAAAATGCTGAATCCAAAGTAGTGGTTAATTTAGCCAAAGCTTCTGGTGAAAAAAGTGTAAAAGGACTTAATGAAATTAAAATAGCCATTGGAGGTGCATTCGGATATCTTATTATGATGTTTATTATTATTTATGGTAATATGGTGATGCGCAGTGTTATAGAAGAAAAAACCAATCGTATTGTCGAAATTATTATCTCATCAGTAAAACCATTTCAATTGATGATGGGAAAAATAATAGGAACTTCATTGGCAGGATTGCTGCAATTCTTTATTTGGGCCATTCTTGGATTTGTATTAATGATTGTTGCTTCGACTTTTTTGGGTATTGATGCTAGTCCAACAGCAAAAATACCTCCTTCAGTAATAAAAGAAGTTCACCAAGAATTTGGGGGAATGGCGCAAATGTATGTTCGGGAATTATGGGGTTTACCTATTTTTACAATCCTGTTTAGTTTTGTGATTTATTTCATTGGGGGTTACTTTTTGTACAGTTCCTTTTACGCTTCTATTGGCGCTGCGGTAGATAGCGAAACCGACTCTCAACAATTTCTTTTGCCCATTATTATGCCTTTGGTTCTAGCAGTTTATATTGGCTTTTTTACCGTAATCAATAATCCTCACGGAACAATCGCTACTGTATTTTCGATGATTCCGCTCACTTCGCCCATCGTAATGTTGATGCGAATTCCGTTTGGCGTACCTTGGTGGCAAATCGCTATTTCAGTAACAATCCTTTTTGGAACATTCTTTTTTGTGGTTTGGTTTGCAGCAAAAATATACCGAGTAGGAATTTTAATGTACGGTAAAAAAACAACTTGGAAAGAAATGTATAAATGGTTGAAATATTAATTTAGAGTACCTAAGTTGCTAAGATTCTGAGAGACTAAGTTTTTAGTTTCGGATGATTTAAGAAAACACTAAACTTAGAACCTTAGCATCTAAGAATCTCAGAACCTTAAAAAAATGAGTAAAATACTAATCATAGAAGACGAAGCCGCTATCCGAAGAGTATTAACCAAAATACTTTCGGAAGAAAGCGATACTTATAGTGTAGAAGATGCTGAAGATGGAATCCAAGGCTTGGAAAAAATAAAAAACAACGACTACGATCTCGTTTTGTGCGACATCAAAATGCCCAAAATGGATGGCGTTGAGGTTTTGGAAGCGGTTAAAAAAATAAAACCCGAAATTCCGATGGTGATGATTTCTGGTCACGGCGATATGGAAACGGCTATTCAAACGATGCGTTTGGGCGCTTTTGATTATATTTCAAAACCGCCCGATTTAAACCGATTATTGAACACGGTTCGAAATGCTTTAGACAGAAAACAACTCGTGGTTGAGAATAAAATCCTGAAGAAAAAAGTCAGCAAGAACTACGAAATGATCGGCGAAAGCGAACCCATCAATCGCATCAAATTGATGATTGAAAAAGTAGCAGAAACCGAAGCTAGAGTTTTAGTTACTGGACCAAATGGGACTGGAAAAGAACTCGTTGCCCATCAATTGCACGAGAAAAGCCAAAGAGCCAGTTTTCCTTTAATTGAAGTCAATTGTGCCGCAATTCCTAGCGAATTAATAGAAAGCGAATTGTTTGGTCACGTCAAAGGCGCTTTTACATCAGCAGTCAAAGATAGAGCAGGGAAATTTGAAGCAGCCGACAAAGGAACTATTTTTTTGGATGAAATTGGCGACATGAGTCTTTCAGCTCAAGCCAAAGTATTACGCGCTTTACAAGAGAATATGATTACCAGAGTAGGAGCCGACAAAGACATCAAAGTCGATGTTCGTGTCATTGCTGCAACGAATAAAGATTTGAAAAAAGAAATTGCTGAAGGTCGTTTCCGTGAGGATTTGTACCATCGATTGGCAGTGATTTTAATTAGTGTTCCATCGTTAAATGATAGGCGAGATGACATTCCGTTATTGATTTCCCATTTCACCGAAAAAATCGCTTCTGAACAAGGAAATGCAGTGAAGCATTTTTCAGCAGCAGCTGTCAAATTATTGCAAGAATACGATTGGACAGGAAATATCCGAGAATTGCGAAATGTAGTGGAACGCTTGATAATATTGGGCGGAAACGAAATTTCGGAAACGGATGTACAATTGTTCGCATCAAAATAAATACTATTTCACAAAGATTCACAAAGTTGGCGCAAAGAAGCACAAAGTTTTTTTAATTTAAACCTTCGTGAATCTTCTTTTTTACTTTGAGAATCTTTGTGTAAAAAACAATAAAATGAAACTAAAAAAAATAAACAAAATTCTGCAAGACAATCTAATTGCTAATGGTTTAACCGAGGCCAATGAAATGCAATCAGAAACTTTTTCGACCCTAAAAAGTGGTGCCGATTGTATTGTTATTGCTCCAAAAGGAAGCGGAAAAACTACGACAATCGTAATCAATGTCATTCAGAAATTGGTTGGTCAAATTGAAGAATCGCCACGCGCTTTGGTATTTGTAGAAACTAAAGAAAAGGTGCTTGAAATGGTCGATTTGTTTAACAAATATGCCAAAGGGACTAATCTTGAAATATACGGAATTCACGACAAAGGAGATACTGATTATGATAAAAACTACATTTCAACAGGAGTAGATATTTTGGTAGGAACACCCAAAAAATTGAGTGATATGTTTAGTGGAGCTGGATATAACGTAAATAGACTAAAAATGTTTATCGTTGATGATGCCGATGCTATTTTGAAATTACGCCACGAAACTAAAATTATGCGTATTTCGGATGGTATTGCCAAAACACAACGCATTGTTTTTACAGATGCTCTCACAGAAAGAATAGAAATTCTGGCATACAAAATGTTAATAGAACCTTTTGAATTTGATTTCGAAGAATATGACGATGAGGATTTTGAAGACGAAGAAATCGATTCAGAAGAAGAATAATTACTGTTTATGAGTAACAATAAACTATCAACAACAAACAATAAACAATAATATGGGATTAATGAAAGTGTTTTCGGGAAGCGAAATTTTGGCTTTGGCTTTGCAAGAAAAAATAGAAGAAGTGGGAGTCGATACCGTATTGAAAAACAACATCCAATCGGCTAAAATGGCAGGTTTTGGGACAAGCGATCAAGCCGTTGAATTATTCATTCAAGAAACCGATTTTGCAAAGGCGAATCCTGTTATTGAGGAGTTTAGGATGAGTATATAAATCGGAATTATAAAGGTTTAAGTGGTATTTGTTCAATTCTTGTTCCATATAATAAAAACAAAAGTATTAATGGGAATTCGTATATTTGTATAATAAAAAAAGCGGTATTATGGATTTATCGGCTAGAAAATATAGTTTTATTGAGGAGATTTTCAAGGTAGAAGAGGCTACTTTTGAGAAACTGGAAAAGGTTTTGAAAAAAGAAAAGTTGAATAAAATTGGTGTGCCTTCGGAACATAAAGAGGAGTTGGACAACCGATTAGAATCTTATAAAGAAAATCCTCAAGATTTGTTGGATTGGGATGACATAAGGAAGGATTGGTAATGAAATACAAATTAAAATTATTGCCAATTGTTTATCAAGATTTAAGAAAAGCAAAAAAATGGTATTTAGAAATAAATGCAGCATTAGGCGAAGATTTTAAGTTAAAAGTAAACGAAGAATTGGATTATATTAAGCAATATCCAAAGCATTACCAAAAAAGGTACAAAGAATTAAGACAAGCAATAGTGGGGCGATTTCCTTATACCATTTATTATTTAATTGAAGAAGAATTGAAAATAGTTGTTGTAGTGGGAGTTTTAGCCCAAAAGCAAAGTTTTGACAGAATTAAAAAACGATTAAAAGAATAGAAAACGACCGCTTCAAAAGAGCGGTTTTTTGCTGAAATAGTGTTGAAGTAAATTTAGAAAATCAAGAAATGAAATACAAAATGCTAGTGGTAGATATGGACGACACTTTGTTGACCGACGATCACGAAATATCAAACGAAAATAAAGAAATGCTTCTCAAGGCACAGGAATTGGGAGTTTATGTGATTTTGGCTTCGGGCAGACCCACATCGGCGATGATTGAATATGCCAAAGAATTGCAATGCGATGTCAATAATTCCTATATGATTTCCTATAACGGTTCTACTATCACTGATTTAAAAGAAGACAAAATTCTTTTTGAACACTCTTTGACCAAAGAGCAAATTCATTCTATTTACGATTTTAGTCAAGAAAATAATACACACATCATCACGTATTTAGACGGAAAAATAATTAGTGAAACGAGTTCAGAATATATTGATGTCGAAAGTACCATTACGGGTTTAGAACATATAATTGTGCCAAGTTTTAAAGATTTTGTGACCACCTCTGCGGTAAAATGTTTGTTGCTTGAAGAACCCAGTTATCTGAAAACAGTTGAGCCATTACTTAAAACAGCGATGCCCGATTTAAGTGTTTGTATGTCAAAACCGTTCTTTCTGGAAGCCGCACCGAATGGCGTTGACAAAGGAGCTGCCATCCAAATTTTGGCCGAGAAACTCAATATTCATCAAAGTGAAATCATCGCCATAGGAAATGCTGGAAACGATTTGACTATGGTGCAATATGCCGGATTGGGCGTTTGGGTTGACAATGTCGATGATGAATTAAGAGAATTTGGTGATGTTGTCGTGGCTTCCAACAATGACCACGGAGTTGCCGAAGTGGTGAGGAGATTTATTTTGGGTTAAAAAATTATGCAAACTGTCCGGTTTATAATTCTATCGCTTTTAACTCTTTTCGGAGGGATTTATTTGCTTTACGTTGGTTATGTTTATTGTAATCAGGGAGAACTGATTTTTATGGCAAATAAATTGCCAAATGATTATAAGTTTGAATTTAAGCAAGATTTCGAAGAATTGAATATTTCTTCATTTGATAACAAAAAATTAAATGGACTATTGTTCAAAACGCCAAACCCAAAAGGATTAGTGTTTTATCTTCACGGAAATGCAGGTTCGCTCGACACTTGGGGAAGTATCGCCGAGAATTATACCGATTTAGGATACGATATTTTTATTTTGGATTATAGAGGTTTTGGGAAAAGTGAAGGAGAAATCGAGAGCCAAGACCAAGTTTTCAAGGATTTAACTTTTGCGTATAACAAGCTGATAACGAAATATGACAGGAATAAAGTCGTGATAATTGGATATTCCATCGGAACTGGATTGGCAACCTATTTAGCATCAGTTGAAAAACCTGAAAAACTAATTCTACAAGCTCCTTATTATAATTTTATTGAATTTTCAAGCGGCAGAGTTCCTTTTGTTCCAGATTTTTTGAAGAAGTTTAAATTTGAAACCGACAAATACATTGCAAAAGTAAAATCCCCCATTTATATTTTTCACGGAAACAAAGATCAGGTGATTTCTTGTGAAAATTCCATTCGATTGCAAAAACTTCTGAAGCCGACTGATAAAGTTTTTATTTTGGACAATCAAGACCATTTAGGCATAAATGAAAATTCTGATTTTCAAGACGAATTGAAAAGGATTTTAGAGTAATTAATTTTTTGAAATTAATTCTACATTCCTAAAAATTGCCCAATTCCTTATTTAAGCTATCTTTGCCACTTTTAATTTTTAGGACTTTGAATCTTCAAACTTCAAACTCCCAACTTCAAACTTCGAAAAATGATTACAGTTAACGATATCTCCGTTCAATTTGGCGGAACCACTTTATTTAGTGATGTTTCTTTTGCTATCAACGAAAATGACAAAATTGCCCTTATGGGTAAAAATGGTGCGGGAAAATCAACGCTTTTGAAGATTATTGCAGGGCAAAGCAAACCCTCAACAGGAAATATTTCGGCACCAAAAGAAGCCGTGATTGCTTATTTGCCCCAGCATTTATTGACTACCGATGGCGCAACGGTTATGGAAGAAGCTTCTAAAGCTTTTGGAGAAATCTTTGCAATGAAAGCCGAAATCGATGAAATCAACGAGCAACTGACCGTTCGTACGGATTATGAAAGCGATGCTTATATGAAATTAATCGAAAGAGTTTCGGACTTGAGCGAGAAATTTTATGCCATCGAAGAAGTGAATTACGAAGCCGAAGTCGAGAAAATCTTGACTGGTTTGGGTTTCGAGCGTGAAGATTTCTCTCGTCAAACCTCTGAGTTTTCAGGCGGTTGGAGAATGCGTATTGAATTGGCCAAAATCCTTTTGCGAAAACCAGACTTGATTTTGCTGGATGAACCAACGAACCATATGGATATCGAAAGTATTCAATGGTTGGAGGATTTCTTGATTAATGCTGCCAAAGCCGTTGTGGTGATTTCTCACGACAGAGCTTTTGTCGATAATATTACCAATCGTACTATCGAAGTGACGATGGGGCGAATTTATGACTACAAAGCCAAATATTCCCATTATTTGGAACTCAGAAAAGACCGTCGTGTTCACCAGCAAAAAGCTTATGATGAGCAACAAAAATTCATTGCAGACAATCAAGCATTTATTGATAGATTTCGAGGTACTTTTTCGAAAACCGATGCCGTTCAGTCTCGCGTGAAAATGCTTGAAAAATTGGAAATTGTTGAAGTAGATGAGGTGGATACATCAGCTTTGAAATTGAAATTTCCACCAGCAGCTCGTTCAGGACAATATCCAGTGATTGTCAAAGAAATGTCGAAATCTTATGGCGATCACGTGGTTTTCAAAGATGCGAATATCGTGATTGAAAGAGGACAAAAAGTAGCTTTTGTGGGTAAAAACGGGGAAGGAAAATCGACGATGATCAAAGCCATTATGAAAGAAATTGGCGTTGATAGTGGTTCGGTAGAAGTGGGTCACAATGCACAAATCGGATATTTTGCTCAAAACCAAGCGGCTTTGTTGGATGAAAATGCCACTATTTTCGAAACCATTGACAGTATTGCCGTGGGTGATGTGAGAACTCAAATCAAGAATATTTTAGGTGCATTTATGTTTCACGGAGACGATATTACTAAGAAAGTCAAAGTACTTTCGGGTGGTGAGAAAACCCGTTTGGCTATGATTAAATTATTATTGGAACCTGTTAATTTATTGATTCTCGATGAGCCTTCGAACCATTTGGATATGAAAACCAAAGATATTATCAAGGATGCGTTGCGTGATTTTGACGGAACCTTAATTCTAGTTTCGCACGACAGGGATTTCTTGGATGGATTAGCCACGAAAGTATTCGAATTTGGAAACAAAAGAGTAAAAGAGCATTTTGAAGATATTGCCGGATTTTTGGCTCATAAAAAAATGGAGCATTTGAGAGAAATCGAGAAGTAATAAATTTGCAGTAAATAAATTTAAAAAAAACCGCCTTTTACTAATAAAAAGGCGGTTTTTTTGGTATATGATTATTTAGTGTTATTTCTCTTTTTGAGGTATATTTGAAGCAGCAATGTCTCTAATACAAACATATTTGCCGTTCCTTTTTTCGAATACACTAAAATAGTTTCCGCTTTCTATTTTTACACCAGTAGAATCAACTAATTTGAATTCTCCGATTTCTGTAACATTAATTCCATCATTTGAAACATGGACTTCATTGGTAGTAAATGAAAATTTAACTCCTTTTTCTAAATTAGCTATATCTTTTTTTAAGAATTCGATTATTGAGTCTTTGCTGGTAATTGGATTTCGTCCTATGAAAAAACTTTTAGCATCGTCAGCATAATAGGTTATGCTATCCGCATTTTTTGAATTGAAATGTTCTGCAAAAGTATTTTCGAGGGCTTGAATTTCTAATTTTATTTGTTCTTTATCAATTGTTGGAGTTACAGTAGCTTCTTCCGTTTTTTTATTGCAAGAAATTGATAAAGTGGCAAAAACAGTCACTAATCCTAAAGTTAAAATCTTGTTTTTCATAATTATAGTAATTTTAAAATTATTTAATATCCGTTTATTTTAACAAATTTAATCCAATATTATTTAATAATTAGTTTTTTTAATTTTTTTTCAAAGTTGGTATAAGAATAGTGAGGGTTACTACATGTTTTAGTTTTTTGAAAAAATGAAAATAATTCGTGAAGTATTTAAAAATAAAAATTTTAAGAAATTTGTGATGTAAAAAATATTTATTTGTAATTTAGCATGTTAGTATTGAACTAATATTGTTTAAATTTTTAAATCAAAAATATGAAAAATAGTTTTTTAGCAATTGCGATAGTGCTAGCAGGTCTATTAAGCTTACCTGTTTTTTCACAAACAAAAGACAAACCAGTGTCGTTAGGATTACCAGGAGACAACCTTGATCTTTACGCAGTAATGGAAGTTTTTCAAAAGTCAAAAACTATAGAAGATTTTGAAAAAACTTTAAATGCGGATAAAGAGGGTATTAATAATTTAGATTTGAATAATGATAACAAAGTCGATTTTATTAAAGTAATCACCGATAAAGATGGAGATTCATTTTCTTTCGTCCTTCAGGTTGCAGTGAGTAAAACTGAGAATCAAGATGTTGCGGTTATTTTTGTTTCAAAAAATGCTGCAATACAAATTGTGGGTGATGAAGATTTATATGGTAAAAATTATGTGATCGAACCTAAAGGAACAGGGTCTTCTAGTACTGTGAATCCAGGATATTCAGGAGGAGAAACAATGAATCTTCCAACAGGAACTACTACCACTACTACGGTTGTAGTTCAGTCACCACCAATTGTACAATATGTGTATTCGCCTGCATATATGCCATATTATTCGCCTTTCTATTTCGGATTTTATCCGCCTTATTTCCGCCCTTGGGTTCCAATAATGTATGGTGTTTATTGGTCAAATCATTATCATTATCACGGAGGTTATTATGGAGGGTATCACGGATCGGTAAATATCAATATCAATAATTCAAATCATTATAATAATTATAATAGAAATACTAGAAATAGATCAAATACAGTAAATAATTACAACAGAGAAGGTCGCTATAAAAATAATGGCAATAGATCTACAGGGAATATAAATAATAATAGGCCTTCAACTAATAATGGGAATAGACCTTCGACTAGGCCAACAAGTCCATCAACAAGACCTACCTCTCCATCTACGAGACCAACAAGTCCATCAATAAGACCTACTTCTCCTTCAGTGAGACCAACAAGTCCATCGAACAGACCATCAATATCACCATCTACGCGACCTACAAGTCCAACAACTCGTCAATCAGGAGCATCCAATAATTTTTCTCGACCATCGACTTCTAATAGCTCATTCAATAGAGGAGGAGCTAGTAATCGAAGTAGTGGCAGTAACTTTGGTGGAGGAGGAAGAAGCGGTGGCGGAATGCGTGGCGCTAGAAGATAGAGTGATAAATAGAATTCGTTTAAAAAAATAATTAAAAAAAAGAGGCTATTCTATAACGAAATAGCCTCTTTTTTTATAATCGAATTCCGAGTAGAAGTAACAGGAATATTAGTTTAGATTCATTTCGATTGGTTTAATGTTGAAGCTAAAATCATATTTATGAATTGGTTTTATTTCAAAGATAAAATTGAGGTAAACTTTAAATTTTTCAATAAAAGAATTAATTTTATGCAAAATATGTATTTGTAAATCGGAATACGGTTTGGATATAGTTAAACTATAATAATGAGTAAAATTCCAGTTTATTTTATGCCTGGTTTGGCCGCAAGTTCTTCCATCTTTGAAAGGATTAAACTTCCAGAAGACGTTTTTGAAACTATTCTTTTAGAATGGGAAATACCTTTAGATAATGAATCTTTAGCGGACTATGCCAAACGAATTACTCAGAAAATAACGCATCCCAATCCAGTATTGATTGGGGTTTCTTTTGGAGGTATTCTAGTTCAGGAAATGGCAAAATATGCTGATACAAGAAAAGTAATCATCATTTCGAGTGTCAAAACGAATATAGAATTCCCTAAAAGAATGAAAATGGCCAAAACAGCTAAAGCCTATAAATTGATTCCAACCACTTTAGTGGCCAATATCGAAAGTTTGTCGACGTTTTCTTTTGGAAAAACAATAAATCAACGACTTAAATTGTATGAAAAATTTCTTTGCGTTCGCGACAAGCGTTATCTCGATTGGGCTATCGAGCAAATAATTTTGTGGCAAAGAACTATCGCTGACGAAAATGTGGTTCATATTCACGGCGATGCCGATGATGTTTTTCCTATAAAAAATATTCACAATTGTAGAGTGGTCAAAGGAGGAACCCATATTATGATATTAACAAAGTACAAATGGCTGAACGAAAACTTGCCTCGAATAATATTGGAATAAAAAAAAAGCGATTAGAGTTTGTTCTAATCGCCTTTTTATCTTTTTAACTCAGAGGGCTGGGGTGAGGGATTATAGTTTCTTCATTTGCTCTTTCATCATTTTTATCTGATCGGTTAGCATATTTTGTTTGTCTAATTTTTTTGCTTCGTTCAATAAGTTGGTTGCTTCGAGTTTTCTTCTTCTTGACATTGCAATTCCAGCCAAATTTAGTTTGGCAACAGCCAAATCCATATCCATCGACAAACCTAACTCAATAGCTTTCTTGAAATATTTTTCAGCTTGATTGATGTTGGTTTGTGAAAGCATTATTCCGTGCAAATAATTAAAATAACCTTGTTGTTTTCTAACCAATGCTCCTTCGGGATTTTTGATGTAGTCTAACCATTTTTTGGCGCCTTCGAAATCTTGTTTTCTTAATTTTAGGAAGGCCAATAAGATAAATTCGTTTTTGAAGTAAAGAAAAATTGGAAATGCAGTCAATAATATAAGGAAGATTCCGTTTCCAATATTCGATTCTGTAAATTGCCAAATGGCTGTAACTACAAGAAGTACAGTAATAATAAGTTTGATATTTTTGTGAAACATAATGTGTAAATTTATATCAGCAAAGATAACAAAAGGAATTAAAAAAAAAATTATAAAACCACTTGCCAGAAATAAAAGTCTTTGTATATTTGCACTCGGTTTTAGAATAACGGAATTCAAAACTACCAAAGACACATAAATACATTTTTTAAAGATACAAAGCAATGAGCAAGAGAACGTTTCAACCATCGAAAAGAAAAAGAAGAAATAAGCACGGATTTATGGACAGAATGGCTTCTGCTAATGGAAGAAAAGTCCTAGCTCGTCGTAGAGCCAAAGGAAGACACAAATTGACTGTATCTAGCGAACCTAGACATAAAAAATAATGTTTTTATAAACATACATAAAGGCGTTACTGTTATTAGTATCGCCTTTTTTTATACCTTGTCATTAAAAATGTTTGAAGTATAAGATTTTACTAGTTCAACCGACTTAAAATCCTACACTTTAATGTAAAAATAAACACCAAAAACAACACAATGCCAAAAGACAACTCCATAAAATCGGTTTTAATTATAGGTTCAGGTCCAATCGTAATTGGGCAAGCTTGCGAATTTGATTATGCAGGTTCCCAATCGGCACGTTCTATTCGTGAAGAAGGAATTGAGGTGATCTTGATTAACTCGAATCCTGCAACAATTATGACCGACCCATCTATGGCCGATCATATTTATTTGAAACCTTTGACTACCAAATCCATTATTGAAATCCTAAAAGCACATCCACAGATTGATGCGGTTTTACCAACAATGGGTGGACAAACGGCTTTGAACTTGTGTTTGGAAGCAGATGAAAAAGGAATTTGGCAAGATTTCGGAGTGAAAATGATAGGTGTTGATGTAAATGCTATCAATATTACTGAAGATAGAGAGCAGTTTAAACAATTGCTTCAAAAAATAAATGTTCCTACCGCACCAGCAAAAACAGCTACTTCTTTCTTGGAAGGAAAAGAAATTGCACAGGAATTTGGTTTCCCGTTAGTAATTCGTCCTTCATTTACATTAGGAGGAACTGGAGCGGCTTTTGTACATACTAAAGAAGAATTTGACGAAAAACTGACTTACGGATTGGAAATGTCACCCATCCACGAAGTGTTGATTGACAAAGCTTTGATTGGTTGGAAAGAATACGAATTAGAGCTATTGAGAGATAAAAACGACAACGTTGTGATTATCTGTTCGATCGAAAATATGGATCCAATGGGAATTCATACCGGAGATTCGATTACTGTTGCGCCAGCGATGACTTTGTCTGACACGACTTTCCAAAAATTGAGAGATATGGCCATTTTGATGATGCGCAGCATCGGAAATTTTGCTGGGGGTTGTAACGTGCAATTCGCCGTTTCGCCAGACGAAAAAGAAGATATCGTGGCGATTGAAATCAATCCTCGTGTGTCTCGTTCCTCAGCCTTGGCATCAAAAGCTACAGGTTATCCAATTGCAAAAATTGCTTCTAAACTAGCTTTAGGATACAATTTAGATGAATTGCAAAACCAAATTACAAAATCTACTTCTGCTTTATTCGAGCCGACTTTGGATTATGTAATTGTAAAAATACCACGTTGGAACTTCGACAAATTTGAAGGAGCCGACAGGACTTTGGGACTTCAAATGAAATCGGTTGGGGAAGTAATGGGAATTGGACGTTCGTTCCAAGAAGCCTTGCACAAAGCTACTCAATCATTGGAAATCAAAAGAAATGGTTTGGGTGCTGACGGAAAAGGATATACCAATTACGAGCAGATTATCGAGAAATTGACTTTTGCGAGTTGGGATCGTGTTTTCGTGATTTATGATGCTATTGCAATGGGAATTCCATTGAGCCGTATTCACGAAATCACTAAAATTGATATGTGGTTCTTGAAACAATACGAACAACTTTATATTTTAGAGAAAGAAATTTCTACTTATACTGTTGCTAATTTGCCAAAAGAATTGTTGTTGGAAGCCAAACAAAAAGGTTTTGCCGACAGACAAATTGCGCATATGATGAATTGCAAAGAAAGTGAAGTGCATACTTTGCGTATGACTATGAACATCAACCGTGTGTTTAAATTAGTAGATACTTGTGCGGCAGAGTTTACCGCAAAAACACCTTACTATTACTCGACTTTCGAAGCTGAAATCGAAAAAGCAAACGGAGAGCGTTACGTTCACAACGAAAGTATCGTAACCGATAAAAAGAAAATTGTAGTTTTAGGTTCAGGACCTAATAGAATTGGACAAGGAATCGAGTTTGATTATTCTTGTGTTCACGGAGTTTTGGCAGCCAAAGAATGTGGTTATGAAACCATTATGATCAACTGTAACCCTGAAACGGTTTCGACTGATTTTGACACGGCCGATAAATTGTATTTCGAGCCTGTATTTTGGGAACATATTTACGACATCATTCAACACGAAAAACCAGAAGGTGTCATCGTGCAATTGGGTGGACAAACTGCCTTGAAATTGGCTGAAAAATTGTCCAAGTACGGAGTGAAAATCATTGGAACTAGCTTTGATGCTTTAGATTTAGCCGAAGACAGAGGACGTTTCTCTGATTTGTTAACCGACTTGAAAATTCCTTTCCCGCAATTCGGAATTGCTGAAACGGCTGACGAAGCTTCTGCTTTGGCGGATAAGTTAGACTTTCCTTTATTGATTCGTCCTTCTTATGTGTTGGGTGGTCAAGGAATGAAAATTGTCATCAACAAAAAAGAATTAGAAGAGCACGTTATCAACTTATTAAAATCGATTCCTGGGAATAAATTGTTGTTAGATCATTATTTGGCAGGAGCAATCGAAGCCGAAGCCGATGCGATTTGCGATGCTGACGGTAATGTGTACATCATAGGAATTATGGAGCATATCGAACCTTGTGGAGTTCACTCTGGGGATTCTAATGCTACTTTACCTCCATTTAACTTAGGGGAATTTGTAATGCAACAAATCAAAGACCATACGTTTAAAATTGCAAAAGCATTGAAAACAGTAGGCTTGATCAATATCCAGTTTGCCATAAAAGACGATATCGTTTACATCATCGAAGCCAATCCTAGAGCCTCTCGTACGGTGCCGTTTATTGCAAAAGCTTACGGGGAACCTTACGTAAACTATGCTACAAAAGTAATGTTGGGCGAGAAAAAAGTTACCGATTTTGATTTCAACCCGCAATTGAATGGGTATGCCATCAAGCAGCCGGTTTTCTCTTTCAGCAAATTCCAAAACGTGAACAAAGCATTAGGACCAGAAATGAAATCGACGGGAGAAAGCATCTTGTTTATTGACGATTTGAAAGACGACCAATTCTACGAATTGTATTCTCGAAGAAAAATGTATTTGAGTAAATAAACTTAGTTTTATATATTGAAAAAGCCCCGTTTGGGGCTTTTTTTGTGGTTTCATAAAATGTCAATGATAATAATATTCTATTTCTCTTGTAATTAGAGAAATAGTGGCATTGTCTTTAGAATATTTCTTCTCTATCCAATTATTGTAGGCATCAAATTCAATCTCGATATAAGTTGTTTCCGTTCTTGCTTCATTGTTATAAAATCCATCAGATTTCCAATTGGAAACTATGCTTTTTGGAGTTGTAATTGTTTTGTAAAAACTGCGAATTTCTCTTTTCTCATTATAATAATACGTGCAATCAAAAATCGAATCTTTCGATTTGTATGTATATCTAGAATTTTCTAAAAAATCACGATTATATTTTTCTAATTTTTCTAATGTGAAAATATTGGATTTTAACTCTTTTTTAATCTCTTTCCAACCTTTTTGTTCAAGTTTTATAGTTATTAAAGTGTCTTTTATTTTTTTGTAGTCATAAATTGTAGAATCGTTTGGCCATAGTGTTTTTTCATCCTTATCTCCTGTTATACTTTTTCCTAAAGTTATGCCAAAACCATTTTGTGTGTTAGTAAAATAATCTTTTATTAATCTGTTTTTTTTATCGTAAATATAAGTATTGTAATGTCTTAAGGTGTCTTGAGAGTAAAATTCTTGTTTGATGAGGTTTTTTTTATCGAACAGGTTAATGTATTTTTCTTTATACTTGTTTCCGTAATAATAAATATTAGTGGAATCAGGGTAATTGGAGAAATTATTGAAAAATTGCTCTGAAGCTATCCATATTTTTCCATCATCATTGATTTTGATAGTTTTAATTCTTTCTAATTCATCATATTCGATAATCTTCCTTTCATTAGTAAATGATTTGTCAAAATATATGTGTTTTGTAATATTTCCATTTTTTGCGAAGAATATTTTATAGTATAAAGCAGTAGTGTCAATAGTTTCTTTCTTTTTATTATAAGAATAACTTTTTATCGCAATGCTTTTTACGGAACCATCAAAATCTATAGGTAGAAACTCTTTACTATTGCTATTATTTTCAATTGGTTTTTTTTGAGAATAAAGCCAAAGGTTTGAAAACAATAAAAAAAGTAATATTATGTTTAATTTCATTTAATTATGACTTTGTTTTAATTAATTTATTGTCTGTTTCATATAAAAAAAATTATCAATTCAAATATAACTTATTTTTTTATTTCACAGTATTTTCTTTAAAAACTATTTCTTCTTCAATTTCTCCTTAAAAAAATCAATAGTCCTAGTCCAAGAGAGAGTTGCGGATTTTTCGTCGTATTGCGGAGTGGTATTGTTGTGAAAACCGTGATTCACACCTTCATAAAAATAAGCGGTGTGTTCCACTTTGTTTTTTTTGAGGATGCTTTCAAAAGCAGGCCAGCCTTCGTTAACTCTGGTATCTAAACTGGCGTAATTTAATAATAAAGGAGTCTTGATTTTTTCGGCATCTTCGGCAGTGGGTTGTCCTCCATAATAAGGAACTGCGGCTGCCAAAGTTGAGATTTTTACCGCCATCATATTCGAAATCCAACCACCAAAACAAAATCCTACCACGCCTACATATCCATTGCAATCTTTGTGTGATTTTAGATATTCGTAGGCGGCAATAAAGTCTTCTAGCATTTCTTCGCGAGTACGCTTTTTTTGCAATTCTCTTCCTGCATCATCATTTCCGGGATAACCGCCCAATGGTGACAAAGCATCAGGGGCTAAGGTGATAAAACCTTCTACAGCTGCTCTTCTTCCCACGTCTTCAATATAGGGATTCAGTCCACGGTTTTCGTGAACGACAATAATTCCTGGGAGTTTTTTTTTGGTATCAGTGGGTTGTGAAAGAAGTCCTTTGATGCTTCCGCCGCCTTTGGGTGATTCGTAGGTAATGAATTCTGATTTCAACCTTGGATCGTCCGCTTTAATGGTGATGGTGTCCACGTAATTGGGTGTCATAAAACTTAGCAACGACGGCAGTGTAAGGCTTCCTACTGCAAAAATGGACAGCTTTTCGATGAATTGTCTTCTTTCGATTTTATTGTGTGCGTAATCATCGTATAGGTCAAATACTTCTTGACTGATATCTTCTTTGGTTAGTTTTTTCATAATGAAAGTTTTTGGAGCAACCAAGTTAGTAAAAAAACGAATTACCTCATTTTTTTTTGCAATTCAGTTTCTGCATTTTTGAAAGCCTTTGATTGGTAAGTTGTATCAGAACATTTTTTTTAACTAATTTTACCTTGCACGAAACAACTCCACAATGGCATTATTAAAACGAATAAACGAAAAGGCAAAATCCTATTTAAGTTCGGGATTTGGGGTCAACACAAGTAGTTACGGAGGACGTTTTTTCAATAAAAACGGGAAGGCCAATGTCGAAAAACAGGGAATGCATTTCCTGCATCGCATCAGTTGGTATCACACGATGATTGAGATGCCTGCTTGGAAATTTATGTCCATTCTTTTGTCTTTTTATGTTGGTATCAATCTTGTTTTTGCTTTAATTTATTTTGCAATTGGTATCGAATATCTAAATGGAATTGATACTTCAGCATCAGAATGGGTCAAGTTTGGAGAGACCTATTTTTTTAGCGCACAAACTTTTACTACAGTAGGTTATGGCCACGTGAGTCCTTCTGGGTTTTTAGCCAGTAGTGTTTCGGCTTTAGAAGCCTTGATTGGTTTGTTGAGTTTTGCCATTGCTACGGGTTTATTCTTCGGTCGCTTCAGCAAACCAGTTGCGTTTATAAAATTTTCTCACAACGCTATTATTGCTCCTTATCGTGATGGAACAGCATTGATGCTTCGATTAACGCCTTTTAAAAACACCAATTTTACCGATGCCGAAGCTAAAATAATGTTAGGAATGAGTGTAGAAGAAGCGGGTATTGTGAGCAATAAATTCTACTCCTTGGATCTTGAATTGGATAAAATCAATGCGCTAACTTTGAGTTGGACTTTAGTGCATCCCATTACAGAGGATAGTCCTTTGTATCATTTTACCAAAGAAGATTTTAAAACCATCAACGGCGAAATTTTGGTATTCATCAAAACTTTTGATGATATGTTCAGTAATACGGTTGCCATCCGAACTTCTTATACTTTTGACGAAGTGGTTTATGGAGCCAAGTTCCTGCCGATGTATTCTCGAAATAGTTCTAATACCAAAACGGTTTTGTATCTCGATAAATTAAATCATTATGAAGAAGTTGTTTTGTAAAGATTAAAAAATATTTCATTATATTTGTTTATTAATTTGTATAAAATGATAAACAATATAAAATCTGTTTTCAGCATCAAAGACCTCGAAAACCTTTCGGGAATCAAAGCACACACCATCCGAATTTGGGAAAAAAGATACAACATTCTCGAACCGATGCGTTCCAATACCAATATAAGAAATTACGATACCCATAATCTACAAAAACTCCTCAACATTGTTTTGTTGCACAATTACGGGTATAAAATTTCTCGAATTGCAGAACATTCCTCTGAGAAAATAGAACTGTTGGTACGAGAAATAATTTCAGAAAAAAGCACCAAAAACCACGCTATCAATGCTTTTAAAATGGCAATGATGAATTTTGATCAAGTGTTGTTTTTCAAAACCTATTCCAATTTGCTTTCCGAAAAATCGTTCCGTGAGGTTTTTTATGAAGTCTTTATTCCTTTGATGAATGAAATTGGGTTGTTGTGGCAATCAGGCACCATAACACCTGCGCAAGAGCATTTTATATCCTATTTAATCAAGCAAAAATTGTTGGTCAATATCGAGAAAATTCAAGTTTTAGAGCCTACTCGAAACGATAAAGTTTTTGTTTTATACCTTCCAGAAAACGAAATTCACGAATTGGGTTTGATGTATCTTAATTATGAAATTTTGCTCAATGGCTATAAAACCATTTATTTGGGTGAAAGCGTTCCTATCGAAAGTTTAAAAGATATGAAGCAGTATTATGACAACATTGTTTATGTTGCTTATCTGACCGTTCAGCCCACCAAAGATGAAGTGAATACATATTTACAAGAAATTGCTACAGAAATAATGACTGCCGATTCTCAAGTTTGGTTATTAGGCAGAATGACCGAGTGTATTGATCTTAGTAAACTTCCAAAAGCGGTTTCTGTCTTTAATTCCATTCCTGACTTGGTTAAGGAATTGTAATTTATTGTTAAGAAGATTTGTTTTTGTTTAATCTTTTATTACTTTTGTTGAACAAATGAGAAAAACAATTACAATAATCGGTTCAGGATTTTCGGCTTTAGCGGCTTCTTGCTATTTGGCCAAGGATGGTTTTGATGTTACTATTCTTGAAAAAAATAACACAGTTGGTGGCAGAGCTCGTCAACTTTCAAAACAAGGTTTTACTTTTGATATTGGTCCCACTTGGTATTGGATGCCCGATGTGTTCGAGAAATTTTTTGCTGATTTTGGTAAAATCCCCTCGGATTATTACCATTTAGATAAACTCAATCCGGCTTACGAAGTCTATTTTGGTAAAGCCGATTCGGTGCAAATTCCAGATAATTTACCTGATATTTTCAATATTTTCGAAAAGGAAGAAAAAGGAAGTGCCAAGCATTTGGAATCATTTTTGGATAATGCTAAACACAATTATGATGTAGCCATCAAAGATTTGGTCTATCGTCCTGGAATTTCCATAACCGAATTGATTACGCCTGTTACCATCAAAAAAGTGAATCAGTTTTTTAGCACGATTCGTACTTCGGTTCGCAAAAAAATCAAAAACAATCGCCTACAGCAAATAATGGAATTTCCAGTTTTGTTCCTCGGGGCCAAACCATCCAATACGCCTTCTTTTTATAGTTTTATGAATTATGCCGATTTTGGTTTGGGTACTTGGCATCCCAAAGGCGGAATGTATGAAGTGGTCAAAGCAATGGTTACTTTGGCACTAGAATTAGGTGTAAAAATTGAAACCGACCAAAATGTTGAGAAAATCAATGTCGAAAATGGCGTGGTAAAAAGCGTGGTTTCTAACGGAATCACAATCGAATCAGATGTGGTTTTAAGCGGAGCTGATTATCATCATACCGAAACCTTGTTGGACCAAAAAAACAGAGGTTATTCTGAAAAATATTGGGATAGCAAAGTTTTTGCTCCTTCCTCCTTATTGTTTTACGTAGGTTTCGACAAGAAAATTGAGAATGTTTCGCATCATACTTTGTTCTTTGATACCGAATTTGATGTCCACGCCAAGGATATTTATGACACTCCAAAATGGCCCGAAAAACCCCTTTTCTATGCCAGTTTTCCCAGTAAAACAGACGAAACGGTTGCGCCAAACGGAAATGAAGCTGGAATATTTTTGATTCCAATTGCGCCCGGAATTGAAGATACTCCCGAAATTAGAGAACACTATTTCAAAAGCATTATCGAACGTTTTGAGCAATTGACTAATCAAACTATTTCAGAAAACATTATCTTTAAAGAAAGTTTTTGTGTCAAAGATTTTGTCAAAGATTACAATTCATACAAAGGAAATGCTTATGGATTGGCGAATATTCTAACTCAAACCGCTTTTTTAAGACCTAAAATCATTAGCAAAAAAGTCAAAAATTTATTTTTCACAGGACAATTAACTGTTCCAGGACCAGGAGTTCCACCATCTATTATTTCTGGAAAAATAGTATCTGATTTAATTAAAAAACAATTTTAATACCCAAAAATATGAAGAATTTATTTGACGAAGTATCGTTTAAATGTAGCGTGTTGGTGACCAAAAGTTACAGCACCTCATTTTCTTTGGCTGTTAAAATGTTGGCGCCAAGTATTCGAGAAGCGATTTATAGTATTTATGGTTTCGTTCGTTTTGCTGACGAAATTGTCGATTCTTTTCACGGTTACGATAAAGAAACTTTGATTAACGACTTTGAAATCGAATATTATAAAACTCAGAAAATGGGCATTAGTTTGAATCCTATTCTCAACTCGTTTCAGCAAACGGTAAAAAAGTACAACATTCATGATGATTTGGTGCAATCGTTTCTGAAAAGTATGAAAATGGATTTGGTCAAATCAGATTACCACACCAAGCAAGAATATGACGAATACATTTATGGCTCGGCTGATGTAGTGGGTTTGATGTGTTTGAAGGTTTTCGTGAAAGGCGATAACCAAAAATATGAAGAACTCAAAGACGAAGCGATGCGTTTGGGTTCGGCTTTCCAAAAAGTGAATTTCTTGCGGGATTTAAAAGATGATAATTTGGTTTTAAATCGAAATTATTTTCCGGGAGTCGATTTAAATTCTTTTGATGAAAAATCAAAAATTATGATTGTCAACGAAATTGAAGAAGATTTTCGAGTGGCTTTACAAGGAATCAAAAAATTGCCTTTGGAAGCCAAATTCGGGGTTTATACTGCTTATGTTTACTATAAAAAATTGTTGCGAAAGCTAGAAAAAACACCGAGCCACAAAATTGGAACCGAAAGAATTCGAGTTTCCAATTACACTAAAGGACTGTTGTTTGCTAATTCTTTCGTATCTTACAAATTGAATTTGGTTTAACTATTTTTACCTTTTAAAACTTTCGAGAATGATGTCTTTTTTTATTTTTTTGACCACTTATTTGTTGATGGAATGTGTGACTTGGCTCACGCACAAATATGTAATGCACGGTTTTTTATGGTATTTGCACGAAGATCACCACCAACCCAAATATGCCCATATTTTCGAATGTAATGATTTGTTTTTTGTGATTTTTGCCATTCCGAGTATTCTTTTGTTTTACTTCGGAGCTGATGCCGGTTTTGATTACCGATTCTTCATTGGCTTGGGAATTTTTGCTTATGGATTGAGCTATTTTATTGTCCACGACATAATTATTCATCAACGTTTGAAGTTGTTTAAAAACACCAAAAATAAATATTTAATTGCCCTTAGAAAAGGTCATAAAGTACACCACAAACATTTAGGAAAAGAAGAAGGCGAATGTTTTGGGATGTTGTTCGTTCCATTTAAATATTTCAAAATTTAATACGTTCGAAATCTTTGTCAAAGTTTTAAACTTTGACAAAGATTAAATCTACAAGAAAAAACAAATGTCATTATACTTATTCCTAAATATAGCTTCCTTTATAATTCCGTTTCTATACAGTTTTGAGAATAAAATGCGCTATATCAAACGGTGGAAAGCTGTTTTTTCGGCCATTTTAATCACAGCTACTTTCTTCATTATTTGGGATGTTTTTTTTACTAAAATAGGCATTTGGAGTTTCAATCCTCGTTATCATTCAGGAATCGAATTTTTTGATTTACCCATCGAAGAATGGTTGTTTTTTATTTGTATTCCTTACGCAAGTCTATTTATACATTTTGCGTTTCATCATTTTTGTCCCAAAGTTTCCTTGACAGACCGCACCGTAAAATTGATTTATTGGATATTGATGTTGATTACCATTCCTATCTTGTTTTTCAATTTAGATAAATGGTACACTGCCGTAAATTATAGTGTTTTTATTGGCATTTTGACTCTGACCGTTTTCAAAATACCGAATGTACTGAATACTTTTTTCATCACATTTCTAATCATTCTAATTCCATTTTTGATTGTAAACGGAATTCTAACGGGTAGCTTTATTGACGAACCTGTGGTGATTTATAATAATTCCGAAAACCTCTGCATCCGAATCGGGACAATTCCTGTTGAAGATGTAGCCTATGCTTTTTCGATGCTGTTGATGAGTTTGGTTTTGATTAAAAAAATAGAAAATAATTTTATCCCTATCAAGGTTTTAAACCCTGACAGGGTTGAATTAAAAAAATAAATAAATGAAAGTATATAAAAAAGAAACCGTTCAGTACATCAATGCATCTATCGACGATTGTTGGGCTTTTTTCTCCAGTCCACGAAATTTGCAGAAAATTACGCCCGACACAATGGGTTTTAACATCACCGATTTTGACGGAAAGAATATGTATGCTGGACAAATCATTCAATACAAAGTATCTCCACTTTTGGGTTTAAAATTGCGATGGACGACTGAAATTACTATTGTAAAAGACAAAGAGTATTTTATCGATGAACAACGTTTTGGCCCTTATGCGCTTTGGCATCACAAGCATTTTTTTGAACCAACAGAAAACGGTGTAAAAATGACCGATGTCGTTCATTATGCCTTGCCTTTGGGATTCATTGGTCAAATTATGAATGCGTTGGTAGTCAAAAATAAGTTGAAAGAAATCTTTGATTACCGAGTGAAAGCCGTGAATGAAATTTTCAATTCTAAATAATGGCTAAGCAAGAAGTAACTCTTTTTTGGTTTCGCAGAGATTTGCGATTAGAAGATAATGTGGGTTTGTGTCACGCTTTGCAATCACAATATCCAGTCATTCCAATATTTATTTTTGATGAAGCTATTTTGGATAGTTTACCAAAAAATGATGCCAGAGTAAGTTTTATTCACGAATCACTTTCGAAAATCAATCAGAAATTAGAAGCTATAGGGAGTTCTCTTATGGTCAAAAAAGGAAAGACTCAAAACGTTTGGCAACAGCTTATTCAAGAATTTGATGTCAAGGAAGTGTTTTTCAATAAAGATTACGAACCTTTTGCTATCAAGCGAGATGCAACAATTTGCAAGTTTTTACAGGACAATAAAATAAGTCATTACTCTTTCAAAGATCAAGTGATTTTTGAAGAAAAAGAAATCGCAAAAGCGGACGGATTACCTTACACAGTTTACACACCTTATAAAAACAAATGGTTGGAAAAATACCATTCTATTGCACCAGTTCCTGAATATGATGCCACGAATAAATTTTCTAATTTCCATAAAAATGATTTTGCTTTTCCATCTTTAAACGAAATTGGATTTGTAGAAAACCCCATAAAGGTAATTCCACACAACCTAAAAAATGTCGCCACCTACCACGAAACCCGAGATTTTCCGGCCTTGAACACGACGACTTATCTATCGCCACATTTGCGTTTTGGCACCGTTAGCATTCGAAAATTAGTGAATTGGGCAGTTCGAAAAAATGATGTTTTTTTGAGTGAATTGATTTGGAGAGAATTTTTTATGCAAATTCTGTACAGTTTTCCCAAAGTGGTGACCAACAATTTCAAATCGGCTTACGATGGTATTCAATGGCGCAATGACGAGGAAGATTTCAAGCGTTGGTGTTCGGGAACTACAGGTTACCCAATGGTTGATGCCGGAATGCGAGAATTGAACCAAACCGGTTATATGCACAACCGAGTTCGAATGGTGGTGGCGAGTTTTCTCTGCAAACATTTATTATTACCTTGGCAATGGGGCGAAGCTTATTTTGCTCAAAAATTATTGGATTATGAATTGGCAGCCAATGTCGGAAACTGGCAATGGGCGGCAGGAACAGGTTGTGATGCTGCGCCTTATTTTAGGGTTTTCAATCCCGAAATTCAATTAAAAAAATTCGACGAAAAAGGAATCTACATTCGAAAATGGATTCCCGAATTCGATTTGGGCTATGGAGAACCAATGGTCGAACACGCCTTTGCCAGAGATCGGGCGATTGCCACGTACAAGGCGGGAATTTTGAAATGACATTGTTTTTGTTTGTTTGTTCGTAGAGACGCGATGCATCGCGTCTCTATGATAATTTATTGGTAATCAAACTAATAAATTCTTTTCTGGTTTTATTTTTTTCGAACGCCCCATTAAAAGAAGATGTTGTCGTAACCGAATTTTGTTTTTGAATGCCACGCATACACATACACATATGCTGCGCTTCAATAACGACGGCAACCCCCAATGGATTTAACGCACTCTGAATACAATTTTTGATTTCGTCAGTCAGTCGTTCTTGAACTTGCATTCTTCTGGCAAAAGCATCTACAATCCTTGGAATTTTACTCAAACCCACAATCTTTCCGTTCGGAATATACGCAATATGTGCTTTTCCAAAAAAGGGCAACATATGATGTTCACACATCGAATAGACTTCAATGTCTTTTACGACAATCATCTGTTTATGATCTTCGGTAAAAAGTGCTGATTTTAGTATCTCAAGCGGATTCAACCCGTAACCGTGAGTTAGATATTGCATTGCTTTTGCTGCTCTCTCGGGTGTTTTTAATAGACCTTCTCGGTTAATATCTTCGCCTAAATTCTCAATTATGGAACGGTAATTTTCGGCTAAAATGGCTGTGATTTCGGTATCGTATTCTTCTATTTTTTCGTAGCTTTTTACTTTGTTTGCTATCATTCTATTTCTGTTTGGTTTATATTTTAAAAGTTACAATTCCATAATCCATTTCAAAAACCTGTCCCGAAATAGATTTGGCGTGGTCTGAAATCAGGTAATTCGCCATTTCGGCCACTTCTTCGGGTTTCAGATAATTTTTCATTGGATGGCGTTCCATCATATTTTCTTTCATTCGATCGTTGCGAAGAATTCCTGCTGCAAGCGTAGTTTCAGTAATAGTTGGTGCTATGGCATTGATTCGTATTGAAGAAGCCAATTCAGCTCCCAATGATTTTACCAAACCTTCGACTCCCGCTTTTGCCGTAGCGATACTGGCGTGAAACGGCATTCCCAATTTCGCTGCTACGGTACTGAATAAAACGATGGATGGATTGTTGCCTTTTTTCAAAACTGGTAAATATTTCTGAATCGCTTTTACTGCCCCAATCACATTAATTTCGAAATCGGTTCTAAAATCATCGATGCTCAAACTGCTAATGGGTTTCAAATTAATTGAACCCGGACAATAAATCAAAATATCAATATTTTCGATGTCTGGAAGCGTATCTTGCAAAACATTTAACGAATAATGTGTTAGGTTGGGATGCGAAATTTCGGGTGCATTTCTGCTAATATTTATTACTTTGTTCTTTTCTAATTGTTGCAGGACAATGGCATTTCCAATTCCTTTGCTGCCGCCAATGATTACAATGTTTTTCATATATTATCTCTTAGAAATTTTGTTGTTGTTGATTTGTCTTTGTCGGCTGCATTTGAATCTACCTTTTTCAAAACTTCTTAATTTTTCGTGTTTTGTTTTTCGACCCTGCACTCTTTCGCGCCACATTCTGAAGCTAGAAGGTTTCATTTCCATACGCATCAGTTCGATCACTTCTTGTTCTTTCAATCCAAATTGCAATAGAATAGAGTCAAAAGTGGTTCGGTCTTCCCAAGCCATTTCTATGATTCGGTCTTTGTCTAAATCGGTTAATTCTTTTTTCAATCTTGGTATTTTTTAAATTCATTGACCACAATCTTTGCTTTCAAATCGAACATCAAATTGTACAATCCAAAGAATGTTCGGTTCATATAAATAAAATGTTTCGAACCTCGATTGCCGTTCATTTTTTTGAGATTGGTATCTTTCGAAAAGCGTTCGCCTAATTGAGCAATGTTTTGAAAAAACACTTCGTTCGAAAAATCGAAAGTTTCTGATTGAAAAGGTTGGGTGAAAAGTGACAATAAATCATAAAACATTTGCGTGAAATATTCAATTTCTTCGGCTGAATCATCCGTTCGAAGAATTTCCAACTCGAATAATTTATCACTAAAAAGCTGTTTGTTATCAATTACTTTTTTATCAATCAATTCGAAATAAGGAACATAAAATTCGTTTGGTATTTGCTTCATACAACCAAAATCCAGAGCAATCAATTGGTTATTTGAACTTACTAAGAAATTCCCAGGATGCGGATCAGCGTGTACTTTTTTCAAAATATGAATTTGATACATATAGAAATCCCACAAAGCTTGACCAATTTTATCCGCAACTTCCTGATTGGTGTTCTTGAATTCTGCCAAATGAACGCCCGTCATCCAGTCCATCGTGATGATTTTATCGGATGAATAGTCAGGATAATAATTCGGAAAAACTAAGTTTTCTATTTTATAGCAAGCCTTTACAACTTCCTGACTTTGTTTCAATTCCAATAAATAATTGGTTTCTTCAATCAATTTGTCTTCTACTTCTTTGAAATATTTATCGGAATCTTTCCCTTGAAGGTTGAACATTCGAATGGCAATGGGTTTTACCAAAGCCAAATCCGTCGAAATGCTATTGGCAACGCCCGGATACTGAATTTTTACCGCCAATTTTTTACCATTTTTCACAGCCAAATGTACCTGACCAATACTGGCTGCATTTACAGAATTGGCATTGAATTCATCAAAAATTTCATGAGGAGTTTTTCCAAAATTATTTTTAAATGTTTTCAAGACCAAAGGCGCAGAAAGAGGAGGAACCGAGAATTGGGATAATGAAAATTTCTCGACATAAGCCTGTGGCAAAAAACTTTTGTCCATACTCAACATTTGAGCAACTTTCAACGCGCTTCCTTTGAGGTTTTTCAATCCATCATAAATATCTTCGGCATTGTCTTCGTTCAATTTATCACGAGTTAAGTCTGAATTGACCATTTTTTCGCCGTAATATTTCAAATAATTGACGCCTACTTTGGCACCAGTTTGTACCAATTTTGTAGCTCTTTCTATTTTGGAGGTCGGTATATAGTCTATAGTTTTCATCTAGTTTTTTTGTGTCTTTTCTTTGAAAAGGAATTTTCCAAAATCGATTAGGCTGTCTAATGGTGTGGTATTCATCAATTCGAAGGATAATTTTACTGATTTTTCAATAAAAATATCTGTCTTTTCGAAAGCAGGGGATTTATCTTCTAACCAAAACTTCAAGGTTACTAACAATTGAATCCAAGCCGATTCCTGAATGGCTTTTTCTTGAAAATTTTGCAGTTTTTCGAATTGTATTCGCTCTTCATCTGTAATAATCTCGGCAACATATTTCTTAAACTCACTGCGAAGACTTGACAATTGTATTAAATTTTTGAGTTGGTTTTTGTCTTCCTTTAAACTCATTACAACATAACTTCTATTGGCAGACAGAATTTCAAAAAAGGTAAAGTAAAAACTCAACATTTTACTTTTCATATCATACGTATTGTAGTTGGCGTCTTTTTGAATCAACTGAACCGTATTTTCAAAAAAGAGTTTATAAATTTCTTTTTCAATACTTTCTAAGGTTCCAAAAAAAGAATAGAATTGTTTTTCTTCAAAGTCATTTTCCTTTGCAAATTGATATACTGATTTTGGCTTCTCAGCATTTTCCAATTTGTGTTTCATATACATTGAAACAATTTTGTCTCTTGTAATTTCTGATTTTTTAGTAGCCATTTTTTTGTAATTTTAAATTAGGGTATAAAGATACATAATGTTTAACTATTTTTAATTAAAGTTAAACAAAAATATTTGTTAATGTTTATTTTTAAATAAAAATGTTTAGATTTGTACAGTTATGAAAAAAAACGTACTAATAAGTGGAGGTTCGGGTTTTGTAGGCAAACATTTGACTGATTTGTTGCTTGCTAATGGTTATTCGGTTTCGATTTTAAGTAGAAGTCAGAAACAAAATACCGAACAAGTAAATTATTATCAATGGGATGTTGATGCTAATTTCATAGATGAAAATGCGGTATTGAAAGCTGATTATATCATTCATTTGGCTGGAGAAGGTATTGCCGATAAAAGATGGACAACAAAACGAAAAGAAGCAATTGTCAAGAGTCGAGAAAAATCTATTCATTTGATTTATAACGTTTTGAAAAATAATAATAAAAAACCAGAAGCCTTCGTTTCAGCTTCAGGAGTTGGAATATACGGAGCTAAAAATGGTTCTGAAATTTGCACAGAAAACAGTTCGTTTGCCAATGATTTTTTGGGAACGACTTGTCAAAAATGGGAAGCAGCTTCTGATACCATTGCGAGTTTAGGCATTCGAACTGTGAAAATTCGAACTGGATTGGTTTTAGGAAAAAACGAAGGGTTTTTGAAACAACTGGTTCCTGTTTTTAAATTGAAATTGGGTTCGGCTTTAGGTTCAGGTAAGCAATACATGCCTTGGATTCATATTGACGATTTGTGTGGAATTTATCTCAAATCATTAAACAATTCAGAAATTAAAGGTGCTTACAATGCAGCCGTTTTGGATAACACAACTAACACCGTTTTCTCAAAAACCTTAGCAAAACTATTCGGTTATTCGATGTGGTTGCCTAATGTTCCTGCTTTTATAATGCAATTGATTTTGGGAGAAATGGCTCAAATTGTATTGACAGGACAAAGAGTTTCTTCAAATAAAATTGAAAGTTCAGGTTTCAAATTTCAACATACTTCTTTAGAAGAAGCACTCAGGGATTGTGTGCTAAAATAGGTTTTTCAAACACAAAAAGTGTTTGTATTTTCGCTACTTCTGCCACTTTCATACTTAAAATTTCAGGTATTTTGATATCGAAATCTTTAACAGAAAGGTTGAAATTGGAGCTAATTTCAATTGTTTTGTTTAGATTTTTTACCTTGACTAAGATGCTTATTTTTTTTGATTTTCCGTGAATTTTCAGTACTCCATTTAGCTTGAATTCTTTGGAATTTTCATCAATGATATTGATGTTAAATCCTTCGATTTTACCTTTTAAAGTGGCATTTGGAAAGTAATTTGTTTCCAAATATTTTTGGTTAAAATGC
Organism: Flavobacterium alvei; assembly: GCF_002920895.1. Classification (GTDB taxonomy): domain Bacteria; phylum Bacteroidota; class Bacteroidia; order Flavobacteriales; family Flavobacteriaceae; genus Flavobacterium; species Flavobacterium alvei. The sequence continues at coordinate 42,774 of NZ_PQVG01000011.1, forward strand.
TCTTCCATCAAAGAAAGTTTGAATCTGAATTCATTCATTTTAACAACACTGGTTATTTCACCTGTTTTTAGATTAAGAACACAAGAAACCGTTTTGTTGGTAGCAGCAACTTCTTCGAAAAGTGGTACAGAAGCCTCAAAATAAACTAATCCCATAGTGGTTGCTATTTCTTTTTGAGCAAAAGAATTTTTAACTACAAAAAGAAACACTATGAAAAGTATTTTTTTCATTTTGACTGTGTAAAGAATTATCTAAATTTACAAAATTAATCAGACAATTTCATGTAGATTGTGTAGTTTTTTATTTTATTTTAAATGGGGATTCTTCTTTTTGAACTCCGATGATAAAATACTTTGAATCTCCCCACCAAGGAAAAGTTTTGTAGCGTTCAATGTAAGTCAGTTTTACGTAATGACCTTCCAGTTCTTTCAAATCAGAAATTACTTTTTCTTCGCTATCCAACACCGAAAAACTAAAAATTTGTGCTCCCGAAATTCCTTGGCTTAGTTCACCTTCATAGGTTTTGAAAATGATTCCCTTGCTGCTAAATTTTATCAATTCGCCTGAACGAACACCTTCGCTGTAAGTTGCATTGTATAAAAAGGCAAAATAGCAAATTAGTACTAATGTTAAAATAGCAGTAATAATGATTAAAATTTTTTTCATTTTGTTTTTGGTTTAAATTTCGTCTTTATCGGCTCTGGTTAATATGTTTGCTGGAAGTGATTTTTGAGTTTTAGCCCCCATTTTTTTTAAATTTTCAACCCTTTTTATCAAGTTTCCGCTGCCATCTACCAATTTGTTCATAGCACCTTGGTATTCGACTTTGCTTTCGTCAATCTTCTTTCCAATTTTGATTAAATCGGCCACAAACCCTTCAAATTTATCATACAATGCACCAGCTTGACGGGCAATTTCAAAAGCATTTTCTTGTTGTTTTTGATTAGTCCACATACTGTCAATAGTTCGTAAAGTTGCCAATAGGGTAGAAGGCGTTACAATCACAATATTTTTCTCGAAAGCCTTGTTGTATAAAGTCGTATCTTCATTCAATGCCAAAGCAAAAGCCGGCTCCATCGGGATAAAAAGCAAGACGAAATCGGGACTTTCTATTTGGTATAAATCCTGATAATTTTTATCCCCCAATTGCTCAACGTGGCGTTTGATCGAATTGACGTGTTCTTTCAAAAAGCCATTTTTCAAGTCATCGTCTTCCTCGTTGATATATTTTTCATAAGCGGTTAAGGAAACTTTCGAATCGACAATCATCTTTTTGCCATCGGGAAGATTGATGACAACGTCTGGAAAAACTCTATTTCCTTCTGCATTGGTGTGGGATTGTTGCACAAAATATTCTCGGTCTTTTTCTAATCCTGATTTTTCTAAAACTCTTTCCAGAATGAGTTCTCCCCAGTTTCCTTGCATTTTGCTGTCGCCTTTTAGTGCTTTGGTCAAGTTCAAGGTTTCTTTGCTCATTTGAAGGTTCATTTCTTTTAAACCTAGAATTTGTTGGCGCAAAGCTGCGTGATAATCAATGCTTTCTTTATGAGTGTCTTCGACTTTCTTCTCGAACAATTGAATTTTATCTTGTAGAGGTGACAAGATGTTTTTTATATTTTCTTTATTCTGTTCTGTAAATTTATTCGACTTTTCGTCTAAGATTTTATTGGCTAAATTCTCAAATTCTTTGGTGAATTTTTCTTGTAGTTTTTCAACTTCCTCTTTTTGTTCTTTGTTGCGTTCCCAAAGATTTTCGAAATCTACTTCTTTTTTTGTTAGCTGAATGTTGATGGCTTCTTTCTCGTTGCGAATGCTTTCTTTTTCTTGAATGGCTTGGTGTAATTGTTTTTCTAAAGCTGATTTTTCGACCAAATATTGTTCTTTATGTTGATCTAATTGGGTGTTTAGAGCAATTAATTTTTCTTCCAAACTTATTTTATCCGATTGAAATCTGGCAGAAAAAATAAGTTTACCAATGAAAATGCCAATAGCGAGTGCTACAACAAATACTAATAAAAACGGGAGCATATCTGACATAAAAAAGAGATTTTTTAGAAAGTAAAAGTAATTATTTTATAATAAAAAAACTGCCCAAAATTACTTCTTGGGCAGTTTTTCATTTTTGTCATTCAAATCTATTTCTTGATTATCAGTTTGTACGATTTGTTTTTATTAGAATCTTTTACAAAATAAATACCGTCAGTAAGGGTTTCGACATTTATAGAATTGACAACATTGGCTTTGGCATTAAACATTTTTACAGTTTGTCCCAATTGGTTAATAATTTGAAAATCGCCATTTGAATCTGACTCAATGTTGATAGTTCCTTTACTTGGATTTGGATAGATTGCAAACTTAGATTTTTGTTCAAAATCGGGATTGCCTAATGTAGTTACATTTATGCATGTTGATATTACACTACATGTTCCGATGGTTACCACAACTGCATAAGAACCAACAGCTGTTGGAGTGAATGATTGCCCATTCTCACCAATTAATATAGTTGCAGGACATTGAATCCATTGGTAAGTTGCGCCAGGCTGATCCGCTGTTAAAACACCTGATGACCGTGTCACTGTATCAACTAATTCACATACATCATTGACAGTAATAGTAACTGCTTTTTCGAAAGATAATCCTCCCTGATCCGTTGTTCTTATTCTTATAGAATAAGAGTTTTTAGTTTCAAAATCAGGACTAGCCGTGATTCTTAAACTACTTCCAGAAATATTGAAAGCTGCATTATCTGTACTACCTGTTCCAGCTACTAAACTGTAAGTGAAAGTATTTCCTG
>NZ_PQVG01000012.1 GCF_002920895.1 Flavobacterium alvei
TGTTCCTGTTATCAGTACTGCAACTGGACAAATTAGTGTTCCGGTTGGAACACCTGCTGGAACTTACACTATCGTTTACTCGATTTGTGAAAAACTAAATCCAACTAATTGTGATTCTGGAACTGTAACTATAACAGTAACCGCTCCTGCCATTATTGCTCAAGATGATACTATTGCGGGTGGAAATGGAACAGTTGGTAACACAAATGCTGGTAATGTTTTAAATAACAACGGAAACGGCAACGATACCCTAAACGGTGCTAATGTTACTATTGACCAAGTAANATTGCGCAGGACGACAAGTTCATTGACATAGATGGTGCTAATGGAAATGCAAATGCTGGTAATGTTTTAAACAACAATGGAAACGGAAACGATACCCTAAACGGTACTAATGTCACTATTGACCAAGTAAATCTTACGGTAACAACGCCTGCAACCTCTATCGGTGGCGCGCCTGTTCCTGCTATCAGTACTGCAACTGGACAAATTAGTGTTCCGGTTGGAACGCCTGCTGGAACTTACACTATTGTTTACTCGATTTGTGAAAAACTAAATCCAACTAATTGTGATTCTGGAACAGTAACCATAACAGTAACTGCTCCTGCTCCACCTCCTACGTTAGTAATAATTGCGCAGGACGACAAGTTCATTGACATAGATGGTGCTAATGGAAATGCAAATGCTGGTAATGTTTTAAATAACAACGGAAACGGAAACGATACGCTAAACGGTACTAATGTTACTATTGACCAAGTAAATCTTACTGTAACAACGCCTGCAGCCACTATTGGTGGTGCGCCTGTTCCTGTTATCAGTACTTCAACTGGACAAGTTAGCATACCAGCCGGAACAACTGCTGGAACTTACACCATTGTATATTCTATTTGTGAAAAACTAAATCCTACTAATTGTGATTCTGCTACTGTAATCATAGAGGTAGCTACTGTATTAGGTGCTGAATGTCAAGCAATAGTAGTTCATAATGCCTTTACTCCAAATGGAGATGGCACAAATGAAAAGCTTGTCATTGATGGTGTTGCCCCAAATGATTGTCATCCTTCAGGTGTAGCGGTTGAAATCTACAACCGTTGGGGAGTATTGGTTTTTGAAACTGATCGTTACAATAACGACACCAATGCCTTCGAAGGATATTCAAAAGGAAGAACAACAATAAGTAAATCAGATGGTTTACCTACTGGAACTTATTTTTATATCTTGAACTACAAATCAGTTGATAGTAATGGAAATGTTCAAGTCAAGAAACAAGACGGGTTTATTTACCTTTCTAGATAATGTTCCCCCTCAAATTTAACTCAAATCTAACTCCTGAGGACTTAAAAAATCCTCAGGTTTAAACAACAAACTAAATGAAGACAAGAATACTAATATTCGCTTTGATGTTTACTGGAGTGATAAGTTATGCCCAACAAGACGCACAATTTACTCAGTATATGTACAACACAATCAATATCAATCCTGCATATGCAGGGTCGAGAGGAGCTATGAGTATATTTGCATTGCATCGTACCCAATGGGTTGGTATAGATGGTGCTCCTATAACCAATGCGGTATCAATGAATACACCATTAAATGAAAGTAATTTAGGATTGGGTATCTCGCTTGTGAATGACAGAATTGGGCCTACTACCGAGAATGCCATTTCAGCAGATTTATCTTATTCACTGCAAACTTCAGAAACTTGGAAACTCTCTTTTGGTATCAAAGCTACGGCCAATTTATTTGATTTAGATGCTACCAAACTAAACAATGTCGATCCTGATCCAAGTTTGCAAAATTACAACAAATTTACTCCAAACTTTGGTGCTGGTTTATACTTTCATTCTGACAAGGCTTATGTTGGGTTTTCGATTCCTAATTTTTTACAAACCAATCGTTATGATGATAATGAAGTAGCTATTTTCAAGGAAAGAATAAATTATTACCTTATTGCAGGTTATGTTTTTGATCTTAAGGATTACATAAAATTCAAACCCGCTGTACTCACCAAAATGGTCGAAGGAGCTCCACTACAAGTGGATGCATCTGCCAATTTTATGTTTTATGACAAACTGATGCTTGGAGTTTCCTACAGATGGAGTGCCGCTTTGAGTGCAATGGTAGGTTTTCAAGTTTCTGACGGATTGTACATTGGATATGGATATGACAATGAAACCACTAATCTAAAATACTCTAATTCGGGTTCGCACGAAATATTCTTGCGTTATGAATTGTTCAAAAACAACAACAAAATCACCACTCCAAGATTCTTCTAAAAACAATTATTATGAAAAATTTTATACTCCTTTACATAACAATAATAAGTGTTTTTTCATTTAATAGTTATGGTCAAAAAAACAAAATCACTTCTGCAGATAAGAAATACGATAGCTATGCCTATATAAAAGCTGTGAGTACCTACGAAAGAGTAGCCGAGAAAGGATACAAGTCAGAAGATATGTTCCAAAAACTAGGCAATTCTTACTACTTTAATGGCGAATTGGATAAAGCCGCCAAATGGTATGAAGAATTATTCAAGATGAATCCAAACCAAGAATCAGAATATTGCTATCGCTATGCCCAATCTCTAAAAGCTATTGGACAAACAGAGAAAGCCAATAAAATGTTGGAAACATTTCAGCAAAAAGCAGGCAACGATAGCAGAGGAAAACTATTCGAAAAAAACAAAAATTATCTAGACCAAATCAAAGCCAATTCTGGAAGATACAAAATAGAAGATGCCGGAATCAACTCTAAATATTCTGATTACGGAAGTGCTTTTTATGGCAACAAACTTGTTTTTAGTTCTGCCAGAGACACTGGGAGTTTAGGACAAAGAAAACATACTTGGACTGATCAACATTTTACCAATCTTTATACATCCGATTTGGGCGAAGAATTAACACCTGGAAAAGTAAACAAGTTTTCGAGTAAAATCAATTCTAAATTCAACGAATCGACCCCAGTTTTTACAAAAGATGGTAAGACAATGTACTTTACCCGAAACAATTATTTGGATGGAAAAAAAGGAAAAGACGGAAAGAGAATTACTTTAATTAAAATTTACAAAGCTAGTTTTGAAAACAACAATTGGGACAAAATAACCGAATTGCCTTTCGATAGCGATCAATACAGTGTAGCACATCCAACGCTAAGTCCAGACGAAAAAACATTGTATTTTGCCTCAGATATGCCTGGAACTCTTGGTCAGTCGGATTTATTCAAAGTCAAAATAAATGAGGACGGCAGCTTTGGTGTACCCCAAAATCTAGGTGCAGCAATCAATACCGAAGGAAGAGAAACTTTTCCTCAAATCACAGACGAAAACGAACTCTATTTTGCCTCAGACGGACATCCAGGCTTAGGCGGTTTAGACGTTTTTGTGACTAAAATAGGAATTGATGGAACAATTGGAGAAATTCAAAATGTGGGAGATGGTGCCAATTCGCCCAAAGATGATTTTGCTTTTTTAATAGACACCAAATCCAGAAGAGGTTTTGTTACCTCCAATAGAGACGGAGGTCAAGGATATGATGATATCTACAAATTTTTAGAAACCAGAAAACTAGTTTGTCTTCAAGAATTAAATGGAACCGTAACCGATTTGAATACCGCGCAAGCACTTCCTGATACAAAAATGAGTTTGTTTGATAGTGAATTCAAGCTAGTAAATATAGGAGTCTCGGATGCAGTTGGTAAATACAAATTTGAGGTAGAATGTGGCAAAACCTACTTTGTAAGAGCAGCAAAACCAGACTATGTTGTGAAGGAAAAAATGGTTACAATTGCAAAAGAAAACGGAAGAACCCAATTGGACATTGCACTAGAAAAAGAAGTGTGCAAAGTAGCCATTGGAGATGATTTAGGAAAATGTTTCCAAATCAAGATGATCTATTTCGACTTGGATAAATACAATATTCGAACTGAAGCTGCTTTGGATTTAGAAAAAATATTAGACGTTTTGAATCAAAATCCAACAATGAAATTAGACATTCGTTCTCATACCGATTGCCGACAAACAGCTCAATACAATCAAGTTTTATCAGACAAAAGAGCCAAATCGACCATCGCTTGGTTAGTGAAAAATGGTGTTGATCCTAAAAGATTGACAGGCAGAGGATATGGTGAATCGCAATTAGTAAACAATTGTGGTTGCGAACCAACCAACAAATCCAACTGTACCGAAGAACAACACCAAATGAACAGACGTAGCGAATTTATTATTACTGCTCTGTAAAAACATCCAAAAGATATTAATCAAAACCCTCGAAAGCGAATGCCTTCGAGGGTTTTTTGCTATTTTTAGAGTAGTTTTATAAGTTATTTAGAGACCAATTTTCGCTCTATTTCTTTAGATAATCTTGTTGTTTTTCATTCATCATTTTTGTGACAGTAATGTGCATCCAAATCAAAATTATCAGGTTGACATTAAATCAAAAAAAAGCCTTTGAACTCAATCAAAGGCTTCTTACTTTTTACTAATTTCTATTTTAATTTTGAAAAATTGATTCGAATTTAAAAGTCAAATCTATGCCAACACTACTTGAGGTTTCTTTACATCTTTTACTGCTAATTTCACAGCTAAAACAACAACTCCAGTTATTAGAATGATAATTCCTAATATAAAAAAAGCATTGGTATAATCTATTAAATCTTTGGTTTGAGACACTCCAGCTTCATCTATAACATCTTTAGTCATTTTAACGGCTTTGGCCTTGAACAAGAAGGCAATTAACATTGCTCCAATATTTCCTCCTGCACCAACAATACCTGCAACACTTCCTACTGCTTTTGGATTGATAAACGGCACAAGACTATAAGTTGCTCCATTGGCCATTTTCAAACTCATTCCAAACAAAAACATTAAGAATATGGCAACCCCCAATTCGTTTGTCATACCAAAGAAAATTACGCCCACACCTTCTACAATCAACAGTAAAGCAAGTAATAAATTTTTACCTGAAAATCCATATTTTTTTCCTACTTTGTCTGCAACTATCCCTCCTAAAGGTCTTGCAAAAATGTTAATCATTCCAAAAATACCTGCACAAATTCCAGCTATCTTTAAGCTTGCACCAAAAGTATCTGTAAAATAAATAGGTGCAAAATTATCAATTGTAATCTCAACGCCAAAACAAGCTGCATAAGCTACAGTCAAAACCCAAGTACGATAATCTCTAACAGCTAACATAAATGTATTTTCTTTATTCTGATTAGAAATTCCAAGTTCTTTATAATTACCATTTGGCAAATCTTTGGTAAACTTTAAATACAAAAAAGCAAAAACCAACAATAGTATTCCTGGAACAATCATAGCATACCTCCAGCTATCTTCTCTGGTACAAACACCTAATCCTACAAATCCTGCTGCGATAAGAGGCATTGTAATATTAGCCAATCCTGCTCCTGCATTTCCGAAACCACCAGCAGTCGCATTGGCAGTTCCCTTTACAACTGGGGCAAACATTACTGAGGTATGAAACTGTGTTACTACAAAAGAAGCTCCAATAACACCAATCGCTAATCTAAAAAATAAAAAACTTTCATAGGATTGTGAAGTACCAATCAATAAAACAGGGATAGAACAAATGACCAACAACCAAGTATAAACCAATCTTGGTCCAAATTTATCCACTAATCGTCCTATTAATAGTCTGGCAATGATTGTGGCAGATACAGAGGCAATTTGAATATTACCCAATTGATCTTTAGTTAAATGCAGCTGTTCTTTAGCTAATGGCATAAGTGATGCCATACCAAACCAGGCAAAAAAGCAAAAGAAAAAGGTTAGCCAAGTAATGTGAAAAGTACGCATTTGAACGCCTTTGCCACTAAAAATGTTTAAACGTGTAAGCGGTTGATTTGTTGAAATTGAACTCATTTTTTTTAAAAATTTATTGTTTTATACTGTTTTCTAACTAAGTATCAATACTAAATTAAGTATTTTACTTATTTACAGGACAAAAATAAATCTTTAAGCTGGATAAAAACCTGCAAAAACGCAGGTTTTAAAAAATAATTAAGTATTTATACTTAAAAAATACTTACGTATGTAGTTATAAATCATAAAATCTTTAATTATTAAAGAACTAAAGCAGAGAAAACTCATTGGCTTTATTCGAAAGTTCAATAAGGTTTTTGACTTTCAATTTTTTCATTAAATTAAAACGGTGTACTTCGGCAGTACGTTTACTTATATCTAAAGCTTCTGCAATTTCCTTATTGCCTTTGCCTGATAACAAGAGTGTAAGTATTTCTTTCTCTCTTTTGGTAATCATCATTTCTTCATTGCTGAGTTGTTTTGTCTCAGAAAAAGTGGTTGGATGTGTCAATTGACCAATCAATATTGATGAAATATCTCCACTAAAATATTTCCCCCCTTCAGAAACTGTATTCAAAGCTTTTAAGAATTCGTCTTTACTTGATCCTTTCAATAAATATCCATCAGCACCTGCTTTGATCGATTTCAATACATATTCTTCGGATTCGTGCATAGAGAGCATCACTATTTTGACAAAATTGCTTTGACTTCTTAGTTTTTCGACCACTTCTATTCCAGTCATATTGGGCATTCGAATATCAAGAATTAACAAATCTGGTTGATTAATTTCTACTAATTTTAGTGCTTCTAAACCATCTGTAGCTTCACCAACAACTTCAATATGGGGTTCGTTTTCTAATAATGATTTTATTCCGTCTCTGACAAAAACATGATCATCTGCAAGAACAACTCGAATGGGATTACTCATTTTCTACTTAATTTGGGATTTTAATTTTACGTATATAAACCTAAAAAGTGATGCTAATATACGTATTTATTTCAATAAATAAAAAATAGATTGCAGATTTGAGATTTCAGACCGCAGATTGCAACAAACCAAAAACTGTTAAATAGGAATATTAAAAGTAATTCGAGTGCCTTCTCCAGGAATCGAATTAAAAAACACACGACCATTGATGTATTGAATTCTTTCTTTCATAAAAAGTAATCCCATTCCCGATTCGCTGTTTCTCTTTTTCTCTACAGATGCAATATCAAAACCTTTTCCGTTATCATCAATTATGACACTCAAAAGCGTGGGACTATGCGAAAGTTGGACAATGATATGAGAAGAATCGGCATATTTCAAAGCGTTATTAATAGCTTCTTGTGTCAATCGATAGATGTTTATTTCGACTAACGAATCCAATCGTTTATCAAAATCAGTCTTATTATAGAATAAAATTTCTTTTCCAGTAAGTTTTGATAATTCCTGCGTTAGTTTAGTCAACGAGGAAACAATTCCGTGGTCACTCAATTCGGGCGGCATTAGATTGAAAGTAGCCGTACGAACTCCTTTGATGATATCTAACGACAGTTTTTTAAGGTATTCTATTTTTTGAGCCGACTTTTCCTTCTCATCAAGATTTATACTTTCGAGACTAAATTTAAGTCCAGTAAGCATTTGTCCTATTCCATCGTGAATTTCTTTGGCTATTCTATTTTGTTCATTTTCTTGGTTTTCGACAATCTTGCTCGAAATTACTTTTTGTTGATTGATTTTATCGTTAATATTTTCAGTATTCAATCGTTCTACCTCATATTCTGCAATTTTTCTTTCGGTAATATCAAAACAAATTACTAGCAATTCTGACTCGTCTTTTTTGATTGTTACAGGCACCATCGATAGGTCTAACCAAATAGTTTGCTCGTTTCGGGTAGTGATGCTAATTTCTCCTTGCCAGCCAGTTCGTTGTTTTTCGAGTAAAATTTGATTTAGTAAGTTTTGCTCTTTTTCTATTGGAGTTAAGGCTTCGGCAAAAGTTTTATCGGAAAGAAAAGGATTGTATTGCAGTAATTTAGAAAATTTTTCTCCAATATGAATGATAGAACCATTTGGAGCAACTCTGCAATACAACAAGGTGTTTTCCATGGCATAATTGAGAGATTTCAATTCCTTAACCGAGTTTTCTTTGGCTTCGCTAATAATTTCGGTATCTCGAGCTAATTTGAGTGCTTTTTTCTCGGAGAACAAAAGTTTCGAAATGAGTGCTTCTACTTTTTCATTGGTAGGTCTGAAAATAAAAATAAATTCCAACAACAAAACCAATATTGTAAACAGTAAAATTCCATATTCGGTTTTGCTTTGCAACCTTACTTTTTCAAGAGCTTCCTTGTCGTACTGCCCTACAATTTCATTCATTTTTTCAAGAAAAACAGCCCCATTATCCAGAATGGTTTGCACCAAAACTTGATTTTCTTTTTCGTTAATCCCCAGTTTTTTATTTTCTAAAAATACCGTAGCCGCATTCAGAATTGTATTAAAATTAGGTTTGATGGCAACGAATAAATCCGAAAGTGCTGCGCTTTTTTCTTTAGGAAAACCAAGACTGTCATTTCCTTTTTCTAAGGCTTCTTGGTTAAATTTCCAAAGATCCATTATTTCGTGAATGCGCGCTATTTGTTCCTTGCTTTTCTCTTTTTGGGTTATGAAGTTCAAAATCAGAATTTCTTTGGTCAACTTCTGGCTCAACATCCTTTGCTTTCCCGAAATATTTATGATTTTAGAATCGCTCAACTGACTGTTTAAATTGTGCTGAATTAACAATTGACTCAACAAAACTGTAACCGCAATAGTCAACAAGGCGAAAATATACAATCGTCTTAGACTTTTGAAAGATATAACAGCAGAAAGGGCGTTGTTTTTCATAATGAAAATGGGTTACAAGCCAAGTGCTTCTTTTATTAAATCAAGATTTGAATCGCTGAAATTAATTTTCAAGGCTGCTTGATGTCCTGCTTCTGACATTTTATTCCACGTTTTTAGAATAATATTTTTCATTTTTTCTCTATCGTGTTTTTGCACAAAAGGATCAAAGTAAAATTCTAAAAACACTAGGCAAATTACGTCTTCCAAAAGTTGGGTTTCGGCATCTTTTTTGAGTAATTTTTTTTCGATAAGAAAAGAAACTCTATCTATAAATTCTTGCGGATAGCCCGCATCTACTAAAATACCAGCCGTAGTTTGAGCGTGAAATTTCTTCAAATCTTCACGCCATTTTAAATACCCCACACGATCCATAGGATAGGATTCACGTGGCATTTTCCAACGACAAATGTGTTGTGCTTTGGTAGCTACCCGAACGGCTTCTGAAGCATCGGGCTGAAAATCTAGCAGCCGTTGATACATTCTATTGGAATACAAAAGCTCCTTTGGATAGGTTTCGGATTGGTACGTTTCGTGATTCGGATCTTGTGCGTTTTCGGCATCAATCCAAGTTATTGCTTTCTCAAATGGTGTCATTCTTCTTTAAATTGTTTCAATTCAAAGATACACAATTATTCCAAAAAGCCAACGAATACTTCGCCATCCACAACTTTTACAGGATAAGTGGCAATAGAATAATCTTCGCCATTAAGATTAGAACCATCTACAAGAGAAAAGGTTTTTTTGTGCATAGGACACGCAATTTTCGGAACGCCATCTGCAGAACCTGTCATCCCTCTTGACAAGACCATTTCCATTTTATGAGGACAAGCATTTTGACAAGCATACCATTCGTTTCTTCTTTCGAAGTTAAAAACGGCAATTTGTTTGTTTTTATATTTGATGCAGCCTCCTCTATTACTTGGAAAGTCCTTTAAAGTCCCCGCTTTGAACCAAATTTTAACATCTTCTACTGCAACTGACGTGTATTCGTTTATTATATTTTCCATAATTTATTTATTTTTATCTTTCCCGTACTTCAACTTGTTTTATTGATTGCGAAAGACCTTAAAAGTTGTTGAAGTAACTTTGGAAAGAATTTGATTTTTTTACCAGGCTTTTGGCATTTTTTGATCTCTTAAAGCTACGTATTCAATGTTGTCATCTTTTTCATCGGAGTTCACAAAGTGACTAAAACGTTTCATCAATCTTGGTTTTTCCAATACTTGTTTCCATTCACATTCGAAAGTTCCGACAAGTGATGCCATTTCAGATTCCAATGCTTCACAGAGACCAATACGGTCGTGAATGATAACTTCTTTTAGATAATCCAATCCGCCATCCAATTTATCCAACCAAGTTGCGGTACGCACTAAAGGTCCAGCAGTACGGATGTAATACATCAAGAAACGGTCTAAATATTTAATAACAGTAGCTTTGTCAATTTGTTCTGCCAATAAAACAGCGTGTTTTGGATTGGCTCCACCGTTTCCGCAGATGTAAAGATTCCAACCACCTTCTACGGCAATTAGTCCAAAATCTTTTCCTCTTGCCTCGGCACATTCCCTGATACAAGCTGAAACTCCTCCCTTAATTTTGTGGGGAGCACGAATCCCTTTGTAACGATCTTCGAGTTCAATGGCAAATCCTGCACTATCATCCATTCCGTAACGACACCAAGCATTACCCACACAACTTTTTACGGCTCTCAATGATTTTCCGTAAGCGTGTCCACTTTCAAAACCATTTTCGATTAATATTCTCCAAATTTCAGGCAAATCCCCTAAGTGAGCTCCAAATAAATCGACACGTTGCGCTCCCGTAATTTTGGTGTACAAATCAAATTGTTTGGCCACTTGTCCGATAACAATTAATTTGTCCGGAGTAATCTCGCCTCCTGCAACTCTTGGCACTACGGAATAGGTTCCGTTTCTTTGAATATTGGCCAAGAACCGGTCGTTGGTATCTTGAGTGGTAACGTGTTTGTTAGCCGTGTCATTATAAATACTAGAGAAAATAGAGGCAACTACTGGTTTACAAACCTCGCAACCATCACCATTTCCGTGATGATCGACCACTTCGTAAAAATTGGTGTATTTATTGATTTTTACGATATCAAACAATTCTTGTCTGGTAAAATGAAAGTGCTCACAAATGCTCTCTTTCACTTCTTTACCAATTGATTTTTGAGCTGCTTTTACTAAATCGACCACCATTGGTTTACAACCGCCACAACCTGAAGTCGCTTTTGTTAGTTTTACTACATCAGATAAAGTTTCGCAAGTTCCATCCGTGATTGAACAGCAAATAGCCCCTTTGGTAACATTTTCACAAGAACAAATTACGGCGGTATCTGGCAAGTCCATAGCACTTCCCATAGTAGAACTTTCTCCTCCTCTTGAACCCAAAATCAAGTCTTCTGGATTTGGAGGCAATGCCATGGCATTACTATAAATTTGGAACAATCCATTATAATCTGATGAATCACCAACTAATATTCCTCCTAAAAGTGTTTTTCCGTCTTTGGTAACATTGATTCTTTTGTAAATTCCACTGAATTTATTTTCGTAAACAATAGCGGTTACTTCGTCATTTTCGATAAATGGATCACCAAAACTCGCTACTTCAACACCAATTAATTTTAATTGAGTGGACATATCGATGGATTCACGCATTAATTTTTCGTTACCTAAAATTTGCTCCGCAGCGACATCAGCCATTTCATAACCTGGAGCTACCAAACCATAAATCATATGGTTATAAAGCGCTACTTCTCCAATGGCATATATATTGGGGTCTGATGTTTGCATTTTGTTATTCACCACAACTCCACCTCGAACTCCTACTTCAAGCCCTGAAACCCTTCCTAGTTCATCACGAGGTTTAATCCCCGCAGAAACCACTAACATATCTACTTTAAGCAAATCATCACCTTCGAACATCATTCCAGTGATAGCGTCTTCTCCAGCGATATATTGTGTTGACTTATTAAGATGAATACCAATGTTTAGTGCTTCGATTTTAGATTGCAACATATCACTTGCTCCTTTATCCAATTGTCTTGGCATCAATCGAGGCGCAAATTCTACTACGTGAGGATTTAATCCCAAATCACGAACAGCTTTAGCAGCCTCAAGTCCTAACAATCCGCCACCAAGAACAGCAGCTTCGGTAGCCCCTTTTTGTTTTATTTTTTTGGCATAAGCCATAATTGCATCTAAATCTTCGATGGTTCTATAAACAAAAACCCCTTCTTTATCAACACCTTCTATAGGAGGCACAAAAGCAGCCGAACCCGTAGCTAAAACTAAGTAGTCATACTCATGTGTTTTCTCTAAATGTGTATGTATAGTTTTTTGCTCTCTATTGATATCTGTAATTAATTCAGATGTATTTAAAATAATATTGTTATCGTCATACCAATTTGCAGTTGACATTGACAAATCGTCTGCACTTTTCCCTGCAAAGTATTCACTAAGATGTACTCTATCATAAGCACGTCTTGGTTCTTCTCCAAATACCGTAATTTGGTATTTTTCACTTCCTGCTTTTGTGATGAATTTTTCACAAAATTTATAACCTACCATGCCGTTTCCGACTACTATAACTTTAATCATAATTGCATTAATTAAGTATTATTACGCAAACATACGTATTAATACTTAATTTAAATACTTAATTTTGAATATTTTTAAAATAAATTTTGAAAAAAAATGAAAATAGTTTTGAATCTATTGCATAAAAAAAACCGTAATACATTTAAAATAAATGTATTACGATTAAAAACATAAGTCAAAGTTAAATGAATCTTAATAACTATCAGAATTTAATAACTTTAGACGAATATAAATAGAATGTTGATAAGATACTCTTTTAAATTGATACCATATTATTAACTAAAAAAACCATGAGTACAATTAAAAATAATCATACTCGAGGTTTTTGGAGTTATTTCAAAAAATCAAAGTTTATTTTTATCTAAAAACTATTTCTTTGTTGGCGCTACACTCGAATTCAAGTAAAAGAACAATCTCAAGGTATGATTCATATCATATTGATAACCTGTAGATTTTTGTTGATATACATTCATATAACCAAAATCAAAACTCAATTTCGGATTGATGGCTTGTTTGATTCCAACAAAAAATCGGTTTTGATCAAAAGTGTTATAGACAATGTCTTTTCCAAATTGTATTAATAATTCATCTGAAAGAACAAGAGAAGGAGCCGTTTTTTTCTTAAAAATAGGTATTGTAGCACTTATTAAATACCTAACTCTATTCGAGAATTTATTTTTTCCCGTTTCTACATCATTAACAATTATTTCTTGCCAGCGTTGCTCGTTTCGTAATCTTTGAAGAATACTCACATTTCCAGATTTAGTATTCATTTGAACCTGTTGATAAATTCTATTTTCATCCGAAAAAGTACTCCAAGTAGGATTTTTTGGTGCCAACCACATATGAGCATAACCACCTGTAAACGAAAATTTTGAATTAGGTATATACGCAATACCACCTCTTAAAAAGAAAAAATTATTGTCTTGAAAAAAATCATTCGTTCTAAGATGAACATCAGCAGCAACACCCCAATGCTCACTAAATTTGGTTACTGAATTTAGGGAAACCCATGTTTGAAACTGATGATTGACTTCTTTTTCTTTGACCGTTTGAGCCATAACAGCTAACGGAAATAGTACAAATAGCAACTTAAGTAAATTTGATTTCAATGTATAAATATTTTAAATATTAGTAATAAATTTCGAGTACAAATTTACTTTATCAATACAACGACTACAAGTTTTGAGTAGATTAATCGACTGGTAAACGATAATTTATTTTTATTCTATTTAGGTAATATAGTACACAAAAAAAACGATCATCAATCCCTTTAAATTGGGGAAGATGACCGTCAATTTTATAAAATATTGAACAGTTCGATTAAAAAACTACTCCTTACTAAAAGCTCTAGCCGCTTCTCTTTCTAAATCAAGATATTGCTCTTTTCCTGTATTTACAGTAACAAAACTAATGTCTCCTCCTTCAAATTCACCAGGTGAATTATACTGTTTGCTTACTGGATCTCCACTATCCCAGCCCACACATAAACCATCGCCCACAAGGGTAAATTTACCTACTTGTGCGGTCATTGTTCCGGCAGCAACTTCTTTGTCGTTGATATACAATTTTGCTGTACCTATAGATTCACCGTGCGCTCCTGCTTTTTCTTTGGTAAATTCCAAACCGAAAGTGTATTTTCCAGGTTTTAGCGTTTCAGTTGAAACCAATTGTTGTTCTTTGATGCCTAAGAAATTGTAAACATAATAGAGTTTATTATTTTTTATAAATAAACTATGTCCACCAAAACGGGAACCATGAGCAAAAATCACTCCTTGAGCATCAGCTTTAATTTCAACATTAGCAATAATCTTAAATGATTTTCCTCTTACATTTACAGCTACAGCTTCAGGCACTTGGCTTGTATGGGGATAATAGGTATAACTATCTTTTTCTTTTTCTTCAGTAGGACGCTCTATTGTAATGATTTGCATAGTCGTGCGATCATCTAGCGGTAAGGCTTGGTTTTTATTAGCCTCATCCAACCATAATTTCTTCAACGCTTCAAGTTTTTCAGGATTTTGTTTTGCAAGATCTTTAGATTCTGAACGGTCAACATCTACATGATATAATTCCCATTTATCTTGGTCAAAGTGTCCTTTATCAGTCAAAGGAGCGTGCACAGCAACAGCTTTCCAACCGTCTTGCCAAATGGCACGAGTTCCCAACATAGAAAAATATTGCACATGTTTTTGTGTTGGATCATTTGGTTTTGCATCAAAGGAATATTTCATTGAAACTCCTGATAATGGATATTGTTCTACTCCACGATATACTTTTGGCATTTCTAATCCACAAATTTCAAGGATAGTAGGTACAATGTCAACTGCATGATGGTATTGATTCCTTACTTCGCCACGGGCTTTAATTCCTTTTGGCCAAGTAATAGTTAACGGACAATCTGTACCTCCAGCATAATTGGAATATCGTTTAAACATTTTAAATGGGGTAGATAATGCTGCTGCCCATCCTGTTGGATAATGTTCATACGTATTAGGTCCTCCTAATTCATCTATCAATTTCATATTTTCGGCTAAATCATCCGGAAAGCCATTAAAAAATTTATTTTCATTAACAGAACCGTTTGGTGTACCTTCGCCTGATGCTCCATTATCAGAGGCGTACATAATAACTGTATTTTCATATTGTCCTGTCTTTTTCAAATAATCTACAATTCGACCAATTTCTACATCAGTATATTCAGAAAATGCAGCATAGACTTCACACAATCTAGAAAATAATTTCTTTTCATCTGCACTCAATGATTCCCATGGGCGCACAGCATCAGCAGGATTTGCTTGGTCTTTTGGCATTGGGTTCCATTCTGTAAGCGTTGTACCTTTTGGCAAAATACCTTTTTCAATCATTCTTGGTAATACCCATTTTCTGTAAGCATCATAGCCATCGTCAAATTTGCCCTTATATTTTGCAATATATTCTTTAGGTGCTTGATGTGGTGCATGATTGGCTCCTGGACAATACCACATAAACCAAGGTTTAGAGGGATTGGCTGATTTTTGATCTCCAATCATTTTAATGGCTTGGTCTGCTAAATCTTTAGATAAATGATAGCCTTTTTCTGGTCCATAAGGTGCTTCGATAGCATGATTATCTTCGGTCAAATCGGGATAAAACTGATTGGTTTCTCCTCCAATAAATCCGTAAAAACGATCGTATCCTTGTTGCAAAGGCCACTGACTTTTGTTAGCCCCAGCAGATAAATCGGTTTCAGGAACATTGTGGTCTTTACCCAACCAAAAAGTACTCCATCCATTATCGTTTAGTATTTGAGCCATTGTGGCTGCCTGTGCTGGTAATTGACAACTAAAACCGGGATATCCATTGGCTCCTTCGGTAATAACGCCCATTCCGTTCAAATTATGGTTGCGACCTGTATTGATACACGAACGTGTTGGCGAACAAAGGGCTACTGTTTGCCATTGGGTATAAGTTAATCCATCTGCAGCCAGCTTGTCCATTGTTGGCATATTAATTCTTCCACCATATGGAGACCAAGCTGCTAATCCAGTATCATCGTAAAGGATAAATAGAATGTTTGGAGATCCTTCTGGTGCTTTTTTACGAATATAAGGAGCCCAATCTGGTTTTGACTCTCGAACATCAAGTTTTATATTCCCTTTAAATGTAGGTTGTTGTGCCTGACTACTAAAAGTAATTAGTGTCAATACAGCTAGGAGTAACAATGTGATTTTTGATTTCATTATCATATCTATTCGTTTTAAAGTTACTAAACGAAGTTAAGTAATTAAAAATCAATTATCAATGATAATCCTATAAAAGTAAAAAAATTAATACTATCTAATGAAAATTAATTTTAAACCCAACTATATGTACAAACATAACAAATTAACACAATTTACTAATAATCGGATTGAAAGCTTTGGTATAAACCAAAATAGTATCACCAATTTGAAGGTTTTCCATATCATTTTCGAAAGCAATAACTTTGATAATTTGAGTGCTTCCAGAAATAACTGTCAGGATATAAATCGACTCCTGCTTTTCGATTCTTACAATCTGACCTGTGATTTGTACTTTGCCACTAATGGCATTATTAGAGAAAACTTCGTCAGGACTTCCACTTTTTTGAATGATTCCGTTTTCAATGCAAAGCACCTGATTACTCAATCGAAAAACTTCGCTCAAATCATGGCTAACCATAATTGTCGTAGCTCCCAATAATTGATGTGCTTGAACAATTTCGTCTTGCAAACTAGCACGCATTGTAGCATCTAGAGCCGAAAGTGGTTCGTCTAAAAGTAATAATTGTGGCTTTCGAGCCAATGCACGAGCCAAAGCAACTCGCTGTTTTTGCCCACCCGACAATCCGTTGGTTTTGTGTTTTCTAAACTCATTTAAACCAAAAACCGACAACAATTCGTCAACTGCTTGATCGTCTTTTTCAGATTGTGCAAATTGTATATTTCCTTCGACAGTCATATTCGGAAACAGCGCATAATCTTGAAACATCAAACTTATGTTTCTATTCTGTGGCGGAATATTGATACGGTTTCCTGAATCAAACCAAACCGTTTCGCCAAACTTGATAATACCTTTGTCAGGAGTTACAAGCCCTGCCAAAATCCGTAAAAGTGTTGTTTTTCCTGCACCAGATGAACCAAATAATGCTACTAATTCGCCTGTTTTAACTTCAGTTTTAATAGCAAGATTGACTTTGCCATTGACGGTGAGCATCATTTTTTCGATGTCGATATAAATTACATGATTTTCCATCCTTCGTATTTTTTATTGACGCTGTAAATAGTGGTTAACAATACAAGCGATACAGCAAAAAGAATAAAAGCATATTGATTGGCAGCAACAAAATTGAGCGATTGCACCTCGTCATAAATAGCAATAGAAGCCACACGAGTTTCGCCAGGCATATTGCCACCAACCATTAAAACAATGCCAAATTCCCCAATACTGTGGGCAAAAGTAAGAGCAATAGCGGTGATGATTGACGGTTTTATGTTAGGAAGCAATACCTTGAAAAAAGTAGTCGTTTTTGACTTTCCTAATGTGTAAGATGCTTCACGCAAACTCTCTGGCAACGAACGGAGTCCCGTTTGTAAAGGTTGAATCATAAAAGGCAAACTAAAAAGTACCGAAGCAATCAAAACACCTTCGAAAGTAAAAGCCAATCGCAAATCGAAAGTTTCTGCGAGCCATTTTCCGAAAAAATTACGTGGGCTGTATAAAACTAACATATAATAGCCAATTACTGATGGTGGCAAAACCATTGGCATACTAACCAGAGCTTCTACTAAAGGTTTCAATTTAAATCGAGAATAAGCCAACCAATATGAAATTGGCAATCCAATTAGAATTAATATTACAGTTGTCGAAAAAGCCAATTTAAACGTAATCCACAAAGTTTGAACAAAAGCAGCATCCATAATTTAGGTGAGTTTTTTAGTTTTCATCACTGAAATTTCGTTGGATTTGACCATTGCTTCAACAGAATCGCCAACCACTATTTGAAGTGAATCGACCGCACGAGTCGTAATGGCAGACGAAATGATTTGTTGCTGAAATTGCATTGTTATTTTGCTCAACAATTCGCCACGTTCCACCTGAATGACTTTGCATTGCATCCGATTTCGCAAACTGATTAAACCCGACATTTTTTTGGCAAGTGACACTTCAGTTTCCTTGAATACAAGGTCTATTTCATTCGACTTTTGCAACCAATCTGGTCTAATCGCAGACTCAATAAGCAAAGCCGAAAAATTTTGCCCATTAACATCAATATCTACTAGCAAAATTGCCCCAGATTGTTGTATTTGTGTTATTGTACCTGTTAGTATATTCATAATTAAGGAACTAAAAATCCGTATTTTTCAAAAATGGGTTTGCATTGATTGCTCAAAACAAATTTAACAAACTTAGCTGCTTCGGGATTTTTTTGCCAACTTTTAATTAAAACCATTGCTTGTTCAACTGGTTTGTAACTTTTAGTATCAAGCACAAAATAAGTGCCTTTCATCTCTGGAGCCATCGCTAAAGAAAGTGCTAAAAATCCAATTTCGGCATTTCCAGTTTGGGCAAATTGAGCTGTTTGGGCAATGTTGTCGGCGTACACAATTTTAGTTTTTACCTTATCAAAAAGTTTGTAATATTTCAAACATTCGATAGCTCTTTTACCATATGGAGCAATCTCTGGTTTGGCAATCGCAATTCTTTTCACATCAGAATTGGCAACACAATTCAACCCTTTCGACAGATCGATGGTATTGCTCCAAATGACTAATTTTCCAAAAGCGTAGGTTTGAATTTTACCTGTAACGATTCCTTCTGCTTTCAACTTCTCTGGAAACACTTTATCAGCTGCCATAAATAAATCGAAATCGGCCCCGTTTGCAATTTGCTGAACTAATGCTCCAGACGCTCCCAAATTTATAATGATTTTTGCTTTAGGATGAGCCATTTCGTATTTCTCTTTTATTTCATCGAGAACAAAACGCAAGTTAGATGCTGCGGCCACTTTTACGGTTTGAGCCTGAATATTTAAAGAAAATAAAAGAGCTAAAAATGTGATTTTGGTATTGATTTTCAATTTATACATTCAAAATTAAGATTAGGTTCTAGTATTGAAGCCGTTTTATCCCTTTAAAATTGAGTTGCTAACTCTAGATTTTATTGTTAAGTTTCACTGAATGCTAAATTAGCATATCCATTTCATAAAAAGCAACCCTTTTTAAGATAACTTTAATTATTTTACAGCTTTAAAATGCCTAATATTGTATAACATTCTAATTCCAAAAACTATGAAAAAAATAATTATCACCGCTGCAATAGTATTAGCCATTTTAATTGGCTGTAAATCAAAAGGAAATTCTGACGATTCTAAGAAATTGAACCTTGCATTCGAATCCAAAAGCAATAGTAATGTAACTGGAACTGCTACATTTACTGAAAAGAAAGGAATGGTAACTTTTGTTGCTAAATTAACGGGTTTAAAACCAGGAATTCACGCCATTCACATTCACGAAAAATCAGATTGCACCGCTGCTGATGGAAGTTCGGCTGGTGGACATTGGAATCCAACCTTCAAAAAACATGGCAAATGGGGAGTTGAAGAACACCATAAAGGCGATATTGGTAATTTTACTGCTGATAAAAAAGGAAACGGAACCATCACTCTAACCACTGATGAATGGTGCATTGGATGTGAAGACGAAACCAAAAACATTTTAGGCAAAGGATTAATTGTTCATCAAGGCGCTGATGATTTTACTTCACAACCTGCTGGTAATGCTGGAGCTAGAGTGTCTTGTTCGGCAATTATTAAATAAATATAATTTCAATTATTTGGATAAAAAAGAACAACACTATTTTAAAAATGCCAAAGAATGGCGAGAATGGTTGCACGAAAACCATACAAAATCAACGGGAATTTGCCTAATTTTCTACAAAGTGGGCAGTACCTTTGAAAGTATGCGTTGGGAAGAAGCCGTTCAGGTTGCCATTTGCTACGGTTGGATTGATTCAACCGTAAAAAAAATGGATGATGAACGCAGAAAACAAGTTTTTTCGCCCCGAAAAGACAAAAGTGTTTGGAGCAAACTCAACAAAACCTATATCGAAAAACTACTAAAAGAGAATCTTATTCACGAAAGTGGGTTGGCCAAAATTGAAATTGCCAAGCAAAATGGTTCTTGGAATTCGCTGGATGCTGTTGAAGAATTGATAATTCCAGAAGATTTAAAAATGGCTTTTGAGCAAAATGAAATCGCTTTTGAAAATTATAAAAAATTCAGTCCTTCCTATAGGAAAAGTTACCTTTATTGGTTAAACCAAGCCAAAAGAGAAGAAACTCGATCAAGTAGAATAGTACAAATCATCAATTTTTGCCAACAAAATAAAAAATCTAGAGAATAATTTTTACTCAAAACCATAAAAAGGTATAGATTTGCAAGACAAATTAAAACAATGATTAACCCTTCGGCAATTGGTTGGATAGACAAATTTTTCTTGAAGCAAAAATCCTCTTTGCTTCCTATCGAAACACACCCAAACACATTTTACAAAAAAGTTAGGGAAACTGGGTTCATTTATGGACATATTGTTTCATTTGATACTGCATTTGAAATTGAAAAGAAAGGTTGGCTCCAAAGCGAAATTTCTAAAGTAGCCCTGCTCAATACTTTGTTTAGAATTTATCAATTGACCACAAACGACAATAATCCCGATGAATTTGTGTCAAAAGCAGTTGAATTTTATAACCAAATGAATCCACAAGGGTTCAATTTACTACGAAAAGTATTGCCAGTTGGAACTCTTTCTTTGGATTTAGAGAAAATTATTGACACTAGAGTTCAAACAAATGTTGATATCATTAGCAAAAACTTTTCTCATATTGTAACCAATGCTTTGTTGTTTATAGATGTTTTGGCTTTCCGCCAATACTTGATTCACGGTGAAATTCCTGAAAAATATTTAAAAAAAATTGAGGAAGCCATTATTAGCATTGTTTCGTTAGCGTTGAAAACTAAGACTACCAAATCAAAATACGATGATTTATTGATAAAATTATTCGAAGCCTCAGTTCGTTACAGCAAATTTTCGAAAGTAAATGTGCAATCCCAAAATTTTGGTATGGATGAATTGAAATTGGATTATTTTACTCATATCTTAGAAAAACAATATCTGGTTGATATGGCTGGAATGGCATTGTGGAGTGATGGAATTGTCGAAAAAAACGAAGCTTATTTTCTATACAAATTAGCCGAATTAATGGAAGTTCCAGATGATTTTGTTAGCGAAAGTATAGAGAATACAAACCAATTTATTACGAAATTCAAAAAAGAAATTCCCTATTTTAATTACTCCAATCCGGTCAAACATTTTTATGACCAGACCACTCAAACCGTTGTAAAACTAATTACCCGTAACAAAAATAGATTGGTTAAGGAGATTCTTGAAAGCAAGGAATTGATGGTGCTACTTGCCTATTCTACCCGAAGAGATTTGAATGAAAAAGAAAAGAAAAAAGTAAGAAAACAGTTGTTGGATATTTGTAAAACGATACCATCATTAGCAATATTCTTATTGCCTGGCGGCAGTTTGTTACTACCTATTTTTATCAAATTTATTCCAACGTTACTTCCTTCTTCATTTAATGAAAACCTTGAAAACGAGGATTAAAGAATTCAAATTACACCTTTTATTAGAGATTGAATTTTAGATTATTTCTTGAACTTTGAAATTCCAGTTTTTAACCAATTTTCATAATCTTCAACACTTGTATAGCTTATTGTTGGAGTAATTGTATTCAAACTATTTCCATCTAAATCGGTCAAAACATACAAAGGTTGTGTATTGGTTTTGTATTTTGTAATCATAAAATCTGTCCACTTATCACCAATGGTTTCAATTTTTTCATTTGTCGTTTTTGAAATAAATTGTTCCGTTGTTGGCAATTCTCGCTTATCATCTACATATAAAGAAATCAAAACAATATCCTTTTTTAGAATAGGTAAAATACGTTGGTCTGACCAAACATTATTTTCCATTTTTCTACAATTAACACAAGCAAACCCAGTAAAATCTAGCATTATAGGCTTATTAACTGTTTTAGCATAAGCCAACCCTTTTTCGTAATCATCGAAAACTACAATTTGATGTGGTCCCAATTTAGCCCCGTCTGGCAATACCGCAGTAGAAGAATTATTACCCGAATTTCCGAAACCAAGAGGGCTTTCGCTATATTCCATTGGTGGTGGAAATGCATTTATCAATTTTAATGGCGCTCCCCAAAGCCCAGGAATCATATAAATAGTGAACGATAAAACAACCAATCCAAGCAATAGCCTTCCTACTGAAATATGTGCTATTGGACTGTCGTGTGGCAAAGTAATTTTCCCAAACAAATAAAAAGCCAATGCTCCAAAAATTGCAATCCAAATAGCCAAGAACACTTCTCTTTCTAACAAATGCATTTGAAGAACCAAATCAGCATTTGATAAGAATTTGAATGCCAAAGCCAATTCTAAAAAACCTAAAAACACTTTCACAGTATTCATCCAGCCTCCTGATTGCGGCAAGGATTGCAACCAAGCTGGAAAAAATGCAAATAATACAAATGGCAAAGCAAAGGCTGAAGAAAATCCCAACATCCCAATAATTGGCCCAATTCCTCCTACTGAAGCTGAAGCAAATAATATATTTCCAACAAATGGCCCAGTGCAAGAAAATGAAACTATTGCTAATGCCAAAGCCATAAACAAAATACCAATAATTCCACCTTTATCAGCTTGCTTGTCCACTTTATTTGCCCAAGAATTAGGCAACATTATTTCAAAGGCACCCAAAAATGAAATAGCAAAAATCACTAACAAAAGGAAAAAAATCAAGTTAAAAGTTACTCCTGTAGAAAACTCATTAAGGGCAGATGCACCAAATAGAGCAGTAATTACAGAGCCTAGAATGATATAAATTAAAATAATAGCCATTCCAAAAATAATTGAATTGCGTTTGCCTTGACTTTTGGTTTTGCTCTGTTTGGTAAAAAAACTAACGGTCATTGGAATCATAGGATATACACAAGGCGTCAATAATGCGGTAAATCCTGCCAATAACGCTGCAAGAAAAATACTCCACAACCCTTTTTGTGGTGCAGCTTCAGAAGTAGCAATTATTTCATTTGATTTTGCAACCTCAGGTTTTATTTTTTCTACAGATTTTGAATCGATTACTTCATTTTTAGCAGTATCAACTTGTGTTGGTACTATCTCAGTTTGAGAGGTTGTTGGAATTACAAAACTAAATTTTTTCTCTAAATTTATACAAGATTGATTGCAAACTTGATAATTTAAAGCCACTTCAATAGTCTTGATTTTTGGATTTATCAACGAAATCTCCTGCTGAATTGAAGCGTTTTTAACAAAAAAAGTTTCATTTACTTCAAAAACATCGTTGTATGCTGTGGTCGTTTTTCCTTCTTTGGCTTTGCCAATCAATTTATAATTCCCTTTTTGATCTTTAAAAATCACTTCCATAGGCAATGGGCCACCCTCTGGAGTAAACTGGGAATACATATGCCAATCCTTTTCTATAACACCGTTAAAGCTCAGTAAAAAACTAGTTTCAGATTTTTTTTCGATTTTAGTAGTCCATTTTACAGGGTCAAGTATTTGAGAATTTCCTTTGGCGAAAGCCAAAAAAACAAGAAGTACAAAAATGATTTTTCGCATTATTTTAAATGTATTTTAAGTATATTTTTTGTTGTGCTTTTAACTCTAAAACGTTCGTCTTGACGAATACCTACAATCCAAACTATTTCATTATCAGAACACAACAACCAAGCTTTTTCTTTTTCGATTAATGATAATTTTTCGTCTTTAAAAAATTTACTAACCTTTTTTGATTTTCCATCCATTCCAAAAGGTTGAAAAGTGTCTCCATCTCTCCAACGACGCAAAACAATTGGATACCAAATTTTATCTTCATCGACAAAGATAGTTGTATTTGAAGCCATACTAATGTCATCTACTTTACAAAAAGTGAGATTTAAGGGAACATTAACTTCTTTTTGATTTTTATTTATAAAAAACTCCTCATATTCATCCTCTAAATTAATTGGACTTAGTATCAAAAAGTCCCTGTTTTTCAGCAATCTAAATTCACTTGAAAATACTTGTTTACCAGATTGACCATCAATTAAATCGTAAATATCCTCCCAAGCCGAAAAACCAAATTCGTTAAACCAATGATACAAATAGGATTTATAATTAGGCAGTTTTTTTAGCTGAATCAAATCAAAATGTATTTCGGTTCCTTTTTCTTTTGCGACTTGCTGATAGATCAAAAATGAAGCATCTGCAATCATAGCTTTAGATTCTTGCAAATAAGTTTGAGTTTTTTGAAAAGAGGTTAAAAAATCGGAGTTTAACTCTTTCAATATAGGAACTAAATTATGCCTGATTTTATTTCGCAAATATTTATCTGATGCATTACTGCTGTCTTCTCTCCATTGAATGGCATTTTCTTCGGCATATTGAGCAATTTCTGACCTAGAAAAAATTAAAAGTGGTCGAATTACTTGCCCATTTTTTGACGGAATTCCAGTCAAACCATCAATTCCAGTACCTCGAACAAGGTGAATTAAAAAAGTTTCTAAATTATCATCCGCGTGATGAGCTGTCAGGATATAATCGTAGTTTTCGGTTTCTAAAAGTTCGTAAAACCAGCTGTATCGCAATTCACGAGCAGCGACCTGAGTAGAAAGTTTGTAATCATTGGCGAAAGCTTCAGTGTCAAACTGAGTTAAAAACAATTTAATTTCGTTTGTTTCGGCATAATTTTGAATAAAATTTTGGTCTCCATAACTTTCTATACCACGAAGCTGAAAATTGCAATGTGCTATAGCAATTTCGAAAGGTAATTTATGAAATAAATCCACCATTACCATACTATCCAAACCACCACTAGTAGCCAAAAGAAGATTTTTTCCAATTAAAAAAGGAAAATTTTGAGCGATATGATTTTCGAATGTTTCTTGCATATTCAAATTTAGTTATTTTAAATAATATTTTGAATTAACTAAGTGAATATTTTGAATCAACAGAGAATTAATTCAACTCAAAACCTCTCGCATTGCTTTGGCTTTGAGCAAACATTCTTCATATTCTTTTTCAGGAATAGATTGAGCAGTGATGGCACTTCCAACAGAAAATGAAGCGTATTTATTTTCATGATTATACAAAATACTTCGTATAACTACATTGAAATCGAAATCACCATTTGGAGCAAAATAACCAACAGCGCCACTATACAAACCTCTTTTGGTTTCTTCCAATTCTTCGATGATTTTCAGTACTGAAACCTTGGGAGTTCCCGTCATGCTTCCCATCGGAAAAGTAGTTCTAATAGCGTCAATAGCAGAATATTGACTGTCTAATCTGGAAGTAATCGTCGAAATCATTTGATGTACTTGTTTGAAGGAATATAAACCACATAATTCTTCCACTTTTACCGAACCTTTTTCAGCGGTTCTTGATAAATCATTTCGAACTAAATCGGAAACCATTATGTTTTCGGAACGCTCTTTTGGGTCTGATGCCAAATTATTTTTTGATTTTTCATCTTCGAATGTGTCAGTAAATCTTTTGGCAGTGCCTTTGATGGGTTGAGAAATAAGCAAATTACCTTCTTTTTTTAAATATCGTTCTGGTGATGCAGAAAGTAAAAAACACTCTTTATTCTTAAAAAAAACGGCCTGAGGAGATTTTGAAATTTCGTTGAGTTTTAAAAATATGTCTATTGGGGTGATTATAGCATTTTCAGCAAAAAATTCCATACAAAAGTTAGCCTCATAAATATCGCCTCGATGAATATGCTCCAGAAATTTAGCTGCTTTATCAAGATAACTTTCTTTAGAAATTCGTTGTTGTATCTTAATTTCTTGCGACTGAACACTAAATACTGAACACTGAATACTAATTTCTTCAATATCACTTGAAACTTCATCATCACACAAATTGAGATATTGAATTTCAAGCTGATTCCCTTTTAGCAAAAATAATTTCTTGGGTTGAAAAAAAAATAAATCCGGAAAATTCAATCCATCAAAATTATTGGAATCCAAAACCTCTACATCATTTTTTAAATCATAAGACAAATAGCCAAAAAGCCAGTCTTTGGTTGCTTGCTGATATTGTTTTAAATCCTCGAAGGCACTGTGATAATCCGTTTTAATTGAAGTAAAAGCATCTACCGCAAGTAAACAATCATAGCTTGAATAGTTTTGTGGATAATCATTGCTATCCAAAAAAACAACTTCCCTAAATTGTTGTGACCATGTCAACAAATGTTGCTTGAATAGCGCTGGATTCTCGATATGTTTTATAATTGATGTTCTCAAGAAATGAAATATTTAAAAAATTCAAAAATACGACAAATTTATTTTAAATTTTTTGCTATATTTATAGTACTATTAACCCTAAAACCAGTTAAATATGAAAATTTTAACCATTATTATCAGAACTGCAATTGGTCTTTTACTACTTTCTGTGGCTATTGGCTATTTTTTAAAACTAACGCCAGAACCAGTCACAAACGGAAATTTTAAAGCATTTGAAATTGGGTTTGTTTCCTCAGAATACTTAATACCAATTGTAAAATTTGTCACATTACTTTGTGGACTGGCATTTGTTTTTGATCGTTACATAACTATTGCAAGTCTTCTAATTTTGCCTTTTACCATAAACGCCTTGTTTCTTGATTATTATCTGACACCACAAGCCTTACCTGTCTCCATTTTTGTTTTTTTAGGAAACTTTTTCATCATTTATTTACATCGAAAAAATTACAAAAAGTTATTTAAAGTGAAATAACAACAAAAGAAACCCGACTAACACAAGTCGGGTTTCTTTTGATATCATATCTCCCCCAAAAAAAAGCAGAAAATTATTCTTCCAAATTCAATTTATTATTAAGAATAAAATTATATTTACTGTTATTTTTCACCTGTTCAAACAACACTTTTAAATTGAATTTTTATGATTAAAACTTCCAAAACAATACTGGCTTTGCTTATTGTTATTTTCGCTATTTCTTGTAAAAAAGCTGAAGAAGCAAGCGAAAGTGCATACGAATCTAATACAATTGCAGTTGACACAACAAATACAATCTCTTCATCAGCTGCTGTTGAACCTAAAAACAGTGATCGAAAATTTGTTAGAACAGCAGACATTAAATTTAAAGTGAAAAATGTAGCTAATTCTACTTATGCAATTGAAAATACTGCCAACAAATTTGGAGGTTTTGTAACCTATACCAATTTACAAAGTACTGTTTCTGATAAACAAGAAACCAAAATAAGTCAAGACAGTACACTTGAAATCACAAAATACACTGTCGAAAACAATATAACTATTCGTGTTCCCAACATCCGTTTAGATACTGTAATTAAGACTATTGCAAAACAAATTGATTTTCTGGAGTATCGAATTATAAAGGCAGATGATGTTTCATTGCAAATGTTGTCCAATCAAATGCAGCAAAATAGAAGTTCTAATCAAGAAAAAAGATTAGAAAAAGCAATTGATACAAAAGGAAAAAAACTTAATGAAGTTATTGCAGCCGAAGATAATTTAAACACTAAAAATGAACAAAATGACAACGCTAAACTTGAAAATCTTTCCTTGAAAGATCAAGTAAATTTTAGTACATTGACTTTACAAATTTACCAAAGAGAAACTATTAAGGAAGAAATGGTTGCCAATCCAAAAACATATAGACAAGGTTTTGGCTCCAAAATTCTTGATGGAATAATATCAGGCTGGTATGTAATAGAAGGAATTATTGCTGTTATAGCTCAGCTTTGGTCTGTTATTTTGATTGGAATTGGAGGTTATATTATATTCAAAAAATATTTCCATAAAGGGAATTAAACCAAAAACCCCGTTCAGTTATAGGCTGAACGGGGTTTCTTTTTTGAACATGATTTATACAATTACACGTGCAAAGCTCTATTTTCTGTAGCAGCTAAAGCCGCTTCTTTTATAGCTTCCGAGAAAGTTGGATGAGCGTGACTCATTCTTGAAATATCTTCGGCAGACGCTTTGAATTCCATTGCAGTAACTGCTTCGGCAATTAAGTCGGCACAACGAGCTCCAATCATATGAATACCTAAAACTTCGTCTGTTTTTTTATCAGCAAGAATTTTCACAAAACCATCTAAATCTCCGCTTGCTCTTGCTCTTCCCAATGCTTTGAAAGGGAAACTTCCTGATTTGAATTCCACTCCAGAGGCTTTTAATTGCTCTTCTGTTTGTCCTACTGCTGCGACTTCTGGCCAAGTGTAAACCACTCCTGGAATTAAATTATAATCGATATGTGGTTTTTGTCCCGCCAAGATTTCGGCAACCATTGTCCCTTCTTCTTCAGCTTTGTGAGCCAACATTGCGCCACGAACTACATCGCCAATGGCGTAAATATTTGGAACATTGGTTTGCAAATGGTCGTTCACTTCTACCATTCCTCGTTCTGTAATTTTTACTCCAGCTTTATCAGCATTCAATCCATCTGTATAAGGGCGACGACCTACAGAAACTAATGAATAATCTCCTTCTAAAGTAATCGTTTCTCCTTTTGCATTTTCAGCTTGAACGGTTACATTGTCTCCATTTCTTTCCACAGATTTAACTTTGTGAGAAACGTAGAATTTCATTCCTTGTTTTTTCAATACTTTAGTCAATTCTTTAGACAAAGCACCATCCATTCCTGGAATAATTCTGTCCATAAATTCTACTACAGATACTTGAGCTCCCAATCTCAAATAAACTTGACCTAATTCGATTCCGATAACGCCACCACCAATGATTACAAGGTGTTTTGGAACTTCTTTCAAAGCCAAAGCCTCGGTTGATGTGATGATTCTTTCTTTGTCTATTTTAATAAATGGCAACGAAGATGGCTTAGAACCAGTTGCAATAATGGTATTTTTAGCTTCAATAGTTTCAGATGTTCCGTCGGCTTTTGCAATGGCAATATGTGTTGCATCTACAAACGAACCTAAACCATTAAAAACAGTAACTTTATTTTTATCCATCAAATAATTGATTCCGCCTGAAGTCTGATCTACAACAGCTTGTTTACGGGCAATCATTTTCTCTAAATTTACCTTTACTTCTCCAGAAACCTCGATTCCGTGCTCGGCAAAATGGGCAATTTCACTATAATGATGTGAAGACGACAACAATGCTTTTGATGGAATGCAACCTACATTGAGGCAAGTTCCCCCAAGTGTAGAATATTTTTCGATAATTGCAGTTTTAAAACCTAATTGTGCGCAACGAATAGCTGAAACATATCCGCCTGGTCCTGAACCTATAATGACTACATCAAATGAACTCATAGTTTTTTGTGTTTTGTTTTAGTGAGGCAAAAATAGTTTTTTTGTTTGAAGTTTTAAGTTAAATCTCTAAAGATTTGTCACGAATCATTACTTTTTAGTTATCAAAATCAGACCTCAATTACTGTAGTGTTTTTCACTTCGCTAATCATAAATGTACTGTGTGTACTTCCTATATGCTCTAAAGTAGTAAGTTTTGTGACCAAAAATTCGCGATAAGCTTCCATATCTTTTACTACAATTTTTAAAATATAATCATAATCACCACTCACGTGATGACATTCTAATACTTCTTTAAGTTTGACCACTTCTGTTTCAAATTTGGTCAGGAATTCTTTGGTATGCTGAATAAGTTTGATGTGGCAGAAAACCACAAACCCTTTTCCGACTTTCGAACGATTTAGCAAGACTACATATTTGTCTATAATTTCCTCTCGTTCTAATTTTTTGATACGTTCATAAACCGCAGTTACCGAAAGATTTAATTTTAATGACAATTCTTTGGTTGTTTTTTTGCAATCATTTTGCAAAAGATATAGCAACTTTTTATCAATTGAATCCAAACTCATTTTTATGTGATGTTAAGTTTTGAAAAATAAACTAAAATAGTTTAAAAATAATAATAAATATAGAAAATATATTTAATTATTTTTATTTTAATAGTTTTAAAATCTAAAATAATAGATTAGTATTGATAATTAATCATTATCTACAGAACTTTGTTTAACAATCTCAAAATTCTAAAAAAATGACATTCAATCCAGCAGATGACATTCAGGACTTACAATATTTTGGCGAATTTGGAGGTGTAAATCCTTCTATTTCAGACAGCTCAACTTACACTTTTTTGTCTGCCAAAACAATGTTCGATACTTTTGAAGGCAATGCCGATGGTTGCTATTTGTATTCGCGACATTCCTCACCAAGTAATTTGTATTTAGGTCAGGCATTGGCAGCAATGGAAGGAACAGAAGCGGCAAATGTAGCGGCATCAGGAATGGGAGCCATAACTCCTACCCTTTTGCAACTATGCGATTCTGGAGATCATATTGTCTCTAGCCGAACCATTTATGGCGGAACTTATGCCTTTTTGAAGAATTTTGCCTCCCGATTAGGCATAAAGACAAGCTTTGTAGATATTACCAAAATGGACAAAGTAGAAGCGGCAATAACAGCCAAAACCAAGGTTTTGTATTGCGAAACCGTGAGTAATCCTTTGCTTGAAATTGCAGATATCTATAATCTGGCAAAAATTGCAAAAAAACACAATATAAAACTAGTTGTTGATAATACATTTTCGCCTTTATCCGTTTCACCTATAAAATTGGGAGCAGATATTGTCATTCACAGTTTAACAAAATACATCAACGGAAGTAGTGACACTTTGGGAGGTGTAACTTGTGCCTCAAGAGAATTTATTGACAGTTTGAAAAATGTAAATAATGGAGCAAGTATGCTTCTGGGGCCAACAATGGATAGTTTACGTTCAGCTAGTGTGATGAAAAATTTGAGAACTTTGCACATCCGAATGAAACAACACAGTCAGAATGCAATGTATCTTGCAACTCATTTTGAAAAGGACGGATTGAAAGTCGTTTATCCTGGTTTAAAAAGTCATTCGGGCCATAAATTATACACCTCAATGATTAATCCTGAGTATGGGTTTGGAGGAATGATGACTATAGATGTTGGCACTTTAGAAAAAGCTAACGAATTAATGGAATTAATGCAAAGCCAAAAATTAGGTTATTTAGCCGTTAGTTTGGGATTTTACAAAACCTTATTTAGTGCTCCTGGAACTTCGACATCAAGTGAAATCCCTTTAGAAGAACAAATTTCAATGGGAATTACTGATGGTTTAATTCGATTTTCTATTGGATTAGATAATAATATTGAGAGAACATATCAAATAATGAAACAATGTATGATTGATTTGGGAGTTTTAGAAAAGGTTGGTTGCTAATAATGACTTTTAGAAACAAAAAAATCTTGATTACTCAAGATTTTTTTGTTTTTTGCTCTTTTTACACAAATTAAAAAACATTAAGAATATTTATAAACCGTAACGCTCAAAGGTGGTAAAAGCAATTCTATCGAATAATCTCTTCCGTCATAAGGCAATGATTCTACTGTCAATTTACTTGGGTTTTTCACTCCACTTCCACCATAAATTGCGGCATCACTATTGAAAATCTCTGCTAATTTCCCTTTTCTGGGTACACCAATACGATACTTTTGACGAACTACTTGAGTGAAATTACAAACTACAATTACATCTTCATTAGAGTCGTGTCCTTTTCGAATAAAACTCATTACAGCATTTTGATGATCTGAATAATTAATCCATTCGAAACCTTCTGGGCTAAATTGTTTTTCGAACAATGCTGGTTGTGTTTTATACAATGTGTTCAAATCAGTAATTGCCTTTTTAACTCCTTCATGGAAATCATATTGCAATAAATGCCAATCCAAACTTCCTTCGAAATTCCACTCGGCACTTTGTCCAAACTCACTTCCCATAAACAATAATTTTGCTCCGGGGTGCATAAACATATAGCCATAAAGCAATCTTAAATTGGCAAATTTCTGCCATTCGTCACCAGGCATTCTTCCTGCAATTGATTTTTTGCCATAAACCACTTCATCGTGAGAAAGTGGTAACATAAAATTCTCCGAAAAAGCATAAGTCATCGAAAAAGTCAAATCGTTTTGATGGTATTTTCGATACACCGTTTCTTTTTGAAAATACTGCAAGGTATCGTGCATCCAACCCATCATCCATTTCATACCGAAGCCTAAACCACCAACAAATGTTGGTCTGGAAACCATTGGAAAAGAAGTGCTTTCTTCGGCAATTGTTTGTACTCCTTCAAAACTCGAATATACGGCTTCATTAAATTCTTTTAAGAAACTGATGGTGTCTAAATTTTCTCTTCCACCAAAAATATTTGGTTCCCATTCCCCTTCTTCTCTCGAATAATCCAAATACAACATTGAAGCTACAGCATCCACTCGAAGTCCATCGACGTGATAATGTTGCAACCAAAAAATAGCGTTACTAATCAAGAATGCCCGTACTTCATTTCGTCCGTAATTGAAAACCAAACTTTTCCAATCGGGATGATACCCTTTTCGACGGTCAGGATGTTCGAAAAGATTGGAACCATCAAAAAATCCTAAACCGTGAGCGTCTTCTGGAAAATGTGAAGGAACCCAATCTAAAATTACTCCAATTCCTGCTTGGTGCAATTTATCGACCAAAACCATAAAATCCTGAGGTGTTCCAAAACGAGAAGTGGGTGCAAAATACCCCACCAATTGATAGCCCCAAGACGGATCATATGGATATTCCATTATGGGCATAAATTCAACATGTGTAAAACCTGTTTCTTTAATATATGCGACCAAATCATCAGCCAATTCGAGATATGTCAAAAATTTCCCTTCAGAATTGCGCTTCCAAGACCCCAAATGAACTTCATAAACCGAATAAGGCTTGTCTAAATCATTATGCTCTTTGCGAGATTCCATCCAAGTTTTATCTTCCCACTTATGGTCTAAATCCCAAACTACAGAGGCAGTGTGTGGTGGATGTTCACAGTATAAAGCAAATGGATCAGCTTTTTCAGTAATAATTCCACCATTGTTGGATTGAATTTTATATTTATAAGTGGTTCCTTTTTCGATTCCCGGAATAAATCCTTCCCAAATTCCAGAGGAATCCCAGCGCACTTGCAATAAATGATCGCCTTGAATCCAATAATTGAAATCCCCAACTACAGAAACAGAACGCGCTGATGGTGCCCAAACAGCAAAATACACACCTTTTACACCGTCAACTTCTATAAGATGTGCGCCTAGTTTTTCATATAATCGAAAATGTTTTCCCGCTTTGAATAAATCAATATCAAAATCGGTAAAAAGGGAATAGGATTGTACTTTGTTCATTTTATTTTTTTTCTTTTATTTAACCAATATGGTTAACCAGTTATTTAATTTTTAAACTCCATAATACTAGCAATTCCAGTCAGAGGAATTACAGCCCAACGCGGACGAGAATTGAGTTCATATCCCAACTCATAAACTGCTTTTTCAAGCAAACAATATTTCAATAAGAAATCTATTTCTTTTCGGTAGCCAATATTCAAGTTTTCGCCTTGAGCTACATCAGTATAAGTCTGAATAAAGACACCTACAAAATATTTAAACAAAATTTCTCCAGCTTTGAAAAGTTCCTCTTGGTCAAAAGGATATTTGTCTTTGTTGTTGAAAATTGTTGCATAAATAGCATAATGAAACGAACGAAACATTCCTGCAACGTCTTTTAATGGTGGTTGTTTTACTTTTCGATCCCGAATAGTACTTTCAGGTTCTCCTTCAAAATCTAAAATATAAAAATCATCACCATTGACCAAAACCTGACCTAAATGATAATCGCCATGAATGCGAATTCTTTCAGATTTCATTTTTGTCCAATCGAAATCTAGAAATATTTTTCTAATTTCCTTTTTATGATCCAAAAACTGATTGGCTAATTCTAAAGCCAAACCATCCAGTTTATGAAGGTTATTTTCCAGAATATTCAACCGATTTTGAAACTGATAGGTCAATCTGTTTTTAAGCCAAACGGTGTAATCTCCATTATAAGTCGTTGGAGTAAAAGCGGTTTCGTGAACATCACTTCCCAAGGCAATATGCATTTCGGCAGTTCGTGTTGCCAACGTCCGAATTCTCATAAAAACGCTCAATCCAGCCCAATCAATAATTTCGTGAGGCACTTCATTGATTTTTAACCTCTTGAACAATTCAATATCAGGCAATTTTTTGATACTAATTTTTTTATTCTTTAAATTATCGAATATCTTATCTACTTCACCAAGCATAAATTGCCAAGCATCACCTTGATTAGGTACCAATTCCTGCATCAATCCAAGTGTAATATTTCCATCGTTCAAAACGACACCTATACTTCCCATATAAGCTGGTGAATTCTTAAAATCCATCCTTTCAGTAAGAAAACGACTGATTTCATAATCGGGATTCATACTGATATAAATTCTTCTAAAAATTTTAAGAACCAGTGTATCATTATAAACTATAGAAGTATTACTCTGCTCCACTCCCATAAATTTGGAAGTTTTATATTCCTTTTCTTCTAGTTTCAGTCCCTTGTGAAACTTAACTATAGAATCTGATTTTTCTTTTGCATTGACAATTTTATCGAACAATAGTTTTTTAAAATCTTCTTGATGTAAAGCATCCACAAGAAATCCTGCTTGTCCGTTCATATTTACAGGAGCAATTATGGTATTGGTATCCAATTCATTTTCAGGCATAAAAGCCAGTGGCATAAAGTAATGCTGATAAAAGGCTTCTTTAAAATTGACTTCGAGTAAAACTCCAAAATAGATATTTGCTTTAGAAGCAATTTTGAAGAAATCTACGACTTCAATATACTTTAAAGTACTAGCTTTTCCGCCATACCAACGTTTATTGATAATATAATTTTCAAGAATATCCGAAGAAAAAACCTGTACAAATTCCTTGTCTTCAAATGCATTTTTCCAATCTGTTTTAAATACAAATGGATTTTGAAATTCATCTTCGTTCATCTTGATAGTAATTAATTATCGTTCAACTTTAAATAAATGAAAAGGTAAGTCGGCAGAAAGTTCTATAAAATTCCATTCGCTTTCCCATACATAACTATTTCCTGTAATTAAATCGGTAATCTTCAAAGGAAGATTGTTTCTTAAGTCTTGCGGTAGCAAAACCATAGATTGAACTGTATAATTAGAATCGAGACTTACCACCATTAAAGTTTGGTCTTGTTTATCATCATCAAATTTATAATAGGACAAAACTTGATCATTATTGGTAGGACAAAATTCAATATTATTGGTTTGTTGCAATGAAGCATGTTCATTTCTAAAATTGTTTATACGACTAATTAACGTAGTAATTTTGTTCTGTCTATCCCAATCCCATTTGAAATATTCATATTTTTCAGAATTTAAATATTCTTCTTTTCCAGGAGCCAATGGTTCAGAAATTTGATACTCGAAAACTGGTCCATAAATTCCAACACTAGAACTCAATGTTGCAGCTAAGAAATACCTTTGTAGATGAATCGATTCATTTCCGTGTTGCAAATGCCCTGGATTAATATCGGGTGTATTGGGCCAAAAGTTAGGGCGATAAAATTCTTTTTGTTCCGATTGAGTCAATTCTTCAACATAATCTGTCAATTCTTTTTTAGAATTTCGCCAAGTATAATAGGTGTATGACTGAGTAAATCCTTGCTTGGCCAATTCGTTCATGATTTTTGGTCTTGTAAAAGCTTCGGCCAAAAACAATACATCGGGATGTTTTTTCTTGATTTCGCCTATTAACCATCCCCAAAAATAAAATGGTTTAGTATGTGGATTATCAACTCTAAAAATCCTTACACCACATTCTTCAATCCAAAACAAAGCTACGTCTAATAATTCCTTCCAAAGATTCTTCCAATCGCTACTTTCGAAATAAATAGGCTGAATATCTTGGTATTTTTTGGGCGGATTTTCGGCATATTGCACCGTTCCATCAGGACGCCATTTGAACCACTGTGGAAAATCTTTCACATAAGGATGATCTGGAGCAGCTTGCAAAGCATAATCCATTGCCACTTCAATTCCCAAATCTTTTGCTTTTTTGACCAATGATTTAAAGTCTTCGACACTTCCCAATTCAGGATGTGTAGATTTATGACCTCCATATTGCGAACCTATTCCCCAAGGCGAACCCACATCACCTAGTTCAGCATTGGTAGCATTGTTTTTCCCTTTTCTATTCACTTCTCCAATAGGGTGAATTGGCGGAAAATACAAAGTATCAAACCCCATAGAAGCTACTCTTGGTAACAATCTTTCACAATCTTTGAACGTCCCGTGTTTTCCTTCTTCGGCAGAAGCTGAACGAGGAAAAAACTCATACCAAGTACTAAATAATGCTTTCTTTCTATCTACATAAACCTTTAATTCCGAAGATTTATTTTCTAAAAAACGAATGGGATATTTTTTGAATATATGATGTAAATAAGAAGATGTAGCTTCTCGAATGGCATTATCATATTCGTGTTCAGTAGTAAAGTAATACACTAAAGTATTTAGATAATCTTTTTCATTGGAATCGGCAAAATCTAAAATAGCTCGAACATACTCTGCACCTTCTAATAATTCAGATTTTACATACTGATTGTCTTGTATTTTTCTTTCGGTTCCGTGTTGCCAATTTAAGGCATAATCAACCCAACCTTCAACAAAATAGGTGTAAAACCCTTGTTTTTCGACTTTAAAACTAGCATTCCAATTATCATTAGAAGTAGGGTTCATTCGTACTTCCTGCCATTTTTTGTCCTTTTCATGTTTGAATTTGACACAACATTCTATAACATCGTGACCATCTGAAAATACGTCAGCAGTTACCTTTACAGTTTGGTTTACAATTCTTTTAATCGGATAGATACCTCCATCAAGTTGAGGCATTACATTTTCGATTACAATTCGGGTTTGATTCATTTTATATTTTTAAAAAATTGAACTAAAAATTAGCTAAAATAATAGTGGAAAACGAATTACAAATACGTTTTCATTTAAAGACAATCAAATTTTGTTTCTACTAGTTTCTCTAATCAATTACTTTATTGTAAAATTATTGGGTATTGTTACTCCTTTTTTGATAACAACAATACCTTCTTTTATAGCATACAAATCATGAGTAGTATTTTCGAGATGCTTACCTCCTTGGATATAGACATCATTTCCAATTTTACAATTTTTATCTACAATTGCATTACTAATAAAACAGTTTTTTCCAATTCCAATCAATTGTCTATTATTTGCTGTATCTTCAATCATATCTTCAATGTTTTGATAAAAATCATTACCCATAACATAACTGTTTTGGATTACGGTTCCTTCGCCAATTCTAGAACGAATTCCAATTACTGATTTGCTGATTTCTTTGGCACTTATAATACATCCCTCAGAAATAAATGATTTGTCAACCTTCGTATTATGGAATTTTGAAGGAGGCAATAATCTTGGTCTTGTAAAAATTTTATTATCATTATCAAATAAATTAAATTTTGGAACATCGTCTGTCAGACCAATATTGGCTTCAAAAAAGGAATCAATATTACCAATATCTGTCCAATATCCTTCATATTGAAAGCTCAATATTTTTTTGTTCCCAACCGCCTGAGGAATTATTTCTTTTCCAAAATCCTTTGTATCAGGATTTTTCATTAACTCAATCAAAAGTTTTTTATTGAAAATATAAATCCCCATTGAGGCCAAATATAGTTTCCCTTCACTTTTCATTTGATCGCTTACTTCAGATTCCCATTCAGGCAAAAGTGCTGCAGCTGGTTTTTCTATAAAAGATTCGATACAATTTTCACTATTTGTTTTTAGGATTCCAAATTCAGGAGCGTCTTTAGCATTTACAGGCAATGTAGCGATAGAAATGTCTGCATTGGCTTCGATATGAGCGTCAATCATCTCATTAAAATCCATTTGGTACAATTGATCACCCGATAGAATCAAAGCATAATCAAAATCATGATTCAAAAAATGAGGCATACATTGTCTAACTGCGTCTGATGTTCCTTGAAACCACGTTGGATTATCAGGTGTTTGTTCAGCAGCAAGAATATCGACAAAAGCCTGGCTGAAAGCATTAAAAGTATAGGTGTTTTTTATGTGTGCATTTAAGGATGCCGAATTAAACTGTGTCAATACAAATATCCTTTTTAAATCCGAATTCATACAATTCGAAATCGGAATATCCACTAATCTATATTTACCTGCAATTGGTACTGCTGGCTTAGACCTTGAATTTGTTAACGGATACAATCTTGACCCTTGTCCTCCCCCTAAAATAATGGAAATAACACTTTTCTTTTTAGCTTTCATTTTGGTTAGTTATTAAATGGTACAAATCTATATATTCTTGACAAACACTCTCCCAAGAGTGGTCAATATTCATTCCCAATTTACGAATATTTTTTAGACTTTTTTTGTCTTTATACAATTTTATTGCCCTTTGAATCGAATAACAAACATCAGCAATTGAGGCTTGATCGTGGCAAATTCCATTTCCATTGTCTTCAAAATCGATTACAGTATCTTTTAATCCCCCTGTCCTTCTCACAATAGGAATGGTTCCGTATCGAAAAGAATACATCTGATTTAAACCACATGGTTCTACCCTCGAAGGCATCAATAAAAAATCAGAACCTGCATAAATCATATGTGCTAACTCTTCATTATAACCAATATAGACATTATAGTTCCCTTTGAAACTTACCAATAAATGACTCAATTGATTTTCTATTTCCGAACTTCCAGAACCCAATATTAAAATATTAATTTCTTTAAAATTTTCAGACAAAGCTAGTGCTCCTGCATGTGGCAGCAAATCAGCTCCTTTTTCTTCTAATAATCTTCCAATAAAACTAAAAAGCGGTTTTGTAGGATCTAAATCAAATTGACTACACAACTTTTCTTTATTTTCCTGTTTTCCCTTTTCAAAAGTTTTTACAGAATAGTTAGCAAATAACATTTTATCCTTTATCGGATTCCAAACTTCATTGTCAATTCCATTCAAAATCCCTCTTGACTTATGCCTAACTTGGTTAAATAATGATTCTAATCCGTAACCAAAATTATTAATTTCATTCAAAAAATTGGGAGAAACTGTAGTTACTGCCGAAGCACATTTAATAGCTGTTGCCAATGAATTTATTCTATTACCCCATTCTAAAACCGTCACTTTAGACAAATCAAATTCAGGTAAATAATACAATTTATCAAAACCAAATTGCCCCTGATATATTGAATTATGAATAGTAATAAGTGTTGGCACACTTCTTAGTTTCATATATTTATTAGCATAAAGCATAATAAACGGTATCAAACCTGCATGATGATCATGGCAATTGATAACATCAGGAATACTATTTCTAGAGTTCAGCCAATCTAATGTGGCGATCTGAAATGATAAAAACCGCTCGATATCATCTTCATAACCATACACTTCTTTTCTGTCAAATAATTCTGGAATTTCAACCAAATACAATTCGAATCCTAAATCATTTGTTATTCCTTTTTGAATAGTAAAAGGAAAATTAAAATTTCCCAATTTCACAAAACCTGAATAAACATTTTCAAATTTATTAGAATTAATATATTGGGTATCATAAAATGGAATGACAACCCTCACATGGTGACCTGCTTTACTTTGGTATTTTGGCAATGAACCAACAACATCCCCTAAACCACCCACTTTTGCTACTGGATAACATTCTGCTGCAATATGAAATATTTCCATTCAATTATTATTTGTGCTCTATACCCTTAATAAAATATCGTATTATAAATAAACAAAATCACATTTCAAATATTGAATATTTTATAAATGTATCAAAAAATTAAAATTAGTACTAGTTTTATGTTTTTCTAAATTTAGTAAAAAAAATATTAAATAATGACTTGATTGAAAATTTATTTTAATGCTAAAAAATGTAGCCAATAACAAGTATTCATTGAAAATTCCTAAGCTAATATCAGAAATCAGTAAAATTATTGCGCTAAAAACAACAATTTAAATAGTAACGTTTGTTGCATAATTATTCTCAATACCAATAAAATAAAGGATTCCGAAATAAAATTGAATATAAATCAGTCAAGGAAGTATCTAATCTGTCTAAAAAAACTACAAAACGAAGAATTACGTACATAATTAGAAAAAAATCTAACAAACTGAAGAATTAAACTTCCTAAATAAAGTTACGATTCTAAAGTAATTTGAAGGTAATACTATAATTGCAAAAGATTAATTGAATAAGTGAAGAAAACAACAATATGAATTTAAACTTGTTTTGCATAAAAAAACAAGAATTATTTCAAAACCATTATAAAACAAAAAACCCTTCATCGATAGATGAAGGGTTTTAAAAGAATCTGAAACAAGTTCAGATTAAAGAAAGGCG
>NZ_PQVG01000013.1 GCF_002920895.1 Flavobacterium alvei
T
Source organism: Flavobacterium alvei (assembly GCF_002920895.1). Taxonomy (GTDB): domain Bacteria; phylum Bacteroidota; class Bacteroidia; order Flavobacteriales; family Flavobacteriaceae; genus Flavobacterium; species Flavobacterium alvei. The sequence goes on from NZ_PQVG01000013.1 coordinate 2, forward strand.
TTTAGTGGATAACTCTTCGTTTGAAACAAAGAGAGAATGGATTCATTAAAGCGAAAATTGGCGTTTTTAAACACCAAGAACACTAAGAAGAAACAAAGCTCACTAAGAAAAGACGCTATAGATAGCGCTTTGCTTGCATTGGTTGATATGTTTGCTTTGGAAAATCGTTCTTATATATAAAAGAAAAGCTCTTTCTATTAATCAACAAATAGCCCCGATAGTAGCGGCATCCTCTTGTAACGGTCCCGAAACTTCGGGACGGAACAAGAGATAGAGCGGATAGCGGGAATAGCTCCTTGAAAAAACTAATCTATATATAATGTATGTTCAAAATATATAGCTTTTAAAAGCAAAGAGGCCACTATTTATTGTAATAGTAGCCTCTTAATAATATATAAGGTAAATTTAATTGTTGGACTTTACTGCTTTATTGATCCAAAAATCATTTAAATCATCATAATTTACAGGTTTTGCTGGTGGTTGATTGATTAACCTATTCGATTCGAAGGCTCTTACTAATATAGTTTCGATAAGATAATCTTCGTTGACTTGGTAGGGCAAGTATTGGGTTTTCAAATTAAGGTCAAACATTCTGGCTGTTGTATTGGACCAAAAAGCCGTCCAACCACTTTTTAAAGATTTTACTAAATCATAAGTTGTAATTCCTGTTTGTCGGTGAATTAACTTTATAAGTATTTGACCTTGCTTACGGGAAAGTTTTTTGAGTTGAGCTTCAAATTCATTATTGAGATAATCTTCAACAATCTTGAAATATTTTTTCTTTTCTTTATTTGTCTTTAGACTTGCCATACCTCTATTTAGTGCTGTCAATCGCTCGGAAGCTAATTTTGCGTAGGGATAAGTTCGATATACACGGTTTTTTAACAAGGTAAATTGTTTTTGCGATTCTACATCAACTTTTCCTTTAAAAATAACGATTTCATCTAATTGTATGGTGTCTTTAAATATGGTGTCTTTATCTTTAATGAAATATCCCATACTTGTAGTGTCTTTTTGAACTATTTGGGCTTGAGTTGAAAGAGATACGAAAAGGAAAAACAAGAAAAACTTAAAAATCTTCATAGTAGTAAATAATTTATGTGACAAAATTATACATTTATATACAACTCTAATGCCAAATTTTTAATTTAGCCAAAAATTATTTTTATGAGTTCAAAATCAATATTAAAAAAGACATCTCTTACGTTTTTAGAAAATTATTTAAACAATGCTTCTCCAACTGGTTATGAAAGTAGCGGTCAAAAACTGTGGATGGATTATGTAAAACCATATGTAGACACTTTTATCACGGATACTTACGGAACTGCTGTGGGAATTATTAATCCTGACGCTCCTTATAAAGTGGTTATTGAAGGTCACTCTGATGAAATTTCCTGGTATGTTAATTACATTACCGATGACGGATTAATCTATGTGATTAGAAATGGTGGTTCCGATCATCAAATTGCGCCATCAAAAAGGGTAAATATCCACACTAAAAAAGGAATCGTGAAAGGTGTTTTTGGTTGGCCAGCTATTCATACTCGTAATCGAGGTAAGGAAGAAACACCAAAAATTGATAATTTGTTCATTGATATTGGTTGTTCTAAAAAAGAAGAAGTAGATGCACTTGGTGTTCACGTGGGTTGTGTGATTACTTATCCTGATGAATTTATGGTTTTGAACGAAAACAAATTTGTTTGTCGTGCCATTGATAATAGAATGGGCGGTTTTATGATTGCCGAAGTGGCTCGTTTGCTTCACGAAAACAAAGTCAAGCTTCCTTTTGGGTTGTATATTACCAATTCTGTTCAAGAAGAAGTGGGACTTCGTGGAGCCGAAATGATTACCAAAACCATCAAGCCTAACGTTGCTATTGTAACTGATGTTTGCCACGACTCTACTACGCCAATGATTGACAAGAAAATTGAAGGCGAAACCAAAATTGGAAAAGGTCCTGTTATTACTTATGCACCAGCGGTTCAGAATAATTTGAGAGAACTAATTTTGGACACTGCCGAAGAGAAAAAAATTCCTTTTCAGCGTTTGGCTTCTTCGAGAGTTACAGGAACTGATACCGATGCTTTTGCTTATAGTAATGGTGGAGTTGCTTCGGCATTGATTTCATTACCATTGCGATATATGCACACCACGGTTGAAATGGTGCATCGAGAAGATGTTGAAAACGTGATAAAATTAATTTATGAGACTTTATTGAAAATCGAAAACAACGAAACGTTTTCTTATTTTAAGTAGAAAAGTATTTTCTAAAAGCTAAAATCCTTTCCATTGTCAAATGTGGAAAGGATTTTTAGTTTCTATTATTACCGCATAAAAGACAACCTTACTTCTTGGTTCAGTTCTAATTCTGAGTGGTGCTCAAAGAAAATGGCTTTTCGTTCGAAAGCAGCCTTAATTAAATAATGGTTTCCTTTGAAATAAGATTGCTTAACAATTACAGTTATATTTCCCTCTTCGACAACTTTAAGTTGATGTGGGTAAATAATTAGTGTTTCGTTAGTGCCATCCAAATCCTCAAAATGGGATTGTTTTAATTCATTTACTTCTCCAAAAAGTGAAGCAACGTAATAACTTGGCGGATTCTCATAAAGTTGTCTTGAATTTCCTTTGGCTATTAATTTCCCGTTTTGTAATACAATCGTTTCATCCGAAAAAGACAAAGCTTCTGTGCTATCGTGAGTGGCTATGATACAAGTAATTTCTTTTTTCTTAAAATAATTGAATAAATTTCGACGCAGGGAGTTTTTTCGAAAGGAATCTATTTGACTGAAAGGTTCGTCCAATAAAAGAATTTCGGGTTCGAGTGCCAAAACTCTTGCCAAAGCAACTCGTTGTTGTTGTCCTCCGCTTAGGTATTTTGCTTTTACTTTGGCAAATTCAGTCATTTCTACCATTTCCAAAAGCTCTTGAACTCTTACTTTCTTTTTCTCCTTATATATATTGGACAAAAACTTGCCTACATTTTCTTCAACAGTTATGTAAGGCATCAAATCAAAATCTTGTGCCAAGTATTTAATATAATCTTTGCCCGGAATTAGATTGAATTTGGGGCCCAAAATGGGTTCGTCATTATATAGAATTTCGCCATTATCCAAATCATACAATCCGTAAAGTAGTTTGAGCAAAGTACTTTTACCGCAACCACTTTCGCCAATGACAGCAATATGTTGCCCTTTGGCAATTTCGAAACTAACATTCTCGATGACTGGATTTTCTATATAGGTAAAAGAAATATTTTTTATTTGAAGCATTTTCTAGGTTTAATGGTGCAAATTTACAACGTTTATTAAAATGAATCTATTGTGATTTTAATGAATTTATTTCTATATTTTAGCACCACTAAATTCTAAAATAAATGAAAAATATTTATATAATGTTGGCCGTGTTTTTTGCAACTTTTGTTTGGTCAATCATCAATCCGAAGGAAGGTTTTACCTGTTTTTTGGAAATTATTCCTGCTATCATTGGGGTTTTGGTGTTGACTTTCACGTTCCATAAATTTAGGTTTACCAACATTACCTATTTTCTAATCCTAATTCATTGCATCATTCTTTTTGTCGGTGGTCATTATACCTATGCCGAAGTTCCGTTGTTTGATTATATTCGAGAAATTTTTCATCAAAGTAGAAATAATTATGATAAAATAGGTCATTTTGCACAAGGATTAGTGCCTGCAATGATAATCCGCGAATTATTTATTCGTAAAAAAGTAATTAGTAATCCGAGTTTTTTTAATTTTATCATTGTTTCTATTTGTTTGGCAATAAGTGCGGCATATGAATGGATAGAATGGGGAGTTTCATTAGCAACAGGTGATGGTGGCGATGCATTTTTAGGAACTCAAGGTTATGTTTGGGACACACAATCAGATATGTTGTTTGCTACAATTGGCGCTATAACAGGTTTGATTTTGTTTTCGAAAACTCAAGATAAACAACTGAATCAATTTAAACACTAAAAAAATGCAATCATCAGTTCTTACAGTCGAAGATTACCTTAACGAAATTCCTGAAGAAAGGAAAGAAGTGTTTCAAAAGCTTAGAGATATTATTCGCAATACTATTCCTGAAGGTTTTGTAGAGCAAATGAGTTACGGAATGATTGGTTATATTGTACCCCATTCTACTTATCCGAGTGGATACCATTGCAATCCAAAACTTCCTCTACCCTTTTTAAATATTGCGTCCCAAAAAAATTTCATCGCAATTTATCATATGGGAATTTATGTGAATCCCCAATTAATGGACTGGTTTGTAACCGAATTTCCTAAGCACAGCAACCAAAAATTAGATATGGGAAAAAGTTGCATTCGATTTAAAAAACTGGATCAAATTCCATTTGATTTAATTGCTGAATTAGTCGGCAAAATGGCTGTGAAAGATTGGATTGAATGTTATGAAACCCAAATAAAAAACCGCAAATCTGCTTAGAATTGCGGTTTCATTAGTTCACTTTTTAAGTTGCTAATAATTATCGAAGCTTATTGGGCTTGTTTTAAAATTTGGATTGCCTCTTTGGCATTAGATAATTCGGCATGTTTCAAAGCGGTAAATCCTCTTTCATCTTTTGCTTTAACATCAGCTCCATTAGATATTAAAATTTTTAAAATCTCTACCTTGTTATAACGTGCTGCAAGCATTAATGGACTCATTCCATTTGATTTTTCATTAACATCTGACCCATAAGCAATAAACTTTTTTACTGCTTCAACATCGCCTCTGACAATAGCATTGTTGAACGGCGAAACTCCTTCATAAACTGTAATTGTAGTTTCATTACCCTTTTCAGGATTAAAACCCGAAGCCATAGAAACATTTGTAAAAGCTACTAAAGCTAGTCCTAAATAAACGATTGATTTTTTCATAACACTTGATTTTTTTTTTTGATTAATTGTTCTTTTTTTGATTGATGATTTTTGAAATATTAAATACCTATTAATATTCTATGCAAATATATATCTAAAAACAGGTATCTTGTTTTACATAGTACTTATATTTAACAAAAAATTAACAAAATAAAATGATATAAATATTCATTTAAAAAAGGCTATAGTAAATATAGAAATACATGAAAGAATAATAACAACTATTTAACTATCTGATAATGAGGTAAAATATAACTATTCAATGCAAAAAACATGCATAATCAAAAGGCTGCTATTCCCAAATTAATTCGGTGATAGCAGCCTTTAAATCTAAAAACAAAACTGAATATTAAATATTCAATTCATCAAAACTTCAACTGATATACATCATCTAAGTCTTTATCACAACTAAAATTAACATTCAAATCAGTAACATATCCTGAATTCAATCCATAAACCCAACCATGAAGAGACAATTCTTGCCCTTTTTTCCAAGCCGATTGTACAATTGATGTTTTAGCTAAATCACAGACTTGTTCAATAACATTGATTTCCACAAATCTATTAAAACGCTCTGTTTCATCTTCAATTGCATCTAATTCTTTGTGATTTAAACGATATACATCTTTAATATGTCGAATCCAGTTGTCGATAATTCCGACCGAATCATTTTTCATAGCAGCCATTATACCTCCGCAACCGTAATGACCACAAACCAATACATGCTTAACTTTTAATACATTAACAGCATAATCCAAAACGCTCAACATATTCATATCAGAATGAATAACCATATTAGCTATGTTTCTATGTACAAAAGTTTCGCCTGGTTTCGCTCCAATTATTTCGTTTGCAGGAACTCTACTATCCGAACAACCTATCCATAACAAAGGAGGGGCTTGTCCTTTGGCCAGATCTTGAAAATAATTAGGGTCTAATGCTAATGATTCCTCAACCCATTTTTTATTTCTTTCTAAAATCTTATTATAGAAATCACTCATATTCTTAAATTAAAAAATTGATTATACTTTTCCAAAAGTAGAAAAATATAATCAATTTAAGTCTCTATTTCCTTAAGGATAATTTAATCTTGTTGCCAAGCTTTCAACATCCAAATGGTTTTTTCTTGTTCAACAATAAAATCACCCATCATCGAGTTGGTTCCTTCGTCCTCAATTTCGCCCGATTTCTTCAAGATAACTCTTTCAATGGCAAGTAATTTGACCAATGAAGAAACAATCAATTCAATAGCTTTTTCATCGTTGTGAATGTTTTTTCCAATTTCAAGCTTGTTATTCATTATATAATCATCAAAAGTGTGAAGCGGAATAGCATCCAAAGTCAAAACACGCTCTGCAATCAAATCAATCTTTAATTGGCTGTCATTATACAATTCCTCAAATTTTAAATGCAAATCGAAAAAACGTTTGCCTCGAATATTCCAATGCAAACCTCTTAAATTCTGGTAATAAATTTGAAAATTGGCCAATAATACATTTAATTCCGCAGCTAATACTTCGGCTTCTTTAGTTGGTAATCCAATAGTATTTAATTTCATAATGTTGTCTTTTATATTTAATTTTAATCAAAATTAAGAAATAACCGTTCTTAATACTATAAATTAAATTGATTGTTTTTATATTTGCATCGTAAAATACTATACAATGACAATTACTCAACTACAATATGTATTGGCAGTAGCCGAACATAAAAATTTCACTCTTGCAGCAGATAAATGTTTCGTTACCCAACCCACATTGAGCATGCAAATTCAAAAAATTGAGGAAGAATTGAATATTTTGATATTTGATAGAACTAAAAAACCTATTCAACTTACAGCAATTGGTCAGAAAATTGTTGAACAAGCCAAAAATATCGTTAACGAAGCAGGAAAAATAAAGGATATAGTTGAATACCAAAAAGGATTTATTGGTGGTGAATTTCGCATCGGAATTATTCCAACCATTATGCCTACACTTTTACCAATGTTTTTGAATAATTTCATCAAAAAATATCCCAAAATAAAACTCATTATCGAAGAGTTGAATACCAATGAAATCATTACGCGATTAAAAAATGGTCATCTCGATGCGGCCATTGCAGCCACTCCATTAGAAGACGAAAAAATCAAGGAAATTGTGCTGTATTATGAGCCTTTTGTAGCTTATGTTCCTACGAATAATGTCATTTCTCAGAAATCAGAAATCGAAATATCGGATTTAAACCTTGACGAAATTTTATTATTACAAGATGGACATTGTTTTAGAGATGGAATTTTAAATTTATGCAAGAATCAGCAAATGGCCGGTAAAAATTCATTCCAACTTGAAAGCGGTAGTTTTGAAACTTTAATAAAACTAGCCGACGAAGGATTAGGCACCACGCTCCTGCCCTACTTACATACATTAAATTTGAATGATAACGACAAATTAAAACTAAGACAATTCAAAGAACCTAAGCCTGCTCGTGAAGTAAGCCTAATTTATCCTAAAAGCGAGTTGAAAATCCATATTATTGATGCGCTTAGAAACACTATTTCTGGAGTGGTAAAAGGAGCAATTGCGTTTCAAAATGTTCAAATAATTAGTCCTATTTCAAAGAAATAAAAAAGGCTGTCTTTTGACAGCCTTTTTTATTTTAATCGTTTACAATTAACAAACATTGTTTTAATTCTGGTTTTTCGATTATGAAATTTAATAACCATTCTCGCAAAAGTTCCATTTCGTAGGGTAACAAAGACTTTATTGCTTTTTCTAACTCTTTACAAAAAAGTGTGGCATCAAAACTCACTCTTTCTAGCACTGATTTAGTGTAATCAAACATTACTTTAGTCATAATTTTTCAAGATTTAGGGTTAGATCTGTGTTCTAAACGTTGTAAAAGTAAGCTATTATTTTTATAATAAAACTAAATTTAACAACGAATTATAATGTGCTTTTATTGTGTTGAAAAAGTGTTTTTTAGCTCCATCTATTCCTTTATTGCCCTAAACATTTCTCTTTTTCCAGGTGCTCCTTCGTGTTTTTCGACTCTAAAACCTGCTTCAATCATATTTCGTTTGATCACTCCTCGGGCAGCATAAGTAACTAAAACACCTTGTTTTTTAAGGGCATCATACATTTTTTTGAAAATTGAAACAGTCCACAATTCGGGTTGAACATCAAATCCAAAAGCATCAAAATAAATCAAATCAAATTTTTCTATATCATCAATATCTGCAAAAAACTGCTTCCTTTTTGTGAAAATAAAATCTTCACTTAAAACATGAGGTTCTTCCCAATTGCATTCGTGTAGTTTTTCGAAGATAGGTCTATTATTTTCGGCATTTAATTCGGCAACATAATTCATTAAAGAAGCTTCTTCTAAAGTGACAGGATACCCTTCGACTGCCACATAATTAATTTTCTGATTGAATTTGTGAAATTCCAAAAAAGTGATAAAAGCATTCAAGCCCGTCCCAAATCCAATTTCTAAAATAGAAACCGACTCATTTTCGAACAAAGAAAGTCCTTTTTTTATGAAAACATGTTGTGCTTCTTGAATGGCTCCAAATCGAGAGTGATAACATTCATCCCATTCTTCAATGTGTATGGTAGTAGAGCCATCTCGAGTTTGAATTATATTTCTTTTCAAAATAAAATTGATTTTTGGTTTTAAATTGGGTTTAAAAAGCCAAATTTAATTAAATCCAATTTATGTATAACCATTAATGCTTCGAATTTGTTGGATATTCCATAAATTCAACTCCACATTTACCATTTTTTTTTCAATATAAATAAATCTCAGTTAAATGTCATAAATACTATTTTTTTGACAACTAATTTGACGATTTTTGTTTAATTTTGCAAACAGTCTTTTCACATAGAATCATCTATCACTTATTAAAATATTTTTAAATAGAATACTATATTATGAGCACAACTCAAACCAATAAAATAGAAATTATAAAAGCCTCAACTTCAAAAATAAAAGATGTAGATTTTGATAATTTGCATTTTGGAGATGTTTTCACCGATCATTTATTTGAATGTGATTTCAAAAATGGTGAATGGCAAAAACCAATTATCAAGCCTTATGCCCCATTTTTGATGGATCCTTCTTCAAAAGTATTTCATTATGGACAAGCTATTTTTGAAGGGATGAAAGCATATAAAGATGATAATAACGACATTTGGTTGTTTAGACCTGATGAAAACTTTAAACGTTTTAACAATTCTGCCACAAGAATGGCTATGCCTGAAGTTCCTGAAGAAATCTTTATGGAAGGACTTAAACAATTGCTACAATTAGATGAAGCTTGGGTTCAAAAAGGAAACGGAAGCAGTATGTATATCCGTCCGTTTATGATTGCAACAGGAGCTGGAGTGATGGCAAACCCATCGGATGAATATAAATTTATGATTCTTTTGTCTCCTGCAAAAGCTTACTATTCTGGCGAAGTAAAAGTATTGATTGCCGAGCATTTCAGTAGAGCTGCAAACGGTGGAATTGGTGCTGCAAAAGCCGCAGGTAATTATGCTGCACAGTTTTATCCAACCAATTTAGCCAATAAAGAAGGTTTTCAACAAGTGATTTGGACTGACGATGCCACACATACCAAACTGGAAGAGGCCGGAACGATGAATGTGTTTTTTAGAATAAATAATACTTTATTGACTGCTCCTACAAGCGAAAGAATTTTGGATGGTATTACCCGAAAAAGTCTTATTGAAATGGCAAAAAGTGAAGGTATTAACGTTGATGTTCGTCCAGTTTTAGTTTCTGAATTAGTTGAAGCTGCTAAAAACGGATCTTTAAAAGAAATCTTCGGTGCTGGAACTGCTGCAGTTGTAAGTGTTATCAAAGGATTCTCTTACCAAGACGTTTATTATGAAATGACACCTATTGAAAATTCATACGCTTCTCAATTAAAAGAAAAACTAACCAATCTTCAAAATAAAATTTCGGAAGATGCTTTTGGTTGGACTGTGAAAGTATAGTTGACAGTTTTCAGTTATTAGTGTTCAGTTATTAGATAACTAAATTACAATTAAAAAAAGAGCGATTTTCTAATTGAAAATCGCTCTTTTTTAATGTACTGCAAACTGAGACTAAATACTGAATACTATTTCAGAATTTTCGAGAAATCAGGTTTAAAATAGTTAGGCCCTTTCATCACCTTTCCGTCTTCGCGATAAATAGGTTTTCCGTCTTCGCCCAATTTACTCATATTAGAACGTTGAATTTCATCGAAAACTTCTTCAATTTTATGTTGCAAACCGTGTTCTATAATAGTTCCGCAAAGAATATACATCATATCGCCCAAAGCGTCGGCAATTTCTATTAAATCATTATTCTGAACCGCTTCTAGATATTCTTCGTTTTCTTCTTTCATCAAATTGTACCGAAGCGTGTTTTTGGTTTCTCCCAAATCGGCTCTTGGAATGTCACTATGACCAATTTTGAAAGCCGTATGAAACTCTTTGACTGCGTTGATTTGTTTTTGCATAATTTTATTTGATTAAATGAGTTGGCAAATTAGCAAGTTTTCCTAAACAAAACCCTAAATTTGCGAAAAAAATTAAAACTATGTTTAGTCAAGGTCAAATGCTGTTTGCTGGTTTTTTTGTTGTGGTTTTCATCATCGCAATGATTTATGCTTATCGAAAAGATGCTAAGTTGCATAAATTATTCTACCAAGGAAATTTCAAAATTTTGATTGGTTTTGCCCTATTTATTGTGCTTTTGTTTGTGATAAAAATATTTTTTAAAAGATAAAACTAAATAAAAAGGATGCCAATTACGACATCCCTTTCTTTATATTTCAATTATTTATTAATTTTCTAAAGGCAAGAAACCATAGTTTTTAGAATAATACAACATTTGTTCTGCAAAGGAATTGGGTTGTTTTACTTCAATCGAAATAATTTCTCCTTTAGCATCCATTTTTGGAACTAAAATTGGATTCACAAAACCACTATAAGGTGCAGAAGTAAATTGTTTGTTTCTTTCCAAAACTTCGGCATGTATGGCTTGATCTACTTTTACACCGTAATTTTCAACCAAAGCTTTTCCTGCTTCATAATCACCTTCAGATTTGATACGTTGAATTTCACGCAATAATTGTCCAAATAATTCGTGTAATTTATCATAATCCGTAATGTTGAAATAGGTTTTTCCGTTGCGAGTAATTTTCTCAATCACATTGTCTTTTTTCCCTTTTTCGAATACCCAAGCACTGATGTATTGACGGTTTCTCATATGGGCTTCTTCGATATCGGCTCCTGGTTCTAAACGAATAAGTTGCATCATCAAACCATTTCGAATGTAACTATCATAAGATTCCATTCCAAGTTTTTTCCAATCGTCAACCAAACCTAGTTCTTGCAATTTTGGGCTATATACATAATACAATCCCACTAAATCGGCTCGACCTTCTTCTAGAGTCGAAGCATAACTTTTCAAGGTTTCTTTAGGTGTTCCTACACCAGGATTTATTTGTCCTGAGGCGTGACCAATCACTTCGTGCAAAGCGGTATGCATTTTATCCCCAAGTTCAGCATACTTTTCGGCCAAAGCAATTTCTTCTGGATCGTTTGCAAATTCTTGTAATCTTCCTTTTCCACCAGCTTTATTATAAGCGTCAATAATATTTCCTAATGAAACTGATTTGGAACCATGTTCGGCACGAATCCAATCGGAGTTTGGAAGGTTTACACCAATTGGTGTTGCAGGAGAAGAATCGCCAGATTCACCAGCTACAACAACAGTTTTATAAGAAACCCCAACCACATTTTTCTTTTTATTTTCTAGAAGCAAAGGCGAATTATCCTCAAACCATTGAGCATTTTTCGAAATTACCTCCATCTTTTTAGACATATCAAAATCTTTGATTTGAACGATGCTTTCGTATGAACCTCGATATCCCAAAGGATCATTATATACTTCAATAAAACTATTTATATAATCAATATTTCCTTCGGTAGCTTGCGACCAAGCAATGTTGTAATCGTCCCAAGTTTTTAAACTTCCTGTTTTGTAGTAACTGATAAGTAAACCAATGGCATCGCCTTGTTGTTTATTTTCAGCAACAGTTTGTGCTTTTGTTAACCAATAAATGATTTTGTCGATGGCAGCAGCATACATTCCACCACTTTTCCAAACTTTCTCTTCTAATTGTCCTTTCGAATTTCGAACTAATTTTGAATTCAAACCAAAAGAATAAGGTCTTTTGGGGTCTGGACTTGTTTTCTTTGCATAAAAATCGGCCACTTCTTTGGCAGTAATTCCTTTGTCATAAAAATTGATAGCCGAACCTTCAAGCAATCCTTTAGATTCGTCAAGATTTACTTTTTTAGCATCCGCATTGTTAAAAAGAACATCTACAATTGCTGGAGATAAACTTGTTTTTGTAGCTTTCAATAAACCATTAAAATAGGCAGCAGAAAAACTTGGTTTAATTTTATCATTTGAATAATGATGATGAATTCCGTTAGCAAACCAAACTCTCTTTAGGTAAATTTCAAAATTTTTCCAATCATTTGAAGTTTTATCACCTTTGTAATTTACATATATATTCTCGAGTGCTTTTCTAATTTTTAGATTGTATTTGTAATGTTGATCCCAACCAATATCACGTCCAGAATAACCTGCTTGTGTGAGGTAATAAACTAATTTTTGCTCTTTCAAGGTTAAGTTTTCCCAACCTGGAATTTGATAACGCAACACTTTTATATCGGCAAATTGTTCGGCGACATAATCAAAAGAAACTTCTGCTGCAATTTTTACATCCTTAGTTTTTGCTGTTTGTGCATTACAAACCAAACCAGCTCCAACGGTCATAAAAACGGCAGCAATTTTAAGTAATTTCATGTTTAATAATTTAGTAGTTTAAAAAATATTTAACAAATGTACATTTATTTAGATAATTTATAACAAATAAATATACAAAGAATCACATAATAGCTAGTTCAAATTTGACTCTACCTTCCTGTTTTAGTAGTATTAATCCATTATTTTTGAAATTAATAATTAAAAATACCATTTATGTTTTATATTTATCCGAGAATTTTTTTATACTTTGTCGTGAAGTAAAATGTTTGAATAATATTTCTAACTTTACAACTTAAATTAACCCCTAGATTTATGAGAATTATAAAGTACCTCTTTCTTTTATTATTACTTAGTTTAGTAGCATTATCCATTTTTATTGCCACTCAGAAAGGAGTATTTACTGTTGAAAGAAGCAAAATTATTAATTCGCAAAAATCATCCCTATTCAATTATGCCAACGATTTAAAAAATTGGAAAGAATGGAATTCATTGGCCGTTGAGGATCCACTTTTAAATATTACTTATTCTAATAATACAATTGGAAAAGGTAGTTTTTGCTCTTGGGACGGAAAAGAAGCAGCTGGTGAATTGAAAACGACAAACGTAAAACAAGACGATAGTATTCTTCAAACGATGGATATTAATGGAAATATAGCTGACATTTCGATGAGTTTCAAAGATACTTTAGGAAAAACAAAAGTAACTTGGAAAGCAAAAGGCAAAATGAGTTTTACTTTCAAAATCCTTTCTGTTTTTAATGGTGGTGCCAACAAACTATTTGGTAGTATTTTCGAAAAAAGTTTAGCTAATTTAGATAAGAAATTAGATTATGAAATAAACACTTATAATGTAAAGGTAAATGGAGTAGTAAAAAAACTTGAAGCATTCTATCTTGCCCAAACATTCACGAGCGAATTTTCAAACGTTAGTAAAAATACATCTATCGTATTTTCAAAAATTACCACTTTTTGTAATAATAACAACATTACAATAAAAGGGAAACCTTTTGTTATTTTCCACACTTACGACACGACAAACAAACTAACTAAAATATCCATTTGTATTCCTATAAAAGATCCTATTTTCATAACTGAAGGAAGTGAAATTTCATCGGATACATTGCCATCATTTGAAGCTGTAAAAACAACTTTGACAGGTGATTACTCCCATACTCAAAAAGCATTGGATAAAACTTTAGAATATCTAAAAACAAATAATATCAAAACTGATCCTTCTTTTTCACGACTTGAATTGTATTCGATTGGCAAAAACGAAATAAATAGTCCATCAAAATGGAAAACTGAAATCTATTTTCCAACAAAGCCAAAACCAGTTTACAGACCAGCAGCAGTTAGCTCAATACCAACTGAAGAAGTTGTTCCTGCAGATGTAGAAAAAGAAATTCCATCGGAATTTTAATTTTTTTTTTAGATTCTTATTAAACCTATTTGAAAAATTCCAATCTAAACTTATAAATTACAGCTTTGCAAGAAGAACAGGAATTTATTCAGGAATTATTAAACCCTAAAACGCAAAATCAGGCGTTTGAAAAACTCTTGAAGGAATATCAAAGGCCGCTCTACAATCATATTAGAAATATTGTTTTGGATCACGATGATGCCAATGATGTTTTGCAAAATACCTTTGTAAAAGTGTTTCAAAATTTAAACAAATTCAAAGGAGAAAGTAAATTATTTTCGTGGATGTATCGAATTGCGACTAATGAAGCATTGACTTTTTTAAATCAAAAAGCAAAAAAGAATGGAGTTTCATCTGAAACTTTGCAAAACAAAACCATCGATAATCTAAAAGCAGACGTTTATTTTGATGGAAACGATATTCAAATAAAATTGCAAAAAGCAATTGTATTATTGCCCGAGAAACAACAATTAATCTTTAAAATGAAATATTTTGAAGAACTAAAATACGAAGAAATCTCTACAATACTTGGCACATCGGTGGGCGCTTTAAAAGCATCTTATCATCTCGCTGTCAAAAAAATAGAAGCCTTTATAACAAAAAATTAAACCTTTTGACTTCAATTAAGTCTAAACGATATGAAAACATTTAAACTAGAAAACGAGCCTAAAACAGCAACTGGATTTACCGTTCCGGAGAATTACTTTGAGGATTTTTCGACAAGAATGATGCAACAACTACCCGAAAAAGAAACCAAAGTAATTTCTATTTTTGCAAGGAGAAAAACTTGGATTTATGCTGCTGCAGCTGTTTTGGTACTTGCGTTATCAATACCGATTTATAATAATTTCTATAGTCATTCGTCAGAAATTGACGATGCAACTTTGGAAAATTATATCACTTATCATTCCTCTGTTTCAGACACCGATTTGGTAAATCTTTTAGATAAACAAGACATTCAAAAAATGAATATCGATTTGAATTTAGAAGATAAGACTATCGAAAATGAACTTTCTGAAAACAGCAATTTAGAACAATACCTATTAAATTAATACAAAATGAAAACAAGCAAATTTTTACTAATTAGTATATTATTTATTTCCATTCATTCCTTTGCGCAGTCTCAAATGGAAGAAAAAAGGGAACAAATAAAAACTTTGAAAGTGGGATTTATAACAAATGAATTAGCGTTAACCCCTGATGAAGCAGCTAAATTTTGGCCCATTTATAATGCTTATGAAGACAAACAGTTTGAAATAAAACATCAAAAAATGAAAGCCTTCAAAGAACGTATGGATTCTGATTTAGACAAAATGAACGAAAAAGAAGCATCGGCTCTTCTTGCTCAAATGCAAAGTAATGACGATGAACTATATCAAATTAGAAAAAAATTCATTTCGAACCTAAAAAATATTTTACCTGCAACAAAAATTATAAAATTAAAAAAAGCCGAAGACGATTTTAATAGAAAGTTATTGCAACAATATCGAAATAAAGGTTCTAGAAAATAAAATCATTTTTTCTTTAGAATTCCATCAAAAACCAAGAAATCATTGAAACGATTTCTTGGTTTTTTTGTGGAAACAAATCAAAAAGAAAAACATTTTAAACATTTTTATAAATTGCAATTAATTAATTTTAAGTTGTTTAAAAATATTTTTACACAATCAACCAATGAACATATGAATAATTGGCACAGTAATTGGTTTATTCAAAACAAATAACTTAATCTTATTTATTATGAAAACTCAAGTATTACTATTCGCTCTAATGACTGTGGTTTTTGCAACCCAAACACAAGGACAAAACAGAACAATTGTAAATGCACAAAATTCTGAAATTAGTGACAATTTAGATTTAAGAGTAGTTGCATCGGTTTTTGGTGATTCAAAAAACTTAGAAGATTTTGAAAGACGATTGAATGATCCTAAATTACAAATTTCAAATTTAGATTTGAATTATGATGGTCAAGTAGATTATTTAAGAGTAATTGAATCTATAGAGAAACGCACCCACATCATCATCATTCAATCGGTTTTGAATCGTGATTTATATCAAGATGTTGCCACAATCGAAGTAGAAAAAAACTGGAACAATAACGTTCGTATTCAAGTAGTAGGTAATTCCTATTTCTATGGCGATAATTATATTTATGAGCCTGTATATTATTACACTCCAATTATTTATGCCAACTTTTGGATGTCAAATTATCGTCCTTATTTTTCTAATTGGTGTTGGAATTATTATCCAAGTTATTATTATGCTTGGAATGCCTATCCAGTATTTAGATACCGATATAATGTAAATGTTTGTCTGAACAATTATAGTTATAACCGCTATAACTATGTTAGCTACAGAAGAAGCAATTATTCAAATAATTACTATTATTCAAATCGCTCAAATGGGTACGAAAGACAACATCCTGATTATTCATTTTCAAGAAGAAATGCTACGGTAAGTAATCGTCACGAATTAGACAAAATTAGAAACTCAAGAAATTATGGGACAAGAAATGAAATTGGCTATTCTACAAATAGAAACGAATATTCTAGAACTAATACTCCGCAAAGTAATTCAAATCAAAGAGACTATTCATATAACAGAACTGAATCTCCAAAAGTAAACATTCCGCAAAGTAATTCAAATCAAAGAGATTATTCTCAAAACAGAACCGAATCTTCAAGAGCATATGTTCCGCAAAGTAATTCAAATCAAAGAGATTATTCTCAAAACAGAACCGAATCTTCAAGAGCATATGTTCCGCAAAGTAATTCAAACCAAAGAGATTATTCTCAAAACAGAACTGAATCTCCTAGAGTAAATGTTCCTCAAAGTAATTCAAATCAAAGAGATTATTCTCAAAACAGAACTGAATCTTCAAGAGTAAATGTTCCTCAAAGTAATTCAAATCAAAGAGATTATTCGCAAAACAGAACTGAATCTCCTAGAGCTACAACTTCGCAAAGAACCGAGTCATCTCAACAGAATTCTCCTTCAAGAAATTCTTCATCAAGTGACAATTCTAATTCTTCAAGAAATAACAACAGAAGAACATAAAAAAACGTAAAAATTGGATAAAAAAAACACGGTAAAATTCAACCGTGTTTTTTTATTTTTTCTTGTTTAAAATTAAATAATATCTTTAAAAAGATTAGATTTGCGAAGTTATATTATTTAAATATTCATGAGCACTACGCACAAAGACTTACATAGTAAGTTAACATTAGGTGGTTTATTAGTTTCATTAGGAATCATTTACGGAGATATTGGAACATCACCATTATATGTAATGAAAGCCATAATTGGTCAGCATATCATAAATGCAGATATTGTTTTAGGAGGAATATCGTGTGTTTTTTGGACATTGACTTTACAAACAACCATTAAATATGTTTTAATCACATTAAGTGCAGACAACCACGGCGAGGGAGGAATTTTTGCCTTATATGCCTTAGTTAAAAAAACAAAAATACAATGGTTAATAGTCCCCGCCATTATTGGAGGTAGCGCCTTACTCGCCGACGGAATCATTACTCCTCCCATTTCAGTATCATCTGCCGTTGAAGGAATCAAAACATTTTACCCTAAAATCAATACTATCCCCATTGTAATAGGGATTTTATTTGTACTATTTACCATCCAACAATTTGGTTCAAAATTAGTTGGTCGTTTTTTTGCACCAATGATGCTACTTTGGTTTGGAATGTTAGGTATTCTAGGTGCCATTCAAATAGCAGAGCACGTTGAAGTACTAAAAGCTCTCAATCCCTATTATGCCTATCATTTATTAACCATTCATCCCGAAGGTTTTTATGTATTAGGATTCGTTTTTCTTTGTACAACTGGAGCCGAAGCTTTATATTCAGATATGGGGCATTGCGGCCGAAAAAACATCAGAATCAGTTGGATTTTTGTAAAAACTACGCTGATCTTAAATTATTTTGGTCAAGGTGCTTATTTAATTCATCACGAAGGCCAAACACTTGTTGGTTTGGGTGGCGAAAACGGGAATCCATTCTATTTAATAATGGCCGATTGGTTTCAACCCATTGGAATCGTAGTGGCTACACTTGCAGCCGTAATAGCATCTCAAGCATTGATTAGTGGCTCATTTACATTAATAAATGAAGCTATGCGTTTGAATTTTTGGCCAAAAGTAAAAATAAAATACCCTTCAGAATTAAAAGGTCAATTGTACATTCCATCCATAAACTGGTTATTATTTTTAGGCTGTGTTGGCGTTGTTTTACATTTTGAAAAATCAAGCAATATGGAACACGCTTATGGTTTAGCTATCATTTTGTGTATGATAATGACCACTATTTTACTCAATTATTATATGATATTAAAAAGAGTGAAATTATACTTTATGGTGCCAATTATAACCATATATCTTACCATTGAAGGCGGTTTTTTCATCTCGAACGTTACAAAATTTGCCGAAGGTGGTTATGTAACTTTAATCATTGCATTTCTCTTAATTTCCATTATGACCATTTGGTATTTTGCTAAAAAAATTAACAAAAGCTATACTCAAATTGTTAAAGTTGAGGATTATAAAAAAGTATTATTGGAACTAAGCGATGATTTATCCATACCCAAATATGCTACCCATTTAATTTATATGACAAATGCTGGTAGAACCGATGAAATAGAGGAAAAAGTAATGTACTCCATTTTGCGAAAAAGACCAAAGCGAGCCGATATTTATTGGTTTGTTCACGTAAATATCTTAAACGAACCCTATAAAACGGAATACAAAGTAACTGAAATTGCTGAAGACACACTATTCAGAGTAGATTTTAATCTTGGTTTCAGAGAACCCACAAAAATCAATTTGATGTTTAAAGAAGTTATCAAAGATATGGTGAAAAAAGGAGAAGTAGATGTTACTAGTAGATATGAATCTTTGAATAAAAACAATATTATTGGTGATTTCAAATTTGTGTTATCCGAAAAATATTTATCTAATGATAGCGATTTGACTTTCTTCGAAAAAATAATTATGAACTCTTATTTCTTTATCAAAAAACTAAGTCTTTCCGAAGAAAGCGCTTTTGGTTTAGATAGTGGTTCTGTAAAAATCGAAAAATTCCCAATGGTGCTTCACGCTCCAGAAAATATTGGTTTAACGAGAATTAATAACGACTAATCATTTGTTCAATTATAAAAAAACACTGCTTTGGAAGCAGTGTTTTTTTTGTGAAAAATATAAAACAAACTTTTAATCATTTAGTAGTACCTTTGCACCTCAATTATTTAAAATGAGATTACACAGAAATTTAGTTTACACCACCATCGACGCTTTGAATGCCATCTTCAATGAAGGAGAATATGCTGATAAAGTTGTTGCAAGATCCTTAAAAAAAGACAAACGTTGGGGAAGCTCTGATAGAAAATTTGTTGCCGAAACCATCTACGAAATTGTACGCTGGAAAAGATTATATTCAGAAATAGCCGAAGTGAAAGAACCTTTTGATAGAGATAATCTTTGGAGAATGTTTTCTGTTTGGGCAGTCTTGAGAGGCTATCCTATCCCCGATTGGCGCCAATTAGAAGGAACTCCTGAAAGAAAAATAAAAGGGCGTTTTGACGAACTTTCAAAAATTAGAACCCTTAAAGAATCTATCCCCGATTGGATGGACGAATTGGGCGTGAAAGAATTAGGCGAAAAAGTTTGGGCAAAAGAAATCGCAGCTCAAAACCAGCCAGCCAAAGTAATTCTGAGAACTAACACTTTAAAAACCACCAAGGAACAATTAAGAGCCATTTTAATGGACTTGAACATTGAAACCGAATACTTGAAAGACCAACCTGATGCTTTAGTACTAAAAGAAAGAGCGAACGTTTTCTTGACCGATGCATTCAAACAAGGTTTATTTGAAGTTCAGGATGCCAATTCACAACTTGTTGCTGCTTTTCTTGATGTAAAACCTGGAATGCGAGTGGTTGACACTTGTGCAGGTGCAGGTGGAAAAACTTTGCACATTGCTGCTTTGATGGAAAACAAAGGCCAATTGATTGCAATGGATTTATACGAAAGTAAATTGAAGCAATTGAAATTGAGAGCCAAAAGAGACGGAGCTTTCAATATTGAATATCGTATTATTGATTCTACAAAAGTCATTAAAAAATTACACGAAAGAGCCGATAGAGTTTTAATCGATGCTCCTTGCAGCGGTTTGGGAGTTTTGAAAAGAAATCCAGATGCTAAATGGAAATTACAACCCGAATTCATTGACAACATTCGTAAAGTTCAAGCCGAAGTTTTAGAGAATTATTCTAAAATTGTAAAACCTGGCGGAAAACTAGTTTATGCAACTTGTTCTGTTTTACCTTCTGAAAATCAAGAGCAGGTCGAAAAATTCTTGAAAACCGAAATCGGAAAACAATTCAACTTCATAAAAGATCAAAAAATATTGGCTCACGAGTCTGGCTTTGATGGTTTTTATATGGCTTTGTTGGAACGAAAAGAATAAGTTTTTCAAAAGACAGATTTTTGTACACAGAATAAAAAAAAGTGATTTTCAATATGAAAATCACTTTTTTTATGGGCAATTTTTTTATGGTTTTGGATACCGTTTTTTAATATTTCGGATTAATTCTTCGAGACCATTGAGTTTCAGTTCATAAATTAATTGCAACTGCTGTCCGAGTTCTCCATTTGGAAAACCTTTATTGGAATACCAAACCACATAATATTCTGGCAAATCTATCAAATATTTGCCTTCATATTTACCAAAAGGCATTTTGGTATGAGCCAATTTGATAAGTTGTTTTTGGTCTTGTTCCATTTTCTTTTTGACTATTCCAACACTGCAAACTGCGACTGTAAACTGAATACTAGATTATTTCCAATTAAAACTAATCTTCTTCTCGATTTCGGGATTTAAACTCAAGAAAACAGGACAGGTCATAGCGGTTCTTTCGAGAATTATTCTGTCTTTTTGATCTGCAACTCCAACCATATTAAACCTAATTTCGATTGCTCCAATTCGTCTAGGTTCTGCATTCATAACCTTGGTGACTTCGGCGGTTGAACCTGTGAAATCAACATTCAAACTATTGGCTTTTATCCCCATAACAGTCATTGCACAACTAGCCAAAGCATTGGCAACAGTATCCGTTGGAGAGAATGCTTCTCCTTTTCCGTTATTGTCTAAAGGTGCGTCCGATATGATTTCACTTCCCGATTGTAGATGTATGGACGATGTTCTTAAATCGCCTAAATAGGTTACTTTTGAGGTCATTTTTTTGAATTATGAGTTATGAATTATGCAAACTGATTATGGAACACTAATTCGCTACTTTTATGGTCAAATCGGTGTCGTAATACAAGATATAAATTCCTTTATTAGTAAAGCCTCCGTCGGCTTTTTTGTAATATTCAAACTTGTTATCGACTTGTTCTGTCGCTGTAGATTCAGCAGTTTCTTGATAGCTTTTTCCTTGTGACAAACGCAATAAGGTATCAAAAGTCACATCAAATCCTCGAGTAGCAAAAGTGCTTGGAGCAATTTTGTTTTTCTTTCTATACTCTTTTTCAAAAATGAGTGCCTCGGTCGATTCGTTTTCACGACTTATCGAAGGATACATCAATTTCAATTTGGTCAAATTCTCAAAACTGATTTCATCCGTATCTAAGGTTTCGTTGGGTTCCATAATCACCAATTGCACATTATATTTTGCCATAACACTCATCATCGTTGACATAGTCCATTTAATCATTCCTGTGTTTTCAGAAGCCAAGACTACATAATTCACTTTGTCTTTTACTAGTAAACCTTTCAAACTTTCTGCTGATAAACTTCCATTTTCAAGTAAAGCGGCAAATTGAACCTGACTATAATTTTGCTGAATAAATTGTCTGGCCGATTCCTTTTTCTTATCGACAACGGCTATGATATTTCCATTTTTTGCGATCATATATTCGAAAACAGCTCTTTTCAAAACTTCGGCTGAAGGGATGGTTTGGTACAGATTAGGAAACGAATTTCCAATGTCTTTGGACAAAGGCGAAATTACAGCAACATTCTTACTACTGACCAAAGCAGCTGTTTTTTCGACATTATTTTGATAGAAAGGACCAATTATAGCATCGGCAGATTCTAGATTTTGTTGCTGATTGATGTTCGAAATATTGGAACTATTTTTAGTTTCTTGCGAATCAAAAATGCTAACATCTACAGGAACTCCAATGGTTTTAGCAGAATCTATTGCCATTAATGCACCTGAATAAAAATCCAAAGTCATATTCAAAAACTTGTCTTTTTTCAAACGAGTTGCTGTCGAATTTATAGTATCTCCTTCGATTTTAGACAAATTAAAAGGCAACAATAAGACCAATTTTTTTCGGTCATTATTTCCGCTTTTCACAGTCATAGTTGCATAGGCTTTTTTTGCTTCTGCTTCCTTCGGAATCGCAGCATATTCAGACACTTTGATTTCCATTCCAATTTCCACACCATTGGCTAAGGCTGGATTCAAAAATAGAAATTCGTCCTGTGACAAACCTGACATTTTTGACAAGCTATACAAGGTCTCCTTAGGCTTTACAACATAAGTTATATAATTTACTTTTGGAACAATAGGTTTCACCATTTCCTTTTGAGGTGCTGCAGCTACTACTTTGGGAGCAGTTCCTTTGATTACTAATTTTTGTCCAACGGTTAAACTAGGAATAATTTCGGGATTCCTTTTTTCTAATTC
This sequence comes from Flavobacterium alvei, assembly GCF_002920895.1. Taxonomy (GTDB): domain Bacteria; phylum Bacteroidota; class Bacteroidia; order Flavobacteriales; family Flavobacteriaceae; genus Flavobacterium; species Flavobacterium alvei. The sequence goes on from NZ_PQVG01000013.1 coordinate 22,827, forward strand.
TTCAATGGTAATTCCATATTGTTTGGCAATAGAAAATTTTGTCTCTTTAGGAAGGACTTCGTGATAAACTACTTTTTCTGGAGTTGAAGTCACTGTTTTTGAAACAGTATTCGAAGGAATAACAAGGGTTTGTCCTATTTGTAAACCTAACTTTTCTAAATCGGGATTGGCTTTTTTTAAGGCTTCATCAGTAACGCCATATTTATTTTCGATTCCAAATAAGGTTTCTTTGGGTTCAACTTTATGGGTCTTAACTTGTGAATTTGGTTTTGCTGGAATTACCGCCACAGCACTTGCTTTTTTAGGAATAAACAAAACACTATTAGGTTTCAAACCAGTTTGAGCATCGGGATTTAATTTATAAATATCATACGGAGTAACCTTGTATTTTTGGGCAATTTGGCCAATTGTTTCGCCTTTTTCAACTTTGTGAGTTGTGTTTTTTTCTTGTGAAAACCCCTTTGAAGAAAAAACAAAAGTGCTCAAAAATACTATGATAAAATATTTCATCTGATTGATATTGTATAAATTTAGTTTTTCAAAGATAACAAAACGGTATCAAATTTTATTCCAAAATCTGATACCGCTTTTATATAATTTCCATTTTTTTAATGGATTATTCCCATTCAATAGTTGCTGGCGGTTTTGAGCTGATATCATAAACCACTCTGTTCACACCTTTCACTTTATTGATAATATCATTAGACACTTTCATCAAGAATTCATAAGGCAAATGTACCCAATCAGCAGTCATTCCGTCTGTAGATTGAACGGCACGAAGCGCCACTACTTTTTCGTAAGTACGCTCATCGCCCATTACCCCTACGCTATTCACAGGAAGCAAAATCGCTCCTGCTTGCCAAACTTGGTCATACAATCCCCAAGATTTTAATCCGTCGATAAAAACTTTATCTACATCTTGTAAGATTTGCACTTTTTCTAATGTAATATCTCCTAAAATACGGATAGATAATCCTGGTCCTGGGAAAGGATGTCTTCCTAATAATTCGGGATCGATTCCTAAAGTAGCCCCTACTCTACGCACTTCGTCTTTGAAAAGCATTCGCAAAGGTTCTACTACTTTCAATTTCATATAATCAGGCAAACCACCCACATTATGATGCGATTTAATGGTTGCAGATGGTCCTTTTACTGAAACTGATTCGATAACGTCAGGATAAATAGTTCCTTGAGCTAACCAAGTTACATCTTCAATTTTATGTGACTCATCATCAAAAACTTCGATAAAAGCATTACCAATAGCTTTTCTTTTTAATTCTGGATCAGTAACTCCAGCTAAAGCATCATAAAAACGTTGGGAAGCATCCACTCCTTTCACGTTCAAGCCCATTCCTTCATATTGATCTAAAACAGATTGGAATTCATTTTTGCGAAGCAAACCGTTATTAACGAAAATACAATATAGGTTTTTACCGATTGCTTTGTTCAATAAAACCGCTGCCACTGTTGAATCTACTCCTCCTGAAAGTCCAAGAACTACTTTGTCGTTTCCGATTTTCTCTTTCATTTCGGCTACGATTTCTTCAACGAAAGCATTTGGCGTGAAATTTTGAGGAACGTGAGCAATTTTTACTAAGAAATTCTCTAGCATTTTGGAACCATCCGTAGAGTGAAATACTTCGGGATGGTATTGAATCGCATAAGTGGTTTCACCTTCAATTTTGTATGCTGCAAATTCTACATCGTGTGTACTAGCAAGTTTTACACCATTAGTAGGCAAAGCTTTGATACTGTCGCTATGGCTCATCCAGACTTGGCTATTTTCAGAAACGCCTTCGAAGAAAGTTTCGTCTTCTTTAATAAAAGACAAATTAGCTCTTCCGTATTCTCTTGTATTGGAAGCCGCTACTTCACCACCACTAAAATGGGCTAAATATTGTGCTCCGTAACAAACGGCAAGCATAGGTAATTTGCCTCTAATTTGGGATAAATCGGGGTGTGGTGCATCTTCTCCTCTAACAGAAAAAGGGCTTCCACCAAGGATTACCGCTTTATAACTAGACAAATCATCTGGAAAATGATTGTATGGAAAAATTTCGCAGAATATATTTAATTCGCGAACTCGTCGGGCAATAAGCTGTGTGTATTGCGATCCGAAATCTAAAATAAGTACGTTGTGTTGCATTCGGCAAAAATACTTTTTATAATTGGGATTGAAAAATCGAAATTTGAAAAATTTGTAACTATTTAGTAATTAGTTTTCTTAAATCATTATAAAGTTAGCCAATCACTCCTTTATGACAATCAATTTAATTTTGGTTCCTAAAGCTAAATTATTCCAATATTCATCGGTAACCGATTTATTAGAACCATCAATCACGTGAATTTCGGCAGTATTTCCTCCAGAAGTTCCTTGGCTAGCTACAACAAATTCAATTTTATTGAGTCCTGTTGTTAAAGGAATTTTAAATTCGTGTAAATTCGAATACAAATACAACCTAGATTGAATCAATTGATCATTCAAATACACATTAATCAAATCGCCGTCTATTTGAATATAATCGCGGTATTTCACAACCAGTTCATTCGATTTTGTCTTAAAATCTCCTAGATAGCGATCCGCTCTATCTAACAAACTCGAATCTTCTTTTAAACCTTCACGAACCATAGTTTTATCTAAATCCTGAGTCATTTTCTCCTGATAAACATCTCCCAATTTATGTTTATATTTATCGGTTGGCGTCATCGAAAAGTGATTTTCGGCTGTCCCTATTTCAAATGAATTATTAACTTGGGGTTTCGTTCCATATATATTCGTTTCCTTGAAAACATTAGGTGCCACGATTTTGGGGATATCCAATTTGGGCAAATTAGCTGGAGGAGGAACTTCTTTTTTAGGTTTTACATTTTTTATTTTTATGGGCTTGAATTTGGTATTTAAATCGATCTGTCCAAAGGCATTTGAGCCCAAACTTATCATAAAAATAAAAAAAAGAATTCGTTTCATATCGTTTTAAATAGAGGAATCCATAGATTTAGAGATTCCAAAAATCACAAAATTATATTTTATTACTCTTTAGTAATAATGATAGTCGCCTTAAAACCAGTACCTAAATTCCATTGACTTGCCGATATCAAAACACCCGCATCATCATAAATCCGAAATTCGGCTGTATTAGGCCCCAATTGACCTTGATTTAAGGCTTCAAAATCAATTTTATTGATACCGTCAACAAGCGTGATTTCAAACCCTTGAAAATCATTATTCAAATATACTTCGGTGGCCAGTGTTTTATCGTTTAGCAAAACTCTTATTTTGTCACCATCCACTTCTCCATAATCGCGGTAGCTTAATTTAGCAATAAGCGATTTAGTTCTATAACTTCCTAAATCCTGATTTCTTCTATAGACCGTTTGGTCGTCATTATCTGCTTTTCTGTTCAATCGATTCAACACTTTATCACCTGGATTTACAAAAGTATTGGTAGGAGTCATTGTAAATTTATTTTCAGGAATTCCAATCTGAAATGAATTATCAACTTTGGGTTTTGTATTGAAAATGTTGGTGTTTTTTAGAATATTAGGAGCTACAATTTTTGGTAAATCGGTTTGCGGAGGCACTGTTTCTTTCTTGGGTTTTGGTTTTATATTTATAGGTGGAATGGGTTTGAATTTAGAATTAAATTCAGCTTGCCCAAAACTTTTTGAAGCTATTCCAATAATAAAAATGAATAAAAGAAACTGTTTCATATTGTTTTTTATATTGATGGCTCAATATTTAAAAAGTTCAAAAATAATAGAAATCTAAGAGCAAAAATCACAAAAATTACATAAAAATTTGCTGTGATTGGATTTTAGAAATCTGAATCCTTTTAAAGCCTTTGAAACAATTTTTATGCCATAATACTAGTATCTCTATGATTTCTTGTCCTTTTTTTTATAAATTGCAGCACTAAAACAAATTCAGGAGTTGGCATTCAACTCGTTAAAAATCAACACAAAAACAATTAAAATGAAAAGAGAAAACATCTTGACAGGTTCGCCTTGGGAAGACAAAATGGGATATTGTCGTGCGGTTCGCATTGGAAATATCATCGAAGTATCGGGAACTGTTGCTATTGTAGATGGCGAAAAAGTGAAAGCTGATGACGCTTTTGCACAAACAATAAACATTTTGGAACGAATTGAAAAAGTTTTAGAAGACCTTAATGTAGGAATGAAAGATGTGATTCGTACTCGAATTTTCACCACCGAAATTACTACTTTTGAAGACGTTGCTAGAGCCCACGCTACTTTTTTCAAAGACATCAAACCAGCTACTGGTTTTTATGAAGTGAGCAAATTAGTAGCTCCAGAATATTTAGTAGAAATAGAATTTACGGCTATAGCTGCTGAATAATTTTCTACAATTTTGTCATTCCGTAGGAATCTCAACAAACAAGAGATTCCTACGGAATGACAATTAAACCTTTTTATTCTAGTAAAAGGCAAAATCTAATTAAAGTACTGAATTTAATGAACCTAAAAAACACAATCCTTCTTTCCTTCAAATGGATTTTCATTTGCGTTCTGATAGGTATTTTTTCGGGTTCTGCTTCAGCTTTTTTCTTAGTATCCTTAGAATGGGTTACTCAATTTAGAGAACACAACAATTGGATCATTTGGCTCTTGCCTGTGGGCGGACTTTATATCGGTTGGCTGTACTATAAATACGGAACAACTGTTGTAAAAGGCAATAATTTATTGCTAGAGGAATATGAAAATCCTCAAAAAACAATCCCTTTTAGGATGGCTCCAATGGTGCTTATTAGCACTTTAATCACTCATCTTTTTGGAGGCTCGGCGGGTCGAGAAGGCACAGCAGTTCAAATGAGTGGAGCTATTGCCGATCAATTCACTACTTATTTTAAACTTGACAATTCCGACCGACGAACACTAATCATTCTTGGTATTAGCGCTGGTTTTGCTTCGGTTTTTGGAACGCCTTTAGCGGGAGCTATCTTCGCTTTAGAAGTTTTATATTTTAGTAAAATAAATTTAAAGAGTAGTGTGCTTTCGTTTGTAGTGGCTTATATTGCTTATTTTACGGTCGAAATTCTACAAGTAAAACATACGCATTATTCGATTCCCGAAGTTCCAGAAATTAGCGTTAATGTCATTTGGTATAGCATTGCTGTTGGAATTGTATTTGGTTTAGCAGCGATGATTTTTTCTAGAACCACTCATTTTTGGGGACGTTTATTTGCAAAAACTATCGAATATGCGCCACTGCGTCCGTTTGTGGGTGGACTCATTTTGGTCATTGCCATTTACTTAATGGGAACCACAAAATTCATTGGATTAGGAATTCCTAGCATTGTTGAATCCTTTTCAACGGCAAATACTCCATATGATTTTCTACTCAAAATACTGTTTACTGGATTTACACTCGGAGCTGGATTTAAAGGTGGCGAAGTCACTCCACTTTTCTTTGTAGGTGCCACACTTGGAAGTGCTTTATCTGTCGTTGTCCCCTTGCCTATTGCGCTATTGGCGGGAATGGGATTTGTAGCCGTATTTTCGGGAGCGACTCACACTCCTATTGCTTGTACAGTTATGGGAATGGAACTTTTTGGCATCGAAAGTGGCGTTTTTATTGGTATTGCTTGCTTGGTAGCTTATTTCGCATCTGGTTCTGTTGGAATCTATCATTCGCAGATTGTAAAAGGGGCAAAATATAAATTGTACCAACGCTTTAAAAGAAAAAACTTAGCCGATTTTTAGTTTTGTAAAAGTTTGTTAAATCTTTAATTGTTATGAAGATTACACTAAAAAAATGTAATTTCGCAAACTATGAAATCGCCACAAAATAGAAATTTGCCTAAGCAAACACCAATAAAAAAAAGGGCGATACCATATGTGACCGCTGAAAAATATAATTAACACATATGAAAGAACAAGACATACAAGCTATTGAGCAGTTATTAGCCACTCCAAAAAAGATTGCAATCATTCCGCATCGAGGTCCTGATGGAGATGCAATGGGTTCAACCCTTGGATTATATCATTTTTTATTAAAAAACAATCACCAACCTGTGGTGGTTTCACCCAACGAATTTCCTGATTTTTTAGCTTGGATGCCAGGCTCAGAAACGGTCAAGATATTCGAAAAAGATAAAAAAAATTGCACCCAAATTCTGGAAGAAGCCGAAATAGTTTTCACCTTAGATTTTAATGCTTTGCATCGCGTAGGCGAAATGGAAAAAGTACTCGAAAATTTAACGGTTCCTTTCGTGATGATAGATCACCATCAATCGCCAGATGATTATGCAACAGTTACTTATTCGGATACAGCTTTTGGTTCTACTTGCGAAATGTTGTATCATTTCATTTCATTTCTTGGCAAAAAATCGGATATTGACAAAACCATTGGCACTTGTATTTATACAGGAATTCTAACCGATTCGGGCTCTTTTCGATTCCCAAAAACCACTGGAACAACTCATAGAATCATTGCCGATTTGATAGATTTAGGTGTCAAAAACAGTGAAATTCCAGCACTCCTTTACGACAATAGTTCGTATGACCGATTGCAATTGTTAGGCAGAGCACTCCAAAATATGAAAATTTTTCCGGTGCATAAAACTACTTATACCACGCTAACACAAGCCGAATTAGACCAATTCAACCACATAAAAGGCGATACCGAAGGTATTGTTAATTATGGTTTGAGTGTCAAAGGAATTGTTTTTACCGCTATTTTTATCGAAAATACCGAAGAAAAAATCATCAAAATTTCATTACGTTCCCAAGGCGATTTTGATGTAAATCTTTTTGCAAGAGAACATTTTAATGGCGGTGGACATCGCAATGCTGCTGGAGGAAAATCAGAAACTTCGATGCAAGAAACCGTACAAAAATTTGAAGATTTGGTAAGCAAACTAATAATATAACGCATTATGAACTATCGCAAACTTATTGTATTGGCATTTTGGGTAACTCTTTTTATAACTAGCTGCAAGCAAAGTCAAGAAGCTAGAAAACCTGTTTCGCAAGCTTCGGGATCATTTATGAAAAAATCGGCCGAAAGAAACAAAAAGCTCATTGCTAGCGAAGAAGGTCGAATAGACTCTCTAATAAAAAGCAATCCCAAAATAAAATACTTGGCTTCGACCAAAGGATATTGGTACACCTACATAACGGCTAATACAATTGACACCTTAACTCCCAAAAAAGGAGATGTTGCCTTTTTTGATTATGAAATCAAAGATTTACAGGGTAGAATCATCTATTCGGAAGTAGAATTAAAACCACAAACCTATGCTGTTGATAAACAAAATATTATGACAGGATTGCGAGAAGGGATTAAAATCATGCATAAAAACGAAAAAATAACTTTTCTGTTTCCATCCCATATTGCTTATGGATACCACGGCGATACTAAGAAAATAGGAACAAACCAACCCTTGCTTTGCACCGTTACTTTACACAATTTTATCTCTGAAGAAGCTTTCAAAAAAGAAATTCTACTCAGAGCAACCAACGCTGCAAACCCAACTCCCAATCAAGAGACCGTAAATCGAACAAAATCTGTAAATAAAATCAAAGACAGTTTAACCAATTAATTTAAGACATCAATAAAAACAAATTTAAAATTCATATGAAAAAAAGCATTCTATACACATTTGCCTTTCTAGTTTTTGTTACCTTATTTTCTTGCAAAGAGGCTAAAAACAATCTTCCAGACGGATTGTATGCCCAAATCGAAACCAATAAAGGAACCATCATCGTACAATTGAATTATGAAAAAGCCCCCATCACAGTGGCCAATTTTGTGACATTGGCCGAAGGGAAAAATGAATTCATTACCAACGAAAATTTAAAAAACAGACCTTTTTATGATGGATTGAAATTTCACCGTGTCATTCCCGAATTTATGATTCAAGGTGGCGATCCATTAGGAACCGGTTCTGGGGATGCTGGCTATAGATTTAAAGACGAAATTACCGATTTGAAATTTGACAAAGGAGGCGTTTTGGCTATGGCCAATAATGGTCCAGCAACCAATAGCAGTCAGTTTTTTATCACGCATTTAGAAACCCCTTGGCTAGAAGGCAAACACACCATTTTTGGTCAGGTTGTCGAAAACGGAATGGATGTAGTGAACAAAATCGTACAAGGCGATTATATGGACAAAGTTACCATCATTAGAAATGGTGAAGCGGCCAAAAAATTTGATGCCATAAAAGTATTCAGAGATTATTATACCGTAGAAGCCGAAAACCAAAAAAATAAATTGGCGATAGAAGCAGCCGAAAACGCAAAATACAAAGCTGTTTTTGACCAAAAAACCACTTTATTTGAAAGCTTGAAAGCCAAAGCTATCACTACACCAACGGGTTTAGCCTATACCATCACCAAAAAAGCGGGAGGCAAAAAACCAAAAGCGGGAGCCACTGTTTACATTCACTATGCGGGTTATCTTGAAAACGGAAGCCTTTTTGATTCCAGCATTGAAGCCATTACAAAAATCTACGGAAAATATGACCCAAACCGTGGTGCTCAAAATGGTTATCAACCCATCCCCTTTCAATATGGCAAAAAAGACGGTTTGATTCCAGGATTTATTGAAGGAATTGAGCAATTGTCTTTTGGCGACAAAGCCACACTTTTTATCCCATCAAAATTGGGTTATGGCGAAGCTGGAGCTAATGGAGTTATTCCGCCCAATGCCAATATTATTTTCGAAATTGAGTTGTTAGAAAAAATATAATTAGAAGTTGGAAGATGGAAGTTGGAAGCTTTAAGTTAGAATCACGAAAAACGAAAAACGAAAAACGAACATTAAATTATTAAAAAATGAAATCTAAAATTTTAGTCCTATTGTTTTTAGGAATAGTAAATCTTCAGGCACAAACGGCCAAGAAACCAGTTACAGCAACCAAAAAACCTACTGCAACCACCAAAACTGCACCCAAAGCAACTACACCAGCAGTAGCCGAAGGAATTTTTGCCACTATTGCTACCAGCAAAGGAAATATCGTTTTGCAATTAGAATACAAAAAAACACCCGTTACAGTAGCGAATTTTATTTCGCTTGCCGAAGGTACAAACACCTTTGTAACCGACGCAAAACTAAAAGGAAAACCTTTTTATGACGGACTAAAATTTCACCGTGTAATCGCTGATTTTATGATTCAAGGTGGCGATCCTCTAGGAACAGGTTCTGGCGATCCAGGCTATTCATTTAAAGATGAAATCACCGATGCTAAATTTGACAAAGCAGGCATACTGGCTATGGCCAATTCTGGTCCTGCTACTAATGGTAGCCAATTCTTTATTACACACAAAGACACCCCTTGGTTAACTGGCAAACACACTATTTTTGGCTACGTAATTCAAGGACAAAATGTAGTCAATGCGATTGCTCAAAATGATCTGATTCTAAAAGTAACCATTGCCCGAAAAGGAACTGCTGCCAAAGCATTTGACGCTCCAAAAGTATTCTCAACCTACTTTTTGAATAAAGATGAAGATGCCAAAAAACAAGCTTTGATTGATGCTGAAAATAAGAAAAAACAAGCTGAAGCCGAGGCATTAGCCAAAAAAGAATATGAAGTAAAATACGGTAGTGTAATTAAAGCAAAAGCAGCCTATTTTGCCAATGAAAAAACTACTGGAACTACAACAGAATCAGGGTTGATTTATAAAATAACCCAAAAAGGATCTGGAGTAAAACCGGCCAACGGAACTTCGGTCAACATTAACTATGCAGGTTATTTTGAAGATGGGAACTTGTTTGACAGCAATTATGAAGAAGTGGCCAAAATGTATGGAAAATATGATCCTAACAGAGCCTCTCAAGGCGGATACAATGCCTTTCCGTTTGAAATTGGCAAACAAGGAATGATTCCTGGATTTCTAGAAGGATTAAACCTGCTTTCTTTTGGTGATAAAGCTTTGATCTTCATTCCATCGAAATTAGCTTATGGCGAAGCTGGAGCTGGTGGTGTTATTCCGCCAAACGCAACCCTTATTTTTGAAATTGAAATGAACGAAATTAAAGCACCCAAATAAGCGATTAGCTATTAGTGATTTATGTTCCATAATAAATGCAGTTGGAACGGCATTCTGATTCTTTAAAAGTTTTAATTTTCGGTTTGATTTAAAAAAATCATCAGAAAATAATGCTAAATAAAACAACAAACCCGACAAGTTTTAAAACTAGTCGGGTTTGTTATTTATGAAATTAACTTATTACAAAAATCACTCAATACTCCTACTGAACACCGATTACTGAACTCTGCCAACTGAAAACTGATCACTGAACACTATTTCTTAAATTTCCAATCAAATTCGTCTTTGGCATTGATAATGGCGCCAATTTCAAATTTCACCACTTCGTCAAATTCGGTTTGCAAGATAAACCAATTGTCTTCGTTGAAATAATTTTCGAACGTATCGAAATCCTCTTGATTGTATTTGATAATGCCTTTGGCGGCCAATTCTTTTTTGACTTCGGTGATTTTTTTACCTATAATTGTATTCCCAAACAATTCTAAGTCTGCACTCGAAGCTACGATATAACCCAGTTTTAAATCTTCTTCTTGATAGAAAGTCAAACGCATTTTTAGGGCATTGTAAGCAAAAATCACGTTCTCGTCTTCGTCCTTGTAATTGCGGTTGGGTTTTCCGTACAGCGCCGTTACATCATTTTGTTTCATTCCGAAAAGGAGTTTATCGATTCCGTTTTTTAGATTTATTTTCATATCGAATTATTTTACCGCAAAGTTCGCAAAGTTTTTCGCAAAGTTTGCAAAGTTTTCAATTTAAAAACAATTCTATATTTTAGTACAATAAAAAACTGATTATGAACTGGGAAGCCAAGATTATTACTCATAGAAAAGAAAAGCGAATAGCGGTTTATTTCGAAAAGAATGCCGAATTAATTGCTCGAATCAAAAAGTTGGAAGGCTCTCGCTGGAGTCAAACCCTGGGCGTTTGGCATCTTCCAGACACAGAGGAAAACCGAATTCGGTTTAAAATCGCCCCTTTATCACACAGCATTCCATCGACCGAAGGAATGGTACAAATCGAGAAATTCAAGCAGTGGCTGCGATCCAAACGCTATAGCGAAAGTACGATTACTACTTATAGCGAAGCTCTAAAATCGTTCTTGGTGTTTTATCGTGACAAAGCCATAATCGATATTACCAACGAAGATGTGATTGTCTATAATAACGAGTACATCTTGAAAAACAATTTATCAGCATCGTATCAAAACCAAATCATCAATGCTACTAAATTGTTTTTCAAAATCATCCACAATTCAAAAATAGTTATCGAAGAACTTCATCGTCCTAAAAATGCAAAAACATTGCCCAATGTTTTGAGCAAAGAAGAAATGTTTAGACTTATTGATATGACAACCAATTTAAAACACAAAACCCTATTAGCTTTAATTTACTCTTCGGGTTTAAGGATCAGTGAGGCTATAAACATGAAACTTACTGATATTGATAGTAAAAGGATGCTGATACATGTGAAAAACGCTAAAGGCAAAAAAGACCGATATACGCTTTTATCCTCAAAAATTTTAGTTTTACTAAAAGAGTATTATACAATGTATAAACCCAAAACCTATTTATTCGAAGGACAATATGGAGAACAATACAGTAGCAGAAGCGCACAATCGGTCTTACATCAATCGGCTAAAAAGGCAGGAATAACAAAAAAGATTAGTTTACATACACTTAGGCATAGTTTTGCCACTCATTTACTTGAAAACGGAACCGATTTACGTTACATACAAGATCTATTGGGTCACAGTAGTCCAAAAACAACAATGATTTATACCCATGTAAGCAGTACTTCTTTAAAAAACATAATTAATCCTTTTGATATGTAAGATTTTTTATTAGATTTGTAAGGTATAAATCAAAAATTTATACGCATAAAATCAATCGAAAACATGCGCATAACATGCCAAATAAGATAAAAACGTGTTGGTTTTATGCACATATAAACTAGTTAGCAGGCATTTTACCGCAGAAAACTAAAAACCACTGAAAACCAAATGAAAAAAAGACTTCTAATTCTAGCTTTATTGTTTAGTCTAAAATCTATTTCCCAACAGAAAAATGACATCAAACTTTCCGAAATAAAATTGTGCGAACTAACTTTAGACAATTTAAAGCAAAATGATGTTGAATTAAAACAAATCAATTTGGAAGAAATGGATTTGTGTTCAGATGGTTTTGTACAAGATGGAAGGTTTGAAAATAGAATTGGATATACTTCAAAATTATATCCAGGTGTTATCTTCCAGAAATATCGTAAAGATTTAAATTCAATTGCAAAAATTCATTTAACAAAAGATTTTAAGGGATATTTACCTGACGGAAAATATGTTGACTTAAAGAACATTAAAGCGGGGGAACTAATCGCAAAATATGACAGTTTAGATATTTGGACTTCTCGTGGTTGTTCTGATTATTTAGGAATAAATAGAAACAAAGAAATTTATTTTTATGTGAAATTAAATAAGAAAAAAGAACCTCGTTATCCAATAGATGATAAATATTATTCCGAACAACAAATAGAAGGAATTGATATTGTTTCTGATTGTTATTCAACTCAACAAAACACTCAAAAAAACAAACCTTTATATATCGTCGAAGGTAAAGAAGTGACCGAAGAAATTATCGCTGAAATAAAACCTGATGACGTAGAATCGATAAATGTCTTAAAAGATATAAGCGCAACCAAAAAATACGGCGAAAAAGGAAAAAATGGGGTTATAGAAATTTACTTGAAAAAGAAGTAAAAAAAACGCCTGCTAACACACGTAGCTGTTGCGCAACCTCACTCAAAAACTAAACTTTCAGAATCAGTATAAAAAACAACCTCGTTTAAGCACATTTAAGCGAGGTTTATTTTTGGTTTTATGTTGTAGTTTTTAAAAAATAAG
>NZ_PQVG01000014.1 GCF_002920895.1 Flavobacterium alvei
CATTTTCGTTGATTGAAGATGCAGACAAAGCAATGTCGGTTGGGGCTTCGTTCAGATTGTTTATTGTAATTGTAAATGCTTTTTCGAAAGTCAAACTTCCTTGGTCTGTTGTGCGAATACGAACAGAATACGAAGATTTAGTTTCAAAATCAGGACTGGCCGTGATTCTCAAACTACTTCCAGAAATATTGAAAGAGGCATTATCCGTACTTCCTGTTCCAGCTACTAAACTGTAAGTGAAAGTATTTCCTGCATNAGTATTTGTTACGACTACAGGTGAAGCTAGCGCAAAAGAGTTTATGCTATGATTGGTGCTAGACTGATCTCCCATGTATCCACCAGCACTGATATAAAATCTTACCTCGTCTACATTTTGAAAGGCAGATGTTAAGATTATCGTTTTTGGGTTATAACCTGAATCAAAACCATCAAAAGTGGTAGAAGCCACTTCAATGCCGTCCCTATAACCCTTTACTGTATTAGTAAAAGAGGAGGTTTCTCCCCAGTTGTAATATACAAACTGGTTAAGACGAAACTCATTGCCATTGACTGATTTTATTGCCATTCCTTTTGACCCTGCATTGTTTTCATTGGTTAGACCAGAATAGGATGAGCTAGAACTTCCCATAAAAGAATTGTTTTGCCAAGATAATGCGGGTAGTAAAGTTCCGTTGCTATTTGAAATATTATATATCTGTATATCAATATCGGATATAGTTTGAGAACCTCCTTCTCCATCGCTTGCAATATCATCGCTGGTAATGGCTGCTGGATTACTGGTAAATGTTAATGTTGGAGAGGTGCTGAGTAAAACTCCTTCGACAAGATCATTGATAGTAACAGTAAAAACTTTTTCAAAAAACAAACTTCCTTGGTCTGTTGTACGAATACGAACAGAATACGAAGATTTAGTTTCAAAATCAGGACTAGCAGTGATTCTTAAACTACTTCCAGAAATATTGAAAGCTGCATTATCTGTACTTCCTGTTCCAGCAACCAAAGTATAAGTGAAAGTATTGGCTGCATCAGCATCTGTAGAAGATAAAGTTCCTACAGTTGAATTAGCAGCTACATTTTCGTTGATTGCAGAAGCCGAAAGTGTTATGTTTGTTGGTGCAGTGTTGGGACTAGTTACAGTAAAAATCGGGTTGGTTCCAGGAAAGTATGTCCCCCCAGGAGTGATGTTGTATGTTGTGGTTTCGTTTGTAGTCCAGTTGCTTATGGTGCAAATTGCAGCCTGTAGGCTTGCTTTTGTTCCTGATCGTGTTCCTAAATAGACATTGTTATCGCCGTGATATCCTCCGCTAGAAGGATCTCTATTAAGTGCAATAGCAGTTAATCCCAGAGTAAGAGAAGGAGGTAAATAGGAATTATTATTATTTGGTTGGTTCCCATTTCCAGTCGGAATAAATTGTCCTGCTGGCTGATCCTGACCAAAAAAAGTGGTAGCAAATGTATTTACCCAGCCAAATACAAACTGACTTACAGATGTAGGGGAACTTCCTTGATAAATAAACCAGTTGTCACCACCAGATGGAATCGGACAGCTAGCCGGAGTTGTAAATGTCCAGCCTGTAACGTTAACAGTGCCTGGTAAGCCAGAAACGGCAGGAGTTACTCCTCCAGTAATTGAAAATTTAGTAACTGTTCCAGCAGGCATAGCAGAAGTTAACGTCCAAGCAATCGAGCCTTCTGCTGTATTCGCTACAGAAGTGGTTCCAAAAGTACTAGTAGCTTCATCATATCCATAATCAGTTATTCTGATTTCAGTACCTGCTGACATAGGAACAAGATTTACGATAGTCATTTCATAAGGGATAATATCGTAATTAGTACCAATAATAGCAATATCACCAGCAGCCAAAGTAGTTTGAGCTTGTAAGGATGCAAACAAATTTAGAAAACATCCTAGAAGAAGTATTTTTTTCATCATAATATTTTTTTATTAACGGTTAAGGGACTGTTTTGTGTTTGCAATATCGATTAAACATCATTTTTCATCGATAAAATACAAATATATAAAAATAAGTACGTAAAAACGTTGTTTTTTGTAAAAATTATTAATTTGAATTATGTAACTGTAATAAAAGTTAGACTAACTATAAAATGGTAATAGAATGATCAAAAAAACTATTTTTTTACTAGTAAAATTAATATGGGTTTTCATTCTAATGCTTGAAATGTATATCTATGCAGATTTATAAAAAAAAAGTTTTTTTAGATTTGAATAAAAAATAATTAAAATAAAATCGATTTGTTTTTCTAAAGTAAAACTATAATTTTATTAGAAAGCATATCGAATTATTGAGACTAGACAAGAATTATTTGTCACGAAAGAAGTAATATTTGCTATTAAATCACTTCTTAAAAAAATCTTAGAAAGAAGATATGTTATCTTTGCCTTCTGAAAACAAAATTATAATGCTTCACCGTCATTTCATCCTCCACAAACCTTACGGCTATTTGAGTCAATTTGTTTATGAATTGAAACGAAAGAAAAAACTCTTGGGAGAATTGCACGATTTTCCAGCAGGAACAATGGCCATTGGTCGCCTCGATGAAGATTCCGAAGGCTTACTTTTGTTGACAACTGATGGGAAAGTAAGTGAACAAGTTCGGTCTAAAAAAGTCGATAAAGAATATTACGTTCAAGTGGATGGAGTTATCACACAAGAAGCGATTGATATGATAAAAGAAGGTGTCGAAATAGGTTTTGATGGCGGAAAATACAAAACCAAAAAATGCGAATCCAGACTAATTACTGAAATTCCAGACTTTGGACCGAGAGGAAAAAAAATAAGGGACGAACGTCACGGGCCAACCTCTTGGGCTTCCATCACGGTTAACGAAGGTAAGTTTCGACAAGTTCGAAAAATGACGGCAGCAGTTGGTTTTCCTACTTTAAGATTAGTAAGAGTTCGAATAGGAAACGTATATTTGAATGATTTAAAAGCGGGAGAAGTTAGAGAAATTATGAATTATGAGTTGTGAGTTTTTTCAATAATAAATTTTAATTGCAATTACCCAAAACCCAAAACCCAAAACCCAAAACAAGAATGTTAAACATCGTTTTAGTAGAACCTGAAATCCCCAACAATACAGGAAATATTGGTCGTTTGTGCGTAGGTACAGAAAGTCGTTTGCACCTGATTCACCCTTTTGGATTTGTAATCAATGATAAAAATCTGAAACGTTCTGGACTCGATTATTGGGTGCATTTGGATGTAACCGAATATCAAAACGTTGAAGAATGGATAACCCAAATTCCAGACAAATCCAGAGTTTTCTTGATGAGTTCCCACGCCGATAAATCCATTTACGAAGCCGAATTCCAAGAGGGTGATTGGTTGGTTTTTGGTAAAGAAAGTGTGGGATTAAGTAAAGAAGTTTTGAGTAAATTCGAAAATCATTTAACCATACCAATGTCGAAATTAATTCGTAGTTTTAATATAGCCAATTCGGTTGCCTTTGTGGTGGGCGAGGCGAAGAGGCAGATTAGATTGAAGTAGTTTTATGGAAGGTAATGTAACTGTTAATCAGGCTTTGAATAGGGGAAGGTGGCAATTGAAATATTTGCCGATGATTGTTACTTTTGGTTGTATTATTGGTTGTTTTTTTCTCGTTGAATATACTTTTTTAGGAGGTTTTATTATACCTATTGGATTTGTTTTAGGTTTTTCAATGGGTTGGCTTGTGTGGAGCTATTATGTTATGGAATGGAAAATTTGGGCTTATGAGAATGTTAGAAATATTCACGAATTACAAAGAAAAGCAGTCGAAGAAAAACTGATTTGGGAAACTGGAAGTTGGTTTGAAAAAACAGAATTTAAAAACTACCAGCAAAAGCAAAAGTTATATCAATTGGAGAAAAAATTTCTTGAAAAAGATGTTTATAAAGATGATATTTCAGTGCCTAAAGAAACTATAATTTATTATTCAAGAAAGACAATTTTATTAATGCTAGTTGTATTTTTGGGTCTTGGTTTTTTTGGAGTTTTTCTTTTATTTGAAAAAGAATATTTGGGATTGTTGTTTTTAGGAATTGGCATATACTTTTCATTTGACCAAGCAAAAAAATTAAGAGATAAAAATCCGCAAATTGTTCTGAATGATAAAGGAATTAAATTGAAAAATGAAAATCTAGTTTCTTGGAATAAGATTTTTAATGATCGCGTTTTTAGTGAAAGTAACGGTAAAAGTTCTACTAATTATTTAACATTTAATGCTGAAAAAATTGTAATTGATGAGTTGACAATTGAATATGAGGAATTAGAAAACTTACTCCACGTTTATAGAGTTCGGTACGAAAAATATAATTATTAAGAAATCACAAACTTCCCTTTTTCACTGTCAAAAACGATATGTTCATCCTTAAATAAAGTGTCGAAACTGCCTTTCATAATCAAATTACAAGGTTGGTCTTGCACTGTGTTTTCGGGCGTCATAATAATCATTTCGTCGCTCAATTGTATCGCCATATCGATATCGTGAGTCGAAAACAGAATACATTTTTCCGTTTCTTGGGTTAGTTTTTTCAATAGTTTTAGGAGCGCTACTTTGTGTAATAAATCCAAGTGTGTGGTAGGTTCGTCCAAAATGATTAAGGGTGTATCTTGCGCCAAAGCTCTTGAAATTAATACGATTTGCAATTGTCCATCACTAATTTCGTAATGTTTTTTGGATGCTAAATGCTCGATTTGAGTCAGTGCAATCGCTTCGTTAATTTTGGCAATGTCGTTCTCGGTTAGTGTTCCAATCCAATTAGTATAAGGCTGACGACCTAAAGCTACAAGTTCCCAAACTGTGAGATTGCTTGGTGGTAATTTTTCGGTTAGAACTACACTTAAATTTTGTGCCAAAGTCAAGGAATCTAATTCGTGGATGTTCTTTTTATTCAAAAAAACAGTTCCTGAAAGCGGTTTTTGTATTCCTGTAATGGTTCTCAACAAAGTCGATTTTCCTATACCGTTTGCCCCAATTAAAGCAATCAGTTTTCCTTTTTCTAAAGACAAATTAATGTTTGAAGCAATGCTGTTTTTCTCTTTTTTGGAAGTATAGCCAATGCTTAAATTGGAAGTTTGTAAGATGATTTTGTTTTCCATTAATTCATCATTTTACGTTTTCGTAGCAATAGCCAAATCACGATGGGTGCACCAAATAGTGAAGTCACTGCGTTAATAGGCAAAGTAACATCACTTCCAGGAAGTTGCGAAATGCTGTCGCAAATCAGCAGGATAATGGCTCCCAAAAGCAAGGTGCTCCAGAATAAAATAGTATGATTGCTGGTTTGAAAAACCAATTTAGCAATGTGCGGCACCGCCAATCCAATAAAAGCAATTGGCCCTGCAAAAGCCGTAATGCTTCCAGTGAGAATACTGGTGGCAAGAATAATAATCAAGCGAGTTTTTTTGTAGTTCATTCCCATACTTCGGGCGTAGTTTTCGCCAAGCAACAAAGCATTCAGGGATTTAATATTCAAAAGGCTCATAAATAAACCAATTATAATACAAACCAATAAAATTACAATCGACGACCAAGCTAAATTACCCAGATTACCCAACGACCAAAAAGTAAATTTCTGCAATTGTTCGGCGGTACTTAAATAGGTTAATGTTCCCACAATAGCATTGGTCAAGCTCCCAAACATCAATCCGACAATTAGAATTGCCATTGTGTTTTTCAAACTTTGCGAAACCGATAAAACAGCCAATAAAACCAAGAAACTTCCCAAACTTGAAGCTAAGATAATTCCATAAGACGAAAGTAAGAACGAAGCTAAAAAAGGAGGCAAAAAACCTGCTCCCAAAATAACCGTTGCCACACCCAAACTTGCTCCAGAACTCAATCCTAAAACATCGGGTCCAGCCAATGGATTTCGGAATAAGGTTTGCATCAATAATCCGCTAATCGCTAATCCCATTCCGACTAATACAGCCGTGATGGCTTTGGGTAATCGATAGTTAACGATGATGTAATCCCAAGTTTCTTTGCTGGAATTCCCTCCAGTCAAGCTGTTGAAAACATCTTTTATTGGAATAGAAACCGAACCCAAGCTGATGTTCAATACCAATAGCAATAGCAATGACAATGTCAAAAGGGAGAATAAAAGGGTATTTCGGTTTTTGTTTTGCAAGTTTGATTTGTTTATTGTGCCGTCTGTTCGAGTGTTATATTAAAAAATGCGATAGCTTTTTTTAATAAAATGTATCGAGAACTTAACTATTATAGGCTTCTCGATACAATTTTTAACATTAAAGCTGTCGCATTAATGTTAAAAATCACTCGAAGTGACGAGCGGAATTTGTTATTTTTCTATTATATTAATTATTATCATTCCAATTTCTGAAAGAAAAACAATTTATGATTCGGTAACAATTCGGGATGAAAGATTTTGATTAAATCTTTCAACACCCAGTCGGGGCGAGTAGGGGACCATTCGAAATAAATGATACCTCCTTTTGCACCTTTTTTTATCGCATACGAATATACTTTTTTATTTTTGAACGAAGCAAATTGATTGTAATGTGGATTGCTTTTGCTCATTTCTTTCAAGCTTGAAAAATCTCCGGGTGCAATCCAGAAATCAGCGTTTTGAGCTTTTTCTAAAACGGCTTCAAACGGTACAGATGAACTTCCGTTTCCTTTGGTGTCTGCCCATAAATACTGTGATTGAGCATCTTTCAAAAACAAGGCTGCCCAACTTTCGCCTTGCGGAACATACCATTGATCTTGATACATTGCGCCACACAAAACTGTTGGTTTTTGAGTCACTTTTTGAGCTAAAGCCAATGTCGAATTGTATTCTTTTACAATGTCAGAAAAAATGGTATTTGCTTTAGAATCTAAGCCATATAAGACTCCGAAGAACTTAATCCATTCGGCTTTTCCTAACGGAGATTGTTCAGTCCAATCGCCGTTGAGTATCACTTTTAGTCCGCTTTTTTGTAGATTGTCCAAAGAGGGATTGCTATTGTTCAAACCAAAACTCACAATCAAATTGGGATTCATATCTATTAAAACTTCGGTATTTAGGCTTTCGTTTTTACCCACATCTCGAACTTTTCCGGTGTCAATTCGTTTTCGTGTTTTTTCGGATGAAATGTAATTCGTATCAGGAAAACCTACTAAAGTATTTTCTACGCCTAATAATTCCAATGCTGGAATGTGGGTTGTTGAGGTCACCACAATCGATTTTAGCGGAATTTGAATTAGCGGAAATTGCTTCAAACTATCGGGAATAATTCCGTTTTTTTCTTGCAGAATATAGGTAAAACTTTCTTTGGCTTCTGGCCAAGGATTGGTGATTTTTAGTATTGTAAATCCTAGGTGTTTATAGATTTCCAGTCCTTCGGCATACTGAATTTCATTTTCTGAAGTAGCAATTGTCTTTTCCTTTTTTGGATTTTCTTTGCATTGAATGAACAACAAAAAGACTAAAAAGTAAAACGCAGTATTTTGAACGGATTTCATTTAATGAATTTTTTACAAAAGTATTGTTTTGTTGGCACAAAAATAAACTTGTGTAACTTTTGATACATTTTTGGCAATGCAAAGAAAGTAATTTTGCTAGAAACTATCTATGAGAGACAATTCAAACACTTTTATGTATGTCGTGGCAGGAATAATAGTCTTGCATTTTTTAGTTGGATTTATTTGGTTGATTGTCAAGCTTTCAAAAAAGAAAGAGAACAAAGAGGATTGATTTTATTTTTTTATTCAAAACTTAGAACTACATTTGCCGCCGTATTGAGGTTGCTGTTTTATTTTTTTGAAACCGCATTAAAAGGGAAGAGAGTGATTGAAGATTGTAGATTAACGATTTTTGATTTCAGATTTTAAATCCGAAATCATTATTCAAAAATCAAAATTCAAAAATCTCGCGCTGTACCCGCAACTGTAAGCTAAAAAGCTTGTTGTTATCTACAAAACCACTGTTTGGAAGTGGGAGGTTAGAACGTAGAGGTTAGAAGTTAAATACTTCTTACTTCGTATTTCTAATTTCTAACTTAGAATGGGAAGGTAAACAACAAGACGCAAGCCAGGAGACCTGCCTAATACATCGAGTATCAAACTTTCGGGAAAAAAGGTTTGGGTATGGGTCATTCTATGCTTTTCTCCCATTTTTATTATTAAAAATGTTTTATTAAAATGAACAACAAAATCGTTCGTATTAGTGCGTTATTCGTACTAATGACTAACTGTGTTTTTGCGCAACAAAAAGACAGTATTGCATCCAAAACTGAATTGGATGAAGTAGTAATTTCGGATTCAAAATTTGCTTTGGCAAAGGAAAAATCAGGAAAAATAATTACTAAAATCACTTCCGAAGATTTAAAAATGAAGGAAGGACAAAGTGTAGCTGCCATTCTAAATTCGGTTGCTGGTGTCGAAATCAACGGAAGCCAAAGTGCTGCCGGGAAAAATTTGGGTTACTACATTCGTGGTGGAAAAAGTAATCAAGTCCTGATTCTTATTGACGGAATTCCGGTTACTGATGCTTCGGGAATTAGTTTTGAATATGACTTGAGATTACTTCCTGCGGAGCAAGTGGAAAGTATCGAAATTATGAAAGGCGCTTCGAGTACTTTGTATGGAACGGGTGCTGCGACAGGTTTAATCAATATCCGTTTGAAAAAAGCAGGCAAAAAAGCCATTCAAGGAAGTGGCTATTGGAATTTGGGAACCTATAACACGGCTTCTACTTCAAAAACTAATCCACAGGATTACAATCAAGGGTTTTCGGTAAACGGAAACATCAATAAAGTGAATTATTTTGCTTCATTGAATAGTACAGAGACTACTGGAATGTCGCAAATTGCTGAGCCAAATGAAAACATCAAATATGAAGCCGATCGCTTTTCGAGAATCAATTATTTGGGGAAAATTGGCTATAAACCAACCAATAAATTGAACTTGGATTTCTTTGGAAACTACGACAAAATCAACAATGATTATGACGGAGGCTTTGACAATACAGGAGCAAACGATGTAATTCAAAATCATTCAAAATCAGAACAATTTCGTTTTGGATTCTTGCCAAAATACAAATACAACAGAGGTGAATTTGTTTTGAATTCGAGTTTTAACAAAATGGTACGTTCTTACGATGAATTGGATTCTTATTCAGGAACGGTTGGCTTGTCTCAATACGAATCCAGGAGCGTGAATGTGGATGCCTACAATAAATACGAGATTGCAAAATCATTGTTTTTGGTTGCTGGAGCACAATACCAATTTCACGATATGAATAGTGCAACGCCTTATGGTGGAGTCGCCAAAGGAAATGCCAAATTCAATATGATTGACCCTTATGTTACGGGAGTTTATACTTCGGGTTTTGGATTGAATGTCAATGCTGGAGCACGATGGAACATTCATAGCGAATATGGAAATCAAGTGGTTTATAATCTGAATCCTTCTTATGATTTTAAAGCATTTCCGTTAAAAGTTTTGGCTTCTTATAGCACGGCATTCGTGACGCCAAGTTTGTATCAATTGTATTCTCCTTATGGAAATACGGCTTTGACTCCAGAAAAAAACACTACTGCCGAAGCTGGTTTTGAAACGAATTTTCTAGATAAAAAAGTACGTTTTTCTGCTGTTGGGTTTTATCGGGAACAAACCGATTTTATTGGGTTTTCGTCTGCCTATAAATACATCAATATTGAAGGAACGAACAAGGCTAAAGGTGTTGAAACAGAAATTACTTTGGCTTTAAGCCAAAAATTAAAATGGATTTCCAATTATACTTTTACCCAAGTCGATAAAGCTTTGGACAGATTGATTTCAAAACATAAAGTGAATTCGTCTTTGGATTATCAAATTTTTACAAGAACTACTTTTAATGTCAATTATCAGTATGTTGATGGTAGAAATGATGCTTTCTTCGATGGAAATACTTTCGGTACTCAAAACGTAGTTTTGGGTTCTTACCAATTGGTAAATGCCTCTTTGAATTATGAATTAATTAAAAACAGATTGAGTCTTTTTGGTGCGGCTACTAATCTTTTAAATGAAGAATTTTTTGAAAATGTAGGGTACAATACTTTGGGTAGAAACTTTAAATTAGGGTTAAATATTAAGTTGTAATTTTAAGATTTAACAACCATAAAAAAGGCTTTCAGTGATGAAAGCCTTTTTTGCATTTATGTTTTTATTTTATTCCAAAGCTTTCAATAGACCTTCGGGAGCTTTGTCTAAATACATTTGATTTTGAATTCCGTTTGTAGATTTTGAATCTTTGAAATAATCAAATTGGACACCAGGAACGGTTTGTTTTGTTTTTGCAGTTCCAGTGATTTTGCCAACAGCAAGATTTAACAAAGGTTCTGAAGTACTGCCAAGAACATCAAGAGTGCTTAGTGTTTCTTTTGATTGAAAGGTTGGAACTAAACCACTTTGATAGTCTCCATAACCTACTGAATTGACAATTTTCAGCACCAAAGGTTGCATCGCATAACGGTGATTTGGATTTCTATTTTCTTTTCCAAAAGTTGGCGAATCATATAAAGTAACTGAGCCTACATTTTTACCCACAGTAACATCGCCTATTTGAACCACATTAATATAAGGTTTCAAACCGTTAATTACCAACTCGCTTGCCGAAGCAGTTGCTGCCGAAGTCAGAATATAAATTTTGGTCATATTTAGACTATTAATAGGTGTAGTTCCCATTTTGTCAACAAAAAGATTTTTTAGGGATTCAGGGTCATTGGCATTAAAATAGGATTCTATTTTAGCATTCCATTGCTCCTTGGCAAATACTTTCCCTGTAAAAGTTCCTGTAATCATACTAGCCAATCTCGTTGCAGTTTGAATAGAACCGCCGCCGTTGTATCTTAAATCAAGAACTAAATCGGTAATTCCTTGTGATTTTAATGTTCCAAAAGCATCATTTAGTTGACTGTCATAATTTGAATAAAAACCATTGTACATCAAATAACCAATTTTATGCGAACCAGAAACAATAACTTTATTAATTAGTATTGGATTTTCGTCCAAAACAGTTTTTGTCAACGCTACTGATTTTCCGTTTGGAGTAAAAGCACCGCCATTGATGTCGGCCATATTTAAAGTATAGTCGTTGTTGGAACCAAAGAGTAATGCTTGGTAATTGTTTATAGTAAGTTGAGTTCCATTTACACCATAAAAAATATCACCACGTTTGATGCTTTTTGTAGAGGCATCCGAACCAGGTATAATATAGCGTACCCAACCAAATATTTCTGATGAACCTGTAGATTTTCGGCTTAGGCCAAATTCTACTCCGTTATTATTAGTAGTTCCTTGAAGTTGTCCTTCTAATTCTAAATAATCATCTACAATCCAGCTAAAACGATCAACCGCTTCTGTAGCAGGATAAAGGCTTTCGGGTTTGTAGAGTAAACTTTCGAATAAATTTTCGGGTTTAGAATATCCATTCAAAAAAGTGTTTAATTCTGTCTGATTTTTGAATTTAGCATCCGATAAATTAGGTACATCGGCTTGCCATAAATAGTACAAATTCAGTCCTTTCCATATAAAATCGTTAACTTCTAAGCTAACAGGTGCAGCTACATCGTCTTGGTCTTGACAGCTTTGAAAAACAAATGAAGCTAAAAAAAATACGATTATAAGTTTGAAAGTTGTTTTCATATTTTGAATTTGATAGGTCTAACGTAAAAGTACGAATTTAAAATTTTAACATTATCTTTATTAGCAAAAGTTATTCCAAATTAATAATAAAATCATAAAATTTAGAATTTTATTGTATTGGCACAGCCTTTGTTATTATTTTGCTATATTTATAAAATAGTATAACACAAAAAAATGAAAAAAATTATAGTAACAGCAGTATTAGTTTTGGTTTCGAATGTGTTTTTCGCACAATCGGTTTTTGACAAATATGAAGGTCAGGATGATGTGGCATCGATTATAGTCAACAAAAAAATGTTTCAAATGATGGGAAGCGTAAAAGTGGATGCCAATGACAAAGAAACTCAGCAATATCTTAACTTGATGAGGAAATTAGATAATCTAAAAGTTTTTTCTACATCGAATGCGAAAGTTTCGTCCCAAATGAAAGTAACAGCAGATCAATATTATAAAACTGCTGGTTTAGAAGAGTTGATGCGAGTGGATAATGGGGATAAAAATCTTAAAATTTGGGTAAAATCTGGAGCAACAGAAAATCAAATTAAAGAGCTTTTAGTTTATAATGCTGGTGCTAACAAGGAAAATCAAACGGTTTTAATGTCCTTGACGGGTAATTTTACTTTGAACGAAATTGTGGTTTTAATTGATAAAATGAAAATTCCTGGCGGCGTCGATTTAAAAAATGCAACTAAGGGAAAATAATCTTTTAGTTGATTGTGTAAACAAAAAAAAGAGCAACCTCAATTGAAAGTTGCTCTTTTTTTTGTTTGAATTATTCAAAGTCTAGAGTGTTTTGTATAAATCAATGCTTTTTTGTGAAATTTGAGATAATTTATATTTTTTGAATAACATATCGAAGTACAATTTCGATTTTTGAAAATCTTTGTCATTGTAATAATACAAACCTAAATATTCAAACATTTCAATAGAAGCATATCCTTTCTCGATAATCCTTTCATAAGTTTTTCGAACGTCAATAAGAGCTACTTTTTGTTTGCTAATAGAATCGTAAATAACGGTTTGAGATTTGACTTCGAAAGTTGTCAATGCAATCAATGAAAATGTCAAAAACAATGTTTTATTTATTTTTGATTCCAATGTAATTTTGGTTTGCATTAATACAATTTTATTTAAAGAGGACAGCTAAATTACATTTATATAATCAATATGCAAATTTCAGAGGATTATTTTTATTAAAACCGTGCTAATTTTGATTTTTTAAAGAAATGTATGATTTTTTGGTGTAGTAGATATAAAAAAATCCTAACAACATAATTTTAAAGTTATTAGGATTTTATTTTTAATCTAAAAGTGACCACGGTGGAATTGACTTCGTCTTTCCCACAAAGCTCCGCTTTGAAAACAAAGAAGGCATAAAAAATAGTCTAAGCAAGCTTTCTATTTTTTATGCCTTCTTTGTTTATTCGTGACCACGGTGGGATTTGAACCCACACGCCCTTACGAGCACCACCCCCTCAAGATGGCAAGTCTACCGTTTCTCCACGTGGCCGAAAATAAGTAGAGACGTTGCAAGCAACGTCTCTATTTTAATTGTGACCCGACTGGGGCTCGAACCCAGGACCCCATCATTAAAAGTGATGTGCTCTACCAACTGAGCTATCGAGTCATTGATTCAAGAAAAGTATTTGATAATCACAAATTTTGTGACCCGACTGGGGCTCGAACCCAGGACCCCATCATTAAAAGTGATGTGCTCTACCAACTGAGCTATCGAGTCTTTTTCTTTTCTTGAATGCGGGTGCAAATATAAGGGCTTTTTTTATATTTTTCAAAGCTATTTTATTATAAATTTGCTTTTTTTAATCAAAAGAACTTAATGCCTTATATTATAAGGCTTTATTAATATGAAAAAAATTATTTTATTAGGTTATATGGGTTGTGGAAAGTCCACAATTGCCAATAGATTGTCAAAAATCACCGAAATTCCTTTCGTAGATTTGGATAAAAGCATCGAGGAAAAAACGAATTTGACTATAAATGAAATTTTCGAACAACAGGGTGAAATTTATTTTCGAAAGTTGGAGCGCGAAGTTTTGATTGATTTGATAAACGCTTCTGGCGATATGATTATTGGTTTGGGAGGCGGTACTCCTTGTTATGCAAATAATCACGAATTGTTGAAAGGCGAAAATATTGTGTCGATTTACTTAAAGGCTACGGTTGATACTTTGTTTGAAAGATTGGTTTCTAATAAAAGCAAACGCCCGCTTATTGCCAATAAAACCGATGATGAGATGAAGGAATTCATAGCTAAACACCTTTTCGATAGAAGTTTTTATTACAATCAGGCACAATATAAATTGGCTATCGATGGCAAATCGAAAGACGAAACTACTCAGGATATTTTGGATATTTTAGCATAAATAAGCATAATTTTCGCCGTTTTCATTAAAGACAACTTCAACGTTGTCTAATGAAGATGTCGAAAGCGAAATACCTTTAAAATCAGCTTTTACAGGATACTTTTTGTGATTTCGATCTACAAGTACAGCAGTTTTGAATTTCTTTAGGGGCACATCTAGAAAATGTCTAACGGCATAAATTAAGGTTGTTCCTGAATTCAAAACATCATCTACTAAGACTAAACCTTTATTCGAATATTCTTCTTTGGTTAATGACGTTTTTACTATTGTTTCGGGTTGATGTTTGTTAATGTGTACTTCACAAAGCGAAACTTTGAGTGGAGAAATGGTAAGCAGCACCTCGGCGATTTTATTAGCAAATGAAAAGCCATTGGAAGTAATTCCAGCAATCACAATTTCTTCTTCATCTACAAAAGTTTCAAAGATTTGGTAAGCAATTCTTCTGATTTTATGTTCAATTTCCTGATTTGTTAAGATGATGTTTTTGCTCATTTTTTTAGGTATTGGGTTCTTGGTGTTGGGTCAAATTTCGTAAAAAAAATATCGTCTGTCAACTTTAAATTTTTTATTCTTCATCGCTGTGTATTTCATTGCCATAATCATCTATGTCACGTCTGTCTTTTTTGGTTGGTCTTCCCGTTCCATTTTTTCGATAATGCTCTTTGGATAATTTTAATAATTCTAAATGTTCATAGGCTTCGGCTGGTGTTTCGTTTTTTCGATACACATCCACTAATTTGGCTCCAACACGATTCTCTGGAATGTCCAGAACGGTTATGATTTGGGTGATTTGGTCTTTTCTAAACGTAATTTTATCAGTAGGAAAAACTTCCTTCGATGGTTTGGCAATTTGCCCATTTACAGTAACATGATTTTTTTTACAGGCTTCGGTAACCATATTTCTGGTTTTATAATATCGCACGCACCATAAATATTTATCTATTCTCATATATTTTCCAAAATCGAAGTTAAATTCTGCACAAAAATAAATCAAAATTGTATCTTGCGCACTTAAAAAATTAGTTATAATGAACAAATTTAAGCTTTATTTTATAGTATTAATTACATCACTTTCTTTATTTTCATGTCACAAGAATGATACTGAGCCCATTGAGCCACCACGAGATTTTGCAGTTCAATATGCCACAGACATTGCCAATATTGAAGACTATTTGAAAACCAATTATTTCGAGGTAGTTAATCACCCAGGTTATGCTGATGATCAGGATGTTACAATTGCTAAATTGCCTACAGATGGAAGTAAGGTTTCGATAATGTCTTATTTAGATGCGCCAACTTACCCTAAGCTATTAAAAAAAGAAGTGAATCTTCATGGTATTAAATACGCAATATATTATTTGGTTTTAAGACCAGGAGTAGGTATTTCTCCTTGTAATGTTGATGGTGTTTTAGCCTCATACCGAGGAACATATTTAAGCCGTAGTACTGCTACAGCAACAACTCCATCAGAACTTACGGCGACTTTTTTTGAAGAAGTGAAAAATCCACAATCCTTTTTAAGTCTTAATGGTGTGATTACTGGATGGAGTGAGACTTTTCCACTTTTTAAAACAGGGACAGCAGTTATAAATGCTGATGGAACAGTAACTAACACTAATTTTGGTGCGGGAGTTATGTTTCTTCCTTCTGGACTTGGATATTATAGTTCGGGTTCAGGTTCTATTCCTGCCTATTCTCCTTTAGTATTTAGTTTTAAATTGTACGACATTCAAAGATTGGATCAAGATAATGATGGTGTGTTTTCATTTCAAGAAGACAGAGATGGTGATGGATTTATGTATGATTATAGAAGTACAGTTAATTATCCAACCGCTCCTGCTGATTTAGTTAAATATGCCGATGATACTGATAAAGATGGAGTGCCTGATTATCTTGATATAGATGACGATGGAGATAACTATACGACCAAACTAGAGATTACAAAACCAGAAGGGACTAATTCAGGTTTAAGTCTTTATTTTCCTTATGATCCAATAGTTGATAATCCGTTGACTACTGTTGTAGAAACTGAGACCAAAGGAATTCCTTCTTATTCAGCCGCTGGAACTCCAGATTATACATCACCCGGAAGATTAAGAATTCATCTTGATAAAGACCATCATGCAGCAAAACCTTAATTAGGTTAAATAAAAATACAAAACCTCGAAAGATTAGTCTTTCGAGGTTTTTTTTGAAAGTAAAAATAAAATGTTTTTTATTTTATTTCTTCGTATTCTACTTCTTCAATAGAATCAGAATTATTTTTCTTTAAGGGAATCGAACAACCTTTAGCACCACAACAACCTTTATTGGTTATGGCTTGAAATATAAAAAAGGCTGCAAAAAAACCGCTTAAAATACTGAGGGTTTTTACTGCTTGAACGGCAATATAAATTCCAAGACCCAAGCGTATTATTCGCATGAAATTCCAATCTGTGAGTAGGGTTTCTTTATCCATTATATTTTATTTTGAAGACTGCTCCATCCGCCACCATTATAAACTTGAGTAAAACCATTGGCTGTCAAAATACTTTTTGCCGAAGCACTTCGCATTCCTGAAGCACAACAAGTGATGATAGGCTGATTTTTGTCTTTTAATTTACCTAAATTATTTCTCAAAGTATCTACCGAAATATTGATAGAACCTTTGATGTGTCCGCCATTATATTCTCTTTTAGAACGTACGTCTAAAATTATAGCTCCATTTTTAATCAATTCGGAATAGTTTACACTAGGTCCAATCCCGAATATTTTTTTTAATGTGTTAATCATTTCTATTTAGTTGTTATTTGATTTGTAATAATTTACGTTTAGCCAAGAACCGCCATTGTAGCATTCGATGCCCAATTGCGATAAATAATGATGCGCTTGACCACTTCGTCCGCCCGAGGCACAACACAATATTAATGGGGCTTTAAGGGATTTTAACTCCTCTATTTTTGAAGGAATTTCATTTAGAGGAATGTTGATCGAACCTGCTACACTGCCGCCGCAAAATTCTTCATATGTTCTTACATCTACAATAGTGCCTAGATTTGCTGCGATTATTTTTTCCATTTCCATTTATTTTCCATTTAAATTTTAAAAGCGTACTGAATTTATTTGGCAAAAGTAAAGTGAGAATTGTTTGCAGACAGTAACTTAGGTTACACAAATGAAAATTTGTGTTTTGTTTGGGAAAAAGACATAAAAAATCCGAAGTTTTAGGCTTCGGATGGAATGATGAGATTTTCCTAATCGTTTTATTAAGTTTTATATACTTTGCCCAAAAGTCAGCAAGTTGTTGTCTGGGTCTAGAACAGAAAATTCCTTTTGTCCCCAAGGTTTATTTCCTAATTGTCCATTGGGATGGATGCTTGTTTTATTATCCAATAAAGTTTGGTAAAAGTTATCAATATCATTTGTTCGGATGTAAACTTGGCCATAGTTTTCTTTAGGATCTAGTGTTTTGAACTCAAAAAAATGAATTTGAATGCCGTCTTTTTGCATCATTAAATAGCCATCATAATCAGCACTGCCAAATTCTTGAAAGCCTAACTTATCGCTGTAAAAGTTCCTTGTTGCCTTTTTGTTGCGCATGGGTAACTTTGGATGAATGTGGGTAAGCATATTTGATGGATTTTTTTTTAAGTTTAATTAATTTAATATATGTAGTTTATTAATATTATGTTGGCCCCATTCCGTCTCTAAAAATAATTGCTAAACTGATGGAGTACAGAATAAAAGAAATAATTACACCAAGAATTAAACCCAATATGATTCGGAAAAGCTTTTTAATTTCTAAAAATTTCCAACACAAAAAGGTGCAAATTAATGGAGATAAAAACATTAAAAACCATAAGATTTGACCAATAATATCTTTAGAATCTTCGCTCATTTTTATTGTTTTTTTACTCAATTCTCAAAATTCATTACGTTAATCCATTTTTACCAAAACAAATTCGTAATCTTTGCCGTACATTTTGCTTTTTACCTTTACATATTCACATTGTGTTGCTATAATTTCAGTTGTCAAAAATTCTCCAATTTTTTTATCATAATCAGGTATTGTGATTTCTAAAATAGTTGTTTTATATTCACATGGATTTATGAATTCCATTTTAGATTTTACATAATATTTTCCATCCGAAACATATTCTGTTTGGATTCCGTTTTTCACAATCATATAGTACTCTTTTGGATCATAATTTGTACTTCCAAATTTCCCATTTTTCATTATTTCACAATTTGTCTCTTTGTCAGGTTCTAAAAAAATGTTATTTTGAGCATTTACTGAATTATAGAATACCAATAGAAAAAATATATATTTTTTCATTTTAATGTCATTTTTTTCTTTTTGTTATATTCGTGGTTATAGAGTTGAGAATTATATTTGACCTAAGCCTTCTCCTTCACAAAACCATCAATCACTTTTTGGTAATAATCATAAGTAGTTTTGGCGATCGATTCCCAACTGAAAATTTTCAAAACACGTTCTCTTCCAGCTTTTCCCATTTGGGTGGCGAGGGCTTCGTCGTCTAATAAAATATTAATTTTGGCAGCAAAGGCTTTCTGGAAAGCGTCTGGATGGGCTGGATTAAAATCGGTTCTAGAAACACTTTCGAGTGGTATCAAATAACCCGATTCTCCTTCGACAATAATTTCTGGAATTCCACCCACATGACTTCCTACGACTGGCGTTTCGCAAGCCATAGCTTCGAGATTGATGATGCCAAAAGGTTCGTACAATGAAGGACATGCAAAAACACGAGCGTGACTGTAAAGCACTTTTATTTTTTCGCGAGGCAACATTTCCGAGATTAAAATGACGCCATCTCTTTCTTTGCACAAATCGGCAATCAGTGCTTCGGTTTCTTCGGCAATTTCCTTGGTGTCGGGAGCTCCAGCACAAAGTACGATTTGGCAATTTTTATTAAAATGTTTGGCTGCCGAAATCAATTGCGAAATTCCTTTTTGACGGGTAATACGCCCTACAAATAACACAAACGGAATGTTCGGATCAATTCCTAATTCTAAAAGCAATTTTTCGTCAAAAGTAGGTTGGTAAAATTCAGGGTCAATTCCGTTATGAATTACAGTTACTTTTTCAGGATTGACACCATAAGCTTCGACTACATCTTCTTTCATTTGTTGGCTCACGGCAATAATTCCATCGGCGGTGTTGTAAGCACTATTTTCTATCCAACGTGACAGAAAGTAGCCGTTTCCAAGTTGTTCTACTTTCCAAGGGCGATGCGTTTCCAAGCTGTGAGTGGTTAAAATCAATGGTGCTTGAAGCAATTCTCGAGTCATAATTCCAGCTAGATGCGTGTACCAAGTGTGGCAATGAATGACATCGGCCTCAGGTGTGGCTTGCGACATTTCGACATTTCGACTCATATTATGAAACATTTTGATGTGCGGATTGGCATCATCGACCATTTTTGTTAAGGAAGAATTAATGCCGCGAACGTGCATCGAATTAGTATCTACATTTTGGTCACCAAAACAGCGTACTTCTACCTGACCTAATTTGGCTAATTCTTGGCTTAAAAAATCGATGTGAACACCTGCTCCTCCGTAGATGTTTGGTGGAAATTCATTAGAAAAAAGCGCTATTTTCATTGTGTGAGAATTTTATATTGTGAAAGTAAATTGTAACTTATTTCAAATATAATAAATATCGCTTATCTATCACTATAACAACAATTGAAATGTCAATAAATTTTGAGGGTTGAAACCAAAAAAAAACGAAAAGAAATTTTCGGTTTTCAAGTCAATTTTATTTTTTCAATCGGTCTTTGAAAATTTTCTCAAATTTTTCGATTTTGGGTTGAATCACCATTTGACAATAGGGTTGATTTTTATTGTTTTGATAATAATTTTGATGATATTCTTCGGCTTTGTAGAATTGAGTTAGCGGTTCTATGGTTGTTACAACTTTACTGCTAAATACTTTTTCAGCATTTAATTGATCGATAATTGTGTGTGCTTCTTTTTCTTGTTTTGGATTAGCATAAAAAATTACCGAACGGTATTGCGTTCCCACATCGGCACCTTGACGGTTTAGCGTTGTCGGGTCGTGAACGGTAAAAAACACTTTGAAAATTTCGTCAATATTAGTAATGCTTGGGTCAAAAGTAATTTGCACTACTTCGGCGTGTCCTGTTGTTCCTGAGCAGACTTCTTCATAAGTAGGATTGGCTATTTTTCCTCCTGCAAATCCTGAAACCACTGACTTTACTCCGTTTAATTTCTCGTAAACGGCTTCCACACACCAATAACATCCGCCACCAAGGGTGATGGTTTCAAGATTATTTTTGTTTGCTAAAATGCCATCCGGAACAAAATCTAATGCAATTGAATTCATACAGTAACGTTTGCCAGTAGGAGCAGGTCCATCGTCAAAAAGATGACCTAAATGTCCGTCGCATCGACCACAAAGTGCTTCAATTCTTCTCATTCCATACGAATTGTCTGGCTTGTACACCACGCTATTTTTGTTGTCTTGTTCAAAAAAACTAGGCCAACCACAGCTACTAGCAAATTTTTGGTCGGATTTGAATAATTTATTGCCACAAGCGGCACAATAATAGGTGCCTTTTGCATCAGAATTCCATAGTTTTCCAGTAAAAGCTCTTTCGGTATCAGCGTTTCTTGAAACCGCATATAAATCTGGTGATAGTACTTTTTTCCATTCGGCATCTGAGACATTTAATTTAGTTGTGTCGGTATTGGAGTAATAAGGGTTTTCGGGTTTGTTGATTGTGTTTTCCATAGTTGTAGCTGTGTTTTTAGTATTTGAAGTTTGTCCGCAAGCTTGGAGCATAAATAGCGAAATCATTGCGAGTAAGATTCGAAATTGAATATTTTTTTTCATTTTTAGATTTTAAATTTTAAAATAAACCAAACTATTTAGAATGTTTAAAATTAAGCTTTTCAATTCTTAAACAGTCGTTAAACTTTTCACAAACTTTTTAGACCACAAAAACCAATTTCTTTTTTTGTATTTTTGGCAAGCTAAAAGAGATTATGGAAGAAGAGAATGTAATTTTGGTCAACCAAAATGATGAGCAAATAGGCTTGATGCCTAAAATGGAAGCACACGAAAAGGCAGTTTTGCATCGTGCTTTTTCTGTTTTTGTATTGAATGAAAAAAACGAGATAATGCTTCAACAACGGGCAAGTCATAAATATCACTCACCTTTGTTGTGGACGAATACGTGCTGTAGTCATCAACGCGATGGTGAAACCAATATTCAGGCTGGAAGTCGCCGATTGTTTGAGGAAATGGGTTTTGAAACCAGTTTGAAAGAATTGTTTCATTTTATTTACAAAGCACCATTCGATAACGGTTTGACCGAACATGAACTAGATCACGTAATGATTGGCTATTATAACTATTCACCTAAAATAAATCCTGACGAAGTTGAAAATTGGAAATGGATGAGCATTGAAGCTGTAGCAAAAGACATGCAATTACATCCCGAAATTTATACCGTTTGGTTCAAAATTATTTTCGATGAATTTTATCATTACTTAGAAGATCATAAGATTTGAGAATTCAGATTGCAATCCCAACTTTAAACCTTTAAACTCGAATGAAAGTCACCGTTTCCAGAAAAGCTCATTTTAACGCAGCCCATCGATTGTATCGAAAAGATTGGACTTTCGAACAAAACGATGCTGTTTTTGGCAAATGCAATAATCCTAATTTTCACGGACACAATTACGAATTAATAGTTAGTGTTACTGGTGAAATTAATCCAGAAACGGGTTATGTGATTGATATTAAAGATTTAAGTGATTTGATTTTGGAAGAAGTCGAAAAGCCTTTTGATCATAAAAACCTCAATTTAGATGTTCCTGAATTTGAAAACCTCAATCCAACTGCCGAGAATATTGTAGTTGTGATTTGGAATAAAATTCGAAAAAAAATAGAACCAGAGTTAGATTTAGAAGTGGTTTTATTTGAGACTCCAAGAAATTTTGTAACCTATAAAGGCGAATAATGGCATTACAAGTAGGAGATAAAATCCCTCATTTTAGCGTAAAAGATAATGTTGGCAACGATTTTAACTCTGAGTCAATTATTGGAAAGAAAGCTGTTGTGATTTATTTTTATCCAAAAGACAATACGCCAGGTTGCACTGCACAAGCTTGTAGTTTTCGAGATCAATACCAAGATTTTAAAGATTTAGGAGCCGAAGTTATTGGCATTAGTAGTGATAGTGTTACTTCTCACGAAAAATTCATCCAAAAATATAAATTACCCTTTATTTTGCTTTCGGATTCGGATAAAAAAATCAGGAATCTGTTTGGTGTAAAAACTAATTTGTTTGGTTTATTGCCCGGAAGAGTGACTTATGTTGCTGATCAGAATGGTATAATTCAAATGGTTTTTGATAGTTTATCGGCTACTAAACATATTCCGAAAGCTTTAGAAATGATTAAAAAAATAGTATAATAAAACTGCAAATAGTTTATTTTGCACTAACTTCAATTTGATTAAAACATATAAAAATGAAATTCTATCCATTACAATTTGAACCTATCCTAAAAGAAAGAATTTGGGGTGGCGAAAAGTTAAAAACAATATTAAACAAGCCCATTTCTTCTAAAATTACTGGCGAAAGCTGGGAAATATCAACTGTTGAAGGAGATGTAAGCGTAATTTCGAACGGAGATTTGGCTGGGAAATCGCTTAATGACATCATCAAATCCAATCCTGAAGAAGTTTTAGGTACGGAAGTTTATGCTAGATTTGGAAAACAATTTCCGTTGCTTTTTAAATATTTAGATGCACGTGAAGATTTGTCCATACAAGTTCATCCCAATGATGAGTTGGCTAAAAAGCGTCATAATTCTTTTGGAAAAACAGAAATGTGGTATGTGATGCAAGCCGACACAGATTCGAAATTAATTGTAGGTTTCAAAGAGGATTCTAATGCGGCAGAGTATTTAGAAAATCTAAAAAACAAAACACTACTTAGTATTTTGGATAATGTGGCTGTGCAAGTGGGCGATGTTTTCTTCCTTGAAACAGGTACTGTTCATGCCATTGGAGCTGGGATGGTAATTGCCGAAATTCAGCAAACTTCTGACATTACCTATCGTTTGTATGACTTTGATAGAAAAGATGCGGCAGGAAATGAAAGAGAATTGCACGTCGATTTAGCTTTGGATGCTATTAATTATAATAAAATTGACACCTATAAAAAATACAACAAAGAGCTAAATCAATCGAATGTTATGGTCGATTGTCCTTATTTTACCACTAATTTCCTTCCATTAGATGGTGAAGTTGCGGTAAACAAATCTGGAAATTCATTTACAGTGTATATGTGTGTTGAGGGAGATTTCGAACTGGAATTTGATGGAGTAAAAAGTAAATATATAAAAGGGGATACAATTTTAATTCCAGCTGCTTTGAAAAGTTTTGTCCTAAGAGGAAAAGGTTCACTTTTAGAAATTTATATTTCTTAGTCCGTAATACAAAGATTATGTGTACTTTTGCAAACGCAAATTAAAATTAAAAATAAAATGGCAAACGTTAAGAATTTAAAAAAGGACATCAACTACGTTTTAGGAGATATTATTGAAGCAGTTTACTTATTTGAAATTTCTACTACAGGAAAACCAACAGACGAAACTAACGCTTTAATTGATGAAGCAATCGCTGCTTTTGATGCTTTGATTACAAAAGTAAATGCTAAGAATGTTGAAAACAAAAAAGCCCATTTCAAACAAATAAATGTTGAATTGGAACAAACTGCAAATCAACTAATTGCTAAAATAAACGAATTACAGTAAAAAAAAGTCAATAAAAAGGTCTGTTTTTCTTTGGAAAATTAAAAATCAGACTTATATTTGCACCCGTAATGAGTCGCCAGCGTAGCTCAGTTGGCTAGAGCAGCTGATTTGTAATCAGCAGGTCGTGGGTTCGAGTCCCTCCGCCGGCTCAATTAGAAACCGTTCCTTTTTGGAGCGGTTTTTTTTTGGACAAAACTTATTGATGATAAGTTTTAGTAATGAAAACAAAAAACCCGTCTTGCTATTGAGAACAAGGCGGGTTTTCTGTTATTTGAAAGAAATGTTACTGTTGCTTTTTAATTTTAGCAATATATTCGGTTAGCTTTTTGCCATAAAGTGATTGTGCTACCTTTGGAGACATCGATTTTTGGATAGTATCTAAATATTTGATATTGATGTCATAAATGTCAGACAAAGCGATATAAGGTGCTACTTCGTATTCTTTGTTGTTGATGGCAAAATTGGTAGCAAAAAGGTATCTGCGTTTGGTGTTGTTGTCCTGTCTTGCACTTAAACTATCTACAGCTTTGGTATTACTACTTTTTAAAGCAAGGAACTTTTGTTGAATCATATCTAAATTTTCGTCTCTAAAACGAGTATTTATTTTTAGGTATTCTTCATATTTCTCTTGATTTTTAGAACCTGTAATTTTAGCACTTGAAATATAGGAATCTAAATTAGTGTCAATATTCATAGTTCCAGGTTCAGCAAAAAACAAAATATTATTGTCCATAGAATTTGTCACACCTCTGTCTAAAAATAAATATAGCATTTCGGGTGATTTTAAATCGATATCCGTTTCAAAACTAGAATTTCCATCAATTTTTATGGTGTCAAGAGCAACTAGACGTGAGTTCGCTATTCTTTGTATGTATAAAGTTCCTTTTTTTAATCCTTTGATATTTCCAGTTAAATGCAAATTGGTTTTAGATACTTCTTTGCTACAAGCAACTAAAAGTAAAAGTGTAAAGAATAGAACGATAGATTTTTTCATTGGTATTTATATTTTTTTGCAAAATAAAGAAAATTGCGCGAAATATGGACTATTGTCATTGAGTAATTTCATAAAAAAAACCAATCTATTTCTAAATTGGTTTTTTTAAGATTAATTTGTCTTGTCCTGAAATAACGATACACAAAATTCATCGTTATGGAAAACGCCCAAGAAAGCCGCT
This sequence comes from Flavobacterium alvei, assembly GCF_002920895.1. Taxonomy (GTDB): domain Bacteria; phylum Bacteroidota; class Bacteroidia; order Flavobacteriales; family Flavobacteriaceae; genus Flavobacterium; species Flavobacterium alvei. Next base: position 24,986 of record NZ_PQVG01000014.1, read on the forward strand.
ATGTAAAGCGCACCCAAAAGGACTACACAATGTCTTTTAAATTACAAATTGTTCAAG
>NZ_PQVG01000015.1 GCF_002920895.1 Flavobacterium alvei
GATTTTGAAAAACACAACAGGATCAATACTTTCTTGTCCTTCCTCTCCATAATATTGGGCTGTGGCTTTATATAAAAAATGAAAATCGATAGCTTTATCAAGCAATCGATAGAAATTATGCTCTGGAATCAAGTCCTGTAAATGAACTTGATAGAGCATTTTTGGCGTGAGTTCTTTTCTTCCTTGCATAGTTAAAAATACCATTTTATTTGCTTTTTTGCAAGTTTTTTTTGATATATTTGTTGGAGTTGTGCAACAAGCACAGCGGTTTCAAGAAATGGCGACGCACGGGATTTATCAGAAATTGGAAAGGTTTTAATTCAAAGTTTTGTCTATATTTGTGAAGGCTTGGTCTTGGTTCATCGCCACTTCTTGAAGCCGCGACACGTTATAGCCAATGCTAAATGACGACATCAATAAAAAGAAAGAATAACTAAAATGGGAGCTTGGGGAACAGGAATAAGTTCAAACGACACGTATGCTGACATATACGAGCAATTTGTTGACTTGTATAATGACGGACTTTCTGTATCGGAAATTACAAAAAGACTTATTGACGAAAACCAGGAGACAATAAATATTGAAGAAGATGCACCAAACTTTTGGTTTGCTATTGCAAATGCACAATGGGAATGCAAAGCACTTGACAAAGAGATATTTTTAAAGGTTGAGCATATCATCAATAGCGGGGAAGACATTAGAATTTGGAAAGAATTAGATGCATCACCTGAGGACTTAAAGACAAGAGAAAAAGTTCTAAACAAGTTCCTATCCAAGCTTCAAACTGAAAAAGACAAGCCAAGAAAACGGACTAAGAAGAAATTATACAATTCAATTTTCAAAAAAGGAGACTGTCTAGTTTATAAAATGGATAATGGAAATTATGGCGGGGCTTTCGTTCTGACTGACGAACAAGAAACTGAAGTTGGGACAAATTATATTGCAATAACAACAATAGACAAGTCAGACAAACCAAGCATTGAAGATTTTAAAGTTGCAGATGTATACGTGAAGCGTGTTAATGAAATAAGTTTCAAAGGAACAGAAATGAAAAAAGAGTGGGTTGACCAACCACAAATTGGAGGCTTTTCAGCTTTGCTTTTTAAAAATCACGGCATAGACATAGAAGTAATCGGACAACTATTAATGCATAATGATTATAAAATTCGAATGGACAGACAGATGGGATTTGGTTGGATAGCGTTAAAATCGACCTTGCCGTTTAAGAACGAATACATAAAAATAAATGGTAACCCGACTAAGACCTTAAAATTATCAGAGTTGATAGAAAGCACTGGCTATAACAGCACCTTGCCAAAAGCGGGGCGTACGTGGTGGCAGAAACTTTTCGGCTCCGAATAAACATTAATCTTAGCTTGACAGATGGTGCTCCGAAAGCCCCGCCTTCGGCAAGCTGCAAACCGTTGGCAGTAATTATAAAACCCCTGAAAATGAAGAACATTTCACTCCTGATAATAATTATTTTTAATTTCAATGCATTTTGTCAGAACAATTTAAAAATAGAAATTGACAATCCAGAACCTAGAGTTGGAGAAAGTGTTCTGTTTTCTATAAATATTGACTTTTTAAAAGACAACATTCAAGAAAAATTAGGCTCAGAAATAGAATTGACACGTTCTACTTCTGTTCACGGTTTGCAATCCGATAATTTTGAAAGAGTAATAGTATTCAACAAAGTTGGATTAAATAAAGTTGGTCCTTTTGAATTTGAATTTAACGGAAAAAAATATACAACAAACCAAATTGAAATTAATGTTCAGCCGAAAATTGTTCTCGAGGAAAATTTAATAGTCAGAATTGCTGAACTTAAAGGTGAAAAATATATTATCATTGAACAATTAGTTAAAAATATCGCAAAAACAGAACGAAATGAATTTGGCGAAATGACTACATATTTAGGAGGTCTAGCTCCTGATAATTTTGAATTTGCAAAGCTAAATGAAGAAATAAAAAGAAGTATCAAATTTGACGACTTTAATTCTTCAAGTGAAACTTTGATGCCTGAAAATTCTAAATATGGAGAAGTTGGATTTTCATATTCAAAAATTAGATATAGAATAAATTTTAGTAATGACTCTGATAATGAATATATACTCACTGAAAAAGACTTCATAAACTTGCCAAAAAATTATAAGCTAAAACCAATAATCTTAAAAAAATAACTACTGCCAACAGCGGTAGCTGTTGCGCAACCTCACTCAAAAACTAAACTTTCAGAATCAGTATAAAAAACAACCTCGTTTAAGCACATTTAAGCGAGGTTTATTTTTGGTTTTATGTTGTAGTTTTTAAANTTTGATTCCTCGTGTGTTTACTCGCTTCATATTGGTAAAATTGACCAAAGTTCCTATTACTAGTTCTACTGTTTTACTTCTCACGCGAACCATTTTCTTGGTATAATATGGTTTTTGAGTGAGCTTTTGGTGCATTCTGTCGTAGTGCTCTTTATGGATGCTGTCGTCTCTCTTTTTAAACTTAGTGCTTTTGCCGCAGCATTCTTGCCGTAAGAGACAGTTTTTCATCATAGAAATAATCTCCAAAAGAAAATGGAACTATTTAATACAACTGCGAACTTCTATTTTAATCTAACAATTCAGGATTACTGAGAATTAATTCTATCTTTTTAATAATAATCGTAATCTGATTCATTTGTGCTTCAATATTCCTAAAAAACAAGCTAATATCACGGTTAACCCAACTTTCAGAAATAACTCTTGCACCTAAACTAATTCTTAAAACAGCACTTTCAGTTGAATTGCCGTATTTTACTTCAACAGCTTGTCCTATATGACATTTCTGAGCAGCTAGTCTAATAACATCCATAGGAGCATCTTCAAATTGATTGGATAAATCAGAATTCAACAATGAATACAGTTTTTTCACATTTTGAACTGATAATACTTCATTATTTTTAAGGATAAAGAATGGAAAAATGGTTCTAATATTTCTGATTCCAAACTCTTTACTTTTATAACTATTTGTTTTTGTTTCATCAGCAGAAATTGACTCTAAAAATGGGGCGTCTTTTATTGAATCTTCTACAAAATTGCAGAACATTTCTATTCCCATATTTCGGTATAAAATGGGTGTTTTATAATAGCGATCCATTTCAACAATAGCGGCATTCCAACGCATATAGGAACCATAATTAAATCCTTCTGACAATTCATTTGCACAAAACCAAGAAGTGGGCCAATCAGAATGATGGTAATATTTAGTCAACCCCTTTGGCAAAGTGATTTTTGCAGATTGTATTGATTTGCTAACGCTTTTGGGTATAATTAAAGCTCCTGAATATGGAGGTCCTGTGAAATATTTGCTCCCTGTTATAGAAACTATATATCCTTTATGCAGATAATTTTGTAGGTCTTTAGGATCTAATCGTAGTTGTGCAGCATCAACAATGATTTGCATTGATAATTTTTTGAGCTTGTTCAGTTTTTGAATCAATTCGTCACTTGGGGATTGATAGCCTAATTTGGATTGATCCATTGTATGCAAAACCACGTGCCTTCCTAATTCATTCGTTTTTGAAATGGCATTAAAAACTTCTTCGTCTAATTCTTGAGCTGATTTTAATTTACCATTTTTATCTCTGAAAGGAATTTTAATCAAATCAACGGTTCTAAACCCTCCTATTGGATCTCCTTTTTTTACGGGATGGTTTAATGCAGTTGTGTTTTCGAAATGGCAGCCTTTTAGTGCTGCAGACACTCCGCTTCCTGTTTCGTCAGAGGCAACTAAAACATGGGTAATTTCTTTATTTGAAATAATTTGGGTTATAGCTGCAATTTGAAGTGAGGAATCGGTTCCTGATGGCGAAAAAATTATTTCACATTCGTCGTTCAGCTTAAAATTTTTCCTGAGATTGTTTTTTAGTAATTCCAAAAACTCAGTAGTGGCATTTTTAAAGCCATTTTTCAGGCTGTTTCTAATCAATATGCTTCTAGTCTTGTCGGTTTTATCAAAAGCAAAATTAGAAACACTTGTAGCTGTTGAGGACGCAAAAGTAAAGGCATCGGGTCTAGGAAATGGTCGGCAACCGTATTTGTTTAACAATTCGATTTCGTCAATATTTAATCTCAAATCACCGCCTGCCATCAACAAATATTCTGTTGGTTTTGCCAGATTTTCAATAATGGGTTTCCAAGATTTCTTATAGGTTTTATTAGAATTATTCAATCCATGAAAAGTTTGCAATTCTTCTTGTTTTGATAAAGATTCAGCATTAAACTCTTTATAGTTTTTAATCAAAGTAATTAAAAAATAGTCCAAATTTTCTAATTTTTCTTTATCATCTTTGGGTAATAAATTATAAAATATTCGAGTCACTTCAAGTGCCGCAATATCGCATAATGCAATGTCTTTTTTCTCGTTATTTAAGGCTTTATACCATAGTTGCCATTCGATACCATATCTTAAATAAACCAAGGCTAAAACAGGTTTATTCAAAAACGAAGAACCTATAATAATTGATTTATTAGGTACGATTTTAAATATATCAGGCTGACTAATTGAAGTTATTATATTGATGTTGTTAATTTTCGGAACTGTATTAAACCGCTTTAAAACACGAACCAGATAATTCACATTTTCTTTTTCAAATAAACTGGTTCTTTGGTATTGATTTTCAATAAGTATATTGTTTGTCATAGATGTATTTATTTTGAAAGAATCAACAAATCAAATTGTTTACTAAATGGATGAGTTTGTTTTTTTAGTTCAATACATTAAATTCGAAACAAATATAATGAACTAGTACTCATAATGAAAGAATTGTTTTTATTGAAAAAACGGGGTCGATTGCAAACCGGTTTGTTTTTAGTGTACTTTTTGCGCCTAATCCATCAAATTATTTGGCTGAGAAATAAAAAAGTCCCTTTCAGTGTGGGACTTTTTTGATTAGTGGTCATAATTTTCAATTCCTATCCATTATCATTGTCAATTAATTCTCTTCCATAGTATGATAGACGTTCATCACATCATCATCTTCTTCCATTTTTTCGATTAATTTCTCGACGTCTGCCATTTCGGCTTCGGTCAATTTTTTTGTGATTTGAGGAATGCGCTCAAAACCTGAAGAAAGGATTTCTATTTTTCTGCTTTCTAATTCTTTTTGAATGGTTCCAAAACTATTGAAAGGTGCATAGATTAAGATTCCGTCTTCGTCTTCAAAAACTTCTTCGGCACCAAAATCTATTAATTCTAACTCTAATTCTTCGGGATCAATTCCGCTTGCTGGAATTCTAAAGTTACACGTATGGTCGAACATAAATTCAACCGAACCTTGTGTTCCCATCGTTCCGTTGCATTTGTTAAAATAGCTACGAACATTGGCAACAGTTCTATTATTATTATCAGTTGCGGTTTCGATTAACAAAGCGATACCGTGGGGTGCATATCCTTCGAATAAAACCTCTTTATAATTAGCAGTATCTTTATCGGTTGCTTTTTTGATGGCACGTTCTACATTTTCTTTAGGCATATTGGCAGCCTTGGCATTTTGTATCACTGCTCTTAATCTCGAATTGGCGTCAGGATTTGGTCCACCTTCCTTAACGGCCATCACAATATCTTTTCCAATTCTGGTAAATGCTTTGGCCATAGCTGACCAACGTTTCATTTTTCTTCCTTTTCTGAACTCAAACGCTCTTCCCATTTCTAATTTTTATTTTGAACTGCAAAAGTACAGTTATTAGTTATTTTTTCAAATATTTTTTTAATCAATTGGCACATATTTAGCAATAAAATTTTCGCTTGTAACGTTCCAATTATTAATTGTATTTGAACGGTTAACATTGAATTCATTGATGGTTTTATTGTAGTTTCCTACTTCATTATTCACTTCGTTTACCAGTTTATTGAAATTATCAATTTCTTCCTTAGTTCTGCTGCTGGCCGATTTGTTGTCTATTACTTTTTTACTTTCTTGAAATTTTTGATTCAACATCATAAACGAAACAGTTGTCGGAGCCAATTCAAGGGCTTCTTTTTTTGTAAATTCTAAAACTTTTTTTGTGGCTAAAACCAATGACATATCGTTTTTAAAAGGCTTGAAAGTTTTGAGTTTTTCCATTCCTTCATTTGAATATTGTTCTAATGCATTGCTGTTTTGCTGAATGGCACTAATATCATTGCTTTCAATAGCTTTTGACAAAACCGATTCTGTATAATTTACTTTAAAAAAGATAAGATACAATTGGGTTTGATTTTCGAAAACTTCATTGGATAATTTCATTTTTTTGCCCAATTCGCTAGTATCTTCGCCTATTTGGATGTTGTATTTATTGGCAAATATTTTTTGGTTCGCATTCAGTTTTTCAATTTCTTCATTAATTTTTTTATTAACTAAATCTCTCGTCATAATATAAGCTTCCATTTCATCATAGGATTGCTCGGCTACTTCCTGCATATCTATAATTTTTTCATATTCTTGATTGATTTGTTTTTCGGAAATAGATAAATAAGCAAGCAGTTGGTCTCTATACTCCACATCACCCTTATATCCGTCTTTCAATGCTTCTATTTTTTTAGTAGCATTTTGAATACTTTTTATCAAAGATTTTCGATTGGCATCTATTCTTCTTGCATTTTTTGTATGAGCTACAGTTGTGGTATATTTCCAAGTCGATTTAGAAATAATATCGGTTTCTTTGTCTATATAGTTCAAATAATCAACAGGGGTTTTAAATTCTTGGGCATTTGAAAGGGTTGCGATTAAGAAAAATACAAATGCAGTTAGGAACGTTTTCATTAAAGGTTATTTTTTAAAATTATTGAAATCATTTACTATAGAAATGACTTCTTCGATATAGGGATTGGTTTTTAGAGCTTTTATTTTATAGGCATTAATTTCCTGCTGATGAGCATCAAATTGTAGCTTTTCTGAATCGTAAGAATTGTTCGAAACGATACAATTATTTTCGGTCGAAGCAATTTTTTTCACTTTTTTGTAAAGAGAATCTATTTCGTGAACATCTTTAAATACCTCTTCAAAAGTAACCAAGAGGGGCTTTTTCGAACTACTATACAATGCGTTTACTTCATCGTTTACTGCAGTAATTTCATTGAATAGCTGATTTTTTTTCGACCTTAAATTACTTTGTTCGATCAATTCTGGATAATAATCTTTGCGAAAGGGAGAAAATCTTGTTTTTGATTGAATTGCATCATATTTCAAAGCGGTTTTGTAACTTATTTCACGAGCTACAATGCTGTCGTATAAAACAGGTAAAGCAATGTCAGGAATAATTCCCTTGATTTGATTACTATCACCAGTAATTCGGTAAAACTTCTCCACGGTTAGTTTAACAAAGTCCTGTTGCTTATTATCCAAAGGCAAAATAGTTTGCATCGAGGCTTTGCCCAATGATTTACTTCCAACAATTAATGCTCGATTATAATCTTGCATAGCACCTGAAAAGAACTCACTTGCCGAAGCCGAATTTCCGTTGATTAAAATGACTATTGGCCCATTATAGGCACTTCCTCGATTGTAATCTTTTAGAATAGTTTGCTTGTTTTTACTATTTACCAAAACCGAAACGGGACCATAATCGATAAACATTCCAGCCAGTTTTATAGCTTCTTCCATAGAACCTCCCCCATTATCTTGAAGGTTAATGGCTAATCCCTGAATGTTGTCTTGTTTGAGTTTGATAATTTCTTTAGCCACATCATCTGCACAGCCTTGAGGGCTGAATCCATCAAAATCGGAATAAAAATTAGGGATTTCGATATAGCCAATTTTAGTATTCCCTTTTTCGACAATAAAGCTGGAAACCGCATTTTCAGTGGCTTTCATTACTTGTTTTTTGAGTAAAACATCAAAAATATTTCCGTTTTTCTTCTGGATAGTCAATTCAATAACTTCATTGGAATCTGAAAAAATTAATTCTCCTATTTTATCTAATGAAGTGCAGGAAACCCAATAATCTTCTCCTTTATTGTTAGAAATTTTTAAAACGACATCGCCTTTTTCAAATTTGTTTGTTCTTGCAGCGGGACCGCCTGGAACAATTTCGTCAACAATAATTTCTTCTTTTTCGTTTAGAGTTACATTGAGCCCTAAAGACAAACCGCTTGTGGATAGGCTTGACATAAAACTGGATTTAGCATCCTGTGAAAAGAAATTGGTGTGCGGGTCAAAATAGGTGCAAAAAATATTTAAGAATGTATTTTGAAGGTCATATTCCATGCCTTTTTTGTCCCCCAAAATATTATTTATTTTGCATAAATTAGACTCAAATATTTTAGTTTTTGTTGTTTTTTCGAGTGAAGTGAAATTCAGTTTAAGTGAATCTAAATTAGAGCTTAATTTAGAAATGTCTTCTAGAATATCATATTTCATTCTTTTTTTCCAAACCTTGTCGAAATCGGTTATGGTTAAATCAAACGGAAAGTTTTTCTTTGAAAATTTAACGGTGTCTTTGCCATTGTAATTGAATACTTCAATTTGTATTTTTTGGAGTACTTTTTTCTTTCTTTCTAAGGCTAATTGATACATCGAAACAAAGTCATTCATAAAAGAACAATCCTTTTGCAAAATGTAATTGTCTATTTTTAATCGGTGTTTACAGAGTTTTTCGTATTCTGATTTGGTAAATAAATTTCTATTATCATCCAAAGCATCTATAAAAGTATCAAAAACATAAACCGATAAACTATCATCAACTGGTTTTGGATGATAATGTTCGTTTTGAATTAAGAAATTAATTTTGGAAAGCATTTCACAGGTCTTCTCACTATTTTGACCCAATAGCGAAAATGTTGTCAATAATAGTAGGAGTGAAATTTTCTTCATTTGTGAGTTTATAGGTGCAATTTAAAATAAAATTACCGCAAATTCACAAATTATTTCACATTTTTGAAATGCTTAATTTGTGAATTTGCGGTTTTAGCTTTTTGAAAAATCGGTACTCTTATTTTTTATAAAAAGGCAATTTTACCACCTTGGCAGGAACGTCATTTTTTCTGATTCTAATGAAAATTTCGCTGTCTATTTTACTATTTTCAGTGGTTACATATCCCATTCCAATTCCAACATTCATTGAAGGTGACATCGTTCCAGAAGTTACAATTCCAATAACCTCGCCCGATGCATTTACAATTTCATAATCGTGTCTTGGTACAGCGCGTTCTTGCATTTCGAAAGCTACTAATTTCTTAGAAACTCCCGCTTCTTTTTGTTTTTTCAGGTTTTCAGAATTAGTAAATTCTTTATTGAATTTGGTAATCCAACCCAAACCAGCTTCTAATGGTGAAGTCATGTCATTGATGTCGTTTCCGTACAAACAGAATCCCATTTCCAATCGCAAGGTATCACGAGCAGCCAACCCAATAGGTTTGATTCCAAAGGCAGCACCAGCTTCAAAAACTTTGTTCCAAACTTGTTCTACCTCTTCGTTTTTGCAATAAATTTCGAAACCTCCTGAACCTGTATAGCCTGTTGCCGAAATAATTGCGTGTTCAATTCCTGCAAAATCGCCTACTTCAAAATGATAATAGGCTATGGAAGACAAATCGACCGAAGTCAAAGATTGTAGTGCTTCTACCGCTTTTGGCCCTTGAATAGCCAGTAACGAATAATCGTCTGAAAGGTTTTTCATATCCACACCCAAATCGTTGTGTGACGAAATCCAATCCCAATCTTTCTCAATATTTGAAGCATTTACGACCAATAAATACTGCTCGTCTTTCATTTTGTACACCAATAAATCATCTACAATTCCGCCGTCATTGTTTGGCAAACAAGAATATTGCACACGTCCGATGGTTAAAGTCGATGCGTCATTCGAAGTTACTTTTTGTATTAATGCCAATGCATTTGGTCCAGTCAACAAGAATTCGCCCATATGCGAAACGTCAAAAACCCCCACGCCATTGCGAACCACCTCGTGTTCCGCATTCACTCCTTCGTATAAAATAGGCATATTGTAACCTGCAAACGGAAGCATTTTGGCTCCCAAACTCTCGTGTATGTGCGTAAGCGCAGTATTTTTCATCGTAGATTTATATATAATTTGAAGCGGCTAATTTATTGATTTTTTATGGAGTGACAAAGTGTTTTTAAAAGGCATTTTGACACTCCTTTTGTCCAAGTTTAAAGTATCATTATAGAGTTGTCTTGGAAAAAAAATATTTTTACAATATCTTTATGAACTATTATTCTTCCCATTAAAAATCCAAAATTATCAGAACCAAATAACACATCAATATCGACTAATTGCCATTTTGAAATATAGTTTTTTTCTCCTCTAAAATAACCCAAAAATTTACCTCTCCATTTGGTTTTGTTTTTTAGTTCTACTTCAATTTCTTTATTGGTTAAACTATAATATTTGTTGTAAAGCAATAGAGACGAATCTGTTTTCATTGCTATTAATTTTTTAATTCCCGTTCTAATTGAATGTTGGTGATGGGTTGATAGACCAAAGGAATTTGTTCTACTTCAACGTCGCTTTTGTCCAAACCGAAGGCTCTTTCGTCACTCAAACCAAGATGTTTTAGCATAAAATAGCCTTTCAATAACAAGCCATCACGAATAGTAAATTCATTTTCGACAGACAAGAATTTTTTGAAAACTACAAATCTAAAATCGGGTTCATTGTTGTATTTTGTGGAACCATCTGGCCTGATGTGTAAATTAAGTTCTTTATTGGCTACCAAATCTTGCACAATTTTTTTGAAATACAATTCGGTTCTAGGTTGAATTCTAAAACCAATATTGATGTTCACTTTTATTACTTTATCGTCCACTAATTCCGAGACATTATACGAAAGTGTAAAAGGATCTTCGGTTCGATTGATGTGCAAAAACCAATAGACATCGCCACGTTTAGGCTTTTTAGAAAAAATAGATTGAATGATTTTTTCTTCGATTTCGTGTCTTCTATCGGCTTTGGTTAAATACACCAAATGTGTAGCAAATTTTGGAATAGAAAAATCTTGACTTAATTCGGTCAATTGTTCGCTGTATTTTCCAAGCTCAATAAATTTAGTATATCTATTGTTGATTTTTCTAGCAAAATACCAAACATAATACATCACTGTAAAAATGAACAACTCGAAAAACAAAAACATCCATCGCTCTTTTATTTTAGCCACATTAGCAATGAAAAATGCTACTTCAATTGCACCAAAAACAGTCAAAAACAAAACAACATAAACTTTATTCCATTTCAACCTAAAGTAAAGAAAATAGCCCAATAAAACAGAAGTCATCATCATTGTAACTGTAATCGAAAAGCCATAAGCAGCTTCCATATGAGTACTTTCTTTAAAGTAAACCATCATCAAAATACAACCAAACCAAAGCAGTGAGTTAATGCTCGGAATATAAATTTGCCCCTTACTATCGCTGGGTTGTTTAACGGTAACTCTTGGCCAAAAATTAAGGTTCATAGCTTCGCTAATAAGGGTGAAACTACCACTAATTAAGGCCTGCGAAGCAATAATTGTAGCAGATGTTGCTATAACTATGCTCGGTAATAAAAACCAATTGGGAATAATCTCAAAAAAAGGATTTCTACCATTCAATAGCGGTTGTCCCTGATGCATTAACCAAGCTGCTTGACCTAAATAGGCCGTTATTAAACTTATTTTTACATAAATCCAAGTGATGCGAATATTTTTGATACCGCAGTGTCCTAAATCTGAATACAAAGCTTCGGCTCCAGTTGTACAAAGAAAAACGGCTCCCAAAAGCCAAAAACCATTAGGGTAATTGGCTAATAAATCATAAGCAAAATAAGGGTTTAAAGCCGAAAGAATATTAGGATGAATTAGAATTTGTCGAACTCCAAAAACCACTAACATCGTAAACCAAATGGACATTATAGGTCCGAATGTTTTTCCAATTACTTGTGTGCCAAAACGTTGAAAGAAAAACAATAAAGACAAGATTCCAATCACAATTCCAATGGTTAGTAGATTTCCTGGAATAATAATATCTTCCAATCCTTTGACCATACTCAAACCTTCAATCGCCGAAGAAACTGATATGGGAGGTGTAATTATTCCATCGGCCAACAGGGTTGTTGCTCCAAGAATTGTAGGGATTACCAGTTTTTTGCCATACCTACGAACTAAAGCATAAAGAGAAAAAATACCGCCTTCGCCGTGATTATCTGCCCGAAGTGTGAGCCAAATATATTTGATTGTGGTTTGAAATACTAAAGTCCAAAACACACAGGAAACACCGCCATAAACCAACATCATATTGATTTCTCGTGTTCCAATTATTGCTTTAAAAACATAGAGTGGACTCGTTCCAATATCTCCATAAATAATTCCAAGAGCCACTAAAAGTGAAGCAATAGTTACTTTACTTTTGATTCCATTTTTTGAATTTTCCATTTTATTTATTTGCTAAATTTTAATGGTACAAAGTTCAATCAAATGGTATTGGTGAAATATAAAGATGTATTTGGATAATATAAAGATTTTATAAAGACGAACTAAAACGATAACCTACGCCACTTTCGGTGACAATATATTTGGGTTGGTTGGGATTGTCTTCTATCTTTTTTCGTAAGGTTCCCACAAAAACTCTCAAGTATTGGGTTTCAGTTTGGTAGCCCACTCCCCAAATTTCTTTTAAAATGTATTGATGGGTCAACACTCTTCCTTCATTTTTCATAAAAAGAGAAAGTAAGTTGAATTCGGTTGAAGTAAGTTTTAAAACTTCGTTATTGCGTTTGACAATTCGAGCGCTAAAATCGATTTGTAAATTACCAAAATTCGAAATAGTACTTTCTTCATTTCTTTGATTGCGTTTTATCACCGAACGAATTCTTGCCAATAATTCGGCAGTTCTGAAAGGTTTTGTCAAATAATCGGTTGCTCCGTTATCTAAGGCGGTTACAATATCTTCTTCACTATTTTGAACCGAAAGAATGATGATGGCTTTGGTGTACCAACTGCGCAATTCTTTTAAAATTTCGTGACCACTTTTGTCGGGCAAACCAATATCAAGCAAGATTAATTCCGGTGGATGATTGACTGCCATAAGAACGCCAGCTTTTCCAGTTTCGGCTTGCCATACTTTGTAATCGTTGCTTTCCAAGGCAATTTCTAGCAATTTTCGAATTGGTGCTTCATCGTCGATAATTAGTATTTCAGCTTTATTCATTCTTTAAATTTTTTAAATAAGAAGTTTCAGTTGGAATCGTTATGGTAAATTTAGCTCCGCTGATTGAGTTGTTTTCTAAAGTTATGGTTCCATTATGAGCCTCGACAAATCCTTTTACAATGGATAAACCCAGTCCGCTGCCGCCTGTTTTGGTATGCGGTAATCGGTAAAATTTATCAAACGCAAACTGTATTTCGCTTTCTGGAAAACCATTTCCGTTATCTGAAATAACAATAATACAATTGGAAGATTCCTGTAAAACTTCTATTTTAATTGTCGTTTTTTCGGGCGTATAAAGCACCGCATTATGTATTAAATTGCGCAACACTTCAGCTATTAAACCTGAATCTAACTTAAAAAGAGGCAAGCTCTCATTGAGTTGAAAATCAATAATATGATTGGTATTCAAAGAGGAGAATTTTTGAACCACGCCATTCGTCAGTTCATTAACATCGCACCAATCTTGTTTTATAAGTAGCATTCCAGTTTCTAACCGACTCATATTTAATAAGTTTTCCACTTGTCGATTAAGTCTAATGCTGGCTTTGTCGATTTCAGAAAGTAAATCTTCTTGATTTTTTTTAGAAAGGGTTTGATTGTTTTCTTTTAAAATATCAACCGCCCCAATTAGGGTTGCAATGGGAGTTCTTAATTCGTGCGAAAGCGAATTTAATAGCGTGTTGTAGAGTTTTATGGTCTTTTCTTTTTCTTCTTTGTCTCTTGCTTTTTTTTCGACTTGTCGGATTTTGAACGTTAAAACCGCATTGACTAAGGCAATAATCAAGTACATCAAAAACAACAAAATATCTTCGGTATCGGTGATGTGAAAGGTGAAGAGTGGTTGAATAAAAAAGAAATTCAATAGCAAACCACTTAGAATAGCTGTAATTAATACGGGTATAATATCAAAAACTATTGCCACAATTGAAACTGTCATTAATAAAATTAAAGCAGTTATTCGGTAATCAATAAATTTTGAAGCATAAAAACAAACTGTCGCAATAAGTAGAACAGCCACGATACTAATACCGCACTGTTTTTTTATTGAGTATTTCTTTGTTTCAAGATTGGTCACAATACATTTATTTTTATTTTGAACAAATGTAATTCAATTCTATATATTTTTAATGTACAAAAAAACCGCAGAATCATTAGATATAAATCTGTGAATCTGCGGCTTATTTATTTAAGTGAAAAGTGTTTACCCCAAAAACGCTTTCAATTCCTCGTAAGTTTTGATTTTTGTGCTTACTTTTTCTTTATTCAAAACGCTTTCAATTTGCGTTGGAATTGGAAGTGTTATATTTAATGCTGGTTCAACCACATCTAAGAATTTAATAGGATGAGCCGTTTCCAAGAAAATACCAATAGCGTTTGGATGGTTTATCAACTCCTTTTTCAAACCTAAATATCCAACGGCTCCGTGAGGTTCTGCAATGTAACCATCGGTTTTATAGATGGATTTCATTGCTTCTAAAGTTTCTTCATCGGTATAAGAAAACGAAGAAAAATCTTTTTTGAATTGCTCCAAATCGTTGTTGTACATTTCTTGAATTCGGATAAAATTACTTGGATTTCCTACGTCCATTGCATTCGAAATGGTAGCTTTAGAAGGTTTTGGATCGTAATTTCCTTCAACTAAAAATCTTGGAACAGTATCGTTTACATTTGTGGAAGCCACGAAATGTTCGATGGGCAAACCTAATTTTTTAGCCATAATTCCGGCACAAATATTTCCGAAATTCCCGCTTGGACAAGAAAATACCAAAGGTTTGTTTTGCGATTTCAATTGTTTGTAAGCAAAGAAAAAGTAAAACATTTGTGGCAACCAACGGGCAATATTAATCGAATTGGCAGAAGTTAGGTTATGATGTGCCAAACTTTCGTCCAAAAATGCTTTTTTGACCATATCCTGACAATCATCGAAAACACCATTTACTTCGAGTGCTTTGATGTTTTGTCCCAAAGTGGTCAATTGTCTTTCCTGAATGTCGCTCACTTTTCCTGAAGGATAAAGAATCACCACTTCTACGCCTTGAACACCCAAGAAACCACTGGCAACAGCGCCTCCAGTATCGCCGGAAGTAGCAACCAAAACCGTGTTTTTATTATCTTTTTTGTCTTTGTTGAAATACCCCAAACAACGCGACATAAAGCGTGCTCCCACGTCCTTGAACGCCATTGTTGGTCCGTGGTACAATTCCAAGGCATAAATTCCTGCTTCGACTTTCACGGTTGGGAAATCAAAACACAAAGTTTCGGCAATGATTTGTTTTAATGTTTCGGTTGGAATTTCGTCACCCACAAATTGTTTTATAGCTTCGAAAGCAATTTCGGAATTGCTCAAATTTTCGATATTTTCGAAAAAATCTTTAGATAATGGCGTAATAGATTCCGGGAAATACAATCCTTTATCGGTTGCTAATCCTTGTATTACCGCTTCTTGAAAAGAAACTTTTGGGGCATTATGGTTTAAACTGTAGTATTTCATTTGTGTTTTTTGCTTTATGCAGTAAGCTTTATGCAGTAAGCTTATCGCCTAATGCCTATTGCCTAATGCCTATTTTATTATACTTACACCTTCTGGATTCACTTTCGAAACGTGAATTTCATAAGGCAAATTGATTTCGTCATACACTTTACTCATCGCTTTGGCGATTTTTTCAGCGGTTTCATTTCCTTTGCTTAAGGCAAAAATGGATGGGCCAGAACCAGAAATTCCAGAACCCAAGGCTCCGTTTTCATAAGCCGTTTTCTTGATTAAATCGAAACCAGGAATCAGCATACTGCGAATCGGTTCGATGATTTCATCGTGTAACGAACGACCAATCAATTCGTAATCGTTAGTATATAATCCTGCTACTAATCCGCCTACATTTCCCCATTGGGTGATGGCGCTTTTCAGAGAAACGGTTTGTTTCAATACCGAACGCGCATCCGAAGTTTTCAATTCAATTTGAGGATGAACCACCGTTGCAAACAATTCCGATGGGCTGTCAATTTTGATAATATCCAAAGGATTGGAACTTCTTACCAAGGTAAAACCGCCCAATAGACAAGGAGCAACATTATCAGCGTGAGCATTGCCACTAGCTAATTTTTCGCCTTGCATCGCAAATTTCACCAATTCTTTTCGGGTAAAAGGTCTGCCTAATAATTCGTTAATTCCAAAAACCGCTCCGGCTGAACTGGCTGCACTGCTTCCGATACCGCTTCCCGCCTTGATGTTTTTGTAGATTTCAATTTCGAAACCAAATTCGGTTTCTACTTCTTCCAACATTGCCAAAGCAGCAACGCCAGAAACGTTGTTTTCGGTTTCCATCGGCAAATTGGCTCCCACTATTTTAGTGATGCGAACGCCTTTTATGTTAGATTTTCGAATAATCATTTCGTCACCCGCAGTGGCCAAACACAATCCTAGCACGTCAAATCCGCAGGAAAGATTGGCAATGGTGGCAGGACAAAATAGTTTTATTTCATTCATAAATTTTGGTTGTTGGTTGTTGGTTGTCGGTTGATGGTGGATTTTGTCTGCCAGCTATCAACTAATCACTATCAACTAAATTATATATTTCCAATTCGGATTACATCGGCAAAAATCCCTGAAGCTGTGACGGCAGCACCCGCACCGGCACCTTTTATCAACAAAGGTTGGTCGATATATCGGTCTGTGAAAAATTGTACAATATTGTCTTTTCCTTCCAAATTGTAGAACGGACTATCTTTCGGGATGAATTCCAATCCCACTTTAGCTTTTCCGTTTTCGAAGGTGGCAACGAATTTTAATCGGCTGTCTTTCGCTTTGGCTTCAGCCAAAAGGTTCTCGAAATGGGAAGCGTGTTTTATTAATGATTTGAAAAAATCCTCATTGTTTGTCGTGGCCATACATTCCGCAGGAAGAAAAGAATTGTTTTGAATGTCTTCAATGTCAAATTGGTAACCACTTTCTCTGATTAGAATCAAAATTTTTCTCGCCACGTCCACACCGCTCAAGTCGATTTTTGGATCGGGTTCGGTAAATCCTTGTACGCCAGCTTCTTTTACTACATCGTGGAATGAATTATTTTCGTCGAAATTATTAAAAATAAAGTTCAAACTTCCGGACAAAACCGCCTGGATTTTGTTCACTTTGTCACCCGAAGCAATCAAGTGTTTCAAGGTATCGATAATTGGCAATCCCGCACCCACATTGGTTTCAAACAAGAAAGGCGCATTGAATTGACGGGAAAGATTTTTTAGTTTTTTATAATTGTCGTAAGCCGATGAACAGGCAATTTTGTTGCAAGTCACCACGGCCACGTTTTGTTTCAAGTATTGCTCGTAAGTTTCAGAAACCGATTGATTGGCAGTGATATCCACAAAAATACTGTTGCGCAAATTGAGGGCTTTTACTTTGGCAATAAAAGTTTCCTTGTCGGCAGTTTCTCCGTTTTCCAATAATGATTGCCATTCTTTCAACGGGATTCCGTCTTCGTCAAAGTACATTTTTCGAGAATTGGAAACAGCTACAACTCTCACATTTATTTTCAGGTTTTCCTTCAGAAATTTCTTTTGTTGGCTGATTTGTTCGATGAATTTTTCGCCCACGTTTCCAACGCCCATCACGAACAAGTTCAATTGTTTGGTGTTTTCTTCGAAGAAGTTTTCGTGAAGCGTATTCAATGCTTTTTTCACATCTCTTTCGTTGATTACCGCCGAAATATTTCTTTCGGAAGCTCCTTGTGCAATCGCTCGGATGTTGACGTTGTTTTTACCCAAAGTACTGAACATTCTTCCGCTCAAACCTTGGTGATTTTTCATATTTTCGCCTACCAAAGCAATAATGCAAAGGTCTTTTTCGACAAGGCAAGGATCGATTTTACTTTGAGCAATTTCTTGTTGAAAGGCTTTGTTGATAGCATTCTCAGCATTTTCGGCATCGTTATTTTGAATTCCAATACAAATAGAATGTTCAGACGAAGCTTGGGTAATGAAAATAATATTAATATTTTCGTGCGACAATACTTCGAACAATCGTTTGGAAACACCTGCAACCCCAATCATTCCTGAGCCTTCCAGTGTAATTAAAGTAATTTTGTCGATATGACTAATTCCTTTAACAGGATTAGAATTGGAATTGTTTTGGTTAGAAATAAAAGTTCCTTCGGCTTCGGGTTCGAAAGTATTTTTAATCCAAATGGGGATATTTTTTTTGAAAACTGGTTGAATGGTTGGTGGATACAATACTTTGGCACCAAAATGCGACAGCTCCATGGCTTCTTGATAGGAAATGGTAGCAATAGGTTGGGCTTGTTTTACGATTCTTGGGTTGGCAGTAAACATTCCATTCACGTCAGTCCAGATTTCGAGTTCGGAAGCGTTGAGAGCTCCCGCCAAGATTGCTGCGGTATAATCGGAACCGCCACGGCCTAATGTAGTTCCAATTCCTTCTTCGGTCGAAGCAATAAAACCAGGCATTACTACAATTTGAGAATTATTCGATGCAAAATAATCGGCGATTAATTGATTTGTAATTTCAAAATTTACGCCAGCTTTTCCAAAGTTACTGTTGGTTTTTATCAGTTCGCGGCTGTCTTTGTAACCGCTATTTTTATCTTTTTGTTTGAAAGCTTCGGCGATGATATAAGACGATAATAATTCGCCAAAACTTAAAATCGTATCGGAAGTTCTTGGGGATAATTCGCCCAAAAGAAAACATCCGTCTAATAGTGTTTCGAGGTGATTGATGATTCTTTTGATGTGGCTGAGAACACCACTTTGTTCACTTACTGGAATTAATTCTTTAATGGCATCCAAATGTTTTTTCTCGATTTCGGCGACAATTTCTTTGAAACTTTCATCATTTGAAGCGGCTTTTTGAGAAGCAAGAACTAATAAATCGGTCACTTTGGTAAAAGCAGAAACCACCACAATTAATTTTTCCTGAGCTGCTTTTTTGATAACGATATCTAATACAAGTTTTATATTTTGTGCATTGGCTACAGAAGTTCCGCCAAATTTTAATACTCTCATTTTGTTTTATTTATATTTTAATGCAAATGGTTTTTATACACCTATGAACTCTCTTCATTTAGAAAAAAGCATGTAAACTGGATTATATGTAAAAATGTGTACCCCTAAAGGGTAGTGGTAGTTGTAGTAGTGGTGAAAGTAACAGCAAAAGCAACTCTAAAAGGAGTTGTTATCGGAGAATGATATGTTTTGTTGTTTTTCATAATATTTTTTCAAAAGTACTGTTTTTAATAAAATAAAAAAATCTTTTCTTTAGTTTTTGCGAATATTTTAATAAACATAGGGTTGAAAAAAGAATATAAAAATAATTCCCAATAATATCTTGTTTTTTAATATTGGTTTGTAGAATTTTGAGCTTTCAAAAGATATAGTCAAAATGGATAATACACATTATATAAGTACCGAAATACTTTCTTTAGAAACTTTAAAAGAGATTATTTCGAATCAAAAATTATTGGCATTATCTGATGAAGCCAAAGTAAATATTCAAAAATGTCGGGATTATCTGGATGCTAAGATGGGGTCGAATTCGAAACCTATTTATGGTATCAATACGGGTTTTGGTTCGCTTTGTAATGTTAAAATTTCAAATAAAAATCTATCCAAACTACAAGAGAATTTGGTGAAATCGCATGCTTGTGGAACTGGCGAAGAAGTTCCCAGAGAGATTGTCAAATTGATGTTGTTGCTCAAAATTCAATCCTTGAGTTATGGGCATTCGGGAATTCAGTTGCAAACAGTGGAGCGATTGGTCGATTTCTATAATAATGATGTTTTACCCATAGTTTATACTCAAGGTTCGCTTGGCGCTTCGGGTGATTTAGCTCCTTTGGCTCATTTGTCTTTGCCGTTATTGGGAGAAGGCGAAGTTTTTTTTGAAGGCAAAAAAGTACATTCGAGTGAAGTTTTAAAGCATTTCAATTGGAAACCTATTGTATTGCAATCTAAAGAAGGGTTGGCTTTGTTGAACGGAACTCAATTTATGAGTGCTTATGGCGTACATATTTTGATGAAAGCTTGCCAATTTTCGTATTTGGCAGATTTGATTGGTACTATTTCTTTGGAAGGATTTGACGGAAGAATAGAACCTTTTCACGAATTAATTCATTCGATACGACCGCATAAAGGGCAAATTGTGACTGCGAATCGGGTGACCCAATTTTTGAAAGGAAGTAAAATCATTAGCCAAGTGAAAAAACATGTTCAGGATCCGTATTCTTTTCGATGTATTCCGCAAGTTCACGGTGCTTCGAAGGATGCGATTGATTATGTAAAAAATGTTTTTAAGACCGAAATCAACTCGGTTACCGATAATCCTAATATATTTATAGATACTGACGAAATTATTTCGGGTGGAAATTTTCACGGACAACCTTTGGCTTTAGCTTTAGACTTTATAGCAATAGCTTTGGCTGAATTGGGAAGTATTTCTGAACGAAGAACTTTTCAATTGATATCGGGTTTGCGTAATCTTCCTGCATTTTTGGTTGATAATCCAGGTTTAAATTCGGGTTTAATGATTCCGCAATACACTGCAGCGAGTATCGCCAGCCAAAATAAGCAATTGGCTACACCAGCAAGTGTTGATAGTATTGTGTCGAGCAATGGTCAGGAGGATCACGTGAGTATGGGTGCCAATGCCGCTACCAAAGCCTTGCGAGTAATGGAAAATTTGGAGCGAATTCTTTCTATTGAATTGATGAATGCTTCGCAAGCCATTGAATTTAGAAGGCCTTTAGTATCAAGTGATTTTATTGAGAAGTTTTTAAAATCCTATCGAATGGTAGTGCCTTTCGTAAAAGAAGACCGGATTTTTCACTATGATATTGACAAAACTTTGGGTTTCTTGAATAGTTTTCAAGTAGAATAAAATTGTTAACAATTACTTAACATTAGCATAAAATAAAGAAGTAATTTTGTCCTCTAAATTAATTAAACATTATTAAAATGTCAATAAATAGTATTTTTCAGTTTTTGGTTCCAAAAGACAAAAAATTCTTTCCTCTTTTTGAGGAAGCTTCAGCAAATCTGGTACAATTAGCTTCAATTTTGCACGAAGCCGTAAATCTTCCATTGAAAGAGAGAGACGAACTTTTTTTAAAAATAGATGAATTAGAGCAAAAAGGTGAGGACATTACCCGCTTGACCAACTTGGAATTGAGTAGAAATTTCATCACACCATTCGACAGAGAGGACATTCACTCTTTGATTACTTCGATAGATAGGGTTGCTGATAACCTTCACGGGGCTTCGAGTAGAATGAGATTGTATCAAGTAGGTAAGATTACCAAATCTATTCGAAAATTGACCGAAATTAATCTTGAAGCTTGTCAGAATATTGATAGTGCTGTGAAGGAATTGAGAGATTTGAAAAAAATGAAAAAAATCACGGACGCTTGTTCTAGAATTAGCAAATTGGAAGCTAAATCAGACAGCGTTTATGACAAAGCGGTTGCCGATCTTTTTGAAAACGAAACCGATGCTAAAAACATTATCAAATACAAAGAAGTATTATCGGTTTTAGAAACTGCAACTGATAAATGTAAAGGTGTCGCTAGTGTTTTAGAATCTATATCTGTAAAACATTCGTAACCAATTTAAAAAAATTAAACAGTTGTAAAGGTTTTTTTTTAGAATTGAACCCCATTCAATTGTTTGATTTCCAAATTTTCAATTAAAAATATGGAATTTACTCTACTCATAGTTATTATCGTATTGGCTTTGATTTTTGATTACATCAATGGTTTTCATGATGCTGCCAATGCTATTGCTACTGTTGTTGCAACCAAAGTTTTGACTCCTTTTCAAGCCGTACTTTGGGCTGCTTTTTTTAACTTTTTGGCCTATTGGGTTTTTGGTTTTGGTGTTGCAGATACTGTCGCTAAAACCGCTCATACAATGGATATCAATCTTATAGTTATCCTTGCTGGAGTTATTGCGGCTATTTGCTGGAATTTATTGACTTGGTGGTTAGGAATTCCATCTAGTTCATCTCACACTTTGATAGGTGGATTTGCTGGAGCTGCTCTGGCTCATGCTATTGCAGTTCACGGATTTAGTGGTTATGAAACGGCCGATGGAACTCAACATTGGTATAATATTGTAAGCTGGTACAAGGCAGGAAAAGATGGTGGATTGCCTTCGGGAGTTATCATCATTATACTATTTATTGTTTTAGCACCTCTTGTTGGAGCGATTGCCTCCTATTTAATTTCGATTTGGTTGTTGAATGCTTCCAAAAAAAGAATACTCCCAAAATTATTTACTATTGCATTAATGGTTGGAACTGTTTTATTTGTCTATTTTCAAATGGTTCCTTATGATAAAATCGAAAAACCACGTTTTGATTCTCATTTATGGAGTGTTGTTTTTGAAGCACATAATATCAAATGGTTTTTAGTTGCTTTTATTATTTTATCCATTTCTACTTTTGCTTTAACTTTTAGTAGTTTGAGTTTGCATAAAGCTGATTCTGTTTTGAAAAAGATGCAGTTATTGTCTTCGGCGGCATTTAGTTTGGGACATGGAGGAAATGATTCACAAAAAGTAATGGGAATTATAGCGGCAGCCGTTGCTGTTTACATTCATACTACAGGGCAAACTCAAGAAAGCATGGATGCTTGGTTAAATGTGATTTTACCTAATGAAGATTTAGATATAAAAGGTTCTATGCCAGCTTGGATTCCTCTTGCTTGCTATTCTGCCATTGCAGCTGGCACCTTGAGTGGAGGTTGGAAAATTGTAAAAACAATGGGATCCAAAATCACCAAAGTATCTTCATTTGAAGGGGTTGCTGCAGAAACTGCTGGAGCATTAACATTATATTTTACAGAACATTTAAAAATTCCTGTAAGTACGACTCACACTATTACAGGTTCAATAATTGGAGTTGGATTGACCAAAAGAATTTCGGCTGTACGTTGGGGTGTTACAGTAAGCCTTTTATGGGCTTGGGTACTTACAATTCCTGTTTCGGCAATATTAGCAGCAATTGTTTATTATGTTTTGAGTATCTTTTTGGGATAAAATATTGACTAGTCCTAAATAATCGATACAGATTATTAGACAAATTTAAATAAATTAAACAGCATCAAAAACGTTTTTGGTGCTGTTTTTAGTTTTATAGGTTTTCATTAATATTTTATTTTGTTC
>NZ_PQVG01000016.1 GCF_002920895.1 Flavobacterium alvei
TAATCCATTGAACCCAGACACTGATGGAGATGGCGTAACCGATGGAAAAGAAAAATCAGATGGTACCGATCCAAAAGACCCTTGTAAATTTATTTTAGCAAGCCAAACTTTAACTCCAAGTTCTGCTTGGAATACTGCCGATTGTGATGGAGATGGAGTAACCAATGCTAAAGAAAAATCAGATGGTACCGATCCAAAAGACCCTTGTAAATTTATTTTAGCAAGCCAAACTTTAACTCCAAGTTCTGCTTGGAATTCAGCCGATTGTGATGGAGATGGAGTGACTAATGCACAAGAAAAGCTTGATGGCACTAATCCATTGAACCCAGACACTGATGGAGATGGCGTAACCGATGGAAAAGAAAAATCAGATGGTACCGATCCAAAAGACCCTTGTAAATTTGTTTTAGCAAGCCAAACTTTAACTCNAGTAAAAGATGGAACTGAAAAAGCAGATGGTACTAACGCTTTAAACCCATGTAGTTCTAATCCAATTCATGTAACAGGTCCTTTCTCTAGTGATTTCTTAGCAGGAGACTGTGATAAAGATGGACTGACTAATGCCGATGAATTGGGTGATAACCCAACTAAACCAGCAGATGCAGATGGCAATGGGGTTGCAGATTATTTAGAATTAAATAATGCAAATCTATCAGCTGAAGATGATTTAGAAATTTTCAATGCGGTAACACCAAACGGCAATGGCGATAATGATGTATTTATTATTCGGGGAATTGAGAAATACCCTAATAATACATTGACTATTTTCAACAGATGGGGAATTCTAGTATATGAAGCCGATGGATATGGTCAAGAAAATAGATTCTTTAAAGGGATTTCTGAAGGACGTTTAACGATTGATAAATCAAAAGAATTACCGATAGGAACATACTTCTACATATTACGATATATAAATGGAAAAGGAGAAACAAAAGAACGTTCAGGATTTTTGGATTTAAATAAATAAAAACAAAAAGGGATTATTAGACTAGTCTCTTAAAAAAACGAATAGAAAGATGAAAAAATTATTTCTCGCTACGATTTTCTTTTCAATAGTAGTGTCAATGTATGGGCAACAAGAACCCCAATATACCCAGTATATGTTAAATCCAATATTAATCAATCCCGCTTATGCAGGGTCGACAGAAGGTACCACATTTTTTGGACTTTATCGTGCCCAATGGATTGGAATAGAAGGCGCTCCAAAAACAGCTAATATTTCGATACATAAAGCTATAGAAAACAGTAATTTAGGATATGGTGTATCTGTTTTGAACGACAGAATAGGAATTTCAGATGAGACCCAAATATCAGCCGACTTGTCCTATACTTTGTATTTTGATAATGATTACCGTTTGGCATTTGGTTTGAAAGCATCAGCCAATTTATTAAACAATGATTATTCACGTTTAAATCAATACATTCCTGGTGAAACCGTATTGTCGAATAATGTAATTAATCAATTTTCCCCGAATTTGGGAGCAGGATTGTTTTACTATAACCGCAAAACTTATGTTGGGTTATCTATCCCAATGTTGTTGAGTACTAAAAGATATAATGAAATAGCCACATCAGAACTAAACCAACGCCAACATATTTACTTAACAGCAGGAAAAGTATATGATTTGAGCTATAACTTAAAATTTAAACCCGCTATTATAGCTAAAATGGCTTCTGGAATACCTTTTCAATTGGATATGACAGCTAATTTTTTATATGCTGAAAAATTTACTTTTGGAGTAGCCTACCGTGTGAGTGCAGCTTTAAGCGCAATGGCCGGGTTTCAAGTAAGTGATAATTTATTCATTGGATACGGATACGATAGAGAAACAACTCGACTGTCTAATTTTAATACCGGTTCCCACGAGATTTTCTTGCAATATAATTTCTTGAAACAAAGAAAAGTAGAAACCCCAAGATTCTTTTAATAAGTTACCCATTATGAAAAAAATAATACTACTAGCCTTTATTTTTCCATTGTTGATTTTCGCTCAAGAAAAGGCAAGAACCAAAGCAGATAAAAAATTTGAGAAAGAGTTTTATGTTGAATCCACAAAACTTTACGAAAACCTTGTAAAAAAAGGGGAAACCAATCCCGAAATTTTACAAAAAATAGCTGATGCCTATTACTTTAATGCCGATTATGTAAAGGCCAACGAATGGTATGCCAAGTTGTTTGAAAATCCTTCAAATGCCATCAGTAGTGAATATCATTACCGTTATGCACAAACACTGAAATCTATAGGACAATTGGAGCAATCCAAAGCAGAATTTGAAAAATTCAAAGCATTACGTCCAAATGAAATTCGCACGCAACTATTAACTAAAAATAGCACCAATACAAAACCGCTATTTCAATTTGAAGCTTTGCAACTTATGCCATTTAATACTAAAGCTTCAGATTATGGAGTTTCCATAAAATCTAGTGACACCTTAGTTTTTGCTAGCGCTAGACCAAGCAATCAAAGAAACACAATCAACTTAAGGACACAGGAATATTACACCAATTTGTACACTACTACCAAAGGAAGTAATGGACAATTCACTAAGCCTACTTTGTTTTCGAAAGCTAGTTATTCGCCTTATCACGAAGCAACACCAGTGTTCACAAATGACGGTAAAACGATGTATTACAGTCAGAATCAAATGCAAACCAA
Source organism: Flavobacterium alvei (assembly GCF_002920895.1). Lineage (GTDB taxonomy): Bacteria > Bacteroidota > Bacteroidia > Flavobacteriales > Flavobacteriaceae > Flavobacterium > Flavobacterium alvei. The sequence continues at coordinate 2,658 of NZ_PQVG01000016.1, forward strand.
TTCGAAAAAAGAATTAGTTAATGGCGGCTTTAAAATATACAAAGCTGTTAAAGAAAATGGTAATTGGCAAAGCAAATCAATATTGCCTCTAACTACTAATGATTCGATACGAGTAGCCCACCCCGCATTGAGTCCTGACGGGAAATATTTGTATTTTGCATCAGATATGCAAGGTTCTTATGGGCAATCCGATTTGTTTAAAGTGGCTTTAAATGGCGACGGAACTTTAGGTAAAATAGAACATTTAAGTAAATCTATAAATACTGAAGGCAGAGAAACCTATCCGTTTATTACTAAAGAGAATATTTTAATTTTTGCATCTGACGGTCATCCTGGATTAGGAGGTTTGGACTTATTTGCAGTCGATTTATCACAACCAAATGCGACAGTTAGAAACTTAGGTAAAGCAATCAATTCGGCTTTTGATGATTTTGATTTAAAGATAGACCCGTCCAACACTCAGTCCTATTTTACGAGCAATCGTCCCAATGGTACAGGGAACGATGATATTTATGGCATTACGGCTAAATTCTTACCAGATAATCTAAAAATCAATTTAAAAGGAACCCTTCTGGACGAAATATCTGGAGAATCAATATCTGGTGGAAAAATAATTTTATTGGATGAAAATAAAAATATTGTTGCCAGCACTACTGCTGATTCGAACGGTTATTTTGATTTTGGAAAGGTGTCCAATAATGCGACTTATCAAATTCAAGTCCAAGTTAATAGTTACTTGCCCAATCAAATAGTTCAAACTGTTTCTGAAGAAGATGTAACTACCCAAATTAAAATGAAAAAAGAACCAGTTTTAGAACAAATGGTTTTGGATAAATTATCGAATATTGTTTATTTTAATATAGACAAATGGAACATCCGAAAAGATGCCAAAGTAGAATTGGATAAAGTGGTAGCTATTTTGAAAAAATACCCAACCGTGAATATAGAAATTGGTTCGCATACTGATAGTCGTGAGGCTAAACGCTATAACCAGCAATTGTCGCAAAAAAGATCCAATTCAATCTTGCAATATTTGGTTAAACAAGGAATTGATAAAAACAGATTGACCACAAAAGGTTATGGTGAATCACAATTAACAAACAATTGCTCAGATGGTATAAAGTGTTCTGAAGCCCAGCATCAATTGAATAGAAGAAGTACGTTTATTATCAAAAAATAAACATTACTAGTTATAAAAAACATTATTTCATCATTATCAAAAATTGATTGTGATGGAATAATGTTTATTTTTTGGGTAATCACTAAAAAAATATAGTACTAAAAATTAATTCAACTTAAAGTTAATCTGCAAGTTTTCTAATTCTACCAAAAGTTCATTCGAAATCTTGATTTTCAATTTTCGGCTAGGCATTGATAATCGTGTAACTACTTTCGTTTCTAGGCTAGAAGCGGATTCAGCAATAGATTCTTCCATAATCAATTCATCATCTTCCGAGAACTCATCTGAAAAAATGACAGTTTCATCTGGAATTTCATCATCAAATAAGGGAATATCAGTCTTCGATTCCAACTTTATCGTTTCAGGAACAATTTCTATTGGCTTCTGCACCATTTCTTGCTCAACAACATCAAAAACAACCGAATTATTTCCTTTATTGGCTTGAAAAATGGCGTTTAATTTGGCAATAAAGTCTTGATTCAAATCTTTTATATCCAGTAAAATTGACAGTTTTTTTGCAAAATTATCGAACACATCCTGCAACATTTTGAATTCCAAAAACTGAATCATTGGATCTCCTTTTTTTCCAGTTTCTTTATTTGGCCAACCTTCTTTTACCATTACTTTAATAAATGTAAAGCTATTTGGAATCAAATAATGGCGGTATTTCATATACTCTTCGCCAAAAATTTTGAACTCATAACTTTCATCATATCCTTCAAGATTAAATAGCGCCCAGCCTTTACCATTCTTGGCAATTCGGTGTTGCACATTGCTAATAATACCTCCAAAAGTTAAACTTTTATTCACAAATTGACTCAAATCTTTGAGCGATTCGAGCTTTGAAGGACAAAAATATTTCATCTCAAATCTAAAATCATCCAGCGGATGTCCCGAAATATAAATGCCCACTACTTCTTTTTCTTTGGCAAGTTTTTCCATCGTACTCCAATCCTCGCAAGGCGGTACAACAGGTTCTGCAATTTGAACATCGCTTGTTTCGCCAAACAAACTTACCTGCGATGAATTTTCGTTTTCCTGGAATTTTGCTCCATAACGAATGGCTTTTTCGTAAAAAGTAATTCCGTCGCCATCATCATGAAAATATTGCGCTCTTGTTGTGTTTCCAAACGAATCGAAACCACCCGCTAAGGCCAAGTTTTCTAAAGCTTTTTTGTTGGCAGCCCGCAAATCAATGCGTTTGGTCAAATCAAAAATCGATTTGTACTTTCCTGTTTTTCTGTTTTCGACAATGGTTGCAACCGCTCCAGAACCCACTCCTTTTATGGCTCCCATCCCAAAACGAACCGCATAATCATCATTAACTGTAAATTTATAAAACGATTCGTTCACGTCTGGCCCCAAAACTTTCAATCCCATTCGCTTACATTCTTCCATAAAAAAAGAAACTTGCTTGATATCGCTCATATTATTGGACAAAACCGCTGCCATATATTCGGCTGGATAATTGGCTTTCAAATAGGCCGTTTGGTAGGCAATCCAAGCATAACAAGTAGAATGCGATTTGTTGAAAGCATATTCGGCAAAAGCTTTCCAGTCGTTCCAAATTTTTTCTAATTTATCTTTGGCATGACCTTTTGCCATGGCTTGCGAAATGAATTTAGGTTCCATTTTGGCCAAAACATCAATCATCTTTTTCCCCATCGCTTTACGCAAAACGTCGGCATCACCTTTGGAGAAATCCGCCAGTTTTTGGGACAAAAGCATTACTTGCTCTTGATAAACGGTAATTCCGTAGGTGTCTTTTAGTAATTCTTCGCAGTCATCCAAGTCATACACAATAGGTTCTTCTCCGTTTTTACGTTTAATAAAACTCGGGATATAAGCAATTGGTCCTGGACGATACAAGGCATTCATGGCAATCAAATCAGGAAAAACCGTAGGCTTTAATTCCTTCATATATTTTTGCATTCCGGGGCTTTCATATTGAAAAATACCAACCGTTTCTCCTCGTTGAAAAAGTTCATACGTTTTGACATCATCAATAGGAAATTCGTCGGGATTGAGTTCGATTCCGCTTCGGTATTTTACTAATTTAACGGTGTCTTTTATTAAAGTTAGGGTTTTCAAACCCAAGAAGTCCATCTTCAACAAACCCGCACTTTCCACGACCGAGTTGTCGAATTGAGTGACAAACAATTCCGAATCTTTGGCCGTTGAAACAGGAACAAAATCGGTAATATCACTTGGCGTAATAATCACACCACAAGCGTGAATACCAGTATTTCTCAGATTTCCTTCTAAAACTTTGGCTTGTTGAATGGTTTCTCCACCCAAATCTTCTTCATTGGCTAAAACAATTAATTCTTTTATTTTTTCGAATTCTTCAGGACGAACGGTCTTTTTGATTAAATCTTCTTTTTCACTCAAAAACCGAGCTAAATTCCATTTAGAAGGCATCATTCCTGGAATTAATTTAGCAATTTTATCGGCTTCGAATAACGGCAAATCCAATACACGAGCAGTATCACGAATAGCCGATTTGGTTGCCATTTTTCCGTAGGTGATAATTTGAGCTACTTGTTTCTGTCCGTACTTTCGAATCACATAATCCATTACGCTACTGCGGCCTTCGTCATCAAAATCAATATCAATATCGGGAAGCGAAACCCTATCAGGATTCAGGAAACGCTCAAAAAGCAGGTTGTACATCAAGGGGTCGATATTGGTGATTTTCAAACAATAAGCCACCACCGAACCTGCCGCAGAACCCCTTCCAGGTCCAACAGAAACCCCCATTTTTCGAGCTTCGGCAATGAAATCCTGCACAATCAAAAAGTATCCTGGATATCCTGAATTTTTTATTGTAAGCAATTCGAAATCTAATCTTTCTTGAATTTCAGGAGTAATTTCCTTGTATCGATTCTTAGCTCCTTCAAAAGTGAGATAGTTTAAATAGGCATTTTCTCCTCGAACTCCTCCATCAACAGCGTCTTCTGGATCGACAAACTCGGCTGGAATTTCAAACTTTGGAAGCAAAACTTCACGAGCCAAATTATAAATTTCTATCTTATCTACAATCTCTGCAATGTTCAAAATAGCTTCAGGCAAATTATTGAACAATTGCTTCATTTCATCGCCCGACTTGAAATAATATTCCTGATTGGGCAATCCAAAACGATAGCCTCGACCCCGACCAATTGGGGTAGTTTGCTTCTCTCCTTCTTTTACACACAATAAAATGTCGTGCGCATTGGCATTGTCTTTATCAATATAAAAAGTATTATTGGTCGCCACAATTTTGACCTCGTGCTTTCTTGCCAAGGCAATCAAGCCCTCGTTTACACGGTTTTCATCTTCTTGATTGTGACGCATCACTTCAATATAAAAATCGTCTTTAAATTCATTTTTCCACCAAAGCAAAGCTTCTTCGGCTTGATTTTCGCCCAGATTTAAAATCTTACTCGGAATCTCCCCATAGAGATTTCCCGATAAAACAATAATATCTTCTTTATACTGCTGAATAATTTTTCGGTCTATTCTTGGTACATAATAAAACCCTTCAGTGTGTGCAATAGAAGACATTTTGGCCAAATTATGATAGCCTTTTTTGTTCTTTGCCAGCAACACAATTTGATATCCATTGTCTTTTACCGACTTATTTTTGTGGTCTTCACAAACAAAAAATTCGCAACCCACAATAGGTTTCATCGGAACCTCGGTTGGTTCTTCGCCTTTTTCAATGGCTTCTTTGTTTTTGGTTTCAGCCGCTTTGTTGTGGTATAAAATGTCACGAACAAAGTGAAATGCTCCCATCAAATTGGCATGATCCGTCATCGCCACAGCAGGCATTTTTTGATGTGCAGCTGCTTTAACCAAGGCTGGAATACTAATTGTGGATTGCAAAACCGAAAACTGAGTATGATTGTGCAAATGCACGAATTGAGCATCGACTAAAGTTTCTTTATTCTCTGAAAGTTCTTGTTTAGAAATGGTTGCTGTTTGCTGACCGCCTAATTTCTGACGAATTTTATCGGATGCTTCCTTTAAATTGATGTGCTGCAATCCGATGAGTTGAATTTCTTTAGGGTTTTTGAGTTGAAAATCCTCGAAATATTCCTGCTCGACTTCGAGTTCTTGTTTAGTGAAAACTCCGGTACGAATCAATTCGAAAAAACAACGCGTGGTTGCCTCAACATCGGCAGTGGCGTTGTGCGCTTCCGCAAAAGGTTTATTGAAAAGGTATTGGTGTAATTCGGTAAGTGTAGGTAATTTGAACTTACCGCCACGACCTCCGGGTAATTTCAATAAAGAGGCAGTAACTTCAGTACAAGTATCTAAAACCGGCATCGAACTCATTGGAGAATCGACTCCCATTCTGTAAAATTCGCATCCCATAATATTGATATCAAAACCTAGATTCTGACCCACAATAAATTTAGCTTTACCTAAAGCTATGTTGAGTTTCTCCAAAACTTCGGCCAGCAGAATTCCTTCGGCTTGCGCCAATTCAGTGGAAATACCGTGGATTCTCTCGGCATCATACGGAATATTGAACCCTTCTGGTTTGACCAAATAATCCTGATGCTCGATGAGTTTTCCCATCTCGTCGTGGAGCTGCCAAGCAATTTGAATACATCTTGGCCAGTTGTCCGTGTCGGAAATGGGAGCGCCCCAACGCTTGGGTAAACCTGTGGTTTCGGTATCGAATATTAAGTACATAATTGTTTTTGTAGGGTTTGCAATTGCTTGAAATTAGATTTAGCAATTTTCAAATTTAGAATTTTTTAGACGAAAAAAGCATGTAAGTTATCAACAATAAATTCCTTTAAAATCAAAAATAGAATTGTTTTCTTTAAACCATTTCTGCAAATTATTTATTCCAAAATTCACAAAAAAACTCAAAATTCCATTTCTTGGTTGTCGTAATATTTTATAAAAAAAATTGCTTTTAAATACGACTTAATAATTCTAATTTCAGCAGCCAAAAAGCAAAAAATGTATTTTATTTTGCAATAAACAGAAAGGCAAAACTTTAAAAATTATTACTATTTTTATTCGTTTTGTTACATTTTATAGATATAAATCTGCTTTTTAATGCTAAAATAGCTGTAATTTTGCAAAAAATTAAAAATCATCATTAGTTGATTAAAACAAGTTCAAAAAGTGAATTAAAGTCAATTTAAAATACGATTTAAAAACGATTTTCTATATCAGAAGTAGTAAGTAGTTATAAAATCAACTTTGGGTATCGTATATAAACAAATAGTAGGATTGACACAAGCAATTCTTTTTATAAATTTGCTCCACTATTTTAATTTGGGTTAATTGCCGAAATTTTAAAAAGAGAAATACACTAAAAAAATATTTAAAATGAGTAAGACATTATTTGACAAAGTATGGGATTCGCACGTAGTACGAAAAATTGAAGATGGACCAGACGTATTTTTTATTGACCGTCATTTCATTCACGAAGTTACTAGTCCTGTTGCTTTTCTTGGTTTAAAAGGAAGAGGAGTAAAGGTTTTGTATCCCGAGCGTACTTTTGCCACTGCCGACCACAACACACCAACTATAAACCAACATTTGCCTGTTCAGGATGCTTTATCTGCAAATCAGCTAAAAGCATTAGAAGATAACGCCAATGAATACGGTATTTCTCACTGGGGATTAGGACACCAAAAAAATGGTATCGTTCACGTAGTAGGGCCTGAAAACGGAATTACTTTGCCAGGTGCCACTATTGTTTGTGGCGATTCACACACTTCTACTCACGGTGCTTTTGGAGCGATTGCTTTTGGTATCGGAACATCTGAAGTGGAAATGGTTATGGCTACTCAATGTATTATGCAGCCTAAACCAAAGAAAATGCGTATCAACGTAAACGGAACTTTGAGCAAAGGTGTTGGCCCAAAAGATGTAGCTTTGTACATCATTTCAAAATTAACCACTTCTGGAGGAACAGGATATTTTGCTGAATATGCCGGAAATGTTTTCGAAGAAATGTCTATGGAAGGTCGTATGACGGTTTGTAACCTTTCTATCGAAATGGGTGCTCGTGGTGGTATGATTGCTCCTGACCAAAAAACTTTCGATTTCTTGGAAGGACGTTTATATGCTCCAAAAGGAGAAGCTTGGACAAAAGCGGTTGAATATTGGAAAACTTTAAAAACCGATGCTGATGCCGTTTTCGATGCTGAATTGAATATCGATGCTGCAGATATCGAACCAATGATTACTTATGGTACGAATCCTGGAATGGGAATTGGTATCTCAAAACATATTCCAAGTGCCGACCAAGTTGAAGGTGGCGAGGAAACTTACAAAAAATCTTTGGCTTATATGGGCTTCAACGAAGATGATGTGATGATTGGAAAACCAATTGATTTCGTTTTCTTAGGAAGTTGTACAAACGGACGTATTGAAGATTTTAGAGCTTTTGCTGAAATTGTAAAAGGTCGTAAAAAAGCAGACAATGTAACAGCTTGGTTAGTTCCAGGTTCACACGTTGTTGAAGCACAAATCAAAGAAGAAGGAATTTTAGATATCCTTACTGAAGCAGGTTTCGTGTTGCGTCAGCCAGGTTGTTCAGCTTGTTTGGCAATGAACGATGATAAAGTTCCTGCCGGAAAATATGCAGTAAGTACATCAAACAGAAACTTCGAAGGGCGTCAAGGTCCGGGTTCAAGAACGATGCTAGCTTCTCCAATTATGGCAGCAGCGGCAGCAGTTACCGGAAAATTGACAGATCCAAGAGAATTGATGTAGTTGAATGTCAATTTCAATGACAATAACAATTTCAAAAAAGAATTAAAAATAAAAAGATTTTAACTATTTATGATTTATTTCTCCCAAAGGAAAATCTGAATTCTAAAATCTAAAATCTAAAATTACAATGGCATACGATAAATTTAATATCCTTACCAGTAGTGCAGTGCCACTACCAATAGAAAACGTAGATACCGATCAAATCATTCCAGCTCGTTTCTTGAAAGCTACAAAACGTGAAGGTTTTGGAGACAATCTTTTCAGAGACTGGAGATACAACGGAGATGATACTCCAAAAGCCGATTTCGTATTGAACAACAAAACTTATAGCGGAAAAATCCTTGTTGGAGGAAAAAACTTTGGTTCAGGTTCGTCTCGTGAGCACGCTGCTTGGGCGGTTTACGATTACGGATTCCGTGCTGTAGTTTCTTCTTTCTTTGCAGATATCTTCAAAGGAAATTGCTTGAATATTGGTGTTTTGCCAGTACAAGTGAGTCCTGAATTTTCAGAAACTATTTTCAAAGCCATCGAAGCGGATCCAAACACGCAATTGGAAATCAATTTGCCAGAGCAAACCATTACTTTATTGGCTACTGGACAAAAAGAATCTTTTGATATCAACGGATACAAAAAGAACAATATGATCAACGGCTTTGATGACATTGATTATTTACAAAACATTAAAGGAGAGATTACAGCATTTGCTGACAAGCTTCCTTACTAATAAAAAAGATTCAGCCAGACCTATGACGTTTTTAAAACCTCATGGGTCTTGTTGCGAAATAAATAAAACGGGTTTTCATATCAGATTGCTTTAGCCTCAAATTTAAAATGAAAAAAAGAAAAATTGAAATAATGGACACGACGCTCCGCGATGGTGAACAAACCTCGGGAGTATCTTTTTCTGCTGCAGAAAAATTAACCATTGCACAATTATTATTAGAAGAATTAAATATTGATAGAATCGAAATTGCTTCTGCACGCGTGAGCGAAGGAGAATTTCAAGGTGTAAAAGGCATCATGTCTTGGGCATCAGCAAAAGGATATAGCAATCGTATTGAAGTTTTGACTTTCGTCGATGGTGGACTTTCTATCGAATGGATGAAAAAAACAGGAGCCAAAGTTCAAAATCTTTTGACCAAAGGTTCACTAAACCATTTGACTCATCAATTAAAAAAAACACCTGAACAGCATTTCTCAGAAATTGCACAAGCTATTGCGTTGGCCAATGAAAACGGAATTGCAACCAATGTCTATTTGGAAGATTGGAGTAATGGGATGCGAAATTCTCCAGATTATGTTTTTCAATATTTAGATTTTTTGGTGACACAACCCGTAAAAAGAATCTTGCTGCCTGACACTTTAGGCGTTTTGATTCCTTCGGATACTTTTGAATTTATTTCTAAAATCACATCAAAATACCCCAATATTCATTTTGATTTCCACGCACATAATGACTATGATTTAAGTGTTTCGAATGTCATGGAAGCTATAAAAGCGGGTATATCAGGATTGCACGTTACGGTAAACGGAATGGGAGAACGTGCTGGAAATGCACCACTCGAAAGCACTGTTGCCGTGATTAACGATTTTATGCCTGAGGTGAAAATCAACATCAAAGAATCGTCTTTGTATTCGGTAAGTAAATTAGTAGAGACTTTTACAGGCTATAGAATTCCAGCCAACAAACCTATTGTAGGCGATAATGTGTTTACCCAAACAGCAGGAATCCACGCCGATGGAGACAACAAAAATAATTTGTATTTCAACAATTTGCTTCCAGAACGTTTTGGAAGAAAACGAAAATATGCTTTAGGAAAAACATCAGGCAAAGCCAATATCGAAAAAAATCTGCAAGAATTAGGACTACAACTCAATCAAGAAGATTTGAAATTGGTTACGCAACGCATCATCGAATTGGGTGACAAAAAAGAAACAGTAACCAAAGAAGACTTGCCTTATATCATTTCTGACGTATTGGACAGTCAAGCCTATGAAGACAAAATTGTTATTGAATCTTATGTTTTAGTTCATTCTAAAGGAACCAGACCATCAACAACACTTTGTTTGAAAATTGACGGCGAAATTATTGAAGAACACGCTCAAGGCGACGGTCAATTTGATGCTTTCATGAATGCTTTGACAAGAATATACAAAAGCAAAAAGTTGATGCTGCCTAAACTGATTGATTATGCTGTTCGAATTCCACCAGGAAGTAGTTCGGATGCACTTTGTGAAACTATCATCACTTGGACTAATGGAAAAAAAGAATTCAAAACTAGAGGATTAGATTCAGATCAAACTGTTGCGGCTATCAAAGCAACTCAAAAAATGCTGAATGTAATTTCTAATTAAAAAATGAAATGATTTAAAGATTGAAAAATTAAAACTCCAATCTTTATATCTTTAAATAATTCAATCTTTAAATAAAAATAATTTATAATGAAATTTAACATTGCCCTTTTAGCTGGAGACGGAATCGGACCAGAAGTAATAAATGAAGCTGTAAAAGTTTCTGACGCTATTGCTAAAAAATTCAATCACGAAATCAATTGGATACCTGCATTAACAGGAGCTTGCGCGATTGATGCTGTAGGAGTTCCTTATCCTGATGAAACTCACGAAATATGTGTAAATGCTGACGCTGTTCTTTTCGGAGCTATTGGTCACCCAAAATACGATAATGATCCATCAGCACCCGTAAGACCAGAGCAAGGATTGTTGTTGATGCGTAAAAAATTAGGATTGTTTGCTAATGTACGTCCTACCTTTACATTTCCTTCTTTATTAGACAAATCTCCACTAAAAAGAGAACGTATTGAAGGAACTGACTTAGTTTTCTTGAGAGAACTTACAGGTGGTATTTATTTTGGTGAAAAAGGAAGAAAAGATGGTGGAGACACTGCTTTCGACAACTGTGTTTACACAAGAGAAGAGGTACAACGTTTGGCCAAAAAAGGTTTTGAATTAGCTATGACACGTTCTAAAAAATTGTGTTGTGTAGATAAAGCAAACGTTATGGAAACGTCTCGTTTGTGGAGAGAAACAGTTCAAGCCATGGAAAAAGACTATCCAGAAGTTACTGTTTCTTACGAGTTTGTTGATGCTGTCGCCATGCGTTTAGTACAATGGCCAAACTCTTATGACGTATTGATTACAGAAAACTTGTTCGGAGATATCTTAACTGATGAAGCTTCTGTGATTTCAGGATCAATGGGGTTAATGCCTTCTGCCTCTATGGGAGCTAAAGTTTCATTGTTTGAGCCAATCCACGGATCATATCCACAAGCAACTGGTTTGAATATTGCTAACCCAATGGCTACAGTTTTATCTGCTGCCATGATGTTTGAAAACTTCGGATTGATGGAAGAAGGAAAAGCAATGAGAGACGCTGTAAACAAAGCTTTAGAAGCTGGAATCGTTACAGAAGATTTAGCCGATGGCGGAAAAGCATACGGAACCAAAGAAGTTGGAGATTGGTTAGCTGCTAATATCTAATATAATTATTATGCGTAGAGACGTTGCAGTGTAACGTCTCTACGTCATAATAAATATAAAATACAACAAAAAAGGTGTCAATTTTCATTGACACCTTTTTTTATAGAATAGAGAAAATATTAATATCTTCCTCCTCTGTCTCCACCACCACGGTTGTTCCCGTAACCTCCGCGTGAATCTCCACCACGGTTGTTGTTAAAACTTCTTCTTTCGCCTTCTGGTTTTGGCTCTGATTTATTTACCACAATAGTACGACCTTGAACAGTCGCTCCGTTTAACTCGTCTATTGCTTTTTGAGCTTCTTCATCACTTGGCATTTCAACAAAACCGAATCCTTTACTTCTTCCAGTAAATTTATCAGTAATAATTTTTACAGAATCAACTGCACCGTAAGCCTCGAAAGACTCTCTTAAATCTGCTTCCTCAATACTGAACGGAAGACTTCCAACAAAAATATTCATATGTACTTATTTAGTATAATTGTGACAAATGTAGTCTTATTTTCTTCTAATCCACTACACATTAGGTTATTTGTGATTTATATGTGATGAATATTCAAAATAAAGCTTCAAATATCTTGATTACAAGAGATTTTTAACGTTTTGTCCTTAATTAATAAATTCTGTTGTTACAGGAATTTTATAAAAGTGTCCATATTGAAAATTCAAAATGGGTCCTGCCAATGGATTGTTATAAATATTTTCAGCATTAAATTTAAATGTTCCAGTAACGGTATTGTTTACAGCATCATATTCTTCGATTACAATTTGCCCTTCACCAATTCCTATACCTGTCGAAAAAGTAGTTGTTCCACTAGCTCCTGTCAAAATATAAGTAATTGCATTTGCATCACTTACACCTAAAATATAGGTGTCAGGGCTTTTAGAATCTGTAATTAAAGTCAATTTTTCATTTCTCGTGTAGCCAATAATTGTCAAAGCACCATTTGCATCAACTGAGGCTTTTGCATCAATGGCGCGCCAAAACACATTGTCTTTCTGCCCTTCGAAAGCGGGATTGTTGAACTTTACATCCGTAGTACAAGAAATAAAAGCAATTAATAGGAATAGATATAAAAACTGTTTTTTCATAATCGAGAAGTTTGTCTTGACAAAAGTAAATTATTTTGATCAAAAAAGTGAATTACATCAGGAAAATAGCCTAAAATAGTGTCTTTCAAATATTTGAAATAATTATTAGTTATTAATTGCCCATTGTTAATTAATTTTTATCTTTGCACCCTTAATTAATCGAGGTCGAGTACCTCAAAATTTAATCATTAGATTATGTCAGTAAAAATTAGATTACAAAGACACGGTAAAAAACAAAAACCGTTTTACTGGGTTGTAGCAGCAGATGCTCGCTCAAAAAGAGATGGTAAATACCTAGAAAAAATTGGTACTTACAATCCAAACACAAACCCTGCAACTATCGAATTGAATTTGGATAGCGCAGTAAAATGGTTGCACAATGGTGCTCAACCAACAGACACAGCAAAAGCAATCCTTTCTTACAAAGGAGCCTTATTGAAACACCACCTTGATGGAGGTATTCGTAAAGGAGCTTTGACTCAAGAACAAGCTGATGCAAAATTAGCTGCTTGGTTAGAAGCTAAAGCTGGTAAAGTTGACGCTAAAAAAGACGGTTTATCAAAAGCGCAAGCTGATGCTAAAGCCAAAGCTTTGAAAGCTGAACAAGCTGTAAACGCAAAACGTTTAGCTGATGCTGCTCAAGCAGAAGCTGATGCTATTGCTGCTGCAACTCCTGCTGCTGAAGAAGAAGTTGCCGAAGTTGAAGCTGCTGCTGAAGAAGCTACAGAAGCTCCTGCTGCAGAAGAAACACCAGAAGCATAATTTTAAAAGGCTAAAATGCGTAAAGAGGATTGTTTCTATTTAGGTAAAATAGCCAAAAAATTTAGTTTCAAAGGGGAAGTCCTAGCCTATTTAGACACAGACGAACCGGAGTTATACGAAAACTTGGAATCAGTGTTTGTTGAATGCAACAAACACTTGGTTCCTTTTTTTATTGAAAATAGCTCGCTACACAAAAACGATTTCCTAAGAATTCGTTTTGAAGATATAAATACTGAAGATGAAGCCGATGCTTTAATTGGAAATGATTTATATCTTCCCCTAAAAATGTTGCCTAAACTCACTGGCAACAAATTCTATTTTCACGAAGTAATTGGTTTTGAAGTAGAAGACAAACGTCTGGGATATGTTGGAGAAATTCAATCCATCAACGACACTACGGCGCAACCCCTTTTTGAAGTTCTCAACAAAGACGGAGCAGAAATTTTAATTCCTATGATTGATCATTTCTTGGTAAAAGTTGATCGAGAAAATAAAAAAATCATTATGGATTTGCCAGAAGGTTTGATTGAAATGTACTGTCTTGTCCTGAAATAACGATACACAAAATTCATCGTTATGGAAAACGCCCAAGAAAGCCGCTATGTAAAGCGCACCCAAAAGGACTACACAATGTCTTTTAAATTACAAATTGTTCAA
>NZ_PQVG01000017.1 GCF_002920895.1 Flavobacterium alvei
CGAACAAAATAAAATATTAATGAAAACCTATAAAACTAAAAACAGCACCAAAAACGTTTTTGATGCTGTTTAATTTATTTAAATTTGTCTAATAATCTGTATCGATTATTTAGGACTAGTCATCTGTTAAAAAAAACGTTGACAATACTATTATCCCTTAATCCAATTTAAGATTTCTGGATCATTAGGCAAAGTTCTTGGCGCAATTATTTTTACCAATTCTCCTTTTTCGTTCAAAAGATATTTTTGAAAATTCCAACTTACTTCGCTGTCTTGCAAACCATTTTTGGATTTTTGGGTCAAAAATTGGTAAACAGAACACATATCATTTCCTTTAACAGAAACTTTGTCCATCATTGGGAAAGTAACTCCGTAATTCAGTTGACAAAAAGTAGCAATTTCTTCGTTGGTTCCAGGTTCTTGACCAGCAAAATTATTGGCTGGAAAACCAATAATTACAAACCCTTTTGAAGCATATTCTTTGTACAAAGCTTCTAATTCTTTGTATTGTGGTGTTAATCCACATTTAGAAGCGGTATTGACAATCATTACTTTCTTGCCTTTTAGAGTGGCAAAATCAAATGTTTTTCCTGATAAATCTTCGACTTTAAACTGATAAATGTTTTGTTTTTCCATAACTACATTGTCTTTTGTTGGTTTGTTTTGTCCCTGACAACTCCAGATGAGAAACAGACCTAAGGAATACATTAATAGATTTTTCATTGGTATGATTTTTTGAGATAAAAGTAATTAAAATGAGATTGCAATAGCTAAAACAATTCCTAAATATTTTATAATTTTAATCGGAATGCCATTAAAAAATATTCATTTAAGACATATATTTTACAAAAAAAGCTTCCCATTGTACTTATAATAGGAAGCTTTTTTGCTTGGTTGAAAAGAACTATTTTTTAGCAGTTTTCCTGTAATACTTTCTATATTTTGGATAGGTAATAATTCCAAATAATGAAATCGTTCCTAGAGAATACCATATCCAATTTAACGAATGCGCTTCGCCACTGGCGTAAGAATGCAAACCTACCAAGTGGAAATTTACTCCAAAATAGGTGAATAATATAGATATAAAAGCAAAAATACTCATCAAATTAAAAATCCATTTCCCTCTTAATGCTGGAACAAAACGGGCATGAATCACAAAAGCATAGACCATTATACTAATCAAAGCCCAAGTTTCTTTAGGGTCCCATCCCCAATAACGTCCCCAACTTTCGTTGGCCCATTGACCGCCAAGAAAATTTCCGATGGTCAACATAATCAATCCTATGGTGAGTGCCATTTCGTTGATGTATGATATTTCATTGATATTTAGAAGCATTTTGTCTTTATTCTTTTCAGTGGTAAACAAAATCAACAGCAATGAAACCACTCCTAGAATCATTCCCAAGGCAAATGGTCCGTAACTTGCCACGATTATCGCCACGTGAATCATTAACCAATAAGAATTTAATACAGGTTGCAAATTGCCAATTTCAGGATCAATCCAGTTCATATAAGCAGCCGTCAAAATCATGGCTGTGACAAAAGCAGATGAAGCCACTGTTAGTTTCGATTTGCGGTCAAAAGCCAAACCAAAAAACATGGTCGCCCAAGCAACATAAATGATGGATTCATAAGCGTTACTCCAAGGTGCATGACCAGAAATGTACCAACGAGCAATTAAAGCAAAAGTATGTAAGGCAAAAAGTAACCCAACAATAATGTGCATTGTATTAATAGCATAATCGAGAAATTTTCTTTCTTTAAATATTTTTAAAATGGTGAAAAGAAGCATCAATATTGCGGCATACATATACCAATAAGGCAACTTTTGAAAAATATCATATTTGTTATACAAGATTTCCGAACTAATTTTTTGGTCGGATGGCAATACTTTGCTACCGTATTTTTTTTGGAATCCATTGATACTTTCTAGCAGCCCATCGGCTTTTTTATAATCGTTAGAAACAGATGCTTCTTCTAAAGCGGTAAAATACATTTGAAGAATATTTTGAGTATAAGTTGCAGCCATTCCTTTCATACCAGAATTTATCAATTCGGGATAGGAAACCCATTTATTATTAGGATCGTTTGGAATTGGAAAAATTTTCAAAATACTACCGCTCAGTGCAGATTCCATTAAGTTTACTTTCTTATCCGTTTCGATAAAATCTTTTTCAAATTGGTTTGGATTTGCTGCTTTGTATGCTGCATCTAAATAAGGTGATAATTTATAATTTCCCTTATTGTCAAAAAAGTCAATAAACGAAGCGAACGGCTTTTCGGCATCAATTCCAATAATCTTACGAATACTGTCGTTTCCGGCTTTGATATAAATCAAAGGAACTTGAATCCAAATGTTTCCGCCTTGAGTCATAGACAAAAAGACTTGGTCGGAATTCATTCCTTTGTAGTCATTTTTATGACTTACTTTTCGCAATAATTCAGAGGAGAAAGTGTTTATAGGTTTCATTCTACCGCCTGCATCCTGAACAACTAATCTTCCAAATTTGGCAGCGTGATCCTCAGTAACTTTGCGTTTTTCGATGATAGAATCTAACTGTTTTTCAGATAAAAATTGAGCATTATTATGGTTTTGAGCAAAAGCTCCAAAACTCAAAAACAGCAACAATAAGGGTAGCAAATTAGCCTTTTTAGTTTTCACCACTTCTAGTTTTCGTTTTAAATCGGCAAAGCGAGAATGTTTGGTAAACATAATGGCCATTAAAGCAAAATACAACATAAAATAACCAATATAAGTAATCATAGTTCCCCAATAATCGTGGCTTACTGATAAAACAGTTCCCATTTCATCGGGGTCGAATGAGGATTGAAAAAAGCGATAGCCTTCATAATCTAAAATGTTATTCATAAAGATTCGAGCATCAAAACTTTCACTTTTATTTGTAACGGTAACTTGGCTTTCGAACGAAGAAAAACTTCTTTCGGTTCCAGGATATTTTTGGGCAATAAAATCATTCAATTTAATACTAAAAGGCAAATTATAGACTTTGTTTCCATAAGTAAAAGTATAATCAATCTTCCCTATTTTCACAGATTTGGATTGTCCAACAAGTCCTTTTGTACCGATTAATGTTATTGTTTTTTCTTGACCTTCGGCTTTTAATTTTAGAGTAAGGGCATCGTTGTGTTCTTTAGCCTTATAATCATTTTTTGAATCGTAACCAATAGTTCCTTTGATAGCTGGTTCTGGAAAAACCACTCTCATATCGCCAATAGAATACAAAGAACGCATCATTAAAGGCTGAACAATATCTTTGGCAACTTTGCCTTGTAGTTTGTCGGCCATTCGCATAAACTCGCCTTCAAATGGAGTTTGAATAGTTGCTTCACTACCGTTTAAAGTAATATTTATGGCTCCTTTTGTTGGTTTATTTAAAGCAAAAAGTGTGTTGTGAATGTTTTGAACTTCGCCTTCTTTCAAGAAATGTTCTTCGCGACCACTTTGGCCTGCTTCAACCAGTTTAAAATACAAACTTCCTTTTGGATCGGGTTTAATCACCTCTTTGGCTCCTAAAATGAAATTTTCGTAATTGACTTCGAATGGAATGTCGGCAAAATCACCTGAAATAGAAAAATTATTATTGGTTACGGGCGAAAGTAGTAATGGTTTTTCAAAAACCCGGCGTTTCATACCTCCCTGATACTCACCATCGACAAAAACAGTAAGGTACATTTTATCGGAATAGAATATATTTTCGGTATTCCCTTCACGAATAGGCATTATTCCTTCATAACTGATATAACGAGTAATAAAAGCTCCAGCTATAATAAAAATAAAAGATAAATGAAGCATCAGTGTAGCCCATTTTTCTTTTCTTAGTAGTTTATATCGTTTGATGTTACCAATGAAATTGATCATAAAAACCAACATAATTCCTTCGAACCACCAGGCATTATAAATCCAAATTCGGGCTGTATCGGTGTTGTATTTGCTTTCGATGAAAGTTCCTATTCCCATTGCAAGTGCAAAAGTCAAGAAAAGTATTGCCATTAATCGTGTTGAAAACAAAATAGAAAGAATTTTTTTATCCATCTGTAAGAAATTACGTTTTATAAAAGGTACTACAAAAGTACTTATAATTGTTGAATTTTCTCTTCCCTAGATTGTTAATTTAATCAAAATTTAAGCTAAGAATGAGTTTCATTTCTTAAATTTAATTTTCAGTTATCTGGCTAGCAAAAGTTACTGTAGGATTAATTGTTTTACAGATTCAATTTCATTAACGAGGGAATAAAAAAGGGAATAAAAATAACTATTAAAATTATTTTTATTCCCCTTTAAAATTTTAGATACAGTTATAAATATCAAATTTTCCCATAATACATTGCTTTTACAATTCCGTCTGAAAGACCAATTTTAGGCACATAAATATTTCTGGCACCACTCCATTTCATTGCATTAAGATAGATTTGTGTTGCAGGAATAATTACGTCAGAACGGTCAGGATTCAAACTCAGTTCAGAAATTCTTTGTTCGTATGTCAATGAATTCAAGAATGTATATTGTGAGTTCAAGTAAATATAAGACATAGGTTTGTCTTGCAATTTTCCCGACATTTTAAATAATTTATTGATGTTTCCACCAGAACCTATAAGGGTTACTTCGTCATAATCTTTGGTATTGGCTTTAATCCATTTTTCCATTTCTTGCCAAACAATATCAGAAACCATTCTATTCAAAAACCGAACTGTACCCGCTTTGAAGGATTTAGAAACGACAATTTTTCCATTAGAAAATAGTGAAAATTCGGTGCTACCACCACCAACATCTACATACAAATAGGTTTTGTCAGATTTTAAGATATGATGTAAATCAGTTGATGCGATGATTACAGCTTCTTTTTTTCCGTCGATTATTTCGATTTCAATTCCCGATTTTTCTTTAATGATTTCAACAACTTCTTGTCCGTTATAAGCTTCTCGCATTGCCGAAGTGGCTAAGGCTAAATATTTTTCTACTTTATGCACTTTCATCAAAAGACCAAAAGCTTTCATAGCATCGATCATTCTAAGAATATTCTCTTCTGAAATTTCGCCCACAGTAAAGGAATCTTGACCTAAACGAATTGGCACACGAACTAAGGAGTTTTTGTTAAATTGCGCTTCTTTGCCCTCTTGTTCAACGATATAGGTAATTAACAAACGCATGGCATTTGACCCAATGTCAATGGCTGCATATTTTTTAATTTTGAGGGTTTCCTCTTGGTTTGGTTTAATGGCTGATGTATTTGTCATCAATTTTATGATATTATTTTGGAATTACTTCCGATTGACTATTTTCGTGTATTGGTTCAACTTTACTTAGATGATAGTTATAGGTTTCGAATTGTGCTCTAAAAACGGGTTCGTTTTCATTTCGAATTCTATACTTATTATCTAAATCTTCTGAATGATATCTGGCTTTTACATTTCCTTTCCAACCAATATCAAATATTTCTATCAATTCTTTTTTAATTTTTTCATCATAAATAGGACAAGTGACTTCAACTCTTGCGTCGAGATTTCTAGTCATAAAATCGGCCGAAGAAATATAAACTTCGGGATCTCCTTCATTACCAAAAATATAAATTCTTGAATGTTCAAGATAATTATCAACGATACTTATGGCTTCAATATTGTCGCTCATTCCAGGAAACCCAGGTATTAATGAACAAATTCCTCTTACTTCGAGTTGGATTTTTACTCCTGCATTACTAGCATCATATAATTTATCTATCATTTCAAAATCAGACAAACTATTCATTTTCAGTTTCATATAGGCTATTTTCCCGTTTAATGCATTGGCAATTTCTCTGTCAATCATTTTAATAAAACGCGAACGGGTGTAATGTGGTGAAACGATAAGATGTTTGTATCTATAAAGACGGTAATTGATTTCAAAAAATTCGAAAATCTTAGAAGCATCTTTAAGTATTTGCTGATGACTTGTAAAAAGAGTTACATCAGTATATACTTTGGCGGTTTGCTCATTGAAATTTCCTGTTGAAATAAAACCGTATCGGCGTATTGAATTGTCTTCAATTCGTTCGATAACGCATACTTTGCTATGTACTTTTAGTCCTTTTATACCAAAAATTAGATTTATACCTTCTGTTTGCATTTGTTCGGCATAAGAAATATTGGATGCTTCGTCAAAACGCGCTTGTAATTCTATTTGAACTGTAACTTTTTTACCATTTTTGGCAGCATTTATAAGCGAACTTATAATTTGGGAATTTTTGGCCAAACGATATAAAGTAATTTTGATAGATGTTACTTTTGGATCTAAAGCAGCTTCGCGCAAAAACTTGGTCAGAAATGAAAAGGACTGATAAGGTGCGTGAATTAAATAATCTTTTTTACTTATTTTCTCTAAAATGCTTCCCTCAAGGCTTAATCCTGGAACTGGCAATGGATTATTAGTTTTATAAAGTAAATCATACCTGCCAAGGCTTGGAAATTTCATATAATCACGGCGATTATGGTATTTTCCTCCAGGAATAATACTATCAGACGAAATAATATGCATTTTTCCTAGTATAAAATTCAAGGTATCCTCTTCGATTAATTCGTCATGAATAAAACGAACTGGCTCACCTATTCTTCTATCTTTGACACTCGAAGCAATTTTTTCGAGCATACTTTTACTCAAATCACTATCCATTTCCAACTGGGCGTCGCGAGTGATTTTTATCATATGTGCCGAAACACTTTCGTAATCAAAAATATTAAATATTCGTCCTAAATTGTGTCGTATAACATCGTCAATAAGAATAACATATTGTTTTTCATCTTTAGAAGGCAAAACCACAAACCGATTGATTGTATTAGGGATTTCGATCATTGCATAATGCACTTCTGAATTCTTCTTCATTACCAATTTTACAGCTAAATATCCTACTGAATCTTTTAATACAGGGAATTCGGCCAAATCGTTCAATATAATAGTAATCAATTCAGGGCTAAGACTTTGTATAAAATAATCTTTCAAAAATATTTCTTGCTCGGCCGAAATATGGTTTTCATCAATAATAAAAATATTTTCGGTTTCGAGTTGACCTTCAATACTATTTAAAATTTTTAAACTTTCTGTTTGTTGTTGAATTACAATTTCGGTAATTTCTTTCAATAATTGATGAGCTGTAATACCTCCAAAGAGATTTTTGCCCGATATTCCCGAGATGCTCAAACGTCTTATGGCTGCAAAACGCACTCTAAAAAATTCGTCTAAATTATTAGAAAAAATACCTAAAAAACGCAATCGTTCTAATAATGGTACCGAATCGTCTGCGGCTTCCTGTAGCACTCTTGCGTTAAAATTTAACCAACTTTTCTCTCTTTCTATATACCTGTATTTATGCACTCTATTTATTTTAAATTCTTAGGAAATATTGTTTTAATTGTTTTGCCATTCTTAATCTTATCCCAATTTTCGGCTTCAAATTGGATCCATACTAGCCCAGCTGTAGGAACATTATCTATATAAATATTTCCAAATTTATTAACAAAATTTGTAATTGCATCATTATGCCCAAAAAGAATAACATTTTCATGTTCATTACTAATTGATTTTATATTCTTTTCCAATCTATTTTCATCAAAAGTATAAAGTTCCTCTCTAAAAATGATGCTTTCTGAAGGATATAAAATAGTATTGGAAAAAATGAATGCAGTTTCCTGAGCCCTTTTTGCTGTACTACAATGAATTACAAATGTAGAAGGGATAGATTTTAGCAAATTAGTTGCAACTAAATGCGCATCAGAGATTCCACGTTGTATAATTGGCCTGTCGATATCGTTTAATGGCATTTCCCAAGAGGATTTTGCGTGTCGAATAAGTATTAAATTTTTCATAATTGCATAATTTTCTGTAAAAAATAATTTCAAAATAAATACAAATTTAAGGATTTACAAATTATACTTTTTTGATGAATAACCACTGTATTTTGATTGATAATTTAGTTAAATAATTAAAAATACTACTTGTTAATTAAAGCTATATGATTCCATTTTAAGGCCTAAGAAAAAAACTCATAATTTTAGTTTAAAAAAATATATATTTTTGTAATACTAAACCCATTAAAACAGGCTGATTTGCACTTAAACGTCTTTTTTTAGCATTTTATCGATGTTTTTTGTCGAACTTATTAAAAAATAAATTAAGTTTGATGTAAGAAAACAAAATAAACATATAGTCAAGACTACATTATATATAAAATAATAGTGAAATTTTCATAAATCTGCTGAAAAACAAATAGATTTTTAAAAAAAATCAAATAGACAGCAAAAAAAAAAGATTTAGACGAAAAACAAGGACGTTTCAACGAGTATTTAGGTCATTGACAGAAAAAAAGCATCTAATAAAAATATCGTATTTAATTTAGCATGAACAAAATGCGTTTTCGAATTTTATTAAAAAAAAACATCTGAAATTGCATAAAAATAAACATAAATAACACTCACATAAAATAAAGCATTATGAAAAAAAATACTTTAAATTTAATTGTTAACCCCAATAACAATTTTATTTTATTTCAGACCCCACTCTATTTAAACTTAAAAAGAGTTTTGCTTTTTGTAATTGCATTTTATAGCGTATCTATTTCTGCGCAAGTTAGTCCAGCATTTTCAGTAAAGGAATTGAAACTATTCATTTCTGACATGAAATTGACTGAAAAAAACTCAAACTTATCCTTTTCGAATGCACAAAATGTTGAAAACTTGGTGTACACAATTCAACCTTCTATTTATTTATATTCAGGGAATTTAAAGACTTACGGAGAAAAACCAACTAAACTTTATACCGATATTTCTTCTCTAAATGGAATAAACAATCCGAATTTATTGAATAATAATATTGAAATTGTTGAAATTAAGATTGACAATTTGAGCAATTTGAATTCAAAAATTGATTTGTCAGTATTTTCAAATTTCGAAAAATTAAAATACATCTATATTCTATCTAGAGTATCTATTACTGAACAAAATATCTCTTCGATGATTCTTAACTATGACGAAAAATACAGTATTTTCTATAAAGTTGATAAAGGAGAATAATTTATACCACTGACAAATAAACACAATCATTATGAAGCTTATATACTTTAAAAAGATAAAAAATCGTTTTCATTTCTTAGTTGTATTAATTGCAATCTTTATTGGAAATGTAACTACTGCTGATGCTCAGGTTAAAAAAGCATTTACACAAAGAACTTCACAATATACTCCTACGAAAAAGATTTATAATGTGAAAGGTGATTTTACTATGTTGGGAAATACAAATTTGACCCCTCAAAATTACTCACCAACTACAAACAACAATAATCAAAACATGCAATATGTTGATATTGACGGTGATTCAAACACAATGAATTCATCTTCATCAACATTAGTATTATCTACTGAAAATGGGGCTATACCTGATTGTTCAAAAATCATTTATGCAGGTTTGTATTGGACTGGAAAATCATCTGCTAACCAAACTTTTAGTGTTAGTAAACAAATTCCAAATGGAACTACTTCTATAAATAATAATTTAACTGTTGGAAATGGAAATAATATAACCAATACAAATTATTCGTTAGCTGTATCTAGAAATAATCCTAGCCCATCTGGAACAAATACAAGTCCCATTTATACATTCTCCGGTAATGGAAATACTTATGTTTTCAATTACACCAATGTTACAGGTGCTAGCCGAATAACATTATCAACAAATGGAGGTGCATTAGTAAATGTTCCTGTAACACTTGAAGTATCAGGAACAACTGAAACCGCTACATTAACTTCACCAATTCAAATCACTGATGGAACGGTTTTAATTAAAATTAATAAATTAATTAGAAGTACAGCTATTAATTTGAATACTACAAATACTAGAAATACTTCGACAGCATTGGTTAATGTATCAGGAACTATCCCTGCATTTACTACGCTAACAAAAACTTTTGATAAAAGAAAAATTTCATTAAAAGGACCAGGTCAAGCAAATTACACCCAATTTACTGCTGCAGCAACTGACATTTATTACCCTTCAGGAACTGATGATAATATTTATAGTGCTTACACAGAGGTAACAGATTATGTAAAAACAAATGGTATTGGCGAGTATTTTGTTGCTGATATTGCCTTATTAGAAGGTGATCCAGGAGGAACAGGTTATTCTGGTGGTTGGGGTATGGTTGTGATTTACGAAAACGCAAAAATGAAATATCGTGATATAACTGTTTTCGATGGTTATGCTTATGTTCAATCGACCAATACAACTGGTTTTATTTTACCAGTTTCAGGTTTCAACTCAGTTCAAACAGGGAATGTAGGGATGAAATTAGGATTAATGGCTAGTGAAGGTGATGTAAATTTTACTGGTGATAATTTCCAAGTTCAAAAAGTTAGTGATGGTAGTTATTTAAAATTAAATCATATTGGAGACCCTGCCTCTGCCGATAACTTTTTTAATTCATCTGTTGTTACAGGTGGAGCTTTTAGAAACCCCGATTTAATTAATAATACTGGTATTGATATTTGTATGATTGATGTTCCTAATGATGGGAATTCAGTAGTTACAAACAATCAAACATCCATAAATTTCAAGACTGCATCGAATGGAGATACTTACTCTATTTTTGGACTTGTTATGTCTGTAGATGCCTATATTCCAGTAGTTGATGCTATTATGTCACCCATATCAGTAAACGGAACTCCAACAGGCAATTCCTCTATTACTACATTACCTGGTGATATTTTGGAAGTTAAAATAGACATTAAAAATCAAGGAACTGAAGCTGTTAATAATGTTAAATTAGTAATTCCTATTCCATATACTGCTGAATTTGTAACAAATAGCCTTGTTAAACATATTTATTATTCTGCAAATCCATCGCCAAACAATTACTATTTTGATCCTACTTTAGGTCCAAAAGGTTCTATTGTTTTTGATTATGGTACATTACAATTACCTGCAAATCCAAATGACATTTTAGTTAATTTTTCATTTAAAGTTAAAATTACTGAAGATTGCTCTATACTCAAAAACTCTTTGTGTAATCAAAACACATCTATTTCTGGACTAATTAGCGGAATTGGTGCTATTACAGGAACTCCTTTTACTGAAAAACCTTTTTATATTGGTTATACTTCAAACGGAACTTGTCTTGGTGAACCAATATTAAATCCATTAATTATCAATATTAATTCAACGAATTATGTAAACACACACTGTGCGGATACTCCTAATTCTAGAGAATTTGTTTTTTGCACGGCTAATCCGACTATTCCTATTACTGATATCAGTAGTGGTTTTCCTCCTGGATCATTATTTTATAATGAATATCCAGTGACAGATTCATCTATACAATATGATATTTCAAACCCATTTCCTGCTACTCCAGGGTCTGTAAGTTATTATGCTATCCCTCCTGGAGCAACTTCAGGATGTTATTTCCCATTTAGCATTAAAGTAACCAATGTTAGTACAACGCCAATAACTACTACAGCAATTGAATATTGCCAAGGTACAACAGCATTGCCATTAACAGCAACAGCAACTAATCCAGGTTATGTACTTTATTACTATAACTCACTTAATGGAACAGCACAATTATCAATAACCCCATCAACTGCAAATGTAGGTAGTTCATCTTATTATGTAGCCGAAGCTGTTTCTGGGTCATGTATAGGTCCAAAGAAAGAAATTGTTGTAACTGTAAATGCATTGCCTGTATTGACCCTTGATAGTAAAACTGATGTTTTGTGCTATGGTACATCAACAGCAAGTATAAATATTACTACAACTGGAGGAGTTGCTCCCTATACTTACACTTGGACAAAAGATGGAAATCCATTTGCTGCAACTACTGAAGACTTAGTTAATATTGAAGCAGGAGTTTATGTACTAACCGTAAAAGATAGCAAGTCTTGTTCTTCAACACAACTAACAACTACTATAAACCAACCTGCTGCAGCTTTGTCTTTAGCTAGCTCTTCTAAAACAGATGCATCTTGCTTTGGAACTTCAACTGGATCTGTTACTGCTGGCGAGGTTACTGGTGCTGTGGGAACTGTGATATATTCTTGGAAAAATGCTAATAACGTTGAAGTGGGAACAACTGCTACAGTAAATGGACTTCCTATAGGAACTTATACCTTAACTGTAACCGACAACTGTACCACAAAAACCAATACTGCAACAATAGGACAACCAACTGCTCAAATAACATTGACTGCTACACCTACTCAAATTGTGTGTTTCGGTGGTAAAGGTTCTGTTGTATTGTCTTCTAATGGTGTGGCTCCGTTCACTTATGGTGG
>NZ_PQVG01000018.1 GCF_002920895.1 Flavobacterium alvei
GTTCCTTGAAAAACTGGTTAGAAAATTGAGAAGAAAGCGAAAAAATATTTTTCGAAAAAACTTCAAAAAAAGCTTGCCAGATTAAAAAAGAGTTGCTACTTTTGCACCCGCTAAACGAAAGAATAGCAAACAAAAAAGATAGATACGTTCCTAGACATATTGAATTGACAGCCGTCCCGATTTATCGGGACAATAATAAAGAGAGTAAGAGAATCGAAAGATTTAAAAAACCACTAGAATTTGAGTCGCATAATAAATAAGCCGTAAGGCTAAACAATATACGATGAAGAGTTTGATCCTGGCTCAGGATGAACGCTAGCGGCAGGCTTAACACATGCAAGTCGAGGGGTATAGGTTTTCGGATCTAGAGACCGGCGCACGGGTGCGTAACGCGTA
Source organism: Flavobacterium alvei (assembly GCF_002920895.1). Classification (GTDB taxonomy): domain Bacteria; phylum Bacteroidota; class Bacteroidia; order Flavobacteriales; family Flavobacteriaceae; genus Flavobacterium; species Flavobacterium alvei. The sequence goes on from NZ_PQVG01000018.1 coordinate 397, forward strand.
TGCAATCTACCTTTCACAGAGGGATAGCCCAGAGAAATTTGGATTAATACCTCATAGTATTATAGAATGGCATCATTTTATAATTAAAGTCACAACGGTGAAAGATGAGCATGCGTCCCATTAGCTAGTTGGTATGGTAACGGCATACCAAGGCAACGATGGGTAGGGGTCCTGAGAGGGAGATCCCCCACACTGGTACTGAGACACGGACCAGACTCCTACGGGAGGCAGCAGTGAGGAATATTGGTCAATGGGCGCAAGCCTGAACCAGCCATGCCGCGTGCAGGATGACGGTCCTATGGATTGTAAACTGCTTTTGCACAGGAAGAAACAACGCTACGTGTAGCGTCTTGACGGTACTGTGAGAATAAGGATCGGCTAACTCCGTGCCAGCAGCCGCGGTAATACGGAGGATCCAAGCGTTATCCGGAATCATTGGGTTTAAAGGGTCCGTAGGCGGTTTAGTAAGTCAGTGGTGAAAGCCCATCGCTCAACGGTGGAACGGCCATTGATACTGCTAGACTTGAATTATTAGGAAGTAACTAGAATATGTAGTGTAGCGGTGAAATGCTTAGAGATTACATGGAATACCAATTGCGAAGGCAGGTTACTACTAATGGATTGACGCTGATGGACGAAAGCGTGGGTAGCGAACAGGATTAGATACCCTGGTAGTCCACGCCGTAAACGATGGATACTAGCTGTTGGGGGCAACTTCAGTGGCTAAGCGAAAGTGATAAGTATCCCACCTGGGGAGTACGTTCGCAAGAATGAAACTCAAAGGAATTGACGGGGGCCCGCACAAGCGGTGGAGCATGTGGTTTAATTCGATGATACGCGAGGAACCTTACCAAGGCTTAAATGTAGATTGACCGATTTGGAAACAGATCTTTCGCAAGACAATTTACAAGGTGCTGCATGGTTGTCGTCAGCTCGTGCCGTGAGGTGTCAGGTTAAGTCCTATAACGAGCGCAACCCCTGTTGTTAGTTGCCAGCGAGTCAAGTCGGGAACTCTAACAAGACTGCCAGTGTAAACTGTGAGGAAGGTGGGGATGACGTCAAATCATCACGGCCCTTACGCCTTGGGCTACACACGTGCTACAATGGCCGGTACAGAGAGCAGCCACTGGGTGACCAGGAGCGAATCTATAAAACCGGTCACAGTTCGGATCGGAGTCTGCAACTCGACTCCGTGAAGCTGGAATCGCTAGTAATCGGATATCAGCCATGATCCGGTGAATACGTTCCCGGGCCTTGTACACACCGCCCGTCAAGCCATGGAAGCTGGGGGTGCCTGAAGTCGGTGACCGCAAGGAGCTGCCTAGGGTAAAACTGGTAACTAGGGCTAAGTCGTAACAAGGTAGCCGTACCGGAAGGTGCGGCTGGAACACCTCCTTTCTAGAGCTTTAGAAGTTAGTTACTCAGGTAACACACTAAAGAAAGAAGACGAAAAATTCAAAAGGAAAGAATCAAAAATTCCTTTACTCTCGCTGTTAATTTAAAAAATAATGAAAATTAAGTAAAAACAGAGTCTCGTAGCTCAGCTGGTTAGAGTACTACACTGATAATGTAGGGGTCCCCAGTTCGAGTCTGGGCGGGACTACTATTTAAGCTTAAAAAACTGGAAATTCTAGAGTTGAGAGGTTATGAGTAACAATTCATAATTCATAATTCACAATTCATAATTAAATTGGGGGATTAGCTCAGCTGGCTAGAGCGCCTGCCTTGCACGCAGGAGGTCAACGGTTCGACTCCGTTATTCTCCACAAAATAATTGACAATTATCAATTGATAATTATTAATTGTTAAAGTTCATTGACATATTGAGATAAGAAATAATAAAAAGTAGAAAGCGTTTTGTAGAGACGTTGCATTGCAAGGACTCAAACAAAACAAAAAAAACGGTCATAATTGAATTTATGATTGGTACAATAAGCAAAATAAGGGCGTATGGGGGATGCCTAGGCTCTCAGAGGCGATGAAAGGCGTGATAAGCTGCGAAAAGCTACGGGGATTGGCACACACGATATGATCCGTAGATACCTGAATGGGGCAACCCACTATGTTGAAGACATAGTACACCGATAGGTGGGCAAACCCGCTGAACTGAAACATCTAAGTAGGCGGAGGAGAAGAAAACAAAAGTGATTCCGTAAGTAGTGGCGAGCGAACGCGGATTAGCCCAAACCAAAGTTGTTACGGCAATTTTGGGGTTGTAGGACCACGACATTTTATGTACAAGGAACCAGAAGTTACTGGAAAGTAGCGCCATAGAGAGTGATAGCCTCGTATGGGTAACAAGTATAATAGATAGTGGTATCCTGAGTAGGGCGGGGCACGTGAAACCCTGTCTGAATTTGGCGGGACCATCCGCTAAGGCTAAATACTCCTGAGAGACCGATAGTGAACCAGTACCGTGAGGGAAAGGTGAAAAGAACCGTGAATAACGGAGTGAAATAGATCCTGAAACCGTACGCCTACAAGCGGTCGGAGCCCTTTAGTGGGGTGACGGCGTGCCTTTTGCATAATGAGCCTACGAGTTAACGTTGCTGGCAAGGATAAGTGGTTAAGCCACGGATCCGTAGCGAAAGCGAGTCTGAATAGGGCGCTTTAGTCAGTAGTGTTAGACGCGAAACCGTGTGATCTACCCATGGGCAGGATGAAGCGCTGGTAACACAGTGTGGAGGTCCGAACCGGTTGTCGTTGAAAAGACTTCGGATGACCTGTGGGTAGGGGTGAAAGGCCAATCAAACTCGGAAATAGCTCGTACTCCCCGAAATGCATTTAGGTGCAGCGTTGGTCATAAAGTTATATAGAGGTAGAGCTACTGATTGGATGCGGGGGCTTCACCGCCTACCAATTCCTGACAAACTCCGAATGCTATATAATGTTTACCAGCAGTGAGGGCTTGGGTGCTAAGGTCCAAGTCCGAGAGGGAAAGAACCCAGACCATCAGCTAAGGTCCCCAAATATATGTTAAGTTGAAAGAACGCGGTTTGTCTGCCCAGACAGCTAGGATGTTGGCTTGGAAGCAGCCATTCATTTAAAGAGTGCGTAACAGCTCACTAGTCGAGCGGACGAGCATGGATAATAATCGGGCATAAACATATTACCGAAGCTATGGATTTGTATTTATATACAAGTGGTAGGGGAGCATTCTAACAGGGTAGAAGGTGTGTTGTAAAGCATGCTGGACTGGTTAGAAAAGAAAATGTAGGCATAAGTAACGATAATGCGGGCGAGAAACCCGCACACCGAAAAACTAAGGTTTCCACAGCTATGCTAATCAGCTGTGGGTTAGTCTGGTCCTAAGGCGAACCCGAAAGGGACAGTCGATGGCTAACGGGTTAATATTCCCGTACTACTAATTACTGTGATGGGGTGACGGAGTGATGAAAGCGCCGCGAACTGACGGAATAGTTCGTTAAAGTACCTAACTATATTCTCTATAGGCAAATCCGTAGAGAATGGTGAAATACGATAGTACACGGAGACTTCGGTTGAAGTGATAGTGCGCCTAAGGGCTTCCAAGAAAAACCTCTAAACTTCAGGTAATTAGTACCAGTACCGTAAACCGACACAGGTAGTTGAGGAGAGAATCCTAAGGTGCTCGAGAGATTCATGGCTAAGGAATTAGGCAAAATAGACCCGTAACTTCGGGAGAAGGGTCGCCCCGAGTAATCGGGGCCGCAGTGAAGAGGTCCAGGCGACTGTTTATCAAAAACACAGGGCTCTGCAAAATCGTAAGATGAAGTATAGGGCCTGACACCTGCCCGGTGCTGGAAGGTTAAGAGGAGATGTTATCTTCGGAGAAGCATTGAATTGAAGCCCCAGTAAACGGCGGCCGTAACTATAACGGTCCTAAGGTAGCGAAATTCCTTGTCGGGTAAGTTCCGACCTGCACGAATGGTGTAACGATCTGGACACTGTCTCAGCCATGAGCTCGGTGAAATTGTAGTAACGGTGAAGATGCCGTTTACCCGCAGTGGGACGAAAAGACCCTGTGCACCTTTACTATAGCTTAGTATTGACCTTGGATAAATGATGTGTAGGATAGGTTGGAGACTGTGAAGAGGCGTCGCTAGGCGTTTTGGAGTCATTGTTGAAATACAACCCTTTGTTTATCTGAGGCCTAACCCCGTAATCGGGGGACATTGCTTGGTGGGTAGTTTGACTGGGGTGGTCGCCTCCAAAAGAGTAACGGAGGCTTCTAAAGGTTCCCTCAGTACGCTTGGTAACCGTGCGTAGAGTGCAATGGCATAAGGGAGCTTGACTGAGAGACATACAGGTCGATCAGGTACGAAAGTAGAGCATAGTGATCCGGTGGTTCCGTATGGAAGGGCCATCGCTCAAAGGATAAAAGGTACGCCGGGGATAACAGGCTGATCTCCCCCAAGAGCTCATATCGACGGGGGGGTTTGGCACCTCGATGTCGGCTCGTCACATCCTGGGGCTGGAGAAGGTCCCAAGGGTTGGGCTGTTCGCCCATTAAAGTGGCACGCGAGCTGGGTTCAGAACGTCGTGAGACAGTTCGGTCTCTATCTACTGTGGGCGCAAGAAATTTGAATGGATCTGATTCTAGTACGAGAGGACCGAATTGGACTAACCTCTGGTGTATCTGTTGTTCCGCCAGGAGCATCGCAGAGTAGCTACGTTGGGAAGGGATAAGCGCTGAAAGCATATAAGCGCGAAACCCACCATAAGATGAGATTTCTTTTAAGGATCGTGGAAGATGACCACGTTGATAGGCTATAGATGTAAAGGCAGTAATGTCATAGTCGAGTAGTACTAATAATCCGTAAGCTTATGTACACCCTTTTCCCGAGTCGCAAGGCTCGGGGAGAAACTTTCTAGATCCTTACAGGATGACAATTTATTGAATTTCTTTATCTCAGTATGTTAAGATATTGTTTTTAATTATAAATTGAAAATTATCAATTGTTAATTAAAAAAGTTACCTCAAGTAACAACGACCTTAAGGTGGTTATTGCGGCGGGGCTCACCTCTTCCCATCCCGAACAGAGTAGTTAAGCCCGCCTGCGCAGATGGTACTGCAATTTTGTGGGAGAGTATGTCGTCGCCTTTCTTTAATCTGAACTTGTTTCAGATTCTTTTAAAACCCTTCATCTATCGATGAAGGGTTTTTTGTTT
>NZ_PQVG01000019.1 GCF_002920895.1 Flavobacterium alvei
CTGTTTTATTTTTTACAACGTTTTTGTATTCACAATCCACACATGAATCACATAAAACAAAAACAGAACCTAATGAAATTTACAAAAAAATTAAAATAACCAATCCTTCGTCAGAAATGATGAATAAATTAGGTCGTATTGGACTTGATTTAGATTGTGGTTCTCAATTTGACTCAAATGGCGATTTACTTATTGAAGTTTCTGCCTATGAAGAATCAAAAGTTAAAAAAATAACATCCTATCAAGTTATCATTGAAGACATGGAAAGTTTTTATGCAAAAAGAGCTTCTAAAAACTTACCACAAGCTAAGTCTATTTTAAAAACTCAAAAATTAAGCAAAACCAAAAGCAATAATAAAACTACAAGCTTAAAATCAACTACTTACGGCAACATAACCCATAGATTTGAAAACACAGAAATCGATTGGGCTGTTCCAACAAATTTTCAATTAGGAGCTTCTTTTGGTGGCTGTTTAACTGTTGACGAAACTTTAGCACAACTTGATTTAATGAGAAGTTTATACCCCAATTTAATAACTGCAAAAGTAAACGCATCTCCTACTGACCAACGTACAATTGAAGGCAGACCTGTTTATGTAGTCAAAATTTCTAATTCAGCTATCGCTGGAACCAAACCAGAAACATTATACACAGGAATGACTCACTCAAGAGAGGTTTCTAGTTTGATGAACCTAACCTATTTTATGTGGTATCTTTTAGAAAACTATGCCACTGATCCTGATGTGAAAAATTTAGTAGATCACCACGACCTTTATTTTATTCCAATCGTAAATCCTGATGGTTTGACTTATAACCAAACTCAATCTCCAACTGGTGGTGGAATGCAAAGAAAAAACAGAAGAGATACTGGAGCTTGTACAACTTACCTTGACGGAATCGATTTAAACAGAAACTGGGGAACCTATTGGGGATATGACGACCAAGGATCTTCACCTGATGGATGCGACGATACTTACAGAGGAACTGCTGGTTTCTCTGAAGCTGAAACTACAATAATTAAAGATTTTTTCTTACTGCATAATTTCAAAACATCGATAAACCATCACTCCTATAAAAATGCAGCCCTACACGGAAGAGCAGCTTTCTATCATCCAAATAACAACACAGCAAATGCTCCTGTACTCACTGGAAGAGAAAACGAATACTACCAATATTCGCACGATATGACACAGTTTAGCCGATATGCCTACGGATCTAGTCCAAATATTAGCTACTGGAATAACGGAAATTGCAACGACTGGATGAATGAAGGTTCTGGAAAAAATACTTTGTGCTGGACTCCTGAAAATGGTGCTACAACTGGTGAAGGTGGATTTTGGCCAACACCAACTCAAATTACACCAATAGCTAAAAGAGCTGTTAGAATGAATTTTATTGCAGGTTTTTATAGCGGTGTATATGCAAAATTACACGACTTAACTAAATCTGACATAACAAGTACTAGCGGAACTTTAAACTTTGGATTAGAAAGAGTAGGACAAACTTCTGGAGATTTTACCCTAACAGTTACCCCTATTTCTTCAAATATCCTTTCCGTTACAAACGTAGCTGTTCAATCTGGAATGACTGTTTTAGAACAAAGAAATCTAGATGTTAATTTCACTCTTAGTCCAACTATTGCTAATAAAGAGAAAATTGAATTTGAAGTTACGCTATCAAACGGTTCTTACATCATTTATAAAACTAGAATAGAAAAATATTATAACCCAACAAGTATTTTTACATCAGCTGCGAATCCAACTACACTGGCTTTGGCGGGTTGGACTGCTTCTGGAACTTCATCTTGGGCGATAACTTCTACAGATGGTTTTGGAGGAACAGCCGGTATCACAACCAACACAGCCGCTGCCTATTCTAACGCAATAACTACTGCAAATCTAACTCAAACAACAGCCATTTCATTAGCTGGAAAACAACAAGTTGCCATTCAATTCAATGCCAAATGGGATTTAGAAAGAAGTTTTGATTATGTGCAATTACAAGGTTCTCCTGACGGTGGAACAACTTGGATTGTAATGAATGGAAAATATACAAAACCAGGCACCACAACAGCTGTTACCGACTACTCCACCACACTATCAACAACTTCAAAAACAACAGCGGACAAAGGATTCCAACCTGATGGACAAGCTTTGTATGATGGTGACAAATTTGGCAAATGGGTGCTGGAAGAATACTATATTAGCGCAACTGAAAACGCTGGACTATTCAACAAAGCAAGTGTTAAATTCCGATTCATATTAAGAACCGACTCTAACAATAGAGCTCACGGATATAACACTACATTCAAAGGGTTTAGATTTGACAACTTTAAAGTGTTGGAAATTATTTCTTCGCCTCCAGTTGCAAACTGTAAAGACGCAACGCTAAACTTGAGCAGTGCTGGAACTTTAACTGTACTCCCTGCAGATGTTAACAATAATTCAACCGACGATATTGGTATTACAGCTATATCCGTTTCTCCAAACACCTTCAATTGCACACATGCCAATACTGTTCAAGCCGTAACACTTTCTGTAACTGACGCTGACGGACAAACTAGCACTTGTGTTGCCAACGTAACTATCAAAGACGTAACCCCTCCTGTAACACCAACACTTACAAATGTTACAGCACAATGTTCTGTTACTCCAACTGCACCTACAACAACTGATGTCTGTGCTGGCACGATAACAGGTACAACATCAACTCCGTTCCCTATAACCACACAAGGAACAACAATAGTAACTTGGTCTTTCAATGATGGAAATGGTCAAATTGTAACTGCTGATCAAAATGTGATTATTGATGATACCGTAGCGCCAG
>NZ_PQVG01000002.1 GCF_002920895.1 Flavobacterium alvei
TCTTGAACAATTTGTAATTTAAAAGACATTGTGTAGTCCTTTTGGGTGCGCTTTACATAGCGGCTTTCTTGGGCGTTTTCCATAACGATGAATTTTGTGTATCGTTATTTCAGGACAAGACATTCAAAAATCATAATCAAGCCTCGTTTTTAAACGAGGTTTGTTTTTGTTTCAAAGTGAATTCAATTCAAATTTTAGGACGAAATGACGTTCTCTAAACACAAAAAAAAACAAATTTGATTACAGAAAATATCCTTAGATGTTTCATTCTTAAAAATACGAATAATCCTGTTTTATAGTATTTTATTTGCTATATTTGTTTGAGTTTTTTTTACAGACATCAAGAACAACTCACTAATTCTAAATAAACTATGAAAAATTTAATTGCCGTTTTTACTTTACTCTTAATTTTTATAAGCTGCGAAAAAGTAGAGGACGATACCGATAATTTCTGCACCTCAAATTGCACCACTTTAAGAGGAAAGTTTGTTTCACTTAACAACCAACCCGTTCCAAACATTAAAGTCGCATTAAAATACAGAATCAGCGGTGGCGAGTTAGGCGGCGGTTATACCCGAAAAATTGTAAATACAAAATCGGATAAAAATGGAAATTTTAATAACTTCTTTTTCATAAAAGATAAAGAACTAGGACGTTATACTGGTGGGTATTTTGAAGTTGATATTGACGATTCTAGCCTTGATAATAATAAATATATTAGAACTAATAATTTAATTGGAAACACAACGTCTGACATTGGGTTTGCCATTTATTCAATAATTAATAGAGACACCATAATTGACGAAACCTATTATATACCCAAAAAAGCCTATATAAAAGTTAATCTTAATAATTATGCTGCTCAAAAAGAAGGGGATCATTTTGAAGTGCAAACATTCTATCCTTTTGGTCCAAAAATTGGACAGAATACCTATTTAAATTCTGAATACGCAACAGGTTTTAGTGGGTATGACAATTGGACGGCAAAAACATTGAATAACAGTTTTAAAGTCTTTGTTGCCGAAGGAGAAAAAAATATCATACACATAATTAAACTCAAAAACGGTGTCTTATTAAATCAAGATATTGAAGTTTTTGTTCCTGCTAATAATACGATTGAGTTAACCTATGATTATTAGGCGTTACTATATTTTGCAGTATTAAAAATAGTTTTTATATTAATTTATACTATTCACATACTAACATCTATCATTAAATACTATATTTTTATTGTTTATCGATAAATTTTTATTATTTTTACGGCATAATTTTAAATCTTAATAATTATGTCAAAAACAAACAACTTAGTATTTTGGGGGCTATATATTATAGCTTGGATTATTTTTGTCGGCTTGTGCATTGAAGCAGGAGGATTAATAGTCAATTTCATTTTCAGTCTCTACAGACCTGAATTTATACAAAATCTATATCAAAAGTTGGATTTAATTGAGATGTATAACGCCAGTAGATTATCTTTTTATGGAGTTTACAGTTTTATTCTAATCATTTCAATTTTAAAAGCCTGCCTGTTTTACTCCGTTATCCGACTCATGCACAAAATGGATTTATCAAAACCGTTCAACACTTTTGTTGCGAGACAAATTTCAGCAATGAGTTATTTTACCCTCTCCATTGGAGTATTAAGTCACATAGCCAGACAGTTTGTCAAAAATCTAATGCATCACGGCTTTGTTCCCGACAACTTAAACCAATTTTGGGCAGACAGTCAAGCCTTCATTTTGATGGGAGCGGTGATTTATATCATTGCAACTATTTTCAAAAAAGGAGTCGAATTGCAATCGGAAAACGAATTAACAATCTAAATTATGGCAATAATAGTAAACCTAGATGTGATGATGGCTAAACGAAAAATTTCGCTGAACGAGCTTTCAGCAAAGGTTGATTTGACATTATCTAATCTTTCCATTTTAAAAACAGGCAAAGCAAAAGCCATTCGATTTAGCACTTTAGAAGCCATTTGCAAAGCCTTGGATTGCCAACCCGGCGATATTTTAGAATATAATAATCTTGAAAAATAAAATATCTTTTCAACTTTTATCCATAATTTTAGCAAAAAAAAGATGGCAACATTTAGCAAACAACTTTCTTTTCGATGGTCGGATTTAGATCCTAATTTTCACTTACGCCACAGTGCATATTATGATTTTGGAGCGCAACACCGTATTGAAATACTGGAAGAATTAGGATTGACCTTGAGAGTAATGCAAAAAGAGCATATTGGTCCAGTATTGTTTCGAGAAGAATGTGTTTTTAGAAAAGAAATCAACCTTTCTGATGTGATTATAATGCAAACCAAAATGGCGAAAATGAATGCCGATGCTTCGCGCTGGTCCATCGTTCACGAATTTTATAGAGAAGAAGTTTTATGTGCCATTATCACTGTTGATGGGGCTTGGCTGGACACCAAACTTCGAAAATTAGCTTCTCCTACTCCACAAATCGTAAATGATGCATTGAGTGTTTTTCCAAAAACAACTACTTTTACCACTTTATAATTATTGAATTATGTTTACCATAGAACAAATAAAAGAAGCTCATTCCAAAGTAAAATCTGGTGCCGACTTTCCTGCTTACATTCAAGATTTAATTGATTTGGGCGTTTTAAGCTATGACACTTTTGTAAATGACGGCCACGTCGAATATTTGGGCAGCCATACTTTTAGAGTTGCACAAACTGATACTTACGATAGCATTGCCATTGCTCCTATAGCTAACAAAGAACGTTTTATAGAATTTCTGGTCATGCATCAAGATGGACAAACCGATTATCTCACATTTTGCCATCACGCAGCCCAATGTGGCATTGCAAAATGGAACGTCAATATTATCGAAATGACTTGCACTTATTTTGACTCAACCGATGCACCCATTTTAATTGAAAAAATTCCGAGTTAAAAAATTAGTATTTACTTTCTGTATTGCAAATCAATCGATTTATAATTATGCTGTTTACACAAAAATCTTACCTTTGGGTAACTTTTTTTGAGCTATGAAACGAGCAATAAAATACTATAGAATCATTTGGTTCAAACACGATTTACCAGCTGGACTTTCTGTATTTCTAGTGGCTTTACCACTGTGTTTAGGAATTGCTTTAGCATCGGGAGCGCCTCTATATTCTGGCATACTCTCTGGCATTATTGGTGGATTGGTGGTTTCAGTTGTTAGTGGTTCGCAACTAGCCGTTTCTGGCCCTGCAGCAGGATTGTCAACTATGGTTTCGGCTGCCATTCTTTCGCTTGGCGATTATCGACTCTTCTTGTTATCAGTAATAATTGCTGGTTTATTTCAAATTGTACTTGGTTTGCTAAAATTGGGCGCAATTGCTAATTATTTTCCTTCATCGGTTATCAAAGGAATGCTTGCTGCGATTGGAATAATTTTAGTTTCTAAACAAATTCCTTTGGCTTTAGGCTACGATAAACCCGATTTTTGGACCAGTGGTTTTATTCAATTGTTTTCGGCTAATAACTTTTTTGGAAATATAGAAAATTTCAATAATCATATTACCCGAGGAGCCATTCTGATTACCACTTTTTCTTTGGTTGTTTTACTTACTCTTCAGCAACCTTTTGCCAAAAAACTAAAGATTATTCCAGCCCCTTTATTAGTGGTAGTAATTGGAGTCATTACCAATATTGTTTTTACCCATTTGACTTCCGAATTTTCGCTAAAACCAACTCAATTGGTTTCCATACCTTCTAATTTTTTAGAAAGTATTGCATTTCCAAATTTTTCAAAGATATTTTCAACTATCGAAATTTGGAAAAACGGAATTCTTATCGGTTTGCTAGCTAGTTTAGAAACCCTACTTTGTATTGAAGCGGTAGATAAATTAGACAATCGCAACCGAATTACACCTGTGAATCGGGAACTTATTGCTCAAGGAATTGGCAATATGACTTGTGGACTTCTTGGAGCAATTCCGATAACTGCGGTTGTGGTAAGAGGTTCTGCCAATGTTGATGCTGGGGCTAGAACTAAATTATCGGCATTTACTCACGGATTATTTTTGTTATTTGCTGTTTTAATGATTCCTTTTTTAATCAATAAAATTCCTTATGCCTCATTGGCAGCCATACTTTTAGTCACAGGATTCAATTTGACAAAACCAAGTCTTTACAGCAATATGTGGCAGTTGGGACGCAAACAGTTTATTCCTTTTCTAATTACCATTGTGGTCATTTTATCTACAGATTTGCTGATTGGAGTAAGCATCGGACTTTTGATTTCTATCTATTATATCATTCAAAGTAATTTTAAAATAGAATACCATCTCAATCAAACTAAGTTTCAAGGAATCGAAACGCAATACATCAAACTCAATCATAATGTTACTTTTCTGAACAAAGTTAAATTGAGAAAAACATTAGACGAAGTTCCTGAATATTGCGTTCTAACCATTGATGGTAGTGAAAGTCGCCAAATAGATTATGATATTTTAGAAATCATAAGCGAATTTCAAAGAAAAGCACACGACCGACATATAGAATTACACTTGATTAATATTGAAAGTGTAAAAGTAATGGCAGTTCATTAGTCAAAGAAATTAATCTACTCTTTATTTGACTACTAGATTGAAACCAACATAAAACAACATTATAGCTATAGCATTTCTTAAATAAAAATCAGGTAATTTTCCACTCAATAAACTTCCTAAATATATTCCTGGCAATGAACCCATAAGTAAATGCCCTAATATATTAAAATCTAAATTTCCCATTGAAGCATGTCCCAATCCTGCAACTAGTGTTAGTGGTACTGCATGTGCAATCTCGGTTCCTACTAATTTTGGCGTTGGCAAAAGAGGATATAGAAAAAACAAAGTTACTGTTCCTAATGCTCCAGCTCCAATTGAAGTTAGAGTAACTGTTGCTCCTAACATTACTCCAATGGCAACAGTCAATAAATTTTGAGTTTTACTCTCAGAATGAAATTTATCTCCAGCGTGCTTTTGTGAAAAAACCAACAATTTCTTTTTAAAAACTATAGCTACTGATGTAAAAAGCAATGCCCATCCCAAACTATATTTTATAAGCTTATTCATAACTTCAAGATCTGCTTTCAAACTATGAAGTATCCACAAAGTCAACAAAGCTGCAGGAACACTACCCAAAGTCAACCAACCAGTTATAACCCAATTGATGTTTTTTTTCTTGTTATGAACATAAACACCACCCGACTTAGTGATAGCTGCATATAACAAATCAGTACCTACAGCAGTAGAAGGTGGTATTCCAAACCACAATAAAATTGGTGTCATCAATGATCCCCCACCAACGCCTGTCATCCCAACAATAAAACCAACAACTAATCCTGCAACTATTAATCCTACTAAATCCATAGATATTATATTATTTTTTGGCAAAAATAGTAAAAACACTATATAATCCAAATAGTTTGTAAATTCTTCATACTGTATATAATGATTTTAGACTCAAACAAAAAATAATTCATTTAATTTAAAATTGAATTTACCACTAATACTGCTTTAAAAATTGATAAAATCCGAAGAAAATTAATTTTTTTAGGTGTTTTAGTAGAAATTCATAAATAACCCTATAGAATATGTAGAATTAAAATAGTCCTTACTATTTGAAAAAAAATAACTTTAATTTTAAAAAGTAGCTTTTTTCACTCGAAAAAAAATTAAATTAATCTAATAAAAAGATAAAATTCAAGGAAATTCAAACACAATTGTTTCACAAATTATCAGTTTCCAACCAAGTCATAAAAAGTTTATAACCAATAGTAAGAATGATAGCTCCTAAGAACAAGCCTATAAATCCATTATAAAGAAATCCACCTATCGAACCTAGAAAAATCACTAGCATTGGAGCTGGAGCATTTCTCCCTAATAAAATAGGTTTTAAAATATTATCAATCAGTAGTGTAATTCCCAGCCAAATAGCTAAAATCACTGCTGTAGTAGTATCAGAAACAGAAAACATATAAATGATAACCGGAATAACAATTGGCCCCACTCCTATTTGCACAATTGCCAAAATAAGACACAAAATAGTCCACAAACCAGCAAAAGGAACTCCTGCAATGAAAAAACCAAGACTAGCCATAGTAGCTTGAATAAACGCAACTCCTAAAATACCTTTAACCACATTTCGAATGGTTACAACCGAAATTTCTGCAAAATGATCACTATTAGAACCCACTAATTTTCTAAAAATTTTTTGAGAAACATCTGCAGATGAATCGGAATAGACTAATAAGACTCCTGCAATAATTATTGAAATTATAAAAGATACAATTCCTTTGCTAACACTAGCAAAAGCTATCAAAATTATGGCACCATATTCTTTTATTTGATCAGAATATTTTACTACAACATCTTGCATATTATCTGAAGCCGCTTGCCAAACGTCTATAATAGGTTGAGCAATCTTAGGCCAATTTTCGGTAGTGCCGCCTGGTGGTGGAATTAAGGATTCACCCGCATTGAACAATTCACGAAAGTGGTTCACCCCTTCATAAAGCGAATAAACAACGAGTCCGCTTGGAACCATTATAACACTTAACATCAACAAAATCAAAACTAAAACTGCTAGAATTTTTTTTCCTCTAAAAATCTTTGACAAAAAACTATAAACAGGAAAAATGGCAATAGCAATAACTACAGCCCAAATCAGAATTAATACAAATGGTTTTAATATATCAAAACACCACATTAATAATACTGCTAATACTCCTAGACGTATGATTATATCAACAATTTTTTCGAAATTATAACTTGAAAAATTCGTTTTTATCGGTTCCATTTTATAAAATTTGATAAATTAATATTCTGTAAATATATAAAAGTACAGCAATAAAATAGAGCACAATCTTCTATATTTGTTCTACTAAATTTTCTCTTATGGAAGAATGCATTTCGGTTTTTGATATGCTCAAGATTGGTGTTGGACCATCTAGTTCTCACACACTTGGCCCTTGGCGAGCTGCCGAACGATTTTTGGGAGAACTTCGTGCCAACACAATTTTTGAAACTGTACATCACATCAAAGTAGATTTATTCGGCTCTCTTTCTTTAACTGGAAAAGGTCACGCAACTGATTTAGCCATTATGCTAGGACTTTCTGGTCAGGATCCTGAATATATTCCTGTTCAAAATATAGCCGAAATTATCACTGAAATTAAAGCTAAAAAAATACTCTATTTAGGAAATGAAAAAAACATCTCTTTTTCGTTAGAAGATGACATTATTTTCAATAAAAACTTCCTGCCTTTTCACGCCAATGGCATGAAATTTACAGCCTATTTAGTGGACAACACTGAATATTCATCGACTTATTATTCTATTGGAGGTGGATTTGTAGTTGTGGAAGAACGTGTCAATGCTAAAAAGAAACTAGAAATAAAATGCGCTTTTCCGTTTCCCATTCAAAATGCTGAAGAATTATTAAACTATACCGAAGTTCACAACAAAAGCATCTCAGACATTGTTTATGAAAACGAAAAATCAATGCGTCCCGAAGCTGAAATTCACTCTGAATTAATGCGAATTTGGAACACCATGCTCGAATGTATGTACATTGGTTGTCATTCCGAAGGCATTCTACCCGGAGGATTGCACGTGCGCCGAAGAGCTTTTGATATGCACCAACACCTCATTGGTTTAGCTCATTATAATTCACCTCAAACTTGGTTGGAAGAAATTCGCCTGACAGAAGTAAAATTCAGACAAATACTGAAATGGGTTTCGTGTTTTGCTTTGGCTGTAAACGAAGTCAACGCTGCTTTAGGTCGTGTTGTAACCGCTCCAACAAACGGAAGTGCTGGCGTAATTCCGGCAGTTTTAATGTATTATTTGGTTATCGAAAATCATAATGCTGGCGAAAAAGAAATCAAACAATTCTTGATGGTTGCTGGAGAAATTGGTAGCATTTTCAAAAAAGGTTCTACCATTTCGGCTGCTATGGGTGGCTGCCAGGCTGAAATTGGTGTTTCATCAGCAATGGCAGCAGCAGCTTTATGCGAATTGATGGGCGGAACTCCTGCACAAGTTTTAATGGCTGCCGAAATTGCCATGGAACATCATCTAGGATTGACTTGTGACCCTATTGGTGGTTTGGTCCAAATTCCTTGCATCGAAAGAAATACAATGGGCGCTTTAAAAGCCATTAATGCCGCCGAATTAGCTCTTGAAACCGACCCAAAAAACGCCAAAGTACCTTTGGATAAAGTAGTTGACACGATGTGGCAAACGGCCAAGGATATGAACAATAAATACAAAGAAACCTCAGAAGGCGGCTTAGCTGTTGCGGTAAATATGGCGGATTGCTAGAGCAATATTTGGCAAAAACAATTACAAATAGACTAATTTTTGTGAAATTCAATTTCATTTCTAAGCTATTTTTGCTGTCATTTGCACTCTTAAACCAAAATCAGAATGAAAAATGAAAATCAAACCAAAAAAAGCATCTTAGACAAAACCATCACCACGCGTGAGGTCATTTTTATGTTTTTTGTGGTTTTATGCTTATCTCCTTTAATTTCTCCACCAATCGCATTGCTAATGGGATTGATTATTGCTCAATTTATCGGGCATCCCTATTTGAATTTAAATCACAAAGCCACCCACATCTTATTACAAGTTTCAGTTGTTGGACTTGGTTTTGGAATGAATGTAAATAGTGCTTTAAAAGCAGGTAAAGAAGGAATTGTTTTGACAATCGCTTCAATTATTGGAACCATCTTAATTGGGATTTTCTTAGGTAAAATTCTAAAAATAGAAGAAAAAATATCCTACTTGATTGCCACAGGAACCGCCATTTGTGGCGGAAGCGCTATTGCTGCCATTTCGCCTGTAATCAAAGCCAATGAAAAACAAATTTCGGTAGCTTTGGGAACGATTTTCATACTTAATTCAATTGCGTTAGTCGCATTTCCGTATATCGGTCACTATTTGAATTTATCCGAAACCCAATTTGGAATGTGGTGCGCCATCGCCATTCACGACACGAGTTCGGTTGTAGGAGCTGCTGGAAAATATGGTTCTCAAGCACTTGAAGTAGCAACAACAGTCAAATTAGCTAGAGCATTGTGGATTATACCTATTGCCTTTTTATCAACTTTTGTATTCAAAAATAAAGATACCAAAATCAAAATTCCGTATTTCATTGGGTTATTTATTTTAGCAATGATGGCCAATACTTATCTTCCTTTTGTACAAAATTTTAGCCATTACATCACTGGATTTGCAAAAGCAACTTTAACCCTAACATTGTTCCTTATTGGCTGTGGTTTGTCGAGAAAAGTATTAGTTTCTGTGGGTTATAAACCTTTAATAGAAGGAATTGTTCTTTGGATTATTATTTCGTTTTCGACTTTATGGGCGGTTTTAACTTGGGTTTAAGATTTAAATTTCATCATGCTAAAAAACAATCAATTATACTATTTTACCTTAACTATAATTGTAATGATTATGGGTGTAATTTCAAGGAAAATTGATGGCGTTCCAACCTTTATTGGTGATGGTTTATATGCTTGCATGATTTACTTTGGGATGCGCATTCTTTTTGTCAATTCAAATACAAAAAAAGCTGCAATTCTTGCGTTATTATTTTGCTTTGTCATCGAGCTTCAACAACTTTATAGAGCCGATTGGATTTTAGCTATTCGAAATACAACCTTGGGACATTATGTTTTAGGGCAAGGTTTTCTTTGGAGCGATTTGTGCTTTTATACCTTTGGAATAGCAATTGCTTTTGCGATAGATTTAAGAAGCTTAAACAGAAATTAACAACAGTAAATTGCGATTAAACACTAATTGCAAAAGGGTATTATTTAGGATTTAATCATTTAAAAACTGTAATTCCAATAGATTTTAGATAAATTGACTAATTTTGCACCTCAAATCTATAATTCCTAAAAATAATGTCAACCGCTAAAAAAGATTACAAACGAATCACAACAAAGTCATTAATAGAAATGAAAGCCGATGGGCAAAAAATTTCTATGCTTACGGCTTATGATTTTACAATGGCAAAAATTGTTGATGCCGCAGGTGTTGACGTAATTTTGGTAGGAGATTCTGCGTCGAATGTAATGGCGGGGCACGAAACGACTTTACCCATCACTTTAGACCAAATGATTTATCACGCATCTAGTGTGGTTCGTGCTATTTATCGTGCCTTGGTAGTGGTTGATTTGCCTTTTGGAAGCTATCAATCCGATCCAAAAGAAGCTTTGCGCTCTTCCATCCGAATTATGAAAGAAAGTGGCGGACACGCGGTAAAACTAGAAGGTGGTAGCGAAATCAAAGAATCCATCAAAAGAATTTTAAACGCAGGAATTCCTGTTATGGGACATTTGGGTTTAACACCACAATCTATCTATAAATTTGGCACTTACACCGTTCGAGCTAAAGAAGAAGAAGAAGCAGAAAAATTAATTGAAGATGCAAAACTCTTAGAAAAACTTGGCTGTTTCGCTATAGTTATCGAAAAAGTACCTGCTGAATTAGCCCAGAAAGTGGCCAAAAGTATTTCGATTCCAGTTATAGGAATTGGTGCTGGTGGCGGTGTTGACGGACAAGTACTAGTCATTCACGATATGTTGGGAATGAACAATGAATTTAGTCCAAGATTTTTGCGTCGTTATATGAATTTATACGAAGGAATGACCTCGGCAATTGGACAATATGTAGCCGATGTGAAATCGCAAGATTTTCCAAATGAAAAAGAACAATACTAGATTAGAAAACAGAAAAGATTTGTAGAAAAAATATTTTTTATATGACAATTATACCCAATACAACCGTTGTTATTCCCTGTTATAATGAGGAAAAAGGAATTTCAAATGCCGAATATTCCAACTTTTTGAATAACAATCCAGAGGTATTAATTTGTTTTGTAAACGATGGGTCAAAAGACAATACTCTTGCTGTTTTGACTGTTTTGAAAGAAAAGCATCCTACTCAAATTCAAATCCTTTCACTCGAAAAAAACGCTGGAAAAGCCGAAGCTGTTCGAGCCGGAATTAATCATTGCAACCTTCATTTCCAACATCGCTATATTGGTTATCTCGATGCCGATTTAGCAACAACTCTCGAAGAATTTATTGAACTTAGAAATTATTTGCAAGGCGAAATTGTGTTTAGCTTTGGTTCTCGAATTCGAAAAATTGGCTCTATTATTGAACGCGAAAACAGTCGTTTTTTGATAGGAAGAGTTGTGGCAACATTTATCTCGAACATACTAGACATCAAGGTTTATGACACCCAATGTGGTTCGAAACTTTTTACAAGAGAAATTTCAGAAAAAGTATTCGAAAAAGAATTTATCTCGAGATGGCTGTTTGATGTAGAGATTTTTTACCGAATGATTCATCTATTCGGCAAAGAAAAAGCTATCAAAAAAATGATAGAAGTTCCTTTGAAATTATGGGTCGAAAAAGGCGATTCTAAAGTAAAATTCACTTACGGTTTCAAACTTTGGTTTGACTTATTTGAAATTCAAAGAAAATATAAAAAAATTGCAAAGAATTTATCCAATCCAAACGCATAGCAAATGATTTCAAAAAAATTAAAAGACACTAATTTTATACTTTGCTTCTCTGTTATAACCATTTTAATCTTCCGATTAATACTCACTTTTGCCATCCCACTTCTAGACAAAACCGAAGCGCGATATGCCGAAATAGCAAGGTTAATGTATGAAACCAAAGACTGGATTGTAGTTCAAATTGATTATGGTTTCCCGTTTTGGGCAAAACCACCTTTGTCAACTTGGCTTTCGGCAGGAAGTTTTGAAATTTTTGGTGCAAACGAATTTTCCGCAAGATTTCCATCGTATCTATTAAGTGTATTGCTTCTATTTATTGCTGGAAAATTAGCCAAAAAAGAAGGAAAATCTTTTTATCTTCCTGGTTTTATATTACTAACAATGCCAGAATTTTTAATTCACACTGGTGTTGTTTCTACCGATAGTGCCTTGTTTGTATGTATCACAATAATGATGCTTTCTTTCTGGAAAGTGGTAAACAATACCGAAAAAACCATTTGGAATTATCTATTTTTTATTGCTTTAGGCCTTGGTTTTTTAGCCAAAGGACCGCTGATAATGGTGCTTACCTTCCCTCCTCTTTTTGTTTGGTGCTTGCTAGATTTAAACCGTTTAAAAGCTGTTTTTTCTCGTTTGCCCATTATTTTAGGAATACTTATTGTTGTGGCAATTGCATTACCTTGGTATTATTTAATTGAGCAAAAATCACCTGGATTTACCAATTATTTCTTTGTTGGCGAACATTACAAACGCTTCTTAGTTCCAGGTTGGAATGGGGATTTATACGGCAATCCAAAATATGTTCCAATGGGAATTGTTTGGGTATATATGATAGCATTTGCTTTTCCTTGGTTTCCAATTGTTGTTTACAAATTATGGAAAAACAGAACTACTATTTTAAAAAATCCTTGGGTTTCATTTCTGGTTTTATGGCTTTTGTGGTTGCCTTTCTTTTTTACTTTTTCAAAAAATATTCTACACACCTACATTTTACCTACGACTTTCCCGATGATGCTATTGATGGTTCATTATTGGAATGAATTTGACAGTAAAAAAACACTCATTCGAATCGGATTGTTTTTCCCTACAGCAATTTTTGTTATTGCAAGCGTTGCCATACTATTGCCAAAAGATTTATTCACAAAACTGAGTGGATATCCCGATGTTTCTTATATCATGAATTCCGACAAATACCTCTTAGAAAAACTGAAAGTTAATACTGAAAACAAACAAATTCCTTTGTATTATTTCGTTAAAGTCGAAAACGATTCTGTTGTAAATAAACAAAAAAATTACTCAGGAGAATTTTATTCCAACGGAAAAGAACAAGTACTTATCAATCAAAAAGAAGTGGATTCGGTTTTGAGTTTGAACAAAAAATTATTTTTTGTAATCCCAACCCGAAAATTAGAACAAGTCTCAAAAGAAAGTCTTGAAAAAATGAACCTAATCGACCATAATAACAACACCTCTGTTTTCGAATCGAAATAAGGAATTCTTCCAAACCAATGAAAATACTTTCTGATAAAAACAACTTGCAAATTCTGCACGAAGACAATCATATTATTGTGGTTAACAAACGTGTAGGCGACATTGTGCAAGGAGATAAAACGGGCGATAAACCCTTATCCGAAGTCGTAAAAGAATACATCAAAGACAAATACAACAAACCCGGTGAAGTTTTTCTTGGAGTGGTTCATCGTTTGGACAGACCCACAACAGGAATCGTCGTTTTTGCGAGAACCAGCAAGGCTTTGTCTCGAATGAATGAATTGTTCAGCAATCGCGAAACCAAAAAAACCTATTGGGCTGTTGTAAAAAACAAACCTGAAAATACTCAAGACAAACTTGTTCATTATCTCAAAAGAAACGAAAAAAACAATACTTCAAAAGCACATTCTAGAGAAGTTCCCGATAGTAAATTGGCTAGTTTAGATTATACAATCATCAAGGAACTCAACAATTATTTTGCATTAGAAATCAATCTTCATACCGGAAGACATCATCAAATTCGAGCACAACTTTCGGCTATTGGATGTCCTATAAAAGGCGATTTGAAATACGGATTTGACCGTTCTAATCCCGATGGAGGAATTCATCTTCACGCTCGAAAATTGGTTTTTATTCATCCCGTTTCCAAAGAAAATTTAAGTATTGTTGCTCCTGTACCAAATGATGTGATTTGGAAAGCCATATAATTTGAAAAAAAATGTATCTTTAAAACTTCATTTAAGTTTTAAATTATGGAATCTAAAACCAACATTAATTTCAAAAAAGAAACTTTAACAAAGTTGCTCAATGCCATACTCATCCACGAAAATGAAATCATTGATGCCTTATACTTCGATTTTAAAAAACCTGCATTTGAAGCAGTTCTCACTGAAACAGGTTATGTAATCTCAGAACTAAAAGAGACTATAAAAAACATAAATAAATGGGCCAAACCCAGAAGAGTATTTCCTTCGCTTTTGAATTTCCCTTCCAAAGATTATATTTATAAAGAACCTTATGGCAAAGTTTTAATTATTTCGCCTTGGAATTATCCTTTTCAATTAGCGCTTTGTCCTTTAATTTCGGCCTTTGCAGCAGGAAATGAAGTCGTTCTAAAACCCTCAGAACTCACCCCCAAAACTTCTGAAATTATTACAAAAATAATCTCGAAAGTATTTGATAAGAAGGATGTTACTGTTATCCAAGGAGGAATTGAGGTGTCGCAACAATTACTTTCAGAACGATGGGATTACATCTTTTTTACAGGAAGTGTAGCCGTTGGGAAGATAGTTGCCAAAGCTGCAGCCGAAAATCTTACTCCTGTAACATTAGAATTGGGCGGAAAAAATCCTTGTATTATTGATGAAACTGCCAATTTGAAACTCGCTGCCAAAAGAATCGTTTGGGGAAAATTTATGAATGCTGGACAAACTTGCATAGCACCCGATTATATTTTGATTCAAAAAAACATGAAAAGCCATTTTGTTGACTATATGAAAGAGGAAATTATCAAAGCTTATGGCGATAATCCTAGTGATTCTCCTGATTTTGCAAGAATCATAAATACAAAAAACTGCCAACGATTAATTAATATGATAGACCAAAAAAAAGTGATTTTTGGAGGACAAAATGACATCAAAAACAACTATATCGCTCCTACACTAATTGACGAAAATTCAATTGACAGTGAACTAATGAAAGACGAAATATTTGGCCCCATTTTACCCATTATCACCTATGAAAAGGAAAAACAAATTGATGCCGTAATTTCAAAATATGAGAAACCTTTGGCTTTTTACCTTTTTTCTGAAAATAGAACTTTTACAAAACATTTGATACAAAAATATTCTTTTGGCGGCGGTTGTGTCAATGATACAATGGTTCACTTTTCGAATAAAAGATTACCATTTGGTGGTGTTGGCCACAGCGGAATTGGCGCTTATCACGGAATTTTAAGTTTTGACACATTTTCTCACAAAAAAAGTATTCTAATAAAATCTAATTTGTTAGATTTACCTTTTCGCTATGCTCCTTACAAAGGAAAATTAGCAACGATAAAAAAAATATTAGACTGGATTTAACCCAAAAAACAACTTTTTAAACCACAAAAAATGCAAAATACAAATACACAAAAAGATCAAATAGAAAATTTATGCGCTAATGGATACCAACTAGATTTTGGTATCGTTTTCGAAAGTGCTTTCGAGAATTATAAAAAAATTGCTTTGTATGCTGGATTAATGATTTTGATTTTTTGGATTTTAATTTCAATCGTTTTTGGGGTTAGTTTAGTTGCCTTTATTGGGGTTGAACATATGGAAGAATTTGGCAATAAAATGAAACAAATTTCAGAAAACAAGGTAATGCCTCTGGATATTGCTATCCCAATAAACATGGGCTTACTTTTATTTTCAGCACTCATAAATCCATTCATGGCAGGCTTTCTAAAAATGGCCGATTGCGGCGAAAAAGGCGAAGAATTTCATGTTTCGACCATGTTTTCTTATTACAAATACCCCTATTTTTATGCTATTTTCTTATCAACCCTTTTGGCTGGATTCATTAGTACTGGAGCAGCATTGCTTCTAGAATATGCAGGATTAAGTTTTGTTGGAACTGTAATTTCTTTGTTAGTATCGTTTCTTACCTTTTTGACAATTCCATTAATTGTTTTTGCAAAATTAAACGCAATCGATGCTATAAAATCAAGTATATTACTGATTTCTAAACAACCTTTAGTGCTTCTAGGATTAATAATTGTAGCAGGAATAGGAGTTGCGCTTGGAATTTTTGGTCTGTGCATCGGAATATTTTTCACTTGGCCATTTATATATTCGATGAATTATGCCATTTATAAAAACATCATAGGAATTGATGAAACCAGTGAAATTGATAAAATTACTGGAACCGAAAATTAAATAACAACTATTATTGTTGAACTAAAAACTCTTTATTTATGAAATGGATTGGAAGAAGACAAAGTGATAATGTTGACGACCGAAGAGGAATGTCAGGCGGTGGAAAAACTTTAATTGGCGGTGGAATTTTAGGAATTGTAATCTTGTTGTTAAATGCTTTTGGAGGCGAAAATGGTCAAATGATAGGCAATATTTTACAACAAACCCAAGGACAACAAGGCGCACCAACTGAGGAAAGAGCCTTAACTCCCGAAGAAGTCAAAGAAGGCGAATTTGTAAAA
This sequence comes from Flavobacterium alvei, assembly GCF_002920895.1. Lineage (GTDB taxonomy): Bacteria > Bacteroidota > Bacteroidia > Flavobacteriales > Flavobacteriaceae > Flavobacterium > Flavobacterium alvei. The sequence continues at coordinate 16,231 of NZ_PQVG01000002.1, forward strand.
ACGCTTTTGGCAGATAATGAAGATGTTTGGACAAAAATATTTGCAGAAAACAACCTGAAATTTGAAGCTCCTAAATTAGTTTTATTCAGCGGACAAGTGCAAACGGCTTGCGGTGGAGCTAGTTCAGCTTCTGGTCCGTTCTATTGTCCGGGAGATCGAATTATTTATATGGATATGACTTTCTTTGAAGAATTAAGAACAAAATTTGGAGCCGAAGGTGGCGATTTTGCTGTAGCCTATGTTTTGGCACACGAATACGGGCATCACATCCAGACCTTGTTGGGAACTTCTGCCAAAATGCGCCAAGCACAAGAAGGTAAAAGCGAAGCCGAAGCCAATAAATTATCAGTTGCTCTAGAATTGCAAGCCGATTTCTATGCCGGACTTTGGACACATTACAACGAAAAACAAAATGCCATGCTAGAACCTGGCGATATCGAAGAAGCGTTGAGTGCAGCAAATGCCGTTGGTGACGATGCCATCCAGAAAAAAATGCAAGGACAAGTAGTTCCCGATTCCTTTACTCACGGAACTTCTGAGCAAAGAATGTATTGGTTCAATAGAGGTTTTAAAACGGGTGATATTAGAAAAGGTGATACTTTTTCGGAGTTGGATTAGGAAAATTTAGATCTGCTTCAAAAATAATATTTAAAAAGTTATGCATTATCACTTTCGAAAAGCAGTTATCACAGATATTCCTGAAATTTGGGCTATTTTACAAGAAGCTATTATAAGAAGAAAAAATGACGGTAGCACGCAATGGCAAGACGGCTATCCCAATCTCGAAGTTATTAAAAATGATATTGGAAAAGGATTTGGCTATGTATTGACCGAAGGAGAAAACACCATTGGATATTGTGCCATCCTTATCAATGACGAACCAGAATACCAAAAAATTGAAGGGGAATGGTTAACAAATTCAGATTTTGTTGTTTTTCATCGTGTAGCCATTTCCGAAAACTATTTGGGTAAAAATCTATCAAAAAAAATCATTGAATTCATCGAAGATTTTGCTCGTAAAATGAATATTAAAAGTTTAAAAGCAGACACCAACCACGATAATTTTGCCATGATGAAAATCTTTGAGAAATCAGGTTTTACTTTTTGTGGTATAGTTTATTTTCGAGGAAGTCCAAGAAGAGCTTACGAAAAAGTGCTTGAATAACCACAACTTTTGAATCAAAATCAAGCAATCAAAAAAATTGCTGTACCTTTGCACCCAATTAAAGAAGCACTCAAAATAAATAGTGTTTGCTTACTAAACACCATTTATGTCATTCAACTCTTTAGGTTTATCTGATGCTTTATTAAAAGCCATCAGCAAAAAAGGATACACAACTCCATCTCCAATTCAACAAAAAGCAATTCCACCCATCTTGGAAGGCAAGGATGTTTTGGCATCTGCCCAAACAGGAACAGGAAAAACAGCAGGTTTCACTCTACCTATTTTGCAATTATTATCGCAAGGAAAACATCTAAGTCACCGACCTATTCGTGCCTTGATATTGACTCCAACACGAGAATTGGCAGCACAAATATTGGCCAACATAAAAGAATACAGTGAGTTTGTAAATTTACGCTCTGCCGTTATTTTTGGAGGCGTAAACCAAAACCCACAAGTAAGTCAATTGCGTCAAGGGATTGATATTTTAGTGGCAACACCTGGTCGATTAATCGATTTGCAAAATCAAGGTTTGATATCACTTTCCAAAGTGGAGATTTTGGTTTTGGATGAAGCCGATCGAATGCTGGATATGGGGTTTTTACGTGATATCGAACGCATCTTGAAAGTACTACCGCCAAAAAGACAAAACTTGCTGTTTTCGGCAACCTTTTCCAAAGACATCAAGAAATTGGCAATGGGCATTTTGCACCATCCCGTTCAGGTAGAAGCCACTCCCGAAAACACCACTGTTGACGCCATTATCCAAAAAATATATCCTTGTGCCAAAGAGAAAAAAACAGAATTAATCATAAAATTGATAACAGAAGGTAATTGGAAACAGATTTTGGTTTTTACCCGTACAAAACAAGGAGCCAATAAGTTAACTGAAAGTATGATTAGCTCTGGAATAAAAGCAGCAGCGATTCACGGAAACAAAGGTCAAGGTGCACGAACCAAAGCTTTGGCAGGTTTCAAAGACGGAAGCTTAACCGCTTTGGTCGCTACCGATATTGCAGCTCGAGGATTGGATATTCCGTTGTTACCGCACGTTGTTAATTTTGAATTGCCCAATATTCCCGAAGATTACGTTCACCGAATTGGTAGAACTGGTAGAGCTGGAGCCAGTGGAGAAGCCATCTCGCTTTTTAGCCCAGACGAAACCGTTTTTCTGCGCGATATTGAAAAATTGGTGGGTCTGAAATTACCTAAAGAAAACATCAAAGGTTTTGAGCCAGATCCAAACGCTTCAACGGAACCAATAAAACAAGGCCAAGGAAGACAACAACGCAACTCTACACCAAAAGCAAAATCGGCTAATTCAAGTTCAAGAAGCAGTAATAACAGTTTTGGCCCAAGACGTCCTAATCAGAATAATGATAGACGGTCTAATAGATAATTTTATGCTCCGCAAAGTCTCCGACTTTGTGGATATGATAAAAGGTCTCCGACCTTCGCTACCAATTATAAATAGTGCTAATAGATTGTGGTTTCAAAACATCTATTACCGGATTATCCACTTTTGTAATTGCCATAATTCCAGAATCTTCAACATAATTGGAAGCACTGGAATACACATAATGAGAAGCTTTTGCAACAATTCCTGCTCGAACAGGATTCAAATGAATATAATCCAATTTTGACCAAAAGAACTTTTCTGAAAAAATTTCTTCGGGATGATTTCCATATTGCCAAAACTGATATTTTTCATTTCGGCTATGACTTTTACAAGCAAATTCAAAACGTTTCAGCATCCAATCGGCTCTACTTTCAGGTTCTGTTTCAATTTTATTCAAAATAGTTGTTGCTGTAAATTTTTTAAAATCTCGAAGTAAATCCGATAGTTTACTGTTTTCTGACTGAATAATTAAATGAATGTGATTGGACATAATTACAAACCCATACAAAATCATTCCTTTGTTTTTTATACAAAAATCCAGACTTTCGATGACGCAATCTTTATAGGTTTTTCTAGAAAAAACATCAACCCAGTCCACAACCGTAGCGGTTATAAAATGCGCTTTGGATTGATCTCGAATTAGGAACCCTTCTTTCTCTTTCATTATGTTTTTTTTAAAGGTCAGTCAGAGACTGAAAATCACTACCTCAAAGCCGGAGACTTTGCGGAGCAATAAAAGATATTAATCATTTCATAAATTTTGATTTTAGCCAATAAAAAATTACAACACCAATAATTAATATAACCATAGCCCATACTTTAATATTGTCTTGTTCTTTTCGATACTCAGGTGTTCCATTTTCATAGTTTCTCAAAGCTTGTTCCCGAGCTTTTTTTCTGCCATATTTTGTATTTGGATTGTAGTTTCTATTCTCTAGAGCAGAAGTACTACTTAAATAAATTGGAATTTTATTTGTTTTAAACTCCTCTAATTCTGCTTCAATATCACTAGTATCAATTTCATCTTCTTCCAACGCATTAATAAAAATAACATATAGATTTATAAGATAATCGTAATAGAATTCATCTTTTCTTGTGTGTGTTTTATGCCAATTCATTAATGAATTAAATGCTGCTTTATAAAAATCAATTTTAATTTCTTCTGAATATCCATGTTCTTCAATCACTCTAACAAATTCTGTATGTAATTGATTTTTATCTCCTTTAAATTCTGTTAATAAAAGTTTATTGTATTTAGTCTCCGATAACTTCAAAATTATATGGTTTTAGTATTAATAATTCATTTTTATAATCCTTTCCTCTCCGCAAAGTCTCCGACTTTGTGGATGTGTTCGTCAGTCTCTGACTGACATAAAATTAAACAATCCAAAACAAAGTCGGTTGGAAACCGAAAATCACTACCTCAAAGTCGGAGACTTTGCGGAACATATAATCTGAAACTACCCCAACCATCCATCACGATCCAAACTTCGATACTGAATTGCTTCGGCAATGTGGGAAGAAATAACTTTTGGAGCGGCTTCTAAGTCGGCTATGGTTCGGGCAACTTTCAGGATTCTGTCATAAGCACGAGCTGAAAGATTTAGGCGTTCCATTGCGGTTTTTAATAATTGTTTAGAATCTTCGTCGAGAGCACAATATTCTCGAATGTGTTTCGTATTCATTTGGGCATTGTAATGAATATGTTCCATTTGAATAAAACGCTCCGATTGGATTTCTCTTGCCGAGGTTACTCGCTTTCGAATATCTACGCTACTTTCGGCTTTTTGATCATCTGATAATTTATCGAAAGGAACGGGTGTTACTTCAATATGAATGTCAATTCTATCCAATAATGGACCTGAAATCTTGCTTAAATAGCGTTGCATTTCGTGTGGTGAAGACGTTTGTGGCGAATCGGGATCATTAAAAAAACCACTCGGACTCGGATTCATACTCGCCACCAACATAAATGACGATGGATACGTCACAGTAAACTTAGCTCTTGAAATGGTCACTTCCCTATCTTCTAGCGGTTGACGCATTACTTCGAGAACTTCACGCTTGAATTCCGGCAATTCGTCCAAAAACAAAACGCCATTGTGCGCCATCGAAATTTCACCGGGTTGTGGGTAGCTTCCTCCTCCAACAAGTGCCACATTCGAAATAGTATGGTGCGGACTTCTGAAAGGTCTTTGGTTCATCAAACCCACTTCCTTCAACTTACCAGCCACACTATGGATCTTGGTAGTTTCGAGAGCTTCACGCAAAGTCATTGGAGGCAAAATACTAGGTAATCGTTTGGCAAGCATTGTTTTTCCTGCTCCAGGAGGACCAATTAAAATAATGTTATGACCACCTGCTGCGGCAATTTCCATACATCTTTTTATAGACTCCTGCCCTTTTACATCGCTAAAATCGAATTCGGGAAAGTCTAAGGTTTTATAAAACTCGGCTCTGGTATCGATTATGGTGGGTTCTAAACTGCCTTTTCCCTCGAAGAAATCAATAACTTCTTGCACATTTTCTACTCCATAAACATCTAATCCAGCAACAATTGCGGCTTCTTTTACATTTTGTTTGGGTAGAAAAAAACCTTTAAATCCTTCTTCTTTGGCTTTAATAGCAATGGGCAAAGCGCCACGAATGGGTTGCAAACTTCCGTCTAACGAAAGTTCTCCCATAATTATATATTGGTCAATTTCATCCCCTTTTATTTGTCCAGAAGCCACAAGTATTCCAATGGCAAGAGTCAAATCATAAGCCGATCCTTCTTTTCTCAAATCGGCAGGCGCCATATTGATGGTAATTTTCTTAACCGGTAGTGAATACCCATTATTTTTTAGCGCAGCAGCAATTCGGTAACTACTTTCTTTGATTGCATTGTCGGGCAAACCAACTAAATGATATCCAACTCCTTTGTCTATATTGACTTCAACGGTAATGGTTGTTGCTTCAACACCAAAAACGGCACTTCCAAAAACTTTGACTAACATAATTGTACAATTAAAAATCTAAATTTAATCTAAATTTCCTTTCAAAATGAAAAATATTTTCGAATTGTTACAATTTGTATTTTCCTTAATCAGGAAGGATATTCTAATCCGATTTGATTTTTGACCAGATCTACTATTTTTATAAGATCTAAACTATTTTGGTGTGACCAAAGTTCACTTTCAATTCTGTTTTCTTTAATACACTGATGACATTCTTCTATTTCGTATGTAAATCCCTTACCTTTGGTTGGCAATAGAAATTCTTCTTCATGATTTTCAATATTCAAAGTATAGGACTGTGCTTCATGCCACATTGTGTTCAAATTAATTCTCCCTTTGGTACCATTTATAGTTGCTTTTATATTGGAAGTCGATACAAAACTCGAATGCAAAATGGCTTGAGCATTTTCGTATTGCAAAATCATGGAAGTTTGCAAATCGGCTCCTGATGTATGAAAATTTGATTTTGCTACTATTTCGGTGGGAATTCCTAACAGAATATAACATAAAAACAAAGGATACACTCCAACATCTAAAAGTGCCCCTCCGCCTAGTTTCATATCGGTTTTTCTATCGCCAACCTCACCAAATTTTTCGACATAAAATGCAAAATCGGCATTAATGTATTTCACTTCGCCAATCTCGCCCCTTTTAATTCTTGAAAAAGCTTCTCGAAAAGAAGGATTAAATCGAGTCCAGAAAGCTTCCATAAAAAATTTAGTATTGGCTTTTGATGCTTGAATCATTTGCAAAGCATCTTCATAATTTAAGGCTATTGGTTTTTCGCAAAGAATATGCTTGTTATTTTGCAAACCTTTTATGGTCAAAGAAGCGTGCGAATTGTGAGGCGTTGCGATATATAGAATGTCAATATTATCGTCATTAATAATATCATCATAGGTAGAATAGGCTTTTTTGCACTGATATTTTTTGGCAAATTCTTTTGATTTTTCAGAATCTCTAGAAGCAACGGCTGCAAGCTCAGCATCTTCGACCAACAATAAATCTTTAGCAAATTGATGGGCAATATTTCCCAAACCAATAATTCCCCAACGAATCTTTCTATTCTCTTTCATCTTTTTTTGAATTTATACTCAACTGATTTAGATTCAAATATACATTATATGTTTCTTTTATTGGTAAAATGAGAATCTAAAAAAGATAAAAAAGCATTTAAAATAGAGCAATTTTTTCTATTTCATAAAATTGATTTCAAAATAAAATTTACTTGTATTTTTTGTTTGAAAACCGACATTTAATACTTTACTTTGTTATAAATTTAACATTTATTCAACTTTAAGTCCTAAAAATGAAATTAATACTTAGAACATTTAATCTTAAATTAAAACATCCTTTTACCATTTCAAGAGAATCTCATACGATACAACCTTCCTTAATAGTCGAATTACAAAGTGGTGGCTATTCTGGCTTTGGCGAAGCAACTTCAAATCCTTATTATAAAATTACGGTAGATTCGATGATGGCTAATTTAGAAAAAATAATTCCGTTTATCGAAAGTGTGACTGATGAAACTCCTGAAGTATTTTGGCAAAAAGCGCATCAATTATTAAAGCAAGATATGTTTGCTCTTTGTGCATTAGATATGGCTTATAATGATTTGTATGCTCGACAACAAGGCAAAAAACTCTACGAATTATGGGGATATTCAACAGATAAAAACCCAATGACCGATTATACTATTGGTATTGACAGTATCGAAAAAATGGTGTCAAAGATGAAGGAATTGCCATGGCCCATTTATAAAATCAAATTAGGAACCCAAGAAGATATTGCCATTGTAACCGAATTAAGAAAACATACCGATGCCATTTTTAGAATTGATGCCAATTGTGGATGGACTGTTGAAGAAACATTAAATAATGCTGTCGAACTCAAAAAACTAGGTGTAGAATTCTTAGAACAACCCCTAAAAGCTGATAATTGGGAAGGTCACAAAGTTGTATTCAGAAATTCTGTCTTGCCTGTTATTGCTGACGAAAGCTGTATTATTAAAGAAGATGTAGCCAAATGTTACAATCATTTTCACGGGGTGAATGTCAAATTAGTAAAATGTGGTGGGCTAACACCTGCAAGAAGAATGATTTCGCAAGCCAGAAAACTTGGAATGAAAACAATGGTAGGTTGTATGACCGAATCTACAGTAGGAATTTCGGCTATTGCTCATTTATTGCCCGAATTAGACTTTGTTGATATGGATGGCGGATTATTATTGGCCGAAGATATTGCAACAGGAATAACACTCCACGATGGAAAAATCCAATATTCTGAGCTAAACGGAACAGGAGTTACTTTAATATCCTAAATAATGATTGTAAATGAGTTTCCAGACCGATTAATAACCATTGATGGTGTCGAATATTTATACTTTGGTGGAACCAATTTTTTAGGAATCGCTACAAATCCTGATTTTCAGAACATTTTATTTGAAAGCATTAAAAAATGGGGATCCTCTTATGGAAGTTCTAGAAATTCGAATATAAAACTCTCTATTTACGAAACTGCCGAAAAATTATTGGCAAAAAAAACTAACTCTCAAGCCACATTAACCGTTTCGTCGGGAATGTTGGCGGGAAAATTAGTAGTGGACTATCTCTCGAAAACCACCGATGCGATGTTTCATTTTCCAGATGCACATCCAGCATTACAAAATCCTCCAAGCTTTCCAATTTTAATCAATGGGGAGCTAAACCCTAAAATATTTGATAAAAACACATCAAAAATTGCTGTTTTAACTGATGCAATTCCATCTCAATATGTAACACCCATTGATTTAAGCATTTTACTTAGCATTCCTAAAGAAAAAAGAATCGAATTAGTAATTGATGAATCAAATAGTTTCGGGATTCTTGGAAATGAATGGCTAAACGTTATCAAAAGAGAAAATATCAATTTCATTAAAGTGGCTTCTTTAGGAAAAGCAATGGGGATTTCGGGCGGATTTATTGCTGGAAATCAATCTTTTATTTCCGAAATGCGAAACCAAGCTAGTTTTATTGGGGCTTCTGGAATGAATCCTGCTTTTTTGGAAACTTATTGTAACGCACAAGAAATTTACCATTTGCAAAAACAAAAATTAGAACATAATCTACAGTATATAGATACCCATTTTAAAAATAGAACAAAATTCACTTTCCATCCCTCCTATCCAATTATCTATTTTGATGATGAATTGATTTCAAAAAATTTATTTGACAATAAAATCATCACTACTTCTTTCAAATATACAAATGCTTCGGGCAAACTGAATCGAATTGTTATTACATCCAATCATATAGTAACAGATTTAGACCAATTGATAGCTCAATTATATTAATTAAACCTTAAAATTTACTTCTAAGAGCATTAACAAATTGTAAATTTTGACAATAATTTATCTTTCACCCATAAAATTTAGGGGGGTAAAATACAAATTTGACAAAAATCATACTTAAAACAAGTTTTTTTATGGGGGTATGAAATGATTTTATACTTTTATCGAAATTTATAACTAAAAAAACTAAAATTATGCGAAAGATTATTTTAAGTGTGATATTAATCACAATTCTGGTTTTATCAGTGTTTTCGATTTATTTGTTTCCTGAATCTACTGTATTAGGAGCTCACGTAGTAGAACTAAAACTTGACACAGGAGATACTGCTTGGATGTTAACAGCTACAGGACTTGTACTATTAATGACTCCAGGTCTAGGATTCTTTTATGGTGGAATGGTAGGTAAAAAGAACGTAATTAGCACAGTACTTCAAAGCTTTATAGCTATGGTTATTGTAACTGTTCTTTGGGTAATCATTGCATTCGGATTGTGTTTTGGACCATCTATAGGTGGCTTTATTGGTGATCCATCCGCAAATTTACTTTTCAATGGAGTAAATTCAACCACAGCTTGGGAATTAGCACCAACAATTCCATTTATTCTTTTTGCATTATTTCAAGCGAAATTTGCTATCATCACTCCTGCGTTAATTACAGGAGCATTTGCAGAGCGTGTTCGTTTCTGGGCTTATATCTTGTTTATGGTATTGTTTATCTTATTTATCTACGCACCATTATGTCACATGACTTGGCATCCTGATGGATTATTCTTCGGATGGGGAGTATTAGATTTCGCTGGTGGAACTGTAGTACATATGAGTGCTGGTTGGGCTGCTCTTGCAGGAGCTATTTTCTTAGGAAAAAGAAAAACACAAAAAACAAACCCAGCACGTATTACTTATGTATTATTAGGAACCGGTTTATTATGGTTTGGTTGGTTTGGTTTCAATGCAGGTTCTGCTGTTGGATCTAACGGACTTGCTGCTCAAGCATTAGGAACTACTACAGTAGCTGCTGGTGCTGCTGCAATGGCTTGGGTTTTCTTAGACAAAATTTTGGGTCACAAATTATCTGCAATGGGAGCTTGTATCGGAGCTGTTGTTGGTTTAGTTGCCATTACACCTGCTGCTGGATTTGTTACAATTCCTTCTGCACTTGCCATCGGAATCATTGCTAGTATTGTGAGTAATCTTGTTTGCAGCAAATTCCCTAAAGGAAAAATCGATGATGCCCTAGATGTATTTGCTTGTCACGGTGTTGGTGGTATGGTTGGTATGCTATTAACTGGTGTATTTGCTTCAAAATCAGTAAACGCTATTGTAGGAGACAATCAAGGTTTAATCTACGGTGATGCTACTTTGTTCTTAATCCAATTAAAAGCATTAGTAATCGTTTCAATATTTGCTTTCTGTGCTTCTTATGCTTTATTCTTTATTGTGAATAAAATAACTCCTCTAAGAGTTTCTGAAGAGAAAGAAGAATTAGGATTAGACATCTCTCAACACGGAGAGTACCTATAAAATACCATTTATTTAATTTTTGAAACACTCTAGAAATTAGTTTTTAGAGTGTTTTTTTTTGCTTAAAAATCTTTCTAACAAAAAAAATCGCAATCCAAATAAATGAATTGCGATTCTCACAAATACTCTTAAAAGTTATTTCAAACTTTCCAAATACCCTAAAACATTTCTCTCTATACGTTCGTTAATATTGGAAATATCAGCTTTTACAAATTTTTCACCTAGAATGTTTTCGTATAACTCGATATATCTATCCGAAACAGTTTCAATATATTCATCGGTCATATTCGGAATTTGTTGTCCTTCTTGCCCTTGAAAACCATTTTCGATTAACCAACGACGCACAAATTCTTTCGATAATTGTTTTTGTTCTTCACCTCTATCTTGTCTTTCTTGATACCCTTCAGAATAGAAATAACGAGAAGAATCTGGAGTATGAATTTCGTCAATAAGAACAATTACTCCGTCTTTGGTTTTTCCAAATTCATATTTTGTATCTACTAAAATCAATCCACGACTGGCAGCAATTTCAGTTCCTCGTTGAAATAAAGCTCTGGTATATTTTTCTAAAACCAAATAATCTTCTTCGCTAACAATTCCTTTTAATAAAATATCTTCACGAGAAATATCTTCATCGTGAGAACCATTGTCGGCTTTAGTAGTTGGAGTTATAATCGGTTCTGGAAATTTATCGTTTTCTTTCAAACCTTCAGCCATTGTTACGCCACAAACTTGTCTTCTTCCTGCGGCATATTCGCGTGCAGCGTGACCCGAAACATAACCACGAATAACCATTTCTACTTTGAAAGGAGTACACAAATGGCCAACAGCTACACTTGGATCGGGAGTGGCAACTAACCAATTGGGAACAATATCTTGGGTTAATTCCATAAATTTGGTGGCAATTTGATTCAGAATTTGTCCCTTATAGGGAATTCCTTTTGGTAAAACCACGTCAAAAGCCGAAAGCCTATCGGTAGCAACCATAACCAAAAGTTCGTCATTGATATTGTAAACTTCTCTAACTTTTCCTCGGTAAACTGATTTCTGATTCGGAAAATTGAAATTGGTAGTGGTAATTGTATTACTCATTGGTTTTTGTGTTGTTATTTTTTATGAATGCAAATTTAAAACTAATTAATAGAGAACACAAAGAAAACCCAAAATTCTATTTCAAAGTCATTTGAGGTTTTAAAATAAACACTTCAATCAAATTAAGAAAACAAATTAGCTGACAAATATTTAGCAACACCTTCGTTATCATTAGAATTAATCACTTCTAAATGCTTTAATTTACTTTTTAAACTTTCGACTGCATTTTCCATAATCAAGGATTTCCCTGAAGAAATAAGCATTTTTTCGTCATTAAAACCATCTCCAAAAGCAATAGATTCTTCGAAAGTATAGTTTTCTATTGCTAAAATTTTAGAAATAGCGACACTTTTATCTACCGATTTATCCATAAATTCTAAACAAAACGGAAGACTAAAAGCATAATGAAATTCCTCTGAATGTACTTTCATAATTTTATCCTTTAACTCTACCAATTTATAATGATTGTCGTGAGTAAAAAATAATTTTATGGCACTCAAATCTTCCATAACACTGTAATCTACAATTTCAAACGGATAATTCATCACGGTTTGAAAACTGTTTAACTTTTTATTTTCCTTATTGGTTTGCCAAGCTTTTTCTTTAAACAAAACGGTAGTAAACTCTGGGTCGATATCCATATCCAAAATCGATTTTATGGCATCACTTTTAATGTCAAAAGAATAAATTAGTTCTTTTGTGGGCGAATGAATTCTCGCTCCATTGGAAGTCACTAAATAAGCGGGACAACCTAAATCTTCAACTATTGGCAACGCATCCAGATGATGACGCCCTGTAGCCACAATAATGAGATAGTTTTCGTTGTGAAGTTGCTGAAAAACAGCCTTTGTATATTCTGAAATTTGATGTTTATTGTTGAGTAATGTTCCGTCTAAATCGCTTACTATTACTTTTATTTTGGAAAAATCTGCAGTCATATCAAATAATTGTGTAGGGCAAATTTAAGGATTTATACTTGGAGGAAAAAAATTCATTTCTAAGATCCTCTTTAAAATCCCATAGAGATTCAGTATTTAACGAAAGAATTAATTGACCAAAAAATCCTAGCGGGATTTCATATTTATAAAAAAACAAAATCAATTATTGGATTCGACCCCAGCTGGGGTCGAATATCATTACAAATCAATTCAATTTCTATAAATATTTATCGTTCTATAAATATATAACGGCTCAGCCGTTATTTATAATTTTGAAAAAAAAAAAAAAAAAAAAACTAATTAAGATTTTTATTAATTTCAAGAAAATTACAATTGCCAATACAACCATAATTAGCAATACCGAAAGCCAAAAAACTACTTCCCAAAAAGGATATATTGTTGTATGCCATCCTGGTATTATAGAACTGTAAAAATCAATATTATAAAATATCGAAATCAATACTATAAAAAAGATCGCAACAAAAATATACCCTTTATACCTCATAAATTTAATCGTGATTCTCAATTTGCTTATACGCATCAATCACTTTTTTGACCAATCTATGTCGAACGATATCTTTGTCATCCAGATAAATAATCCCGATTCCTTCCACATCTTTCAAGACCAAAATAGCCTCTTTCAATCCTGAAATTGTGCGTCTTGGCAAATCGACTTGACCGGGATCGCCAGTAATCATAAACTTGGCATTTTTTCCCATACGAGTCAAGAACATTTTCATTTGCGAATGCGTGGTATTTTGGGCTTCGTCCAGAATTACAAAGGCATTATCCAACGTTCTACCACGCATAAAGGCTAATGGTGCAATCTGTATAATTCCTTTTGTGATATGTTCTTCTAGCTTTTCGTTGGGCAACATATCCCGCAAAGCATCGTATAAAGGCTGCATATACGGATCCAGTTTTTCCTTCATATCTCCTGGAAGAAAACCAAGATTCTCTCCTGCTTCAACCGCTGGACGAGTTAAAATAATTCGTTTGACTTGCTTTTCTTTCAACGCCTTTACGGCCATAGCAACTCCAGTGTAAGTCTTCCCTGTTCCTGCTGGGCCAACGGCAAAAACCATATCATTTTTGGCCATAGTATCCACCAATAATTGCTGATTGGGCGTCATCGCTTTGATGATTTTTCCGCCAACTCCGTGTACCAAAATTTTGTCGTGACCAAAGGCTTTTGCATCTTCCTGCACCGTACTTTGAAGCACACGTTCAATCACGTTATCATCGATGTTGTTGTAACGCGTAAAATGGAGCATCAAGCGGTTGAAGCGGTTTTCAAACTCATCCAAAACTTCTTTTTCGCCAAAAGCCTTCAAAGTCGTTCCTCGGGCTACAATTTTCAATTTGGGATAATACTTTTTAATCATTTCAAGATGAGTGTCTTGAGCGCCCCAAAAATCCTTTGGAGCGATGTCTATGAGCTCGATGATTCTTTCGTTCAAATGGTGTAGTTTTAGTTATTAATAAATCGCTTATAATTATTAGCTTTGCATTTCTCAAATTTAATGAGTTTAAGTTTGCATTTCGTTTTTATTTATAAACAATTTTATGTCAATAATTACCCTTACCACCGATTACGGCTTGAAAGACCACTTTGTTGGCGCTTTAAAAGGGAAAATTTTATCTGAGTATTCCGAGGCTTCAATTATTGATATTTCACATTACATTGACGCATTCAACACAGTAGAAGCGAGTTACATTATTGGGTCCGCTTATTCGAGTTTTCCGAAGGGTACTGTTCATCTCATTGGGGTTGATATGGAGCTGAACAAAGAAAACCAACATATTGCTATGCAATGGAATGATCATTTTTTTATTGCAGCCGATAATGGGATTTTGAGTATGTTAACTCAAAAAATTGTTCCTCAAAAAATAGTTGCCATAAACATTCATGACCGTTTGCCAAGTGATGCTACCGATTTGGATGTTTTTGTAAAAGTGGCTTGCCACATTGCCAGAGGAGGTTTGCTAAATGTGATTGGCAAAGAAATAAAAACAATAAAACAAGTATCCGATTTTCAGGCTGTTACCGCCAATGATGGAAGTTCTATAAAAGGATATGTGATTTACATTGATCATTTTGGAAATGCGGTAACGAATATTTCAAAAAAACAGTTCTTAGAAATCGCCAAAGGAAGACCCTATGAAATTGTTTTGAGAACCAAAAACATCAAAACGATTCTGCCCAATTATTCGGCAATTGCGAGTTCTGAAAAATATCCTCTCAAGAATTATGAAGGCGAAAAACTGGCTATTTTCAACGAAGCTGGTTTTCTGGAGATTGCTATTTTTAAGAGTAATCCATCAAAATTTGGCTCGGCAAATAGCTTGTTGGGATTGAATTATAGAGATGTTATCAATATAGTTTTTAGATAAAAACAACTTAATGTAAAAATGTATGACTACAACAGAAAAAATAGAGCAAGCAATAATAAATTTTGTGACAGGTGGCGACAACAGTGATACAGTTTTATTAGACAAAGTATTGCATAATGATTTTAGAGTAACAAATAATGGGTTTCTGGGAACTTCAGGCGTAACAATAATTGACAAAAAAAAATATTTATCAAACATCAAGAATGGTATTTTTGGGGGACTCCCAAGAATAATGAAAATTGAAAGCATTGACAACAGCGAAACTATTGCTATGGTCAAACTCCGTTTAGAGAGTCCTGAAAATCATTTCGTATCATACAACTCTTTAGTTTTAGACACTGACAATGAATGGAAACTTATAAATAATCTTGCTGTTGTTGAAGCAAAGAACTAATTATTAAATCAACAGTCAAATGTTCATACGAATTGTAAAAATGTCCTTTCACGAAGAAAACATTCCTGCTTTTTTGGAAAACTTCGAAATCATAAAAGACAAAATACGAAACGCGCAAGGAAATCGTTTATTGGAACTGTATCAAGACAAGACCAATAAATGTATTTTCTTTACGTACAGTTATTGGGAAACCGAAGAAGACTTAGAAAATTACAGACAATCGGAGCTTTTTAATGAAGTTTGGGCGTTTACCAAAAAGTTATTCAACGACAAACCTGAGGCTTGGAGCGTGAATAAATTGGTCAGTTTGCAGTAATTAGTGGTCAGTTTTTAACAATAAACAATGAACTATAAACAACAAACCGTTTAATGAAATCAATAGTAGTAAGAGAAATAAAATCCTTTTTTGGTTCGCCAATTGGTTATTTGGTGATTGCCGTTTTCCTGATTGGGAATGGGTTATTCCTTTGGGTTTTCGAAGGAGAATATAATATTTTGAACAGCGGTTTTGCCGATTTGAGTCCGTTTTTTACGTTGGCACCGTGGATTCTAATCTTCCTGATTCCAGCCGTAACAATGCGTAGTTTTTCGGATGAGAAAAAGCAGGGAACATTAGAATTGTTGTTGACCAAACCCTTAAGCATTTGGCAAATCGTAAACGGAAAATTTCTGGGTTCGATGCTGTTGATTGTTATGGCAATTATTCCAACATTCATTTATATCTGGGTTATTTCTGGTTTAGGTTCGCCCGAAGGCAACATTGATATGGGCAGTACAATGGGTTCTTATTTTGGATTATTATTCCTGATTGCTGGGTATTCTGCGATTGGAATCTTCACTTCTACCCTATCCGAAAATCAAATTGTGGCTTTTATTGTATCGGTATTTTTGTGTTTCTTCTTTTATTTTGGTTTCGAAAGTTTGGCAACAATTATTCCGAGTTTTCAAGGTCTAATTGCTCCATTCGGAATGCAAGATCATTTCAAATCTATGAGCCGTGGCGTGATTGATACTCGCGATGTTATTTATTTTGTGAGCGTCACCGTTTTGTTCCTCTCATTTACTGTTTATAATCTAAAATCTGTTAAATCGTAATGACAACTTCAAAGAAAAACAACCTAAAATCTTTACTGATTCTCATTGCTATTCTATTGTTTTTAAACGGAATGAGCAGTTATTTCTTCCATCGTTTTGATTTAACAAATGATAAAAGATACACGCTTTCAACCACTTCGTTAAATATTATCAAACAAGTAAAAGCTCCGTTGTATGTAAAAATCTATTTGCAAGGCGATTTACCTGCTGAATTCAAGCGTTTGCAAAGCGAAACTCGAGATTTATTCGAAGAATTTCAAGCCTATAACAAGAATATTATTTTCGAATTCGTAGATCCCTTAGAAAACGAAGACGAAAGTATGGACAACATTAAAGAATTGTATTCAAAAGGGTTAACCCCAATAAACATCACCGTTGACGACAAAGGAAAACAATCGCAAGAAATGGTTTTTCCTTGGGCAATCGCGGTTTACAACAACAAAGAAGTTAACATTCCTTTATTGAAAAATATTATGGGCGCTTCGACTACCCAAAAAGTCGTGGGTTCGGTGCAACATTTAGAATATTCTATTGCCGATGCCATCAACAAAATCACCGTAGAAAAACAGAAAAAAGTAGCCGTTATCAAAGGAAATGGAGAACTTCAAGATGTGCAAATTGCCAAATTCTTGATGCAGGTTCGAGAAAGCTACCACATTGGCCCATTTACTTTAGATTCAGTTGCAAAAAACCCTACAGGAAGCCTAGAAGCCTTGCAAAAATATGATTTGGCCATTATTGCAAAACCAACCGAAACGTTCACAGATGCCGAGAAACAAGTATTAGACCAATTCATCATCAATGGAGGAAAAACCTTGTGGTTGGTAGATCAAGTGAATATGGAAATGGACAGTTTGTATAACGATTCGGGAGCAACTTTGGCCTTTCCAAGAGATTTGAATTTGAACGATATGTTCTTTAAATACGGATTTCGAATTAATCCAGATTTGGTAAAAGACGAACACGGAAGCCCAATAAAACTGGCAACTGGCGAACAAGGAAGTGCTACTCAATATCAGGAATTCAATTGGAAATTTGCTCCACAAGTATATCCCATTAGCAAACATCCTATTGTAAAAAACTTGGGCGGAATCAAGTTCGATTTTGCCAGCGGTATCGATACTTTGAAAAACGGAATCAAAAAAACGGTTTTATTGCAATCTTCTCTATATTCGAAGAGAATTGGTTCGCCAGCAGAAATCAATTTGAATATTGTTGAAGAAGAAACTTCGCCCAATCATTACTTGAATACGGGTTATATTCCGCTTTCGGTTTTGCTCGAAGGATCTTTTCATTCGATGTTCGAAAATAGGGTTTTACCATTTCAACAAAAATCATTTCAAACCGCTGGAAAACCCAATAAAATAATTGTAATTTCGGACGGCGATTTGATTAAAAACCAATTGGATAAAAACTTTCAACCTGTGGAATTGGGTTATGACCAACGCTCAGGAAATTTGTATGA
Organism: Flavobacterium alvei; assembly: GCF_002920895.1. GTDB lineage: Bacteria > Bacteroidota > Bacteroidia > Flavobacteriales > Flavobacteriaceae > Flavobacterium > Flavobacterium alvei. The sequence continues at coordinate 34,017 of NZ_PQVG01000002.1, forward strand.
CAACAAAGATTTCTTGATGAATTGTGTGAATTATTTACTCGACGACAACGGACTTATTAACATTCGAAGCAAAGATCTCGATTTGCCTTTGTTAGATAAAGAAAAAGTTTACGAAAGTTACACGACGACACAAATCCTAACCATCGGACTTCCAATCCTTATTTTAGCGCTTTTTGGCATTGTATTTACGTTCTTGAGGAAGAAAAAATATGCCAACTAATGTTAATAAAAAAAGTTTTTATTCTAAATTAGTTTACGATATATTTGTAGACTGTATCGTATTTTGAAATTCAGTAAAAAATATATACCAATAAAAGAAAACAGATGAAATTTATAGTATCGAGTTCGTACTTATTAAAACAATTACAGGTTTTAGGAAATGTTATCAATAGTAGCAATACTTTACCTATTTTAGACAATTTCCTTTTTGAATTGGATCATCAAACATTAACGGTTTCTGCTTCCGATTTAGAAACGACAATGTCAGCCACCTTAGACATCGATTCTACAAGCAAAGGAAGTGTTGCTGTTCCTGCAAAATTACTTTTAGAAATCCTCAAAACGTTTCCTGAACAACCTTTGACTTTCACTGTTGAAGAAAATAGCACGATTGAAATCAGCTCTAATTCAGGAAAATATGCTTTGGCATATGCTCCAGGAGAAGAATTTCCAAAATCTGTAAACTTAGACGAACCATCAGTAACTTTAGTTCCTGCCGATGTTTTGGCAACTGCCATCAGCAAAACTATTTTTGCGGCTGGAAACGATGATTTACGTCCAGTAATGTCTGGTGTTTTCTTCCAATTTTCACCTCAAGGTTTAATATTTGTAGCTACCGATGCACACAAATTAGTAAAATATGCTCGTACGGATGTAAGCGCTTCAGAAGTGGCTGATTTCATTATGCCAAAGAAACCTTTGACTATTTTGAAAAACATTTTGGGTTCTTCGGACGCAGAAGTAAAAATCGAATACAACGATTCGAATGCTACTTTTTCTTTCGACAATTATGTTTTAATGTGTCGTTTGATTGATGGTAAATATCCAAACTACGAAGCCGTTATCCCAAAAGAAAATCCAAACAAATTGATGATTGATCGTTCTCAATTCTTGAGTTCTGTTCGTCGTGTTGCGATTTTCTCTAACAAAACCACACACCAAATTCGATTGAAAATTGCTGGAGCCGAATTGAATATTTCTGCAGAAGATATTGATTATTCTAACAAAGCCGAAGAGCGTTTGACTTGTGATTATCAAGGAGACGATATGCAAATTGGGTATAACTCTCGTTTCTTGACTGAAATGTTGACCAACTTACAATCGGATATGATTATGCTTGAAATGTCGTTGCCAAACAGAGCTGGAATCTTAACTCCTGTTGATGGATTAGAAGAAGGCGAAACGGTAACAATGCTCGTTATGCCTGTAATGCTAAACAATTAAAGTTAACTACACTTTTTATACTAAAAACGTCCAAAACGAATTTGGACGTTTTTTTTTGTTCTATACTTTTATTCGTGCAAAGCCAAAACTGGAATACTCAATTTATTTGAAAATTTCTGGGTTAAACTGGGTTTGAATAATTCTACAAAAAAGTTTCTTTTGTATGTCAGCATAGCCAATATATCAATGTCTTTAAACAAAATAAAATCGGCAATAGTATCTTGTACCTCTTCACTTGGAATGATAGAAAACTGAACTGGTTGACCTTGAAAATCTTCCTCCCATTCTTTTATTGTTGATGTATCAACGTCTGAATTATTAGTTTGCACATACAAGCATTTTACTTTTGCATTTGTTTTTTTAGCTATTTTCAACACCTCTTTAAGCGCCTTTTTATCTTTAGTTCGATACCGTGTTGTAAAACCAATAGTTTCTATTTTTTTGAATTTCGCTTCTAAAGGAATACTTAAAACAGGTACATCTACAGCAGTGAGAACGTTGCCAGTATTAGTTCCTAAGAAAAAGGCTTCCCAACCCGTAGCTCCAGAAGTTCCCATCACAATAAAATCAATATTTTCTTCCTTGATAGCATTTTTTATATTGTACAATAAATTACCATCCATCAATCGATGGCTCATTTTAATATGATTCAGATTCCTTGCATCGGCAATAGCGTGAAGCTTTGGAATTTCGTCTTTAAACATATCAAATTGAGTCAATTGAAGGGAGTCATAAACAGTACCATAATTCTCAGGAAAAAATTGAGCGTCATAAACTGGAAGTTCAAACGAATGCAACAAAACAAGTTCGCCATTCACTATTTTTGCAAACTCCAAAGCGTGAACAAAAGCATTCTCAGCCGTTTCGGAAAAATCTGTGGGAAACAAAATCTTTTTCATTTTAATGACTTTTAGTATTAATTTACACTTTAAAGTTAAGCATAAATAATCAATCAACAAGGCTAATTATGAGATATTTATGATCAATAACATAAGCAAACAGACAAGCCATTAAATTAAAAAATTTGTTACTTATCAAGATTTAGTACCTTTGTCACTTAGACCCATTTATATGATACATCACGATTCAATAGTTGCTCTTGCCACACCTTCTGGAGCTGGAGCAATCGCCATCATCAGGATTTCTGGCGAAGAGGCCATTACTATTGGAAATACAGTTTTTCAATCCATCAAAGGAAAGGATTTGACCCAACAAAAATCTCATACCTTGCATTTGGGGCATATCGTTGATGGTAACAAAACACTAGATCAGGTTTTGATTTCCATTTTCAAAGGACCTAACTCCTATACAGGCGAAAATACAATCGAAATTTCCTGTCACGGATCAACTTATATCCAACAGCAAATTATTCAGTTATTGCTTCGCAAAGGCTGCCGAATGGCCAATCCTGGCGAATTTACTCTTCGTTCCTTTCTGAATGGAAAAATGGATTTATCACAAGCCGAAGCCATTGCCGATTTAATTTCGTCCGACAATGAAGCTTCACACCAAATTGCGATGCAGCAAATGCGTGGTGGATTCTCGAACGAAATTGCTAAACTTCGAGAAGAATTATTGAATTTTGCCTCATTAATCGAACTCGAATTGGACTTTGCCGAAGAAGATGTAGAATTTGCCGATAGAACCCAATTCTGGGAATTATTGAATCGAATAGAATTTGTTTTGAAACGTTTAATCGATTCGTTTGCTGTTGGAAATGTCATCAAAAACGGAATTCCCGTAGCGATTGTAGGCGAACCCAATGTAGGAAAATCGACTTTGTTGAACGCTTTGTTGAACGAAGAACGTGCTATTGTTTCGCACATTGCAGGAACAACTCGCGACACCATTGAAGACGAATTAGTCATTGGCGGTATTAGCTTTCGTTTTATCGACACGGCTGGAATTAGAGAAACTAAAGACTTGGTAGAAAGTATTGGTATCCAGAAAACCTTCGAAAAAATAGAACAAGCACAGGTGGTTTTGTATTTGTTTGAAAGTTTAAAGTTTAAAGTTCAAAGTTCAGAATATATCATAGAAATTGAGAAAATAAAAAATCAGTTTCCGCTTAAACCTTTGGTTGTTGTCATCAATAAAATAGATTTACTTACAACTAATGAAATTGTGACTATACGCCAACAACTTGAAACTTTAAACATTAAACTTGAAACCATATCCGCCAAAAACAACCTAGGAGTTGACGAACTCAAAAATCAACTCCTTTCGTTTGTCAACACTGGTGCATTGCGCAATAACGAAACCATCGTAACCAACACTCGTCATTATGATTCGCTGTTAAAAGCCTTGGACGAAATCCAAAAAGTAAAATTTGGTCTGGAAACGAATTTGTCTAGTGACTTGATTGCCTTGGATATTCGTGAAGCTTTGTATCAATTTGGGTTGATCACTGGGCAGGTTTCAAACGATGAATTGTTGGGTAATATTTTTGCTAATTTTTGTATCGGAAAGTAATAATCATTCTTTTATTTGTTAACTACCTATTTTTGTTGACTTTACAACAAATATTCTTCTTTTATTTGTTGCCCAATAACCTTTTATTCGTTATATTTGTTGTTCTATTGTTGCCCAATGATAGATTTTGTTGCCCAAATTCAAAGGCAACAAACTTGGCGAAATGATGCTACATATTGCTACACTTCGCTACATTATGCAACACAATGCAATATATTATGAGTAGCAATATGGCAATCCCGAAAACCTGTTCTTATTGTGGTAAGGCTTTTATAGCCAAAACCACTTTAACCAGATATTGTGGCCATACTTGCAATTCTAGACACTACAAACAAAAAGTCAAGGAAGACAAAATTCAAAACTCATTAGTTGAGCAACGGCAAACAATGCAAAGTTTGCCAACCTTGCAATCTGCAAACCTCAACTCTCTTACATCCAAAAACTTTTTATCGGTTCAAGATGCAGCAGAACTAATTGGCGTTAGTCGATGGACAATCAACAGAATGATAAAACGTGGAGAACTCCAAATTCACAAGTTTGGTAGAAAGAAAATAATTCAACGCACACAGATAGATAAACTTTTTAATTGATGGTATAATGAAAGTAACTTTAAGACAAAGACAGAAAGCAAATAAAATTAGCTTGTATCTTGATTACTATAAAAATGGTAAACGAGAATATGAATATCTAGGTTTATACCTCATCCCAGAACCCGAAAAAGGAAAGCTAACACAGGCGCAAAAAGACGAAAACAAAAAAATCCTTTCGTTAGCGGAAAGTGTACGTTCCAAAAGACATTTAGAAATTCAAAACGGAATGTATGGTTTCAATGACCAGGAGAAGTTAAAAGGCTTCTTCATTATCTATATGGAAACACTTGCTGAAATGAGAATGGAAAGCAAAGGTAATTATGATAACTGGGATAGCACCATCAAACATTTAAGAAAGTTTTGTCCAAAAGATATTTCATTTGCTCAATTAGATAGAAAGTTTGTTGAAGGTTTCAAAGACTACTTAACCAAAACAGCGAAGACACCAAGCAATAAAAACCTTTCTGATAATTCGGCACACTCCTATTTCAACAAATTTAGAGCAGCTTTAAAACAAGCCGTTAAAGATGGAATTATCCGTTCCAATCCTGCCGAGCAAGTAGACTGTTTACCACAAGGCGACAGCGAAAGAGAGTTTCTAACGTTAGAAGAATTACAAAGCATACTCAAACACGAATGTGAAATTCCAATCCTAAAAACAGCGTTTGTATTCAGTTGCCTAACAGGTTTGCGATGGTCAGATATAAATAAGCTAGTTTGGTCAGAAGTGCAGCACTCAAATGATTACGGTTGGTACATTCGTTTTAGACAAAAGAAAACTAAAGGAGCAGAAACATTGCCAATGTCAGACCAAGCTCGTGATTTATTAAAAGAAATCGGAGAACCTGAAGAAAGAGTTTTTAAAGGATTAAAATATAGTGCGTGGCACAATTTAAAATTACAACAATGGGTTATGAAAGCTGGAATAAGTAAAACAATAACGTTCCATTGTGCGCGTCATACTTATGCAACTTTGCAACTCACGTTAGGAACTGATATATTTACGGTATCTAAATTATTAGGTCATAAAGACATTAGAACTACTCAAGTATATGCCAAAATAATTGACGAAAAGAAAATGGAAGCAGCTAACAGAATAAAATTAGATTTTTAATTATGGAGAAAGATTTTCACTTTTTTAAATTTGAAGAAGGAGAAATAATGATGAACCCATACGAGGTTTATCCTTTGGATGGCTATGAAGAACCAGAAAACTTTCCAAATTGTTGTAACTGGCACAAATCAATTGTTGATTTATCGATTGAGTTTTATGATAAATTCCCTAACTGTTGCGAGAAACATAAAAAATTCGCAAAGAACTTTAACATTGATAAAACTCGCTACGAGAATATAAAAATTGACATCGTGCGTAAAATGTGTTATACAATGCACTTTCTGGAAGTCAAAATAAACAATGACAATTGGTACGAAGATACTATACACTGGTTTGAATATATAGAAAGAAGCTTTGGACAACCCGAAGTCGGTCTATCTCCTTACCTACAAAATCTATCCACATCAATTGAAAACAGTAAAAAAATCCCTGATGATAAAAAAGCAATCCTAAATAAATACTTTGAAGATTTGCATAAACCACCAGTTAAAGCTAATGATACGGATTTTAATATTCTTTTTGAAACATACTTTACTTGGCTAAAGCTTTTTCCATTCGAGTTATCAATATTCAAAAATTTAAAAGCTCATTTTGAAAAACAATTACCATTTGTAAAAGGTAAATCAGACTATAATCCATATACTGGCTTAACTGCCTTTAAAACTGTTAGTCAAACTGAATTAATTCAGAATTTAATAAACACAACTAATAGCATTTTATCAAAAGTTGACACATCAGTTATGGTTGAAAAAAACTTTAACGATCAAGCCAATATTCATAACCTAGAAATATTAAACAAACTTCATAGAACAAAGCAAGAAACACTTTTAAAAGAATTTTCAAAGTTTGAAACCAAATACATTAAAACGATAAAAAGATGGCTACAAAATGAGAAGGAATATTTCTCAAATGTAGTACCTATTATTAATCAAAAAGTTTTACCACAAACAATTAAAGTTGTGACAATAAAAGCATTTAAACTTAAAGGGGTTCAAGCTACAATAAAAGATAAAGCAATTGATTTGCATAATTCATTAGTAACAAAACAATATCTAAATGAAGAATGCAAAAAAGACTTTATTAAACTTTTCACAGGGGTACAGACAGAAAATAAGATTTCTTGGTTAGGGCAAAAAGGAGAATTAAAATCTTTTGTTGATTTTCTATTATCACTTGGTAAAATTGAAAATTGCCAATCCAACAAATGGACAATTACCGCAGCTAACTTTAAATTCTTAAATGATGACTTTAATGCTAACACAATTAAAGACACTAAAAAAGCTAAAAACGACATAAATATAAAGCAAATTGTTCAAAGGATTAACTAACAAACTCCGCACCGCCTATATTTATTTTAACTTTTTTCAAACTATCTTTCTTTTGTATGGTTTATAATTACTAATCCCAACAAAATCAAGGCTCCGCCTTCACTCCGCCTCTAAAAGGCGGAGTTCTTTTTACGCCATATTTCGAGATAACTTGCACCTGTGTTTGAGGATAAAACCTCTCGTTCTCAAACACGAGAGAGGAAATTTTAACAACAAAATTTCAAAGCAAGATGGAAGAAATAATCCTTCAAAAATTAAGTAACATCGAAACAATGTTACAAGAGCAAAACCTATTAAAAAAGGATGTGCTAAACTTTAACGAAACTTGTACTTATATAGACATAAGTGCATCACACTTGTACAAAATGACAAGCCAAAAGCTAATACCTCATTTTTGTCCACAAGGCAAAAAACTGTATTTCAAACGTGCTGAATTAGACGAATGGCTACTACGCAACCGTCAAGACAGTACCGACGAAATCGAGACAATGGCAGCCAACTATTTACTAACTCACAAAAGAAAATAAGCGATGCCATTCTACGAACCTTCAGAAAAAATGTTCCAAGAAATCCAAGAACATTTAAAAGAGATTACTGTTATTCTCAAAGAAAAACAGCAGATGAACCCAGACGACTTATTCTGCGACAATCAAGAGTTTATGAAAATTATGAACATAAGCAAGCGATTAGCCCAAAGTTGGAGAGACAGCGGATTTATCGGCTATTGTCAATTAGGTAATAAAATCTATTACCGACTAAAAGACATTCAAGAGTTATTAAATGAAAACTATAAACCGAAGAGAAAATGAGTGAAGTAGTAAACAAACAGATGATGGTAAGCGTTTATAAAGAATTTAAATACAACTTGGGAGAAAGAAACCTTATTGATGTTCTTCAAGAAATCAAATCCGATAAATACCAAAGTGAAGTAAATTCAATTCGCTACGCATTACACAAAGGAGACGAGAAAACAGCCGATGAAATTAAAAGTGGCTTAAATGGTTTTACAATGTCCGGCACGTATGGAACAAGCAGAACCAAAGCCAACCTCAATACCTATTCTCAAATAATCGGATTAGACTTCGACCACATTCCAGTTACAGAACTCTATACATTGGTAAAGCTAATAAACGACTGCAAATACACGTTCGCATCATTTATTAGTCCAAGTGGCGAAGGAATTAAGGTATTCATTAAAATCAACTCCAATGCAACACAACACGCTATCGCATACAATCAAGTGGCAACTTTTTATAAAAACCTATCGGGTTATGATTTTGATGCAAAATGCAAAGACATTACCAGATTGTGTTTTGTTTCTTATGATCCAGAGATTTATATAAAGGAAGATGCAACAATATTTGAAGTTCAAGAAGAAGCACTACCACTTCCAAAACCGCAAAAAGTGGAAACAACTTTTTTTGAAGCAACTGACACTTTATTGGACAAATGCCTAAAATTCACAGAGCAAAAAGAACAATACACTAACGGCAATCGAAATAACTTCATTCATCTATTTGCATCTAATGCCAATCGTTTCGGGATTTACGAAGCCGATACACTTGACTATTGTACTACTAATTTCGATTTAGACGAAAAAGAAATCAAAGCATCGGTTCAAAGTGCCTATAAAAATCAGTCGGCAGATTTTGCCAAGTTTGCCGACTTTGCCAACCGCAAACCTGTACAACAAAAAACAATTAGCAAAGCAAAAAATGACCCAATAGACGACGAAAACTATTTACTAAACACACCTATAATTCCGCAATCGGTTTACGACAACTTACCTCCTATCTTAAAACAAGGTGCAGAAGCATTCTCCGAACCAAGAGAAAGAGATACGTTTCTAACAGGTGCTTTAGCAATTCTATCAGGTTGCTTACCAAATGTTACTGGTGAGTATGGTGGCAGAACCGTATATCCTCATTTATTTTCTTTCATTCTTGCTCCTGCTGCATCAGGTAAAGGTGCGTTACAATCTTCTAAAGAATTAGCCGATAAATACCACGAAGAAGTTCTGAAAAATTCAAGAGAACAAAAAAAAGAATACGACCTAAAAATGGCAGCTTACAAAAAAGCGCAACGTTTCCAAAAGAAAGACGACAATACACAAGAAGAAATTCCAGAAGAACCGCCATTCAAAGTAGTATTCATTCCTGCCAATACTAGTAATGCAAAAATTATCCAACACTTACAACAAAATGACGGTACAGGTATTATATGCGAAACCGAAGCCGATACGCTAGGACAAGTATTCAAAAACGATTGGGGTTCTTATTCTGATTTGTTACGAAAAGCATTCCATAGCGAAAAAATATCCATTTCACGAAAAACAAATAACGAGTATTTCGAAATTAACAATCCACGTTTAGCTGTTGCACTTTCGGGAACACCTCAACAAGTGTATAACATTATTGCATCTGCCGAAGATGGTTTATTCAGTCGTTTTGTATTTTATGTTTTCAAAACCAACAGCAAATGGATTGACCCTTCTCCGTATGGCAATAGAGTAAATTTAACCGACCATTTTGCAAAGTTATCTATTGCAGTATATGAAATGGTTTTGTATCTCGACAGAGGTAAAACAACAATCCATTTAACCAGAGAACAATGGGACAAATTCAACCCAACATTCAGCGAGTACTTAAGTCAAATCAGTGCCTTTGTTTCAGAGGATGCGCAAAGTATTGTAAAACGTCTAGGATTAGTTTTATATAGAATGTGTATGATTTTTACAAGCATTCGCAAATTCCAAGCACAAGAACAAGCCACTGATATTCAATGTTTAGACGAAGATTTTGAAACAGCATCACAACTGATTGAAGTCTATTTAAAACACAACATTCTAATGTTCGAAAACCTACCAAAACAAGAGGACGAAGAAAATGGACCTTTCAAAAAAGGACAAAACAAAAAACTGTTCTTTGATGCTTTACCAAATAACTTCACACGAAAAGAAGCGGTGGAATTAGGTGCTACCTTCAATATAGCAGAAAGAACGGTGGGTTCGTTTCTAAAATCTTGTTTAGGCAATTACTTACAACAACCTGAATATGGGACATATACAAAAATCATCTAAAGTTAAACAAAAACAAAAAAAAGAAGTTAAATTTTACTATTTTTGGGGATTAGTCAAAACACACAAAATCCTATATATATTTTGAGTAACGAAAAACAAACACGGAAAGAAATCATTGACAACCGCTTAAAACAAGCAGGTTGGAATATCAATGACCGTACTCAAGTAATTGAAGAGTTTTTTATTACAAAAGAAAATAATGTGGTTAATGAGCCAATAAGTACTTACAATTCGGAGTTTAGTGATTATGTGTTATTAGGTAAAGACGGTAAAGCACTAGCTGTAGTTGAAGCCAAAAAATCTTCTGTTGATGCTAGAATTGGCGAAGAACAAGCCAAACAATATGCGATGAACATTCAAAAGCAATTCAATTGTGAATTACCTTTTTGTATGTACACCAATGGAAATGACATTTACTTTTGGGATATTAACAACTATGCACCAAGAAAAATATTTGCTTTTCCTACGCGTTCTGATTTGGAACGTATGGCATTTATTCGTAAAAATCAAAGGCCATTAGCGGATGAATTAATAAATACCAATATTGCAGGAAGACCTTATCAAATCCAAGCTATTCGTGCTGTATTTGAAGCTATGGAAGAAAGAAAGCGAAAGTTTCTTTTGATTATGGCTACTGGAACTGGAAAAACCAGAACTTGTATTGCAATGGTTGATGGCTTAATGCGTGCTGGTTGGATTTCGAGAGTATTGTTTTTAGTAGATAGAATTGCGTTAAGAGACCAAGCAATTGAAGCTTTCAAAGAAAATGCTCCTCAATATTCGGTTTGGCCACAAACTGGAGAAACTAAATTAGCGACAGATAGAAGAGTTTATGTTTCAACATATCCAACAATGCTAAACATAATCGAAAATGAAAAAGAGGGTTTATCTCCACACTTTTTCGATTTAATTGTGATTGACGAAAGCCACCGTTCTATTTATAACGTGTATCAAAATGTTTTAAATTATTTCAATACAATAATACTCGGATTAACAGCAACTCCAACAGATGCTATAGACCACAATACTTTTGAATTATTTGATTGCGAAGATGGTTTACCGACTTTTGCGTATACATTTGAAGAAGCCGTAAATAATATTCCTCCTTACTTATCCAATTTTGAGGTAATGAAATTGACCACTAAATTTCAACAAGAAGGAATTCATTTAAGTTCCATAAGCGAAGACGACCAAAAGAAATTATTAGCTGAAGGCAAAGATCCAATTGAAATAAACTTTGAAGGCACAGATATTGAAAAAGCAGTAACTAACAAAGGTACAAATGCATTAATTGTTCGTGAGTTTTGGGAAGAAAGTATAAAAGACCCAAATGGTGTATTGCCCGGGAAAACAATATTCTTTTGTATGACAATGAAACACGCACGAAGAATAAAAGAGGTTTTTGACCAATTTTATCCACAAGGTGCTGGCGAAATTGCAAAGGTAATTGTTTCAGACGACCCAAGAGTTTACGGAAAAGGTGGTTTGTTAGACCAATTCAAAAATAACGATTTCCCACGGATTGCCATTAGCGTTGATATGTTAGATACTGGTATTGATGTACCAGAATTAGTCAATTTAGTTTTTGCAAAACCTGTTTTCTCCTATACCAAATTTTGGCAAATGATTGGTAGAGGAACAAGAGTTTTAAATGCTAATCAACGTAAAAGTTGGTGTCACGAAAAAGATAAATTCCTTGTGATTGATTGTTGGGATAATTTCGAATATTTTAAGTTAAATCCAAAAGGAAAGGAAAACAAATCTCAAATAGCTTTGCCAGTGCGTCTGTTTAAAATGCGTTTGGAAAAACTAGTTTTAGCTATTGAAAAACATTCAGAAGTAGCAGAAATCGAAAAATTAGAGTTAGAAAAACTACTAAATGCTTTACCTAAAAACAATGTTGTTGTTCAAGATAATTTAACCGATTTAGAAAAAGTTTTAATACCTAATTTTTGGTATGACTTAAGCGAAGATAAATTAGAATTTCTTGACCAAACCATTGCACCGATTATGAGAGCTTTATCTTCAGTTGATTTTAAAGCGATGCGTTTTGAAAAAGACATCGTAGAATTTTCATTAGCGCAACTCAAAAACGAACCGCAAGACATTGAAAATTTAAAAGAACTAATTGTTTCTCAAATAACAGAATTACCTTTAAATATTGGAATAGTAGCCAAAGAAAAAACAACCATAAACAAAGCATTAAAGAACAGTTTTTGGATAAATACTACCGAAGCTGATTTACAAGTAGTCATTAATAAAATTGCTCCGTTAATGCGTTTTCGTCAACGCTTTGATGGTGGAGACGAACAAGAAAGTCTAAACCTTAAGGATGTGACTTACAAAAAAGAAATGGTAGAATTTGGACCCGAAAATGAGTTAGTAAGTGTAAGCCGATACAAAGAAATGGTTGAAGTTATGGTGCAAGAGCTTGCAGACCAAAATCCAATTTTACAAAAGATAAAACAAGGGCAGAATATTTCATCCGAGGAGTTAGAAACATTAGCTCAAATGATGAATGAAAAAGACCCATTTGTAACCGAAAAACTGCTGCAAAGAGTTTATGGCAACCAACACGCCAAGTTTTTACAATTCATTAAACACATACTACAGGTTGAAGTAATACATTCTTTTGAAGAAACCGTAACTTTGGCTTTTGATAGTTTTATAAAAGAACACAACAGGCTTTCAAACAATCAAATTGAGTTTATGAAAGTGCTCAAAAAATTTCTGATTGACAAAGGCAGAATAGAAAAAAAGGATTTAATCAATCCGCCATTTACACAATTACATCCGCAAGGTATAATGGGTGTTTTCTCTCCTAAAGAAATTGAAGAAATCATTACTATTATTCAAAAAGTTGCAGCTTAAGACCAAATATCCTAATTCATAATAAAACAAACAATGTTATCAAACGACTTAAAATCAAAAATCAATAAACTTTGGGACAAATTCTGGAGCAGAGGAATTTCAAATCCAATTGATGCTATTACTCAAATCTCGTATTTGCTATTTATGCGTAGATTAGATGATACCGATTTATTAAATAAAGCAAATGCAGATTTCACAGGATTAGAATACAATACAATCTTTAGAGCAGTTAAAAAAGATGTAAATAATGAAGATGTAAAAGACGATAATGGCAATTTAGTTTATGAGGTTATGGATGAATGTCGTTGGTCTCATTTTTCAAAACTAGATCCTGATACAATGTTAAAAACGGTTGCTGAAAAAGCATTCCCTTTTATCAAAACTATTAATGACCCATCGCAACCATATACCAGATATATGAAAGATGCAATCTTTATTATCAATAATTCTGCTTTATTAGATGAAGCAGTAAAAGCGATTGATGAAATTTATGAAGACATAAAAATCCAACAAGATGCTGGGCAACAGTTTCAAGATACACAAGGAGATGTTTATGAGTATTTAATTAATGAAATTGGTTCAGCAGGAAAGAACGGTCAATTTAGAACGCCAAGACACTTAATTCAGTTTATGTGTGAAATCATTGACCCAGACTGGACAGACAAAATTTGTGACCCAGCTTGTGGCACAGGTGGTTTCTTGGTTGGTGCATACCAACACATTTTAACTAAATACAGCAGTCCAGATGAAATCACCGAAGATGAAAACGGATTAAAACGTTTTAAAAAATATGGTGGCGATACCATTTCAAGACAAGAAGTTTGGGATGATTTAAACCAAAAAGTTTTTTATGGATATGATGTTGACCAAACTATGGTGCGTATTGGGTTAATGAACTTAATGCTTCACGGAATAAAAATACCTCAAATTGAAAATACCGATACTTTATCTAAAATTTACGACCAACGATATGCCGATGGCGAATACTCGATTATTATGGCAAATCCTCCATTTACTGGAAGAATTGACAAAGGAGGAATGAGTGACAAGCTTAAAATTACAGGAACACAAAGTGAATTGTTGTTTTTAGTGCGTATTTCTAAAATGTTACGTTCTGGGGGTAAAGCAGCTGTAATTATTCCCGAAGGTGTTCTATATGGTGGCAGTAAGGCTCAAAAACAAACCCGAGAAATATTACTTAAAGACAACCAACTCGAAGCAGTAATTTCTTTACCAAGCGGAGCTTTTAAACCCTATACAGGTGTAAAAACCGCTATATTAGTGTTTACCAAAGTAGAAGAAGATAGCCCAACGTGGCATACCGAAAAAGTATGGTTTTATGAATTGGCAAACGATGGTTATAGTTTAGATGATAATAGAAGAAAACTTAGCGAAAATCCTTTGCCTATTGCCGTTGATGCCTATCAAAACAGAGCTACCAACACACCCATAGAACGTAAAAACCATTTTTTTGTGGAAATAGACGAGATTAAAAATAACGATCTGGATTTAAGCTACAATCGCTACCGTGAGTTTGAATACGAAGAACAAACTTATGAAGCACCACAAGACATTTTAAAAGAATTATTTATCCTTGAAGAAGAAATCAGAATTGAAATGGAAGAACTTAAAAACTTGATTGAATAATGAAAAGTTTGTTGAAAGAATTTTCCAGTATACATTCTGGTAATTCAGCACCCGATAAGTCTTTATTTTCAAAAAAAGGAAAACCATTCATAAGAGCTAGAAGTTTAGAGTTTTTAGTAAGAGGGTTGCCTTTAGAAGATTGTGAAAGAATTGATGATTTAATTGCAAAAGAAAAAGGATTAAAATTATACCCTAAAAATTCAATAATTTTTGCAAAAAGTGGTATGTCCTCAAAAATGGGAAGAGTTTATATTTTACCATCAGAGGCATACATAGTAAGCCATTTAGCAATAATAATCGTTGATGAAAATATTGTTAATCCTTTATTTATCAAATATTATTTTTCATATAGACCACCTTTCCATTTAATAAAAGATGATGCTTATCCATCAATTAGTTTAAAAGACATTGGTAATATTGAGATTTCAATTCCTAAAGCAGAAATACAAGATAGAATTATAGCCATATTAGAAAAAGGTAAATATTTAAGAGAAAAAAGAGAAAAAAGTATTTTACTATTTGAAAAACTGTTACGTGCTACTTTTTTAAATATGTTTGGGGATCCAGTTCAAAATGAAAGAAAATGGAACAAAAAACAATTAAAAGAATTTGGAGAAATAATAACAGGAAATACACCTCCAAGAGCTAATAAAGAATTTTATAATGATAATTTTATTGAATGGATAAAAACAAATAACATTATCAGGGAAAGTTTGTTTTTATCAAAAGCTGAAGAATATTTATCTGAAAAAGGATTTAAAGTTTCTCGATATGTTAACGAAAATGCATTATTGGTAACCTGTATTGCAGGTAGTTTAAGTTCAATTGGTAGGTCAGCAATTTCAGATAGAAAAGTAGCATTTAATCAACAAATTAATGCAATTGTTCCAAATAAAGAAGTGTCTGTCTATTTTTTGTATTGGATGATAAAAATTTCAGATGAATATATTCATTCTTTTGCTACAAAAGGGATGAAAAGACTAATTACAAAAGGTGTATTTGAACAAATTGAGTTTATAAAACCTGATTATAATCTTCAAAAGGATTTTGAAAAAGTTGCAATAAATGCAAATAATTTATTGTCAAAATTAATGCAATCAAAAACCCAATTAGAAAACTTATTAAACGGTTTGTCTCAAAGTGCTTTTAATGGAGATTTAGAATTTAATACTGCGGTTGATTTAGAAGTTTTATTAGAAAATAATTATTCCTATTTTAAAGATAATGCCGATAAAAAAGCAATACAATTGTTACTGGATAGATTGGATAAAAACGAATTAAACGAAAATAAATTTTATGAAGAACACTTGTATGACAAAGCTAAAAGTTTTGTTTTTGAATTATTAAAAGACGAAAAAATAAAACAAGTGTATGAAAAAGAACAAGTAAAACTGGTAGTAATTTGAAACTCTTAAAACTAACCTTAAACGCACCATTCAACAGCTTACAAGCTGGCTTTGAAATAAACTTTCATCCTTTGAAAGACAGACAAGCTATGGAAGATTTTCGTCCGTTTTGCTTTGCTGGGCTTAATGGTAGCGGTAAGAGCAATGTTTTAGAAGCGTTATCCTCTATTTTTTATCATTTAGAATTTTGCGTCGCGCGTTACAAGCCTGCAAATTTTGAAAAACATTTCGATAGAAAAGTCAGCAAACCTGATGCTTTCAAGTTAGAATATCTAATTGGTCAACATAGTCGTAAAAGGTATACATATGAATATTTTGATAAAGTTACTATTATAAAAGAAATTGGGGAAGAACCAAGAATGTATATTGAACCCTATCCATTTCAAGATGAGCCTTCAGAGATTGAAGAAATTTCATTAGTACCATCTAAAAGTAATGACAATAATATTGCAGCCGAAGGAAAACGATATTTACCAGCCCACATTATAGCCTATTCATCTGGCGAAAATGAAATATTAAGCTTGCCTTTTATTAAAAGTCGATTAGTTCATTTAGACGAGTTCAAACAAGCTACTAAAGACAATTATAGCAAGTACGAAGAACCTGAAAATAGTTTGATTTATATTGATAATAATATGAGCCAAGCTGTGCTTTTAGCTTGTTTATTATTTGAAAAAGAAGACACATTAAAACCTTTAAGGGATGAAGTTGGCATTTTAGGGTTACGAAGTTTTAGAATGAATATCAATCTACACGATTTTGATTTTATAGACAATAAAGGAAAAGCATACAAAGAACCTATTATTAGTTTATTAGAACACGACCAAATCAATAGATTAAAACGTTGTGCTACTTCGTGGTACGGTAATGATAAAAAATTATGTTTGGATTTCTATGTAACTCCAGCTACTATAGACGCATTTCAAGACCAATTTAGAAATTCATTAGAATTATTTCAATTATTTCAATTATTGTATGAGCTAAATGCCCATTTTATCAATGAAAATATTGTAGAGGATGTTTATCAATCCAAAGGGTTTTATACAGATGGAAAATTGCCAGTAGGAAGTCCAGATGAAAATGTTTTTTACTTTTTAGATTATTATATAACCAAACAAAATAAAGAAACAGGAGAAATAAACGATTTATTATTACGTAATTTTTCTGATGGAGAACATCAATTTTTACATACAATGGGTATTTGTTTATTGCTTAAAGACAAACGAGCTTTATTACTATTAGATGAACCCGAAACACATTTCAACCCTAGTTGGAGAGCCAAATTTATTAAGGTTTTAAACGACAGTATTACTCTAGGAAACTATCAAGACCATCCTAATGGTTTTTTCAATTTGCATCCCTTAAAAGACGTTGTACTTACATCACATTCTCCTTTCATTATATCAGATTGTATGCCTGATAATGTTATAGTATTTTCAAAAAAAGACGGAAAAACTATAGCACAAAAAGTTTCAGAATTAGAAAGACCTTTCAACACGTATGGTACTTCTGTAGAAATAATACTAAACGAATTATTCGATTACGACCAATCTATTGGCGATTTATCAAATTCAGAATTAGAAGAGATTGACTTTACTAAAATAAAAACTCCTGGAGATGTTGAAAAAGCAAAATTCAAATTAAGAAGATTGGGTAGTTCAATTGAAAAAGATGAAGTTTTGGCAAGACTAAACAGAATATTAAAACCATTGCAATAATGTTAAGAGTTTATCAGCCAATAACTAGCCATCCAATTTATACATTACATTCTCAATTAGAACATTTAGTATGTGAGGTTTGGTGTAATGCTAATGCAACACCTTGTGAAAACTTATTACAACCAAGTTTTAGAATAATTTATAATGCTTATTCTTGGTTAAAAACTGACATTGATACCATTTATGCTAAATGTGTTCCTTTAACAGTTCCCGAACGAGAATTAATCAGAACAGCTTTTAATGTTAATAATAGAATTGAAGAATTATGTAATGGTACTATAACTCCAGTTTATTTGAATGCTTTACCAGATGTTGTAAAAAACGATATGAAACCTTTGTTAGTTAAATTTTATAATAACTTACTTGATTTAGCACAGGTTGCGGGCAACAAATTACAATATTACAATCAATTAGTAACAACTAGTAAATTTTCAACTTGTCCGTGTTGTGGTCTCTCACCAATAGAAAGCGCAGAAACACATTACAGAGAAGATAATGACCACTATTTGCCAAAAGCTGATTTTCCATTTGCTTCGGTTAATTTTAAAAACCTTGTACCGTTATGCGGTAAATGCAACAAAAAATGTAAAGGTTCTAAAAACCCAATTGAAGCAGGTAGAAGAGCATTTTTTCCTTACAACTTAACTCCTTATGCCATTGAAGTAAGAATGCAGCTTGTAAATAATTCTGATATAAATTTTGAAGCATTACGAAATCAAGATATAGCAATAAACTTTATAGGTGATGCTCCTAAAATTTCAACTTGGGATTGGGTTTTCGAAATAGAAGAAAGATATAATGAAGAGGTTCGTAAATTTTCAAAAACCGAGTTAAGAATTTTAGCAAATCGTAAAAGAATTAGAAACAGAGAGGTTACATATTCTGATATAATTGATGAAGAAATAATAAATTTTGAAATTGACAAATATGAAGATCGTAAATTTTTAAAAATTTCTTTTTATGAAGCCATAAAAAACAGACCCGACTGGATGGCTGTTTATGAATAGTAAATTATGAAAAACACCTATAACTTAACAGGAAACGCAGGAGAATATTTTGTTTGTTCAGAATTAAGCAAACTCAATATATTGCCATTATTAACCCCAAAAAACAATCCTTTGTTTGATATTATTGCAACAAATAATGAGGGCTCAAAACACGTTGCTATACAAGTTAAAACAATGGGGTTGAAAAACGAACAAGGTTGGAAGTTAAGCACGGGCATAACTACAAGAAAAAACAATCCTAATTTATTTCTAGCATTAGTAAACCTAAAAACAAATGCACCAAATGAATTTTACTTATATCAATACGATGATTTTGTAGATAGAGTAAATGAAACGTACATCAATTATATCGACAAACCACACTCAAGAACAGGAGAAGCAAAGAAAGATGTAAAGTTCAGATGGTTTAACTTTTCAGACTTCAACGAAGATGATAAATCAAGAAAAAATGATTGGACTTTGATAATAAATCAGTTATAAAGCACAAACAGTATTTAATAATATTGTAACTTATAATGATGTTTTACGTATAAGAATAGAAGCAAATAATAAAGAAACTATTATTTAAAATTATGCTAAATAATGTAATGATAGTTAATTAGTTGCTAATAGAGATACAACATATATATCAAATAATATATATTTGCATCATTAAATTAAATCAATTATGGCAATTGCAATCAAATCAATACCTGTTTTAAGAGATAGAGTGGCACAAGCTTTTACTGCAACAGTTACTGTAAATACTGCAAAAAAATCTACTGTAGATTTTTCCAAGCAAGCCAGTGTTGCATCTAAAATTTTAGCTAAAGCTAAACTATAACCTAGTTTGGGTTTCCTACTCAACAATTGTACTTTTAAAGTTTACGATAGTGAACTCATTAATTCCTGTGAACCTTTCGATTGTGGTAATACCGATTTAAATGATTTCTTTAGAAACGATTCTTTAAATTATCATTCTGTTTTATTGGGAAAATCATACTGTTTTACTTTAGACGAAAATCCTAAAATTATTGTTTGTGCTTTTACTATTTCCAATGATAGTATAAAAACATTTTTGTTGCCCAATGCGCGTAAGAAGAAGGTAGTTAAAGATATTCCACGAGAGAAAACAATGAAATCTTATCCAGCAGTATTAATTGGACGCTTAGGTGTAAATACTAATTATCGTTTCATTGAAGGAGAAACTGAAAGAACAGGCAAACAATTAATGGATTTTATAAAGTCTTGGTTTATTGATGGAGCAAACAAAACAGGTTG
This sequence comes from Flavobacterium alvei, assembly GCF_002920895.1. Lineage (GTDB taxonomy): Bacteria > Bacteroidota > Bacteroidia > Flavobacteriales > Flavobacteriaceae > Flavobacterium > Flavobacterium alvei. Next base: position 53,952 of record NZ_PQVG01000002.1, read on the forward strand.
TCGTTTCATTGTAGTTGATTCATATAATGATGTAGCTCCATTAAGGTATTATACAGAAAATGGTTTTGTTCCTTTGTTTGGTTCTGAAGAACAAGAAAAAGAATATACAGGACTTAAAATCGACTTAACCAAGAGACAAATATTTTGGAATAAGGTTAGAAGATTTTTAAAATTACCTCAAATACAAACTGACAAATTACACACTCGATTAATGTATTTTGATTTAATTATTCTTAAAAATAAATAAAATTACCTCATTCACCTGCACAAAAATCGCTCCTAGTCCAAGTATTCCTAGCATCAATGCTGCCGTTTGCTTCATTTCATTAATTCAAAATAGATAAAATATACTTTGTGTGAATATTGGAATAAATAGAAACAACTGCTAGTAACGGTGGTTTTGCGCTATTGGGGCAGTTGTGGTAAATAGTCGTTTTATCTTGTTTTTAAACTAATCAACAAAGCAGAAAGTACGCTGCTCTTAAATCCCCAACAGACGCAAAGCCAGCCGTTACTAGCAATTGTAAACCTCCGCATCACGTTTACGTTAAATACAACATTTATCTTTCCGCATAACTTCTTCCGAAACCAAACAGACGCAGACAATAGAACCGCATAAAAAGAAATAGGAAGTATTTTCATATTGACATTGTAAGTATAAAAATTGCTTTTAGTGTTTATTGTTTTTTTGGTTAAAGCAATTTTCTATACCCACAATCCCAATAGTGCCAGTAAGAGTATTCTTTTTTATTTGCCACAAAGCCCCAAGTCATTGGCTTTCCGTCTGCTTGATACCTAGCGTTTTCAGTACAATAATTGTAGTAACATTCAAGTTTTATCTTTCTATTTAAGTGCAGGCATCAAGCAGCCAAGAAAACCAATCAGAACATCCCAATAAGCAAATAAAAAAGAATACCCTTACTTCGAGCTTCTGCCAACGCACTAGGAAAGAGTTTTCATTGTTTTTTGAAGATGCCATAACATTTCCGAATAACATTTTGATAAAATAGAAAAACCTCATTTCGCAAGAACAATAAGGCATCCTCAAAAATCAAATTTGCCCACAAGAGTATAGTTTTTCATTTGCCAGAACCACAAAATATAAATCAACAATCCGATAAGCAAATAAAAAACTACACACTTGTTTCGCTACTGCCAGCGCACTAGGTAAGTTCAGTTGGGGAAATCTTCCATTTCCCCAAACCCCATAGGATGCAATTTTTTTCAGAAAGAATGCCACAAAATCTAAACTCCGATTGACGATATGCGGTAAGCATTCTTTCTAAAAAAAACAGCTCAAGTTGAAGTCTTATCCGAATGTTAATTGATTAATGGAAAGTTAAGGGCATACTTGGATTTTTTCTTTGGATAAAAAAACGATTTATTCTTTTTCTCTCTATAGATAGATATTCCGCACTTGTTTGCACCATTAGTCCTATATAAGTCGCCATTATAGACAAATTGATGCAAAACAAAAAACCCTCTCTTTCGAAAGGGTAATTGGTTTTAAAGTAGTAAACTTTACAAACTGATGGTCTTTTTTAGAACACTTCTTGAATTTTCATAGCATTACCTGCATTGAATAAATAGTAGTTCACTCCTACTTGCTGATAAAATTCAATCCCAATACTTCCCAAAACAGCAACATTAGTTGTTATTGTTGGAGCATCTGGCAAAGTTGCAACAACATCAATTAAAGTTGTTACTGCATCTACAGGTGTGTAAGGCGAATATGAAATGTTTGATGTTTCATTTAACATTGGTTCTGCTGGCTCATAAGCTCCAGTTGCAGGATTAAAAACAAAATCCGAGATTACTGATAAAGCATTGATAATTCTGAAATGTGTTGCACCTGATGGAATATTCAAGAAGTTCAAAGGATTAAATGCCGGAACACTTAAAGTACTTTCGTTTCTGTCGACGTTAGCCGTTAAAGTAAACGGAGCAGAAAAAATACCATTAAAGGAAATATTTCTATTGAAATCTAAACCTTTCAAATATTGTGGTTGTTGCGAAACCAAAACAGCTCTTTGACCTCTTGCCTCTGAACCATCCTCAATATTTATTTTTTTCATAATAGCAGTTAGTCTTCCTGTAAATTGACTATCTGTCATTTGTTTCATTAAAGCAGACAAACCAATTCTCACTGATTTACCAGCATTAGCACAAGCTGCAAACTCGGACATATTTTCACGAGTACGAATAAAGCCTGGTGCAGTTTTTACTTGCTCGGCAGTTGGACCACCTTTTAAACCTGCAAAGTAACCTTCATTACCTTTAATTTTGAAGTGACGAACTTCTCCTAACGTCCCAACATATTTAATATGTCCTTTTTGTTTTGCCATTTGTTGTGTGTTTTAGCAATTATACAATAATTTTTATTAAATTTACATTGTAATTAACTGATAAACAACAACTTAAATAAAGCAATATAATGCAATTAAATGCTAAAGAAACCACCATTACAAAAAGTCTGCTCAAAATTGTAAAATTTGTTGATGGAGATGGAATAATTTTGGAAGATATTGTATCAAAAAAAGAATTTGAAGTTCGTTTATATGGTATTGATGCACCAGAAATAAACTACTGTAAGAAGATTAAAAAAGACGAAATTGAATTACAAGTTCCAGCTGCTTTACTAATCAAACTTGGTTATTTATCATTTAACTTTTTAAAAGATCAAGTTAATTTGGGTGATGTTTGCACACTAGTACAGGAACAAAATAATTTAGTTGATAAATATGGAAGGCTTTTAGGCTATTTAATTCTAAATGACGGCAGAATATTAAACGAAATAATGATAAAAGAAGGCTATGCAAAGCCGTATAATGAAGTATTTTGTGAAATGCTCCCAATGTATCAAGAATGGAATTTACAAGCTAAAAACAGCTCAAAAGGATTATATTCAATAGTAAACAAATTTTAAATATTTTGTCTATATTTGTCCTGTATTTATTGATGTTCAGCCCATTTTGATGGCTATTTGTTGCCCAATCTTCGGCAACTATTGTAAATACTAAAACCTTCAAATATTGTATTGGAAAATAAACCAGTCAACTATTTTACACCCTTTTTAGGCGGACTTTTTATTGCTACTGTGGGTTGACTCATAAAGTAGGATAAAAAAATAAAAAGCGAAAACTAAAAAAACGAAACTTAGGATAATTTAATCATATCATTAAACCATTTAGCTAATAAAATGTCAAATACGGAAATAATGAAACTATGAAGACAATAGCCCTACTTTCTTTATTACTGATATCAATTTCTAGTTGTAGTAAAGATGATAATACGATTCCACCTACTCCATCAGAAACGATGTATTTCCCTTCTAATACTAATTCGACTTGGGAAACCAAATCAATTTCAAGTTTGAATTGGAATCAAAATGCCATCCAACCTTTGAAAGATTATCTTGCTCAAAAAAACACAAAATCATTTATGATACTTGTGAATGGTAGAATAGTTATGGAAGAATATTTTAATGGTCACAGCGCTTCTGCAGATTGGGAATGGAATAGTGCTGGTAAAACTTTAGTCGGCACAACAATAGGAGTCGCTCAACAAAATAATCTAGTGAATATTAACAATAAAGCATCCGATTATTTAGGTTTAGAATGGACAAGTATGCCTTTGGCAAAAGAAAATTTGATAACAGTGCGAAATCTATTGACAATGACATCAGGCAATGATGATACGAAACAATATGTTATTAAATCAAATTTGACCTATGTTGCTGATGCTGGAACCAGATGGGCTTATAGTAACATTTTTCAAAAACTAACCGATGTAGTTGCAAGTGCTAGTAACAAAACATTTGAAACCTATTTCAACGAAAAAATAAAGAACAAAATTGGAATGGATGGTTTTTGGAATTTCGGAACAATTTATACCATATATCACAGCACCACTAAAAGTATGGCAAGATTTGGACTTTTGGCATTGAACAAAGGAAAATGGAACAATGAACAAATAATTAATGAATCCTTTTTTAAGGAAAGTATAGCTACTTCTCAAAACATCAATCCTTCTTATGGTTACTTTTGGTGGCTCAATGGAAAAACCAATTATATGATTCCGGGCGAACAAACTGTTTATCAAGGCTATTTAGTTCCTAATGCTCCTTCCGATATGTATGCAGCTATGGGCGCAAAAGACCAACGCATTTATGTAATTCCAAGTAAAAAAATGGTAATCATCAGAATGGGTGATGCTTCTGACCCAGCAAATCCAAATTTTGCAGTGTCAGGTTTTGATAACGAACTATGGGGTAAAATTAATGCTTTGATAAATTAAAACAAAAACGTCCAAACGTCTGTGTAATTACAAACTCAATCCCCCTACTCTTTTTTTACCGCTTCTAATTTATCAGGAAATGCAGATTGTCCTTCGAGATTATTGATGATTAAGGAATCCACATTTTTACTTTCGACAGCATATTTAAAATAATCGGGTTTGTTCTTTCCCCATTGTACAGAGCAGTTTTGCAATTTTATACTTTCGGCAGCATCAAAATAAAAGCCAGAAGTGCTCCCTTTTACAAAACCATCAATATTAGAGGGGCGTCTATCGTAAATTCCTCCTGGATTACTGGTTGTTTTATCAATAAAAACGCCAACATTATCAAAAACAATATTGCTGATTTTGTCATTGGATTCGGCACTTACATAAACGCCATTTTCACCCGTACATTGAATATTAGAGAATAGAATATTGCTGATTTTACCCACTTTGCCTTCAGTAGCTCCTTTGGGGAAACGCCAATTGGCATCTTTGTGATTGCCTTTTGCACGACGATAAGCGGTAATATAAATGGGTTCTGCTTTCCCCCACCAAGTATCGGTAGTCAATCGACCTTCCACAATTATATTGGAAAAAATAACGTCACTCACGGTTCCTTCGTCCCTATTTTGAATTCCAAGTCCACGATTGCTATTTTTAATTATGCAATTATTGAACACGACTTGCCTAATAGCATCCATGTTCTCGGAACCAATTTTTATAGCACAACTACTACTAGTCATCGTGCAATTAGTAACGGTTATGTTTTCGCAAGCACCAAATTCTTCAAATTCTCTTCGGTTTTTTAGACAAATGCAATCGTCTCCGCTTTCGATATAACAATCACTAATTCGAACATTCTTAGAATGATCTAAATCAATGCCATCGCTATTTCGAACTTTCAAACTATTAAGCAAAGTTATCCCGCTAATTACCACATCGTTACAACCTATTAAGTGAACCGTCCAATAAGCTGAGTTTCCAATATGAATGTCTCTAATTCGAATGTTTTTTCCGCCAACAATAGTCAATACATGCGGTCTTGGATCCAGACCTACAAAAGGTTTCAACACATAAGAATCCGCCAATTCTTCGCCCATAAAAGAAATACCGTTTCCATCAATTTTACCCGTTCCGCTGATGCTAAAATTTTCTATATTTTCGCCCCCAATCCAAATCGTTCCTTCACCAGGATTGGAACGAAAAGCACTTTTGGTATATAATTTTTCGTCAGGACTCGCCAGTAGCTTTGCTCCTGCTTCGATATGCAAATCAATACCCGATTTCACGTCAAAAGGACCAGTCAAAAAGGTGAAAGGAGCAGGAATCAATACCCGACCACCCGTTTTACTACAAGCGTCTATTGCTTTTTGAATGGCAATGGCATCATTGGTTTTGCCATCACCTTTGGCTCCGTATTTTTTGACATCATATACTTTTTGCGCCACGGCAGTCAATGAAAGACAAAAAACGATTAAGGTAATTACAGATTTTTTCATCATTGGTTTTTATTTAATGAATTCTCGAAACTAAAGTTCAAGAAATTCTTTTGTTTACATTTTTCACACCCCGCTATTCACAGAGAAACCTCCATCTACGGTGATTTTTGTTCCAGAAACAAATTTGGAAGCATCACTCAATAGCCAAACCAAAGCTCCTGTCAGTTCTTCTGGATTTCCAAAACGGCTGAAAGGAGTATTTTGAAGAATCAAATTGCCTCTTTCGGTCAAACTTCCATCTTCGTTGGTCAATAAGGCTCTATTTTGCTCGGCCAAGAAAAAACCAGGCGCAATAGAATTCATTCTTATGGCATCGCCAAATCTATTTCCCAATTCCACAGCAAACCATTTGGTATAAGAATCGATGGCTGATTTTGCCAAACTATATCCCAATACCCTTGTTAATGCGTGATCGGCGGCAACGGACGAAATATTGACAATGCTACCTGTTCCACCATTTTTTATGACTTCGCCAAAAACTTGGGTCGGTAAAATGGTTCCAAACAAATTCAAGTTCATTACTTCTTGCAAAGCCGACATATTCAATTTAAAAATATCTTGATCTGGTTCAATGACAGCATCGGGTATGTTTCCACCAGCACCGTTGACTAATCCATCAATTTTACCGTATTTGGATAGTATTTTTTCACAGGCATTCATCAAGTCTTGTTCATTGGTTACATCAGCAATCAATGCAATGGCTTCCCCGCCTTGACTCACGATTGAGGCTACTCTTTCGTTGGCTATTTTTTCATTTCTTCCCACTACACCCACAATTCCACCTGCATCGGCAATGGCATTGACAAATGCTTCTCCCAATATTCCAGTAGCTCCAGTTACTACAATTACTTTTCCTTTTAATGAAAAATCGTTTTTCACAGTTTTTTATATTTAAATTTTTTACTAATTCAGTTTTCAAATATAAACTACTTCACTTGCAATTCATAAGTATTTGTTTTGATTCGTTTTTTCATTTTAAACTGCATTCTCATTTTAGTATTAATCCAAAATTTACCAAAAAACAGTGTATAAAGCAACCAATACACCACTAATGATGAATGAACCGATAATAAACTCAGACGATACTTTAAACATAGATTTATCGACTTCTATAATATGTGTTGTATGTTGCTGTTCGGATTCTGGTTTTAGGAGGCTAATTCCCATCATTATGAATACAATGGCAAAGAAACAAATCGTCATTCGGTCTAAAAAAGGATAATCTGGAAAAGCGCCATTAGTCCAAACTGGAAGGAACTTTAATACTGCTGCAATTGGCACAGTCAACAATGCTCCTGCAAGACCTGCGGAAGCTGTTGTTTTTTTCCAAAACATTCCCAACAAGAAAATAGCTAGCACTCCCGGCGAAAAGAAGCCCACATATTCTTGAATAAACTGATAGGCTTGATCCAAGGATTTTAATGCAGGAGCCACAAGTGCGGCAATAAACATTGCAATGATTACTGCCCATCTTCCAGTAATTACCAATTTTCTGTCGGATGCATTTTTATTAAAATACTTTTTATAAATGTCCAATGAAAAAATAGTCGAAATACTATTGGCTTTCCCAGCCAATGAAGCTACAATGGCTGCTGTCAATGCTGCCAAGGCTACTCCTTTTAATCCCGCAGGCAATAAATTCATCAAGGTTGGATAGGCTTGATCTGGTTTTATTACCCCAGCGGCATCAACCATTTCTTGTTGAAACATACCGTTTTGATGCATGACATACATAGCAATTCCAGGTAAAACAGCAATAACTGGAACCATCAATTTTAAAAAAGCAGCAAACAAAATACCTTTACGAGCCGTTTTTAAATCCGCTCCCAAAGCCCTTTGAACAATGTATTGATTGCAACCCCAATAAGCCAAATTGTTAATCAACATTCCGCCAATAATTACAGACATTCCTGGTAATTCAGCATAATGTGGATTCGATTTATCAAAAATCATATGCAAATGTCCGGGTGCTTCGTCGGCAATAATGGAAAGCCCTTTTAGAATGTCTTTTCCAAATCCAAAATGCTCTGATAATAAAGTCAACGATAAATAAGTGGTCACTAATCCTCCAATAATCAACACTATAACTTGAAAAATATCGGTATATCCTATTACTTTCATTCCTCCCAAAGTCACTATAATGGAAAACAAACTCAATCCCATTACACAAAATTCAAAGCTAACTGGAGCTATAGATGAAATCGCCAAAGCCCCCAAATAGATAATGGAAGTAAGATTGACAAACACATAAATCAACAACCAAATGATGGCCATTATAGTACTCACAGTATCATTGTATCTTTTTGCCAAAAATTGTGGCATCGTAAATATTCGGTTTTTAAGATATACAGGCAAAATAAATACGGCTACCAAAATTAAAGTAGCAGCGGCCATCCATTCGTAAGAAGCAATGGCCAATCCAAGTGCAAAACCAGAACCGCTCATTCCTATAAAATGCTCTGCCGAAATATTAGAAGCAATCAAAGATGCTCCAATCGCCCACCACGTAAGAGATCCTTCTGCCAAAAAATATTCTTGAGAACTTGTAGCTGCCTTTTTTTTGTGCTGATAAATATATATTCCGTAAGCAGTTACAAGCACGAAATAAATGAGAAAAACAACATAATCTGCTGATTGTAATACATTCATAATGGGTTGGTTTAGTTAATAGATTCAATTTTTGGTTTAGTTTTTGGTTTTATGTTTTTGGTAAACTTCTTTTATATTTTCAAGAACCATTTTCTCTTGTATAGAAAATAAAGTAAAACAAGTTGAATAAAAGTTACCGATACTGCTGCAAACACAGGTTGCCAAATCAGTGGCAAGAATGAAATGGCTCCTCCAAACACAAAATCGGCAGTGTGTTTGAAATTGACCAAGCCTTCCGAGGCCATATAAATTAAAATAGAATTGGAGCCAATTAATAGTAAAGGAAATGCCCATTTACGGAAACCCAACACATCAATTATCAGATAAAAAAAAGTGAAAAACAAAATGCTAAATCCACCCACAAAACACACGAAAGAACTGGTCCATAAACGTTTATTGATGGGAAAATCATAATGCCAAAGCGCTCCAATACCAATTAAAATAAGAGCTGAAGCAAGCATTATCAATATTTTTTCATTGGCCGAAAAGATATTTTTCCCTTTCAAAAATGTTCCCAAAAACATTCCTAATAAAGCTGTAGCAATAGCTGGAATAGTTGAAAACAAACCTTCTGGATCATAGACTTTACTGTGCAATCGTCCGGGTAAAAATTGCTGGTCGATATAGCTTGAAAACGAACCATCGGGCGTTAAAATACCAGCCCCAAAATTTGGGACTGGTACTAACTTCAAAACTAAATAATAACCAAACAAAATGCCTATAAACCAATACAGTTGTTTTCTTAAATCAAAATTCAAATAGATCAAACCTGCAAAAAACCAAGCCAATCCAATGCGTCCCAACACACTAGCAAAACGAGTTTGATCATAGCCGTCAAACCGCAATACCCCATTGACAACGCATCCTAGAAACAATAAAATACAAGTCCTTTTCAACATCGAAAGATATATTTTTTGTTTTTCTTTCGATGGTAATTCCATTGGAGTCTTTACACCTGCACTATTCATTTTTTTCTCAAAAGAATAAGGCATAGAAACCCCTGCCACGAATAGAAAAATGGGGAATATCATATCGTAAAACGTAATGCCATTCCAATCAGTATGATGCAATTGTGATGACATCCAGACAAAAACAGGAATTGGAGCAGCCTTTGCCAAAGCGTGAAAGATGTGTTCGCCACTCATAATCCAAAACATAACGAAACCTCTCAGTACATCCAAAGAAATTAGTCTTTCATTCGTAACAGTATTACTCATATCATATTGTTTATCAGCAGTTTTCTACTCTTTTTTGCTTTATAAAACTCCTTTTTTAATGCTATTTTTTATTGAAACATCAATTAGCATTAGGCATAAGTTGAGCAAGGATGATTGCATCTGCCACAATCTCCAATTGATTTTAATCGATTTTTATATGGCTATTCTATTGGTTTTATGACAAATCCGTAACTGTATTCATTTTGCTTTAACAAATATTGCTCGTGCGGATATTGTCCCCAGCTATTGTCTCCTCCTAATCCTCGTTGAGCCAAATCAACACAAACCACAACTTCATTTCTTGGCGTAATGTCGCTCAAATGTTGGTTCTTTTTGGATAATCCCGGATCAAAATCAGATGGATAATTATTCAAAGTACTCATGCACAAAGACTGTAATCCTTTAATTTCAATACCTTTTCCATTACTGCCTGAAAGTGTAAACCAACGAACATCTGTTTTATATCCATTTTCTTGTGGACGAGTGTAAGGCACATATTGGTCGGCTACTTTGCTCTTATAAATTCCTTTAAAGGCTGCTGAATTTCGGTCAGAATAATTTTCTAAAGGGCCTCTTCCGTAATAATCCAGATTTTCCAGCGAATTTTTCAGAGAAAAAATCATTCCAAAACGAGGCATATCCGGCAATGGATTAGTTCCTTTTTTATAAGAAGGCTTCACCTCTAAAGCCCCGTCATTACTCATTGCATATTGTATTGAATAGTCTGAAGCAACATCGTTAAGCCTCATTTTAGCAACTACATAATTTTTCCCATTTTCCTCAACCACTTGAATCGATTGTAAAGTGTAATTTGTGCCTGCTGATCGCCAAACATTGTTTCTCACTGGCATTTTGTTCCCAAAATCATTGTCTGTAGGCGCTCTCCAAAAATTAGGTTCAGGATATTGTTTGAAATATTCTTCTCCTTTTAAACTGTAATATGAAATCAATCCTGTTTTTTTGCTAATCTTAACCGTAACATTGGCGGCACTCAAAACAAACTCAACTTTCTCTTCATTGATTTTTGAAGAATTCGTTTCTTGATTTTTGGCAAAATAATTTCCGCTTTCAATAACAAATTGTTCTCTGGCAATTTCAAAATTTTGAGGTAACAACTCTGACCCTGTTTTAGTATAAGCAAAAACATTCAATAAATATTCCGTTCCCACTTTTGACTCTAATTTAGGCAAATCGATTGTAAATTGTTTTTTTGATTTCGGATTCAAAGCCACTGCTATTGTACCTTCTTTTATAACTTTTCCGTTTTCTAAAACTTGGTATTTGAAATTGTATTTATCTAAGTTGGTAAATCCAAAATCATTCGTGATTTGAATGATTCCTTTTTTGACATCAACCGTATTGAATAAAATATCTTGATAGACTTTTTTCACTTCAAAAGCCCCCGGATGTGGCGTTCTGTCTGGCCAAACCAGTCCGTTATGACAAAAATTCTCGTCGTTGGTGTAATTTTGGCTTCCTAAATCGCCACCGTATGCCCAATATTTGCGTCCGGCTTCATCTTTCATTTCGAATCCTTGATCTACCCAATCCCAAATAAAACCACCTTGCATATTTTTGCTGCCGCGAATAATATCCCAATATTCTTGAAAATTACCGCTGCTGTTGCCCATAGCGTGCGAGTACTCACACATAATAAATGGGCGACTTACTTCCTTGCGAGCCGCATATTCCTTCATATATTCAATACTTGGATACATTGGGCAAACAATATCAGTATTGGCATTTTCTTTGGATTGTTCGAACTGAACCAATCGTGTTTTGTCTCTATTTTTTATCCATTTGTAAGCATCATAAAAAACGGAGCCATTGGCACTTTCGTTCCCTAATGACCACAGAATTACCGATGGTGCATTTTTATCTCTTTCGACTAGACTATATATTCTGTCCATATGAGCTGCATGCCATTCTGGAAGATGACCCGGATTTGTTTTTGGATTCATCCAAATTAGAGGTTGTCCCTCTACTCCCATTCCGTGACTTTCGATATTGGCTTCGTCAACCAAAAAAATACCGTATTTATTACACAATTTCACCCACAAAACAGGCTCTGGATAATGACTGCAACGCACTGCATTGATATTCAGTTGTTTCATCATTTTGATGTCTTTCATCATCGTTGCTTCATCTTGATAATGCCCTGTTACTGGATTATGTTCGTGAATATTTACACCGTGCACCATTATTCGAACGCCGTTTACCAATAACTGTCCGCCTTTCAACTCTACTGTTAGAAATCCTATTTGAGTAGAAACGGTTTCAATCGTACTGTCTTTTTCGTTTTTTAATGTCAGTAACAAAGTATATAAATAAGGCGATTCATTGCTCCATAATTTGGGACTGGAAACATTTTGAGTGAAATTGATGGTTTGGATCTTGCCTGCAGAAGCATTTACTTTCAAAGCTTTAACAAAAATAGTTGCACCCGAAGCATCTACTAATTTTGCTTCTACCACTTGATTATTAATGGCCACAGAAGTCAGGTTTTTCAAATTGACTTCTACATTCAAACTTCCGTTTTTGTAGTTCGCATCTAAATTAGGTTTGGCAAAAAAATCAGCAATTCGAATGTCGTTCGTACTATACAAATACACATTTCTATCAATGCCTGAGAGTCTCCAGAAATCCTGATCTTCGAGATAGGAACCATCACTCCAACGATAGACTTCAACAGCCAAATCGTTTTTTCCAGCTTTTAGATATTGTGTAATGTCAAATTCAGCAGGACTTTTGGTGTTTTCTGTATAACCTACTTTTTGTCCGTTAACCCAAATGTACATCGCCGAAGTTCCTGCTTCAAAGTGAAGAAAAACGTGGCGTTTATTCCAATTATCGGGCAAAACAAAACTTCTTTTATAAGAACCAACAGGATTGTCGGAATGATTGATAAAAGGCGGATTTTTGTCGAAAGGATAGGTAATATTAGTATATATTGGAATGCCGTAACCGTTCAACTCCCAGTTAGACGGTACCTGAAGTTCTTTCCAATTGGTAGTACTGTAATCGAGTTTATAGAAATCTTTTGGACGTTGATCTGGTGTTGGAGCCCAAGAAAATTTCCATTTGCCATTCAATGAAAAATACCAAGGCGAACTAGTATAATTATCACTTATTGCCGATGCTTCGTCTGCATAGGGAAGAAATGCAGCTCGAGCTGGCTCACGATTAATCTGAAAAACTTCTGGGTTTTCCCAATCATTTCGTCTGCTATTTTCTTGTCCTAAAACAGTTGTCCCGCACATTGCAAACAGACACAATACTACTATTCTAATGTTGATTTTCTTCATTTAATTTTATCCTTTTATCTTTCAATGTCAATTTAACACCAAGTTTTTCCCGTTCCTTTGATTTTGAATGACAATGCTGTTGCATTGATTAATACACTACCATTCTCATTTTATATTAAAAGCCACCCCGCCCGTTGGGCACCCCGCCAAAGAAGGGAAAATTATGCAACTTCCCCTCCTTTAGAGGGATGCCTGAAAGGCGGGCTGGATTAATAAATTGTTCTAAAAATTCAATTTTTCTGGCAAATATTTCGCCACTAATTCTTTATAATACGGAAGTAAAGCCTTTACATCTGGCCTAACTGGTGCTTTTGTATATAAATCATACGGATTGAATTTTTTGACCCATTCAAACATTTCTACATCTTTTTCAGTCATCAAATGAGCATAAGCATTTTCTCTGTGTTGTGAGTAAAACGAGTGGTATCGAATCATATACAAAGCAGGTTCCGGCAAATAATCTTTCATGATTTGATACAAATATTCGTCGTGTCCCCAACTCATTTTTACTTTGTCAAGCCCACAATTTTCCGAATAAACGCCATATTTTGTATTGAATCGTGAATCAGTAAAATCAGGGTTTTCCTTGAAAAATTCAGGATAAACAATTTTGTCAGAATACGAACAACCTACGGGGAAAGTATCTCCAACAACCGCCCATTGTGGTTCTCCAAACAAACACAACACTTTTCCTAAATCGTGCAAAAATCCAGTAAGCACAAACCAATCGGGATGTCCATCGGCTCTGATGGCTTCTGAAGTTTGCAGAAGATGTTGGGTTTGATCTAAATCGATATCAGGGTCGCTGTCATCAACCAGCGTGTTCAAAAACTCGACAGCTTCCCAAATAGACATTTGCTTTTTATTGAACTGTAGAAATTCCTCTTCTTTGCTACAAACAAAATCATAGGTTTGATAGGTGTGATTCATTCGGTAAAACTCTTTTACTGTTTCTACTCTTTCTGAATCGACATAATTTCTAAACTCTTCTTTTTCTTTTGTATTTTCTGTTGGGTCTGGATAACGAGTTAACAAATCATCTTCCCATTCGTCTAAATTTTTCAGCGGCTTATCCGTATCAATTATCTTTTTCATAACATTTGATTATAAATTACAAAAACAAAAATATAGTTTCAATTAGAAAATGAAATGGATTAATCCATCAAAAATATGGATAGATTTAATTAGAAGATAATTTCACATCAACATAAAACATTACACACTAACTAATTAGTTTGCTTGGCGGGAAACCAAACTGTTTTTTGAAACATCTACTGAAATATAAAGGATCATTAAAACCGACCAAATCGGTTACTTCTGACACATTGTATTTTTTTGTTTTCAGCAGTTGTGCAGCTTTCTTCAAGCGGATGGTTCTGATAAATTCATTGGGAGCCAAATCGGTCAATTCTTTGATTTTACGGTATAATTTTGAAGAACTAACTCCTAATTTATCACACAAAAATTCGGTTGACAAATCCAGTTCACTCAAATTGTCATTTATCAAACCTGTTACTTTTGCCAAAAATTCTTCGTCTATGGGAGAATGAGTTAGTAAGCCAATCTTACTTTCTACATCTCCTGAGAATTTCGCTTTTAAATCCATTCTAGATTTAATAATATTTTCTATGACGGTTTTCAGCAAGGACGGTTCGAATGGTTTGACCATATAGCTGTCTGCGCCAATGCCATATCCTTTTACTTTGTCTTCATTATCCGAAAGGGCAGTTAGTAAAACAACCGGAATGTGGCTGATAAATTCGTCATTTTTTAGTTCTTCACAAAACTCGAGTCCGTTCTTAACTGGCATCATAACATCGGCAACACAGAGAACAGGTTTGATTTGTCGGCAAATTTTCAGTCCTTCTTCACCATTTTCGGCTTCATAGACTTTGTAATAATCGGATAAATAATCCACCAGATATTTTCGGAGTTCCGTATTGTCTTCGACCACCAATATTTTTTGTTTCAAGTCCGTGTTTTGAAGTATTTTCTTCATAGCCTTTTCAGGAACAGGCAAACTGAGGTTGTCGTTTTTCAAAACATATTCAAATACTTCTTTGTCAGTATAAAAATTACGGTCAATTGGAATTTCAACTGTAAAAATACTTCCTTTACCAGGTGTACTTTCCACTCTTATTATACCCTTATGTAGCGCCACCAGTGATTTCACCAACGACAAACCAATTCCCGAACCAGTATTGTGGTCTTTGCTATTGGTTACTTGATAAAAGCGTTTAAATATTTTTTCTTGACTTTTTAATGGAATTCCAATCCCGTTGTCGCTAACTTCTATCACCATCAAACCGCTATCTTCTCCATCTTTTAATCGAATGAACAAATCGACATTACCATAGTTATTGGTAAATTTCAAAGCATTGGATAAAAGGTTGTACAGGATCTTATCGTATTTATCATTATCAATCCAGCCTGTTATGTTCTCGTTTTCGGTATTAAAATTCAAACGAATATTTTTGTTGTAAGCCAGTTCTTTGAAAGATTCAAAAATATTTCTGGAATAAGCTATAATGTCTGTTTCAGAAACTTTCAGTTTTAATTCGCCAGCTTGTGCTTTTCTAAAATCGAGTACTTGATTGACCAAATTCAGCATTCGACTTGCATTTTGATGAATTAAATTGAATCGGCTTTTTTGATATTCGCTTGCATTTCCTTCGTCCATTAATTGTTTGGCAGGACCTAAAATAAGCGTCAAAGGCGTTCTTAACTCGTGGGAAATATTCGTAAAAAATCGCAGTTTTTCATTGTTTAATTTAATGTCTTGTTCGCGTTTTACTTTTTCTGTCAGTAATTCTTGTTTCAATTGGATTCTGTTTCTAATCTCAATTCTAACAAAATAAAAAATAACCGACAATAGTATTAAAAAAAGTAACAAGGCTGTTGGCGTCAACCAAAATGGAGGTAATACCTTTATTTTATAAGAAGCAATTTTGCTCCACTTCCCATCACTATTGCTGGACATTATTTTAAATTCATAATCTCCCGGATAAAGATTGGTGTATTGAACAGTTCTGGAATTGCTGTTGGTTGTAATCCAATTTTTGTCAAAACCTTCTAACATGTATTGAAACTTGTTCAACTTTTCATTAGCAAAAGAAGGTACAGAAAACTGAAGTGAAAAGTTACGATTTTTATAATCCAACTCAATCTTTCTTTCATAATTCAACTCTTTGACCAATGGAACTTGTCCATTAATTTCCATCCCGGGTAATACTTCTTCATTCTGAATTTTGAATTCCGTTACAATAGGAATGGGTGACCATTTATTTTTTTTCATCAATTGGGGTGAAAAAGAAATAATGCCGTTTTTGCCTCCTAAATAAATTTTTGAATTATTAAAATTAAAAAAACCACTCGAACTAAAAACATCCAATCTGTTCCCGCTATTGACATAATAAATATTAATGTCTTTTAAATCGTTTTTTAGCCAGGCAACACTATTGTTGTTTATATTTAGCCATAAATCTCCTTTGGCATCCAATAACATATCAGTAATCCACTTTCCAGAGAGTTCCTTAAAATGTGTAATTACTTTAAATTTGTTTTTTGAAGGTTCGTAAACACACAAACCATAACGAGTTGATGCCCAAACAGTACCTTTTTTATCAATTAAAACATCGCTGACATTGTCGTCATAAGGTATTCCGTTTTCCCTTTTTGAAATCGATTTATAGGTTTCAATTTTGCCGGATGCATTGTTGTATCGTACCACACCGGTTTCTGTGGCAAACCAAATATTGTTTTTATTGTCTTTTTCTATGGCATTGATTTGGAATCCCGGCAATAACTTCCCTTTAGAAACTTGAACTTCTAAGGTTTGGGTATTTAACACAACTGCTCCTTCGCCAAAAGATCCTACCATCATAGCTTGTGGTCCTATCCTGCAAAAAGCAAATAAAGCAGCCGTTTCGAATCCCAATTTAATTTCTTTGGAAGAATTTGTAACATAATTATAAACCAACAAATTCCCGTTCCAAAGACCGCAATAAAAAATCTTCCCGTCATCCGAATAGATGCTGGCAATGTCCTTGTCGTTATTGTACAAAGGTTTAAAACCATTGGCATTCGATATAAAAACTCCATTATGACTGGTTACAACAATTACTTTATTGTCATAGGTTTTAGCAAAACCCCTAATTCGAGGGGCTTGATTGCCTATGTGTCGGGAAATGTCTTTATTGAGCGTAAACTGGTTTTCGTAAGGATCGTATTTGTCGAGTCCATCTTCGGTTCCTATCCATAATACTCCTGAAGCATCAAAATACAAGGCTGAAACCAAATTATCAACGATGGATGTTTCTTCTGACAATACTGAATAATACCATTTGTAATCCCCTTTCTGAATGTCTTCTAACTGATTACAAACTAACAATCCTCCCAAAGTACCCACCCAATATTTGCCATCGGGAGCTTGAGCAACCGACAAGAAATAAGGACCTAAACTCCCTCTAATTTCTTTGTTTTCAATGTATAAATTTACAAAACGGTTGTTTTTTTTATCAAATTTATAGAGTCCTTGGCGTGTTCCCACAAAAATATCCGCTTTGGCATCTTGATAAATAAAATTAACATAAGGATTTTTCTCATTAGAATTGGGTACAGAAAGTGTATAATCATTGGTTTTTACGATAGCCCCTTTTGTATCCAATGTAATTTTGGCCACAGAAGCTTTTTCATAACTACCAATCCAGATATTGCCACTTTTATCCTCAAAAATTTCTTTTACATAATCAAAATTCTTGATTGGAATCTTTTCAAATCGGTTTTCTTCCAGGAAAAAAAGATAAACCCCTTTGGTTTTTGTTCCTACCCAAACCCTTTTAAATTTATCGACATAAACCGACCTAATTTCTTCTTCGGGCAAACTATTGGGGTCGTCTTTCTTGGAAAAAAAAGTGGTAAAAACTTGGGTGTCTAACTTAAAAAGGGTCAAACCTTTTCGGGTTCCTATCCATAAATTGTTCGATTCTTCATCCAGTTCCAATGCGGTTATGTCATCATTGTACAATTTATTGGCACTGGCCGAAGAACTCATATAGTTTTTGAATTGATAACCGTCAAAACGATTCAATCCTGAGAAAGTACCTAACCACAAGAAGCCTTTTTTGTCTTGTACAATATGCCTAACTGAATTGTGTGACAAACCATTATTGTCATTATAATGCGTGAATTTTATATTCTGGGAATGAGAATATAAAAAGGTGAACAAGAAAAAAAATAATATATAAAAATGACGTTTCATATTTGTTAATTATAGATGCAATTTACAACTTAAACCGATAATTATTTTCCATTAAGGATTTATTCGTTCTATCTGATTCGCTTTCAAGTTGATTTTAAAATGATTGGAAGGCAAGCCATTCATTGTTTTTTGAACAATTTTTGCCCATAAAACAAATTGTTCGTTACCTGATTTTTCGAGTTGTTCACACACTATTTCGTATTGTTTCAACCTTTTACTTCCTATCTCGGGCATAGCCAATTCATCGGCGTTTTTCAATCTGTAAAAATCATAAATCATATTGAAACCCGTCCAAGTTTCAAAATCTTGGAGCGTTAAATTATTGGAGAATAATTGTTTATCGAAAGCTGAATTGTCTTTATTGATTTCCAATAAATCTTTGCCCGAAAGTTTTAGAATAGCATTCAAAAAATCTATTGGAAAATCCTCCGGCAAAAAACGAAGCCTTACCAATTCCTTTAAATGCCATTCCGTAAAGCCTTCATAATCTTTAGCTTTTAGAATTTCTTTATTCCAAATCGAAGAGCTTTTTATATTTTGCAAATGGGCATATTCTTCTTCATAAAAAGGAAACAAACTGTTGAACTTTGGAACCGAACTAACCACGACCGTTTCTACTTCCAGTTCTGAATTGGAATGAATGGTCAGAATTTTATAAGCCGGTTTATAGGCGGCCAACGAAGGAGTTTGAATGTTGAACAAGGTATTGCCTTTTGCCGTAGTTCGCACTCCCGTATCGTTGATATGCATATGTCCGCCAAAATGAATTTGGATGCCCGCATCGGCAAATGTTTGGGCAACATCTTCATTCGGCACTCTTTCAAGTTGCATTTTGTTGGCACCAAACAGCAATTTCATTTCTGGCGAGGCATCATCATTAAAATCGACCATTGGGTAATGACTGAAGGCAATCAATATTTTTCCTTTTTGTTTGGCTTCTGCCGAGACTTTTTCCACCCAATCTATCAAATGATTTTTATAAACAAACACGTTGTTGTACCCAATACTGGCTCCAGAAAAATCGTGTGGATTATCCATTAAACCCGACAATTTTTCATTGGGGACATAAGCATTGGCATCAATGGCCAAAAGCCAAATTCCCTTGATGGGTTCGACCAAATAACTCGCGTCTGGAAGAGATAAATTGGTGTTTTTAAGACTGTAAATTCTTTTTTGCAAGACGGATTCTTTTAAAGCCAGATCAAAATTATAACCTTCATACCCATAACTCGAAAAAGGAGTTTCCCAATACAAATAGCTTTTTTGGGGAAAGAAACCAAAATTGGCCATTTCATTCAAGGTTTCTTTATACCCCCAGTTTTTGATGTCGGAAGTAATGATGGGTTCCAATTCGTGATTGTCCAAGTTGGTTTTTGAACTGCTGATGATTTGTTCTTTTCCGTCCTTGCCCAAAAAATCGGTTTTGGCTGCTTCTTGCGAAAAAGGTCTTACCACGTCGTGATTTCCTGTTGTCACGAAAAAGGTCATACCGTATTTTTGGGTATATTTCTCCAATATTTTTTTCAATCCCCTGACGTGAACAGGTTGTCCGTCATCACTAAAATCGCCCGGAAGCACGACTTGTTTGATTCCTCTTTTCGAAATGTCGTTTAAAGCTTCTATAAAGGCAAAATAGTTCTCATTGTAAATTCGAGTGGAATGCAATTGCGAATTCATCGTTCGGATATTGGCATATTCTCCCGTTACAGGATTTTTTATTCCTTGGTAGTTATTGTCTTGAAATTTTCCGAAAATATCTTGCAAATGGACATCGGCTATAAAAGCAATTTGTACCTTTTTTTGGTCTGCTTGAGATAATGATTTACAAGCAGAGAAAGAAAGTAATAGCAGTACTAAAACCGAAACTCTTGACATAATTTTATTTTTCTAATTATCTTTTAGTATGAATATTATCGAAGGTAAACTCAACTGTTTTGTTAACCACAAATTACACAAATTAACACAAATTTCATCTGCATACAAATTTGCGTAATTGCTTCGCCAGTTCGCTTTCGCTCGGGTTGTGGCTGAAACTTTTAATAACCAATCCCCTATTTCTTGGCGAAACTTACTTGGTAACAACTTCAAATTCCGAGTATCCCGTGACAGCATCATCCTTGGTGTTTTTCAATGCCTGAAGTTTTACATATTGTGCTTGAGCCAACTTAAACGTTTTGTTTTGCCACAAAGGATTGTTGGTGATGTTCGAAAATTCGCCTTCATCAACCAATTCCCAATTGATGTTATCCTGCGAAATATAGAATTTATAATTCGTAATAATACCTTTGGACTTCAAATTTTGGTCTGGCAAATACCTGAAACCGATTAATTTTTCGGCTTTGCCCAAATCAATCACAAAATCAACCGGCATCGTTTTATTTTTATCCTGAACCCAAATCGTAGCGGGATTTCCGTCAATCATTTTATACGCTTCCGCATCATTTGTTTCCAAAATTTTCCAATCCGTTCTGGCAATATCAAATTTTTCTTCCACTGCGGCACTGCTTTTCCCAATGGCGGGATTGTAAGCGATGGCTTTGACCGCTATTTTTCCGTTTCCGGTTTTAATCTTGCCAACATATTTTTTTGATTTCGGTGTTGGATTACTGCCATCCAATGTGTAAAAAACTTGGGATTCCGCATCGGCTGGAATAATGCTTACGTCTCCTGATTGTTCCCTGATTATTGTTGGAGCAGTCAATATTTGCGGTGCATTGTAAATTTCGATATTGGAAATAAGCGGACAACTTTTTGAATCTGTAATCGAAAATCGAAGTTTTGAAGCCTCAACCGATGGAAAGCAAAGTATTCGTTTATAGCCAATGGTGGTTTCCTTTGCCAATTCTTTCCATTCTCCTTTTACATAGGCTTCTACAGTAAAAGATTTCACCCTTTGTCCCAATCGAATGTATTCCTGAACCAGAAAACGGTTGAAAGTGGTCGGCTTGTCAAAATGAATAGTCAATGAAGCGGTATTGATGTTGTCATCCGTTGCCCAATAAGTTTCTTTGTTGCCGTCTAATGCTTTGTCTGCTCCGAATTTTGCACTATTCCCTCTAGTGTTTGAAGCTTCCGCTTTGACTTTTTTGGCGAGATTCACTGCAAAAGCTTCCTTTATTGCTTTCGCCAATTCCAAAGCCGCTTTCTCGTCATTTTTATGGATTAAACCGTTCGGCATAATTGGAAAATTAA
The DNA here is from genome assembly GCF_002920895.1 of Flavobacterium alvei. GTDB lineage: Bacteria > Bacteroidota > Bacteroidia > Flavobacteriales > Flavobacteriaceae > Flavobacterium > Flavobacterium alvei. The sequence continues at coordinate 75,355 of NZ_PQVG01000002.1, forward strand.
GCAAAAAAGTGCCGTTGCGACCAATAGAATTGTAGTAAGTGTCCATAAGTTCAGACAGTGTTTTTACCTTGCTGTCTTCCCTTAAATGATAAAACCACTCCGGTCTAATAGAAGTGTTGACTTCACCCGGAACCCAGGCATTGCCGTCTTCCACACCATAACGCAACATATTCACTTGCTCGTCTCCCGTGGCATATAGCAAACTCCAATTGGTTTTACCCACATAACCCGCTTCGGTCCCAACCCAACGAAGATCGGCTCTGTCGCCATTATCATTCCAAATCACGATATTGGGTTTCAATTTGCGAACAAGAGCGTAGGTGTTTTTCCAATCGTAATAGGTTTTACGGTCAATTTTTCGGATTTCGTTGGCTCCGCCATAATAGCCGTCACCTCCATTGGCTCCGTCAAACCACACTTCGAAAATTTCTCCATAATTGGTCAAAAGTTCCGTTAATTGGTTTCGGAAGTACGTAATGTATTCCGGTTTACCATAATCGGGATGGTTTCTATCCCAAGGAGAAAGGTACACTCCTAATTTCAATCCGTATTCCTTGCAAGCATCTGCCATTTCCCGCATAATATCACCTTTGCCGTTTTTCCAAGGGGAATTTTTCACCGAATAGTCGGTATATTTTGATGGCCAAAGACAAAAACCGCTATGATGTTTCGCCGTAATTATAATGCCTTTCATTCCGGCTTCCTTGCAAATTCGAGCCCATTGTCTGCAATCCAAATTCGTTGGATTAAAGATTTTTGGATCCTCGTCGCCTTTTCCCCAAGACATATCAGTATAGGTGTTTACAGACAAATGGACAAAAGCATAATATTCCATTTCCTGCCATCGCATTTGGTTTTCATTGGGAATGGGGCCATAAGCCTCTGGAGCTTTCACTTGACTGAAGGCCGAAAAAACAAAACTCAAACAAAAGAGGATTCTAAAAAAGTGGGTTCTGATATTCATTATATTATTTTTTTATTCGTTCAAAAGTATTGTTCTCAAAAGAAATCTTGAAATCCGATTTGAAAAGTTGGCTTGGCAGGTAATAATCCGTTGAAATGACTTGCGCCCCTGATGCTTTGGCTTTTTCAAACGAAGTATAATCATTTGTTCTGGCTTGCTTCGTATCCGAATCGGCTCTGGTGCGAACCATATAACCTTTAGCCACCAATTTTTTGATATAATCAAAATCCTTGACAGGGTCGTTCAGGATTTGGAATGCCGCTTCGGGATTTCCCTCTTGGCTATTGACGAATAAAACCCTGTCTTGTAACGAAAAATGGTGTTCCAGATACTTGTTGATTTTATCCTCTTTTTCGTCCAATACAAAAAGAAAACGCCCTTTCACGGTCTTCAATTCAGGCCAGCCTTTTTTGAGAATCGCTTCTTCCAATGTTTTATATTTTCCCCTGACCAAATCCGGTGTAATCAACTGTTTATCTGAAAAAACACTTTTTATTTCGATGTCAATGCTGTCCAAAGCCTTTGCGGTAAAGGGTAATGGCTTGCGCAAATTTTCAACAACTTGGTCTTTGGTGTTCATCAAAATAAAAATGGGTGTGTGATTCGGATGTTTATCCGACCATTTTTTTAAAGCCAATAAAGCGTCTTTAAACAACAAATAATGACTCCTAAAATCAATATCCTGAATATGGAACATTTTTAAGCCCGGTTTTTTAAGCTTTTCTTCTTTATCAAAAGCTTTAGGTTCTTGTCTCATCTTTTTTACTATTTCCAATCCTTTTGGGTTGGAAAAATAGCCGCCATTGGGGTCGTAAAAAACATCCAACTCTAAATTCCGCAAGCCTAAATCCAGTTGTTCTTCCAAGGGAATATGGCTGTATTGCAACGATTTTGCTCTTGAAGAATCCAGTTTAAACAAGTAATGGAACAAAGGTTCTTCGATAGCCATTTTATAAGAGTTGTGACTACCTATAACCTGAATATCATTAAGATGCACCTCATCACTTGTAAAACTGCAAATGATGATAACTAAAATTAAGAGAACAGGATTATATTTTCGAAAGTTTACAATCATTACTTATTCTTAATTTCAACTTTTTGTTCCAACAATTGATCTTCCAAGATTGACAAAATTACGTCCTTAAAGATAATTTGTTTTTGCCTATCTTTTGCAATATCAATCCTTTCCATTTTCAAATTTTGAACATCATCAAATACAAAAGCGGGTCTAAAATCGGTTTCATCCAATGTCAATTTGATGTTTTTCATACTTATTCCATCGGCGTGACGCACATAAAATGCCCAAGCGGGTAATTCTCCAAACATCGAAAATTCAGGATAATCTTTTACCGCTTCAGGCACTTGATTTAACCGACTCAACGGGACATACGCCATTGCTTTTGAAGCTCTTCCGGGAAAATTGATTTCAATATTTTCCAGAACTACATTTTCTATTTTGTAACCTGGAATGCCAACAATTGAGGATGGAAACGGGTTGTGAAAAAAGTCAACCTCTGGTCCTCTTACATCATAATTTAGATCTGGACGTCCAAAAGGCACTTGCACTTTTATATCTTTGATACTCACATTTTTGATACTTCCTGGTTTTTGACCATCTCTATGACCTAATCTCATAAAAATGGCATTTCCTGTATTTAAAGCAGTAATATTGGAAACAGCAATATTTTCTATGACCGCACCGTCAACGGATTCTATGGCAATTGCTGAACGAAATGTATCAAACACCTGAATGTCTTTGACAACCACATTTTTGAAACCACCGTAAGAAGCCGTTCCAAATTTTATCGCACTGGCACTGGATCTAATCGTACAATTGGCAATATAAATTCCATCATTAGAATATCCCGGATAATATGATTTTAAACAAATACCGTCATCGGCGGCATTGATGTTGCAATTGGTAACCTTGACATTTTTGCAATCCGTGATGTCTATTCCGTCATTGTTCCAATACGAGCGATTTACCACGGTAAGACTATCTAAAACTAGATTGGAACACAACTCAAAAGACAAACCCCAACAAGAAGCTTCGCCCAACTTCAAGCCTTCTACCGAAATAGTTTCGCATTGCGAAAACCGAAACAATTTGGGTCTCATCGTTTCGTTGGGTCTGTTTCTACGCAAACTATATTTTGGGTCAATGGCAACACCAGCGTGATGAAGACTGTCTATATGCAAAGCCAACTTTAAGCCTTGTCCATCAATAGTTCCTTTTCCTTTTAGCGCAATATTATTGGCTTTGTGTGCCAAAATTAAAGCCAGCTGGGAATTGTCATCTTTTTTTGGAGAATCAGGTCTTCCATCAAAAGCCATATTCAAATAATCTTTGGGATTGGTACTTCCTAATAATACCGCATTTTCTTCCAAGTAGATTTCTACGTTAGTCTTCATTACAATACTTCCAGACAAAAAGTTGCCTTTTGGAAAAACAACACGCCCTCCTTTATTTTTAAAAGCGGCATCAATGGCTTTTTGAATCGCTTGAGTATTCAAAGTTTTGCCATCTGGTACAGCTCCGTATTGGGTTACCAAAAAATCTTTGGAACTGTTTTTTACTTCCTCTTTATTTTGGGCAGAAAGCAAAAAAAGCATCAAAAAGGGAATGCAACATAAAATTATTCTTTTCATCATTGGAGTTTTATTTGTCCAAAACATTTTTTTTAAACTCTTTAACCAATGGTCATTGTGTGTCTAAACGGAGTGAATCCTGTAAGGTAAACGTGAATCCCATCGGTGCGTAAATTGCCTTGATGGTAGGTTATGTCCTCGCTGTCCAAATTATTTACATTTTGATGTTCGACTTTTCCAGGTCCAAATTCGATGGTATCTGCTCCCATCGACAATTTACCCAATCCCGAATTTAAGAAATAATTGTTCTTATCGTCCATAATGGCTCCCGTAATTTCGCTTCCTTCTTTAAAACACATTTCGATGGTCACTTCCACATTGGGTGGGCCATCAACTTTGAAATCCAAATTTAAAGTTCCATTGTTTTCGGCAATTTCGATGACGGTAACTTGTTTTTTTACATTGCTTTTGGTTCGCGAATCAAAATCCATTTTATTCCAAAACCGTCCATCTTGAGAGGGAGATAATTTGTAATCACCATCCGATTTTAGAAATTCTGGAGCCAATGGTTGGTAATAATCGGCTTCTTTGGTTTCGGTCAAAATGTATTTATTTCCTTGTTTGACAATGCCATCGCTGCTAAAATACCCCATTCTAAAAAAAGAAGTGGAAAGGCGCATATATTTTAAAATGGCATCTCCTTTTCTGTACATTAAAAAATTAGGATTAGACGATCTTCCCGAAACAATTAGTAATGGTTTGTCATTTCCTCCAAAAAGTGTTATCGCTGTTTTTCCACGTCTAATTCGAGCCAGGTTTGAAAGAGCAAAAAACTTCTCAAAATTATTTTCAAGTTGGCTTTCATTCGAAATTTGCTGCTGAAGTTCGCTATTTTCCATAAAAAACAACAACGAACCAGACAAGGTTTCACTAGTGAAATCAGGAAGGTTTTCAATCAGATTCACCATTTGGGCAAACATTGTGTTCTTGGTATGAATTGCCATAAAACGGTAGGGCAAATAAAACTTGGAAACCGTTAAATTCATAAATTGATCTTGCCGTTTGGAATCGACCGTGACCAAATTGCCATTGGGTTCGGTGTAATAATAGTAAGTCGTCAGGTTTTTTTGAACGATATCCAACAATTCTGGTTTATTCAACAATCTAGACATCGTAATCAAGGCTTTGTCGATAACCACCGAATAAACGCCACTTCGTTCGGAATACTGTCCGTCTTCGTTCAAATAAATTCCTTCGGCAAGCCATTGGTCAATTCGTCGAAGATACCTCGGATCAGGATAAAGCGAATGGATGTTTGCCAAAGCGGCACAAACAACCCATCGGTGATTGGGAGTATGAACGCCTCCTGTCGCCATTGCTTCTCCGGCATTGACGATAAAAGTTTTCATTTTGTTGCGCAAGCCTTCCAAATCCTTTTGTTTTGCCTCATTCAATACGGCTGCTGCTGGACAAATATATTCCAAAATAAAAGCGGTATCTGGTGGTGATTGTCGGTTGCCACCCGCATCTAAAGTGCCATCGGGATATTGCTCTTTTAGCAAAACATCCATAGCCTGATTCAGTTTATCAGCCAAGATTTTTGACTTGTAATAAGCAGATCCTGAATTGGATATAGAAGCCGTCATAGTTGAAATCAGACCTGCTATTGGACGAAAATTACTGATTCGATTATTAGCTACAATTGGATCTTTGTCAAGAAAGCTTTTCACTTTGGCATCATTATTCAAAATGAGTTTTTTCATTAATAGACTATCTATTTTTGGCTTGCTGTCCTTTATGAAATCATTGGCAAAAACAACGTCACTAATCAATGCTCCAGCCAATGTTAGACCTCCCAATCTAATAAATTTTCCACGACTCATTTGATGTTTCATATTGTTCGCTTTTAATATTTGTCACTAAAATTAATCCACTATTTTCACAAGCGTGAAATTGATTCCCAATGGGTTTTTGGTCATTTTACAGATTAAAGGAAAATCAGGATTTTTCACGATCCACATTTCGGTTTCGTCAATTTGCGCCAGGACGTGCAAAGCATCTATCGTTTTTCCGTCAATTGTGAAAGGTTTTTTATCTGCATTTTTATCTAAAACATAAGTCGTGTTGTTGCAAACAAACTTGTTGTTTTTCAACAAATCTTGGTAGGCTGATTGCGAAATCATAAAAAAAGTTTCTGTTGGTTTCAAGACAATAACATCCGAAGTTTCTCCTTGGTTAAAACTTAAAGCATTTCCGTTTTTTAATCCTTCCTGCGCAATTATGATGTTGCTTTTCACGCCTTTGGTATCTAAATCCAGTACAAGCTTGTCTGCCGTTATTTTGGCCGTCAACGTCAACGTTCTGGTTTGTCCGTGTAACTTGCAGACATAATGCAATGCCGTGTTATTTTTGATTGTGGGAACAAAACTTTGTCCTGCCACCATTTGAAATAGGAAACATAAAACGATGGTTAGAATACTATTTTTCATTTGTTGCTTATTTAGTTGGTGGTAAAATTGTTATTCCCCAAGCCGAAGGTTTTGCATCCATTTCCAATATCAATTCGCCTCCATTCACTATATCTTTATGTAAAATCCAAGCTTGGTTATAAGGCTTGCCGTTCAATGATGCCGATTTTATATATTTCTTTTTATCACTAAGATTTTTGGCAATAATCTTGAAATTTTTCCCTTCTTCCAATTGTAAAGTAGTTGCTGCAATCAAAGGCGTGTTCAATAAATAATAGGCTTGCCCAGCATTAGGATACAATCCCATCATTTGGAAGGCCAACCAAGACGACATCGCTCCCGAATCATCATTTCCTGGTAAACCTGCTCGGGAAGTGTTGAAATTCTCTTTAATGATTCCCCTGATTCTGTCACTGCTCAAATACGGTTTTCCTATCCAATGATACATCGTTGGTGCTAAAAAGGAAGGTTCATTCGAAACATCATACAATTTGGCATCAAAGAAAGTATCCAATCTTTTTTGGAAAGCCAAATCACTGCCTGTTCTGCGAACCACTTCGGGTAAATCGTGTGGAATACTCAAAGAATATTCCCAAGAAGTGCCTTCATAGAAAAACACGCACCAATGGCAAACATACCAAGGCGATTCGGTGATTGTTGGTGTGTATTTATAAGTCGGTTTTTGAATTTTTGACTCTCCAAAAACAACCTCATCCAACCAATTGCCAGCCGCATCTTTAGGCATAATAAAGCCTTTGGTACCGTTATTTTCATAATCCGCACGCCATAAATTTTTCCAATTATCGGCTTGTTTGATGTATCGGTCGTAGATATCCAAACGATTCAAACCTTTGGCAACGGTAGCTATATTGTAATCGTTGTAAGCATAATCAATGGTTCTATTTCCTGCTCGGTCTGTGCCAAACGGAACATAACCCAAACTCAAATAATCCAACAATCCGCCCCTGCCTTCTCGCTCTTCATTGCCTCCAGGTGGAACTTCTGCATCCTTGAGCATCGCTTTCAATGCCAGTTCATAATCAATTCCTTTCAAGTTTTTTACAAATGCATCAGCAATGACTGTCTCTGCATTCGAACCGCCTTGGGTTCGACCGTTGTCGTTGCCGCTTCTGCCTTCCGGCAAATAGCCTTCGCGTTTGTAAATGTTCAACATCGCGTTGACAATTTCTACTTGTCGCTTGGAATCAATCAGAGTAATCAAAGGACTTGACGTTCTGAAAGTATCCCAAATGCAATAAAAATCATCGTAATAAGGTTCATCATTGGTCCACAAAGGGTTTTCTCCAGTTCGGTTTACAGGCATTATCATCGTGTGATACAAACCGGTGTAAAACATTTTTTTATACTCAATTGAAGTGTCGGGTGCAAGTGTAATGCGACTTAGCAATTGCTCCCATTTGTTTTCTAAGGATGCCAAAACGGTATTAAAATTCCAATGCGGAATTTCTACCTGTATGTTGTTTTTCGCTTTCAATTCACTTAAAAACGAGATGCCAATTTTTACGTTCAGTTCCTGTTTTTCGCCTTTTCCAAAAGAAAGCAGTGCTGCCGTTTTTTTTCCGGAATCAAATTGTGCCTTTTCATTGGCATAGAATTTTCCGTCTTTATAAGTAACATATTGGGCAATGGGTTGGTCGAAAACTGCCCAAAAATAAACGGTATAAGCACGACCGTTATTCCATCCGCCTCGAATTCGGCTGTAGCCTCTTACTTCGGTGTCTGAAACAATTTCTATTTGGGAACCCACAAATTGTTGAGCTTCCCTTCCCTCTGGTTCGGGAGATTCACCCAAGAAAAATCCGGGATCAATCTTTAACTCTTTGCTTGCATTTTTAGGATAGCTAATGCGATAAAACGAAACTTTTTCGGCAGTCGTGATTTCAGTTTTAATCTGGCTTCCTTTGAAAATCGTTTCATAATAACCCAACTTCACCTTTTCTTCTTCTCTAAATGCGGCTTGCTCCAATTTGTCCAAAGCTCCCGAAAAAGGCATAATTTGAATGTTTCCGTATTTAGGACCGCCGCCCGTTCCGCTAACGTGAACTTGGCTGAATCCTGTTACTTCTGTTGGTAAGGGCAACCAGCCACTATTGGGTCTGACCGTACAATCTGGACTTGGTTTTACCATTCCGTAGGGACAAGAAGGGCCAATAAAAACTCTTCCATCACCTTCTGAACCAATCATTGGATCTACAAAATTGTGAAGCTGATTTTGGGCATTCGTCTTTACACAAAAGAATAACGACATTCCTAAAAAGAGCATAATTTTAGCAGTTGATTTCATAAGCACTTTTTTCTTTATTGTTTTGGCTTATCAGCCATTTCCAAAATTAATTCTCCGCCATTGGTAATTTCCTCTTGAGAAATACTAAACTTTAACACCGGTTTTTTGTTGAAATTAATGGTATCAATATAAACACTTTCAGGACTATTATTGTTGGCTTTGATAACAAAATTTTTACCTTGATAATACTTCTGATTTAACTGAATTGTCACTTTGTTAAATAGCGGACTTCCTATTTGGTATTGTGGATTTTCTTCTGTTCCACCATTCATTTGGAACAAACCAATTTTAAGCAAAACGTTCAAACTTCCCATTAAACCTTGATCTTCGTCACCGTTATAACCTGTGTTGGGAGCTAATCCGCTGAAGGTTTCTTTTACTACATTTCTGGTCCAGTATTGTGTCAAATCGGGTCTTCCTAATAAATTAAAAATAAAGGAGGTCTGAATCGAAGGTTGATTGCCAAAATTGATTGGAATGCGACTATATTCGGGATGCAATTCGGCATCATGTGAGATACCAGAAGTGAATTTTTGTTTTTTTGCAATTTCAAACTGAGTGTTTAATTTTGAAACCGCTTTTTCTTTTCCTCCCATTAATTCAGCCAAACCTTCAATATCTTGTGGCACAAACCAAGTAGATTGCGCTCCATTCGATTCTATAAAACCATTTTCGTATTGGTACGGATCGAAATTTTCGAACCATTTTCCTTCCACATTCTTGGGACGCATCCAGCCAATTGATTTATCAAAAACATTTTGATAATTTTTCGACCTCGCCATAAAATAATTGTAATCTTCCTGAAGATTTAATTTCCTGGCCAATTGTGCCAAAGTCCAGTCCTGATAAGCATATTCCAGCGTTTGGCTGGCTCCATCTTGATGACTTCCAAATTTATTTCCTTCGGGAATTGGATAAGGAACAAAGCCATTTTCCATATAATATTTCAATCCTCCGCCAAGATTTGTATTGTGTTCGTAACCTGCTTTTCCCATAATACCATTGAGCATATGGTTTTTTTTGAGTGCTATATAAATGGATTCTAAGTCTTCTTTGACCAATCCTTTTTGAATAGCCGAAACAATAAAAGGAGTGGATGAAGCACCGGTCATCACAAAAGTATAATTACCTCCCGCTGGTCCACGAGGAATCAGGCCGCCGTCTTTATAATATTGCATTAAGGAATGTGTAAATTCTTCCATCATTTCTGGATAAACCAATCCCCAAAGCGTGTTTATCGTCCATTGAGCACCCCAAAACGAATCGGAATTGTATTGATTGAATTTGGGTTTTCCTTTTTCATCCAATGGTATTTGTCCAATCCTGAATTTATCTCCTGTGTTGTCTGGATAAACACCATTGGCATCGCTGATTATTTTTCGTCCTTGCAAAGCGTGCCAAAGATCAGTGTAAAATCGTCTTTGATCGGTTTCAGTTCCGCCTTCTATTTGAATTCTACCCAACAAATTGTTCCATTCGGTTTTTGATTCTGCAACTACTTTGTCAAAATCCCAATGAGGCAATTCTTGTTGAATATTATTAATGGCATTTTCGAGCGAAGTATAAGAAATGCCCACTTTCATCAACACTTTTGCATCTGATTTGCCTAAATGGATTAAATAATTCCCCGTAACAACATCTTTCTCAATAGAAGTTATTGACGTATTGAGCTTAATTTTAAAATATACTTTTAGGGGTTTAGGACGCCTAAAATTCGGACTCATTTCGAATGTTCCAGAAAGCTCGTAATCGTTATTTTTTTCTAAAGTTCCATTAGTATTCTCACAAGGTCCCAAAATGGTATTGAGGTTGAAAAGAATGGCTTTTTGTGCTTTTTCTGGAAAGGAATATCTGTGGAAACCTATTCTTTTGGTACTCGTCAATTCCGTATTTATTTGATATCTGTCTAATAGTAGTGAATGATATCCAGGAGTTATTTTTTCGGTTTCGTGACTGAATTTGGAATAGAAATCCTTGAAAACAGTTGCCTTGTTTCCGTTAGAAATAGTTACAGGCATTACAGAAAGTCCAGACATTTGCCATTCGTGAATATGGCTAAACCCTTTTATTGTATCTATGTTATAGACATATCCACCGCCCCAATCACTTTTGATTCCCGTGTCGGGATTTAAATTTACCATCCCAAATGGACGACTAGCTGAAGAAAAGAAAAACCAGCGCGAGTTTTCGGTATCAAGTAACGGATACACCTTGTCTGCCAATTGGTTATTTGGCAGAAAAGCTGTTTTTTCTGTTTTACAGGCTACTAAAAAAATAAGGAAAAAACTAATTCCTAAGGTTCTGATTTTTAAAATTTTATTTAGTCTCATGGGTACTGTTTTTTTGACAGGGCTACCTATTGTTTATGCTGAATGGTATTTTAAGAACCAATTCGTTAATTCTAAAAAGGAGTGTTTGTGTCTTTATAAATTCTATTTAATTAAAAAAAGGAGAAGAAATTTTAATCTTCTTCTCCTTTTTGTGGAATTAAACTAACTCAAAATTTATTTTTATTGTGGATAACCTGGATTCTGAGTTAATGCAGGATTTAAAACTCTTGCATTGGTTGGAATCGGGAAAATTCGACGATAAGTGTCTGTATTGGTTTTGAATCCCCATTGACCTTCATATTTTCCAAAACGGATCATATCATTTCTATGCCAAGCTTCCCAAGTAAATTCGCGGCTTCTTTCTTTATAAAGATCCTCTAAGGTTACACTAGTCCAAGGGGCTGTAGTGGTACGATTATCACGCACCATATTTACCAATGAAAGAGCAGTATGTCCCAAAGTGGCATTTCCTCCGCGAAGTATAGCTTCAGCTTTCATCAAAAGAACATCTGAATAGCGTAAAAACGGCACATCATTATTTTGGTTACGGCTGGTTGAAGTAGCATCTGGATAAAACTTAACATTTCTATACCCCATATTCCAAGCAATTTCATCATTTCCGCAGTCAAACAAAGTCACGTTTTGGCGTAAAACAATATTTGGCGTTAAATCTACTTGATATGTATAAGCCGCACCACCATCAGATCCTGTATAAAACTGATCATATCCTTTTTTGGTTGTTGTAACCTTAACCGGAGTAACTCCATCATTCAAGAATTGCAAACCTGTTAACCATTGTTTGTTACGAATATCATTGGCATCGTTGAAATTAGCATAAAACTCAGGCAAAGTACTTCTTGGCGCACTAGGCGTAAACGGTAGTCCAAATTTGGCTCTTTCAGAACGAGGCACATCATAACGTGCATGATACATTTGACCGTTGAAACCTACTGTGGTTGCAGCTGGATCATAAGGAACCGCAAAAATAAACTCTTTCATTTGTGGTCCATTGTTTGGATAAAACATTTGAAGATAAGTGGTTCTAGGCTCAACAGCATACAAACCTGAACTTATTACTGCATCACAAGCAGCCACACAATCATTGTAGCGTTGTGTTCCGGTATAAACTTCTGCATTCAAATACATTTTGGCAAGCAAAGCATTGGCAGTTTGTTTGTTAGGTCTTCCATAAGTTGAGATTCCAGAAGCTGGATTCAAATTAGGTATAGCTTTCTTTAATTCTTTTTCGATAAATTCAAAAACTACTTTTCGGTCTGATTTAGCATGTGAACTAAAATCGCCATATAATGTATCTAAAGGTACATTTCCGTAGCTATCCATCATCATAAAATAAGAGATGGCTCGCATTGTTTTTAATTCAGAAATGGTAGTTGCTTTCTCAGCTCCTTCTGGCATAGATTCATTTAGTATTGAAATGGCTTGATTGCTTGTTCCAATAACTCTTGACGACCAATCCCAAAGGCTGGATACAATACCATTATCAGCAGTCCAATCGTGATAATGCATGGCGATGTAATTTCTATTGTCGAACCAGTTTCCTCCTCTTGCTGGCATAATAGCTTCATCGGTAGTTAGTGATTGAGTCCACCACCAAGAAAAGGCAAAATCTCCACGGAAAGCAGCATATACAGGTCCTGTTGTTTGAATATACTGTGTTGAATTCTGTGGGAATACATCGGGTGTAAGTTGGGTCGTAATGGGTACGTCTAGATTTTCGCACGACCATAATAAAACAACCATAAGTATTGGAAGTCCTAAATATTTTGATATTTTTTTCATAGTATTAACAATTTAATTTTTAGAATATCACATTCAAACCAAACAAAAAGGTTCTGGTTTTTGGATAAAAGTTATTTGAATCTACACCTGGAGCAGTTCCTCCTTGTTCTACTTCGGGATCAATTCCGGAATACTTAGTAATCACAAACAAATTATTTACGGTTTCGTAAATGCGTATTTTTTTGATGTATTTACCAACAGAACCAAAATCATATCCTAAAGTCAAGTTGTCTAATCGGATGTAGCTACCGTCTTCTATAAATCGTGTTGAATATTTATAGGCGTTTAGGTCGTTTGGCGATTCATTTGCCGCATCTACTAGAATATTGGTAGTCATTGCAGTACTTGGTCTAAATAAATCGGCTCGAGTAGCATTGAAAATTTTATTACCAAATACACCACGGAAAAAGATGTTCAAATCAAATTTTTTGTAGGTGAAATTATTATCCCATCCCAATAAAAATTTAGGTTGGGCACTACCTGCATAATGATAATCAACCCCTATGGCTGGAGTAGTTGTCAAACTACCATCTTTAGCAACATACTGAGAAACACCTGCTGAATTTTTGCCTGCATATTGAAGGGTGAAAAATTGTCCAAGAGGTTTTCCTTCTTTGAAAATTTGCAAAGTACTTCCGGTTTGTCCTCCTCCTTCTGGTGATACTCTTCTAATTGAATCTCCACCAATAAAATAAGGGTTTTTCAATTTAGTGATGATGTTTTCGTTGTGTGAATAATTAAAATTAGTTGACCAACTAAAATTCTTTGTTTTCACTGGAGTAGCATTCAAAGCAACTTCAATTCCTCGGTTTGACATATTACCTCCGTTGGCAACAATAGTTCCTACTGGCACAAGTACTGGATTTACAGCATAATTAAAAATCATATCGGTAGTTTGCTTGTCATACACATCAACGGAACCAGATAGTTTTCCTTTCAAAATAGTAAAATCAACACCAAGGTTTGTAGTAGCTGTTTTTTCCCAATTCAAATCAGGATTAGCGGCTTGATTAGGCCCATAAGCTCCAATTTGTTGTCCGTTGTAATAGAATGTTCCAAGGCTTCCAGAGATAAATTGAGCTGTATAAGCATTAAATCCAGAAGAGTTCCCTGTTTCTCCATAACTAGCACGAAATTTCAAATCGGTAAAAATCTTTTGGTTTTGCATAAAACCTTCTTTGTCAATTCTCCAAGCTCCACCTACCGATGGGAAATAACCCCATTGATTGTTGGTTCCAAATACTGAACCACCATCTCTTCTGATAGATCCTTGCAAAAGATACTTGTCGTTGTAATTGTAGTTAACACGGGCAAATTCAGAAATTAATCGTTTTTTCTGATAGGCTCTACTATCTCCAAAATCAACTCTATATCCTGAAACTGAACCATAGTTACCTAATGCTAGGTTATTATAACTTACATCATCTACAGGAAAATTAGTGTTTGTGGCTTGAAAACCATCACCCAAAACATCTTCTTGCCAAGAATATCCAACAACGGCTTTGATTTTATGATTGCCAAAAGTTTTGTCCCAGTTCAAGAAACTTTCAATAATGGTATTCGTATTTTGATAAGAATTTCTCAATGCTGAACCATTTACACCAAAATTCATCAAGCTGTGTACTTGTGGTGGATCGGGATTGTTGTAGAAATTGGCACTATTGTATTTTGCATAATAGCTATCATAAAACTCACCGTGCAATGAATTCAATTGTTGGTAAGAAAGATTCAAGTTATAAGAGAATCCAAAAGGAAGTTTTACTTCGGTGGTAAAACTACCTACAAAATTATTGGTTTTGGTATCATCATCTCCGTGATTAATCAAAGCTACAGGGTTGAAATAACCGGTTTGAATAAAGTTTTCAAAATAAGATCCATCAGCATTTCTTACTGGAGAAACAGGAAGGTGATTCACTGCTTGCAAAAGTGCTGTGTTACGTTGCGGAACATTGTTATAGATACTATTAGAATTGGTTACATTCAAACCAAATTTCACTTTATCATCAATAGCATATTGTTCTACAGCCAAATGCGCAATTACTCTTGAAAATTTACTACCCAAAAGAACCCCTTCTTTGCTAATAGAAGTTACACTGGCAAAATAATTACCATGTTCTCCTCCTCCACTCATCGAAAGGTTGTGGCTGCTAGAAAGAGCACCATTACCTCTAAGGATTTCTTTTTGCCAATTAGTATTTGCTCCTTTATCATTTTCAGGAGTAAAATTCAAATTGTTCTTGGTTGTGAAGGCTCTTAACTGATCTGAATTCATCATATCTAGTTGATTGGAAACATTTTCAACACCAAAATAGTTGCTGTAACTAATTTGAGTTTTGTCTTTGTTTCCTCTTTTTGTGGTTACCATAATAACCCCATTGGCAGCACGATTACCATAAATAGCTGTTGCAGCCGCATCTTTCAAAACATCAATAGTAACAATATCTTCTGGTGCAATAATAGAAATATCAACACCTGGAATACCATCTACTACATAAAAAGGGCCTTGCGAACTGTTTAAGGTAGAAGCACCACGCAAAACAACCGAAGAAGCTTTAGTCGGGTCGCCACTTGCCGATACATTTAAACCAGCCACTTTACCTTGAAGCAATTGTCCAACATCACTGATTACCCCATTATTCAATTGATCTGCTTTTACAGAAGAAACAGCGGTGGTCAAATTTTTACGAGAACCTTTTCCGTAACCTACAACCACAACTTGTTCTAAACCTGTTGCACTTGAAACCAATTTAATAGAATAATTAGATTTTGAACCATCTACTTTAACACGTTGTTCTACATATCCAACAAAAGAAACTATCAATACAGCGCTTTTATTAGAAATAGATATTTTGAATTTTCCTTCAGCATCAGTACCAACACCATTATTAGTACCGCTTTCTAATACATTGGCAGCGGGCAATGGCATATTTTGCTCATCTAAGACCACACCCGAAACTTGCGTTTTCTGTGCCCACGAGTTAATTGAGAAGCCTATAAAAAAGGCTAATAATAAAAGTTTAAGTTTTTCCATATTTTTTATTAGTTAATTGGTTAATTGTTTAGCTAAATTAATAGTAAAGAGTAATTAAGGAATGGACAGGTTATTCAGAAATATGGATATTTTAAATAAACCCAGTGATAACGGGATGTCTGAGACCTTGTTTTCTACAACGATATAGTAAATATTAATACATCCATCTCACAAAAGCTTCCATAGCGGCATAATGTGCCAATCCTAATTGAAGATATAAATCGGCAGTTTCGCTATTTCTATCTTCGGCACGCTGCCAAAATTCTCTGCTGTCTGCTCCTTGAAAAACCACTCCGTCTTTTTGTGATTGGTGTTTGAAAATGGCTTTTCGTTTTTGCAATACTTGATCGGGTCCCATCGGTACGGCCATTTCAATTTCATCTATTCCCCATTCTTGCCAAGCTCCTCGGTACAACCAAACCCAACAATCGTCCATATGCTTTTGAGGTTTCAATCTCTTTACAGCTTCAAAAACGATGTCTAAACAGGTTTTATGTGTTCCGTGTGGATCGGCTAAATCGCCTGCTGCATAAATTTGATGCGGTTGGATTTTGGCTATCAAATCCATTGTTCTTTGAATGTCTTCTTCTCCCATCGGATTTTTTTTGATGGCTCCTGTTTCATAAAATGGAAGTTCCATAAAATGAATTTGGCTTTCTGGCAATCCCACAAAATAGCAAGTCGATTCGGCTTCTCCTTTTCGAATCAAGCCTTTGATGTATCTTACTTCTGGAATATCGACTTCGCTATTTTTTTTGTTTTTAAGAAATTGAACCGCTTTCTGATAAATAGTGTCGGCTTCGATGCTTTCTATACCAAACTTGGTATTGTAATCGCAAACAAAACTGGCAAACCGCAAGGCTTCATCATCAGCAACGGCAATATTTCCTGAGGTTTGATAGCCAATATGTACTTCATGTCCTTGTTCTTGCAGGCGGATGAAAGTTCCTCCCATACTGATAATATCGTCATCGGGATGTGGACTAAAAATAAGTACTCGTTTTTTGGCTGGCTCTGCTCTTTCTGGTCTTTTACTGTCATCGGCATTGGGTTTTCCTCCTGGCCAACCTGTAATGGTGTTTTGCAGTTTATTGAAAATCTTGATGTTAATATCATAAGCAGGGCCTAAATCTGCCAATAAATCACTCATTCCGTTCTCGATATAATCGGCATCGGTCAACATTAATATTGGTTTTTTTAAATGCAAGGCCAATCCTAGAACTGCTTTTCGGATTAAAGTATCGGTCCAAATTACATTTTCGACCAACCAAGGTGTATTGATGCGAGTCAATTTTGAAGCTGCCAATTGATCTAAAACAAAAGTGGCATTGCTGTGTTCTTGCAAAAAAGAAGCTGGAACTTGATTGGTCACAGTTCCTTCTACAGAGGCTTTTATAATATTCGATTTCCCTTCACCCCAAGCCATTAGTATCACTCGTTTGGCTTCCATAATTTTTTTCACCCCTAAAGTAATGGCTGTTCTTGGTGTATTATTTAAACCCGAAAAGTCGCTACTTGCCGCTACACGAGTGATATGGTCTAAGGCTACCAAACGTGTTTTTGAATTTTGCAAAGAACCCGATTCGTTAAAACCAATATGACCATTACCCCCAATTCCTAATATTTGCAAGTCGATTCCTCCCGCTGCTTCAATCTTGGCTTCGTATTCACTGCAATAATCCCCAATGGCTTTTTTGGATAAAGTGCCATCTGGAATATGAATGTTTTCAGGTAAAATATCAATGTGATTAAACAATAATTCCTTCATGAAGCGCACATAACTATTGATAGAATCGGGTTCCATTGGGTAATACTCATCTAAATTGAAGGATACTACATTCTTAAAACTCAATCCATCTTCTTTGTGAAGACGAATCAATTCTGCATACAAGCTTTTGGGACTAGAACCCGTAGCCAAACCCAATATGCACGGCTCATTTTGCGCTTGTTTTTCTCTTATCAAGTTGGCGATTTCTTTGGCTACCGATTTAGAAGCGATCACTGAATTTTCATAAACCACGGTTCCAATATTCTCAAATCGCTTTTCAAAACTCGTTGCTTTATCAATACTGCTTTTTAACATTGCTTTTATTTTTTTGATTAAACTATTACTGTTCCTACTTCTAATGCATTTCTTGGCTTTCACACCATTTTGTTTCCCATTGTTTTATGGTTTCTCTTTCTTTCAATTCGTCGAATGGTTGATGGTTGACTGTTGCTTCTCTGACTGCCTGTAAAAACATTTTCCATCTTGGCCAATAAAAATCCTTATACATTCCGCTCCAAGCTCTAGAAGCATAATCATTCAAATGGCCTTCGCCACCCCAAAGCGTGATTAGTGTTTTGGCATTTTTTAAATACAATTTAGATTCATCGCTAGTACTTCCGAAATCCCAAGCCGATTGCAACCAATACTTCAAATTATTCGAAGGTTGTCCTGAAATGATTTTGTCTATCTGTAAAGCTTGTTGCTCTATTTTTTGGTACAATGCATCCGCTTTTGCTAGGTCATTCGATTGATAAGCCGCTACACATTCTTTCAAATCTTCGTCTAGACAAAGCGAGTAATACTGTCTTGAAGCTTCTCGCCAATCATAATCAAACAAACTGTTTTTGTCGAACTGATTGGCTTCATTTTTCAAAAGATCCAAAGCCTGTTTTAGTTTTTCTTTGTCACCTGGATTTCCTTTGAATTCTGTTATTTTTAAGGTTGGTCGCTTAAAAAAGAAATAAGCTCCTGCTCTACTGTCCCACCAGCGGGTTTCCCAATATTTGGTGCTGTAAACCGATTCAATCAACAATTGCCAAGCTTGAAAAACGGATGCAGTAACACTTTTACCATACCTAGCTTTCAAATACTTATCTAACCAATCTGGTACGGATTCTTTTCCTTGCGACCACGGAAGATCATAAATATATTCATAAACAATTGAGTTGTTGTTCAACCCTTCTGGCATTGTGCCATAGCCCACCACATTGCCTTTCATTGGATTTTTCAATAAGCTTGTCAATTCGTTTTTATAGAAATTCAAATCTCCATAAACGGGGTTCGATCCTCCGTAATTATGCACATAGCCATACGTCCATTGCTTGCCGTAAAAAGCTTCTTGGTTTTCCCAAACTTTATATCGGTCATTGGCATAATCCTGAATCATCAATCGGTCGTTTGGCACTTTGCTTAGGAAAGCTTTGGTAGCCTCTTTAGTCCAAAACTCTTTGTTATCACCAAAAAGCCAACCTTGCATCACCCAAGTTGCTCCTGGAGAAGCTTCATTAATGGTTTCGAAAATGGTTTTTCCATAATCTGCTAATTCTTCGTACTTGTGTTCTTTAGAAACGGGCGGAGTAATTTCGTTAAAAGAATCGGCCAAATAAAAATCGGATGGTCCGTAGATTTCGGTATAAATTTCAATAAAACGCTTCCCAACTTCTTTGAACAAAGGGTCTTTAGAATCTAATAAATAAGTGCTTTCAAAACCGCCTCCCGACCAGGACTTTAATTCCGAAATCTTGGAGTTTGGATGCTTTTCTGCAAATGCTTTGGGCACATACCCACTAAAAGCGGGCACAACTGGATGCATTCCTAACGACCTCATTCTCTGCAAAATTTTCTTTTGAATGCTTTCTTTTTTCTGAATCCAATTTTGTGGCAATGGGCCTTCGAGGCTATTAATATTCCCCATTCGTTGCCAAGGCAAAAAGGCTGGACCTGCAAAATGGGCTTGTAGTTGACTATCCGTTAGTCCGTATTCTTTCCATAATTGTTGCCAAACTGCTTCTTGACCTTCCATTGCAGTAGGCAGGTTGATGCCGTGAAAGGCCATCCAGTCTATTTCTTGTTCCCAACGTTGCCATTCCCACCAAGGTGTGGTATAACCAAAAGCACAAGCGTTTAGATACTCTCGGTATTGAAAAGGAGTCGTTTCTTTTTTGGAATATTTGGGCCATGAGGCAGGCAAATCGATTCGGTTTCCTTCCCAACTCACTACAACTGCTCCAATATCTCTAAGAAAATGATAGGCTGCATAACAAATGGCGGTGTTCGAACTTGCTTTTATTTGTACTCGCTTGGCAGTTGCTTTGACTTCAAACCATTCGGTTGGGGTTGGCGATTTCTTTTCGACAATAGTCAAATCAAACTCATTCGACCGTTTGCCAATAAGCCTTTCTAGTACTGCGGCTGCTTCTTTTGTTTTCCCTTCATTGCTGCCATAGACCGTTGGTACTGCCAATAATAGCATCACAAAAAAAGAAAAAACGCTTCTTATTTTAATTGCCCACCCATTCCTTCTCATATAGTTTCTTTATTTAATAAATTAGTATCCTAGCTTTTAGTCTAAAATTCATAAAAACAATAGACCTCAAATTAAGGATAAAAATAGAGCAATAATCTGCATTCGAAATGGACGCATCATTCAAAACTATAGACATTTTGACCTTTTGGACAAAGGCAAAACGCTGCTGTAAAAACCCATTTTATTGAAGTAACTGTTCTAAAAACAAATTCATTATAAATCTGTAGGGAGTCTTTTTAGGGGTGGTATTGTTCTAAGCAGGGGGGTGTTTGGATAAAGTGGGAAGCTGTTGCGTCTCAAATTTGCTTAGGGAAGATGAACAATTAAAAAAAAGAACAACGGTTAGTAGGAACTTCTATGTTCACTATAATTGAGATGCTATATGTAAATAGTAACAATGGAGATATTTACATAGTATTCAATACAGTATTAAGTACTGTCCTCTATTTTTTGTCTAAATCAGTCCACTTTTTGCTGACGATTTACAGGATAAGATAGAATTGGCAAAGAAAACACTTAGCGAATTAAAGTCACTTCCTATTTAAGATAAAATAGTTAAACACATATACCAATCGGTTTAGAGCTTTCTAAGCCGATTTTTTTTATTTAAAAATCAAAAGAATAACTGGTCTAAAAAAGGAAAGCAGCGATAATGAAGGAAGGTCTATCAAAAAATCTATAGCTCCTAAAAACAAAAAAATCTTCCGAGGGAAGATTAGTACATACAAAAGGATTCTTTTGAACTGGATAGTAATAAAAAATGGCAAGCGACCTACATCGCACCGCTCAACCGCGTACCCTTGCTATGTTCCCATCCTGGGGGAGTCTGCAGGAGCTGGTCGTGTAGGACTTGCCAGTGCAAATATACACTCTTTTTATATTTTTGCAAGTACTTTGTGCCTTTAAAATATCGTTGTATATTGCATCATTAAAAATTTGTTTTATGAAAAATTATAACTTCCTATTTATCATTTTATTAGGAATCACTTTATCGAATTGCGGTAGTAAAAAAAATGATGTAAATTCTACGTTTACTTTCGATGATTCGAAATTTAAAGCCAAATACCTTTCAGAAGAGTCTTTGGAATTGGGAGTTTTAAATACAAATGCAAAGGAAGTAGATAGCGTGGTGTACTTCAATAACGATATAAAATTAGGTTCAAAAAAAGGGCTTGACAAACTAGTTTTTAATCTAAAAGACCAAAAATTAGGCTATCAAAACCTGAAAGCTATAGTTTATTTTGAAGGCGAAAACTCTGAAGCGACAACAAGAATAGAGTTGGTTTCGAATGTAACCCCTAAATTATTAAAATATACCATCGTAAACACTTATCCACACGATACCGCTTCATTTACCGAAGGATTGGAGTTTTATAAAGATACTCTATATGAAAGTACTGGTTCAGGAAATAATTGCAAATCTTATTTAAGAAAATACGATTATAAAACGGGGAAAATTTACAACCAAACCAATCTTGATTCTATTTATTTTGGCGAAGGAATTACTTTTTTGAACAACAAAATTTTCCAATTGACTTGGCAAAACAAAACGGGTTTTGTTTATAATGCCACTACTTGGAAACTTGAAAAAACATTCACTTTTGACCAAGATATTGAAGGTTGGGGAATGACCAATGATGGAAAATACATTTACCAATCAGATGGAACCGAAAAAATATGGAAAATGAATCCCGAAAATCAAAAAATGATTGATTATATCAATGTTTATTCTTCGAGTTCTAAAATTCCAAAAATCAATGAACTAGAATGGATTAATGGAAAGATTTATGCCAATATATGGACAAAAGATGCTATTGCAGTTGTAAATCCAAAAAACGGTGCGGTAGAAGGAATTTTAGATCTTTCGAGTTTAAGAAAGCTAATTAAATTTCCAGAAGCCGAAGTACTGAACGGAATTGCCTACAACCCCAAAACCAAAACCATTTTTGTAACTGGAAAACAGTGGGACAAAATGTTCGAAATTACGGTTTCGGAATAATTTCCCTACATAATGAAAACGCTACTCATCAACATCAAGGAATTACTTCAAGTTCGAGACGCAAGCGTTTTGAAGGTTTCTGGTGATGCAATGGCGGTTCTTCCCTCTATAAAAAATGCTTATTTGTTAATCGAAAATGATTGGATTGCTGATTTTGGTTCAATGAATGATTTACCCAAAATCAATGCCGACAAAATTATGGATGCTACAGGCAAAATAGTTTTGCCTTCTTGGTGCGACAGCCACACTCATCTGGTTTATGCTGGCCATCGAGAACAAGAATTTGTAGATAGAATTAATGGGCTTTCTTATGAAGAAATTGCCCATCGTGGTGGAGGCATTTTAAATTCGGCTCAATTACTCAACGAAACTTCGGAGGATGAAATTTACGACCAATCGAAAGTTCGACTCGAAGAAATAATGCGATTGGGAACGGGTGCTGTAGAAATAAAATCGGGCTACGGACTGACAGTTGATGGCGAATTGAAAATGCTACTCATCATCAATCGCTTGTCGCAAAACTATCCGATAACTATAAAAGCTACTTTTCTTGGCGCTCACGCTTTTCCATTGGAATATGCCAATAACCGACAAGGTTATATTGATTTAATTATCAATACAATGATTCCTAAAATTACCCAAAACCAATTGGCTGATTTTATAGATGTTTTTTGCGAAAAGGGCTATTTTACTGTTGAAGAAACTGAGCAAATTATGGAAGCTGGAATTAAATTTGGTTTAAAACCAAAAATTCACGTGAATCAATTCAACTCTATTGGTGGCATTTCAGCAGGTATTAAACACAACGCTCTATCTGTTGACCATCTTGAAGTAATGACTGCCGAAGATATTGAAGCTTTGAAAAAGACTAACACAATGCCTGTGGCTTTGCCTTCTTGCTCCTATTTTTTGGGAATTCCCTATACTCCTGCTCGTGAAATGATTGCTGCAGGTTTGCCCTTAGCTCTTGCTTCTGATTTCAATCCAGGTTCAACACCTTCTGGCAATATGAATTTTGTTGTAGCAACAGCTTGCATCCAAATGAAAATGACTCCCGAAGAAGCCATCAATGCTGCCACAATAAACGGAGCATATGCTATGGGAATTTCGGATACCCACGGAAGCATTACTATTGGCAAAAAAGCCAATCTCATCATTACAAAACCTATTTCATCCTTTTACCAACTTCCCTACTCTTTTGGAAGCAATTTGATTGATTCTATAATCATTGAAGGTGAAGTTTTAGCATAAAAAAAAGAGGAACATCTGCTCCTCTTTCTTTTATAAATCTTGAAATTCTTATTTCAAAGTGAAACTGGTTTTAGAAACCAATTCGCTTTTGTCAAAAACATTTACAAAATAAGTTCCTTTTGCGAAATCTTTACCTGGTAAATCTTCGGTAACATTGACTGTTTTATTTTCATATTTTACTTTAGAAATAAAGCTATATGTTAATAATTTATCACCAAAATTCACGGTTTGTTTGTCTCCAAGAACATTACTTTTACTGTCAATCACCTGAACATAATACTCTTTATCACCCGATTTAGCGATTTGATTTTCGGCAATGGTAAAGCTAATTTTAAGAACATCGGCTCTTCCTGCTTTGTCAGTAGCTATTTGTTTTCCGGAGCTTCTGATTTTGTAGGCAGCAGTTTGCATATTCAACACTGTCAATTTTGACCCTTTTTCGACTGTTTTAGACAAATCTTCGTTTTGACCTACCAAGACCTCATTGTATTTCTTAGCTTCGCCTAAAACCACTACTGTACTATCGCGTTGTATGGTTAAGGTTTTGTTTTGTTTTTTCAAGACATCATTTTCAGCCATCAAAGCCTTCATATTGTTTTGCAATTTCGACACTTCGGATTTGTATTTTGATACATCACCTTTGGATTTATCGATATCATTCATCAATTTTACTACTTTGTCTCTTTCTTTGACTAATTCTTCAGACATCGAAGTGTTTTCAGCGATTGCAGCATCATACGTTGCTTTTAATTCTTGTAAATCCTTCATAACAGATTCTTTTTCAGATACTGTCGTTGTTAAAACGGTTTGCACCTGCTCTGCTTCTGTTGAAATCTTGTAAATATAATACAGACTTCCTACTAAAAGAAGTGCTAATACCCCAATGATTATCTTAAGGCTTGAATTTGAATTATTTTGTTGATCTTCCATTTTTTCTAATTTTTTTTTATGCACAAATTTAATAATATAATATGACTTAACAACGGATTCTAAACATTTATATTATATTTGGAGGATTATTTTTTTTTATGGAAAAACTGATACTTTTTACAATAAATGACCTTGCAAAAGTTACTAATCACCGAAGTGGTGAGATAAAATTTGGAGAAAAAATGTTGACAGTTCCAAAAGGAATTGACCCAGCCCAATTTATAAAAACTTGCGAAGCTAAATATATACTTTTAGGAATTCCAGAAGATATTGGAGTTAGAGCTAATTATGGCCGACCCGGAGCAGCATCGGCCTGGCAATGTGCTATTAGTAGTATAGCCAACATTCAACACAATCGTTTTTGCAAAGGCAGCCAAATCCTTGTTTTAGGACAATTGAATGTTTGCGAAGAAATGAAGGAAGTCAAAGATTTAGATTTTAATGATATTGATGACCGTTCGAAACTGAGTCAACTAGTAGAAAAAATAGATAAAGACGTTTCTCATATCATTTTTAATATCATAAAAGCAGGTAAAACACCAATCGTTATTGGTGGCGGTCACAACAATTCTTATGGCAATATAAAAGGAACTGCGCTAGCCAAAGGAAAACCTATTAATGCCGTCAATTTTGATGCTCATTCCGATTTTAGGATTCTGGAAGGACGCCATAGCGGAAATGGATTTTCCTATGCCTATGAAGAAGGTTTCTTGAAAAAGTATTTCATTTTTGGTTTACACGAAAATTATACCTCCAAAAGTGTCTTGGATATCATCAAAAAAATTGAAGACCGAGTGCGTTATACCACTTATGACAGCATCAATATTCGCAGAGAAAAAAATTTCAATCAAGAACTAATTCTAGCTTCACAATTTGTTCAAACTGATTTTTACGGAATTGAGGTTGACCTTGATGCTATTCCGAATGTAGCCAGTAGTGCAATGACTCTAAGTGGGTTCTCTATTGAAGAATTGAGGCAATTTATCACCTATTTTGGCAAACATAAAAATGCCGCTTATCTTCATATTTGCGAAGGTGCTCCTGAATTATGCTATGAAAAAAACAATCATTTAATTGGAAAACTTATTGGTTATTTGGTTACTGATTTTATAAAATCGAACAACAGTATTGAGCCGTAAGAAGTCTGTAATAGTGTGATAAATTGAGCTTAAAATCAGGACATTCACTTTTTTTACTTTTACCACAAATTTTCACAAATTCAAATAGCCAAATTTAGATTGTTTAGCAATTTTTGGGGTTTGAGATTGAAAAAAAATAATTTGCTGTTAAAATGTTAAAAGCAAATGCTCGGCCTAAAATTAGGAACGAATGACCACCAAAAATAATAATCCTATCTTTGCACGACTATCTATGTACCAATTACTAGATGTATAATACCAAAAATATGTTATTCGAAGATTTATCACTTTCAAAAAGTATTCAAAAGGCCGTATTTGAAGAAGGTTACACAAACCCCACTCCTATTCAAGAACAAGCTATTCCATTAGTTTTGGCGGGAAAAGACTTGATAGGTTGCGCACAAACTGGCACTGGAAAAACAGCCGCTTTTGCGATTCCAATTATCCATCAATTGCACCGAATTGTAGGTTCATCTAAAAAAGCCAAAGAAATTCGAGCCTTAATTGTTACTCCAACACGTGAATTAGCCGTTCAAATTGGACAAAGTTTTGACACTTATGGCAAATATACCAACTTGACCCAACTCACTATTTTTGGTGGTGTTTCACAAGTTCCTCAAGTAGATACGCTTCGCAAAGGAGTGGATATTCTGATTGCAACTCCAGGAAGATTGCTCGATTTGCACAAACAAGGTTTTCTTGATTTTGACAGTTTACACACTTTGGTCCTAGACGAAGCCGATCAAATGCTAGATATGGGATTCATAAACGATGTTAAAAAAATCGTGAAACTAACTCCCAAAAACAGACAAACGCTATTGTTTTCAGCAACAATGCCCATTGCCATTCGAGAATTGGCCGAAATGTTTTTGAAAGATCCCGAAAAAGTAGAAGTTTCTCCAGTTTCATCGACAGCCGAAAATGTAGAACAACACATTTATTTTGTCGAAAAAGGAGAAAAACGAAACTTGTTGTATCATTTGATCAAAAATCAAAACTTATCGGATGTATTGGTTTTTTCGAGAACCAAATACGGTGCTGATAATGTGGTTAAAGCCTTGAGAAAAAAAGATATTCCTGCCGAAGCCATTCACGGTGACAAATCGCAAAATGCACGTCAAAGAGTTTTAGACGCCTTCAAGAATAAAGAAGTTGGTGTTCTTGTAGCCACTGATATTGCAGCACGTGGAATTGATATTGATCAATTGCCTTATGTAATCAATTTTGATTTGCCTAATATTCCCGAAACCTATGTTCATAGAATTGGTCGAACAGGTCGTGCAGGAAATGAAGGAATCGCGATTTCTTTTTGTAGTAAAGACGAACAGCCCTACTGGAAAGACATTCAAAAATTGATAAAAGTAGAGGTAAAAACCATATCTGATCATCCCTATCCTTGGCATTCAGGAAGTCCAGAAACAGCTCCTGCAACGGCTCAAAAAAACTCTAACCGAAGCGGTGGAGCGCATAAATCTAGAAAGTCTAATGCTTCTAAACAAAACAAAAAACGCTGGTATTAATTCGTTAGAATTCTATATTTCAGTTTCAAAAACACCGCTTTTAGTTGATTCTAAAAAGCGGTGTTTTTTTATTTATAAATTAATAATAACTTTCTTATTTTCAGTATTTTAAATGTTAATTATGTGTTATCGTAAAGATAATTATTTCGAATAATTACTAACTTTATATAGTGATTTTTAAAACTTTTTAAATAATTAATATCATGAAAACTTTAGTTAAAAAAGACGGTATGTTTCCGTCATTAGAAAGCAAATCAATCCATAATTTTTTTGATGATTTTATTACAAAAGATTTATTTGATTGGACAGACCGAAATTTTGCAGCAATTGGTAGTAACCTGCCTTCTGTAAACTTAAAAGAAACGGATACTGAAATTGAAGTTGAACTAGCAGCTCCGGGAATGAAAAGAGAAGATTTCAAAGTTGAAGTAGATAATGATATGTTGATGATTTCCTCAGAAAAAGAAGAAAAAAAAGAAGAAGTAAGCAAAAAAGAAAACTTCATCCGAAGAGAGTTTAATTACCAATCTTTCAGCAGAACGTTTAGTTTACCCGAAACTATTGATGAAAACAAAATAGAAGCCAATTATAAAGACGGAATTCTTCATGTTGTGGTAGGAAAAAAAGAAGGTGCAAAAAAAAGAACCCTAAAATCTATTCCTATCCAATAGAAAGGAACCAATACAATTATATCATTAACCCAAAACCGCTGTCAATAAACAGCGGTTTTGGTTTTTTTTATTTGTTCATTCATCACCTGAAATAGCTTTAAGGACTCGAAAGGTTTTATCAAAATATCATTCATTCCGGCTTCTATAGCTTCTTCGGTAATTTCATCTTTGGCAAAAGCCGTCAAAGCAATTATGGGTGTATGAATGCCCTTGCTTCGAATTTTTCGGGTGGTTTCAAAACCGCTAATTAGTGGCATATTTATGTCCATCAAGATAATGTCAAAAACATCTTTTTCTAATACATCCAAAGCTTGCAATCCATCATCTACGATAAAACAACTGCAATTGTTTTTTTCGATAATTTTCTTGGTGATGGTTTGATTGATTTTATTGTCTTCTACTACCAAAACCTTAAATAATTGTCCAGAACTTAAATCGACTTTTATATTATTGATAATTTCGTTAGTCTTGTTTGAGTCATGTTCAAAGGCAATTGTAAATATAAAAGTGGTGCCAATTCCTACTTGACTTTCGAGGGTAATTTGACTATTAAACAATCCCAACAATCTTTTTACGATGGCTAAGCCCAATCCTGTTCCTTGATAGTCGTTGTCGTTTCGTCCTACTTGAACAAATTTCTCAAAAATCCGATCTTGGTCTGCTGCATCAATTCCTACTCCATTATCAGAAACTTGAAATTCTATATGATGTAAATTATCTTCTACTTTAACCAAATTTGCACTAAGAATTACTTCGCCATTATTGGTAAATTTTAGCGCATTGCTCACTAAATTCATCAATATTTGAGCCAATCGCAGCTTATCGCCAATTAGATATTCAGGAATAGCAGGGTCTATTTTTACTGATATTATATTCTTATGGCTTTGAGCAATAAAAGACAGTGCATTTTTTACTAAATGAATTTCATCCGAAACGTTAAACGCTAAACTTTCAAGGATAATTTTGTTTTCTTCGATTTTATTAATTTGCAAAATGTCGTTCACCAAGGATAATAAATAACGTGCCGAAAATTTAAGCGAACCCAAATGGGGACTTTTCGCCAGTTCTTTATGCTCGTCTAACAACAAATTAGTTATACCAATAACGCCGTAAAGAGGAGTTCGCAATTCATGACTTATTGTGGATAAAAATTGGGTTTTGGCTTGAGATGCTTCTATGGCTTTGTCTTTTGCAATAATTAATTGTTCGTTTGCCAATGTGAGGTCGTAATTAATCTTCTTCTTGAAATTGAAGTTTTTGTATAGCGAAACCAATAAAAGCAATAATACTAGGAATACAATGATAAATAAAATTACTATCACACGAGATTTATGGAGACTTTGGGATTGTAATTCTATTTCTGTTTCAACTTTGTCAATTTCTCTTTTGTATTCGTCTAATTCGAGATTTATTCCTGCTACATTGGCTTTTTTGAGAAGGTCATCGTTATAAATTTCATCAGAGATTTTATTATAAATTACTAAGTTTTCATAGGCCTTTTTGTACTCTCCTTTTTTAAATAAAAACTTGGAATATTCTTGGTGTGAAAAAGACAAATCTCCCTTATTTCCCAATTTATTTCCTAAATTTATGGCTGTCAAAAAATAGTTTTCGCCCTTAGCAAAATCGCCTTTGTGACCGGAATACATTCCGTTGAGCATATTGAGTATTATAATTAAGGATTTATCACTAAACTTAGCTTGATATTTGTTGATGTATTCTAGATATGGCAATCCATTTTCATATTGATCAATATCAAAATAGGCCCAAGCAATATTGAGTTTCGTAAATACAATTTGGCTTGTATCGGCAGCTTTTTGGCTGTATTCTAAAGATTTTTTATAAAATTCTATCCCTTTTTCATATTGTTTTTTTTCAAAACAATAGACGTTCCCCAAATTATTATTGATGAAATTTTTAATGGTATCGTTTTCGGAATTATTAGCAAAAGTCAACCCTTTTTCATACAATGAAATTGCTTTGTCAACCTCCGATAATTGTTCGAAATTGGCTGCAATCAAATTATAAGAAGTTGCAATAAGATAATCATCATTAATGACTGTTGCATAATGCAAACTCCATCTTGCGGTTTCTAACGATTTTTCGAATTTCTCTGAATTGAGGTATTGAACTGCCCGTTTTGTAGCTTTCCGTATTTCTTTTTTAGAAGGGTTTTGGGTTTGTGCAAATGATACATTGCCGAAAAAATTCAGCCAAAAAAGAAACGATAAAACGAAACGAATTTTATGCATATGTATCAAAATCATTTCAAATATACAGCATAAAAATGTATTAGAACTATTTAAATAGAGATATTTATAGGTTATTCCCTAATTATAATGATTAAAAATACCTTTCATTGGTTGAACGTAGAACGTAGAACAAAAAAGATTGCTCCTCATAAAACAATCTATTTCTTCTTGGTTGCAAAATTTTGCATTATTTATATTTTTCAAGAATACCATTCAATAAATAAGTAAAATTATGCATCGGGAATTTATCATTGACGACTTCTCCTTTTTTATCAACCACAATATATCTTGGTATGCCATTGAATTTGAATAGTTGGCGTAAACGATTGTAATCATCTGAAGATAATCGATAAATGTTTTCTAGCTCTTGTTCTTTGACAAATTTATCATAAGATTCAGCTGGAGATTGGCTTTCATCAGTAATGAATACAAACTCAAAATCGGTATTGTCTTTATATTTCTTTCTCGTTTCTTTCATTTGTTTTATAGTGGCAACACAAGGTCCACAAGTTGTTGCCCAAAAATCAATAAATAGTATTTTCCCCTTATGCTTGTTTATAATATTTTTGAAAATATCGGTGGCTTTACCTTCTGGTAATTTATTTGAAAAAGCTGTCGCATTAATTTTTACTTTATGATTCAAGTTACCCTCCAAAGGACTGTTTTCAAAGGAGTTAATTGGAAATTGTTGGTTCACAATTCTTTCTCCTTCTTGTTTTAAAAATGGATTAGTAATATCTTTTTGCAATTCGTTCCAATAGTTATGGGCATTTTCAGCATTGCTTCTTTTTATATCAAAATCAAGTGCTCTTATTTTTATTATTTCGTAAACTAGGTTTTTTTCTAAATGAAATACGTTTTTAACAATTGAATCCTTTAATTGCCACTTTTCCATAGAAACTTTTTCTGATTGTAACTTGTTAAATGGTTCAACATATTTTTTGTTATAGGCCTTTAATCCGTTTTTGTAGGACTCACTTAATAGCTTTTCAAACTCTTGATAAGCTTCGTATGAATTAAAGGTCTTATTTTTTTGACTTTCTATTAATACTTTATCATTTTCTGTAACAACAATTTTCTCGTCTTCTAAATATTTCTCAAGAGTTTTTTCTGGTTTAAAGCTATTTTCAATTGGCTTAGGTTTTGGATAAACTAAGATTGGTTTAGAAAACTCAAATCGATTGACAAAAGTTGAAAACTCTTTTATTGTCAAAAGACTTTGGTCGTTAAGATTTATTTCTTTTAAAAAATCAAAATAATCATTTTCTACTGGTATTTTTAAAATTGGATTGATAGAATCTTCTTTTGCATAATAATCTCTATTGCTCACAAAATCAAATAGATGATTGGCGTGTTCTAAGTCTATTTTGTTTTTTAGTAAAACAGATGCTTTATCAGATATTGAATTGTTTTTTAGATAACTTGCTAAATTGTCTTTGCTCTTTTTATAGTCAATAGCTTCCTGTTCTTTGAATGCTTGAGGCGAAATTGTTTTTATTTTGTTAGTAAATGATTTATAGTCAAATGGGGTAGAATTATATCCAAGTAAGTCTTCATTTATTTTTGCTACCGGTCCTTTAAATGTTATGTTTTTGAAATTATGGCGTGTTTTTCGCATTCTATCGGCATACAAAAACTCATCCCAATCTAAAATCATCGCAATAGTCTGCTCTGGTTCAATATAAAAATTAATGACCTGTTTGTTCATAACCAAATAAGAATAAGTAGCATTTGTCAACGGAATATCGCCTTCGAAACGACCATCAGGATGAATTTCAATAACTACTGGGTAATCTTCTCTTGTAATTTCATTTCCTGCATATAGAATCCCTGTTTTGAAACCCAACCGAACATCGTAGCCCTTGATATATCCAATCAATCTGCCAGTTGTTTTGTTAAAGAACTGTGGAGAATTAAAACTTGACAATGGTTTTTTGGTTACTTTTTTAAGTTCATTATCCATCCATTTCGAAACAGATTCAGGTATTTCTTTAAATTTGGTTGACTTTGCAGTTCCTTCTATCAATGAAACTCCAAAAATTTCATTATTATAATCAATCTTTTTTACAGCTTCATTTATCGGAGGAAATAGTAGTACAATTGTTTTTTCTCCTGATTCAGGCATTGTTATCTTATCACCCAATTTGGCACCTTCAATACCAACTATATTTATTTTAGCTCCATTATCACATTGAATAAAAACATCTTTTTCAAACTGTACCCACCAATTTGGCAAGAAAATAGTATGAATATGTATTCTTGTTTCATTATCATTCCATTCAATTTTTGAAATATGTGTTATTCCACTGCTAGAAACTTCAAATGCTGGGTTTTCAATCACTCGTTGCCCAAATGTGTTTGAACTTAATAATGCTAAAAAGATAATTAATAGGGTTGTTTTCATAGTTAGTCGGTTAATTAAGGTTATCATCTACAATGGATTACTTCTTTTTGGTTGCAAAATTTTGAAATTTATATAGTAAAGAGAACATTGCATAGCGTTTGAGCACCGTGTTTTCTGAATCGATAACTGCCGTTGGCGTGATGTATCTTGAAGCGCTTTGGTTTTGGTCGAGTACATCATACACTTTAACTTTTAAACTGATGTCTTTTGTAAATTCATAGGACAAACTGATGTTCCAGAGGTAAAAATCTTTTTTGTAGCCTGGCGAAATATTCGAATTATAAGAGTAGCCAAAATCATTTCCAAAAATCCATTTTTTTGGCCATTTGCTGGTGGTTTCAATTTTGGCATTGTGAAATCTATTCGCACTTGAGGCTATCGAGCTATTATCATAAGTGGTGCTGTTGTAATTAAAAGTATAAGAAGGTCTAATAGTCAACAATTCGCCATAATCGTAAGACAATCTGAAACTGGGCGACAATCCTAATGTTTTGGCTTCAAACAATTGAATGTTGGTATATCCTTTATCTAAATAGTAATTAGCATACAAGCCTAAATCTAGTCCAAAAGAATGCGCTTCCTTTTTAAAGGTTTTCTGCCAATTTGCCCCTAAATAACTGGTGAATGTTCCTGCGATATTGGTGTAAGTGGTTATTTGTCTTCCATTTTTGTCATAGATAGAAGTGTTAATAATTTTATTGTCATTGTAAGTTGTGCCTGTGTATATATAATAACCTGAACGGGACTTATAGTCATAATCAGAAAAATTTAGGTTCAAATAATGCGATTTACCTGCTTCTAAATTAGGGTTTCCTGTATAACTATTCAGCGGATTGTCTATGTCTTGCACTGGCAAAAGTTGGTAGGCTTTGGGAATCGAAAATCTACGATCATAAAACAGATACAGTCCTTTGGTTTTTGAAAAACGATAACTTCCGTTTATGGTTGCGTCTGGAATGATGTAATTTTTTCTCAAATCGGTTACTGTTCCTGTATATAACGAATGATTGTCTAAAGTAATCATATATGTTCCGGTCGAAAATCTAAAATTGAATTTCTTTTTATTGATGCTAAAACCTGCTTTTGGAGCTATTTGAAATTTGGTAGAAGTGGTAAAACTACTATATAAATCATTCAAATCATTGTAAGAATCGGTAGTAGAATCTAAGTCGAAAGTTTTTTTGTCGTCAGTAGTTTTTTCCCAATCCGAAAGCAATTGTACATTTATGGTCAACGAATCCGTTACAGGTTCAGAATATTGTAAGTTGCCCGAATACAATTGCTTTTGATTTACAGTTTTAACATTTTGGTCGCGAATCACGTTTTTATCAGGATCTAAAATAATCAAGGTTGTTTGGTTCACAAACGAATTTGAATCGGAATTGGTATTGTCAGTCTTTACATTAGCCGTAAAATACCTTCCTTTTCTTTTCATTGTTTTAAAAAGTGAAATGTCGTTTACAAAATTGGTTTTATCGGTTTCATCTGCATTTGTTCCATCGGATTGATTGATCAATTGGTTGTCTTCATTCCAAGTTTTACTATCGTATTCCGAATGCGATTGGCTCAAACCTTTCACTATTTTAGGTCTGAACAATAATTTGGTCTTTGGATTGATTTCGTATTCAAAATTGAAATCGAAGTTATGATCCGTAGTTTCTCTATTCGACTCCGAATTAGATTCGGTTCTATTGGTTGTATCTGGTAACAAATTCAAAGCTGATGATTTGTTTTTATTTTCAGAATCCATATTGGTAAAATAGTAATTCCCGTTGCTTTTGTTTCCTTTAAACCATTCGTCGGCATAATTCAAACCTATCAAATTTGACTTGATGATGCCACTTCCTCCTCCTACTCTTGGTGCTCTAGAACCATTATTTCGTCCGCCACCCATATTGTCGAAAACCTCGTCCATCGAAAAGCCTGTGGCATTGATATTGTTGGCCGAACTCAAAAAGCTAATGCGTCTTTTGTCCTTGAAAGAACTCATCAAAGCACTTCCTTCATAGCGTTCATTGGTTCCGTAACCCGCCAAGAGTTTTCCGAAAAAACCTTTGTTTTTGTCTTTTTCAATCGTCAAATTAATACTTGATTTATCCGAAGTCGATGTTTGTTTGGTAAACTTTTCTTCTTCGGTTTTGGTGTCTGAAACTTGTACTTTTTTGATTATTTCGGCTGGTAAATTCTGGAGTGCCACTTTTCCGTCTTCGCCAAAAAAAGATTTTCCGTTGACCAATATTTGGTTTACTTCCTTACCATTGACCATAATTTTCTTGTCTGCATCAATCGTTACTCCAGGCAATTGTCGCAATAAAGCTTCTACATTGGCATCGGGACGCAATTTGAACGAAGCCGCATTAAACTCTAATGTATCTTTTTTGACTTTTACAGGCGGAGCCATTCCTTTGATCACTACTTCGTTGAGTTCATTTATTTTTTCGGTCAAATACAGTGAACCAAAATCCTTGTTGGCATTTATTTTTTCGATCTTTTGGGAGAATTCCTGATAACCTTCGGCAGCAATTTTCAGAATAAGATTTTCAAGTATTTTCTTGGTTTCTAATTTAAAACTTCCTTTGACATCGGAAATCGTATAATCAACCACCGAAGAATCTTTGGCACGAATCAAGTAAATCGTGGCCGATTCTATGGGAATTTGGGTTTTGTCTTTTAGGATTTTGCCAGTTAAAGAAATGTTGCCCTGTGCGAATGAAGAAAAGAAACATAATAAGGTAAAAAAGAAGCTGAAAATTACTTTCATATAATTTGTATTGGCTGTTGATAAAGGAAATAGGAATTCTTTGTAAGTTTTTAACCACTTCAAAATTAATGTTTGATTCAGAAAAAAATTACAATTAAAAGTTAAAAATTAGGTTTTAAATCAATTTTTTAAATCAACCATTTGAAGATAGCTTGATTTATCCACATCAAGGTTCAACTTTCCATCCATAGAAAATTTTACATCCGAGTCATTTTTTACCGTTCCTGAGATACTGTTTATTTTATTTTTTGATTTTAATTCCAGTTGACTTTTATCGAGTTCAACGACCATCGCATTTAGTTTCTCGCAATCAAAATTGATACGAGAGTTTTTAGCTATCAATTTGATATAATTTGAATTGTTGTTTTGGCAAACCAACTCGGCATCATTCATCTTGACAAAAAGGGAATCTACCTGATAACCCGACAGAAATACAAGTGAATTTTCTTTGGCAACAAAATGTTTTACATTTTCACAAAAAACATTAGCCATAAATTTGGCTCGAGGTAATTTGTTACGGTCTCGTTTAACCCCAAAAACAAAAAGAGTGTCATTTCGAACCACAAAAGAAGAAAATCGAGGTTGTTTTGTTTTAAAAAAACTTTGAACAATTTTTCTTTCGGAACCATTTATCAAATGAATTTGTGCATCAGATTCCGCAACTACAACTGAAAAAGGAGGAAGTGGTTTTACTTGTTCTATAAAATTATGGGTATCATAATATTCGACATAGTATTTGGATCCGATATATAATGCGATAATTCCACTAAAAAGGAAAATCAAAAAAGCGATAAATATTTTGTTAGATGTTTTCATTGTCGTTGTTTTTTATTAGAGATACTAATTCGGCTAAATCTGTGCTGTTCAATTGGAGCAATTTTACTTTCAGCAGAAAATCGGGTAAATCTTGACTGAAAAAATTGGCTTTTTCATTGGCTTTGATGAGTTCAAAAGCTTTTTCAGAGACAAAAAAACCGATGCCCCGCTTGTTGTCAAAAATACCGGATTCCTGCAAATTGGTGTAAGCACGCATCACTGTGTTGTGATTCACTTCGAATTCGGCAGCCAAATCCCGCACCGATGCTACCCTGTCACCTGCTTGCAACTGTCCTTCCAAAATTTGCTGGCAGAGATTGTCCACAATTTGCAGATAAATCCCTTTGGTTGATTTAAAATCCATATTAAACCTCCTTTTCTTTTAATTTGAAATAGGCTATTGCCAAAAAAAATAGCCAAGAAAATAGTGATAGTGATACCATAAATAATTCAATACTAGTTAAATGGCCTGTGACAACAAACTCATTCAATTTAGAATTAAAACCTTCGGTTTCTTTTGGATAAAAAATATGAGACAATACAACTGAAAAAGTAATTGAAGTCAATAAAATAACCACCGAAGCAATTATGGTTTTTACTAATGCATAGCGTTTGAAATAAGTAGCACCAGCAAAAAGATAAATCCCGTAAGAAAACAATCCAAAAACCATGAATACGATTTGCCATGTTTCCCATATTTTACCTTTATAATTGGTTATCAGAATAACATAATCAAAATAAGGAATTACAGCAGGATCAATTAATTGTTCTACAGAGTTTACCATTACAATTCCAGGAATTAAAGACGCTTTTGCCAAACGGATAGCAATCCAGAATATCCCCAACGCAATAGGAACAAAAAAGACAATTCTTATCAGAAACTGAAGCAGTAGTTTTTCGAGTGTCGAACCTGGATTCAGCAGATAATTGCTCGTTTTAATTTTGTCGGACAAATCAGGAAATGCGGTACCCATAACAACTCCCACAGCCATCATATAAATGGCAAAACACATTCCATAATAACCATTAATTTGACTTTCATTTAAAATCATACTAATCTTTACCGAGTTAAAAAACAGATAGCATAACACGTAGGTTATAAGCCCTAATCCAAGAATACCAAGAAGATACCTTGTTTTATTGATTAACAAATCTTGCTTCAATAAAAGAGTAAATCGTTTCAAATTAAAATAGTTGTTAAACGGCATGACTTTCAGATTTTAGGGTTACTTTATGGATGATGGCATTAAAAAGCAATTCGATGTCTATTTCGGTTTCTCCCTCTAGATTTGACGACAATATTATTCGATGTCCACCTATACATTTTTCTTGGTAAATAAGATTTTCGATGCCTGATAAACTAGCAACAGTCTTAAATTGCCATTGTTGACTGATATCCAAAACTGTTTCGTTATAAACTATTTTTCCTTCATCAAGAACTACTATTTTGTCAATTATGGTTTCAATGTCTTTCACTTGATGAGTCGAAATGAGAACCAATTGCTCGTCGGAAACCGAACTGACTAAAATTTTTCGGAATAAACTTTTAGACGGAATATCCAAACCATTTGTTGGCTCGTCCAGAATTAGCAAACTACAATTGGTAGCTAATGCAAAAGCAATCAAAAATTTTTTACGTTGCCCGTGAGAAAGTTTGTTCAGATTTTTTTTGGCATCCAATTCAAATTCCTTTAGAATATTGTTCATTTTTCCGTAATCGAATTTGGGATACAAAGGCGCAGTTGCCTTGATATAAACTCCAATAGTAATCGAAGGAAACGAAAACTCTTCGGAAACCATATAAATGTCTGCTAAGAAATTGGGATTTCTATCAAAGGGTTTATAACCATTAATGGATAATTCGCCCTGTTGTGGTTTTAGCAAACCCGAAATCAATTGAAGCAAAGTAGATTTTCCTGCTCCATTTTTACCCAACAAACCCACAATATTTCCGTTTTGCTGCTCGAAAGACAAATCCGTAAACAAAGCGTCTTGCTTTTTGTACTTAAAAGTTAAATTTTGAATTGTTATCATAGCCTGTTTTATTAGTGTACTAGTTTTGTAGTACACAAAGGAAAGGATATTTTTTTAATAAACAAGCAGTTGGAATAAAAAAAAATGAAAAAACTAATTTAATTAGCGAAATGCAAGGGTTTAGAAGGGTTTAGAGGATAAAAATCAATAATACTTATTTTATTTATTCATGTTATTTGTCACACTGGAAGTGTCTCTATTAAGTTGCTCTCGAAAGTTGAGACGCTTCCAGAGTGACAATTGGAGTAGTGTTTTCGATTTGTATAATTAGATAGTTATAAAATAAATTATAGTCAAATCATACAAAAAAAAACAAGACTAATCTGCCTTGGGGCGTCTCTATTAAAAAACACACTTAATTTAGTCTGCTTAATTTCACTCTTTCTCTAAACCAAAGAACGATTCCAAGTAATGAAATAAGAATCAAAAGATTGGGTTCACTCATTCGTTGCACTTCTTCTCCAAGGTCTAATGCTTTGTTGTTTGCCAAAACTTGTTCTTGTTTCTTTTTTAAAATTGCTTTTTGAGCTTCGTTTTCGACCACCAAATAAGAAGTAACAGGCATCATTACTTTAGAAATAAAACTATATTTTACCAAATTTAGCCATTCGTCATCTGAAATTTCAGGATGTAAGGCTTGAGAATACCATTTTCCTTGCATCATCAATGCAGATTGCCAATTTTTGGGTTTGATTTCATTGGTATCCAATTTAAAAATATCCTTTTTTAAAACAATACTTGCCTGATTATTATTGGGCAAATAAAAAGTCTGGTTACCCGTTTCATATTCCAAAACACTTTGATTAAAAGCTAATTTAGCACTATCCTTTATTTGATTATCTGGATTTGACACCAAAGAATGGGGTTGAAGTTCTCCATTTTGGGTAAGATTAAAAAAGAAATCGCTCTCTGGAAACGTACATTTCAAGTCTGAAAAATCTTTGTCTAAAACAGCTTTTTGTAGGCTATCTGTAACCACAATCAAAACAGGATATGTCGCTTTTTGTGTTTTATAGGTTTTGAATAATGCCGTTCTTACTGCTCTGTCTAAGTAGAATCCTCCTTCAAAAGTTTGATTTTTATAGGTTTGCTTCCAATCCTTATTAAATGAAATCGTTTTTACATAGCTGTTGACAAAAGATATTTTTGCATTTTGAGCTAAATTCGGATTGCTTATTAAGGCTTTTTCAATTCTATTAATAAATTGTGGTAAATATGTTCTTTTAGCTTTAGAAACATCAACTAAAAAATGAAAATAAGGCTTACGTTGAACCTTTTTTAATGACTGTTTTTGTTTAGAAGACACATAAATCACAGCATGATTAGTTTTAACTTCAGGAATGAAAGTTTCTACATCGTTGCCGAGTTTTAGAGTCTTATTATCAATTGTAAAAGTTATCGGTTCTTTATGTAAAATTTCGATTCCAGTTTTTCTAACTTCATTTTTTGCAAACGGAAAAACTCTAAAGGCGACTTTATTAGCCGATTGGTAATATAAAATACCCGGATCTTTGTTTTCGTTTCTGATATTGGAGAAAACCCACATTGCCGATTTTTTCTCTGCCAAAATTCCCATTTCTTTTTTCTTTCCTACAAACAAATAGTAATCGCTTATCCAAGCGCCCTCAGGCAAATCAATGGTTGTGGCATATTCTGAAAACCAAGTGTTTTCGCTAGTATTGGTGATTTCTACATCAATCCAGCTTTTCCAAGCATTCTGTTTTTTGTCAAAAGTACTTTTCGTTGCAATATTTGTAATCTTTACGTTCTCATTTTGAATTCTGTCCCGATTTACTTGAAATGAAGTTGTTCCAAAAAACACGTTTTCAATAGTATTAATTTTTGCATCCGAAACCGTTAGATTATTTAAAACTAACCAATTGAAATAGGCCGACAAATAAGGAGTTTGAGTACCAAAAATAAAATCTCCGTTTCGGTCTTTTTGTTTCTTGATAGCATTGAGTGTTACTTTCAAAGAACCTTTATCAATAGCATACGATTTTGAAAAGTTTGGGCTATACAAATAATTTAGTGTTTGGTCTAAAACAATTTTGTCCTTGAGATAGGAGATGCTTATCAAAAGTGGAAGTGTCAAAAAACACAAAAAAGAAGTTGTCCAAATGGCTCTTTTAGAAAAATAACTTTTTAGAAAACTAAAATCTTTAGAGAGTTCATTAATATGCAACACAAAAATCAGCAGTGGAGTTAACATTAAAAAACCTGTGCCAATGGCAATTATTGCCACAACTGAAATAGGTAAAAACGGAAGAAAAACAAGAAAAAAATAGAAGGTATAGGCAAATGTTAGACTTCTTCCAAGGAAAAGAAATACTCTGTACATTTTATTTTCAAGGTTTGGCAAACAAAGAAAAACACCATTGAAAAAGGCTAAGACATAAAACCAATAATGAGTAAAGTTTCCAAAAATTCCCGAATCAGTTGTTTCAAACTTATTGAATAGAATTCCGTTGTTTATTGCTAAACCTAGTAATGGTAGTACAATTGTAATTGGTATTTTCCAAGCCAATTGGTATTTCTGCCAAACAGTAGCTTTTTTGATCGCAAGAACATAAACAGCTCGAATAATAAAAAACAGAAAAAGTAAAGTTCCAACAATAATAAGAATTAGTAAACTGTGAATTCCAAAAATACCGCTATTTAGTCTCCAAAGTGGTAAAACAATTTGAGAAAATAAATAGCCAGCTAAAGGAATAATAAATGCTATCAAAAAATTATTCCACGATTGATGTTCTTTAGCGTCAGATGTAAAATGATAAACCAATACAAATAATGAATACGCTAGTGTGGGCATCAAAAATGTACCAACATACACTATTATGTTTCCAGACATCATCCATTGCGGAATACTATTAGGAAATATATCATCAATGTGATAACCATATATATAAAGGAATGGTATATAAAGCAACAAAGCTGCTACCCCATACCAAACGGATACACTTTGTTTTTTAATGGTTAGATACAAAGCGTATGCGAAATTTAGGAATCCTAAAATTCCTAAAGTCAAACCAAAGGTTTTCCAGAAATATAAATTTTCATCCTTTAATAAACTCTTAATAATATTGAATTCTCCAGCAAAAAGAAAAAACAACACAACAATTGGCAATGTGTTGATGATAAAAATCCATTTGGGATTAAGTACGTTTTTCATAGTTAGTGTTGTTTTTAAAAAATCGTTCTAATAAGTAATAACCTAGAAGTAAAAAGGATAAATTTGTTATGATTCCAATAGTTTCGTGAACTACTAATTGAGCGTTTTGGGGCAAAAATTGATTTGTTTGATGCTGCAAAACAATGGAAGCAAATATTCTGGACACATTCACAAAAATTGTCATTAGGTAAGCTGACACCAATGCTATCGGAGTTATCAAGGTTTTGCACAAAGGATTCCTAACATATTTTAAACCCAAAATACAAATCATAGAGAAGCATAAAAGCAAAAAATTGAAACCTGAACACGATTTTTCAATAACAACATTTAAGTTTCGATAATAGAACCCTTTATCAGCAAAATAAACCGATTTCGAACTTGTTAATAAACCAACCAATTTGTCGGTTGGTTTAAGTAAAAAAAATAAGTCGTTAGTGTTGGCAATTGTATAGCCAAATTTCAATACGATAAAAAGTCCTATGGCTGTCAGATAATAAAATATGTTTCTATTTGCTATCATATATTTTTTATATGGTAATACGAAAATTTCGAAAAACTAAATATTACTTATTTTTGCTTAACATCTCATAATACAAAGCCTTAGACAAGAATGATTTTTCTTTATAGTCTTCAATATTTTCCTCACGACTCACTTCTTTATCTTCCCCATCTAAATGCTGCAATAGAAAATAATTTCTTCGAGCTTCATCATTAAAATTTAGTTTGCTTAAAAACATAGGCTCTACACCTTTGTTAACCGAAATATTATAAGTAGTAACCAGATTGCCCCAATTGACGTAACTGCACAAAAGTATTGTTCCATAAAAATACCAAACCATTCGATTGAATAAATAAGCATTTGCTTTTTGTTTTGTGATTTTTAAAAAGGTAAAAAACAAACCTATAATGGCCAAAACCAAAAACGCATAAACCCCTAACCTTTTGTAAGTTAATCCAAAGAAAGAAACGTATTCAGAATTTTTAATAAGAGTACAAATTATTAGAATTCCGTTCAATAAAATCCAAATTTTAGATAATTTCTTAAGTCCATTTGCCTTTTCATCAAAATTAAAACCTCCTTTGAAGTAAAACATAATTACACCAACAGCCATCACAATCGAGAAAATTACCGCATTGACTCTTTCGTGAGTAGCAGCACTCAATTTTGATTTTTCGACTACTTCAAAAAATTGCTCGTAATTATAAGTCACGATAAAAACCAAAATCAAAACATTTAAAAGAAACAATGTGATCTCCCCGCTTTTTCGTTCGAAATCAATATCTAAGAACGAAAAAGTCCTATCATTCCTGATTGCATTTTCATCTTGAAAATCATTAGCTAACAGCGAATTCTTTTCATAAAAGACCTCTGGAACCCAATAATTCCAAAAAGTAAACGAGATATAAAATCCCAAAAGAGTAATTAAAAT
This sequence comes from Flavobacterium alvei, assembly GCF_002920895.1. Lineage (GTDB taxonomy): Bacteria > Bacteroidota > Bacteroidia > Flavobacteriales > Flavobacteriaceae > Flavobacterium > Flavobacterium alvei. The sequence goes on from NZ_PQVG01000002.1 coordinate 117,516, forward strand.
GAGCTGCCAAATATTCAAATCTAAAGTGTAATCTGTAAATAGAGAAGAAAAATGATCACTTCCGAAGGCGTAAACTGTAAAAAACAAAGTCACAAAAACCGTTGGAATAACGAAATAAGCGATTAGTTTCTTGGCAAAATTGCTTTTAACTTCTCGTTTCGGAAGCCATTGGCTAAACATCAGCATACGACCTAAAGATGTGATTCCGTTTATAAAAGCAATCGGAAAAACTTGCAGTATTTTAAGTTCTTTTTCTTGCGTTTTGAATTGTAAAAAACAGACTGACAAGGCTAAAGCCAAAAAAGACACGAAATCACCATACCAAGCAAATGAAATACAAGAAAGTATTGAGGTCACCACAAGAACCAAATGCGTCCGACTCGTGAATCGGTCTTGAAAAAAATAGCAGATGAATCCCGTTAGGACTAATCCAAAAATAGACATATTCAGTCCTACTGATTGATCGTAAAAAAGCAGTGTAAAAATCAAACTGCACACAAAAATGAATTGATGTTTTTTCATAATTTAAAATTTAAAAGTACTTTGTATTTCAAAGTGAAAGGTTAAAAAAAAGGGTTATTTAGTTTTGAATAATTTTTCTAAGCTGTTGAGATGTGAGACAAATGAAACTCTTCCTAAATTAGTCACACGGTAAGATGTTTTGGGTTTTTTGCCCACAAATTCTTTTTTAATTTCGATATAATCGCCCTTCTCCAATGCCGAAGAATGACTCGCTAAATTGCCATCAGTAATATTCAATAGTGCTTTCATTTCGGTAAAATCAACCCAATCATTGACCATCAGAATAGACATAATACCTAATCGGACACGGCTTTCAAAATCTTTATTTAGTTTATCGATAATTCCCATTCGGATGGATTATTTATATTTTTTGAAAACTAGTATTCCGTACAAAATATGCAAAACACCAAATCCCATAATCCAAAATAGCAAACCGTAGCCTAAGAAGAAAAGCGAAATACATCCTAATATTAATTCGCAAAATCCCAAATATTTAATATCCGAAAAAGTATATTTCTCAGCATTAACCAATGCTAAACCATAAAACAACAAAGTAGCTGGAGCGATCAAAACATAGATTTGATGATACAAAAGTGCCAAACAAAACACACCACCAACACTTAAAGGAATAGCCAAATTAAATAGCATGTTCTTCGTAGCCGAAGTCCAAATCGGCAAATTGTACTTTCTACTTTTTCGAATAGTAAAAAAGATTCCAAAGGTCAACGCAAAAAATAAAATTATCAAAGCTATCCAAACCAATTCTGAAACCAAATTGCCAGAATAGATTTTGTGCTCACCGTCAAAATAATCAAGTCCATTGGCTTTAAACAATAGATACACATACAATCCGCCAATCAAGGCAGATAAACCTGCAAATACTCCTGAGAGTCCGCTTAATGAAATAAATCTGGAAGAACGTTCCATCATAGAACGAATGTGTGATAAATCTTCTTGATGCTTCTGATTCATATTTAAAGTACTTTGTAATGCAAAGTTAATTTATATTTTGAATTGACAAACAAATAATTAAAAAAAAATTATGGAAAAGTTTTAAAACAACAAAGCCTATTCGGTTGAATAGGCTTGTTTATTGGCTTAAAGTAAAAATAATTTATTTTCTACTTCTAATTTTTCTAGCTAAAAGTGTATTTTTCAACAACATTGCAATGGTCATTGGTCCTACTCCACCCGGAACTGGCGTGATGAAAGACGACTTTGGACTCACGCTTGCAAAATCAACATCCCCTTTAATCGCGTAGCCTTTTGGATTGGAAGCATCCTCAACACGAGTAATTCCCACGTCAACAATAACCACACCCTCTTTGACCATATCTCCTTTTAAAAATTCAGGAACTCCCAATGCTGTAACAATGATGTCTGCATTTTTGGTAAATTCTTCCAAGTTTTTGGTACGGCTATGAGTCAAAGTGACGGTTGAATCTCCAGGATATCCTTTGCGACTCAACAAAATACTCATTGGTCGTCCTACAATGTGACTGCGCCCAATAACCACGGTATGTTTTCCAGCAGTTTCTACTTTATAACGCTCTAATAATTCCATTATCCCAAAAGGAGTGGCTGGTAAAAACGTTTCCATATCCAAAGCCATTTTTCCAAAATTGGCAGGATGAAAACCATCTACATCTTTGTCAGGATCAATAGCCATTAGTATTTTTTGCTCATCGATGTGTTTGGGTAAAGGCAATTGAACGATATAACCATCTAAATCATCATCTTCGTTGAGTTCTTTGATTTTATCTAACAATTCCTCTTCAGAAATATTTTCTGGTAAAGCCACCAAGGTAGATTCAAAACCAATTTGCTGACACGATTTTACTTTGCTCCCCACATAAGTCAAACTGGCACCGTTTGTACCCACAATAACTGCTGCTAAATGAGGTACTTTTTGCCCATCGGCCTTCATTCTTTGTACTTCGGCAGCGATTTCGTTTTTAATATCTTCCGATGTTTTTTTTCCGTCTAGTAGTTGCATTTTTTCTAGCTTTAGGCTTTAAGCTTTAGGCTTTAAGCTGCATTATTACTGTATTTTTTTAACTTAATTATCTCATTCCTGGCATTCCACCTGGCATTCCCTTCATATTCCCCATCATTTTCATCATATTCTTTCCGCCTGGGCCTTGCATCATTTTCATCATTTTGCTCATTTGATCAAACTGTTTCATCAACTGATTCACTTGTTCGATTTTTGTTCCTGAACCTTTGGCAATTCTAGCTTTTCTTTTAACGTCAATAATAGCAGGTTTTGATCTTTCGATTGGAGTCATCGAATGGATAATAGCTTCAATATGTTTGAAGGCATCGTCTTCAATTTCTACATCTTTCATCGCTTTTGAAGCTCCTGGTATCATTCCAACCAAGTCTTTCATATTACCCATTTTCTTTACTTGCTGAATTTGGGAAAGGAAATCATCAAAACCAAATTCATTTTTGGCGATTTTCTTTTGGATTTTTCTGGCTTCTTCTTCGTCATAATGCTCTTGTGCTTTTTCAACCAAAGACACCACATCTCCCATTCCGAGAATACGTTCAGCCATACGTTCTGGATAGAACACGTCGATGGCATCCATTTTTTCGCCAGTTCCTACGAATTTAATTGGTTTATTGACAACTGTTTTAATCGAAATGGCAGCTCCACCACGAGTATCACCATCTAATTTGGTTAAAACAACTCCGTCAAAATTTAGAATATCATTGAAGGCTTTTGCAGTATTTACTGCATCTTGTCCTGTCATCGAATCAACTACAAACAAAGTTTCGTGAGGTTTGATCGCTTGATGAACATTCGAAATTTCGGTCATCATCGCCTCATCAACAGCCAAACGACCAGCAGTATCGATAATCACAACATTCAATCCTTGATGTTTTGCAAAACTGATGGCGTTTTGGGCAATAATCACTGGATTTGTATTATCGGGTTCTGAATATACATCAATTCCTAATGACTCTCCAACTACGTGCAATTGTTTTATAGCCGCTGGACGATAAATATCACAAGCCACCAAAAGTGGTTTTTTATTTTTCTTAGTTTTAAGATAATTAGCTAATTTTCCAGAAAAAGTAGTTTTTCCAGAACCTTGCAAACCTGACATTAAGATAACGGTTGGATTTCCAGAAAGATTGATTCCAGACACATCTCCGCCCATTAATTCAGTTAGTTCGTCTTTGACTAACTTTACCAATAATTGTCCCGGTTGAAGGGTTGTCAAAACATTTTGACCAATGGCTTTATCCTTTACTTTGGTAGTAAAATCTTTGGCAATCTTAAAGTTGACATCGGCATCCAATAAAGCACGACGAACTTCTTTTAGGGTTTCGGCAACGTTTACTTCGGTTATTTTTCCGTGCCCTTTTAATATATGAAAGGCTTTGTCTAATTTATCGCTTAAATTATCGAACATAATGGTAATTGTCTTTTATTGAGCTGCAAATATAAACTAAAGTTATAAAGTCACAAAGTTACCAACTTGTAAAATACAGCGTATCTTAAAAAAAATAAACCAGTCAATAGACTGGCTTTATTCTTCAATTTATTTATTTAGATTATATTTTTTCTAAATAAAGGTAACTAGCAATATTATTGCTATCTGTATCTCTAAAACGCAACTGTGAATTATTAAATTCGAATACTTTCCAATCTTCGTCCAGTTTTTCTAATACAGGTGCATCCAATTTTATTTTAAACTCCCGAACCCCATTGTCTAATTTAGACGACCAAGTTCCATAATAGGTAACTCCCGATTTTGTGGCAATAACTTTATAGTAAGAATTAAAAACAAAAGTATAGCCATTATAATCCGAGGTTTTTCCGCTTTCGTGAGAATAATAAGAAATTTTCCAAGTATTGGTTGTAAGTATTTGAATAAAATTCAAATTAGCATTTACATTATCTGGACAAGTATCAATAGCGTGTTTGATTGCATTTTCAAATTGTGAATTGTTGGCAATAGAGATAGGAACACTATTATTATCAGATATTGAAATAGGATATTTTAAGGCTATAAACTGGCTTTCGTTTAAATTATTTATAAAACTAAAAAAAGAGGAATCGCTTTCTATTTTTACTGAACTTGCAATTTGATTAGCACTATTATAAATATCAATTGTTATCGGATAATTGATATTTACGCAATTAATTTTAGACAATAAATCAGGGTATTTTGACCAATAAGACAACAATGATTCAAATTCAGTTTGATTTGTAATAACTTTTTCAACATAATTATAGTAAATCATTGTTACAGGAAAAGTTATTTTGACAATATCATTATCATTCGTATAGGCATTGATGTTGTCCAATACTTTTTGATAATCGGCAGCGGTGTTTATTGAAATAGTTGCGTAATTAACTGTAACTTTATAAGGCAATTTTATGGTACAATAACTCGATTTGTCAATAATATTATCTTGAATAGTTTGCACCATCGCAACTCTTTGCAGGTAAGACGTAATTGGAGAAGATTTTGTAATTGTTTCCTGTGTATTATAAACCTGTTCTTCTATTTCACTTTGACAAGAGAAGAGAAGAAACAAACTGACTAGAGACAAATAGAGTAACTGTTTTTTAAAACTTAACATGGTAGTTTTTTAATCAAATGTAATAAAATTCAAATTTAAAGATTTCTTTTTACAATTTATGCATTTGTTATAAGTGCAATATTCATTCAACAACTTCAAAAATAAGTTCGTTATTTTTAACCCAAAACATTAATTTTCTAATCAAAAATATTGTGTCAAAAAACTGATTTTAAATTTTCTAAGCAAACATTAAGCTTGGTCAGACCTCTATAAAACAATTTAGTTTACTTTTACCCTACTTATTGAAAAATAAATATATTTGCAAAGCCCAAACTGTATTTTATAAAAATGTCAAACTACTTAAAATCAAATACTTGTGATGAAATTGTTTTTTCATCTTTTTTTAAAACCCATGCAAAATCTTTGCGAAATTTCCTTTTTTACAAATTTGGCAACAAGGATCAAGCCGAAGATTTAACCCAAGAAGCATTTATAAAACTTTGGCAAAACTGCGCATCTGTTCCTGTCGAAAAAGCTAAATCTTATATTTACACCATTGCCAACAATAGTTCGTTAAACGAAATTAAGCATAAAAAAGTAGTTTTGGAGTATGAGAATAATTTTACTGGGGCGGATAAAACCAATGAAAACCCTGAATTTATTTTAGAAGAAAAGCAGTTTAAAAATAAGCTTCTAAAAGCAATTGAAGACTTAAACGAGACCCAAAGAGTCGCTTTTTTGATGCACCGAATTGACCAAAAAAAATACAGTGAAATTGCCGAAGAATTAAATATTAGTGTTAAAGCAGTCGAAAAACGGATACACTTGGCATTAGTCGAATTAAGAAAAACAATTGATTTTAAGTAGGGTAAAAACAGTGTTGCTTGTTCTATTCATAATAAGATTAAAAATATGGAAAAAAATTACATCTTAACGAAATGGCTCAATGATGAATTGACTGATGCGGAATTAGCAGAATTTAAAGCCGATCCTGATTTTGAAAAATACGAAAAAATAAAAAATTATTCTGCTCAACTAAAAGTCACCGATTTTGATGAAGCAAAAGTTTTAAAAAACATTCTTCAGCATAAAAAAACAACACCTAAAGTGATTCCGTTGTACAAAAATTGGATTTTTAGAGTGGCTGCAATTTTAGTGATAGCATTAGGAATAACATTTACGGTTCAAAATTTTTCGAGTGAAACTCAATTGGCGCTCAATGGAGCTAGAACTACTTTTTCGCTTCCTGATCATTCAGAAGTAGTTTTGAACGCTGGTTCAGAAATTGAATATAAAAAATGGAATTGGGACAATAACAGAAACCTGCAATTAAAAGGTGAAGCCTACTTTAAAGTAGCAAAAGGTGAAAAATTTGAAGTAAAGACTACTCTAGGAAAAGTAACAGTTCTTGGAACTCAATTCAATGTAAAAGCCAGAAAAAATCGTTTTGACATTACTTGTTTTGAAGGAAGAGTAAAAGTCAATTACAAAGACAAAGAAATTATTTTGACACCCGGAAAAAGTGTGGCTTTCGAAAACGGGAAACAAATCAACTTGTTGGTGGACAATCAAAAACCAGAATGGCTAGAAAACAAAATTGCTTTTAGTAAAGAAAATTTACGCAACATATTAGATGAAATTCAAAGACAGTACAACCTAACTATCGAGGTTCAAGCAGATTATCCAAGTGAATTGTTTACCGGAAAAATCCCGCTCAACAACCTTGATGTCGCTCTAGAAATTATTGCAACAACGTATCATTTAGAACCAAATAAAATTAGCCCAAATAAAATAATTTTTGAAGGAAAATAAATGTTTTTTATAAAACGTAATTGTGTTTTGTTTTTTTGCTTTGTTTTTGCCTTGAATCTAAAAGCTCAGGACGGAAGCAAAGCAATTGCATTAAAAACAATCCTGCAATCTATTGAAAAACAACACCATGTTTATTTCAATTATATAGAAAACGAAATTGTTGTTATTAAAATTGAACCACCCAAAAGATCATTATCATTGAATGATAAGATTGTCTATCTCGAAAAAAAAACCAATCTTTTATTCGATAAAGTCGATTCACAGTTCATCACGATTTCTTCAAAAAAAGAAGTCGAACTCATTTGTGGTTACGTATTTTCGAAAAATGACAACTTACCCCAAGAAAGTGCCAACATTCAAATCCTAAATGGCAGTCATACTACCACCGATAAAAAGGGCTATTTTGAAATTAAAAAAGAAAATGCAACTGAAATAGAAATAAGCCATGTTGGTTTTAGATCTCAAAAAATTGCTGTAGCCAATTTAAAGAATAAAAATTGTCTCAAAATTTTTCTGGAACTTGATGTGTTAGAACTTGACAATGTGATGGCCAACCATTATTTAGCTTCTGGAATTTCAAAAACTACAGAAGGAACATTTGTGGTAAAACCCAAAAAGCTTGGAATATTACCCGGCTTAATTGAACCCGACGTATTGCAAACTATGCTACAAATTCCGGGAATCTACACCGCTGACGAGAGTTTATCAAGCATCAATGTTAGAGGTGGAACTCACGACCAAAACCTATTCTTATGGAATGGAATAAAAATGTACCAAACGGGACATTTTTTTGGTTTAATATCGGCATTCAATCCTAATTTGCCTAGTACGGTTTCTATTTCAAAAAATGGAAGTTCAGCTTTTTATGGCGAAAGTGTTTCGAGTGTAGTGGATATTTCTTCTGATCCAAATAAGTTCGAAAAACCACAATTTAGTGCTGGAATTAATATGATTAATGCTGATATTTATTCTAAATTTAACATCAATAAAAATGGTTTTTTAGAAATTGCTGCAAGAAAATCTATTACTGATTTAATAAAAACTCCCACTTATACCAAATACTATAACAAGGCTTTTCAAAACACAACCGTTTCTGATTTTGCCACCAAACAAAATATAGATTACCAGAATGATGAGAAGTTTAATTTTTATGACATTACGCTTAAATATTCCCAAAAAATAGGAGAAAAAGACCATCTAATTTTAGATCTCATTGCCATTAATGACCAACTCGATGTGAATCAAAAAGCAACGATTAATGAAATTGTTCAATCTGAAAACAACCGTTTATATCAAAAAAATCACGGAGCAAATCTTTTGTGGAAACGAAACTGGAACACTAACAATAGTAGTAAAATCAGCGTTTTTAGTTCCTCATACGAGCTAGATGCAGAGAAAAATAAAATTCAGGACAACCAAATTGTAAAACAAGAAAACACACTATTAGACAATGGTCTAAAAATCGAAAACAACCACAGCATCACTTCCAAATTTTCTTTTAATAATGGCTACCAGTTTAACGAAATTGGCTCTACGAATCTCGACCAAGTCAATACTCCAGCATTTTACCGAAAAATCAAAGAAGTTTTGCGCACGCACGCACTCATAGTGGAAGGAAAATACAACGATACACTTTCTAAAATATATTTGAATGTTGGAATGCGTCTAAACTATATTGAAAAATTCAAAAAATATTTGTTTGAGCCGAGATTACAATTCAATTATGGAATTTCAAGCAGCTTGAGTTTGGAAATATTGGGAGAATTTAAAAGCCAAAACTGCTTTCAGGTTATAGATCTTCAAGGCGATTATTTTGGTGTTGAAAAACGACGTTGGATTCTATCAAACAACAGTACAGTTCCCATCCAGAAAAGCAAACAAGCCTCGATTGGGCTTTCTTACAACAAGAACAATTGGTTGATTACTTTAGATAATTTTTATAAAAAAGTAACTGGAATCAACAGTTCGGGGCAAGGGTTTCAAAACCAATTGGAGTTTGCCAAAATAAATGGCGACTATGAAGTTTTTGGTTCTGAAATACTGGTTCAAAAGAAAATAAATCATTTCATCACTTGGTTGAGCTATGCCTATAATGACAACAATTACAACTTTCCAGGCATTGAACAAACTGAATTTTCGAACAATTTTGAATTGAATAATGTGGTGTCTTGGGCTGGAACTTATGATATAGGCAATCTAAAAATAGCATTAGGGTCAAAATGGTATTCTGGAAGACCTGAAACTACTCCAATAGGAATTGACTATAGCGATTCTTTAAATCCTACAATCGAATACAACACTCCCAACAATAAAAATCTTGAGAATTTTTTTCAAGTTAACTTTTCGACAACATACAGATGGGAAAGTTCAAATAATACTCAATATAAACTGGGATTATCTATAATAAACGTTTTCAACAAACAAAATGAAATTAGCGAATATTACAGGATTAATACCCATACCAACTCTATTGAAGATGTAAAAGCCTACTCGCTTGAACGAACTCCTAATTTGAGCTTTAGAGTGATTTTTTAATCCCAACTTTTTAAAAAGAATCATTCGTTTTCCCATAAAAAAAACTGCCTCGAACTAAGAGACAGTTTCTTTTTTAATGCTATTTTCACTATAAAAAGCAAAATACCTTTTCTAGTTAGTCCATATTTTACTTTTAATCACCCCATTGTGACAGCTGTTGCAAGCGCCAGTTTCAATAGGAGTTGACATAGAATACGTTGAAGTGGCTCCTGTAACTGAAGGATACAAACCTCCTGTAAAATCGATAGCTGAAGTGGTATAAAAGTTTCCTTTGGCATCTACTTGAATCGTATATTTCAATATTCCTGTTTCATTTGGACCTGTATAAAGTTTTACAGTAGCATTCGAATTGGTAGCCGTCAATGCTTCGTTATATACCGTTCCAGCAACTTTCCAAGCAGGAGCTTCTCCTCCTCCAGGCTTGTGACAATTCATACAGTTTTGCCCCATATTATGACTTTCAGTACTCCCAGATTTACTATCTGTTATTGAGCCATATTCATTTTCTGTACATGACTGCATTGTAGTAAGCATTAGCATTAATGCAAAAAGCGTAATTGTTTTTTGTTTCATTTTATTGTTTTTAATTATTAATTATTGAAATTATTTTTTGCTATAAAACATAATAAGCAGCAATCAACATACTTTGTATTACTGCTTATTTTTCATCTATTTTAATTAGTTAGCCCAAATTCTGGAAGTCCCTGAACCTCCCGTATGGCAACTGTTGCAAGCTCCATTTGTTATAGGGGAACCCATATATTTTGTGGTCGTTGCTCCAGTAATTGCTGGATATAAGCCTCCCGTAAAATCAACCGAATTGGCAGAATATAGATTTCCAAGTGCATCGCTATTTAGTATATATTTTAAAGTCCCTGTTCCGTTTGGCCCTGTATAAAATTTAATAACCAAATTTTTGGCAATTGAAGACCCAGCAGAACTAGTATAAACCGTCCCTCCAATTACCCATACTCCTTTACTACCTGCCGAAGTCCCGGGGGTATGACAACTCATACAATTTTTCCCTGCATTATGGCTTTTTGTTGAGCCAGAAGAACTACCTGTAAGCGTTATTGCATTTGTAACTGGTGGAGTTGGGTTAACAGTAATAGTATAAGAAGAAGGAGTTCCTTTAAGTCCGTTGACCGTTGGAGTAACCGTAATTGTAGCTACAATAGCTACGGTTCCTGTATTTGTTGCCGTAAAAGAAGGCACATTTCCAGTACCACTTGCGGCTAAACCAATAGCTGTATTTGAATTGGTCCAAGCAAATGTTCCGCCAGCTGGTGTACTAACAAAACTCGATGCAGGCACAATCCCTTTATTGATAACCGTACTGTTTACTGGAACTGTAACTGTTGGTGTCGTAGAACTAGGTGTTGACGGTGTTACTGTAATTGTGTAATAAGAAGGCGTGCCCACAGTTCCACTCAAGGTTGGTGTAACTGTAATGGTTGCTACTAGAGCTGTAGTTCCAGTATTTGTTGCCGTAAAAGAAGGAACATTTCCAGAACCACTGGCAGCCAAGCCTATAGCAGAATTAGAATTTGTCCAAGTGAATGTAGCTCCAGTTGGGGTACTTACAAAATTAGTTGCAGCCACACTACTTCCTTTAACAACTTCAAAATTTGCAGGAACGCTAACTGTTGAAACAGTTGGTGTTGGTGTTGGAGTAATTTCCTCATAGGGATTTGAAACGGTGCAAGATTGCAAAAAAAGTACACTAATAATTGCAGAAATTGTGATTACTTGTTTGATTTTCATTGTTTTTTTTAGATTAAGTTTTTAAATTATTTATGGAACAAGTAATTTTCTTTCAACATACTATTTTTTAAGGTTTCTATACTAAAAACATCCTTAGCGCAAACTACCCTACTTAAATTAAATAATTTTTAGAATTACTGATTTATAACAAACAGGAAAAACTTAAACTGTAGTTTTCCTTTGTTATCCAAAACAAAATTTTAATCCAACTCTATTTTGGATTCATAGAAAAGATTAAAACAATTGATTACTATTTTAAAGTCAGTTGAAAATCAGCTAGATAAAATAGAATAGTATTCTTATATTAATAATTTCACTATTCACTTTGTCGATAATTATTACCCTTAATAGATTGTTTTTAATAAACTTTTGAATTTTTAGGTAGGGTATTCCCTTTTAGAAATGTTTTAATAACAATTAGAGTCAAATAGAGACTTCATTTGTCTTTAAAAACCAAAACCTAAAATCAATAATTATGAACAAAAAATTTAGAATTATTCTTTTTTCAATCGCAGTGGTTGGAATTCTGTCCTTCACGGGATACAATTATATTATGCACGGTGGAGCAAGAAATTTATCTTCAGAAGAAACGGCTTATACGGTTTCCTCAAAAAGCATTGCTAATGAATTTGCTACCAATATTGAAATGTCAAATAAAAAATATCTTGAAAAAGCAATCGCTATCAAAGGAACCATTACCAAAATAACTGGTACCGAAGTGATTATTGATAATTCTATTATTTGCAATTTAAAAGAATTAGACCCTTCTATAACTAAAGACCAAGTCATTACTCTAAAAGGTAGAGTTGTAGGTTATGACGACTTAATGGGCGAGTTAAAATTGGATCAATGTTTTAAAGCTTCTTAAATACAGTTCAAATCAATTAAAATCAAAACAACTAAATTATGGGAATGAAAAAGTTTTTTTCTTTTGTGTTAGTGTTATTCACTATTGGCTATGCCTCAGCACAAGATGATTTATTAAATCAATTAAATGCCGAAAAAACGGACGTAAAAGACAAAGAGAAAACCGCTTTCAAAGGGTTGCAAATTTGCAATATTCAATCTACAAAGATGACGGCAAAAGGCGAATGGTATATGGTGATTTCACACCGTTTTGGTAATTTGACTGAAGGATTAGATAACTTTTTTGGATTAGACAATGCGCTAACAAAAATTGGCGGTATCTATGGTGTTACAGACTGGTTATCGCTGGGTGCATCTAGACATACTTATAATAAAATATATGAGGTGACCGCCAAATATAAATTAGCAGACCAAATCACAAATGGTTTCCCTGTTACTATTGTGGGTTACAACACGATGGACATAAATACAGCGCTAAGTACCGATTTGTATCCTAATTTACAATTCAACAATAGATTGGCCTATTCAACACAATTGTTAGCTTCTAGAAAATTTTCGGAAGGACTTTCTTTTGAAATAGGTGGAGTTTATGTACATAAAAATCTTTATGATGATGCTCAAGAACTAAAAGATCAATATCTGGTAGCTGCTGGAGGAAGATGCAAATTATCTAAAAGATTAAGCGTAAATCTTGATTATGCCTACAAAATAAATCAATTGGAGAATGCTCCTTTGTTTCAAAATCCATTGACTTTAGGATTGGATATAGAAACAGGAGGACACGTTTTTCAGATGGTTTTCTCCAATAGCCAACCGATGAATGATGTTGCTGTTTTCACAAATGCTACTGGAAAATGGAATGGAGGAAGTTTGTATTTTGGATTTAATATGTACCGAGTTTTTTAAAAGATAAAGAAATTAATTATGAAAAAAATAAATATCGTATTGCTAATTATGATTAGTGCATTCATCGTTTCTTGTGAATCAAACACTTATACTGAAATAGCTGAAGTAACCACAAATCCAACCTATACCAAGAACATTGCTCCAATTGTAAAAGCAAATTGCCTCAGTTGTCACTCAGGAAATTCACAATTTCCAAACTTGGAAACATATGCCGAAGTAAAAGAATCAACTCAAAATGGCGACTTAATATGCAGAATAGATCAAACCCAAGCCTGTGGTAGAGTAATGCCACAAAGCGGTCCAATGTCAAAAACCTCAATAGATTTATTTTTGCTTTGGCAACAACAAGGATGTCTCAATTAATTCAAATAACTACATTATGAAAAAAAGAATTATAATAGCAATTGTTTTATTAATGGGTAATGTAATTTTTTCCCAAAAAATGATAACTCGATCAGGAGAAATTAAATTTGAAGCTTCAATGCCAGCTTTTGAAGAAATAGCAGGTACAAACAGTACCGTTTCTAGTATTCTTGACAAAACAACAGGAGATTTAGTCGCTTTGGCTTTGATAAAATCTTTCAAGTTTAAAGCTCCTTTAATGGAAGAACATTTTAACGAAAATTATATGGAATCATCCAAGTTTCCTAAAGCCACTTTTAAAGGCAAGATTGTAAATTTTGATGCTAAAAAATTATCTGCTGCAAAAACAAGCTATGATTTAGAAGGAGATTTAATGATTCACGGTGTGACCAAAAAGATCAAATCGAAAATCAACCTTACATTGAATGGAACTAAAATAATTGCAACAAGCTCAATTTTAGTTAGACCACAAGATTACAACATTGAAATTCCAAGTCTTGTAAAAGGAAAAATTGCTGAAAACGCTAAAGTCAACATCAATTTAGTCCTTGAAGCTAATTAATTAGTCAATGTAAAACTCTATCAATAATTCATTATAGAGTTTTACATTTTTGAACTATTTCTAAATAGTTCTTTTTAGAAACAACAATAAAAATAAAATGAAATGATAACAAAATTACACAACCTAGCAGGAATTGCATTTTTACTTTGCTTTTCGACAATTGTATCAGCACAAACAACTGGTACGTTGACCTTTTCTTTCAACCAACCCGTACCCACTTCTCCAGCACCAACATATACAGGATTTTGTGTAACGGCAGTTTGGATTGAAAACAGTGCAGGAACATTCATCAAAACCAAAATGCGTTATGTAGGAAGCAGCACTCAAGACCATCTACCCACTTTTGCAGTAAAAGCAGGAGGAACAGCATCGAATGCATTAGCTGCTACTGTAAATGTAACTGATGCAGCAACTGGAGCCACTCGAAAAAACACGACAACACCTACAGGTTTTGGTACAAAAAGTTTTGTATGGGATGGCAAAAACGTGGTTGGAGCAACTAATGGCACTACTGTAGCCGATGGCGTTTACAAAATTTGGATAGAAAGCACTTGGGTTGATTCAGGAGCTAATAATCATCAAGAACTTTCCAGTTATTCTTTCACAAAAGGTCCAACTTCTGCAACAACCACTGCCGTAGGAGATACTTATGTGAATACCATTGTAATGAATTGGGTTGCGACTGGACTAGGGTTTGAAGATGTTCAACACAAAGAACCTGCAGTAGTCATTTATCCTGTTCCTTCAACAGGTTTATTCAACCTTGATTTAAAAAATGATATACAAAATATTAAAGTTTATAACTTATTGGGAGAAACAGTCTATTCTGAATCTTTAAGCACTAATAATGCTGAGACCACTAAACAAATTAATCTTTCAAATTTTTCCAATGGTAATTATGTTATTAGCTTATCTAATGATAATGGTGTTTCAAATTATGAAGTTATTTTGAAAAAATAAAGAGAATTGGTTGAATTAGTTTAATTAGTAAAAAAGTACTAGTCAAAATTTGGCTGGTATTTTTTTTTATTCTCCAATTTCAGAAATAATTGCTTTAATACCTGAAGTTTCATAAACCTGATAATTCCCTTTTTCGTCAGAATAAATCAAATATGCTTGCAATTCTGGATGTTTCTTCAAAAACACTTTGGCTTTATCAAGACCCAAGACCAAAACACCCGTTGCATTGGCATCAGAAGAAATACATTCTTTGGCAAATATCGATGCACTCAACAGATTATTTTTTGTGGGATAGCCCGTTTTTGGGTCGATATGGTGCGCATATTTGACACCATCTTCAACAATAAACCGGCGATAATTTCCCGAAGTAGCAATGGCCAGATTTTCTAGTTTCACCATAGCCTTGAATGGATTTTCTGATTCCTTGTTGTCAATGGGTTTTTCAATTCCGATAGTCCAATTTTTTTCGTTGGGTTTCTTTCCTTTGGCATATACTTCGCCTCCAATTTCCACAATGTAAGCCGTTATTCCTTTTGAATTCAAGAAATCCGAAACTACGTCAACGGAATAGCCTTGGGCAAAAGCATTAAAATCCAAAGCCACTCTTGGGTCTTTTTTGACTATTTTGTTCCCTTTTAATTCAATCAATTGAAAACCCACAAATTTAAGGATGCTATCAATCTTCGATTTTTCGATTTTTTGTTTTTTTCCAGGACCAAAACCATAAGCATTGACCAGTGGGTAAACCGTTGGGTCGAAAGCGCCGTTGGTGTTTTTCCAAACTTCCTTGGCTTTTTTGAAACAAGCCGTGAAGTATTTATCGACAATTACATTTTTTTCATTAGCATTGATTCTCGAAATAATCGAATTGGGAATATAAGTCGAAACCGATAAATCAAAATCCTTTAATAGTTGAACAATTTCGGGTTGAAAATCCCTATTTTGAACATCAAAATAAGTGATATGATAGGTGGTTCCTTGTGCTTCTCCAAAAACTTTAATCGGATCTTGTTGTGAATATGTTGTATCCGAAAAGAACAATAAATAAACAATTATACAGCTAATTCTTCTCATACTTTCTGTTTTTTTAATATAGTTAAAGATAGAATTTTTAATTCTAAAGACTTAAAAAACATAATTTTATTTAAGCATTATAAAACTTTAAATCAAAATTCTTTTCTTAAGGAAAAATTAAGGTAATTAATTGATTATATGATAATTATCATAATCTATTTTGATGCTTTTTTCGAAATTTGTAAATATATAATTATAGTGCCCCAATTTTTAAATTAACAACTAACAAAAAAATTATGAAAACAAAATTACTTTCTTTAGCTGTTCTCGTTACAGTTCTACTGTTTTCCGCAAACACATTTGCTCAAACTACTGGTTCAATGACATATACTTTTACAACTGTAAAAATAGGTAGTTATACCAAGCAGGTGATGGGAGTATGGGTTGAAAATGCCACAGGTACATTTGTCAAAACAAGATTACTCTACACAACCTCTACAAAAACAGATGATCATTTTCCTATCCTAAGTGCAAAAAATGGCGCAACTGAAGCTAGTACAGCTGATACCGCTGGAATGGATGTTACTTCCGGTAATAATGTTGGAGCTATTAGTGGTGCGACTCGTTCAGCCACAACTTCCCCAGTTGCTTGGGGTGCTTATTCGGTTTCTTGGGATGGTACCAATTCTTCATCAGTAGCCGTTCCAGATGGGGTATATAAAGTTTGGGTTGAGTTGACTGCGGATGGTAATGCCTCATCCGACACTCATGATTTTATCAATACTGGGTACTCATTTACAAAAGGAGCATCTGTTTATGACACAAATATTTCAGCTCCTATTGCAAATAACACTGTTTTGAATTCAAATAGAATTGTTTGGACACCATCTGCTTTGAGTATTGACAGCGTTTACAAAACAAAAATAGCTATTTATCCAAACCCAAGTAATGGAGTATTTAATGTACAGTACAATGATATTCCTGTTAGTAAAATAGATGTAGTAAACGTTTTGGGGCAAGTAGTAAAATCAATAAAACTAGATGTTTCTCCCTCAAAAACTTTAGAAAGTATTGATATGAATGGAAATGCAAATGGACTTTATATCATTAATGTTTCTACTAATGAAACTTCATCTAGTTATAAAGTAATTTTGGATAAATAATATACACCAAAAATTTAACAAAAAAGCATCTCATAACTTTGAGATGCTTTTTTTATATACATAATTTTCAATATCAACTATAACTACATCCTTTCTGGAACATCAATTCCTAAAAGTTGAAAAGCTAACGCAATAGTTTCGGCCACCTTTTTTGAAAGTTGTACTCTAAATATTTTCTTTTGCAAATCTTCTTCTCCCAAAATAGAAACGGCTTGGTAAAACGAATTGTATTCACGAACCAAATCATAAGTGTAATTGGCAATCAAAGCGGGACTATGATTTTGAGCCGCATTTTGAATTACTTCTGGGAACAATTCGAGTTGTTTTACCAATTCTTTTTCCTTTTCGTGCAAAGCTTTTACAGTGCTTGCAGAAGTAAAATCAAAATTAGCTTTGCGAATAATCGACTGGATTCTCGCATACGTATATTGAATAAACGAACCTGTATTTCCTGCAAAATCAACCGATTCTGCTGGGTCAAAAAGAATTCGCTTTTTAGGATCAACTTTCAAAATGTAATATTTCAAAGCACCCAAACCAATGGTTTTGTACAATTTAGCTTTCTCTTCAACTGAATATTCGTCTAATTTCCCTAAATCTTCTGCAATTTTTTGAGCCGTATCGGTCATTTCTTGCATCAAATCATCAGCATCGACAACGGTTCCTTCACGAGATTTCATTTTTCCAGAAGGCAAATCGACCATTCCGTAAGACAAATGATATAGACTAGAAGCCCAATCGAAACCTAATTTTTTCAAGATTAAAAACAATACTTTGAAATGGTAATCTTGTTCGTTACCTACGGTATAAACCATTCCGCCCACGTCTGGAAAATCCTTTACGCGCTGAATGGCTGTTCCAATATCTTGGGTCATATAAACAGCAGTTCCGTCAGAACGCAAGACAATTTTTCTATCCAAACCTTCGTCAGTCAAATCAATCCAAACCGAACCGTCAGGATCTTTTTCGAAAATGCCTTTTTCTAAACCTACTTGAACGACATCTTTCCCCAACAAATAGGTATTGCTTTCGTAGTAATATTGGTCAAAATCGACTCCTAAATTTTTATAAGTGGTGGCAAAACCATCATAAACCCATTGGTTCATGGTTTTCCAAAGGGCAATTACTTTTTCATCGCCAGCTTCCCAATCCAAAAGCATTTGTTGGGCTTCGAGAATAATTGGTGCTTGTTTTTTGGCTTCGTCTTCGGTTTTTCCTTGAGCAATTAAACCATTAATTTCTTCTTTATACGCCTTATCAAAAGCTACATAATAATTCCCAACTAGTTTATCTCCTTTCAATCCTGTACTTTCTGGAGTTTCTCCGATTCCGAATTTTTGCCAAGCCAACATCGACTTGCAAATATGGATTCCCCTGTCGTTGATGATTTGGGTTTTATAAACTTTTTTACCCGATGCTTTCAAAATTTCGGCAACAGAATAGCCCAAAAGATTATTACGAACGTGTCCCAAATGCAAGGGTTTATTGGTATTTGGAGAAGAATATTCGACCATAATCGCTTTATCTTCTGGACTTGGCGTAACGAAACCGTATTTTTCTTCTTTTCTAATTTCGTTGAAAAAATTCAAATAATATTCGTCAGCAATAACGATATTCAAAAATCCTGAAACTACGTTAAACCGACTTACTTCAGCAACATTTTCGACTAAATAGTTGCCAATTTTATTCCCTAATTCTACAGGATTGCTTTTGATTACTTTTAATAATGGAAAAATTACCATTGTAATATCGCCTTCAAATTCCTTGCGTGTAGTTTGAAATTCAACTTTGTCAAGAGTAACATCAAATAAGGCTAGAATTGCTTTTTCGATAGAAGGCGTAAGAATCTGTGATAAGGTCATTTTTGTACTGATTTTTAAGGCTGCAAATATAGGGATTTCAGCCGAAAATTGATTGCCGTTTTAGTTGAAATAATTTTAATTAAATACCGTTCTATATATCAATGAAGTCTCTAAAAGAATTGAAACTAATTTACATTTTTATCTTTAAACACTTTGTTTGCTGAAAATATGTATTTCATCGATTAAATTAGTCTTTTTGTCGATAAATTTATATTTTTGTATAAAATAAATCTCTAATGAAAAAAATCCTTTTTTTATCATTTTCATTGTTTTGGATAGGATGCTTTTCGCAGGCAATAAAGGTTGATACTAATACATTTACTGTTCCACAATTAGTTACCGATGTTTTAGTTAATAAAGCCTGTGTTCCTGTAAACAACATCACTTGGCGAACAGGTAATACTAATGGATTTGGCTCTTCGAACGGAATTGGTTATTTTACAAATACAAATCCTAATTTTCCATTGACTAGTGGGGTTATTCTGAGTACTGGAAACGTAGCAAACTCATCTGGGCCAAATTCAAGCCAACTCAATGATGGAAATGCCGTTTGGACAGGTGATACTGATTTAGAAGCAGCACTTTTGGCTGACGGAATTACAATGAATTCGACAAATGCGACCGTTTTAGAATTTGATTTTGTCCCATTTTCCTCCAATTTTGACTTTCAATTTTTATTTGCATCGGAAGAGTATGGTAATTTTCAGTGTCAGTTTTCAGACGCATTTGCCTTTTTATTAACCAATAAATCTACTGGTGTAACAACAAATCTTGCGGTTGTTCCTATTACAAATGAACCGATTTCAGTAGTTACAATTCGAAATTCACTATACAATTCTTCTTGTACATCTGAAAATCCTGCCTATTTTGGAGCTTTTAACGGAGGGTCAAATGCTGCTAGTTCGGCAATTAATTTTAATGGTCAAACTGTCGCTATGAATGCTACATCCAACAGTTTAATTCCAAACACTCCGTATCACATTAAACTTGTAATTGCCGATAGACAAGACAATCAATCGGATTCGGCCATTTTTTTGGGTGCCAACAGTTTCAATGTGGGACAAGACGTTTTAGGTCCCGATTTGACCATTACCAGCAATACCGCAATTTGTGACAATGGTTCTCAAGTACTTAGTTCTGGATTGAATCCTGCGATTTATTCTTTTGCTTGGACGTATAACGGAAACCCAATTGGAGGAAATACACCCGACCTTACTGTAACACAACCCGGAGTTTACGGACTTACTTATACCATTATTGCAACGTCCTGTCCTGTAACTACTGATTATATAAACGTAGAATTTTATAATCCAATTACAACTCCAAACCCTGTAGATTTATACAAATGCAATTCCGGATTAGCCAGTTTCACCTTTGATTTATCCTATAATACTCCAATTGTAACGATTCCAGGAACGCAAATAAGCTATCATTCTTCTTTGTCAGATGCCAATTCAAACAGCAATCCGTTACCGAATAATTATGCGGTGGCTGCTGGAAATTTTCCTGCTACAATTTGGATAAGAATTGAGAACACAACAACCAAATGTTTTACAACTAAATCATTTCAATTACTCCTTACCAATGCCCCAATTGCAAACAAACCCTCAGATCTAAGCTTGTGTGAAACTGCTCCGGGAACCAATACAGCCAATTTTGACATTGACACTCAAACTTCTACAATTTTAGGAGGACAAGCCGCAGCAGTTTACTCTGTTAGCTTTTATTCTAATCCCGCTGATGCTAATGCAGGAACTAATCCCATAAATCCTACTATTCTTTACACATCAGGGAACACAACCTTATATGCACGAGTTCAACTACTAACCGATTCTAGTTGTTATTCAGTAACTAATTTTAATCTTACGGTTGTTCCAAGACCTATTCTAGACCAAAAAGCCAATCAAAACGTTTGTACGAGCTATACCTTGCCTCCTCTTATTAATCCCGGAAACTATTATTCAGGATCCAATCAAGGTTTGCCCATACTCAATGCTGGTGATGTTATCTCAACCGACCAAACCATATATATTTATAGTACCACTGCTGGAACTCCAAGTTGTCCTATTGAAAGTAGTTTCAACGTAAAAATAGTTACACCTACAGAAATAAAACCTACAGATGTAATTGCTTGCGACCAATATATAGTACCCGCTTCAGGTTTTGGGCTTCGCTATTTTTCACGTCCTGGAGGACCAACTGGTGGCGGAACCGAAATTATGGGAGGATCAATTATAACAACACCCGGAACTACTACTATTTACACCTATTTTTCATCAACCGATCTTGTCAATCCGTGTATCCTTGAAAGCCAATTTAATATAACTATTAACATCACCCCAACCATAGTACCAATAGCCAATGTTTTTGATTGTGTTTCCTATAATTTACCTCCTCTGGCTGTTGGAAATTATTATACTTTTGATGCATTAACTGGAATTTATACTCCAGCGGTTTCTCCAATTACCACAACTACAACACTATATGTTTTTGCAACTAATAATGGCTGTAGAACACCCGATACTATTTTCACCGTTTACATAAACACTCTTGGAATTGCAGATGAAGTCCACTGTGTTTCCTATAATCTCCCTCCAGCACCTATTGGAGAATATCGTGATGCTCCAAATGGTGGCGGAAATATTATTTTGCCGGGAATAATTTCACAAACGACTAGGGTTTATTCTTACGTTCCCGGAGCTGGAACACCCAATTGTACAGACGATGATTTTTTTACAATTACCATAAATGCTCCGTTTCTAAGCACTCCAACAGATGTAACTAGCTGTGAAAGTTTCTTGTTGCCTATTCAAGTCGATGGTGGCGAATATTATACTTTACCCGGTGGCCCAACAACTGCTGGAAACGTAAACTTGATTCCAAATGCCGATACAATAACCACTACTACAACTGTTTATATTTACAAACCATCAACAACAGTGATAGGTTGTTACAATGAAAAACCTTGGTTGATTACCATCAATCAAAAACCAATAATCGATTCGAGAGCCAATGTAGAACAATGTGATGTTTATGTGTTAACACCGCTTTCAAACGGAAATTATTATGATGATCCCAATGGAGTAAACCCTCTTGCGGCAGGAACTTCTATCAACACCAACAACCGAATTTACATCTATGCAGCTCATCCAAATGACCCAAGTTGTTTCAGCGAAAACTTTTTCGACATTTCTATAAATGGAGTTGAAGCCGATCCTATTCCAACTCAATTATCGTATTGTGATAGTTTCACTTTTCCGCCTTTACCAACACCCAATAATTTTTATTATGATGCTCCTGGAGGACCTTTGGGTGGTGGAAATATAATTCCTTTTGGCACTGTTGTTACCCCTGCAACTGTATTACCCACTTATTACATTTATTATGAAACTGGAAATAGGTTGAATTGTAGCGATGAAAATCCGTTTAGTCTTACCATCGTTCCTAAACCCGTTGCAAATCCTGTAAATCCATTAGAAACCTGTGATACATTTGGTGCAAATGACGGTATTTTCGAATTCGATTTGACTAATTTATCCATTCGAAATCAAGTCTTAAACGGGCAATCTCCTGACACTAATTTTACACTCACCTTTTATACTTCTTTGGCTGCAGCCAATGATATAAATGCAGTTCCAATTGCCAATCCTGCTACTTACCAAAACGACAATCCATTTACGGATAGCGTTTGGATTCGAGTGGCCAACAATATCGTAACAGCTTCTTGTATTGACGTTGTCGAATTAAAATTGATAGTGAATCCGTTACCCAATCCACAATTAGATGCAGAATATTTCATTTGTGAAGATTATCAAACGGGTACATTATTGAATCCAGCCACTTTAAATACTGGAATATTGGCTACCAATAATTTGTTTGAATGGACATTGGATGGAAATCCTTATGGAGGCAACACCGCTTCGATTACAACAAGTCAGATAGGGAATTACACTGTAAAAGTAACCAACATCATTACAAATTGTGTAAATACCGCTGCAACTAAAGTCTCTAAATATGCGCCTTATCTTGAAATTACCTATAGTGATGCTTTCGAAAACCCCACTTTTATTACAGTGACTGTTTTAGGTGCTGGTTCTGGAAATTACGAATACAAACTAGATGATTTTCCGTATCAAGACAGCAATCAATATAATAATATAAAACCTGGAGATCATATTATTGCTGTAAGAGATAAAAACGGACATTGTAATCCAGCCCCAATCAACGCAGTAATCATCAATTATCCCAAATTTTTCACTCCAAACGGTGATGGGTATAATGAAACTTGGAATATTCCCCATTTGTTGTCAACGAATCCAAATGCGCCCATATTCATTTTTGACCGTTACGGAAAATTACTCAAGGAAATAACGCCTGCAACTGCGGGCTGGAACGGAATGTACAATGGACAACCATTGCCCTCTACCGATTATTGGTTTACGGTAGATTATGACGAGAAAGGAACTTCAAAAGTCTTCAAATCGCATTTTACTTTGAAACGATAACAATGAATTAAGCTTGTTATTTTGGCTAACAAACTAAACCAAAAATAAACCGCAAATTCGCAAATTAAACAGACTGGATCTGCATAAATAATTTGCGAATTTGCGGTAAATTAAAACAATTAACTACCACCTAATAATCACGCTTCCCCAAGTGAATCCGCTACCAAAAGCGGCCAAAACCACCAAATCTCCCGATTTGATTTTTCCTTGTTCCCAAGCTTCGGTCAAGGCAATCGGAATAGATGCTGCGGTAGTATTTCCGTATTTTTGGACGTTATTGTACACTTGGTCATCAGTCAATCTGAATTTCTTTTGAATGAATTGCGAAATCCTCAAATTCGCTTGATGCGGAATCAATAAATTGATATCGGAAACCTGCAAATTATTGGCTTCCAAACCTTCATTAATCACTTCAGCAAAACGAACTACGGCATTTTTGAACACAAATTGCCCGTTCATATACGGAAAATAACTTTCGTCATCAGGATTATTGTCTGCCAAAATATCCGTAACCCAACGACCGCCCATTCCCGGAGCTTTTAATACTAATTCCTCAGCGTGCCCCCCTTCTGAATGCAAATGCGTTGATAAAATTCCTTTGGTTTCGTCTTCTTCTCGACTCAAAACGGCTGCTCCTGCCCCATCGCCAAAAATCACCGAAACCCCACGACCTCGTGTTGTCATATCCAATCCTGAGGATTGCACTTCAGAACCAATAACCAAAATATTCTTGTACATTCCAGTTTTGATGTATTGATCAGCCACCGAAATAGCATACACAAAACCCGAACATTGACAGCGAACATCCAAAGCGCCAACGGTTTTCAAGCCCAAATCACGTTGCACCAAAACGCCTGGTCCAGGAAAATAATAATCCGGACTCAAAGTGGCAAAAACTATAAAATCGATATCTTCTTTGGCAATTCCAGAGCGTTCAATGGCGATTTTGGCTGCTTTTACTCCCATTGTTGTGGTGGTATCTTCTCCAGAAATGATGTGTCTTCGTTCCTGAATCCCGGTTCGTTCCTGAATCCATTCGTCGTTGGTATCTATAATTTTCGACAAATCGTTATTGGTGACCACATTTTCTGGAACATAAAATCCCAATCCCGCTATTTTTGAATGATACATATTTTATTATTTTTATTTAAACTGATAGTTCTTCAAAATCAAGTCTAATATAATAATTATTTTTATAATGAACGTTTTAAAACTTACTTTTGACGAAATGAAAAAAGCAATTTTATTTTTCTTTCTGTTCTGCATAACTTCAATCTACAGTCAAATTTCGGGTTGTATGGATTCAAGTGCCAAAAATTATAATCCAAATGCAACTATTGATAACGGAAGTTGTCGTTACAATTCTACCAAAACAAAACCTGAAACTTCAATAAAACTCAGTGATAGCTTAGTAGAAACTTCGGGTTTGATTGCTTTCGACCATTTATTATGGACACACAATGACGACCACGACACCACCATTTACGGATTGGATGCCAATGGAAAAATCCAAAATAAAATCAAACTCGAAAAAGTAAAAAATAATGATTGGGAAGAGATTTCGCAGGACGAAAACTATATTTACATAGGCGATTTTGGCAACAATTATCAAGGCAATCGAAGAAATTTACATATTCTTAGAATCGAAAAAAACTCTTTTTTATCGAATAAACCTCAAATAGATTCTATTTCATTTTCCTATTCCAATCAAACGGATTTTAGCGTTCAAAAACAAAACACGACTGACTTTGATTGCGAAGCTTTTGTGGTTTCGCAAGACAGTATATATTTGTTTACCAAACAATGGAGCCAAAACAAATCGAGCATTTATGTACTTCCAAAAATCCCTGGAAACCACATCGCCCAATTAAAAGAAACCTTGAATATTGATGGTTTAATTACTGGTGCAACCTTATTAACTTCTGGAAAAAGAATTGTGCTTTGTGGATATTCAAAAACACTCCAGCCGTTTTTATATCTTTTATACGATTATAAAAACAATGATTTTTCGACTGGAAACCAGCGAAAAATAAAGCTTTCCCTGCCATTTCACCAAATAGAAGGTATCGCTACTTTTAATGAAAAAATCTTCTATTTAACCAATGAATCCTTTGTTAGAAAACCCATTATCAATACGCCTCAACAAATGCATACGGTAGATTTGAGTTTGTATTTGAAGGATTGAAAAGAGTTAATTTTACCACAAATTACACAAATTCTCACAAATTATTTTTTGACCAATTTGTGAAATAGTACGTAATATAAAATTTGTGGTAATTTGTGTAATTTGTGGCTTTCTTTAATTCAATAAACAATTCGCTTTTAGTCTTATAATAGCTTACTTTTGCCAAAAAATTAGCCTTGTGAATTACCTATCAGTCGAAAATATCTCAAAATCTTTTGGAGAGCGCACGCTTTTTAAAGACATATCCTTCGGAATCAACAAAGACCAAAAAATTGCCTTTATAGCCAAAAACGGTTCGGGAAAAACCACCATTATGAACATCATCAATGGTTTTGACGAACCCGATACGGGACAAGTTGTGCTTCGCAAAAGCATTCGAATGGCTTTTCTTTCGCAAGACAATAATTTGCAAGACGAACTGACGATTGAGGAAAGTATTTTTGCTTCGGACAATGAGACTTTGAAGGTGATTGAAGCCTATGAAAAAGCATTGGAAAACCCAGAAGACGAAGAAGCCTACCAAAAAGCTTTCGACGGAATGGACCAACACAATGCTTGGGATTTTGAAACCCAATACAAACAAATTTTGTTCAAATTGAAGTTGGAAGACTTCAAACTGAAAGTCAAAAATCTTTCGGGTGGACAAAAAAAACGTTTGTCATTGGCCATCATTTTGATTAACCGTCCCGACTTATTAATTCTGGATGAGCCCACGAATCACCTGGATTTGGAGATGATCGAATGGTTGGAAAGTTATTTTGCCAAAGAAAATATCACACTGTTTATGGTGACGCACGACCGTTTCTTTTTGGAGCGTGTTTGCAACGAAATCATCGAATTGGACAACGGAAAAATATACCAATACAAAGGAAATTATTCTTATTATTTAGAGAAAAAAGAAGAGCGCATTGCCTCCGAAAATGCTAGTGTGGACAAAGCTCAAAACCTATTCGTGAAAGAACTAGAATGGATGCGCCGTCAGCCGAAAGCGAGAACGACCAAATCGAAATCGCGTCAGGATGATTTTTATGTGATTAAGGAAAAAGCGCAAAGTCGCCGAAAAGAAAACAAGGTCGAGCTCGAAATCAATATGGAACGAATGGGAAGCAAGATTATCGAACTTCACAAGATTTCCAAGAAATTCAAGGATCACGTGATTTTGGACAACTTCAGTTTCGATTTTCAGCGTGGCGAACGCATCGGAATTATTGGAAAAAATGGAACCGGAAAATCGACTTTCTTGAATTTATTGACCGGAACTATTCCTTTAGATTCGGGAAAAGTAGTCGTTGGCGAAACCATCAAAATTGGCTATTACACCCAAAGCGGAATCAACCCAAAACCGGGACAACGCGTGATTGACGTCATCAAGGAATACGGGGAATTTATTCCGTTGACCAAAGGGCGATTGATTTCGGCTTCGCAATTGTTGGAGCGTTTTCTTTTCGACTCCAAAAAACAATACGATTATGTCGAAAAACTGAGCGGTGGCGAGCTGAAACGTTTGTATTTGTGTACCGTTTTGATCCAAAACCCCAACTTCCTGATTCTGGATGAGCCCACCAATGACTTGGATATTGTAACCCTAAATGTCTTGGAAAGTTTCTTGATGGATTATCCGGGTTGTTTGCTTGTGGTGTCGCACGACCGTTACTTTATGGACAAAATCGTGGATCAATTATTTGTTTTTAGAGGTCAGGGCGAGATTGAAACTTTCCCGGGGAATTACTCCGATTTCAGATCTTACGAAGACAGTGCCGACGTTGCCCAAAAAGAAGACAACAAAGCCGAAAAGAAAGACTGGAAACAAAACAATCCTACAGGAAACCTGACGTTCAACGAGCAAAAAGAATACCAAAAAATCGAGCGTGAAATCAAAGATTTGGAAATTGAAAAAGCCAAAATCGAACAACTATTTTCCGAAGGAAAAGTAGCCGATGCTGATATTGAAAAGAAAGCAAAAGAACTGGAAAACATCATTAAAAAATTAGAAGAAAAAGAAGAACGATGGTTTGAGCTTTCTGCTAAAATAGAAGGGTAGAACCTGCTATTTGTCATTTCTGATAAAACAAAAACCCCAACACTTTTAGCGGTAAAGCTGAAAATGTTGGGGTTGTTTTTTTAAATAAAAACCTATCGATGATTTGTAGGAAAAAAATTTATATATTTGAAGTGTAATACGCTACTCAAAAGCGATAATCTACCCGACCTTGGGTATATAGTCGTTACTTTATAGCTAGAATATACAAGTTAGCAGATAGCTTGAGTGACGAGAATGAAAAGCAAAAAATTAATTGATGAAAAAAATACGAGGAAATAAAAGAAGAATAAAAAAAATTGAAAATTGGAGAATTAATAATCTAAAAATTGATTTAGATTATCCAGAAA
This sequence comes from Flavobacterium alvei, assembly GCF_002920895.1. Classification (GTDB taxonomy): domain Bacteria; phylum Bacteroidota; class Bacteroidia; order Flavobacteriales; family Flavobacteriaceae; genus Flavobacterium; species Flavobacterium alvei. The sequence goes on from NZ_PQVG01000002.1 coordinate 145,463, forward strand.
AAACTAATAAAGATTATGTAAAAATTAGAATTTTCCCTTGGAATCCAGTTGCAATGTCTATTCATAATTACCCAAATCCAAAAGGGAAAATCCGAAAGAAAATTATTGAATCGTTTTTTGATATTTATGAAAGTTGGAACATTCAACTAAAAGAACTTGGAAAACCATTTTACTTAAAAATTTGGTTATTTGAACCAAATATTTATGACTCACAAGTAGTTTGTGCAATAAATGATAAAATTGAATATTACGAAAATATTTTTTACAAACCAAAAATAGAAAAAAATATCGCGAAATCACATTTTGAGAAAATTTCAAACAGATTGAATAACTTCAATTGGAGTTATAGTATTGAAGAATATCCAATTTTTGAAAACGAATATTTACGTGAAAATTTCACTTCAGAAAAAGATTATTTAGAAGAACAAAAATGTTTAAAACGCGAATTGAAAAAACCTTACAGAGAAATTAACCAAGTAAGAGAAGGAATTAAAGAAAAATTATTTTTAATAAAAGGAAGCGAAGTTTGGCTTGGAGAAAAATAAAAGCCTAGTCAAAGCCCTATATAGTGCATGAAATTAGGTAATACTTATGTTTTTTATAATCAAAAACTTATAAAAATTTCATTCTGAATAATCCCCCAAGCTAGCGCAAGCGTCACGCTTGTGCCTACAAACAAAGCCAACAAACAAATTAAACTTTATGAATAAAACTATTTTTATCCTTACAATTGGCATATTGACAATGCTAACTTCTTGCGGAAAGTCTGACCCAAATAAGACTGTTGACGAAGGAAAAGTTGAAAAAAACACTTACACAAGTGCGGAAATTGGATGGACAATTGAAATTCCTAAAGGTTGGACAGTCATTGATAAAGAAAAAAAGCAAGCAGCAAATGAAAAGGGATTAAAAGCCATAGAAGAAACTATTGAAAGTAAAGTTGATTATAGTGGACTTAAAAATTTGATTGGTTTTCAAAAAAATCAATTCAACATTTTTCAATCTACTTCGGAACCATTTGAACTGGAATATGAAGGAGAATGGGAAGAAAACAATAGCAAATTGAAAGAAATATTGTTTGCTACATACAAAAATCAAGGAATAAAAGCGGACTCCTCTGCCACATCAATTGAAAAGATTGACGGTTTAGATTTTTATACTTTCTCATTCACAATTTACAGTCCAAAAGGAGCAGTTATTTTGAAACAGTTATTGTACAGCCGACTCATAAATGGCTATGCCTTTAGTGCAAATCTAAATTACAATAACGACAAAGATAGAGACGAATTATTAAGAGTGTTTAGAAACTCAAAATTCAAGATAAAATAAATTATATATCAACCAAGCTGTACAAAATCACAGCTGGCGCAAGTGTCACGCTTGTGCCCACAAACAAATTCAACAAACATCTATTAAACTACAATAGTTCCAAACAATTGTCATTTCAAATAAAAAAAACTACTTTTGATACTATCAAATGATACTATCAATGAAACCGCCTTACGATATTAGTCCCAAAATATTAAAATTGATTACTGCCATTTCTGAAAAGATTGGAGAAGTAAACGCCAATTATCTCACGAAACAATCGCCTCAATTAAGAAAACAAAACCGAATCAAAACCATTCATTCGTCTTTGCAAATTGAGGGAAATACGCTGACCGAGGAACAAATTACCGCTTTAATAGAAAACAAAAGAGTAATTGGTCCTGAAAAAGAAGTATTGGAAGTATTAAACGCCATTCGAGTTTATGAAAAATTGGAAGATTATAAATTGGATTCGGATAAAAGTTTCTTGAAAGCGCATCTTGAATTGATGCAAGGTTTAATCGAAAGTGCGGGTAAATACCGGAAGCAAGGTGTTGGCATAATGAAAGGGTCGAAAGTGGAACACGTTGCGCCTCCTTATGAAAATGTTCCGTATTTGATGAAAGACTTATTCGAATATGTGAAAGATTCCGAGGAACTGACTTTAATAAAAAGCTGCGTTTTTCATTATGAAATGGAATTCATTCATCCTTTTCTGGACGGAAACGGCAGAATGGGAAGATTGTGGCAGACTTTAATTTTAATGTCCGAATACCCCGTTTTTGAGTTTTTGCCTTTTGAAACCCTGATTAGCCAAACACAAAATGAATATTACCAAGCCTTGGCAATGAGCGACAAATCAGGAAAATCAACTTTCTTTATAGAATATATGCTTCAGGTAATTGATAAATCGTTGGGCAATTTACTGAATTACAACAACAGGGTTTTGAAAGACATTGACAGACTGGACTATTTCTTGAAACTAGGCATTAAAGAATTTACTCGAAAAGATTATATGAATACTTTCAAGGATTTATCATCGGCTACAGCCAGTAGAGATTTAAAAAAAGGAGTAGAATTACAACTTTTTGAAAGTTCTGGAACTCAAAACAAAACACAATATAGTGTAAAATAAAGTCCTTCGAAAACCTTGTTCCCAAGTCAAAAAAACTGCAGAAATTAAAGCACGTATAAAAGACAGAAATTTATAATAACCATCTACTAAATTTCCTGAATTTGTATTAATCCTATGCGATTTATTACATTTTTTAACTTTCTTTGTAACAAGAAATTAAAAAAATGAAAAGACTATTACTTCTTGCTTTTATACTAATACCGTCCCTTTTTTCAACGGCTCAAACCACTAATTATGGTGTGCAATTTTCGAATGCCATTATTTCACGTTGGCCTTCTGGAATTAACAGTATGACGGGCAAAGGCTGGGAATATTCGAACAGCATTGTACTTTTAGGAATGGCTGACATTTACGACAAAACCAACGATGCTAATTATCTGACTTACATCAAAACTTATGTTGATGGTTATATTGGCGCAGATGGCACAGGAGTTTCATCGGTATTGGCGCAAACTCTTGACAATATGCATCCTGGTATTTTATGTTTGTGGCTGTACGAAAAAACAGGAGCCTTAAAATACAAAACTGCCGCGACTACCATCCGAGATTACCTTCTAAAAACAGGTTTAGGAGCTTATCCTCGTACACCTGAAAATGGTTTTTGGCATAAAAATAATTCCTCTTACACCAACGTAATGATGGTGGACGGAATTTATATGGCTTCGCCTTTCTTAGTAAAATACGGCGCACTTTTCAACGATACGGTCGCCATTGACGAAGCGGCTTTTCAAACGATGATTCTTTATTCGCACGTGTATAATGCGTCCAACAAATTGGTGTATCACGCTTGGAATTACGACAAAACAACTTACTCGTGGTCGAATCCTACAACAGGTGTTTCTTCACAAGTTTGGTCCCGCGGAATGGGTTGGTATATGATGGCTTTGGTCGATATTTTGGAATATTTACCTACCAATCACGCGCGTTATCCCGAAATGAAAACGGCTTTGCAAAATCTTTGTGAAGGTTTGAAAAACTACCAAGATCCAACTACTGGACTTTGGTTTCAAGTGGTTCAAAATCCATCAGGTGTGGGTAACTGGATTGAAACAACAGGTAGTGGAATGTATGTTTATTCGATGAAAAAAGCCATCAACAAAGGACTTATAGACAGTGCTATCTACACTCCTGTGATAAATAAAGCATGGACAGGATTGAAAACTTATGTAACCACCCATACCGACGGCAAACCCAAAATTAACAGTTTTGCACCCGCAATGGGAGTGCTGGCTACTTACAACAATTACACTTCCATAACTCCAACAACTTGTCCCGGAAGTGCCCATCCGCACGGCTATTGTGCTATTTTAATGGCAAGTGCAATGATGGAATACACTGCTTTAGGAACTGAGCCTTATAATAAATCTAATGGCGTTCAACTCTTCCATAACGAAAGCCAATTAAATATTGTTATTACTGATGATATATCAGTCAATACAACTATTAAAATTTATGATTTAAATGGCAAAAATTTAATTTCTAAAACCACTACAGAGCAAAACATTATTATAAATACCGCTTTCTTGGCAAAGGGAGTTTATGTTTGCGCCATCGAAAAAGCAGGAAAAACAATGGTTGAGAAGTTTATTAAAAAGTAGTTGTATCATTTATTCTTGCTATTTGTCATTCCGTAGGAATCTCAAGTTAGATGCTCTCGCGTGCAAGGACTCTTTTAGCGAGACAAAAAATAATTCCATAAAAAAATCGTCTAAAAATTTCTTCTTAGACGATTTTTTTTATAGATAAACTTTTGGATTATTTTTTATACAACGGATCAGCTCCGATGGTGCCTACCAAACTGTTGATGTAATCAGGAGAACTGGCCGTTGCCAACATATTTTTTACGTTTTGCAAACGCATATTCAAATCCATTTCGGCAACTAACAGATTGTTTTCGGCATTAGAAATAAATTGCTCCAAATAGCTAATTTGATTGGTATAAAACTGAATGTCTTTTTGTTGTTTCAATTGCAATCTTTCTTTGTACCAATCGCTATTGATGACATAGTTTCTTTCGAAATAGCTTCGCAATTCTGGATCGCTCATTTCTTTGCCTTCATAATGACCATATGCCATCATATGCAATAATATTTTCAATGGCGGAATAGCTGCTTCGATGCTTCCGTCTTCAAAATAACTCAAAGCCACTTTTTGTTGAGCTTCGACAATATTGGCAATACCATCTACATAATCTTCAATTCCTTGTAGTTCTGGTTTCAACATTTTTTCGTTGAAAACGGCATTGGGTTCATCGAATAGGCGATTCAAACATCTCAAAGAGAAAGTACTCGTAATTCTATACCCTAATCTACTGGCCAATACTTTTTTGCCTTGGTACTCGAAATCTTCTAATTTTTCTAATGAACCATTGGCCATCAAAACCTTTGGATCACGATCTTTAGGGTCTAAACGTGCCCAGATTTCAGGAATCAAAAGACTGATGTCGTGATCTACTTTATTTTCTCCACCTACATAACCTGCTGCGGTGCTAAACGCATTCGATTCGGTCAAAATATGAGACAACAAAGCATTATTCAAATCGGATGTTGGTGTCAACATATTAAATGGGCCTTTGGTCAAAGCGCCTTCCGATCCAGCTCCTGTTGTTGATGGTGATTTACCCGTTAGGCTGCAAATAAAATCCATAAACAATTCAGGAGTTTCCTGATAATGAATGGGGTTATAAACCGCCAACGGTCGAATTCCTGCTTTCTTGTCGATTGGATTGTTGCGTCTTCCTGGCAAAACTGCATTAACTACATTGATAACGGGATCTTCTGATTTTATTTTTCGGTACAAACGAACTCCAATTTCGCCTAAATAACTGGCTTCGGTTTCGTCTATAAAAATATTGCGCTCTAAATAACGAGGGTTTTTGGTGGGTTCACCATCTACAATTCTTGTATGTGAAGGCAGTGAAAAATATTCCTCTTCATTAGGACTGTTTACAATCCTTAGAATCAAATCCTTAACCGGTTGGGTGTATTTGTCGAAATTGATAGTGTCTTCAAAAATTTCGATAGCATCTTTCTTTCTTAACAATTCATAGTTTGTCAAAAACACATTGTCTGATACAATATCCAATTCAGCACCTTTGTCATAACCTCGAACAATAGCTTCGTCAGGTCTTTGAAACAAATGCGATTCACAGTTAGCAACAACTTTCAAACTTTGGTTAGTATATTCTGGATTTAAATTTTTAATCTGATGGCTTGGCAAAGTAATGGATGCCGAGATATCATCTTCCATTTGAATTTTTTGACTAGCCGAAAAATCCGACCTCAATTTATTCAATAACCAAGTTCCTTTTTGATTGAAACCAATTCGAACATAACTTCCCACAACTGGAGTGTTATTGTATTGCAAACCTGTACCGTTTTTTCCATTGATGATTTCAACTGACATACAATCTTTCCAGTTCAAAGCTCCGTGATCCTGACGATACAAACGTTTTACAAACAACACCAACGATCGAATGTGAACCGGAATGTTTTTGATAAATTCATTGTATTCATCAGTATTTCTATCTGAAGGAGTTAGCAATTTTACTGCCGAACCTAGCGTTCTTCCTTTATCTAAAAACGATCTTGAGGGTGGTAATGAGGGATCAGAATCTTTCCATCTTTTAGAATAATTGTATTCGATTATCTCATCAGCTTTTTTGAAATCTTCGTCAATATCTAAAATATTAAAAGCACTATAGGTAATGGCATTTTGCATCGATTTAGAAATTTCGGATTTTCCACCACCCGAAACGGTACATGGTTTATGGCAAAAAACACCCTCTGGCGAAGTATTTACAATTCTCCAAAGCGCAATGGCATTGTGTTTCTCTAATTTGAATTTATTTCCAGTAGGATGAATGTACGTTTTATTTGGAGACAAAATTAGTTTTTGCTCCTTGCCATCAAAAGTCCAAGTAATACTATTAGTATTGGTATTGATATAGGCATTCTCTGGAATATAAACTAAGTTTGGATATTTCTTATCTACTGCATAGTTTATTGGTTTCACCTCAATTCTATCGCCTAGAAAAGCTTTAACACCTTCAAAATTATATTGATTCCCGAACTTTTCAGAAAAAGCACTTCCATCAACAATATCGCCCATTACACCTCTAGGATATGCGATCGCTCCACCCGAATGTTCTTCCTCAACCAAACCAAATAAATTAGCCGAATAACTAATTTGAGTTTTAATTTCTTTTTTAGAATATCCAAAATAATTATCGGCAATAATGGTGACCACTACGCCTCTTTCGTCTCTACAAGTTACTTTAAAAGCGCCACCGTTGTTATACAATTCGTTCTCGTCTTTCCAGCACATTCCTTCCCTTTTTTGACGCTCTGTGGCATCATCAAAATGAGGCAAACCAATGTCTTTTTTCTTCAACAAACGCAATTGTGGAGCCAGAATCACACAGCCTGTATGGCCTGTCCAATGTTCTGTGTCTAATGCAGCATCATTTTGAGCTAGATAAGGATCGCCTGCGTTTCCAAAAATAGCTTCAACGAAATCAAGGTTGCTCACCAAACTTCCTGGTGCAAAAAAGCGAACTTCCATCGACTTTTTAGAAATAACTCCTTTTACTTCTGGACAAACCATAGGTCGCATCAACAACGAAACCATCAATTTGGCTTTTTCTTCTTGATTGGATGTAAATGGCAATAATTTCAGTTTGTCCGAAGGGTTGAAAGCAGCATTCAAAAAATAGGCGAAAGCAATTTTAGGAACTTCTTTTTTATCTAAAGGTGCTGGCAAATTGCCTTCTACAATATGAAAAGTACCTATCGTGGTTCGCTTGTCATTTACTGGATTATTTAAAATCCCTTGCCTGATGCGATAAGAAGTAATATCATCACTTGCAAAAGTGGTTCCGTTAGGTGGCAAACTCAATTCTCTTGCATGACCACTTTGGGTTAAAATCAAAGTATCATTTGGTAAAACATAAGGTTTATTGAAAGGTACATCTTTGAGATAATCGTTCAAAAAGTTTTGAATTCTGTTGTCGGCTGGCGAAAGATGATTGGATAATAATCTCGATTTTTCGCGAAAACTTTTGATTAATCCATTAGTCAATGTTTGGAATTTGGGATTGCAAAAAGGCTCTGCCGAATTCTCATCATCTCGATAAATGGGTTGTCCAAGTGATGCCAATTGAAGATTGATGTATTGAACAGTATCTTTTCTGCTTTGCTTAATTTTTTCCTGATTTACTTTATTGTCTGTAGTCATTTATAAAATAGTATTTGTCAATGTGTGTTGCTGTCTGTATAAATAATAAATTATTATTTTTTATTTCGTACAAAGGTGGCGAAAACCGACTTAAAATTAAAGAAAAAAAGAGGCTATTTTTCAAAGAAATACGATTTGTGAAATCGATTACACTAAAACGATTTCACAACCAAAAAATTTGATAAAAACATAACAAATAGTATTATATTTGCGTTTTTTAAAACATTTTTAAGTATGAAAAAATTATTGCCACTATTACTCCTTTTCACCCTTTTTATTTCTTGCTCTAAAGACGATGCTCAAATTGTTGATTATACCGCTCAAAACGAAAAAGAAATTACCGATTTTATAGCACTCAATAAATTAAACGCTCAAAGAAGTGCTAGTGGTTTGTATTATGTGATTAATAATCCCGGAACTGGAACCCAACCCACTGCAACTTCAAATGTAACGGTTGCTTACAAAGGTACATTTACCAACGGAACAATATTTGACCAAAGCACTAATGCTGGAATTTCAATTGGATTAAATCAAGTTATTAAAGGTTGGACCGAAGGGATTCAACATTTCAAACCGGGAGGAAGTGGTTTGCTTTTGATTCCAGCCCATTTGGGTTATGGAAGTTATAACTATCGAGGTATTCCTGGAGGTTCGGTACTAATTTTCGAAATTAGTTTAATTTCAGTAAATCAATAAAGATTGTTTTTATACCTTCTTCTAAATTATAATAAAATGCCACAACAGAATTTATTTTGTTGTGGTATTTTTTTGTCTAAATAAATCCATTTTGATTAAATAGCAGCCCTAAAATTTATTTTGGCACAAAACGAAATCATTAAAAAATTTTTCTATTTTTATACCTTTTAAAAATGAATTGATTGAAAAAACCTGCCAAACTATTTTGGATAAAACATAGAGCTTCAAATGGATACTAAAACTATTCTTGAAGCAAAATCTATTTGTTTCTTGCTCATTTTCACTTTCTATTTTCAGCTTAGCTTTTCACAAGAAGAAGGTGAAAAAAAACAACCCCTACGCACGATTCTTGATTTGTTTACTAAAGAAGACACTCTTAAAATTAAACTACCAAAAACCAAAACCAAATTAATTGCCTTCCCTACTTTGGGCTATCAACCCGCTAATGGTTTTACACTTGGATTCATTAGCCAATATAGTTTTAAAGAAAAAGAAGAAAACAAAATTTCGCTCATTTCGGGTGGCGCTTCTTTAAGCACAAAAAAGCAACTCCTCACCTATTTAAAAAACTATATGTACCTTGATGATGACCGCTATTTTTTTAGTGGTGATTTTCGTTATTACATTTTTTCGCAATCCAATTATGGATTAGGAACTGACATTGTTCCCTGGGGAGCCGAATTCAAAGACTTTGATTACAAGTCAATTGAACAACCAATGAATTATAATTACTTCAAATTTCACGAAACAATCTCTTTCAATATCTTTCCTTCTTTTTTTATTGGCACAGGAATTCACATCGACAGTTATAACAACATTAATGATAAACTTTTGGATGTCTTCCAAGAAGAATACACTTATCATTATAATTATTCAAAGAAATATGGCTTTAGCAACAAGAATTATGCAGTCAATGGTTTGAGCATGAATTTAATTTATGACACTCGAGACAACCTCATAAACACAAACAACGGTCTATATTTGAATTTAAATTACCGTTATAATCCAAAACTATTTAAAGGTCAACAAAAAAGTTCCTCCCTCTTGCTCGAAAGCCGCTATTTTATTCCCATCAGTAAACGGAATAAACAGCACGTTATTGGTTTTTGGGGCTATAGTCAATTCGTAACCAGCGGACATTTGCCTTATTTAAACCTACCCGCTATAGGTTGGGATCAAAATAGTCGAAGCGGAAAAGGATACATACAAGGCCTTTTTAGAGGCAATAATTTGATGTTTCTTGAAAGCGAATACCGTTTTCCCATCACCAAAAATCAAATGATTAGCGGAACTGTATTTACTAATGCCACAACAGCCAGCGATGCAAACAAAAACCTCAGTTTATTCGAATCCATTCAGCCAGCAGTTGGCATTGGTTTGCGATTCTTGTTGGACAAAAACACACTGACCAATTTTGTAGTTAATTATGGTATGGGACGCGATTCTCAAACCTTCTATTTTAATGATGGCGAGGGGTTTTAAAGAATTTATTTGAATTGTTTTTTTAAGTCATCACATTTAAAAGTTCCAACCACAAATTGCACTAATAAACACAAATTACATTTTTAATACAAACCTAATTTTAGGAGAAAACCTTTGATTTCTACCACCCAATCGGTCGATAATCCTTCAAAAACTTTCCGCTCCAATGTTTTCCTGAATTGATTCCGTCAAACAACGGATCCATCACTCTCGCTGCTCCATCCACAATATCTAATGGCGGTTGAAAATCTTGTTCTTCTTGTTTTCTCTTGGCCAATTCGGCTGGGTCTTCATCGGTCACCCAACCGGTATCGACAGCATTCATAAAAATTCCGTCTTTGGCTAAAGTTCCAGCAGCCGTGTGCGTCAACATATTCAAAGCAGCTTTCGCCATATTGGTGTGCGGATGACGGTCTTCCTTGAAATCACGATAAAACTTCCCTTCCATCGCCGACACATTGATGATGTGTTTTTTGCCAGTATGATCCTTTTTCATCACTTCCGAAAGGCGGTTGCACAACACAAAAGGCGCCACCGAATTTACTAGCTGCACTTCAATCATTTCGGTCGTTTCTATTTGTCCTAATTTCAAACGCCAGCTGTTTACTTTTCGCAAATCGACTTGTTGCAAATCGGCATCGAGTTCGCCTTCTGGAAAAACTTCCTGCGCCACCAAAGCATTATCAAACGAATAGGGAATTTGTGATAATTTGGCGGAAGCCCGCAAACCAATTCCAGGTTCTGGTCCGTGCCAAGTTACTGGCATATTTTCATTCGACGATGCGCCTAAAGTCAAAACTTTCAACTCCTCCAAACAATTGGTGTGATCCAATAATAATTCTTGTGCTTTTTGGGGCAAAGAAGCAATAGGACGCTCTTCATTTTCTATCAAATGGGTATAAAAACCAGCTGGTCGTCGCACAGTTTGAGCAGCATTATTGATTAAAATATCCAATCGACCGTATTTTTGCTCAATGAAATTACAAAAAATCTCCACACTCGGAATGTGCCTTAAATCCAATCCGTGAATTTTCAAACGATGTCCCCATTCGTTAAAATCGTCTTCTTTAGAAAATCGCAAAGCCGAATCGACAGGAAAACGAGTCGTAGCAATGACAGTTGCTCCACCACGCAAAAGCATCAAGGTAATATGATAACCAATTTTCAGGCGAGAACCTGTAATCACGGCTATTTGCCCATTAACATCGGCGGTTTGAAAACGTTTGGCATAATTAAAATCGCCACAATCGCAGCACATTGTATCATAAAAATGGTGCATTTTGGTAAATTCTGTTTTACAGACATAGCACTTTTTGGGCGTTTCGAGTTCCAATTGTTCTTTGTGTTCCAAATCGTGCGAAGCCAATAATTTGGGTGCTACAAAAACACTCGCTTCCCGAGCCGAACGAATTCCGGTTTCCTTGCGAGCCGTTCGATCTTTTTTTTCCTGTTTGCGTTTGGCAACTGCTTTTCCGTCTTTTTTTCTTTTGGCAAATTCATCTCTATCCGGACGTGAAAATTGTCCTGCCGCTTTGATTAAAGCAATTCGTTGCTCTTTTGGAATTTCGAATATTTGGTCAGTATCGGTATTTAATTGTGCCAAAATAGCAATGCATCGGTCAATTTCTTCCGAACTTATTGTAGTTTTATTTTCTATTTCTTCGTTTACCATTGTAAAAAAGCATTTTCTTTAGGAAAATTACAAGGCTGCAAATATAGTGTTTAAAGTTATATTGTTTTCAAAGTCAAAAGCTATTTCATAGTGACTCTCAAAGCAAACGCAAAGCCTCACAAAGTTTATTTTTTGTTTTTCAAATTTTAAAAAATCTCCATGTATCTTTGTGTTTTTAGTTTGCGAACCTTTGAGTAATAAAATATGTTATTCCAAATCCAGTCTTATCTTAAATTCCTTTGGCATTCCAAAAACGAACACGCTGTGCATTCGCCATTTGTTTTTAATTTGATAACCAAATGCTTTTATGACAAAAAATCAAAACCACAATATGCAGTTTTAAAAGAATATAGAAATTCGCTTTTAGCAAACAAAAACACGATTGAAGTTACCGATTTTGGTGCTGGTTCTAAAGTTTTCAAATCCAATACTAGGCAAATTAATAAGATTGCCAAAACCGCTGGAATCTCGCCAAAACGTGCTGAATTATTGTTTAGAATTACGAATTATTTCAAACCTAAAAACATTTTAGAAATTGGCACTTCATTAGGATTAGCGACTTCTGCGCTAGCCTTGGGGAATCCAAAAGCTAAAATCACAACACTCGAAGGCTGTTCACAAACTGCCAAACAAGCACAATTGCAATTGCAAAATTTCAATATTAATAATGTAGAAAGTATTACTACCGAATTTTCAAGCTACCTCAAAACCCAAAAACCAAAACCCAAAACCCACGACCTTATTTACTTCGACGGCAACCATTCCAAAAGCGCCACTTTAGACTATTTTGAATTGCTTTTACCAACCATAACCAATGACTCTGTTTGGATTTTCGATGACATTCATTGGTCTCCCGATATGGAAGAAGCTTGGGAAATTATAAAAAAAAATCCAAAAGTAACCGTGACTATCGACACTTTTCAATGGGGATTGATTTTCTTCAGACAAGAACAACCGAAGGAACATTTTGTGATTCGGGTTTAAAATAGTTTAAAAGTTTAAGGGTTTAAGAGATTAAAGTTATTTAAATTTGTTGTAACATTACTAAACATTAGTAGTCCTATTTGGCATTAAACCATTTTAAACTCTTTAACCATAAACCAATAAATGGCAAACCCACTCATAAAAATAGAAAGCATCAAACGAGATTTTGCTCTAGGAAACGAAATCGTTTATGTGCTTAAAGGAATTGATTTAGAAATAGAAAAAGGCGAATATGTAGCTTTGATGGGGCCTTCTGGTTCTGGAAAATCAACTTTAATGAATCTTTTGGGATGCTTGGACACACCCACTTCTGGAAGTTATATCCTTAACGGAAAAGATGTGAGCCAAATGCAAGATGATGAATTGGCCGATATTCGCAACAAGGAAATTGGTTTTATTTTTCAAACCTTCAACCTTTTGCCAAGAACAACTGCGCTTGATAATGTGGCCTTGCCCATGATTTATGCTGGGCATTCTAAATCGGAACGAAACATTCGAGCAACCGAAGTTTTAAAACAAGTGAATCTAGCCGACAGAATGGACCATCAACCCAACCAACTTTCGGGAGGTCAAAGACAAAGAGTTGCAATTGCGAGAGCTTTAGTCAACAAACCTTCCATCATTCTTGCCGATGAACCTACAGGAAATTTAGACAGTAAAACTTCTGAAGAGATTATGGCTCTTTTACAAGAAATTCACGAAAAGGGCAACACCATTATTGTAGTAACCCATGAAGAAGACATTGCTGCTCACGCCAAAAGAATCATCAGAATGCGTGATGGAATGATTGAAAGCGACACTTCTAAATAATTTTAGATTGCAGATTTTAGACTGCAGATTGCAAATCTAAAATCAGAACTCTAAAATCTAAAATCCTTAAAATGAAAATTTATACTAAAACCGGCGACAAAGGAACTACCGCACTTTTTGGCGGAACTCGGGTTCCTAAAGACCATATTCGCATTGAAAGTTACGGCACCGTTGATGAATTAAATTCCTATATTGGATTAATCCGCGACCAAGAAATCAATTCACATTACAAAAACATACTCATTGAAGTTCAGGATCGATTGTTTACCGTTGGTGCCATTTTGGCTACTCCACCCGAAAAAGAAGTGAAGAAAAACGGCCAATTGCGCTTGCAAAAACTCGGAATTATAGACAGCGATATCGAATTACTAGAAAACGAAATCGATGTTATGGAAGAATCGCTTCAGCCAATGACTCATTTTGTTTTACCTGGCGGACATACTACTGTGTCATATTGTCACATTGCTCGTTGTGTTTGCCGTCGTGCCGAACGAATAGCAGTGCATTTAGACCATAATGAACCCGTTTCCGAAATCGTAATTAGGTACTTAAACCGACTTTCTGACTACCTTTTTGTCTTGGCACGAAAGTTGTCGAGTGATTTAAACGCTGAGGAAGTAAAATGGATTCCAAGAAAATAATATTTTCTAAATTCATCTAAAAAATAACAAAATATTAAATCTTTTTAAGAAGAACTTCAATAAATTCGGCTTTTAAAAAATCAAAAAAACACGTTCTTAAATTTAATTAAAAATAAATGATTTTTTACTTGTATTTTTCAGTAAAAAATTTATTTTTGCACAAAACTAAACAGACATAAGATGTATTGGACATTAGAATTAGCATCCTACTTAAGTGATGCGCCGTGGCCTGCTAACAAAGACGAACTTATTGACTACGCGATTAGAGCTGGAGCACCATTAGAAGTAGTGGAAAATCTACAGTCTATAGAAGACGAAGGAGAAATATATGAGTCAATGGAAGAAATTTGGCCAGATTATCCTACTGACGAAGATTATCTTTGGAATGAGGATGAATATTAAAAAATATCTCAAGAAAAAAGTCTCGTATGAGGCTTTTTTTTTGGTTAAATTTACGCACTTTTATAAATAGAAATAAAAACACATTATGAGTTTCATAAACAGTATTATCAAAGCCTTTGTAGGTGATAAATCTCAAAAAGATGTCAAGGCTTTGCAACCTTATTTAGCCAAAATTAAAACTTTCGAAACTGCTTTGGCCGCTTTATCAAATGACGACTTAAGAGCTAGAACAACTTCTTTTAAAGAAAAAATAAAACAAGCTCGAGCCGATAAAGATGCTAAAATCGCAACACTGCAGCAACAAGCCGAAAATACAGAAGATATCGACAAAAGAGAAGATATTTATGTAGAAATTGATGCTTTAGAAAAAGAAGCTTACGAAATTTCGGAAAAAACATTAATGGAAATTCTTCCTGAAGCTTTTGCTGTGGTTAAAGAAACTGCCAAACGTTTTAAAGAAAACACTCAAATACAAGTCACTGCAACACCATTAGATCGAGAACTTTCGGCAACGAAATCGTATATAACTCTTGATGGTGAAAATGCTATTTGGGCCAACTCTTGGAGTGCTGCTGGTAAAGCAATTACTTGGGATATGATTCATTATGATGTCCAACTAATTGGAGGAATGGTTTTGCACGAAGGTAAAATTGCCGAAATGCAAACAGGTGAAGGAAAAACATTAGTAGCGACTTTGCCTATTTATCTCAACGCTTTGACTGGAAACGGAGTGCATTTGGTAACTGTAAATGATTACTTGGCCAAACGTGATAGTACTTGGAAAGCGCCTCTTTTCGAATTTCACGGCTTGACTGTAGATTGTATCGACAACCACCAACCCAATTCAGAAGGTAGAAAAAAAGCCTATAATGCCGATATTACCTATGGTACAAATAATGAATTTGGTTTCGATTATCTGAGAGACAATATGGCGCATTCGCCAGATGATTTGGTGCAACGCAAACACAATTATGCCATTGTCGATGAGGTCGATTCGGTTTTGATTGATGATGCGAGAACACCATTGATTATTTCTGGTCCAGTTCCAGAAGGTGATCGTCACGAATTTAATGAGTTGAAACCAAAAATCGAAAATTTGGTTGCCCTACAGCGTCAATTGGCCAACGGATTTTTGTCGGAAGCAAAAAAATTAATCAAAGAAGGCAATACTAAAGATGGTGGTTTCTTATTATTGAGAGCGCACCGAAGCTTGCCTAAAAACAAAGCATTAATCAAGTTTTTGAGTGAAGAAGGAATCAAACAATTGCTTCAAAAAACCGAAAACCAATACATGCAAGACAACAATCGCGAAATGCCAAAAGTAGATGAAGCATTGTATTTTGTGATTGAAGAAAAAAACAATCAGGTAGAATTGACCGATAACGGAATCAAATTCCTTTCAGGAGATACCGACAGCAATTTCTTCGTTTTACCAGACATTGGAACGGAAATAGCCATTATCGAAAAGCAAAATCTTGAAAAAGACAAAGAAGCCGAAGAGAAAGAGAAATTATTCCAAGATTTTGGTGTAAAAAGCGAGCGTATTCACACTTTGACTCAACTTTTGAAAGCCTATACGCTTTTCGAAAAAGATGTCGAATATGTAATTATGGACAATAAAATTATGATTGTCGATGAGCAAACGGGTCGTATTATGGATGGTCGTCGTTATTCAGACGGACTACACCAAGCTATTGAGGCTAAAGAAAGTGTAAAAATTGAAGATGCTACTCAAACATTTGCAACAGTAACACTTCAAAACTATTTCAGAATGTACAGCAAATTAGGCGGTATGACTGGAACTGCAGTAACTGAAGCTGGTGAGTTATGGCAAATCTATAAATTGGATGTTGTAGAGATTCCTACTAACAAACCAATGTTGCGAAAAGACAAAGAAGATTTTATTTATAAAACTACTCGTGAAAAATTCAATGCTGTAATTGACGATGTTACAGAATTATCCAACTCAGGAAGACCCGTTTTGATTGGAACAACATCAGTAGAAATTTCGGAATTATTGAGCCGAATGTTGAAAATGCGTGGCATTACCCACAACGTTTTGAATGCCAAAATGCACAAACAAGAAGCCCAAATTGTTGAAGAAGCAGGAAAAGCTGGAGTAGTAACTATTGCAACCAATATGGCTGGTCGTGGAACCGATATTAAATTGACTCCCGAAGTAAAAGCCGCTGGAGGTTTAGCCATTGTTGGTACTGAGCGTCACGATTCGCGTCGTGTGGATCGTCAGTTGCGTGGTCGTGCTGGTCGCCAAGGAGATCCAGGAAGTTCACAATTTTATGTTTCGCTTGAAGACAACTTGATGCGTTTGTTTGGTTCTGAAAGAGTGGCCAAAGTAATGGACAGAATGGGATTACAAGAAGGTGAAGTGATTCAACATTCGATGATGACCAAATCTATCGAACGTGCACAGAAAAAAGTGGAAGAAAACAATTTTGGAGTTCGTAAACGTTTGTTAGAATATGATGACGTAATGAATGCACAACGTGAAGTGGTTTACAAACGACGTCGTCACGCATTGCACGGAGAACGTTTGAAACTCGATATCGCCAATATGTTGTATGACACTTGCGATTTGATCGTGACCGAAAATAAAGCATCGAATGATTTCAAGAATTTTGAATTCGAATTGATTCGTTATTTCTCTATTACTTCTCCAGTTTCTGAAAGTGATTTCAATAAATTGACCGACATAGAATTGACTGGAAAAGTATATAAAGCCGCTTCTCAATTCTATGCTGAAAAAACTGAACGTAGTGCCAGAGAAGCATTTCCTATCATTAGTAATGTTTATGAAGATAAAAACAACCAATACGAACGCATCATTGTTCCGTTTACCGATGGAATAAAATCATTGAATGTGGTTACTGATTTGAAAAAAGCGTACGATTCAAAAGGAAGTCAATTGGTTGCCGATTTTGAGAAAAACATCACTTTGGCCATTGTAGATGAAGCTTGGAAAAAACATTTACGCAAAATGGACGAATTGAAACAATCGGTTCAACTAGCAGTTCACGAACAAAAAGATCCTTTGCTTATTTATAAATTCGAAGCCTACAATTTGTTTAGTTCTATGCTAAATGGCGTGAACAAAGAAGTGATTTCGTTCTTGTTTAAAGGTGATTTGCCCCAACAACAAGCTCCAGCGATTCAGGAAGCAAAACAGGTTCGTCAAAAAGAAAACTACACAGAAAGTAAAGACGAAATTGTTAGCAGCGAAAGCGCCAATCGTGAAGCGGGACAAACCCAACAACGACAAGTGACAGAGACTATTGTTCGTGATCAGCCGAAAATTAATCGCAACGATACCGTAACCATTCAAAATGTTGCCAACGGACAAATACAAGAAATGAAATACAAAAAAGCCGAAAGTTTGATTGCTAACGGAACTTGGGTTATCGTTTCATAATTAGAAAATAAATTTAATTTCATCCCCAATTGCTAAAAAGTAATTGGGGATTTTTTTTACATTTGAGAAAAAAATTAAGTTTATACTAAACACAGGTATTACAATATATTAAAAATAAAACTAATGGACAGCGAAGTACTTTTTAATAATATCAAACCCAAAATTCGAGAAGAACTTAAAAAATCAAGAACTTCTGTTTATTTAGCAGTTGCTTGGTTGACCGATGACGAATTATTTTCTGATTTAATTCAATTATCAAATAAAGGAATTGGAATAAAAATAATTTTAAATGATGATGAAATTAATCGAAAATCTGGATTGAATTTTTCTCAACTTTATCAAAATGGAGGACTCATATACTTTGTTGATTCTTTAATTAATTTAATGCACAACAAGTTTTGTATTATAGATGAAAAAGTAACAATTAACGGATCATTTAATTGGACAAGAAAAGCGAGTAATAACCTAGAAAACATCACTGTCATTCGGGATGAAATCATTAGCAAACAATTTCTAGTTCAATTTAATGAACTAACAAAAACTACCTATCAAAGCCTTGAATATCTTAATTTAGAAAATTCGGAAAACCTAAAAATACAGTTAGATAAAGACCTCTCGTATGATGAATTAATTTTAAGGGCAGAAAAAAGAAAAGAAAATGAGAGTTACATAATGGCAATTCACGATTATAGAAATGCTCTAAAGATTAACAACGAAGACAAAAACATACTTTTTGATTTAGCATATTGCCAATCAGAAGTTGGAGATAATAAAGCTACTATTGAAAATTATAGCGAATATTTAGAACATTATCCCAACTCCTCAGCTGCATATAATAATAGAGGAGTTGCTTATGATAAACTAAAAGAAGTTAATAAAGCTATTGAAGATTATAGTTCTGCAATATTAATTGATGAGAAACTACTTTATTATGAAAATAGAGCAATTTCATTTAGTTCATTCTTACCAGACAATGGAAATATATATTTAGTACAAGAAAATATTAATGAAAATGAATCCAATTATTCACTAATAGATTTTCTGAAAAAACAAGGAGAAAATGCAATTCAAGATTATCTGACCATTTTAAAAAAATTTCAGGACATTGACAGAAAACATTACTACAGAAAAATAGCAGAAATAAGCTGTATTATTTCAGAGTACGAAATGTCAATTGAATATTATTCAAGAGCAATGGCGGGTAAAGAAGAAGATCATTCTGATTATTCTAGAAGAGCTTTTTTGTACTTAATAACCGATAATTTTGAAAAAGCATTGTTTGACATTAACAAGGCATTGTCTTATGATCCTAACAATAGCACTTACAAAGAATTATTAAAAGAAATAAAACACGAAAAACTCAAACCTAAAAATTGGTTCAAAAAAAATAACGTGTGGTAATTAAAGATAAGAAAGAGTATGTTGCAAAAAAAACAACTCTTCGAAAATTTCAAAAAATTTTTATTAAAACAATAAATATATCAGACTATGTACATTTTTTTATCGTGTATTATCAACGAAATCATCATTTCTAAAATTAAAAAAAATTAAACATCATAAATTCAATAACTCTAGTAGTTTTAATAAGTTATAAATTATTACCAAAAACTAATCTTATGAATTCTACATTACTTAAAATAATTAAATCACGTGAAGACATTTCTGATTATCTTTTTCATTTCACAAAAAGAAATAATGCTAGAGAAACATTACATAAAATAATAGATAATAATTCTCTAAAAGACATTGAAGAAAAAGGGTTTCTTTGCTTCACAGAATCACCAATAACTTTACTTATCGGAATGTTTAAAATATTTGAGGAATATCCCGATCCAATGTATTCACCATATGGAATTGCCGTGAAAAAAGATTATTTTTTTAATTTGGGCGGCCGAACTGTTGTCTATGGAAGTTCTAATGATAAAAAAGAACTTTTACCTACATCTCAATGGCGGTTTGAAGAACATAACCCAAAAATAAGAGACTTTAGTTGGCTGAGGGAATGGAGACTAAATATAAAAGAATTAAAACTTGATAAAGAAAATTTCTTTGTAATTACTAAAACAAAAAAAGAATTAGAAGAAATTGCATTTGATAAATCTAACATTATAGATATCGAATTTGATGGAGATGTTTCAGATGGACAATTTTGGGGTTCTGCTACTGGAATAATAGGTAGAAGTTTTAAAGGCATTTCAATGGAAGATTTAGAAGAACTAAATAAATTATCAAAAGAAGAACTTGAAATAATTTTATCTAAGCAAAATTTTGATGAAATATCTGGCACTAATTTAGGATCATTTGTAATGTAATCTGCTAGTTAAACCATAAAATTTTCAAAATGGAACTCGTTTTCTCTTCGTTACATAATATTAGATTGTATCAAGTAACTTAAACAAAAGACAAGTTACAGTGTTCTACCTAGCTTTTCTATGAAGTGTTCAATAAAAAAGTTGTCGTTCACTAAATAAATAATATTCTGTTTGCAGACCAAATAGAAAATAGAAATTCCTCAATTACGAAAGTAGTTGGGGATTTTTTTTTATAAATCTGGGTAGAATAAAGAAAGAATTTCTAGTATTATAGTAGCTCCATCTTTGTCAGTTCGAGCGCAGTCGAGAACCATTATTTCATCTCGACTGCGCTCAATGAGACAGAAAAATAGTATCTTACTATTGGTATAATCCAAAGCATGAAAAATGCCTGAAATCTTTTTCTTCAAAAGAATTTTCTTTATATTTACTCTATTAAAAAACAGAAAAGTTAACCTTTAAATATACCTATTATGGCAAAAAGTCAAGACGCAAAGAAAAACGTAAAAAAAGAACCTCTTAAAACCGCTAAGGAGAAAAAAGAGGAAAAAAGAGAAAAGAAAAACAGTCCTAAAAGAGACTAGTTTTTAGTAATCAGTGTTCAGTACATAGTGTTCAGTTTTAGTACTGAACACTATTTTTTTTCTGAACACTATTTCAAAGGTATATTTTCCAGAATTTTCAATACAAATTTCCAGAATTTTTGAGAAGATTGAATCGAAGCTCTTTCGTCTGGTGAATGGGCTCCTTGAATCGTTGGTCCAAAAGAAATCATATCCATATCAGGATAATTCGTTCCTAAAATTCCACATTCTAAACCAGCGTGACAAGCCACCACTTTTGGTTTTTCGTTATTTTGTTTTTCATAGATTTTAACCAGTAAATCTAAGATTTCAGATTTTACATTGGGTGTCCAACCCGGATAAGAACCCGACAAATTCACTTCGCAACCGCATAATTCAAAAGCAGAACGCAAAGCATTTGCCAAATCAAACTTGGAAGTTTCCACCGAAGAACGCGTCAAACAGCTAATAGAAATTTCACCATCTTTGATGATAACGCGAGCCACATTATTCGAAGTCTCTACCAAATCTTCCATATCGGCCGACATTCTGTAAACACCATTGTGAGCGGCATAAATCGAACGAAGAATCCCTTCCTGAACGCCCAAATCCATTACTTTTTTAGGCAAATCGCTTTTTACTATTTCTATACTTAAATTAGGTTCAGTGGTTTTGAATTCGTTTTTGATGTCGTTGATAATTTCTTGCATATCAAAAACATAGGCTTCATCATACATTCCGGCAACAATTACTTTGGCTACACTTTCTCTCGGAATGGCATTGCGTAAACTTCCTCCGTTGATTTCAGCAACTTGTAGGCCAAAATTTTCGAAAGCGTCGAACAACAAACGATTCATTATTTTATTGGCATTACCCAAACCTTTGTGAATATCCATTCCAGAATGTCCTCCATTCAGGCCCTTAACAGTAATGGTATAACCAACAGAACCTTCGGGAGTTTCTTCTTCGTAGTAACTTCTGGTTGCTGTAACATCAATTCCTCCAGCACAACCAATGTCAATTTCATCGTCTTCTTCAGTATCCATATTCAAAAGAATTTCTCCTTTCAGGATGCCACCTTTTAGGTTCAAAGCGCCTGTCATTCCAGTTTCTTCATCAATGGTAAACAAAGCTTCAATGGCAGGATGTGCAATTTCTTTAGATTCTAAAATTGCCATAATCATCGCCACTCCAAGACCATTATCTGCTCCAAGTGTGGTTCCGCGAGCACGAACCCAGTCGCCATCGACATACATATCAATTCCTTGTTTATCGAAATCAAAAACAGTGTCGGCATTTTTTTGATGTACCATATCCAAATGGCCTTGCAGCACAACGGTTTTACGATTTTCCATTCCAGCAGTGGCAGGTTTGCGGATAATCACGTTTCGGATTTCGTCTTCAAAGGTTTCTAATCCCAATGAATTTCCAAAGTTTTTCATAAACTCGATTACTCGTTCTTCTTTTTTTGATGGACGAGGAACGGCGTTCAAATCGGCAAATTTGTTCCAAAGTGCTTTGGGTTCTAGGTTTCTAATTTCTTGGCTCATTTATTTTTGTGTGAGGTTTAACATTTACAAAGCTCAAAGTTACAAATATTAAAAACTTTTTGAATACTAATTGATATTGTAATTATATTTACATTCAAAATATTTTCAGTGCAACGCAAATACATCCTTCCCCTATTCCTCCTAATTCAAATTCTATTTCTGAAAATAATTGCCTTTTTTCCTGGATGGGTAGAACGCTTTTACAGCAATGGTTTGTATGTTTTGATTTCGAAATTTTCACGGATAGTTTTAGGGATAATACCTTTTTCTGTCGGAGATATTATGTATGGAATTCTGATTTTTTATCTTTTAAAGTCGATTTGGAAAGCAAGAAAAACTTGGAAAACAGAATGGAAAAATAATCTTTTAAAAGTTTTGAATGTCCTTTCGGTTGCGTATTTTCTGTTTCATTTGTTGTGGGCTTTGAATTATTACCGTCAACCGCTGTTCGAAAAAATGCAAATCGAAAGAGATTATAACAATGCTGATTTATTCGATTTTACTAAAAAACTGATTGCCAAAACCAATCAAATTCAAAGTCAGATTACCAAAAATGATAGCAAGAAAGTAGTTTTTCCTTATTCGCAAAAACAAGTTTTTGAGATGAATTTGAATGGATATAAAACGCTTTCAAACGAATACCACTTTTTTGAATATACTAATCCTAGTATCAAGAAATCACTTTTTAGTTTGCCATTGACTTATATGGGTTTTGGCGGTTATTTAAACCCGTTTACCAATGAAGCTCAAGTCAATTATTTGGGACCAATGTATGGTTTTCCTATGACAACAAACCACGAAATGGCACACCAAATGGGATTTGCCAGCGAAAGTGAATGCAATTTCATCGGATTTCTGGCATCTGTGAAAAACGAAAATTTATACATTCAATATTCGGGATATAGCAATGCTTTGCGTTATTGTTTGGGCAATTGGTATGTTCGAGACGAAAAAGTGTATGATCAATTATTGAAAACGATTCATCCCGGAATTTTGAAAAACTATCAGGAAAACGAAGATTTTTGGAAACAATATGAAACACCAATCGAAACTGGTTTTCATATTTTCTATGACAATTTCTTGAAAATAAACCAGCAAAAAGACGGAATGGATAGTTATAGCAAATTTGTGAATTTGATGGTGAATTATTATAAAGGAAAGAAATTATAAAAGATGGAACGCTAATGACACAGATTTAAGCGGATATTTTTTCGTTTATCAACTAACTTGTAATTAACTTCAGGATTTGAATATATGTTCAAATCTTGAACACCTGATTTAACGCATTAAATTTGTAACAAAATCTTCTTTTTGACCACTAACTTAAATATGAGCGACGATTTACAACAATCTTTTGTGCTTCAATTGAAGACCAATCAGAATATAATCCACAAGATTTGTAGGTTATATACGAATGGTGAGGATGCGCATAAGGATTTGTTTCAGGAAATCACGATTCAGTTGTGGAAAGCCTTTCCGAAGTTTCGTGGCGACAGCAAATTTTCGACTTGGGCCTATCGAGTCGCCTTGAATACGGCCATTACTTTATACCGAAAAAGCACTCGCTCAGTCAAAACGGTAGATTATGAAACTCAACAATATTTTATTAGCAATGAAGATTATAATTATGAAGAAGAAGAACGATTAAAATTAATGTACAAAGCAGTTTACCAACTGAATGACATTGAAAAGGCTTTGATTTTTATGTATCTTGAAGATAAGGATTATCAAGAAATTTCAGAAACTTTGGGAATTAGCGAAGTGAATGCAAGGGTGAAAATGAATAGAATTAAAGGGAAATTAAAAAAAATACTAAATCCATAAAAAATATGAAAGAGCTGGATTTATTAAAAAGAGATTGGCACAAAAACGATGCCTTCGAACAGGTTTCTGAAGTAGAAATTTATAAGATGTTGCACCAAAAATCGTCTTCGATTGTGAAGTGGATTTTGATTGTGAGCCTTATAGAATTTGTAGTAATAAATGGTATTTCATTATTACTCAATGATCCAAAATACGATGAATTTATAAGCAATCACCCTTATATCAATTATTTAGAGAAATTTAATTATGTTGTAATTGTAGCTTTTATCTATTTGTTTTATAGAAATTTCAAAAACATTTCGGTCTTGAATTCTTCAAAAACATTGATAAAACACATCCTAAAAACCAGAAAAATTGTTACTTACTATATTTACTGGAACATTTTTATAGGCGGAATTACAGGAGCTTTGAGTGGAATTGAAGGTTTCAACGAAGGTTTTAAATCTGGAGGAGGAGATAACGCTGTTTTAGCCACAAATTGCCTTACAATAATTATTATGGCTGCATTGATAATGGGCTTTATCTGGTTGTTTTACAAACTATTATATGGCAGTTTCCTACGCAAACTTAAAGATAATTATACCGAATTAAAAAAAATAGATCTATAATTCGGAATTTCTTTTTAATAATCCCATTGTCTTAATTTGTTCAATTCCTCAGCTGCTTTTAATTCTTCGGCAGGAATTACTTTCAAAAAGGAAGGATGTTGCTCGATAGCATACTCAATTTTTTCAACAATTTGTTCGATGGTATCGTTGTCATAATCAATTTCCATTGGTGGTTTGATGATGAAAGATTGAAGAATGTCTTTCTTTTTCATTCGCAATCCTTTTTTATCAAACGAACGTCGGAAACCGTCAATCACAATGGGAACTACAATTGGTCGATGCTGTTTGATGATATGTGCAGTTCCTTTTCGAACGGGTTTAAATGATTTTGTGGTGCCTTGCGGAAAAGTAATTACCCAACCATCATTCAATGCGATTTTAATATTTTCGGTATCATTAGGATTTACATCTCTTTTTTCGGTAACGTCTTTTCCACAAGAACGCCAAGTTCTTTCTACTGTAATTGCTCCTATATAAGCTAAAATTCGGGGTAATAATCCGGCTTGCATAGTTTCTTTGGCAGCTACATAATAAATATTCAACTTGGGTTTCCAAATGTATCCAATATTTTTTATTGAATCTTGACGACCGCTCAAACTGGCATTAAAAACGTGAAACATGGCAACCACATCAGCAAAATAGGTTTGATGATTGGATATAAAAAGTACATTCGCATCAGGTAATTTGGTAATTATTTCTGATCCTTCTATTTGCAAACTATTAAAACCACGATAGCGTCTGTGAGTTAAAACCGCAAAAACGTGTATTAAAAATCTTTTAACAACAAGAATATGTCCAAAAGGATTTCTCTTAAATAGCGCCATAAAATAGTGTGTAATAAATAAATTAGAAAGGCAAACATACAAAAACTTATAATTTATAGCACTTTTTTCAGGACTTCTTTCAACTCGCTCAGCATCATCGCTGTAGCACCCCAAACGATATGCTCGTTGATTTTGTATGCAGGAATTTCAATATCTTTGGCGTAAGACGTTGTCATTATTGCACTTACAATTAAATTATCATTCAAAAAATCAGATAATGGCAATTCTATAATTTGAGCAACTTCATTACTATCTGGAATAAAAACAATTTCTTCTTTGCTGATTCCTAAAAAAGGATACACCATAAAATTACTGGCTTGAATGTACAAATTCGTAAAAGGCATAATAATTTGGATTTGCTCAGGATGAATGCCAATTTCTTCTTGAGTTTCTCGCAAAGCAGTATTGACATAGGTTTGGTCTTTGGGTTCAAATTTCCCTCCTGGAAAAGCAATTTGAGCCGAATGAATTCCTTCATATGAATTTCGAACGATGAGTACCAAATGAGTTCTTCCATTTTTAGGATAAAACAACATCATCACTGCTGCATTTTTGGGATTTATAGAGTCAAAATTCATATTTTTCAAAGTTTTTATCCGTTCTAAAGGAGCCATTTTAAAATGAGCTTCACTTGCAGGAAGATTTACTTCTAAAAATTTGGGAACATATTCTAAAAAAACTTGAAAATCCATAATCAAACCCTATTTTTGTAAATTGGAAACTGTTATAAATATAATTCAAAAATTTCTAAAAACAAATTTTAAAAGCAATTCCAAAGGCTACATCAATAAGCCAAAACACATAAACCATTAAACTCTTAAACCCTAAACTGTAATGTATAGCAAAGAGGAATCGCAACGATTAAAACGAGAATTCTGGATAGAATTTGCCGAAAAATATCCCCGAAAATGGATTTTGTATGACACAAAAATCAAGGATTTTTCGTTTAAATTTTATGTCGATAATAAAAAAGCACAAGTCCTAATAGACATTGAACATCGCAATGACGAAAAACGAATTGTTTATTTTGAAAAATTAGAATCTTTAAAAACCGTTTTGGAAGATGATTTTGTCAAAGATTTGGTTTTTGAGAAAAACTTTACTCTCGAAAGTGGCAAAACTATAAGCAGAATTTGGGTCGAAAAAACAGGTATAAGCGTCAGCAATAGAAAGTATTGGGACGAAATATTCGACTTTTTCTACGAAAAAATGAATGCATTAGAAATGTTTTATTTTGAATATGGAGATTACATTCGAGATTTGGAATTAAATACTTAAAATTTATTTAAATTCTTACATTCCTTTTTACAAAAAATCTATATTTGAGCAAATTATAATACATATGAAAAAAATATATTGGGTCTTTTTTGTGGTACTTTTTACCTTTACTTCATTAGCCCAAAATTCGTTGGAAGATTACAAAAAAAAATATCCCGATTTTAATGAATTAATTCTAAAAGATCAGCAAGCCTATGATTTTTCAATAGAAAACGACAAATTAAAAGTCATTGAAAACAGTCAATATGAATCTTTAATAATGACTGACAACGGCATAATCAACAACAAAGAATCTTTCAGTTATTCGGAATTAGTCAAACTTATGGGCTATGATGCCTATTCGGTGGTTACAGAAAATGGCAAGGAAAAGAAAATTAAAGTTACCCAAACCAACGAAGTGCAATCAGAACAAAGTTCGGTGTTTTATGATGATGTGAAAGTGCGTCAACTTATTTTTCCAAATCTAGAAGCTGGAGCCAAAAAAGTATATCATTATCAAACTGAAATTATAGATCCATTCTTGCTTCATAAATATGTTTTCGGAAGCAATTTGCCCATAAAAAACGCTGTTTTAGAAATCAAAACAGACAAAAACATCAATATTGGCTACAAAATATTTAATGATCCAACAAATTCAATCGAATTTTCAAAAACCGAAAAAAAAGGAAAATGGATTTATCAATGGACTCTAAAAGAGGTTAAACCAGTAAAGTTTGAATCGAATTCGCCAGGTTTTTTACACCTAGTTCCTCACATAAATGTGTATATTAAAGACTATACCATAAACAACAAAAAAGTGGAAGTTTTAGGAGATATAGACAAGTTATATACCTATTACAAAGGTTTTACAAAGAACATTAACCAAAAAGAAGATGCAAACTTAAAAGCGATTACTCTCAAATTGATAGAAAATCTAACCACTGATGAAGAGAAAATTAAAAGTATTTTTTATTGGGTGAAAGACAACATCAAATACATTGCTTTCGAGAATGGTTATGAAGGTTTTATTCCAAGAGAAGCCAGCCTAATTTGTGAACGAAAATTTGGCGATTGCAAGGATATGGCAAGCATAATTACCACAATGGCAAAATATGCCAATGTAAAAGACGTATTTCTTTCGTGGATTGGAACACGTGAAATTCCTTATTCTTATAACGAAATGCCAACTCCAGCAGTAGATAATCATATGATTGCTGTGTATAAAAAAGGTGACAATTATATCTTTCTGGATGCTACTGACAAAGAAACACTGTATGGAATTCCAACATCCTTCATTCAAGGAAAAGAAGCTTTGATTGGCGAAGGCGAAAACTATAAAATTGTAACTGTTCCTGTTGTAGTTGCCGAAACAAATGAAATAAACGAACAAGTAAAATTAAGTATCGAAAAAGACAAACTCGTAGGTTCTGGAAAAGTACAATTCAAAGGGTATAGCCGCAGTAATATTACCCTTCGAATGGGAGATGCTACGAACAAAACTAGATTCGAAATGATAAAAAGTTTGGTTCTTAAAGGCAATAACAAATTTAACCTCAAAGAATATTCCGAAGAAAATCTTACTGACAGAGACAAACCTTATCAAATAAACTACAATTTCGATTTGCAAAATTATATAGTCAAAGCCGATAAGGAAATTTATATCAATCTTTTTTTGGAAAAACCATTTGAAAAATTAACCATCGAAAAAGACCGATTTGCACCATTTGAATTCGAGCATTTAACATTTGTAAACAGCCAATACGAATTAGAAATCCCTAAAAATTGCAGCTTAAAATACCTTCCTAAAAATTTTAGTTTGGACAATGATTATGTAAAAGCAAATTTCACCTATCAAAATCAAAACAATAAAATAACATTGTCAATCAAGCTGCAACAAAAGAAATTATTGATTGCAAAATCTGATTTTGAGCTTTGGAATAAGACCATAAAAGAACTAAAAAACAATTACTCTGAAACCCTAATTTTATTAGAAAAATAATGAAAATCAATCCATTAAAAATCATTTTTACACTAGTTGTATTGTTCAACTCATCGGCATTTTTAGCCCAAGAATATTCGTTTAAATCCTATGATTGGAATGAAAAAGAAACTACAGTTAGCGTTCCTGAAAAATACAAAAACGAAAACGAAGTCATCCTAAATCGAACTGAAAAAATTGAATTTGTGATTGTCGGAAAGACAGCCAAACAATATCACTTGGTTCACGAAAAAATCTTCATCAACTCAGACGATGCTATCGAACGTAATAATAAAATTTACATTCCCTTTAGTCTAGACGAAAGTGTACTGGCCAACAAAGCACGAGTAATTCTTAAAAACGGCACAACTATTCTTTTGGATAAAAAAGATATCAAAGAAGATATTGACCAAGAAAAAGGAATGAAATACACCTATTTTGCAGTAAATGGACTTGAAAAAGGCGCCATTATCGAAAAATTGTATGTCCTTGAAGAAAGTCCAGAATTTACTGGACAAACTATCAAAATGCAAGACGAATACCCAATTGCTGATTTGAATTTTGAATTAATTTATCCGAATTACTTAGTGTTTAAAACCAAATCCTATAACAAATTACGTGAACCTACAATTGATGAAAAAAAGATTCAAAACACCAACGTTTTATCAATTATCGAAAAAGACATTCCAGCTTTAGACAATAATGAACAATATTCAAATTGGGCTTTGCAGCTAAAATTATTCCGATACAAACTCGATGAAAATCTATTAAGTGGCGGTAGAAATTTAAATAATTTCAAGGAGTTTTCTAATAATTTATACACAAGACTTAACCCAGAATTAGACAAAAAACAACAAAAAGCAATCGACGATTTTTGTGCTACAATTCCAAAATCGAATGATGAACAAGAGCAAATTTGGAACATCGAAAACAAAATCAAAAAAACCATTGGCTATGATAGATATATCGATTCTAAAGAAAATCTATCGGATGTAATTGTAACCAAACAAGCCAATCAATCTGACATACTAAAATTTTATTCGGCTGTTTTCAAATACTTTTCTATTGAAAATAATATGGTTTTCACTTCAAATAGGTATAAAATTCCATTTGATAAAGACTTTGAAAGTTTTGAAAATCTAAACGAACTTTTGTTCTATTTTCCAACCATCAAAAAATATTTAACACCAACAGAAATTGAATATCGAATTCCGCTTTTTCCCAATACTATCGCCAATAACAACGGTTTATTCATCAAAGAAAAAACGTTTGGAGGAGTAAAAATGGGAATTGGTGAAATTAATTTTATAGAAATTCCAGGAAATGACATCTCTCACGATATAATGAATATCACCATCGATTTTACTCAAGATATTGAAAATCCATTAATTACAAGCAATCTAACTTTTGGTGGTTATTCAGGTTTGAATTTTCAACCCATAAAAGATTTTGCTTCGGCTGATCAATATAAAGCGGTTTTGAAAAGCATTGCCGAAAATTATACGGTAGAAACAGAATACAAAACTCTTACCACAGAAAATGATGGAATAGAATTTATTGGCAAAAAATCGTTTGTGTTAAATGTAACGTTCGACGGAAAAGAATTGACCAAAAAAGCGGGTGAAAATTACTTGTTTTCAGTTGGTGAAACCATCGGAAAACAAATGGAATTCTACCAAGAAAACAAAAGAACATTGCCCGTAGAAATTGACTATCCACATCTTTATACCCGAAATATCAAAATCATATTGCCAAAAGGGGCTTCGGTAAAAAATCTAGATAAATTTGTAATGGATTATAAAACCCAAGTAAATGGCAAAACTGAAGCTGGTTTCAACAGTAAATACACTAAAACTGGTGATGAAATTTTAATCGAAAACAATGAATTTTACAACATTGTCAATTATCCTTTAAACCAATTTGACGATTACAAAGCAGTAATCAATGCAGCAGCCGATTTTAATAAAATTGTGATTATCGTTACAAAATAAACAAGTAGTCTAAAAAAATCAGACCGCAAATTCGCATATTATTTTCAGATTCAATCTGGAACTTGCGAATTTGCGGTCTTTTTTTGGGATGTATTTTTAAGATAATGTACTAAAAAATGATTGGTGATTTTTCATTTTAAATTAATCATTCATCGAAATCAAAAACTCTTCGTTATTTCTAGTTTTCTTGAAACGATCGTTGATAAAATCCATTGCTTCTACTGGGTTCATGTCTGAAAGATATTTTCTCATAATCCACATTCTTTGAAGCGTTTTTGCATCTAACAATAAATCATCACGTCTGGTGCTTGAAGAGGTTAAATCAATGGCTGGGAAAATACGTTTGTTGGCAATTTTACGATCCAATTGCAATTCCATATTACCCGTTCCTTTGAATTCTTCAAAAATAACTTCATCCATTTTGGAACCTGTTTCGGTCAAAGCTGTGGCGATAATACTCAAAGAACCGCCATTTTCAACATTTCTAGCGGCTCCAAAAAATCGTTTTGGTTTCTGTAACGCATTCGCATCTACACCTCCACTCAAAACCTTACCAGACGCAGGTTGAACTGTATTGTAAGCTCTTGCCAAACGGGTAATCGAATCCAATAAAATCACTACATCATGACCACATTCAACCAATCGTTTTGATTTTTCGAGAACGATATTAGCAATTTTCACGTGTTCTTGTGGTTCTCTGTCAAAAGTCGAAGCAATTACTTCACCGCGAACACTTCTAATCATATCAGTCACCTCTTCTGGACGTTCGTCAATCAATAAAACAATCAAATACACTTCAGGATGATTGGCTGCGATGGCGTTGGCAATATCTTTTAGCAACATCGTTTTACCAGTTTTAGGCTGTGCTACAATCATACCACGTTGACCTTTTCCAATTGGAGAAAATAAATCGATAATTCGGGTAGAAATGGTACTTTGTCTTTCAGCTAATTTGAATTTTTCAGAAGGAAAAACAGGAGTTAAATGTTCGAATGATACTCTATCACGAACTACTTGTGGGTCGTGTCCATTAATTTTTAAAACACGAACTAATGGAAAGAATTTTTCACCCTCTTTTGGAGGACGCACAACTCCTTTTACGGTATCTCCGGTTTTAAGTCCAAATAATCTAATTTGGGATGTCGATAAATAAATATCATCTGGTGAAGCCAAATAATTATAATCTGAAGATCGAAGAAATCCATACCCATCAGGCATCATTTCCAAAACGCCTTCGCTTTCTATAATTCCATCAAATTCAAAATCAGAATCTCTAAAGTTGTTTTTCTTGTTTTTGAAATTTGGATTTGCATTTCCGTTTCCATTTTGATTTGCATTTCCATTTTGATTTGGATTTGCATTTTGATTTGGATTTTGGTTGTTTTTTTGCTTATTGAGTTGGTTAGGATTTATTTTTTTTGAAGGAATTTCAATCTCATTATTTTCGGCAGTTTCTGCTTCTAAATTTGCTTGACTAACTTCGTTTGATTCGCTTCCTACACTAGCTAATTTTGCTTCTTCTTTTTGCTTTTGCAAAGCAACTTTCTTTTCGTAAGCTGATTTATTAAATTTAATCACTTTACTTGCTTTCTTTTCAATTGGATTTACTTCAACCGAAATTTCATTTTTAACGGGTTCAACTTTTGGTTCAATCGCTATTTCCTCTTCAGCAAAAAGTGAATTTGTAGCATTCTTTTGGATGGCAACTTTTTTGGGAGCTATAATTCGAGTGCGTTTAGGTTTTTCAACTTCTTCTTTAGGTTCAGCTGGCTTACTTCCTGAATTTGAATCTGTAGTTTTAGCTTGAAGTTCTAAAATTTGATTGATTAATACCTCTTTTTTTACACCATTAAATTTTATTGTTTTAGCCGCTTTAGCTATTTCTTGAAGCTCAGAAAGCTTCATTTCTTTTAATGCAGAAATGTCAAACATAAATGTTCTATGAGTTTAAATAATTGGGGAATACTATAAAAGTGTGTAGTAAAATTTGATTTTGAATTGGCCGAAGAATGAAGTACTTACGGATTTGTTATGCAATATTACGAATAAATTTTAATCTACAATAGTATTTATTAAAAAGAAAATATATTTTTGTCAAACAATTTAAGACAATGTTACAAAGAATTCAGACCATTTATTTACTTCTAGCCTTTGTTGCAACTGGAGTTTTACCCTTCTTCTTGCCGCTTTGGACAATGAGTGATGGCAAAGACTACCTATTTATGCAAAATCAAGTATATGTTGTATTACTTGGATTGAGCACAACACTTACGATTGTGAGTATTGTTTCCTATAAAAAAAGACAAAATCAATTTGTTTTAGGCAGATTGAATATAATTTTAAATTTAATTTTATTAGGCTTGTTTGTATATCGTTCACTAAATGTATCTGGAGAAACACTAGCTGTTTCTGAGAAAGGTATTGGGATGTTTCTACCTATTGTTGCTATCGTGTTGTTGGTTTTAGCCAACAAGGCCATCAAAAAGGATGAAGATCTTGTAAAATCTGTGGACCGTCTGAGATAATCCTATAAACTTAGTTTATTAGTGCGAAGGAAACCCGAATGTAATAGTTCGGGTTTTTTTGTGGTTAGATTTTTTTTCAACCGCTGATTGGCAGAATATTCAATATTTATAACTTGCAAATTTGCGGTAATCTTACTTCTTCCCTATTTCAACAATCTCCAAATCCTTAATTTTATCGCCATCAATAACAAACCGAAGCATTGTTCTGACTTGGTGAAAACCACTTTTTCCTACAGCTCCAGGATTCATATGCAAGAGATTGTTTTTCTTGTCAAACATCACTTTCAAGATATGAGAATGCCCGCAAATAAATAATTTTGGAGGATTCGTCATTATTTCAGCTTTAATACTAGCATTGTATTTTCCGGGGTAACCGCCGATATGTGTAATCCAAACATCTACACCTTCGCACATAAATCGATTGTGCAACGAAAATTCCATTCGGGCTTTGTCGTCATCAATATTACCATAAACTCCTCGCAAAGGTTTGATTTTTTTTATTGTATCGGTCACCACTAAATCGCCAATATCACCAGCGTGCCAAACTTCATCGGCTTGTTCTACATATTTCAAAATGGTATCGTCGATATGACTGTGTGTGTCTGAAAGCAGGAGAATTTTTTTCATATTTGTTTTTAACAGTAAAATCGCAATGATGCAAAGTTATAATTTCATCCCGAAGCTTCGGGAGAAAAATTAACTGTTTTTAATTTACTTTGTCGTTGTGTTAGTTTTGGGAAAATTTTAAAAGTATAATCAACTTAAATCTTTGTAAATTTGCCGATATTAACTCATTCACTGATCACTTTTTCGGCATTATTGACTAAATACTGAACACTGAATACTGCATACTAACTTTGAGGTATTTTATAAAACTAGCTTACAACGGAACCCATTATCACGGATGGCAATGTCAACCCAATGCATCATCGGTACAAGAAACTTTGAACAAAGCCATTTCGGTCATTTTGAACAACGAAATAAGCCTTATGGGAGCAGGCCGCACAGACACTGGTGTTCACGCCAAAGAAATGTATGCTCATTTTGATTTTGAAAACCCAATTGATTCCTCGAGTTTAGTTCACAAACTCAATTCCTATTTACCCAAAGACATTGTAATTTATGATGTTATTCTGGTTCACGATGAAGCTCATTCTCGTTTTGATGCTATAAAACGAACATATGAATACCATATCAATACTTTTAAAGATGCTTTTTTGCAAGATGGAAGTTGGTATTTCCACCAAAAATTGGATTTGGACATAATGAACCAAGCTTCGAAATTATTATTCAACCATATTGATTTTCAATGTTTTTCTAAAGTAAATACCGATGTAAATACTTTTGACTGTACTATTTTTGAAGCCTATTGGAAGCAAGAAAATAACCAAATTATATTCACCATTTCGGCCAATCGTTTTTTGAGAAATATGGTTCGCTCTATTGTAGGAACTTTAATTTATGTAGGTTTGCACAAAATTACATTAGAAGATTTTAACTCAATTATAGAAAGTAAAAGTCGCGAGAAGGCAGGATTTTCTGTGCCAGCACACGGTTTATATTTGACTCAAGTTACTTATGATTACCTAAAATAGCCCCGATAGCAGTGAAAATCCTTTTTTGTTTTTGCTGCCAAAAACAAAAAAGATTGCAACGAATAGCGGGAAACAGCTCCTAAAAAATATATGAAAGCAAAAGCATTCGATACAAGATTATTCAAAAGAATATTAAAATATACCAAACCTTATCAATTCCGATTTAATGGAGTGATTTTCTTTGCTATTTTCTTATCCGTTTTTGCAGCAGTACGCCCTTTCATTTTGCAGGGAACTGTTGATACTTACATCAAACCTAAAGACACTTATGGTTTATTGATGTATGTAACTTTGATGGGAGTTACACTAATATTAGAAGTTGTATCTCAATTTTTCTTTGTTTATTGGGCTAACTGGCTTGGACAAGATATTGTGAAAGACATTCGAAATAAAATGTTCAAACACATTCTGAGTTTCAAAATGAAATATTTTGACAATGTTCCGGTTGGACAACTTGTGACACGTTCTGTTTCAGATATCGAAGCTATTGCTCGCATTTTCAGTCAAGGATTATTTATGATTGCTAGTGATTTGATG
Organism: Flavobacterium alvei; assembly: GCF_002920895.1. Classification (GTDB taxonomy): domain Bacteria; phylum Bacteroidota; class Bacteroidia; order Flavobacteriales; family Flavobacteriaceae; genus Flavobacterium; species Flavobacterium alvei. The sequence goes on from NZ_PQVG01000002.1 coordinate 180,819, forward strand.
AAAATGGCGGTTTGTTTATTGATCATGTTTTGGATGAATTGGCAACTTTCGTTTATTGTAGTTATAGCCATGCCAATATTAGTTTTCTTCACCCGAATTTTTCAAAGGAAAATGCAAGTTGCTTTTGAAGAAGTGAGAACACAAATTGCCAATCTTAACACTTTTGTACAAGAAAGAGTTACCGGAATGAAAATCGTTCAACTCTTTAATCGAGAAGATATTGAATTCGAAAAATTCAAGGCTATCAATCAAAAACACAACAAAGCTTGGATTAAAACCATATTATACAACTCTATTTTCTTTCCAATTGCCGATATTATTTCATCCTTAACACTTGCTTTTATTGTTTTATATGGTGGAATTCAAATACTAAATGGAAGCACATTTACTACCCTAGGTCAAATGACGGCTTACACGATGTTTATTGCAATGTTATTCAATCCTTTACGTCAAATTGCGGATAAATTCAACGAAATGCAATTGGGAATGATTGCTGCCAATCGTGTTTTTGATATTCTCGATACTCAAGACCAAATCCAAGATACAGGAACTGTTGAAGCTCCTGTTTTTAAAGGAAATATTCAATTCAAAGAGGTTCATTTTGGTTACATTGCTAATGAAGAAGTAATAAAAGGTATTGATTTAGATGTAAAAGCAGGACAAACTATAGCCATTGTTGGAGCAACTGGAGCTGGAAAATCGACAATTATTAACTTATTAAATCGTTTTTATGAAATCAATAGCGGAACGATTTGCATTGACGATCACAACATCGAAAACTATACTTTAGGTTCATTGCGCAAGCAAATTGCAGTAGTTTTACAGGATGTTTTTCTTTTTGCCGATACCATTTTCAACAACATAACGCTTAATAATCCTGATATTTCTCGGGAACAAGTTTTGGCAGCAGCCAAAAAAATTGGCGTTCACAAATTCATTATGAGTTTGCCCGATAATTATGATTTTGATGTAAAAGAACGCGGAGTAATGCTATCTTCTGGCCAACGCCAACTGATTGCTTTTCTTCGTGCCTATGTGAGTAATCCGAGTATTTTAATATTAGACGAAGCCACTTCTTCAATCGATACCTATTCGGAAGAATTGATTCAAAAAGCTACTGAAACCATTACAAAAGGAAGGACTTCTATCGTTATCGCCCACCGATTGGTCACTATTCTTAAAGCCGATAAAATTGTAGTGATGGACAAAGGGTTAATTGTAGAACAAGGAACCCATCAAGAATTAGTAGAAAAAACAGGTGGTTATTACAAAAATTTATATGATTCGCAGTTTGTAACAGACGACAATTAAATTTATATACTTAAATCTTCCAAGTAACTTTACAAATTCATGAAAAAATTCATCAGTTACCTAATCATTATAATAACTTATTCTTGTATTCCATTGAAAATTGCCCCAAGCATAGAAGGTGAAAAAATAACAAACGCAAAAAAATTTAAAAAAGACCTTCCAAATTTTTACGGATTTATTTTTGAAGACACCAAAAAGGCCAATGAGTTTTACAATTTTATCAATACTAAATATAATTTAAAGCATATTAATGTTGAATCAAATGTTCCAATTATCATTAATAACAATACCTATTATTTATCTTTTTTTGAGCGAGAAAGAACCACAAAGACTTTAAATTTGGTTCCAATAGCAATTGATGCAGATAGAAACAGCAAAGGAAAAGATCCAATACTAGAAGATCTTTACACCTCTAGAACTGGTTCTTGGTATCTAGTTCTCACTGTAACAGACCCCGAAATAAAAGATTGCCTTAATCCAAATTATCCGCAACGTGAAGAAATAATAAAACATTTGAAAATGTTAAGAGATGAATATTTTACAACCAGCAATTATATGGAATCCTATTTAAAAATGAAACCGTAAGTTTCTAAATAATTAACAAACTTATGCAAGAGTGGAAGTTTTTTTTAAAATAAATCCTTAATTTTGCCAACTGAAATTAATTTTGATAGCTGATCAAAAATGGCACGAGCTTTTGCGACTGCATTTTTACCATAATTTAAATAATAAGAAAAAAAATGAAATACGATGTTATAGTTTTAGGAAGTGGGCCAGGCGGATATGTAACTGCCATTAGAGCTTCTCAATTAGGCTTTAAAGTTGCCGTAATCGAAAAAGAAAATTTGGGTGGAATTTGTTTGAACTGGGGTTGTATCCCTACAAAAGCATTGTTGAAATCGGCTCAGGTTTTTGATTACTTAAAACACGCTTCGGATTATGGATTGACTGTTTCATCATTCGATAAAGATTTCCCTGCTGTAATTCAACGTAGCCGTAATGTGGCTGCTGGAATGAGCAAAGGCGTTACTTTCTTGATGAAAAAAAATAAAATTGACGTTATTAATGGTTTTGGAAAAGTAAAACCAGGTAAAAAAATTGACGTTACCGATGCAGCTGGAAAAGTAACAGAATATTCTGCAGACCATATTATTATTGCAACTGGAGCACGTTCTCGTGAGTTACCTAACTTACCACAAGATGGTGTAAAAGTAATTGGATACCGTCAAGCAATGAGTTTACCTACACAACCTAAAAAGATGATTGTTGTAGGTTCGGGAGCCATTGGAGTAGAATTTGCACATTTTTACAACTCAATGGGAACAGATGTTACTATTGTGGAGTTTATGCCTAATGTAGTTCCGGTTGAAGACGAAGATATTTCAAAAGAATTTGAAAAATCCTTGAAAAAAGCAGGAATCAATGTAATGACAAATTCCTCTGTAGAAAAAATTGACACTTCTGGAGCAGGTGTGAAAGCATTCGTTAAAACCGCTAAAGGTGAAGAAATTTTAGAAGCTGATATTTTATTATCTGCTGTTGGAATCAAAACCAATATCGAAAACATTGGATTGGAAGAAGTAGGAATAGCTGTTGATAGAGATAAAATCTTGGTAAACGCCTACAACCAAACCAATATTCCGGGTTATTATGCCATTGGTGACGTAACTCCAGGTCAAGCTTTGGCACACGTTGCTTCTGCTGAAGGAATTAACTGTGTGGAGAAAATTGCTGGTCTTCATGTGGATCCAATCGATTACGGAAACGTTCCGGGTTGTACTTATGCTACACCAGAAATTGCTTCTGTTGGTTTGACTGAAAAAGCAGCAAAAGAAAAAGGATATGAATTGAAAATTGGAAAATTCCCATTCTCAGCCTCTGGAAAAGCTAAAGCTGCCGGTGCTGCCGACGGATTTGTAAAAGTAATTTTCGATGCTAAATACGGAGAATGGTTAGGTTGCCATATGATTGGTGCTGGTGTTACGGATATGATTGCAGAAGCAGTTGTAGCTCGTAAACTAGAAACTACAGGTCACGAAATCTTAAAATCGATTCACCCTCACCCAACAATGAGTGAAGCAGTTATGGAAGCCGTTGCTGCTGCTTATGGAGAAGTAATTCACTTGTAATATCAGATTACTTAAAATATTGAAATCCGTTTTGTTAAAGCAAAGCGGATTTTTTTTACGGCAAATTTTCTTGTTATTAAATATAATTCAGTAAATTTGATAGACCCTAATCACTTAATTAAAACAATATATACCAATAAGTTATCAAATCCCCCCACTCTTTTGATTGTATTCCTATTAATTGATTTCGTATTGCATTTTTAGTTTCATAAAAAAAATAAATCATTATTTGAGAGTCATCAAATTCTCAAACTATTAAAATAATTTATTAACCCAAAAAACTTTATTATGAAAAAAATGAATTTTATCAAAATCATTTTAGCTGCACTGATTTTAATTAGTTTCAGTTGTAAAAAAGCAGCAGAATCTATTGAAACTGCAAAAACCACCTTTGATTTGGAAGCAGCAAAATCAGCGATTGAATCTGCAGGCGAAAACTTTGTTATTGCTTTTAACAAAGGAGATTCTATTGGGCTTGCAAATTGTTATACCACCGATGCCAAAATGATGGGGCCAAACGAAAAATCAATAATTGGAAGACCAGCCATTCAAAAGGTATTCAGTAGTTGGATTAAATCAGGAACGCCTACTTTCACCATGAAAACAATTGAAGTTTGGGGCAATGAAGACCTAATGGCTGCCGAAGAAGAATGGACTTTTTCAGATAAAAATGGAAAAATTCTTGACTCTGGAAAATCAATTGAACTTTTTAAAATGGAAGATGGAAAATGGCGTCTCTACCGTGATTGCTATAATTCTGACATGCCAATTCCTAAAAAATAAGAAAATTTGACATAAAAAAATCCGTTTTGTTTGGTTACAAAACGGATTTTTTTTGAAATACGAAATGATTAAGCCATAAACAAAACTTTCTTCTCATGGCTGTATAAAACCAAATCATAAGGAACATATTCAGAAATTATTTTTTCTGAAGCATCATCAAATACCATTTGATTGTATTTTCTAAACAAGTAAATTTCTTTTAGACAATTATACAAACTCTGATGAATTAATGTTGTAAAAGTTGGTATTTGCTTGTCACCTACCAATAATTCTAATTGATAATTTGAACTACTTTTCGAAAGATTGTTCCCGATAATTCTTATCGAAAATTTTGTTGGAATTTCTTTTTCCTTCCCTTGATACTGTACTATCATAATTAAATAAATTTTAATGTTATTAAATTAAAAAACCAAAATTTTATTGGTTGAATGCTACTCAAACTACTCAAAAAAAAATATAAGAAAATCAAAAAAAAAGAGCTCCTTAAATAATTCATTTGAAACAAAACTACTAAATAAATCATTTCAAAACTCACATAAAAGAATAAAACTTTCACAAATAATTTCGAACTTTATAAATAATCTAGACTACTAATTCTACTAAAAATACTTTATAATTATTTTTAAATTAATTGATTTCAAAAAACGCAATTTATCATTTCAATTTTTAGGACTATTGTGGATTTATACCGTTAAATCGCTATTTTTTTTGAATGCCAAATAAAATTTAATAACTCATGAAAATTTTATGTTTTAACATTGATTTTCGATTCTATTTTTAACCAAAACATTAAATCACCCCCATTTTTTGCATCAAAAAAGTAGCACTTTTATTTTTACAAATACCGTTTCTTAGTTTATAGTCAAAAAACAATTCATTGTCTCTAATTTCGACTTCAAAGCATTGATTGGTCAAAATTTCGGGATAAGAATTGGTGGTCAAACACACTTCAATATCGTGGGTGGCAATGGCTCCAATGGCTTTTTGGGCAATTATCTTTTTGACCACTTCAATCGTTCCGTTGCGCTTGTCGTCGGAATTGGTGCCACGCAAAATTTCATCCAACAGGACAAAAGCCGGTTTTTCTTCCAAGACGTTCATAATTTGTTTTAAGCGTTTAATTTCCGCAAAAAAGTAGGATTCGCTGTCGGACAATGAATCGGATAATCGCATTGAAACTAACACTGGCAAAGGATGAACCGTAGCTTTCGAAGCACAAACTACCGAACCCATTCCGCTCAAAACCATATTGATGCCCAAACTCCTCAAAAAAGTACTTTTACCAGACATATTCGAACCCGTCAAAATCACAAACGATTGAGGATAAAAATACGTATCATTGCCTACTCTAGTTGCTGGATTCAACAGTGGATGTCCCAAATCTTTAAACCCTATTTTATACTCTGAATTGATTTCAGGAAAAACAAAATCGGGATTGTTGTGCGCCAAATTCGCCAAACTATTGAGCATCTCGAATTCACCAATTACAATAACCCATTGTTCCAATTGAGTTGAATAATTGATTTTCCAATTCAAAATTGATTTCAAAACATGTAAGTGATACAAAAAAGTTCCATTAAACAAGGTAGCTACAACAATATTTGCGATAGTGTCCATACTCGAAAACAGCTCTGACAACTTTTTTAAATGTGTACTTGCTGTAGTATGATTGCTTATTAACTGCCTTCTTAGATCGTTCAGTTTTTTTGACTGAAACGTTTCGCCTTCAATTTTCTTTAGCAATAAACTATACTGTTTAATGACTTTATCCACCCTATCTGCTTTTGCAATTTCAGATTGAATTCGTTTAAGTAGCTTTCCAACAACCATTAAATTAGCAATAAAGACATAAGCAAGAAAAGACAGCAAAATGGTTTTCGATGTCAGGTAATAACCTACTGAAAGTCCTAAAAACAAAGTGGGCAACGCAAACGAAAGTACTAGTATAAACTTAGACAAGCTATTGTTTTTAAACGAATTCCAATGCAATAAAGATTCATAAACATTTTTTGAATCATTGCTTATTGTTGCCAAAGCAAAAAATTCCTGACGCCAATCCAATTTGGTTTTGAGTTCGTTTATGGCTTCCTGATTTTCGAGAATAGCTTCATTACTATTCAAAATCAATAATTGATTGGCCAATGTTTTTTTACCAATAAAAGTAGCCGTCCTATTCAAGTTTTGAAACAAGGAATGTTCCCCAAAAATATCCAAATCATAAGCATATGGATGATGAAAATCATTGAATTCTATTCCGTTTTCAAATGGGATTTTTTCTCTTTTCAGATACAAAATTTCATTTTTATTGATGGTTAAAAGAGTCGAAGTCAATTGTTTTTGAAAAGACAAACGGCTATGAATTCGCATCAAAAAAACAAAGCAAACAAAAGATAAAAACGCAGCAATAGCATAGAAAATCTCGCTATTTTTGATATAATTAAACAAGAAAAACAAACTAGCAAAAACACTTAAAATCCGTAAAATGCTAATGGTATTGTATTTGGTATTAATTTTTTCGAGAGCTTGAGAATAATGGGTAATTTTATTTTGATAGAGATTCATTTTCTTGATTTCAATGGAATACAAATATAGGTCTCATTCTGCTTAAATCAGTTACATATTTTCAAATAATCGTTTTTAAACTTATGCCTAATCATCATATAAAACGAATGTTTTTATTAAAATTATTTTCTACATTTGTATGGAAAGGCCAATGCTTTTCGTGTTTAAAAAAATAAAACTATGCAAAACATTCCCAGTGTTGACTTGCGTGATTTCCTTTCGGATGACCCGAAACGTAAACAAAAATTTGTAAATGAAATCGGAAGTGCCTTTGAAGAAATTGGCTTTGTAGCCTTAAAAGGCCATTTTTTAAACGACCAATTGGTCGAAGAGTTGTATGGCGAAATCAGAAACTTTTTTGCCTTGCCATTAGAAACCAAACACGGTTATGAAATCCCCGGTATTGGCGGTCAAAGAGGCTATGTTTCTTTTGGTAAAGAACACGCCAAAGGCCGAAAAGAAGGTGATTTGAAAGAGTTTTGGCACTTTGGACAATATGTAGAAAAAGATTCTAAATACGCTTCGGAATATCCTGACAATGTGGAGGTAAAAGAACTGCCACGTTTTAACATCGTTGGTAAAGAAGCCTACCAAATGTTGGAGAAAACAGGCGTTTATGTATTGAGAGCATTGGCATTACACCTTGGTTTGGGCGAATTTTATTTTGATGAATATGCCAAAGAAGGGAATTCTATTTTACGTCCCATTCATTATCCTCCCATTACTACGGAACCTGAAAATGCAATTCGTGCAGCAGCCCACGGCGACATCAACCTGATAACCCTTTTGATGGGTGCACAAGGTCGAGGTTTGCAAGTGCAAAATCACGATGGCGATTGGATTGACGCCATTGCAGAACCTGATGAATTGGTAATTAATGTAGGTGATATGCTATCTCGCCACACCAACAACAAATTGAAATCTACGATTCATCAAGTGGTCAATCCGCCGAGGGAATTGTGGGGAACGTCCCGTTATTCCATTCCGTTTTTTATGCATCCCGTGAGCGATATGAAATTAGATTGTTTAGAAAATTGCATCGATGCCGAAAATCCAAAAAAATTCGAAGATATAACTGCTGGTGAATATCTTTACGAAAGATTGGTAGATTTGGGATTAATCAAAAAATAAAGATTGTAACGCAGATGACGCGGATTCGCTAAAGCGAAAACACAGATATAAGCGGATTTTTATTTGATTTCTATTTGAAAATCAGTTTTTATCCGTGTCTTTACGAAGTAAATCCGTGCCATCTGCGTACCAAAACTATGTTGAGTTTTACATTAAAAATAAAAAAATGGACTTACAAGAACAATTAAAAAACTTATTTCCAGATCACATCGAATCGGAACCCGAAGAAATTCAGGAAGAAGAGCACACGCTTTTCATTCAAAAAGAACCTATGATTTGCAAATTCGAAAAGCGAAAAGGCAAAGCCACCACTATCATCGAAGGATACGAAGGAACGGACGAAGATTTTAAAATTCTGGCTAAAGAAATCAAAACCAAATTGAGCGTTGGCGGTACTTTCAAAGACGATTCCATCATCATTCAAGGTGATTATCGCGATAAAATTATGCAAATACTCAAAGAAAAAGGATTCAAAGTAAAACGCGTTGGAGGATAGAAATAGAGTGTTCAGTATTCGGCTTTTAGTGTTCAGTTAAACAACATTAAACTTTTAAACCTTAAATATTTTAAACTACCTACCAATGATACAATCCTCAGAACTAATACTCAATCCAGACGGAAGCGTCTATCATTTGAACCTGTTGCCGGAAAATATTGCCCACGACATTATTTTTGTGGGTGACCAAAACCGTGTCGAAAAAATCACGCAATTCTTTGACAGCATCGAATTTTCGACCCAAAAAAGAGAATTCAAAACCCAAACCGGACTTTTCAAAGGCAAACGAATTACTGTAATGTCCACCGGAATTGGTCCCGACAATATCGACATCGTGATGAACGAATTGGATGCTTTGGTCAACATCGATTTGAAAACCAGAACGCCAAAAGAAAATCTAACTTCATTAAATATTATCCGAATTGGAACTTCTGGCTCATTGCAAGCCGATATTCCCGTGGATAGTTTTGTGATGGGGAAATTCGGATTGGGATTAGACAATATGCTCCGCTCCTACCTAATTGACGCTATTTCGAATCCAGAAATGGAAGACGCTTTCATTGCACACACTAACTGGGATTTAAGAAAAGGACGTCCCTACATCATCGCTTGTTCCGAAAAACTAGAAAAACGAATGGAAAGCAGCCGAATTTTCAAAGGAATTACAGGAACTGCTGGCGGATTTTATGGCCCACAAGGAAGAATTTTGCGTTTGAATATTCAAGACGAAAATCTAAATTCCAAAATGGACAATTTCAATTATAACGGCACTCGAATGACCAATCTCGAAATGGAAACCAGCGCCATTTATGGACTTGGAAAATTACTCGGCCACAATTGTTTGTCTTTAAACGCCATCATTGCCAATCGTGCCAACGGAACTTTCAGCGATGACCCCTACAAAGCTGTTGATGAATTGATAACTTATGCTTTGGGAAAATTAGCGGAGTAAAAATATTAAATATGATTAGTATAATAGTTCATTTATTTGTTGGAATAATACAGCATTTTTTTTAGGAATTGGAGGGATTACACGCTGGTTTATTTTTCAAATCTATAATGAATGTTTTACAGAAAAATTTCCCAGAAATATAGATTATTATATAGACAACGAGAGTACTAAAAAAGATAAAAAAGGTTTTTTCAGTACAAAACAAAAACTTTTTTTTAGGAATAATTGTTATTGTATTAATAATAATATTGCTTGATAATTTTGAAAACAAATGAAATTAATCCTCGAAACCGACAGACTCATTCTTCGTGAATTTCTACTTTCAGATGCTGAAGCTTTTTTTGCTATGGATAGTAATCCAAATGTTCATCAATATTTATGGAATAAGCCTGTTCAGAAAATGGAAGAAACGATTGAAATTATTGAGTTCGTCAGGAAACAATATACAGAAAATGGCATTGGAAGATTTGCAATGATTTTGAAAGAAACCAATGAGTTTATAGGTTGGGCAGGATTAAAATTCAATACCGAAATAGTAAATAATAAAACTAATTTCTATGATATTGGCTATCGATTGGACGAAAAATTTTGGGGGAAAGGGTATGCAAGCGAAGCAACATTTGCTTGGTTGAAATATGCTTTCGAAACTATGAATATCAAAACTATAGAAGCTGCTGCACATACTGAAAATGGAGCATCCAATAGAATTCTTCAAAAAATTGGAATGCAAATGACCGAACAATATCTAGAAGATGGTATTTCTTGGAATTGGTATCAATTAGAGAATAACAATAGTTTCTAAAAACCATTCTTACTCCAATTTTCATTTTTTTAACTTCAAATTTTTCGCATAAAGTTGTCTTCCCAATTCTCCTAAAAAAGGCAAACCAATGGTGTCATACTCATATTTATCATCATTGAAAACACCGTCTTTGTTGACTAAAAGCGTTGCCGAAACCATAAATTCAACTTTGTTTTCGGCATCCACAATATAGGCACAATCGATCATTGTTCCGTAAGCATCGCCTACTTTATTATAAATTTTTATATTGGTTGGAATAGTATCTTTGGTATCACCAAACATAAAAAATTTACAATACCCATCGTAATATTCGGTTGAATTATAGCCTGCATTTTTAGGGAGATTTTGCATCGAAAACAGAATAAATTGTCTATCCTTTTCAGTCAATTTAAACCGTTCCGATTCTTTGAAAGTTTCAGGAAATACAATTCTTTTCATTGTATTGTGAAGTGTTTCCAAAGGATAATAATTCTTACTCGAAAAATCAAAAGAACCATTCACCAACGAATCGTTTTTAATATAACCAATTCCTTTTTTGATGTTTTTTAAATTCAAAGGAATGGAAGGTTGGCTTGAAACAGCTGGAATTTGGAGCTTTGATCCATCATTTTTATAAAGTAGTATTGGTTTTGTTGCCAAACTCCTTGGATCAGAACCCGAAACGCGGTGGGAAAGTCTAAACGGTTGCAATCCCTTGGCTTTCATACTTTCGTTCACAGAATCGAAACCTAAAAACTCCAATAAATTAGTACTGGCTTCGTTGTCACTAACGGCAAAAACTTTCGAAATTTCTTTCGAAAACTGAAGTTTTTCGGGATTTCCTTCAATCGTATATTGCGAGTCTTTTGAAGTATTTTCAATCGTATTCAACTTTTCTAAAGCCAAAATCGCAATTGGAAATTTGATGGTACTCGCTGGATAAAAGTAATTCTTAGCATTCAGACGATAAGTGAAATCTTTGAAACTCACTTTATTTTTTTTATCTCGAATAATCTGAGTATAAATAATTTGAAGTTCGAAAGCTTCAGGATTTGACATCACGTTTTTAATCTTCAGATTATCCGAAGCCAAAGTTTCTTGCAGGATGTTTTTCTTTGTTGTAGAACATCCGAACTCCAAAAAAACTAATGCAATTAGGATAAAAACTCGAATACTTTTCATCTTTAATTGGTTAAAAATTCCATTCAATAGGTACTATTCCTTTTTCTTCCAAATATAAATTTGTTAGGCTAAAATGCTTGTTGCCAAACCATTTTTTGTGAACACTTGCAAATGAAGGATGTCCAGATTCCAAAACGAGGTGTTTGGCTCGGTCAATTTTAGCTCCCTTTTTTTGGGCAAAAGCACCCCAAAGTAAAAAAACAACATTCTCTTTTTCGTCTGAAATTTTCTGGATTATAGCATCTGTAAAAGCACTCCATTTCAAATGTTTGTGACTGTTGGGAGCATCCATTCGAACTGAAAGAGCTGCGTTCAAAAGTAAAATTCCTTGTTTTGCCCAAGGTTCTAAATTTCCTGAATTAGGAAAGAAAATAGTACCCAAATCATCGTTCATTTCCCTGAAAATATTGCGTAAAGATGGCGGGATTTTGATTCCATCATTCACCGAAAAACACAAACCATTCGCCTCATTAACTCCGTGATACGGATCTTGACCAATAATGACGACTTTCAAATCTTGGAACGAACAATAATCAAAAGCGGCAAATAGCAGTTCTTTTGGAGGAAAACAAGTGTAGTTTTGGTATTCTTCATCAACCGAATTCATCAAATCCTGGAAATAAGATTTCTGGATTTCGTCCGATAAAATAGTCTGCCAAGAAGGATTGAGGTTGGGTTGCATATTCAAAAGTTATTTCACAAAGATACACGAAGAACACACAGAGATACACAAAAAAAATTTGAAAGTTTTGTGTGACTTTGAGTTTTTGCCTTTGTGAATCTCTGTGAAATAAACATTATGTTTCTCTTTGAAATAATCCTATTTTTGTAACTAAAAGAATTCAAGAATTAAATGATATCCATTACCCAAAAAACGCTTCAAGATTTACAATTTCCAACCGTTCTCGAAACCATTTCGGAGATTTGTAATACTGATATTGGCAAGCAAAAAGCACTCGAAATCACTCCTTTCCGGGACAAGGAAACCTTGATAAATGCCTTGATGCAAACCTCGGAATATGTTTCGTCTTTCCAAAACAACAATGCGATTCCCAATCACGGATTTGATGCAATTACGTATGAAATCAAGTTTTTGGCCATTGAAGACAGCTTTCTGGAAGTAGGTGGATTCCGAAAAATTGCCACCATTTCGGATACCACGAATTTCTTGTTGAATTTCCTAAAAAAATTCGATGATTATTATCCTTATTTAAATAGAAAAGCCTCCGAAATTCAAATCACCAAGGAAATTAGCAGTTTGATTGATGTTGTGGTCGATAAATATGGAGAGATTCGAGACAATGCTTCTCCGCAATTATCAGAAATTCGCAAAAGTATGAATCTCGTTCGCGGCAAAGTCAATCAGAGTTTTGGAGTGGCTTTGACACAATACAATTCTTTGGGTTATTTGGACGATATCAAGGAAAGTTTTGTTCAAAATCGTAGGGTTTTAGCCGTTTTGGCAATGTATCGCCGAAAAGTAAAAGGCTCTATTTTGGGTAGTTCAAAAACAGGAAGTATCGCTTATATCGAACCGGAAGCCACCCTGAGATATTCCCGAGAATTGAGCAATTTAGAATACGAAGAGAAAGAAGAAATCACTCGAATTCTGAAGCAATTATCGAATCAGATTCGTCCGTTTTTGCCTTTGCTAATCCAATACCAAGATTTCTTGAGTGATATTGACGTGGTGGCTGCCAAAGCAAAATATGCCAATCGAATCAATGGAATTTTGCCAACAATTACCGAAGATAGACGATTGTTTTTTAGGGATGCTTTCCATCCTATTTTGTATTTGAACAACAAACAGAAAAACGAAATCACGCATCCGCAAACCATCGAATTGAGTCAAGAAAACCGCATCATCGTAATTTCTGGACCTAATGCTGGGGGAAAAACCATATCTCTAAAAACTGTTGGATTATTGCAATTGATGTTGCAATCTGGGATGTTGATTCCCGTGCACGAACGCAGCGAAACCTTTTTATTCGATAGAATCCTAACCGATATTGGCGACAATCAATCTATTGAAAATCATTTGAGTACCTACAGTTACCGATTGAAGAATATGAACTACTTCTTGAAGAAATGCAACAAGAAAACAATGTTCTTGATTGATGAATTCGGAACGGGTTCTGATCCAGAATTAGGTGGTGCTTTGGCTGAAATTTTCTTGGAAGAATTCTACCATCGGGAAGCTTTTGGAATTATTACCACGCATTATTCGAACCTAAAAATTCTGGCGAACGAATTGCCTTTTGCCACCAATGCCAATATGTTATTCGACGAAAAAACGTTAGAACCAATGTATAAATTGGTTTTGGGACAAGCTGGAAGTTCTTTCACCTTTGAAGTCGCCTTGAAAAACGGAATTCCGTATGGATTAATCAATCGGGCGAAAAAGAAAATCGAAGTGGGAAAAGTGCGATTTGACAAAACCATTGCCACGCTCCAAAAAGAACGTTCCAAATTGGAAAAAACTTCCATCAATTTGAAAGAAGAAGAAACTCGAGCTCGTGAGGAAGGCAAGAAAATGGAAAACATCAACCTGAAAATAAAGCAAAAACTGGAAAGCTATCAGGAATTGTATGACAGCAACCAAAAAACCATTTACATCGGCCAGAAAATAGAAGATATTGCCGAGAAATATTTCAACAACAAAAACAAGAAAGACTTGATTGGCGAATTTATAAAATTGGTCGAAATCGAAAATTCGAAACGCAAAAAAACGACGCCAAAAGTGGCCAAAGCCATTATCGAAAAGAAAAAAGAAATCATCAAGGAAGTCGAAATCAAGGTCGAAGAAATTAGAATCGAGAAAAAGGAAAAGAAACTCAAACCTGTTATCGAAAAACCAAAACCCATCCTAAAAGTAGGCGACCGAGTGAGAATGATGGACGGAAAAGCGGTGGGAAGCATTGACAAAATCGAGAAAAACAAAGCTGTGGTTAATTATGGCTTATTCACTTCGAAAGTGAGTTTGGAGGAATTGGAATTGGTGGAAGCGGTGAAAAAATAAGAGTCATTGAGTTAAAAAATGGAACACGGATGACACAGATGCGACGGATAAAATACGGATTTTATAAATCTATTTTTATATAAAAACCTGTGTAAATCAGTCCAATCCGTAAAATCTGTGAGCTAATTTTTTATTTTACTAGGCTCCTAGCAATAACATAATTAACAAACAGAATGCAAAACTTACCCAAAAACAAAAAAATAATTCTCTTTGACGGCGTTTGCAATTTGTGCAATTCGGCGGTGCAATTCGTGATTCGGCACGACAAGAAAGACGTGTTTCGATTCGTGGCTTTGCAATCGGAATTGGGTCAAGATATTTTGAATCATATTGGAATTAATCCAAAAAACATCGACAGCATTATCCTGTATGAACCAGGAATTGCTTATTATTATAAATCACAAGCTGCTATTGAAATTGCCCGAAATTTGGGTGGATTTTGGCATTTTGGAACTATTTTCAGAATTATTCCAACCCCAATTGCCAATCAGCTTTATGATTACGTTGCCAAGAATAGATATAAATGGTACGGCAAAAAAGAAAGTTGTATGATGCCAACTCCGGAACTAAAATCAAAATTTTTATAAAAAATGGCCAACTATGATATTTATCATATTAAATGATTGACAATACCTGTAAATTTGACCAATCTTAATAATAAATAATTATGGGAAATATACCACTATATTCATGGGGAAATGGGTCATTTATAATGATTTTTGTTTTTGGTTTAGTAATAATTGGTTTAATTGCAGCTGTTTTCTTTATGATGAATTCCGATAAGAAAAAAAAATAAGATTATAGGATTATTAAAAAAAGAGGATAACTAATTAGTTATCCTCTTTTTATTTTCAAAAAAACCAGTTCTTAACTTCGAATTAATTTTCTGTATTTCAAACGTTTTGGAGTTAAATCACCACCTAAACGTTTCTTTTTGTTTTCTTCATAATCAGAAAAACCACCTTCAAAATAATATACTTCTGAATTACCTTCGAAGGCTAGAATATGAGTACAAATTCTATCCAAGAACCATCTGTCGTGCGAAATCACTACAGCACATCCAGCAAAATTTTCTAAACCTTCTTCTAATGCTCGAAGGGTGTTCACGTCCAAATCATTTGTTGGCTCATCTAATAAAAGAACGTTTCCTTCTTCTTTTAATGTCATTGCTAAGTGCAAACGGTTTCTTTCTCCACCCGAAAGCATCGATACTTTCTTGTTTTGTTCTCCGCCACCGAAGTTAAACCTTGACAAATAAGCGCGAGAATTTACTTGTTTTCCGCCCATCATCACCAATTCCTGTCCGTCAGCAAAGTTTTCCCAAATGGATTTGTTTGGATCAATATTAGAATGCGCTTGATCTACGTAAGCAATTTTCACAGTATCACCAATTAAAAATTCACCTCCATCTGGTTTTTCCTCACCCATAATCATTTTGAAAATGGTAGATTTACCAGCTCCGTTTGGTCCAATAATTCCAACAATTCCAGCCTGTGGCAAAGTGAAATTTAAGTTATCATACAATAATTTGTCTCCAAAAGCTTTGGCTACACCTTTAGCCTCAATAACATTAGTTCCCAATCTTGGCCCGTTTGGAATGTAGATTTCCAAGTTTTCGTCCAATTGTTTTTGGTCTTCATTCAACAATTTATCGTAATTTTGTAAACGCGCTTTTTGCTTAGTTTGACGCCCTTTCGCTCCTTGACGAACCCATTCTAACTCACGCTCCAAGGTTTTTCTACGTTTAGAAGCTACTTTTTCTTCCTGAGCCATACGGTTTGATTTTTGATCTAGCCAAGACGAATAATTTCCTTTCCAAGGAATACCTTCTCCTCTATCCAATTCCAAAATCCAACCGGCAACATTATCCAAGAAGTACCTATCGTGAGTTACTGCAATTACAGTTCCAGAATATTGTGCCAAATGTTGTTCTAACCAAAGCACGCTTTCTGCATCCAAGTGATTCGTTGGCTCATCTAAAAGTAAAACATCTGGCTGTTGCAACAACAATCGACATAAAGCTACACGACGTCTTTCTCCTCCAGATAAATTTTTAATTGGAGTATCACCATCTGGAGTACGCAAAGCATCCATTGCAATTTCTAATTTGGTATCGATTTCCCAAGCACCAAGAGCATCAATTTTGTCTTGCAATGCGGCTTGGCGATCCATTAACTTATCCATTTTATCGGGATCTGAATAGTTTTCTTCCAAACCAAACAAATCGTTTATTTTATTGTATTCATCTAAAACCGCCATTGTTTCAGCAACTCCTTCTTGAACAATTTCAAGAACCGTTTTGGTATCGTCTAATTGTGGATCTTGTTCCAGATACCCCACAGTATAACCTGGTTGAAAAACCACATCGCCTTGGTAATTTTTATCAACTCCTGCAATAATTTTTAAAAGAGATGATTTTCCAGAACCATTTAGTCCCAAAATTCCAATTTTTGCTCCGTAAAAGAAACTCAAATAGATATTTTTAAGAACAGGTTTGTCTGCTCCCTGATATGTTTTACTCAATTTTTGCATTGAGAAAATTACTTTTTTATCGTCTGCCATTATTTTTTGTTTAAAGTTTTATTTGTTTAAAGTTGTTCTAAATACAACTTATCACTATTTACTAATTACTATTTTTAAACCCTTCCTTTCAGCGAACTAAATACCCATGCATTGGCCAAAAATCCTACGCCAACAGCTGCAAATCCCCATCCAGCTACATCATCATATCTAAACGCTCCTAATCCAATCAATAACAATCCCATTAAAATCATTATTAAGGTAGCCCATCCTAAAATAGTGTTTTTATTCATCCCCATAATTTTTGTTTTTTATTTTAGAAGTGCAAATATCGTAAAATTTAAATGCTAATTAAATATTTTAAAAAGCATTTCTCTCAGCAAATCCGATTGTGGCAAAGCATTCGCCCCCACTCCCTTGCTTTTTACGTCAACATCTCTCAAAGAGGTAACAATCTGACTCACTTTTCGCATCGGATAATTTTTGAGTGCAATGTCATAATCTTTTAGAAAAAATGGATTAACACCCAATACTTTCGCCACGTTATTGGGATTTTTGTCTTTCAATCCGTGGTATTTTAATAATTGTACAAAGAAACCAAAAACCAAACTCGTAGTCATTACAATTGGATTGTCTTTTGGGTTTTGTGCAAAATTATCGGCAATGGTGTAAGCGCGTAATTGGTTTCGGTCACCAATGGCTTTTCGCAATTCGAATACATTAAAGTCTTTGCTAAAACCGATGTTTTCCTCAATATGATGTGGCGTTATCGTGCTGCCTTTCGGCAAAATAATTTGCAGTTTTTCTAATTCATTATTGATTTTACTCAAATCGGTTCCCAAAAACTCCACCAACATCGCATTGGCTTTGGGTTCGATGGAATATTTTTTGCCAGCCAAAACCCGTTTAATCCAATCGCCCACTTGGTTTTCATATAATTTTTTGCTTTCGTAAACGATGCCGTTTTTTGCCAATAATTTGGTTACTTTTTTCCGTTTATCTAAGGTTTTGTATTTGTAACAAATAACCAAAACCGTTGAATTCATTGGATTTTCGGCATAACTTTCAATTTTATCAATAGTTCTTGACAAATCTTGGGCTTCTTTTACAATTACCACTTGTCGTTCTGCCATCATTGGATAGCGCTTGGCTGTCGAAACAATATCTTCTATCGTCACATCACGACCGTACAAAACGGTTTGGTTGAAGCCTTTTTCGTCTTCCGACAATACTTTGTCCTCAATATAATCGGATAATTTGTCAATATAATAAGGCTCCTCACCCATCAAAAAATAAATAGGTTTAATGTTGCCCGCCTTGATATCGTTGACTATTTTTAAAACTTCGTCCATTTTGTCTATTCTCTTTTATCTATTATCTAAAAGTCTTACTTTTGTTTTATGCAACAACTCAATTTTCCTTCTTATTCTTTTCGCTTCAAAAATAGCGAAAATAAAGTGTCTATTTTCGACGAAATCAGGAAAAAATTCATCATTCTCACTCCCGAAGAATGGGTTCGTCAACATGTGGTTCGATTTTTATTGGAAGAAAAAAAATACCCCAAATCCTTGATCAATGTAGAAAAAGTATTGAACGTCAACGGATTGCGAAAAAGATACGATATTGTGGTTTTCAATCCTGACGGTTCCATCTTTGTTTTGGTAGAATGTAAAGCTCCCGAAATTAAAACCGCACAGGCCACTTTTGACCAAATTGCCCGCTACAACCTGACTTTGAAAGCCCAATATTTGATGGTAACGAATGGTTTGAATCATTACTTTTGCCAAATGGATTTTGAGAACGAGAAATATGAGTTTTTGAGGGAATTGCCGGATTATGAGAAGAGATGAAAGATGAAAGATGAAAGATGATAGACGAAAAGAAAATAGAATTAAGAAAATAGAGTAAATCTAAAAAGTATAAATGAAAATAGCCGTAGTAATCCTCAATTGGAATGGAACCAAATTATTGGAACAATTTTTACCTTCCGTTGTCGAATTTTCTCCCGAAGCCGATATTTATGTCGCCGACAATGCTTCGACCGATGATTCTATTGCGTTTGTAAAAGCGAATTTTCCAACGGTGAAAATAGTGGTAAACGAAAGTAATTTTGGTTTTGCCCAAGGCTATAACGAAGCTTTAAAACATATTGATGCCGAGATTTATGCCTTGGTCAATTCGGATATTGAAGTGACCGAAAACTGGTTGAAACCCATCATCGACACTTTCGAAAACGAACCCAAAACAGCCATAATCCAACCCAAACTTTTGGATTTTAAACGCAAGGAATACTTTGAATATGCAGGTGCAGCAGGAGGATTTTTAGATAAATATGGCTATCCTTACTGCCGTGGCCGTGTTTTCGAAACTTTGGAAAAAGACAACGGACAATATGATGATAATCGGGAAATATTTTGGGCTTCGGGAGCTTGTTTTTTTATAAGAAGTTCGGTTTACAAGGAATTACAAGGTTTCGATGCCGATTTTTTTGCGCATCAGGAAGAAATTGATTTGTGTTGGCGCGCCTTCAATAAAGGACATGTTATTAAATTCAACTCACAATCGGTGGTGTATCACGTAGGCGGAGCGACTTTACAACAAGGAAATCCAAAGAAAACGTTCCTGAATTTCAGGAATTCTTTGTTGATGTTGCTGAAAAACCTTCCCAATAAAAAATTAATTCCCGTAATTTTCTGCCGTCTGGTTTTGGATGGAATTGCAGGAATACAATTTTTATTTCAAGGAAAATTTAAACATTTATTAGC
The DNA here is from genome assembly GCF_002920895.1 of Flavobacterium alvei. Classification (GTDB taxonomy): domain Bacteria; phylum Bacteroidota; class Bacteroidia; order Flavobacteriales; family Flavobacteriaceae; genus Flavobacterium; species Flavobacterium alvei. The sequence continues at coordinate 200,450 of NZ_PQVG01000002.1, forward strand.
AATTCTGAAAGCTCATTTCTCCTTTTATTCACTTGTTACTGAACATTATAAAAAAAGAGATGCATTCCAATCTGCAAAATACTATAAAACAGAGAGTATTGTATTTCAATATTACGTTAAAGCTGGCACCATTTTTGAAAAATGATTTTAACAAAGATTTATACCCGAATTCTAAATTCAAAAAACTAACTTTGTAATTAATGTTTAATTAAAATTTTATCATTTATGAAAAAAATTGTTTTAACCTTATCGGTAATGATGCTTTTAACTTCTTGCGTTTCTAAGAAACAATATGCTGCTTTAGAAGCTAAAAACAAAGAAACACAAGACTTATTAAATACTTGCACTGTAAAACTGAACTCTTGTTTAGAAGAGAAAGCAGGTCTTAAAGCCAGTGTTGATGGATTAAGAGAGCAAAACACACATTTAATTTCTCAGTCTAAAGACATGACTGTTTTGACAACAAAAGGTGCTGAAAACATTGAAAAAGCATTGGAATCAATCAAAGAAAAAGATTTAAAAATTAGCAGAATGCAAGATGCTTTAACTAAAAAAGACAGTGTTACACTTGCCGTTGTTACTAGTTTGAAATCAGTTGTAGGATTGAATGACGAGGATATCGAAATTAACGTAGATAAAGGAGTGGTTTTCATTTCTATTTCTGATAAAATGTTGTTCAAAAGCGGTAGCTATAACGTAACTGACAAAGCAAAAGGAGTTTTAGAAAAAGTTGCTAAAGTGGTAAATGACAAACCTGATTTTGAATGTATGGTAGAAGGTCATACCGACAATATTCCTTATAACGGAAAAGGTGATCTTGTTGACAACTGGGATTTGAGTGTTAAGCGTTCAACCTCTATCATCCGCGTATTGTCTGAGCAATTGGGTGTGAATCCAGCTCAATTGATCGCAGCAGGTAGAAGTTCATTTGTACCCTTAGTTGCTAATGATACTCCCGAAAACAGAGCAAAAAACAGAAGAACTCGTATTTATGTTTTGCCTAAAATTGACCAATTTTATGAAATGGTTGAGAAAGAAATGAAAAAACAACAATAGTAATTAGTGTTCAGTATCCTGTGAGCAGTATTCAGTTTGTTTAGCATATAAAAAACGTCTCGAGAAATCGGGACGTTTTTTTGTATATTGCTCTTAGTACTAAAAAATATCAATATCTCCTTTTCCTTCACGTACTACAACAGGTTCATATCCAGATAAATCGACAATAGTTGAAGCCACATTATCGCCATAACCACCATCAATAACCATATCGACAAGATTTTGCCATTTCTCGAAAATAAGTTCTGGATCGGTGGTATATTCAATCACTTCATCCTCATCCCGAATGGAAGTAGAAACTATTGGATTTCCTAATTGTCTAACGATTTCCAAAGCAATAGAATTATCGGGAATACGAATTCCGACCGTGTTTTTCTTCTTGAATTCTTTGGGTAAATTGTTATTTCCCGGTAAAATAAAGGTGTAAGGTCCAGGCAAAGCTCTTTTTAAAATCTTAAAAGTTGCGGTATCAATTTGCTTCACATAATCCGAAAGATTGCTCAAATCGGAACAAATAAAAGAGAAATTAGCTTTTTCTAATTTAACCCCCTTAATTCTTGCAATGCGTTCCAAAGCCTTACTGTTGGTAATATCGCATCCCAAACCATAAACGGTATCTGTTGGATAAATCACCAAACCTCCGTCTTGCAAAACCTTCACGACTCTGGCAATTGCCGCTTCGCTGGGTTTGTCTTCGTATATTTTTATGAATTGTGCCATTTTATTTTAGAATAAAGAGTATAGAAAATAGAGAATAGACTAGTATTTTATTTTTTGAAAAACTTTTGAAACGTAAAACATCATTGCAATGGATACTAAATTAATTTTTACAATAAAAACATCATCAGAATTGAACATTAATAAAAAATGAGATGGATGAAAATCAAATCCAACAAGAACGTCCTTAGTCAAATCTAGGGTTAATTTAATTCCTAACCCATTAATTGCGGAATAAAATAACCCAAAAACATCAAAAGCAACTAACTGCATTATCAAAGAAATAAAGACAAATTTAAATCCTAAATCGTAATTTTTTTTATTCAATAAAATCCCGGAATAGATGCAAAACCCAAAAAATAAAAATGGAGTCAGTATTGAAACATAACCCATCCAATTTTGACTTTCAGATAAATTAGTGGTAAAAAACAAATAAGATGTAATCAACAAACCTATTACACCTCCAATAATCTGGTATATTTCAATAAAATTAATTTGTTTTAAAAGTCTTTTATCTTGCATCTATTTTCTTTGTTCTATTTTACCCTATCACATCCAATTTAGCAAAACGCAACAACAATTTCTTGATGCCGCCCACTTCAAACTTGATTTCGGCTTTTTTGTCTGCTCCAACGCCTTCCAAATTTAATACTTCGCCTTTGCCAAAACGTTCGTGCATCACGATATTTCCAGCAACCAATTTATTGTCAAACAAATTGGCAGCTCCCGAAGACGGGTTGCTTGAAACGGGTTTCAGTTTCCGAATATTGAGGTCTGGTTTAGGTTCGTTATTAGTAACATAACTTGGCGGCGTTCCCGCGACGGGTTTTGCTAAACGCAATTTCGATTTATCCACATCGCCAAAAATATCGCTGTCAATCATTGGTTTGTAGCGGTAATTATTTTCAACTGGAGTCAGGTATTCCAAATATTGACCATCTATTTCTTCAATAAAACGGGATGGTTCGCTATCGGTCAGTTTTCCCCAACGATAGCGCGATTGCGAATACGTTAAATACGCTTGATGTTCTGCTCTGGTCAAGGCCACATAAAACAAACGGCGTTCTTCTTCGAGTTCGCTTCTTGTACTCATACTCATCGCACTTGGAAACAAATCTTCCTCCATTCCCACCACAAAAACGTGTGGAAATTCTAATCCTTTGGCCAAGTGAATAGTCATCAACGCCACGCGGTCTTCATCGCTGGTGTCTTTGTCCAAATCAGTTGCTAGAGCCACGTCTTCCATAAATTCGGACAAAGCGCCACGAGCTCCGTCAATTTCTCTTTGACCCTCTGTAAAATCCTTGATACCGTTGAGTAATTCTTCGATATTCTGGATTTTTGCCATTCCTTCCGGCGTGGCATCTTTCTTTAATTCTTGAACCAATCCCGTTTTTTTAGCCACGTGGTCGGTGATATAAAAAGCATCCTGATTTTCGTTAATGACCTGGAAACTCTCGATCATCATCACAAAATCTTGCAGTTTTTGCTTGGTTCCCGAGTTCAATTTCAAGTCGATTTTATCAATGTTTTTCATCACTTCAAATATGGAACGTTTGTAGTGATTGGCGGCTACGGTCAATTTTTCGACTGTGGTATCCCCTATTCCTCTGTGCGGATAATTGATTACCCGAACCAAGGCTTCCTCGTCTTTTGGATTCAAAACCAATCGCAAATAACACAAAACATCCTTGATTTCTTTTCTTTGGTAAAACGACAAACCACCATAAATTCGGTACGGAATATCTCTTTTTCTGAGCGCATCCTCCATCGCACGGGATTGCGCATTGGTACGATACAAAATAGCAAATTGCCCATTCATCATTTGATGTTGCATCTTTTGCTCGAAAATCGTGCTGGCAACGAAACGTCCTTCTTCGGCATCGGTCAAACTGCGATGGACTTTTATTTTAGGTCCAAAATCATTGGCCGTCCAAACCACTTTATCCAGCTTGGTTTTGTTCTTGTCGATAATCGTGTTGGCGGCTTCCACAATATTTTTGGTCGAGCGATAATTTTGTTCCAATCGAAAAGTTTTCACGCCATCATAATCTTTTTGGAAATTCAGGATGTTGTTGATATTGGCGCCACGAAAAGCATAAATACTTTGGGCATCATCCCCTACCACACAAATATTTTGAAATTTATCCGACAAAGCTCTCACAATCAAATACTGCGAATGATTAGTATCTTGGTACTCATCGACCAAAATATAACGAAAACGGTTTTGGTATTTGGCCAAAACTTCTGGAAAACGAGTCAACAATTCATTGGTTTTCAACAATAAATCATCAAAATCCATTGCACCCGCTTTGAAACAACGATCGACATAATTTTGATAAATTTCGCCCAAACGAGGTTTTTTGCTCATAGCATCTTGCTCTTGCAATTCGGGATTGTTGAAATAAGCTTTTACGGTAATCAAGCTATTTTTATAAGAGGAAATTCTACCTAAAACCTGTTTGGGTTTATAAACATCGCGATCCAATTGCATTTCCTTGATAATGCCCGAAATCGCTCTAACAGAATCCTGAGAATCATAAATGGTAAAGTTAGAAGGATAACCTAATTTATCGGCTTCAGAACGTAGAATTCGAGCAAAAACAGAGTGAAAAGTTCCCATCCAAAGATTCTTGGCCTCATTGGAACCTACAATATCGGAAATACGCTTTTTCATTTCACGTGCCGCTTTGTTGGTAAACGTCAACGACAAAATACTAAAAGCATCGATTCCTTGACTCATCAAATAAGCAATTCGAATGGTTAGTACACGAGTTTTTCCAGAGCCTGCACCAGCAATAATAATCATTGGCCCGTCTTTTTGTAGTACGGGTTCGCGTTGGGCTTCATTAAGTTGGTCGATGTATTTCTGCATAAAATTTTTCTGTTGAATGCAAAAATAAGGATTTAAGTCTTAGAAATTTGATTAATAATCGAATGAAAAACTGTTTTTTTTAACCAACAAATTTTAGAATTTGAACAAAATAATCCCAAAATGCTAAAGTTACAAATGATTAAAAACAGTAACAAAATTCTATATTTTTTGTATAGATTTGCCGCCTGCGACAATACTCAAACTATTTCAGAATTCATTTATGAGCAATTATTTTCTTGACATCGAATACAACCATCTCGTTTATGATGAACAAGAAGTCAATTTAAAGGAATTTGAATGCTGCACTTTTAACCACTGTGATTTCTCGAACTGTAATTTTATTGGAGTTGTTTTTATTGATTGCACTTTTAACGATTGCCTTTTTAGTGGAGCCAAAATCAATCATGTTGCCCTTAGAACCGTTTTGTTCAACAGATGCAAAATGGAAGACGTCAATTTTGCAATGTGTGACAAACTCATTTTTGAAGTCCATTTCAAGGAATGTGTACTGGATTTTTCTAAATTTTATACACTAAAAATTAAAGGAACTACTTTTGTCGATTGTAGTATTATTGCCGTAGATTTTATGAGTGCCGATTTGACCGAAGTCGTTTTTGATAATTGTGACCTCTATCGTTCAGAATTTATGAAAGCTAATGCCAATAAAGTCAATTTCAAAACGAGTTATAATTATACTATCGACCCATCGAAAACAAAAATAAAAAAAGCCGTTTTTTCATTGAACGAAGTAAAAGGACTACTATACAAGCACGATATTATTGTGACTTAAATTCCTCGATTCTTTATACCATTTCCTTTAAACCATCATCTTCAAATTTATCTATATTTTTAAAGTACGAATCAGAGAATTTAGTACTTTTAATAGATTAAAATACGAAACCAATACCATCTCAAAATCGGTGCTTCACAAATAAATATTTTCTTCCAAAAAATAGCTTTTTTATACTATATAAAATATGATATAAATCATATTCGAAATAATTTTTTTTTTTGAAATTTGATACTCTAATCTAATTTAAATCAAAGAGATATGGCAAATTTTGATATCAAACACATTAAAAATGTTGTTCTAGTTGGGCATACCGGAAGTGGCAAGACGACTCTGATTGAATCGATGTTATTTGAAGCTGGATTAATCAATCGAAGAGGTTCAATTCTGGAAAAAAATACAGTAGCGGATTATTCGGAAATTGAACATGAAAAAGGTAAATCTTTTTTCTCAAAATTAGTCAATACAAAATGGAGAGGTTACAAAATAAACCTTTTAGACACTCCTGGATACGATGATTTTGCTGGTGAAATTATTGGTGCGATGCGTGTAGCCGATTGTGGTTTAATGCTTTTGAATTCTTCAATGGGTGTCGAAGTGGGAACTGATATTATTTGGGAATATGCCAATGATTACAAATTGCCTATTTTATTAGCCGTAAATCAATTAGACAATGAAAAATCGGACTTTGACAAAACCATTCAAGAAGCCAAAGATCATTTTGGACAAAGCGTGGTTGTGGTTCAATATCCCTTGAATCAAGGGGCTAATTTTGATGCTGTTGTTGATGTGTTGAATATGGTGCTGTACAAATATCCAAAAAATGGTGGCAAACCAGAAAAACTGCCAATTCCTGAAAATGAAATCGAAAAAGCCAATCGTTTGCATCAAGAATTAATAGAAACTATTGCTGGAAATGACGAAACATTGATGGAACTTTATTTCGAAAAAGGCGAATTGAATGAAGATGAAATGAAATTAGGCTTGCATCATTCGTTGATAAAACACGAAATTTTTCCAGTATTTTGCGTTTCTGCCAAGAAAAATATGGGAAGCGGTAGAATTATGGGCTTCATTGACAATGTTTGCCCATCGGCTTATGAAATGCCCAAACAAAAAACTATTGACGGTAAGGAAATTGAATGCAGCGAAAACGCTCCAACTGCCATATTCATTTATAAAAACCTCTCAGAGCCTCATATTGGCGACTTAAGTTTCTTCAAGGTTCTTTCGGGTAAAATTAAAGTGGGAGATGAATTGACCAACGAAAACACAGGTCAAATCGAACGCATCAATCAATTGTATGAAGTAGAAGGAAGTAAACGAACTCCTGTAAATGAATTGACCGCTGGAGATATTGGAGCGACTCTAAAATTGAAAGATACTCACATCAACAACACGCTTCACGAAAAAGGAAAACACATCGAAATTACTCCAATCGTATTTCCAAATTCGACTTATTCTATTGCTGTTGAAGGCACAAAAAAAGGGGAAGAAGAAAAATTATCTATGGCTTTACATCAATTGGTCGAAGAAGATCCAACTATTAGAATCGAAGTTTCTCCTGAATTAAATCAAACCATTATTCATTGCCACGGCGAATTGCATTTGGCTATCATTAAATGGAAATTAGAAAAACAATATAAATTATCGGTAGAATTTCGCAGTCCAAAAATTCCGTATCGCGAAACCATTCAAAAAAGTGCCGAAATCACCTATCGCCATAAAAAACAATCGGGAGGTTCAGGACAATTTGCCGAAGTTGCAATGAAAATAGAACCTTGGTATGAAGGAATGGACGAACCGAAAGGCTATAATATTCGTGGAAAAGAAGAAATTAATTTGCCTTGGGGCGGAAAATTAATCTATTACAATTGCATCGTGGGTGGCGCTATCGACACTCGTTTTCATCCTTCAATTTTGAAAGGAATTATGGAAAAAATGACCAAAGGACCACTTACAGGTTCTTATGTTAGAGATGTTCGAGTGATTTTGTACGATGGGAAAATGCACCCAGTTGACAGCAACGATTTGGCCTTTAAAACGGCTGGAATGATGGCTTTTAAAGAAAATTTTATCAAAGCTGATCCGCAATTATTAGAACCATTTTATCATATCAAAATTCAAGCGCCTGAGGAACTTACGGGTGCAATTATGAGTAATATTCAAACCCATAGAGCCAATGTAGAAAGTATGGATGCCGAAGGACAATTTACGCTGATTACAGCTTTTCTGCCTTTTGCAGAAATGCAGGAATTTGGCAGTGATTTGCGTTCCATAACGCAAGGAAGAGCGCGATTTACGGCTAAATTCGATCATTATGAATCGGTTTCTTTTGAGATGCAGAAAAAATTAGTTTCGGAATTTAAAAAAGAAGAGGAACTGGTTTATTAAAGTTATTTGATCAAAAAAGAGTCTCACATCATTTGCGAGACTCTTTTTTTGTTAATCAATATATTTACTTTTAAGTCGTTTTTACCAACAATCCTTTTAGCCAGATTCCAACAATCAAAGCGATGATTAGTAATCCTGCGAAAAAATAAAAAATGGTAATTTCAGTACTTATCCCCAACAATAATGGCCCTGCAAAAGCTGCTGCTGACCAAGCAGTCAGAATATAACCCAAAACTTGCCCGTATTTTTCAGTTCCATAAATGCTTTTCACAAAAGAAGGCATCGTAGCAAAACCAGCGCCGTATCCTGCAATAATAACATAAGTCAATATTTGAAAAGAAATTGTACTAGTCGAAAAACTAGGTATCAAAGCAAAACAAAGAGCATTGATTCCAATAAAAATCATAAAGGTAGTCCAACATCCAATTTTATCTGAAATACTAGACCAAAACAAACGTCCAAGTCCATTAAATAAACCAATAATAGCAACAAACATCGTGGCCTGTGCTGCAGACATTCCTGCTACTTCTTCGCCCAAAACTGCCGCTTTTGAGATAATGGCAATTCCGCCGCAAACATTGAGAAACAACAACAACCACAGCGCTATAAAACGTTTGTCGGTGATGATTTGTTTGGGAGTCAAATCGATATGAGCGTGATGAACGTTGCTTGTAATTTCAGGATTGGACAAATACAAAGCGCTCAATAACATACAAATTCCATAGCCAACGGCGAGTGTTTCAAAGGCTCCTGACAAACCCATAGAAGCGATTAATGGGCCAATCAAAAAAGAAGCCAACAACGATCCTAAAGCAAAAGACATGATGATAATTCCTGAGGCCATTCCAGGTTTTTCTGGAAACCATTTTACAACCGTGTAAACAGGAACTACGTAGCCAAAGCCTAAACCAATTCCTTGCAAAACACCAAATGTTAAATAAAATAAGTAAATATTACCAACACTCACAGCATAAGCAGTTCCTAATAATCCGATGGTTAAAAATAGTGTTGCAATTATTCCAGCTTTAGTCGGTCCTACTTTTTGTGCAAATTTGCCCATAAAAGCAGCGGTTAATCCTAGAAAGCAAATGGCTAAACTAAAACCTGTTTTCGTGTCGTGAGCATCCCAATTTAATGCTGTGGTTAAAGGTTCGATCCATTTACTATAGGCATAAATAGACCCGATGGACAGTTGCATAACCATTCCTGCCAACACGATTAAATATTTATTCTTTTTCATTATTCTAATTTCTTAAATGCGGTGTAATTTGAATTATTTTATGATCATCTGTAACCAATACTAATTTTGAAAATGGAACACGGATGACACTGATTTAAACTGATAAAAACGGATTTTTATATAATATATGCGAAAATCCGTCTAATCCGTTTCATCTGTGTTTTTTTTTGAGTTATTAGTCCGCTTAGCGGACGGTCATAATTTATTTTATAGTAACATTATCTAAATACTGACTAAAAATAGCTTTAGCATTTTCTAATGCTTCTGTAGTTGGCGAAGGCGTTTCTGCAAGAGCATATTGCATATTCATCAACTCCCATTTGTGTTTTCCCAATTGATGAAAAGGGATAATTTCTACTCTTTCAATTGTTTTATAACCCGAAAAATGTTTCGCCCATTCGTGCAAATATTCTTCTTGATCGGTCCAACCGGGAACAAAAACATAACGCAACCACATTGGTTTGCCAGTACTTTCGCGGTGTTCTGCAATTTTTAAAGTAGTAGCATTATTCAAACTAGTGAGTTTTTTGTGCCATTCGGGATTGATGTGTTTTACATCCAAGAGCAACAAATCGGTTCGGTCTAAAAGTTCTTTGGTGTGATCGTCTAAAACCCTTCCATTCGAATCCAAACAAGTGTTGATTCCGTTTTCGTGCAAACGGTCGAAGAAGTGAATTAATTTGGCTCTTTGCAACAAAGGTTCGCCACCAGAAACGGTTACTCCGCCTTTTTTTCCAAAATAAGCCTTTTGTTTTACTGCTTTCGAAACCAGTTCATCGACAGTTACTAATGTTCCGCCGTGAATGTCTATCGAATCTGGATTTTGACAATACAAACATCTAAATTGGCAACCTTGAACAAATACCACCATTCGAATTCCGGGACCATCGTGAGTTCCGAAGGTTTCTAAAGAATGAATTCTTAATAAGTCAATTTCAGATTCGTTTAATAAATGGGTATCTTGTTCTGGAAAATACATAGGTTAGGAATGATTAAGATTAAATTCTATTTCTTTAGGTAAAACTAAAGAAATAGAATTTATAAAACACTTTGCTTTTTTGAATTATTGAATTCAATTACATAGTGCTATGGAAAGTTCTGCTAATCACTTCTAATTGATGTGCTTTTGACAATCTCACAAAATTTACTGCATAACCAGAAACACGGATGGTCAATTGAGGATAATTCTCAGGGTGATTGTAAGCGTCTAACAAGGTTTCTTTGTTCAGAACATTCACATTCAAGTGATGTGCATTTCTTCCAAAATAAGCATCAAGTGTAGTAGTCAAATTACCAACTTGCTCTTCTAAATTGTTTCCTAATGATTTTGGAACCATTGTAAAAGTATAAGAAATTCCATCTTGAGCATCGTTATAATTCAATTTACTCACTGAGTTTAAAGAAGCAATCGCTCCATTTTCGTCTCTACCGTGCATTGGATTTGCCCCAGGAGCAAAAGCTTCGCCTGCTTTACGACCGTCAGGAGTTGCACCAGTATTAGAACCATACATTACATTGGATGTAATGGTCAACAAGGAAAGTGTTGGTGTAGAATTTTTATAGGTTTTGTGTTTTCTCAACTCATCGATAAAAATCTTAGTAACTTCTTTAGCGATGTCATCTACTCTATCGTCATCGTTACCAAATTTTGGAAAATCACCTTCGATATTGAAATCTGTAGTCAATCCAAATTCGTTTCTAACTGGAGTTACTTTAGCATATTTAATAGCTGAAAGTGAATCGGCAATGATTGAAATTCCGGCAGCACCATATGCAATATCAATTTTGGGATTACTATCAATTAATGACATTTGAGCTCTTTCGTAGTAATATTTATCGTGCATATAATGAATGATATACATTGATTTTGCATAGACACGAGCTACTTCGGCTAATGTTTTCTTGAATGATTTCATTACAGTATCATAATCCAATACTTCGTCATCCATTTCAGAAATTCCTCCTACTACTTGAACACCTTCTGATTCTTCTCTTCCACCATTCAATGACAATAAAAGTGCTTTTGGCAAATTGGCACGAGCACCAAAATGTTGAATTGATTTTCCAATTTCTTGGTAAGAAACGCAACAAGCAATTCCATAATCGTCTGAACCACGGTTGTCTCTCATTAAATCGTCATTTTCATATTGAAGTGATGAAGTGTCGATTGAAACTTGAGCACAAAAATCTTTGAACCCTTGTGGTAAATTTTCAGACCATAAAACCGTTAAATTAGGTTCTGGTGAAGCACCTAAATTATAAAGCGTTTGCAAGAAACGGAAAGATGTTTTGGTCACTTTAGTTCTACCATCGTGAAATTGACCTCCGATAGCTTCGGTAACCCAAGTTGGATCTCCACCAAAAATAGCATCATAAGCACCTGGACGCAAGTGACGCACCAAACGCAATTTCATTACAAATTGGTCTATATATTCTTGAGCTTGTTCTTCGTCAATGATTCCAGCTTCGATATCGTTTTGAATATAAACATCCAAAAATGAAGAAACATTTCCAAGAGACATTGCAGCTCCATCTTGTTCCTTAACAGCACTCAAATACCCTAAATATGTAAACTGAACAGCTTCTTGAGCATTTGTTGCAGGTTTAGAAATGTCAATTCCATAAGAAAGAGCCATTTTTTTCATATCCTGCAAAGCATTAATTTGTTCGGCAATTTCTTCACGCAAACGAACTTTAGCATCGGTCATATCGCCAGACACTTTTCCTTTGTCTGATTTCTTCTCTGCAATTAATCTGTCAATTCCATAAAGAGCCACTCTCCTAAAATCACCAATAATTCTTCCTCTTGCGTAATTATCAGGCAAACCTGTTAATACGTGTTTAGATCTAAAGGTTTTGATTTCGCCATCATAAGCATCAAAAACGGCTTGATTATGATTTTTGGCGTAATTAAAAATATCTACTACTCTATCAGAAACTTTCAAACCTTTTTCAGCAACTGCCGATTGTACTAATTTGATTCCTCCAAAAGGTTTCATAGCTCTTTTTAAAAGCTCATCGGTTTGAAGTCCAACAATAGTTTCATTTTCTTTTTGAATATAACCAGGTCCGAAAGAAGTAATATTCGAAATAACTTCGGTGTCAATGGCAAGACAACCATCATTTTGTCTTTCTTTCAAAAGTGATTCTTTACAAACATTCCAAAGTTGAGTGGTTTTATAAGAAGGCCCTACAAGAAAACTAGCGTCGCCTTCATATGATTTAAGGTTTTGTAAAACAAAATCGTGTACATTAATACTATCTTTCCAAACTCCTACTTTTAACTCTAAACTTTTTACTAAATTTTCCATTTTTATATTTCTTAGTTTTTCTTTTTTAACTATCTTTTTTCTATGTTTAAATTTACGATAAATGTAAATAGAATGTGTATTTCGCTGATTTTTTAGGAATGTATCAATTACACACTTAATTTACAGACAATACAACAACTTTACGGTCACAATAATTTATTATGTGAAATTTTTATATGTTTTTGAAAGAAAATTGTAATATTTACGATAACGGTATAGTTTTTTTTATTTTTCAAAATTTGCTCATTTTCTTCTGAAAAACGTCCTTAGTCTATTTTTTTTATTCAAAAAATCACAACAAACAGTCCTAAAACCCTAATAGTATTTATCATTTATTCAAGTTTATTGATCAAAAAGTAATAATAAATCATTTTATAGATTTGGTCTGTAAATCAAAAAATTACAAAATAAGACTGCTTATTTGCAAAAAATTCACAGACTAAACTGAATTAATCTGTGAATCGAATCTTAAAATTTTAGAACTTAAAACTATTTCAAAAAAGCTATAGTTTCAACTCCATTTTATAATCTTCCATCAAATAACCATCTCCAATATCTAAATCTTCTTCGGAGGCAATTTCGAAACCTATTTTTTGGTAAAACGAAACCGCTTTATTAAATTTATTCACATTCAAAGAGACCACCTCCGATTGATTTTCTTTAGCTAAACCAACTACTTTTTCAATCAATGCATTTCCAACTCCTTTGCCTTGGGCTTCAGGTAAAATATAGATTTTATGAAGTCGAGTTACTTTCGTATTGAGATAATTGTTTTCGCAACTCGTAAAACCCAAACACATATCATCTTCATAAGCCAAGAAAAACAAGGGTTTTACTTTAAATTGTTCCAATAAAGATTCGTCGGAATACATTAAATCCAGCATATAATCCAATTGTTCCTGCGATAAAATAGAACCATACGTATTCGGCCAGGTTTTATGTGCAATTTCTTGAATTAAAGGTATATCGGTAATTGTAGCTTGTAAAATTCTAATCATTTATTTGGTATAAACGGTATTTTCCTGTTCAGAAACTCTAATAAATGTGGTTCTTTTGGTCAATTCTTTCAACCTCGAAGCACCAACATAAGTACAAGCACTTCGCAAACCACCCAAAACATCTTTCAAAGTAATTGCAACATCTCCTCTAAAAGGCACTTGAACTGTTTTTCCCTCGCTGGCTCTATATTCGGCAACACCACCTACATATTTATCCATCGCAGTCGATGAACTCATTCCGTAAAATTGTTTGAATTTTTCGCCATTAATTTCGACCATTTCACCACCACTTTCGGTATGACCGGCGAGCATTCCTCCTAGCATTACAAAATCGGCTCCAGCACCAAAAGCTTTGGCCACATCACCTGGAGTTTTGCAACCGCCATCGCTAATAATTTGTCCTCCAAGACCGTGAGCCGCATCGGCACATTCTATAATAGCCGAAAGTTGCGGATAACCTACCCCTGTTTTTACTCTGGTCGTACAAACTGAACCGGGACCAATTCCTACCTTAATAATATCGGCTCCAGCCAACAATAATTCCTCAACCATTTCGCCCGTAACTACATTTCCAGCAATAATCACTTTGTCGGGATATTGCTTGCGAGTTTGCTGCACAAAATTGACAAAATGTTCCGAATAGCCATTGGCAACATCAATACAAATGAATTTCAATAACGGATTGGCTTCGAAAATTTGAGCTATTTTTTTAGAATCGTCTTTTCCGGTTCCGGTACTTATGGCGATGTAATTATACATTTCTGGTGCTAAATCACGCAAAAAATCATTCCATTCTTGTACGGAATAATGTTTGTGGATGGCGGTGAAAAGTTGGTCTTCGGCCAAAGCTTTTGCCATTTCAAAAGTTCCTACAGTATCCATATTGGCGGCCATAATAGGAACTCCTGTCCACGCAGTAGTGCTATGTAAAAATTTGAATTCTCTTTCTAAACTGACATGAGAACGGCTCTTTAAGGTAGATCTTTTAGGTCTAATCATTACATCTTTGAACCCCAATTTCATTTCTGTTTCTATTCTCATTCGGTAGTGATTTTAATTGTATAAATATCTTTCAAAATTACAAAATAATACCAAATGATTTTAAGTTATTAGCCGAAGAATTCTTGTATAATACCATTGCTTTTTTTTTAAAATAACAACCAACAAAACATATCTTTTTATTCGACAATTTTACAATTATCAGATTTTTTTTATATATTTCATCGACAAACCCTTTAAGGGCGCAGGCTATTTGGGGGTAAAAAAAGTAAGTTTTTTTTCTCCAACTAACAGTATAATTAACTATATTTGAAGTTATTAAAAAATCAACCTATGAAAAATATAATATTTTTATTTGCAATAGTACTTACATTAACGTGTTGCACAAAAGACGATGCAGACTTGATGTCCGAGGGAATTGAAACCAGAATTTCAGGTAGAATTACAGATTTTAATAATTCGCCAATTTCAAATGTTAAATTAAAAGTGTTGGAATATAAAAGTACGTCAAGCTCTTGGAGTTTATATGGAAATTTTCCTGATTTCATTCAAGATATAACCTCAAGTGAAACAAATGCAAATGGAGAGTATGATTTTACTTTTAAAACCAGCGGAAAAGGCAATATTTATCAAATAGAAATACAGCCATCTCCAATTAGCGAACAAAAGTATTCGAATTGTTGCCATTCCGAGCGTATCACTACAATTGGCAGTCCTTTTATTTTCAATTACAATCAACTAATAAAGTTATACCCTTGCGATGTAACAATAAACTTAAATAATGTTTCTAATTTTCCATTTCAAGTTTATCACGAAACGACTTTTAACCCCAATAACAATTCCAATGATATTGTTTCGAACAACCAAGTTATTAGAAGGATTTACATTGCTAAATATAGCCCACAAAAATTATACATAAATAGAATGAAATCAAACGGAATTAAACAAGTGGCAACTTATACATTTCCAGCATCTAATGTTGAAACACTTACTATTCAAAGCATAACAATTAACGAAACAGATTTTAAAGATATTTAACTAATGACGACTGTTTAATTTAATAAATTTTGAGATAATTTTTTTCACTCCTTCATCATCCGACATTTTACCAAAAGTGTCGGATTTTTTTTTGGATTATTTTAGGCTATAAAACACAAATTTCACTAATTAACACCGAATATAATGGTGAAAATTAGTGAAATTTAAATTTTAAAAAAGTTCTAATTAGAAAACGAATATGGCTCTTTCGCTCATCATTTCGTTTACTTCCTCAGCTACTGCTTCAATAACAGCTTCGTTAGTATGATCCGATAAAACTTTATCAATCATTGCTACAATGGTTTCCATATCTTCTTCGACCAATCCACGAGTGGTGATAGCAGCAGTTCCAACACGAATTCCAGAAGTTACAAATGGTGATTTATCATCAAATGGAACCATATTTTTATTTACAGTGATTTCTGCTTTTACCAAAGCGTTTTCAGCATCTTTTCCTGAAATACCTTTATTTCTCAAATCAATCAACATCATATGATTGTCTGTTCCTCCTGAAATAATATCATAGCCTCTTTTTACAAAAGCATCGGCCATAGCGTTGGCATTCTTTTGCAATTGCAAAGCATATCTAAAGAACTCATCGCTCAAAGCTTCACCAAAAGCTACGGCTTTTGCAGCAATAATGTGCATCAAAGGACCACCTTGATTTCCTGGAAAAACAGCTAAATCCAATAAAGAAGACATCATTCTGATTTCGCCTTTTGGAGTAGTCAAACCCATTGGATTTGGAAAATCTTTACCCATCAAAATCAAACCACCTCTTGGTCCACGCAAAGTTTTGTGTGTAGTGGTAGAAACAATATGACAATGTGGAATTGGGTCATTCATCAAACCTTTGGCAATTAAACCAGCAGGATGAGAAATATCGGCAAATAAAATAGCTCCAACAGAATCAGCAATGACTCTGAAACGCTCAAAATCCATATCACGAGAATAAGCAGAAGCTCCTGCAATAATTAGTTTTGGCTGCTCTTTGGTAGCAATTTCTTGAATTTTATCATAATCCAATCGTCCAGTTTCTTTATCTACACCATAAAATACTGGATTATAAACACGTCCCGAAAAGTTAACAGGTGAACCGTGAGTCAAATGTCCTCCATGAGATAAATCAAATCCTAATATTTTGTCTCCTGGTTTCAAACAAGCATGAAATACCGAAGCATTCGCTTGAGAACCAGAGTGAGGCTGTACATTGGCATATTCGGCACCAAATAATTCTTTAGCTCTATCAATTGCAATTTGTTCGATAACATCAACCACTTCGCAACCTCCATAATATCTTTTGCCAGGATATCCCTCGGCATATTTATTAGTCAAAACAGAACCAGCTGCTTCCATTACTTCGTCACTTACAAAATTCTCAGAAGCGATAAGTTCTAATCCGTGAATTTGTCTTTCTTGTTCCTCTAAAATAAGGCTAAAAATTTGTTTGTCGCGTTGCATTTCTTTGTTTTTAGTTAATTTGGCGCAAAAATACAAAAAAACGTTTGGTAAATAGTAAGATTATGATATATTTGATGAGTAATTCTTAACAATATAATTAACAATCGTATGCCAATATCAGCTAATAATACAAACAGAAAATCTTGGATAGAAGTTCCTGCCGACAGTGATTTCCCTATTCAAAACATTCCATTTGGGGTTTTTATTACAAAAGACGACGTGATTACAATTGGCACTCGAATAGGCGATTGTGCCATAGATATGGGGGCTTTGCAGCAATTAAATTATTTTGAAGGAATCGAATTGACCGATGATATGTTCATGCAAGACACCTTAAATGATTTTATTTCGGACGGAAAAAAAACTTGGAGATTGGTTCGAAATCGCTTGGCTGAATTGTTTGACGAAACCAATCCAAAACTTAGAGATAATAAAGAACATAGAGAAATTGTAATTTTTGATGTAAAGGACATCGAAATGCAATTGCCCGTTTTAATTGGCGATTATACTGATTTTTACACCAGCAAAGAACATGCTATCAATATAGGTAAAATAATTAATAATCCCGAAAAGGCCTTACCACTGAATTGGTTTCACATGCCCGTTGGCTACCACGGAAGAAGTTCCTCCATAATTCCTTCTGGCATCCCAGTTCACAGACCAATGGTTCAATCGCTACCAAATGGCGAAACCACGCCTGTTTTTGGGCCATCAAGAATGGTTGATTTTGAATTAGAAACCGCTTTCATTACTACCGATGCTAATATTATGGGAGAAAACATTCCCATTAACGAAGCCGAAGATTATATTTTTGGCATGGTTTTAATGAACGATTGGAGTGCTCGTGACATTCAAAAATGGGAATCATTATCATTTGGTCCTTTCTTGGCTAAAAATTTCGCTACTTCCATCTCAGCTTGGATAGTAACAATGGATGCCTTAGAACCATTCCGAATAAAAGGTCCTAACCAAGACCCTGCTCCGTTTCCTTATTTACTTTTAAAAGGAAAACACAATTTTGATATCAATTTAGAAGTTTCCATCCAAACGGAAAAAGCAATAAATACCATTGTTTCTAAAACCAATTTCAAATACATCTATTGGTCGATGATACAACAATTAACCCATCACACCTCTAATGGTTGCCGAGTAAATTCAGGTGATTTGATGGGATCAGGAACTATTTCAGGACCAACTCCCGATAGTTTTGGCTCAATGCTAGAATTGACTTGGGGAGGAAAAACCCCAATACTCCTCAACGATGGAACCGAACGAAAATTCATCAGCGATGGTGATACTGTAATCATAAAAGGATTTTGCAAAAACAATGGTGCCCGAATTGGTTTTGGCGAAGTTTCAACTAAATTACTACCTCCTTTCTTGAGAAAATAAAAACTTTTTTACCTTATATATAATCCGACATTTATTTAAAGTGTCGGATTTTTTTTGGCATTATTTTAGCCTACAAAAAACTCAAAATACAGTTCAAAATTATTGTAAATTCGCAAAAAAATTTAAAGATGAAAAAACACTACTTTATATTCGCTTTTCTACTACTAACTGCCTGTGGGGTCAAACAAACTCAAAACTTGTTGAGTTCCGGGAATTATGACGAAGCCATCAACAATTCCATATCGAATTTACGTTCCAACAAAGACAAAAAAGGAAACCAAGATTACGTTTATTTGCTGGAAGAGGCTTTCGCCAAAGCCAAAGAACGCGATTTGAATGCCATCAATCTTTGGGAAAAAGAAAAAAATCCGAACAATTTCGAAAAAATATACAATACTTATATTCAACTGAACAACCGACAAGAAAAAATAAAACCATTGCTACCTTTGAGATTACTAAAAGAAGGCAGAAACGCCATTTTCCCTTTCGATAATTACAATGACGCAATGGTGTCCAGCAAAAACAACTTGTCCGATTATCTGTATGCCAATGCCAAATCCTTGTTGTCCACTTCGGACAAAATGAATTTCCGCAAAGCATTCGACGATTTAAGTTACCTGAACGAAATCAATCCCAACTACAAAAACGTGGTTAGTTTGATGGACGAAGCACATTACAAAGGAACCGATTACGTATTTGTCAATGCCAAAAACGAAACCGACAAAATTATTCCTATCCGTTTGCAAAATGATTTATTGGACTTCAACACCTATGGATTAAACAACAAATGGACCGTATTTCACGGCAACAAAGAAAAAGGAATCAATTATGATTACGGAATGACTATTCGTTTCCAGAACATATTGGTTTCGCCAGAACAAATCAAGGAAAAAGAATTTATCAAGGAAAGACAAATAAAAGACGGTCAAAAAAGACTGTTGGACGCCAATGGAAAAGAAGTAATAGACAATACCGGAAAAGTGGTAATGGTAGACAATATGATAAAGGTGACGGCACGAATATTCGAATCTAGGCAATTCAAGTCCAGCCAGATTCAGGCAAAAGTAGATTATATAGATTTTCGAAGCAATCAATTAATACAATCGTTTCCACTAGTTAGTGAGTTTGTTTTTGAAAATATTTATGCCACTTGCAAAGGCGACAAACGTGCCTCGGACGACAATTATTATTCGTATTTCGACAAAAGGGCCATTGTTTTTCCGTCGAACGAGCAAATGGTTTACGACACGGGCGAAGACTTGAAAATCAAGCTGAAAGAGCTTATCAACCGAAATAGTTTTAGAAATTAACCCACAATACGGAAATGATGCCGTTTGAAGAAGGCTGTTTTTGAAAAATTAACAATTAATTCCAAAATTGTTAAGAAAAAAAACGAACGAGTTAATAAAATAATCGTAAATTTGCGCCAATGAAAAAAACAATTATACATATAATTTCTCTTTCACGGATAAACAACCCAACCGCTTCGCCCGAAGTACGGATGCTGTAATATAAAGCTCCGGCCGTGTTTCGTTGTATTTATCCATTTTTCATTTTTGTCATTTTGAAATTATTAGTATCATCCATCGGATTATTTCATCCTGAAAACATCATTTCTTTCATTTTTTTATCCTGTAGCCTGATTTTAGGGGTGATTTTTTATGGCACTTACGCAACGAAAAACTCGATCAAGAACAGTTTTTCGGAATCAATGAATTTTTTATTTTTTAACCCAAACTTTAATTTTTGAAATGAAAATATCCATAGTTATAGCAACGGAAGAACATTATAAATATGCGCAAGAAATTTGCGACACTATAGAATCTTCGGCTTTATTAAGAGGTACTGGAATTGCAAAAAGAACACCGGAATACATCCACAAAAAGATGAAAGCCGGTGATGCCGTTATTGCCTTGGACAAAAATGGTGTTTTTGCCGGTTTCTGTTACATCGAAAGCTGGCAACACGGCCAGTATGTCGCCCACTCTGGATTGATTGTGCATCCTGATTTCAGGAATCACGGTTTGGCCAAAAAGATAAAAACCTTCGTTTTCAATTATTCCTTGAAAAAATATCCGGGAGCCAAAGTTTTTGGTATCACGACCGGTCTGGCCGTAATGAAAATCAATTCCGATTTGGGGTACAAACCAGTTCCTTTCTCGGAATTGACGAGCGACCCTAGTTTTTGGAAAGGATGTCAAACCTGTACCAATTACGAAATTTTGAAAAGCAAGGACAACAAAATGTGTTTGTGTACAGGAATGCTTTACGACCCGGCCGAAAAACCGAAAGATCCGCCCAAACATCCTTTCAATGTGAGAATTTGGAATCGATTGAAAGAAATTAAAGCAGCCTTGTTCTTGGAAAACAAAGAAAAATAAACAACACACAGTTCAAATAAAATGAAATCGGAGCTTTACAAACTCCACAAAATCGAAATAAAATGTCAAATAAAAAAGTAGTATTAGCATATAGCGGAGGATTAGACACATCTTACTGTCTAAAATATTTAAAAAACGAACAAGGATACGAAGTGCATACTGTATTAATCAATACAGGAGGATTTGACGATGCTGAATTGCAAGCAATCGAAGACAGGGCTTATGAATTGGGAAGCGCTCAACACGCCAACCTTACCATTTTAGATAAATATTACGACAAAGCCATCAAATATTTGATTTATGGAAATGTATTGAAAAACAATACGTACCCTTTATCGGTAAGTGCTGAACGTGTTTTCCAAGCCATTGAAGCCATTAAATACGCTAAATCGGTTGGTGCTACTGCCATCGCTCACGGAAGTACCGGTGCCGGAAATGACCAAATCCGTTTTGATTTGATTTTCCAAACTATCGCTCCCGAAATTGAAATCATCACTCCTATTCGTGACTTGAAATTATCTCGTCAGGAAGAAGTAGATTATTTGGCCAAAAACGGTGTACACTATTCTTGGGAAAAAGCACAATACTCTATCAACAAAGGACTTTGGGGAACAAGCGTTGGAGGAAAAGAAACTTTGACTTCAAGTCAACCATTGCCAAGCGAAGCGTACCCATCACAATTGCAAAAAGAAGGCGAAGAGAAAGTAACTTTAGAATTCCTTAAAGGTGAATTAGTTGCCGTAAACGGTGTGGCTGACAAACCTTCAAACAATATTGTAGTTCTTGAAAAACTGGCCAGTGCTTATGCCATTGGTAGAGATATTCACGTGGGAGATACGATTATCGGAATCAAAGGAAGAGTTGGTTTTGAAGCTGCTGCACCTTTAATCATAATCAAAGCACACCATTTGTTGGAGAAACACACGCTTGGAAAATGGCAACAATACTGGAAAGAACAACTAGGAAACTGGTACGGAATGTTATTTCACGAAGGTCAATTTTTGGATCCTGTAATGCGTAACATCGAAACTTTCCTAGAAGACACTCAAAAAACAGTAAACGGAACCGTGACCGTTTCTTTGAAACCATACCACTTTTCATTGGACGGAATCGAATCTAAAAATGATTTGATGAACACCGGTTTTGGACAATACGGAGAAATGAACAATGCCTGGACATCAGACGATGCCAAAGGATTTATCAAAATTTTGGGTAATGCCCAAAACATATTTTCATCGGTAAACAATGAAACTTACGAGTAAATAAATTGACAATTTTAGATTTCAGATTTGGTAGGAATACCTTACTTCTAAAATCTAAAATCTAAAATCTAAAATAATTATGATTTCAATAGGTATAATTGGCGGTTCAGGTTACACGGCTGGGGAATTAATCAGAATATTGATGTTTCACCCCAATGCCAAATTGGATTTTGTTTACAGCACGACCAATGCAGGAAAACCTCTTTCGATTGCGCACCACGATTTGCTGGGTGATATCGAAATGAATTTTACCGACACCGTTAATCCAAATGTGGATGTTGTTTTCTTGTGTTTAGGACACGGAAAATCAATATCCTTTTTGGAGAGCAATCAATTTTCAGCCCAAACCAAAATCATCGATTTAGGAAATGATTTCAGGTTGATAAAAGACAAAGATTTCAACGGAAAATCTTTTGTTTACGGCTTGCCGGAATTGAATAAAACCGACATTAAAAAAGCACAATATATCGCCAATCCGGGTTGTTTTGCAACAGCCATTCAATTGGCATTATTACCATTGGCTTCCCACGGATTGTTGAATGACGATGTGCATATCAATGCCACAACAGGAAGTACCGGAGCTGGAGTTGGTTTGGCAGCTACATCGCATTTTAGCTGGAGAAACAACAATATGTCACATTACAAAGCTTTCAATCACCAACATTTGGGAGAAATCAACCAAAGCGTGAATCAGTTGCAAGAGGATTATAGCGATGAATTGATTTTTGTTCCCAACAGAGGCGATTTTACCAGAGGAATTTTTGCCACTTTATATACTAAGACAGAAGAAAGTTTAGAAGATTTGGTTGCCAAATACGAAGCTTTTTATGCTGACCAACCCTTCGTAACCGTTACTACTACCGACATAAATATGAAACAAGTGGTGCAAACGAACAAATGTATCATCAGTTTAATGAAAAAAGGAAACCGGATTTTGATTACT
This sequence comes from Flavobacterium alvei, assembly GCF_002920895.1. GTDB lineage: Bacteria > Bacteroidota > Bacteroidia > Flavobacteriales > Flavobacteriaceae > Flavobacterium > Flavobacterium alvei. Next base: position 223,307 of record NZ_PQVG01000002.1, read on the forward strand.
TCGGTAATCGATAATTTAGTAAAAGGTGCTTCAGGACAAGCGATCCAAAATATGAATTTGATGTTTGGACTTGAAGAAACTACAGGGTTGCACCTGAAACCAAGCGGATTCTAAAAAAGTTTAATCGGTGAATCGTTTAATCGATTAACCGAATAAGCAAATAACCAATTAAACAAAAAAACAAAATGAACTTATTTGACGTTTACCCATTATACCCTATTACGCCTGTAAAAGCATTAGACTGCACCATTACAGACGATAAAGGAATCGAATATTTAGACTTATACTCTGGTCACGGAGTAATTTCTATCGGTCACACCCAACCGGATTATGTGGCCAAAGTAAAAGCACAATTGGATAATTTGAGTTTCTACTCGAATGCCATCCAAAATCCATTGCAGGTAGAATTGGCTGAAAAACTAGGAAAAGCTTCTGGCTTAACTGATTTCAGTCTGTTTTTATGCAGTTCTGGAGCTGAAGCCAATGAAAATGCTTTGAAACTGGCTTCTTTCCACAACGGAAAATCAAGAGTAATTGCTTTTGACAACTCTTTCCACGGAAGAACTTCGGCTGCTGTTGCAGTTACCGATAACAAAAAAATTGTTGCTCCATTAAACGCGCAACAAGTCGTTACTTTCCTGCCTTTGAACGAAATTGAATTGGTGGAAGCAGAATTGAAAAAAGGAGATGTTTGCGCCGTAATCATCGAGCCTATTCAGGGAGTTGGTGGTTTAGACCAAGGAACAACCGAATTCTTTCAAGCTTTGGAAAAAGTCTGTAAAGCCAATGATGTCGTTTTAATCTTAGACGAAGTACAATCGGGTTACGGAAGAAGCGGAAAATTCTTTGCTTTCCAACACCACGGAATCAATCCTGATATCGTAACCACTGCCAAAGGAATGGGGAACGGTTTCCCGATTGGCGGGGTTTTGATTTCACCAAAATTCAAAGCAAGTTACGGATTATTAGGAACTACTTTTGGTGGAAGCCATTTGGCTTGTGCTGCCGGTATTGCCGTTTTGGATGTGATGGAAAAACAAAACTTAATCGAAAACACGAACAAAGTATCCGAATACTTTTTTGAAGCCATCAAAGCCATTCCTGAAATCACAAAAGTGAAAGGAAAAGGATTGATGCTGGGCGTTGAATTTGATTTTGACGTGAGTGCTTTGAGAAAGAAAATGATCATTGAAAAACATATATTTACAGGTGGAGCCAACAATAAAAATCTATTGAGAATTCTTCCTCCGTTGACCATTACCACTGATGCTATTGATACTTTTATTGTAGCATTACAAGAATCGCTGGCTGAATTAAAATCATAAAAATCAATAAATATTTGTCAAAGTTTTGAACTTTGACAAAGATTATAATTTTATAAAAATGAACACATTATTATCCATAGAAAAAAGAAATGCTGTTTTAAGCCGAATGGCTGAACTTTTGGAACAAGAAAGAGCCAATCTTAAAAGTATTAATCAGCAGGATATGAGCAATTATTCCGGTGATGATTTGGCTATGGAAAAACGCTTGTTGGTGGATGATGCCAAAGTTGATGCAATGATTTTGTCGATGCAACAATTGGCAAGCCAGGAAGATCCCGTTGGAGTGGAAAGATTCCATTTTGTACACGACAACGGTCTTAAAATCACCAACAAAACAGCGGCTTTTGGGACAATAATGATCATTTATGAATCCAGACCTGACGTAACGGTTGAAGCGGGTGGAATCGCATTCAAATCTGGAAACAAAATCTTGCTAAAAGGCGGAAAAGAATCCTTGTTATCGAATTTGAAAATCGTTTCGCTATGGCACCAAGCCTTGGAAGAAAACAATATTTCCAAAGATTGGGTGGAATATCTGAATTATGACCGTATTCAAACCCAGGCTTTCCTGGAAAATCCGACACAAAGAGTGGACTTGATTGTTCCTCGTGGTGGCGAACAATTGATTGCTTTCACCAAAAAACACGCTACTTGCCCGGTTATTGTAAGCGGTCGCGGCAATAACTTTGTTTACATCAACAAAGAAGCCGATTTGCAAAAAGCAATGGACATCATCATCAACGGAAAAACAACCAACATCGGCGTTTGCAATGCTTTGGACAAGGTTTTGATTGATTCCAAACTGCCTAATTGGGAAGATTTTGCCGCTAAATTAGTAGCTGAATTGCAAAAATACAAAGTTGAAATATTAGGAGACGAACGTTTTTCAAAAGCAACAAATCTTCCTCAAATCGAATCGGATTTGATTTGGTACGAAGAGTTTTTGAATTATAAAATTGTTGTTGGAATTGTGGATTCCAACGAAGAAGCTGTTGCCAAAATCAATAAATATTGTGGCGGACATTCGGCTTCGATAATCACGACCAATGATGCCGTTGCCCAAGAATTTATGGAGCAGGTAGATTGTGCAGCTGTTTATCAAAATGCATCGACTCGATTTACCGATGGCGGGCAATTTGGTTTGGGAGGCGAATTGGCGATAAGCACGGACAAATTGCACCAACGCGGACCAATTGGTTTGCAACACCTTGTTACAAATAAGTGGTATATTTACGGCGAAGGACAAATCAGATAAATCAATTACGAGTTAAAAATTACGAATTACGGGCAATAAAAATCTCTAAATTCGTAATTTTTAATTTGTAATTCGTAATTGAATAAATAATGGCAAAAAAAAGAATATTATTAAAGCTCGGTAGCAACACGCTCACCAAAGAAACCAATCACATTTCGAGAGGAAAGATTGAGGATATTGGAATGCAGATTGCCGCTCTTAAAGACGAATACGAGTTTATAATCGTGAGTTCCGGTGCCATTGCGGCTGCCAAACAATTTGTGAAACTCGACAATCACGACAAAGACGTTTTTGTCAAACAAGCCTTGGCTTCTATTGGACAGCCTCATTTGATGCGGATTTACCACGAAAACTTCAGTGATTTGGGTTTGCACACTTCCCAATGTTTGCTTTCCTATTCTGATTTTGAAAAAAAACAAACCAAGGTGAACATCGTCAACACGATAAACGTCTTGGTCAAAAACAGTTATATTCCAATTATCAATGAAAATGACACCGTTGCCACGGACGAAATCAAGTTTGGCGACAATGATAAATTGGCCGCATTGACAGCCGTTTTGTTGAATGTTGACATCCTGATTATTGCCACCAACACCAACGGAATATACACTAAAGCATCCATCAATAATGAGTTTCCTGAAACCATTGAATTAGTGAATGATTTAAGCGTATTGGAAAAAGAAATTGGCGATTCCAAATCTTCCCACGGAACAGGCGGAATGCAATCCAAAATAGATTCGGCGGCAATTGCCAAAGCAGCGAATATCGAAACCTGGATTATCAACGGTTTGGAAGATAATTTTATTTTGAAAGGGTTGAATAATGAAATTGCGTTTACCAAAATTGTATAGATTGGGACACGGATGATGCGGATTCGCTATCGCGAAAACGCAGATAAAACGGATTTTTAAAATGGAATTATTACACGAAGAATTAACAAACGTAATTATTAAAACTTTTTATGAAGTTTATAATGAGTTGGGTTATGGCTTTTTGGAAAAAGTGTATCAAAATTCTTTATATCTGGAATTAAAAAATAAAGGGCTTAAAGTTGAAGCTCAAAAGAGGATTGCAGTTTTTTATAAAGGAACTGAAGTTGGAGAATATTACGCTGATTTAATGGTAGAAGATACAATTATACTCGAATTAAAAGCAGCTGATTATATTGTAAAAGATTTTGAAAATCAAATTCTAAACTATTTAAGGGCTACAGACTGTGAAGTTGGTTTGCTTTTAAACTTTGGAAAAAAACCTGAATTTAAAAGAAAAATATTTGAAAATGACAGAAAATAAAATCCGATCTTATCCATATTTTTGCTTAAGCTAATCTCTATAATCAAATTAAACAATAAATAAAATACAAAAATCCGTTCTTATCCGTGTCTTCGCGATAGCGAATCCGTTTAATCAGCGTACAAATTATTTACAATTATGAACTTTATATCCATACAAAACATAGATTCACTCGATAAATGGGTGAAACAAGCGTTAAAAATCAAAAAGAATCCGCTTAAAAACAAAAAACTGGGCAAGAACAAAACATTGGTAATGTTGTTTTTTAATTCTAGTTTGAGAACGCGTTTGAGTACCCAAAAAGCGGCCTTGAATTTGGGAATGAACGTAATGGTGATGAACTTTGGCAGCGAAGGTTGGACATTGGAATATGAAGATGGGGCTATTATGGATCAAGGCGCTTCCGAGCATATCAAGGAAGCGGCTGCAGTGGTTTCGCAATACGCAGACATCATCGCTATCAGGGCTTTTGCAGGATTGGTGGACAAAGAAAAAGACAATGCCGAAACCGTGATTTCAGGATTTTTGAAACACGCCACCGTGCCTATCGTAAATATGGAAAGTGCCACGGGGCATCCAATGCAATCCCTTGCCGATGCTATCACGATGGCGGAACACAAAACACCACACAGAGCAAAAGTGGTCTTGACTTGGGCGCCACATCCAAGAGCTTTGCCGCAAGCAGTTCCCAATTCCTTTGTGGAAATGATGCAAAAACAGGAAAATATGGATTTCGTGATTACGCATCCAGAAGGTTACGAACTGAATCCAGAAATCACGAAAGATTCCATAATCGAATACGACCAGAATAAAGCTTTCGAAAATGCCGATTTTATCTATGCCAAAAACTGGAGCAATTATAACGAATACGGAAAAATCACGAACACCGACCCCAATTGGACGGTTACTGCCGAAAAAATGGCTTTGACCAATAATGCCAAATTTATGCACTGTTTGCCTGTTCGTAGAAACGTAATTGTTGCTGATGAAGTGATTGACAGCGAAAATTCAGTGGTTATCGAACAAGCGAACAATAGAACCTATTCAGCCCAATTAGTATTGCAAAAAATATTGGAAAATGTCAAATAAACCATCTTTATCCATTATAAAAATTGGTGGCAACATCATCGATAATCCAACGGAATTGTCCCAATTCTTGGCTGATTTCTCCAAGATTGAAGGCAACAAAATTCTCGTTCACGGAGGCGGAAAATCGGCTACCAAAATGGCGCAAAGTATTGGTTTAAGTCCCGTTATGATTGATGGGCGAAGAATTACGGACAAACCAATGCTGGATGTAGTCGTGATGATTTATGCCGGAGAAATCAATAAAAATATTGTGGCCCAATTGCAAGCCAACAACACCAATGCAATGGGTTTTTCAGGTGCTGACGGCAACTTGATTCAATCCACCAAAAGAAACCATCCAACCATCGATTACGGTTTTGTGGGCGATGTCCAAAAAGTGAATACTCCATTATTGGAAACCTTGATCAACAGTGGAATTGTTCCAGTTTTTTGTGCCATCACGCACGACAAAAGCGGACAATTATTGAATACCAATGCAGATACAATCGCCAGTGAATTGGCTATTGCCGCTTCGGAAGTTTTTGAAGTAACCTTGAGTTATTGCTTCGAAAAAGCAGGAGTGCTGACAGATGTGGAAGACGAGAATTCGGTAATCCAACAAATCAATTCGGCTCTTTATGCTAAATTAAAAGGAGAGGGAGCGATTCACTCAGGAATGATTCCTAAATTGGACAACTGTTTCAATAGTTTGTCCAAAGGAGTCCAAAAAATAAAAATTGGACATCACAAAATGTTGAAAGACGATAAGGCTATTTGTACGAGTATAGAATTATAACTAATTTGTCACAAAGACTCTAAAACACAAAGAAATAATTTAAAACTTTGCGCCCTTGCGCCTTTGCGGTAAAATGAAAAAAACGGAAACCCTGATACAAGAAGCCATAGCGTTGTTAAAATCGCTGATTGAAACACCTTCCTTTTCGAGTGAAGAAGAGCAAACATCGCTTTTAATCGAAAATTGGTTCAACCAAAACAACATCCCTTTCGAAAGAGAGAACAACAACATTTGGGCTTACAATAAATATTTTGACAAATCCAAACCGACACTTTTACTCAATTCGCACCACGATACGGTGAAACCCAACCAAGGTTACACAAAAAATCCATTTGAAGCGATTGTCGAAGACGGCAAATTATATGGTTTAGGAAGTAACGATGCCGGCGGTTGCCTGGTTTCCTTAATTGCCACATTTACTCATTTTTATGCCGTAGAAAATCTGCCTTACAATATTGTAGTAGTAGCTTCGGCAGAAGAAGAAAGTAGCGGAAAACTGGGATTGAACAGCGTTTTGAAACATTTGCCGGAATTGGAATGTGCCATCGTTGGCGAACCAACATTAATGCAATTGGCGGTAGCCGAAAAAGGATTATTGGTCTTGGATATTGTCGTGAAAGGTACCGCAAGTCACGCTGCACACAACAATCCAGACAATCCGATTTACAACGCGATGCCCGTGATTGAGTGGTTCAAAACCTATCAATTCGAAAAAATATCGGAGGTGTTAGGTCCCGTAAAAATGACCGTAACCCAAGTTACCGCAGGAAAACAACACAATGTCGTGCCGGCCGAATGCCATTTGGTTGTCGATATTCGGGTGAACGATTGCTACAACAATACCGAAATTTTGGAAACGGTAAGAGCCAACGTGAATGCCGAAGTTACACCGCGTTCGATGCACTTGAATGCTTCGTCCATTCCAGTTTCACACGGATTGGTACAAGCAGGAATCGCTTTGGGAAGAACGACTTACGGCTCGCCTACCCTTTCCGATCAATCGGTTTTGTATTGCAAATCATTGAAATTGGGGCCAGGAGAAAGCTTGCGTTCGCACTCAGCAGACGAATTTATATATTTACACGAAATAGAAGAAGGAATCCAATTGTATATCAAAATACTTGGTGATTTTCTTAAACAATAATTACAATAAATTTTAGTATTTCTAAATTTCAAATCCATTCGTTTTGAATCTAAAATCTAAAATCTAAAATCTAAAATCTAAAATTGACTATGAAACTTTGGGAAAAAGGAATACCAACCGATAAACAAATAGAACATTTCACCGTTGGAAACGACCGCGAATTAGACTTAGTTTTGGCCAAATACGATGCTTTGGGTTCTATCGCTCACGCCAAAATGTTGTGTCAAATCGGGCTTTTAACGGAAGAAGAAACCGATTTATTGGTTTTGGCTTTAGAAGACATCATTATCGATGCCGAAAAAGGCGAATTCGAAATTGAAGATAGTTTCGAAGACGTGCATTCCAAAATAGAATACCTTTTGACTATAAAATTAGGCGACGCTGGAAAGAAAATCCACACCGCTCGTTCTCGTAACGACCAAGTTTTGGTTGACGTGAATTTATATCTAAAAGATGTGGTAACCGAATTCAAATCGCAAGTAAAAACGCTGTTCGATTTGTTAATGGAATCGGCAGATAAATACCAAAACGTATTGTTGCCGGGTTATACGCATTTGCAAATTGCGATGCCATCTTCTTTCGGGATGTGGTTTTCCGCTTATGCCGAAACCTTGATTGACGATATCACGATGTTGAATGCCTCCTTGAAAGTGGTCGATCAAAATCCATTGGGTTCGGCTGCAGGGTATGGAAGCTCCTTCCCCATCAACAGAACTTTTACAACACAGGAATTGGGTTTTGAAACCTTGAAATTCAATTCGGTCGCCGCACAAATGAGCCGTGGAAAATCAGAGAAAACGGTGGCTTTTGCGATGAGTAGCGTTGCAGCAACCTTGGCCAAATTCTCGATGGACGTTTGTTTGTATATGAGCCAAAATTTTGATTTCATCACTTTGCCAGCCCATTTGACGACGGGTTCCAGCATTATGCCCCACAAGAAAAACCCGGATGTTTTTGAGTTGATTCGTGGAAAATGCAACAAGATTCAAGCTTTGCCTTATGAAATCACTTTAATTACAAATAATTTACCAAGCGGTTATCACCGAGATTTCCAATTGTTGAAAGAAGGTTTGTTTCCAGCCATTCAAAACTTGAAAGCTTGTTTGGATATTGCGATTTTCTCCATCAAAGACATCAAGGTAAAAGAAGGAATATTAAACGACAAAAAATACGATTACCTATTTACAGTTGATACTTTAAACGAAATGGTCGTGTCTGGAATGCCGTTTAGAGATGCCTACAAAGCCGTTGCAGAACAATTGGAAAACGGCACTTATCAATCGCCAAAAGAAACCAAACACACCCACGAAGGAAGCATCAACAACCTTTGTTTGGAGGAGATTAAAGAGAAAATGAAATTGGCTTTTTAAGGTTTTAAACCAAAAAACAAACCGCAGATTCGTAGATTTTAATATAATCTGTGAATTTGCGGTTTTTTACTTTTTTGAACAAAATCTTATTAACACTATCTAAATCCTGCGGATCTCATCATATTATTTTGTTGTTGCATCATCATTTGTTGCTGCATCATCATATTATTTTGCCACCAAAAATTGTAATAATTATTCCTGTAAATAGCCGCGTTTACTATCGAAAAATCGATTGGAATAACAATTTCTTGTTTTACTTCTTTTCCATCAACTTTCCCAGGATTCCAATAGCTTTCTGTTTTAAAACGACTCAAAAAATCTAAAGTTGCTTTATTACAAGCCTCATCTAACCCTTTAATAATTTTTAATTCAGAAACCAATCCTGATGGCTCAACAATACATTTAACTAATACAAAACCGTGAACATTCTTTTGCAAAGATTCAGAAGGAAATTTTAATTCCTCTTTAACCGCCTTTTGCAAACTATTAAATTTTCTAATTTCAGCATTATTTTCACAGAGCTGATATACTTTTTCTCCATTTTCATCTACAAAATAAGCCGTTTTAAGCTTTTTATTTTCGTACTCATAGGTGATTTTTTTTTCTGAAATAGGATCAGTATATTCCTCACTTCCAGTACATTTATTATCCAACAAATTTACATTAGAGTCGCCATATACTTCTCTATAAACTAATGACCCCTGCTCTAAAATTTGATAAACTCTATGAACTTTACCATTTTCAAAGTATTCAATTCCTGATTTTGGTTTGTTATTATCAAAGCTAATTTTTCTTCTAACTTCTCCATTAGGGAAATAAAATTTAAAATCACCCTGTTTATTATGTGGATAAAAAGAGGTGAAGTCACCATCATAAATTTTCAAGTTGTTATTGAAAAAATGCGTTAAATGAAAAACAGAATCCTGAATTGATTCTATTTTTGAATAATAAGCAACTTCATCCTTATTGTTCGTTTCATCAAAAGAAGAATTGTAATCAATTTTTTGCCCGTTTTTAAACAGTTTTCGGTATTTGTATATCTTTAGAATAGAAGGAATATCATCTGCTTTATATTTACCTTTCTCTATATATTCCTTAAGAGTAGCATCATTTTCAAAAACATCAAAAGCAACACTTTTAAACTTAGCACTACCTGATGGGAATGTCACAAAATCAGAAGACTCAGATTTTTTTACAATATAACTATTATACGTATTCCCATTTGGACCATTTGCTGTAAATTTATAAAACTTCATTCCTCCAATATTCTCAATATTGGCAGCAAACTCTCCTTTTTTTGAAGTTTTACCCCCGAAAAGACCAATTATTTCAACATTTTTTACAACAGAAAAAGTATCAATACCAATGACATAGCCATTTGTTTCATCAGCTTTTATTGATTTTTCAATATCCGCTTCATTCAATTTAAACTTCAAATCTCTATCACTTAGCGAGTATTTCAGTAAACCATTCACTTTTAAACCATTAACATCAAAATAAAAACCTTGAGCAAAATTCTCATTTGATTCATAGCTCACTTTAAGTGAAATTTTGGGGCTGTAATTAAAATCGTAATATCCGTTGATTATTTTTTTGTTGTAGTCAATAAAACTTCCTATTTGATAATTGGGAATTAAATTCTGTCCGAAAGAGTTAAAAGAAAGGGTAATAATTAAAATAGAAAAAAAACTTTTCATTGGTAAAAAAATATTAGAATAAAAACATTAAAAAAACTATAACTTCCCTTTCAATACCCCGGCATTAATTCCCTCGTGCGAAACATCATAAACCGATTTCCCTTCTTTAATCAACAACAATTGTGGCGATTGATGGTACACTCCAAAACGACTGGCAATTTCATTCGAAATATCTCTGTGTTCCAATAAATCAAGGAAATATGCATCAACTTTATCTTCTAAATCGAAGTCTTTTTCAAATTGTTTCAAGGCAAATCTGCTGATGCTGCAACGGGTACTGTGTTTGAAAATAACGGCTGGTTTCTGCTCTGAAAAGGCAACTATTTCATCCAACTGTCCCATATAAGTCAACGGAGTCCAATTAATTTTACTATTAGAATTATCTTGTTTTTCGGAACTGCCGAAAAGATTTGAAAACACACTCATTTTGTCGCTTTTTAAGTCATTTTGTCGCCTCTAACCCCCTTATTTACAGTCAAAATGTCGTAACTTTAGTGGTGGAATAAGATTTGACGATTATTTGCCGAAGTTAGTTAAATAACTACAAACAAAAAACTATAAACAACAAACAATCAAAAAAATGAACATCAATAAATTTACCATCAAATCACAAGAAGCCATTCAGCATTCGCAACAATTGGCTCAAAGTTTTGGACAACAACAAATAGAAAACGAACACATTTTCAAAGCCATTTTTGAAGTGGATGAAAATGTAGCACCTTTCATTTTGAAAAAACTAAACGTCAACGTTCCGTTGTTCCAACAAATTTTAGACAGTACCATCCAAAGCTTTCCAAAAGTTTCGGGTGGCGAAATTATGCTTTCCAGAACGACAAACACCACCTTGAACGAAGCCGAAATCATTGCCAAAAAGATGAACGATGAATTCGTTTCTATCGAGCATTTAATCTTGGCTATTTTCGATTCTAAAAGTAAAGTTTCTCAAATCCTGAAAGACCAAGGCGTAACTGGAAAAGGATTGAAAGCCGCCATCGAAGAATTGCGTAAAGGCGAAAGAGTGACTTCTGCATCGGCCGAAGAAACCTATAATTCTTTGAACAAATACGCCAAAAACCTGAACGATTTAGCCAAAAATGGCAAACTCGATCCCGTTATTGGGCGTGATGAAGAAATCCGTAGAGTATTACAAATCTTGACTCGAAGAACCAAAAACAACCCGATGTTGGTCGGAGAACCTGGAGTTGGTAAAACCGCCATTGCCGAAGGTTTGGCGCACCGAATTGTAGATGGCGACGTTCCCGAAAACCTGAAAGACAAAATTGTTTTCTCTTTGGATATGGGCGCTTTGATTGCTGGAGCTAAATACAAAGGAGAGTTCGAAGAACGTTTGAAATCGGTCGTGAAAGAAGTGACTGCTGCAGATGGCGATATTGTGCTTTTCATTGACGAAATCCATACGTTAGTTGGTGCTGGCGGTGGCGAAGGTGCAATGGATGCGGCGAATATTCTGAAACCTGCTTTGGCTCGTGGCGAACTGCGTGCCATTGGTGCAACGACTTTAGACGAATACCAAAAATATTTCGAAAAAGACAAAGCTTTAGAACGTCGTTTCCAAAAAGTAATGATTGAGGAACCCGATACCGAAAGTGCAGTGTCTATACTTCGAGGAATCAAGGAGAAATACGAAACGCATCATAAAGTGCAGATTAAAGACGAAGCTATTATTGCCGCTGTCGAATTATCGCAACGCTACATTAGCAACCGATTTTTGCCAGACAAAGCCATCGATTTGATGGACGAAGCGGCTTCGAAAATTCGTATGGAAATCAATTCCAAACCCGAAGAATTGGATGTTTTGGATCGAAAAATAATGCAATTGGAAATCGAAATTGAGGCTATTAAAAGAGAAAAAGACGAATCCAAACTCAAAATTTTAGGAATGGATTTGGCGAATCTTAAAGACGAGCGAAATGAAATCTTTACCAAATGGAAATCCGAGAAGGACGTGGTGGACAACATTCAAACCGTTAAAACCGAAATCGAGGACTTTAAATACGAAGCCGAACGTGCCGAACGTGATGGCGATTACGGAAAAGTAGCCGAAATTCGTTACGGAAAAATCAAGGAAGCCCAAGAACGCTTGGACGTTTTACATAAAGAATTAATCGAAAATCAAGCTGGTGGCAGTTCTTTGATTAAAGAAGAAGTGACCCGAGAAGATATTGCCGAAGTCGTAGCCAAATGGACTGGAATTCCCGTAACCAAAATGTTGCAAGGCGAAAGAGAAAAACTCTTGTATCTGGAAGACGAATTGCACCGCAGAGTTGTAGGTCAGGAAGAAGCCATCGAAGCCGTGAGCGATGCCGTGCGTCGTTCTCGTGCCGGTTTGCAGGATATGAAAAAACCGGTTGGGACTTTCCTTTTCTTGGGAACTACGGGGGTTGGAAAAACCGAATTGGCCAAAGCCTTGGCAGAATACTTGTTCGACGACGAAAACGCAATGACCCGAATTGATATGAGCGAATACCAAGAACGCCACAGCGTGAGCCGTTTGGTGGGTGCGCCTCCGGGATATGTGGGCTATGACGAAGGCGGTCAATTGACAGAAGCCGTGCGCCGTAAACCCTATTCTGTGATTTTGTTGGACGAAATCGAAAAAGCACATCCCGACACGTTTAACATCTTGTTGCAAGTCTTGGACGAAGGCCGTTTGACAGACAACAAAGGACGTTTGGCCGATTTCAAAAACACGATTATCATTATGACTTCCAATATGGGAAGCCAAATTATACAAGAGAAATTCGAGAATCTGAAAGGAAGTGTCGAAGCTGCTACCGAAGCCGCCAAAGTGGAAGTTTTGGGCTTGTTGAAACAAACCGTTCGCCCCGAATTCATCAACCGTATTGACGAAATCGTGATGTTTACGCCGTTGACCAATGCCAATATTGCGCAAATCGTAGGCTTGCAACTGAAATCGGTGACCCGAATGCTGGCCCAACAAGGCATCACAATGGACGCCACGCCAGAAGCCATCGCTTATTTATCAGACAAAGGTTTTGACCCACAATTTGGTGCCAGACCAGTTAAAAGAGTGATTCAAAGAGACGTGCTCAACAAATTATCGAAAGAAATCCTCGCCGGAAAAATCACCACCGACAGTATTATTTTACTGGATTCCTTTGACGGAGAATTGGTTTTCAGGAATCAGAGTGAGTTGGTGCATTAATCCATTTTCATAGAAAAACCCTTTCAGAGTTTTGAACTCTGAAAGGGTTTATAATTAACACCAGTCGAGAGATTGGTGTTTTTTTTTGGAGCATAAATAAAAAGACTCTGGTTATAAGTCTAAAATTTCTATCTTTTTAATTCCTTTAAACCTAAAATGTCTTTCTTTACCTTCTCTCTTAAAACATTTAGCTTTGATATATTTATTTTTTTTAGAATCTGAATCTATTTCATCATCTAAACGAAGGTCAAGAAACTCACACTTTGAAATTGTTCTTGTAGATGGAATTCCTTTTTTAGACTTGTATTTTATTCTGAAAATCTTATCACTTTTATTTGGCTCTTCAATTTCTTCTTTAAGAAACTGTTTTATTGTTTTTGCCGAACCTAAATTACCATAAAAGGGCGCATATTCATTTGAATAAAAAGTAATTGATTTAAACATTTCAATTTTAAAATCTGTTAGCTTTATCATTTCATTCTTATTAGTTAAGAAATCAAAATATTCTAGCTCATAATAACAATGATTAAAACTAATTTTTAATGGCTGCCCAATAGTATTCCCATTATTATAATCACTTAATCTAGGATTGTTAAATTTAAAATAAATCTTCAATTTTATAAAATTTTGAATTCCTTTAATTAATTCTATATCAGGCTCTTTTACAAAATCTAAAGATTCTGGAGTAAAAAAATCTTCTGAAAAAGTATTAGTCAAAGGATTAAACCACTTGCATTTGACTAAAATATTAGAAAATATCCTTTTCTTTTCTCCTGTTTTTTTATCAAAACTTGGATCTTTTGATTCATCAAGTTTTTTTGAACCAATTATAATCATTACAGGTGGCAAAAAACTCAAATAAGAAGTAATTTTATTACTATTTTTATTTGAATATGAATCGTAACTAAAACTTGATTTTTTCTTTCCTAATTCGATTTCCCAAGATTTAAGAATGACATTTTTATTAACCAATTCATTTATGTCACTTTCCTTTTTTAAGATAATAGAATTCTCTAAAGACGAATTTTGATCTTTTTCAAGAACATTTTCATCATCAATCTTTTTAATTTGATTTATCAAAAACCAATTACTTTCATATTTATGTGTCTTGTTTGAATAAAAAACACATTTTACCATACTCGAATTAGTTTCTTTAATACGAGTTTTTTCATCAAAATAAAATTTTGTTTTATAATCATTTAGTACTTCTATAACTACCATTAATGGCGGTGTCATAGTGGCATCAGCAGTAATAAGTATTTTACTATTTAAAGAATAATAAGGATGATTATTTAATGTAACTATTTCTCCTAGTGCAAAACTTTTCATAAACTATATTTTTTTAGTAAATATAACGAAAAATACTTACATTTGACTGCCTTGTGAGATAAGCTGATTTTTACATTTGGATAGGACTATAAATTTCTAGAGTATATTCTGCTTTACGAAATCACTAGATGGATTAATTCATTTAGGAAGTGGATTATAAATTTCTGTCGCCTTCAAAAGCAACAGTATGACTTCCGCAAAGATAATCAATTTCGGGATTATATCAACTATTGATACCATATCTTCTGTTAGATTATTATTACAAATCATACAATGACTCATTAATTGGGTACTAGTCTGGCTCGAAAGAGAAGTATGTAAAATATAAATCATTATTGCTAGAGCTTATTTTCACAAGGCATTTTTTATTATGAATTATAAAAATAAAGAGAACCAAATTCCAAATTGGATAAAAGCAAAAGGATATTTACATCTTACTCCTAATATCAACGTTATAAGTCGTTGGCGTGAAATCAAATTAAAAATTGAAAACCCGAAGTTCGTTGAAGAATATGCTTTTTATCCTCTTATTCATTCCATAATAAAAGAAAGAAAATACAAAAAAATTGATGCCAAAAAATTTGAAATAAGAAATGACAAAACTCGTGCTCATAAATTAAAAAGTTTAAAAACTGGAAAAACTGAAAGTGCTGCAAAAAACAGACCTCTTCATTACGCCTCGCATTTTGACGCTTTAATTTATGCTTATTACGCTTCTTTACTTCAAACAAAATATGAAGAGAAACTAGACTCTCACGTAGGTCTTTCAGAATGTGTTACAGCATATAGAAAGCTAAAAATAAATCCAAACTTACCCGATAATGCAAAAAGAAATGGAAAAAGTACAATTCATTTTGCGAAAGAAATTTTTGATACAATTTCTGTTCGTTCTCAAAATGAAAATGTTGCTGTTTTAGCATTTGATATTAAAAGTTTCTTTTCATCTCTCAATCATAAACGACTAAAACAAATTTGGGAAGAAATACTAAATATTAAAACATTACCTAAACACCATCTGAACGTATTTAAAGCAAGTACAGAATTTAGTTATATCTTATTAGATGATTTAAGAATCTATCAAAAAACAAAAGGTAAAAAAGCTGGATTTGACGAAAAAAAACTATCTCAAATAAGAAAAACAAAAGGTTTCAAATGTTTTTTTGAATCTAACCAAGATTTCAGAAATCATATAAAGTCTGGAAAGCTAAAAATCCATAAATTTCCATTTAGGAATAAAAAAACAAAAGAAATAATGGGCATTCCTCAAGGATTGCCTATTAGTGCAATTTTGGCCAATATGTATCTCTATCATTTCGATTTGAATATACTCGAAAACTTGGTAAAAAATAAAGGTTGTTACTATCGTAGATATTCGGATGA
The DNA here is from genome assembly GCF_002920895.1 of Flavobacterium alvei. GTDB lineage: Bacteria > Bacteroidota > Bacteroidia > Flavobacteriales > Flavobacteriaceae > Flavobacterium > Flavobacterium alvei. The sequence continues at coordinate 239,151 of NZ_PQVG01000002.1, forward strand.
TATTATTGTAGTCTGCAAAGTTGAACAAATTAATGAAGTAAAAGGATTTGTAGAATTACAAATGAAGGAAAACATAGTTGAAATCAGTAAAGATAAGACAGAAACTTTCATTTTCAAAAATATTGAATTTAATAAAAAGAAGGAAACAAGATTAACTTCTATAAAAATAAATATTGACGGAACTCAAACTTTAGATAGCCCTTTAACATATTTAGGTTTTGAATTCAGGGGATATAATACATTAATAAAATCTACTAATATTGCCAAGTTTTATAGAAGGATGAAAAGCATAATACGTAGAAGAGCTAGAAGAACTATTTTAGGAATTGAAAAAGACCCTTACCAACATAAAGCAATCTTTATCAATCAAATTAAAAAACTATTTCAAACCATCCCAAAGAAAAAAGATAGTGAAAATGAAAATATCCAATTAGTTCGTTCAAGAAAAATATTAGTACCAAATGTTAAAGGAGAATTTAATTTTAAAGATGCTAAAGGAAATGCAAAAAAACAAAGCAATTATTTTTCTTATCTAAAAAGAGCATCTAAAATTATGAATGAAAATAAAATCGAAAAGCAATTAAGAAAATCAAAACATATTTTATATAGTTCTATCAATAAATTTTTAAACAAATAAACTGAAATCTAAAGGCTAGCGCGAGCGTCCCGCTCGTGAACACTAACATAAGCAAACAATTATAAATTTGGAATAGGCACGAGCGAGACGCTCGCGCTAGCCAATAGCAAACAATCCAAAAATGTTTTAATTACCAATTAGTTTTCAAAACTGCGTTAACGATTGTGGGTAAAAAAAGCCGTCCCGTTGAAGGGACAGCTTGGCTTAAAAATTTATTTCAGAATCAGGAAATTTCAATCTGTTTGATTCTGTTGCGAAGCACTTCTTCTTTTTTTGGAATTTTGATGTACAGAATTCCATCTTCGTATTTGGCTTCTATTCGTTCCGTATCTACAATATCTTGAGGGAAGGTAAAACTTCGTTTGAGGGATTGGTATGAAAATTCTTTTCTAGAATACACGCCTTCCTCCGCTTCGGAAGTTTGATTGCTTTTTTCTGCACTAATGGTTAGGACATCATTTTCCAATTCTACTTTGAAATCTGTTTTTGACATTCCGGGAGCCACCATTTCAAGAGCATAGCCATCAGCATTCTCTTTGATGTTTACCGCTGGAACAGAGGTCGTAGCATCATAAAAATTTAAATTACCTTCTCTAAATGCATCGCGATTAAAAAAGTTGTCTAACAACATTGGCAATGCATTGTTTAGTGCCGAATTACGTTTTACAAGGTTCATAATTACAAAATTTTAAAGTTAATAAATAATTTATTTTTTTACTCTAACAACAAATTTTGTACCATCGGAAACAGTATTTCAATGCTGAAAAAATGTCATTATTTTTTAAGAAAATTTTAGAAAAAAAATGTCAAAATATCAGCAATAACAGCATAATAAACTGACAAATTTTCACTTAGTAAACCCATACATTTAAAAACACTGCGAAATGAACAGCATCAATCGAGTGAAATAAACCCAATAATCCCTTAACTTTGTGTACTGATAAAAACACTCAAAAAAAGTCATCCCTATGAATATTTTAGAATTAATAGAAAAAAGATATACCGCCAAGAAATACAACGCTAATAAAGAAATCCCACAAGAAAAAATAGAAGACCTAAAACAAATTTTGCGCCTCACTCCTTCTTCTATAAACATTCAGCCTTGGAAATTTACTTTTGTACAAAATCCAGAAATGAAGTCAAAACTAGCTTCGGTTTCGATGCACAATACCGAGAAAATCAATCAGGCGCAATTGTTAGTCGTTTTTAGCGTTGCTGATAATTTGGATGCTTTCGAGAATGAGGTAGTCAACGAATTTCCTCAATTCAGAAAAGAAATGTTCCATAAAATAAAAACCTATAATTCTGAAGCCGATTTGAAAATATGGTTGGCCAAGCAAGTCTATATTGCCTTGGGAGTGGGTTTGACCGCCAGTGCTGCAATGGGTCTGGATTCGACCGCAATGGAAGGAATAGAAACAGATAAATACAAAACAATTCTCAATATGAAGGATTACAAACCCTTATTTGCTATGGCTGTAGGTTATGGAGCGGAAGAAGATGCCAACCGACTTGAGGTAACTCCAAAATCAAGAAGAGTACTAGAGGATGTAGTTGAAACTATTTAAACCAATTCATTTTAACACTACTCTCAAAAAAAAATAAAAACATGAAAAAAATAATTTTGTTGTTTACCATTTTAATACTGTCGGTTAATGCTAGCTTTTCTCAAGAAAATAGCTTTAAAAAACCTGATTATGATCTGATTAAAAAAAATATAGAAGACAAATCCTCTAATTATTATTATCCCAAATTATTAGAAAGAATGATTTCTAATGATACGCTATTAGATAACGAAGATTATAGACACCTTTATTTAGGCTATGTTTTTAACCCAAAGTACAGTTCGTTTTTTAAATCTTCGACCGAAGAAAAGCTTAGAAAATATTATCAAAACGAAAAGATTAATGAAAAAGAGTATGATGAAATTATAAAATTGGGCGAACAATCCATTAAAGAATTTCCTTTTGATTTGCGACAAATGAATTATCTAGCCTACATTTATCACTTAAAAGGAGATGAAATTTCAGCAAAAAATATATCCAATAGATTTCATAAAATTATTTTAGCCATTATGTCAACTGGTGACGGTCAAAAGTGCGAAACTGGACTTCATGTCATTTCAGTTAGCCACGAATATGTGATCCTAAATCTATTTAAACTTCAAAACATTTCGCAAAGTCTAGTTGAAAATTGCGATTATATGGCTTTTGAAAAAGGAAAATACAAAGTAGATGGTATCTATTTTAGCATCGAAAAGATATTAGCAGATGAAGCGAAACTTTTTAAAGGAAAATAAAACCGTCAGCAGTTGCATTAGAATCGAATTGGCAAGAATTTTAAAAATTAAAAAGACGATTACTACTTAAAATGGCCGTTTTTTCAAACTGACTTTGTATGCTAAAAAAGAATAAACTAAATAGTATAAATTATGGAAATACGATTGTTAAGCGAAGAAAATGTATATCCTACAAATGAAGTTTTAGAAATTATATTGGGAGAAAGCTATGTTGTATTTAATGAATTCATAGAAATTATTACCAATAAAAACATTGGTTTAGGGGTAGAATGGAGATATTATAAAGACGGAAAATCTTGGTTGTGCAAAGTATCATTAAAAAAAAAGACTTTTTTTTGGTTATCTGTTTGGGATGGCTATTTTAAAATCGGGTTCTATTTTGCTGAAAAAAATAGTTCAGAAATTGAAAATTTAGATATAGCAAACACTATAAAAGAAGATTTTAAAGTCAGTAAAAAAATAGGTAAATTGATACCTTTAGCAATTTCCATGAACAGAAAAGAACAAATTACTGATGTTTTAAAAATAATTGAATACAAAAAGAATCTAAAATAATTTATTGAGTACAAAAAAATAAAACACAACAAAGCAAAGGATTCAGTTGACATTCAAAGGCAACAAAACTGATTTCAAATCCTAAATTATAGAGTTGTCCTAAATTATTAAGTGGTTTTCAAAAGAAATTTAAAACCACTTTTTTTTGCTCTCTTGGTGCTCAAAATCATTTTTTTTTGAAAATTATTTTGTTTTGAATTTTAATTAATCGTAATATTGCAATATAAAAATATAATAATGGGAGCTTCTAAAACCGATAGTTTTACAGAAAAACAAAACGAACTAGCCATTCTAGCCAAAGCCTTGGGACATCCAGCACGAATTGCCATTATAGAGTATTTATTGAAAGTAGATGCTTGTATTTGTGGCGATATTGTAAACGAATTGCCCTTGGCACAACCAACTATTTCGCAGCATTTAAAAGAACTCAAAAACGCAGGTTTAATCAAAGGAAACTTCGAAGGAACTTCTATTTGCTATTGTATTGACGAACTGGGATTCGAAAAAATAAAAGGCTTTTTCCAAGATATTACAAAGTATTTGGAGAAAAGAAAAAACAATTGTTGCTAATTATAAATTCAGATAAAATGAAACTATCAGAAGTAAAAAACATTTTGAAGTCCGTAGAAGCGGTAAACATCATTTTGACAGATGGAACAATGGTTCCAGAACATTTTCACGTAACTGAAGTAGGTTTAATTACCAAAAACTTCATTGATTGTGGTGGAACGGTTCGCAAAGAAAACGTGGTCAACTTTCAATTGTGGGATGCTAATGATTTTGAACACCGTTTGAAACCACAAAAATTATTGAACATCATCGAATTGTCCGAAAAGGTTTTGGGAATCGAAGATTTTGAAATTGAAGTGGAATATCAGGCACAAACTATCGGCAAATACGATTTGGATTTCGATGGAAAAAATTTCGTTTTATTAAACAAACAAACCGCTTGTTTGGCGCAAGACCAATGTGGCATTCCTACCGAAAAACAAAAAGTGAGATTGTCGGATATTAAAATCGAACAAAGTTGCTGCACTCCAGGCGGAAGCTGTTGTTAATTTTTAAATACTAAAACCAATATAAATGACCTCAACTAAAACCAACCTATTTCCAGAAATTGAAAATGTAATCAGCACTTTAAACTTCGAAAGTATTTCTGAGGAACGTAAAATTGTTTTACAACCACTTATCGATTTTATTCAAAGAAAATCAGACGAACAAAAAGAAATTCGCTTAAATCTGATATGTACGCACAATTCCCGACGAAGTCACTTATCACAAGTTTGGGCGCAAACTGCGGCAGCGCATTATGGAATTCAAAATGTGTTTTGCTATTCGGGTGGAACAGAAGCTACGGCTATGTTTCCAATGGCAGCCAAAACATTGGAAAAACAAGGCTTTCAAATCAAGACCATTTCCGAAGGAAACAACCCAGTTTATGCGATAAAATATTCGGAGAATGCGCATCCAATTATTGGTTTTTCGAAAACTTTTGATGATGATTTTAATCCTCAATCGGAATTTGCAGCGATTCTGACTTGTTCTTCAGCCGACCAAGGTTGTCCTTTTATTGCCGGTGCCGAAAAACGAATTCCTATTACTTTTGAAGACCCAAAAGCCTTTGACAACACCCCACAACAAGCCGAAAAATATGAGGAAAGAAGTGTGCAAATTGCCACCGAAATGTTCTATGTTTTCTCCCAAATTAAACAATAAATATGTCAGCAAATAATTGTGCACCAGTTGTGGAAAGAAAGAAATTAAGCTTTCTCGACAGTTACCTTACCCTTTGGATTTTCTTGGCAATGGCTTTGGGAGTTTTGATTGGATATTTCATTCCTTCGAGTGGTAATTTTATCAATTCATTTTCAAGCGGAACAACTAATATTCCGCTAGCAATAGGTTTGATATTGATGATGTATCCGCCCTTGGCAAAAGTGAAATACGAACAAATGGGAGAAGTTTTCAAAAACACCAAAGTTCTTGGAGCTTCCTTATTCCTAAACTGGATTGTTGGTCCCATTTTGATGTTTTTTTTAGCATTATTATTACTAAATGGTTATCCCGAATATATGATTGGGGTAATTCTAATTGGTTTAGCGCGCTGTATTGCGATGGTGGTGGTTTGGAATGATTTAGCCGATGGAAATCGCGAATATGCTGCAGGTTTAATCGCTTTGAACAGTATTTTTCAAGTGTTGTTGTATAGCGTTTATGCTTATGTTTTCATCACGGTTTTGCCTCCTTATTTTGGTTATACTGGTTTTGAAGTCAACATCAGTATTGGACAAATTGCCGAAAGTGTGGGCATTTATTTGGGAATTCCTTTTGCATTAGGAATCATCAGTCGGTATGCACTAATTGCTCTTAAAGGATTGGAATGGTTTGAGACTAAATACGTTCCTTTTATTTCTCCAATTACATTGATTTCATTACTGTTTACAATTGTTTTAATGTTCAGTTTGAAAGGCGAATTGATTGTTCAAATTCCGTTAGATGTGTTGCGAATTGCCGTTCCTTTGGTGATTTATTTCACGATAATGTTTGTTATTAGTTTCTTCATCGGGAAATATTTTGGTGCTGATTATTCGAAATCTACCGCCATTGCTTTTACCGCAACAGGAAACAATTTCGAATTGGCAATTGCTGTTTCTATTGGAGTTTTTGGTATTAATTCAGGTCAGGCTTTTGCTGGAGTAATTGGGCCTTTGGTAGAAGTGCCAGCTTTGATAGCTTTGGTGAACGTAGCCTTTTGGTTTAGAAAAAAGTATTTTTATAAAGCAATATAATTTTGAAAATTATATAGAAAAAAGGCTCTTTTAAAACATTCGATTTTAAAAGAGCCTTTTCATTAAAACACAGGTGTTATACTTTTTTCTCCCCGTGCAAATGTCTTATAATTTCAGCGATAAGTCCAGTCCATCCTGTTTGATGATTGGCTCCCAAGCCTTTTCCTGTATCCCCATCAAAATATTCAAAAAACAAGTTGTTTTTATTGAATTCTGGATCTTTTTGGAATTTCTCGTATTCGCCATACATTGGAATATTTTTTTTAGAATCTGGGATAAAGAGCGCCAATAATCTTTGAGCAACTCCTTCGGCAGCTTCTTTTAGAGTCGTTTCATTTCCTGATCCTGTAGGATAACTCACTTTGAAATCATCGCCATAATAGCTGTGGAATTTTTCTAATGAGTCTAAAATTAAGTAATTCATTGGAAACCAAATGGGACCTCTCCAATTGGAATTTCCACCAAACATATCGCCTGTGGCTTCTGCTGGGGTGTAATCTACTTGGATAATTCCACCATCATGTTTGAATTTATAAGGATTCTCTTTGTGGTATTTGGACAAAGAACGAACACCAAAATCAGATAAAAATTCTTCTTCATCAAACATACGTTTTAAAATCATTTTCATTCGATGTCCTCTTAGAGTCGATAATAATCGTGTTTCGCCTTCACCCGGGGTGTACCAACTTGATACTAAACTAGCCAAGTCTGGGCGGTTTTTTAAAACCCATTCCACACGACGTTTGAATAAAGGCAATTTATCGAGCAATTCGGGTGTTAATACTTCGACAGCAAAAAGTGGAATTAAACCCACCATAGAACGAATTTTTAACAACTCGGCATCACCGTTACTCTTATGGAGCATATCGTAATAAAACTGATCTTCTTCGTCCCAAAGACTTAGATGATTGTCTCCCAATTCTTGCATCGCTCCAGAAATATGCAGAAAATGTTCAAAGAATTTGGAAGCCATATCCTGATAAACAGGGTTTTTTAATGATATTTCGCAAGCAATACGCAACATATTCAAGCAATACATTGCCATCCAACCTGTTCCATCGGCTTGTTCTAAATGACCTCCTGTAGGCAAGTCGGCTGAACGATCAAAAACTCCAATATTATCCATTCCGAGGAATCCACCTCCAAAAATGTTATTTCCATTTTCGTCTTTCAAATTCACCCACCAAGTAAAATTGAGTAGCAATTTGTGAAAAATACGTTCCAAAAATACCGTATCGCCAACTCCCCCATTGGTTTCTTTGTCAATTTCATACACTTTCCAAGTTGCCCACGCATGAACAGGCGGATTCACATCAGAAAACGACCATTCATAAGCTGGAATTTGCCCGTTAGGATGCATATAATATTCCCGCAGAATAACTGATAATTGTCTTTTGGCAAAATCAGGATCCAATCTTGCCAAAGGCAAAGTATGAAATGCCAAATCCCAAGCAGCAAACCAAGGATACTCCCATTTGTCGGGCATCGATAGAATATTGGATGTATAGAGATGTTTCCAAGTACTATTTCTTCCTTCGTTTCGTCCATTTTCTGGTTTTGGTTTAGATGGATCTCCTTTTAGCCATTCAAAAACATTGTAATAATACCATTGTTTGGTCCAAAGCATTCCAGCATAAGCCTGACGCTGAATCGATTTTAATTTTTCGTCTTTCACTCCTTTTTGAATAGGAGCATAAAATTCGTCAGCTTCGTCAATTCTTTTTTGAAAAATTGCATCAAAATCTTCAAAAACATCAATAGGATTGCCATTTGTGAAACGAAGTCGGTATTCTTTTTTTCCATTTCCTGGAATGATATCATCATAAAGTACAGATGCTTTGGTTCCGACAGCTTCTGGATTTACTCTATCGCTTTTTTTATTAATTATATAATCATTTATACCATCTTTAGTATAAGCTGATTGGGCTGGCGATCCATATAATTTCTCGTAATTGGTTTTATTATCACAAAATAATAGGTCTTTAGCCTCTTCGGCAAACAAGTTAAAACTACCAACTGTGTGGTGATATACTTCAATTAATGATTTTCCAATTCCTTTTAAAAGAGGTTTGTGTTTGTAATTTTCGTATCCCCAACTCCAAGTATTTCTAAACCAAATGGTAGGCAAAACCGTGATTGGAGCTGCTTCTTTTGACCTATTTTCTACTGTTACTTTTATTAAAATATCCTGTTCATCGGCTTTGGCATATTCGATAGTAATATCAAAATATTCATTATTGTCAAAAATTCCAGTATCAATTAATTCATATTCGGTTTCTAGACGAGACCTTTTTTTGCTTTCTTCGATTAATTTTTGGTACGGAAAAGGTTTCTGCGGATACTTATAAAGCATCTTTTGATAGGAATGCGTTGGCGTGGAATCTTGATAATAATAAATTTCTTTTACATCCTCTCCATGATTGGATTCAGCTGGCGTCAATCCAAAAAAGCGTTCTTTTAGAATACGGTCTTTGTGATTCCAAAATGAAAAGGCAAAACAAATGTGTTGCTTATTATCTGAAATACCTCCAATACCTTCTTCACCCCAACGATAAGCTTTAGAACGTGCCATATCGTGAGTGGTACTTCCCCAGGCATAACCACTTTGAGAATAATCTTCTCTAACAGTTCCCCATTGACGATCGGTTAAATAAGGTCCCCATTTTTTCCAACCTTTATTATCGGTTCTTAGTTTTAAACGTTCTTTTTCTGCGTTGGTTTCAACCCCTCTTTCTGACATACTCATTCTGTTTTGATTCTGAATCGCAATTTATATAAAACGAGTCTAAAAACACCTATAGAATTGGTAAAAATCAATTGATTTAATTACTGAAAAACTATTTATAAATTGTTTTATTATTGTATTTGTAGAATTGCTAGAAAGTCAAAGTTTTGCTCTATTCTTTTTTCAAAAAGTAGTATTTCTTGAGGCCCTAAACCTTTTTTTATGGTAATTTTGCAGGAGCAGTTTAGAATATTTAACTTATAACAACAAAATTATGGGATTTTTTTCGGCCTTAATAGGCAATGCAGGAGCAGTAAGTCAGGAAAGTTTAGTAAAAGATTATGGCAAATTATTAATCGAAAGTGAAGAAATTGAATTGGGTTTCAAACTCATTCGCGATGTGTTTATTTTTACCAATAAACGTTTGATTTTGGTAGAAAAACAGGGGTTAACTGCTAGCAAAATTGAATACAAATCCATTACTTACAAGAGTATCTCAAGATTTAGCGTTGAAACAGCAGGTACTTTTGATTTGGAAGCCGAACTAAAAATTTGGGTTTCGAGCGAAACTCATCCAAGTATTGTAAAACAATTTAACAAATCGGTCAATGTATATGACGTTCATATGGTTTTGGCTACGCATGTTTTAAATTCATAAAAAACACTTGCTTTCCAATCATTTTAAGTCATTTGGAGCGGGATTTTGAACAAAAAAGTATCGAGAAGCCTTTAAGAATTTGGCTTTTCGATACTTTTTCATTTCTTTGATTATGGAATTAATTTCAACGTAATGACATCGTGAGAAGCAATATCGGCAGTTAAATTCTTTTTGGTTGTTCCTGCGTCTTTGTTTTTCCAAAGGTCTTTGATTTTGAAAATAGTTTTATTGAAATCGGCTTCAAAACCAAAATCGGCATCCTTGATTGGGTTTTTCTTCCAATCGAAATTGACTTTTTTAGGCAATTCTGTTCTATTCAAAAACGTGATTGCCCAAGCTCCATCGGACAAGGGTTTTACCCATACTTCTACTCCATCTTCAACCGTTAATTTGAAGCCTTGAATTCCTAGTTTGTCTTGGTTTACGGCAATCAGATTTTCATTGGTTAAAATAGCCAATGTTTCAGGACTCATTTTTCTAAAATCATTTCCTGCAATAAGTGGCGAAGCAAGCATACACCACATACTAAAATGGGTTTTATCCTCGGTATTGGTCATTCCGTCACCCACTTCCATCATATCAAAATCGTTCCAATGATCTGGACCCGAATATTTACGGATGTCTTTGCGCATTTCGGCAATTTTCATAAATCCCCAAGACGACCAATTGCCTTCTTCGTGGTGAAATTCGCAATCAAAACAAGGATAAATATCGCCCGAAATTCTCCAAAGATTCCCCATTGGTTTTGCCCATTCCCAAGGTTGATTATCACCCCATTCGCACAAGCTAAAAACAATAGGTCGCCCAGCAGTTTTCAGTGCATTACTCATTGTTTTATAAGCTTCTGGAGCTGTGATTCCTGCCGTATTACACCAATCATATTTGAGATAATCAATATCTAAGCTGGCATAAAAACGAGCGTCTTGGTATTCAAATCCACGAGTTCCAGGATAGCCCGCACAAGTTTGAGTACCGGCACAATTGTACAAGCCAAATTTCAATCCTTTGGAATGTACATATTCAACTAAAGCTTTCATTCCGTTGGGAAATTTTATGGGATCTGGAACTAAATTTCCGTTGGCATCACGCTCTTTTGTCATCCAACCATCATCTAAAACAATATAATTGTATCCTGCAGCAGCCATTCCTGAAGCCACCATAATATCGGCGGTTTCTTTAACTAATTTTTCGTCGATGTTGGTTTCAAAAGTGTTCCAAGAGTTCCAACCCATTGGTGGTGTCATTGCCAAACCGTCAAATTTTCCAGCGGCTTGAGTTACTTTATTTCCTTGGCTAAAGCCCGAAAATGCTACAAACAAAAGAATAAAAGGCAGTGTTATTTTTTTCATTTTTAAATGTTTTTTATTGTACTGTTTTAATGATTATTTCTGTTGATTTTAATCCATTGGCTGTAGCCGAAAGTTTCACTTCTCCTACTTCGCCAGTAGTTTGAATAATGACTTGAGCCAAACCATTGAATAATTTTCGTTTGTAATTATCCGCTTTGGTAATCAATTGAATCGTTCCCGGATTTTGATTAACCACATCCCAACTGTTTACTTTCAATAATGGTGTGGCAACAATTGCAAGGGTGTTTTTGCCTGAATGCAACATCGTTTTATCTAATAGAAATGTGTCGCCATGCTTGTTTTCGGGAATGGCATCTGCTATTTTTTTGCCATTAATAAAAATAGATTGCTGTTTTCCAAGACTATTATAAAAGAAATTAATTGTTGATTCGGTGTAATTTGCAGGCAATTCGAACTCGGTTCTATAAACGATGTTTTTTACTTTTTCGCCAAAAGCTGCATTTCTATCATCTGTAAAGGCTTTTTGCCAAGAATCGGTTGCTACATTTTCCTTGGTTTCGTCTGAAACATTAAAATCGGCAACCATTTTTTCTTTCAAATTTTCGATATTCAAAACAGTTATAGTTTCCAAATATTTATCAGCTTCCAGCGAGGTTGGATTTCCGTTGCCAACGCCAATAATTTTGGCTGGACCAGAAATAGTAAAACTAACTTCGTTATCGGCAATTGGAACTTGAAGTCCCGCTTTATCTTTGGTACTAACCGTAATCATTGCAATATCATTTTTCCATGCTTCCAAACTATTTTTATTGGATTCTAAATTCAGAATTGCAGCTGTTCCAGTAGTTTTTACGATCTCGCTAATGCTCTTTTTGCCGTTTTTATATCCAATAGCTTCTAGTGTTCCGGGCGTATAATTGACATTCCATTCGAGATGGCTGTCTTTTTGCATTGTTTTTTTGCCCAAACTCTTTCTGTTTAAAAACAATTCCACTTCGTCACAATTGCTGTAGGCCCAAACTTCGATACTTTGATTTTCTTTGCCAGTCCAATTCCAATGCGGTAAAAGGTGTAAAACGGGTTCGTTTTGCCACCACGATTTCAAATACCAAGCGGTGTCTTTGTAAAACCCACATTGATCGACCATTCCAAAATAAGAACCCACCGACGGAAAGTCGAATGGCGTTGGTTCACCCCGATAATCAAACCCTGTCCAAACGAACATTCCTGCTAAATATGGACGGGAATTGTAATGTCTCCAACCGTTTTCTATGCTAATAAAACTAGCACTTGGCGCTTTGTCATAAGCTGGCATAATGCGTTTTTGGTTGTCTCGATAATATTCGCCACGAGTGGCATTGGTACTTCCTTCTTCTGTCCCCCAAAGACATTGATTCGGAAATAATTGATGTTGCTTGTCGGTGCTTTTATTCACAATATAATTAATACCCAACAAATCCATTACCGTTGTGATTCCGTTACTCCCAATTCCGCCGCTAAAAGCGGCTGTTGCAGGTCTTGAAGCATCAATAGATTTCACATACGATTGCATCGAACTGGCAATTCTGGCTCCCACAATGTCATTTTCAATTCCCCATTCTTCGTTTCCAACACTCCAACTAATGATGGATGGGTGATTTCTATCGCGTTCGATCAATTTTTTCACATCATTAAGTTGGTTTTGAGTACTTCCCATCAACCTATTTTCGTCAATAACTAGCATTCCCAAACGGTCGCAAGCTTCTAATAATTCGGGAGTTGGCGGATTGTGCGAACAACGGTAGGCATTGCTACCAAACGATTTTAAGGTTTTGATTCTAAAATCTTGCAAAGCATCGGGCATCGCTGCTCCTACTCCTGCGTGATCCTGATGATTGTTTGTCCCTTTTATTTTAACGTGCTTTTCGTTCAGAAAAAAGCCTTCGTTGGCATCAAACCTAATGGTTCGAATTCCGAAAGTAGTTTCAAAAGTGTCAACCAATTTTTCATCTTCAAAAATCGAGGTTGTCATTTGGTACAAATATGGATTTTCGATTGACCAAAGTGTGGCGTTTTCAACCGTCAAATCGCAGGTAAAGTCTTTGTTTTCTCTTGGATTTAAAGAACAGGAATTGATTGTTTTTTCAGAGACATTTTTACCCGTTGCATCCGTAATTGTTTGAATAATTTGGAATGATTTTGAAGCTTTTCCATCATTTGCAACCGTAACCAAAGCATTTACCGTAGTTGTATTGTCTTTTGTTTTGGTTTTTACAAAAGTGCCGTTTTGAGGAATATGAAGTTCATTGCTTTTATTGAGCCAAACGTGGCGATAGATTCCGGCACCTTCATAAAACCAGCCTTCTTCCATCGTGGCATCCACTCGAACGGCGATTGTATTTTCGCCACCATAATTGATATAATCAGTAATATCGTATTCGAAGCCCAAATAACCGCTATCTTGATTGCCCAAATAATGACCGTTTATCCAAACAATTGAATTACGAAAAACACCATCAAAAGCAAGATGAATTCGGCGTCCCAAATCGCTTTGTGGAATGGTAATTTTCTTGCGATACCAACCAATACTTTTGTCTGGAAAATTGCGTCCAATGGCTTTGAAACCGTGACTAAAACTGGCGTCTTTGCTAAAACCTTGTTCGACTGCCCAATCGTGTGGCAGGTCTAATTTTCGCCACGAGCGATCATCAAAATTGGCATTGGCAGCGCCATCACCAAAACCTGCTTTGGCCAAATACGAGAAATAAGCAATTCCGGTATTAAAATCTTTCTTTGTATCGGAGGGATGACCAAAAGCAAATCTCCAATCTTTGTCGAGGGAAACATGTTCTCTATTTTGCTCCTTTGAACCTGATTGCGAAAAAGCAGAAAGGCAAAAACTAAAGAAAATAAGTAGTAGAAATGGTGCTTTAAGAGTATTTTTCATTTACAAATAATTAATTGATGCAACATACAATAATACAGAATTAGGACAGAAAACAATGATACTTTATTGTCAAAATTCAATCTAAACTTTACATAAAGTTGTTTTTGGGTATTTATAAAACTTGGATAAAATTATTTATATATTGCACTACAACAAAAGCTACTTTGTAGCATTTGCAAAATACCTCCAATTGAAACCGTAAATTTGTTTTTACTAATTCAAAAACTAATAACTAAAACAGAATCTTAATTGAACGGCAAAATAAAATATGAGTTTTCAGAAAAATCTTGGCAACATTCTTCGCCAAGCGGTTGGTATTTTGTTGCTCTTCCAAAAGAAATGTCAAAAGAAATAAGAAGTATTTTAAAATTTCAAGAAGAAGGTTGGGGACGTTTAAAAGCGGTAGCAAAAATTGGCAAAAGTGAATGGAAAACAGCCATTTGGTTTGATACAAAAATTAACACATACTTATTGCCATTAAAAGCTGAAATAAGAAAAAAAGAAAATATTTCAGCGGAAAAAGAAATAGATGTTACTATTTGGCTTTAACCTATTATTGGATAAAACTAAATTTTCAATATAAAAACTAAATTTACTATATTCACATCCTAATCAACAATAAACCACACCAATACAATGTTTAGAAGTTGTGATTTGAGGTGTAATAAAGAAAAATAGTAAATGAAAAAATCAGTTTCGCTAATTATAATGCTCCTCACATTCTACATTTCGAGCGCTCAGATAAAAACAGTTTTTTGGCGTGTGGACAATCTTACTCAAATTGGCGGCAAATCTGTTACTGTAAGCGGAAGTCCCAAGGTCATTCAAACAGAATTGGGTACTGCGGTTGAATTTGACGGAATCAAAGATGGCCTTCTTGTAAATGATAATCCGATGAACGGAGCCACTGAATTTACTATTGAAATGATTCTAAAACCGTATTCAGGTGGAGCAGTTGAACAACGCTATCTCCATTTTCAACAAGACGACAATAATAGAATATTGGCAGAGTTGCGTAACAATAATAATTTGAATTGGAGTCTGGATACTTTTATTAAATCTGGGACTTCAAACCAAACTTTATTGGATTATTCCTTAGTTCACAGCATGAATAATTGGGTTCATATAGCTTTGACTTATAAAAATGGCGTAATGACAAGTTTTGTAAATGGCATACAAGAATTGGTAGGTGTGGTTAGTTATCAAGTAGTAAATTCTGGGCAAACTTCATTGGGCGTTCGAATGAATCAAGTGGCTTGGTTCAAAGGAGCGATACATTCTGTAAAAGTTACTCACGAAGTGCTTAATCCCTCCAATTTTATGAAAACAACGGATTTTCTGGGACTCCAAAACCTAGAAAAAAACCAGTTGACAAGTCAAATTTCAACCAATCCCATGGTTACTTCTACCTTTTTGAAATACCAATTAGAAGAATCATCCAACGTTTCCATTAAACTCTTTACCATCCAAGGAAAAGAAGCGATTTCTCTTTTTGATGGTTATAAAAATGCAGGACATTATGAATTAGAAATTAATCGTGATTATTTGAAAGCAGGAATGTATTTAGTAGTAATTCATTCTGGGAACAAAAAATCTGTTCACAAACTCATTATTAATCCTTAATTGTAAAGTTAGAATCCTAAAAGACTTTGAAAATTACAAAACCGCAAATTCGCAAATTATAAACTCAATAGTAATTTATAATTTGCGAATTTGTGGATACTCTTTTTAATGAAATTTGTTAGGAAACAACTTCCTCTTCTTCATCTACAAATTCCATGTGGTCTTCTATTTCGGTAGCTTTTTCAGGTTTCGAAGCTTTGAGTGCGTTGAATTTTTCTAGTTGTTCTAATTCGTCTTCATCACCACTAAAATAAGGAAAAACGTCCACAATTGGCGATTCAGAAATGGCTGGAATAGTATAGTCTCCCATTGTTCCTTTCATTACTTCGATGGTGTTGTCGTAAGCTTCTTTGACATCGTTGGCTTGTACTAAAACATACATATTGGTTTTCCGTTCTTTGCCACTTTCTTCGTCATAGGCCATTAATGAAACTTTGGATTTAAACCAACGATCGGCATTTTCGAAAGGATGAATTTCGGCATAATTGGCCACTTTTATATTCGTGATTTTAAATTCTTCACTAATATAAGCTTTCATTTCTTCGTTGATTCTGGATTCGGCTTCGGTATAGGATAAAGCATCAACCAAATAGGGTTCGGTTGTGACTTTTTGGGTTCCAATTTCGTCAACTTTTCTATATTTTACTTTGCATTCATACCACATTGCGCTCATAATTTATTTTTTTTTAAGGACGCCAAAGATAGCAGAAAGATTTTTTAATTTAGAGTTCGGATTTTAGATATAAAAGTTTATGGAATTGGGGCATTAAATTAAAAAACAGAAAACTGACAATCTTATATTAATTCCTATGAAATCTAAAATCTAAAATCCAAAATCTAAAATTCCTTTCCTTATCTTTGCACTTTCAAAAAATAAATATGGAAACTGTTTTAGAGAATACATTACCCGTAGGAAAGCCAAAATGGTTGAGAGTAAAACTCCCAATCGGTCAAAAATATACAGAACTTCGTGGATTAGTTGAGAATTACAAACTCAACACCATTTGTACCTCAGGAAGTTGCCCGAATATGGGCGAATGTTGGGGCGAAGGAACGGCCACTTTTATGATTTTAGGAAATATTTGTACCCGTTCTTGTGGATTTTGTGGCGTAAAAACCGGAAGACCAGAAACCGTAGATTGGGATGAACCTGAAAAAGTAGCGCGTTCTATAAAAATAATGAACATCAAACATGCCGTGATTACAAGCGTAGATAGAGACGATTTGAAAGATGGCGGTTCTATTATTTGGATAGAAACCGTAAAAGCTATTCGCAGGATGAACCCCAACACCACTCTTGAAACTTTAATTCCTGATTTTCAAGGCATCGAAAGAAATATTGATAGAATTGTTGAAGCCAATCCAGAAGTAGTTTCGCATAATATGGAAACTGTTAGAAGATTGACTCGCGAGGTACGCATTCAAGCCAAATACGACCGAAGCTTGGAAGTATTGAAATACTTGAAAGAAAAAGGAATTCGCAGAACCAAATCAGGAATCATGTTAGGTCTTGGCGAAACCGAAGAAGAAGTTTTTGAAACCATGCGCGAATTATATGCAGCCAAAGTTGACATTGTAACCATTGGCCAATACTTACAACCCAGCAAAAAACATTTGCCCGTAAAAGAATTCATAACTCCAGAACAATTTGCTAAATACGAAGCTTTCGGATTAGAATTAGGATTCCGTCACGTAGAAAGTGGCCCATTGGTGCGTTCTTCGTATAAAGCTCAGAAACATATATTATAAAAAAGTTAACTGATTAATCGTTTCAACGGTTAAACGATTAACCAGTTAAAACAATTAAGCTAAAAAAATTGAAAACAAGAATTGCTATAAATGGTTTTGGAAGAATTGGGCGAAATTTATTTCGCTTGCTTTTGAACCATCCTACCCTAGAAGTTGTTGCCATTAATGACATTGCCGACAAAAAAACAATGGCGCATTTAATCAAATATGACAGCATTCACGGGGTTTTGCCATCGATTGTTTCTTCTGATGAAAAAGGAATTATCGTGGGAGGAAAACATTATCTTTTTTTCCACGAGAAAAGCATTTCTAAGCTCGATTGGAAATCTGCCAACATTGATGTTGTTGTAGAATCGACTGGAAAATATAAAACTTTCGACGAAATTAACGCTCATATTTTGGCTGGAGCCCAAAAAGTTATTCTTTCTGCCCCTTCAGAGGTCGATACTATTAAAACAGTGGTTTTGGGTGTCAACGAACATATTTTGGACGGAACTGAAACAATCATTTCAAATGCTAGCTGTACGACCAACAACGCCGCTCCAATGATGAAAATCATCAACGAACTTTGCGGAATAGAACAAGCTTACATTACCACCATTCATTCTTATACAACTGACCAAAGTTTGCATGATCAACCGCACAAAGATTTACGTCGAGCTCGTGGTGCAAGTCAATCTATTGTTCCAACAACTACTGGTGCTGCCAAGGCTTTGACAAAAATTTTTCCAGAATTTGAAGGTAAAATTGGGGGTTGCGGTATTCGTGTTCCCGTTCCAGATGGCTCGTTGACTGATATTACATTCAACGTAAAACGTGCCGTAAGCATCGAGGAAATCAATGCCGCTTTCAAACTTGCTTCTGAAACGAATTTGAAAGGTATTTTGGCTTATACCGAAGACCCTATTGTTTCGGTGGATATTATTGGCAACAGAAATTCTTGCTTGTTTGATGCTCAATTAACATCGGTTATTGATAAAATGGTGAAAGTAGTGGGTTGGTATGACAACGAAATTGGATATTCTTCCAGAATTATTGATTTAATTATTTTAACTACTTAAAAAATAATTCAATACCTTTACCCACTTCATAAGGAAATCTCAAATGTCGGATGAAATCAATTCTATTTTTTTTCTTATTCGTTAGTATCTTTTCATTTTCTCAAAAGAAAAAACCGGTTGAAAAGATCGATAGCATTGCCTATTACAACAATTTGCGTGATGTAAATGTAAAAGCAAATAAATATAAGGATGCACTTCATTACACCCAAAAAGCAATTCAGTATTCTAAAATTAACCACAACACTGATGCCTTAATAAATGAGAATTTCAGCTTAGGAAAATTGTATTATGATGTCAAAAAATATGATGATGCGTTAAAATATTTCAACAATTGTCTTTCATTATCTAAAACAATTACCCCAAATTCTTTGCAAGCAACATCCTATTATTACTTAGGAATGTGCTTTATGCAAAAAAGAAGTTATACCAATGCCAAATATAATTTTGACCAAGCCGAATCACTATACAATACCCTAGAAATTATTGATCATGCTGATTTAATTAACCTTCAGCGAGGTATCATTTACAAATCAGATAAGAAATATGATTTGGCTTCTACACTTTTTAATCAAATAATGGTCAAACCTGATAGTCCATCTATTTTAGATAGCAAATCTGAGGCTCTTTATCAAATTGGAACTATAGAAATGGCTCAAAATAGAAATAATTTGGCATTGACTTATTTCAATAAAGCTTTGGCATTAAATTCTAAAAGCAAAAATCTAGAACAAAAATCAGCTATTTTACTTGCCTTAAGTACGGTTTATGAAAAAATGCTGGATCGAAATAGTGCTTACTCTTATTTGAAACAGCACACCAATTTAAAAGAAAGTATATCAATTATAGACAATGAAAAACTTGGAGTGGATGATTATGAAAACTTCAAGGAATCGGAACGTTTAAAAGAAATAAAACAAATAAATGAAGAAGCCAAACAGCAAGAAAAGGCATCTAAGTTTTCCAAACTGATTAGTATTCTTGCTATTGCATTAATATCGATTTTGTCATTATTGAGTTTGTCATTATACAAAAACAATATCATTAGAACTCAATCTAATAAATTATTAGAAGAGAAAAATAAAGAACTCATTATTGCTAAAGAAAAAGTAGAAAAAGCATCCAATGCCAGATCTGAATTCTTATCTACTGTAAGTCACGAACTTAGAACACCTTTGAATGCCATTAACGGTATTACTCACCTTTTATTAGAAGAGAATCCTAAGAAATCTCAAATGCAATATTTAGAATCTTTGCAGTATTCAGGGAATTATCTAACTAAATTTATCAATGATATTTTAGAAATCAACAAAATTGACTCGAGTAAAATACAAATCGAGCATATCAATTTTAACCTTAAACAATTAGTTGAAAATATACAAAGCTCATTGAAAGAGTTAGCTGTCGAAAACGACAATAGCTTTAATTTCAATATCGATTGTGAAATCCCCAATTATTTAATTGGTGACCCCACAAAATTATCTCAGATTTTAATGAATTTGATTAATAATGCCTTAAAATTTACTCATGATGGAGAGGTAACTGTGACCACAAAATTAGTTTCTGTTCGGGATAAAAAAGCATTTGTTTACTTTGAAGTGAAAGACAATGGTATTGGAATTCCTGAAGATAAATTCGAAAGTGTGTTCGACAGTTTTTCGCAAGGATCAATAGATATTAACCGAAAATACGGAGGAACAGGTCTGGGACTAACTATTGTAAGGAAACTAGTTCGATTATTAGGTGGAAAAATAAATCTTGAAAGTAAAGTAAATGAAGGCTCCACATTTAGTTTCGAATTACCATTCAAAATTTCTAAAAGGGTTCAAGATACTGACAAAAAAGAAACTACAATTGACACTATAGCCTTTGTAAACAAAAAAATATTGGTAGTCGAAGACAATAAAATTAATCAAATGATTACCAAAAAAATGCTGAACAACAAAGGCATTGAATGTGAGATAATTGACAATGGAGAAGAAGCGATAGAAGCCTGCAAAACAAACCAATATGATTTAATTTTAATGGACGTTCATCTTCCTGGAATAAATGGAACAATTGCCACCCAAGAAATAAGAAAATTTGACACCAAAACTCCTGTAATAGCACTCACAGCAATTTCGTTGAATGAAAACAGAGAAATGCTTTTGTCCTACGGAATGAATGATGTCATTACAAAACCCTTTGTACCTGAAGATTTCTATATTGCTATTGCAAAATATATTTAAGCTTCTAATAATTTAAAATCAATTCTTTAATCAAACTTCTCACGTTAGGTTCGGCTTTTTTAGCCGCTTCAAGAACCTCATCGTGCGAAACAGTTTCTATATTTTCCTCATTGCCCATATCAGTAATTACAGATAGTCCAAAACACTCCATATCCATATGACGAGCGACAATTATCTCAGGAACAGTGGACATTCCCACACAATCTGCTCCAAGAATTTTGACCATTTTATATTCGGCAAGCGTTTCAAATGTTGGCCCTTGAAGTCCAAGATAGATTCCATCGTGAACTGTAATATTAAGATTTTTAGCTAATGCTTTAGCCACAGCAATCATATTAATAGAAAAAGGTTCACTCATATTTAAAAAACGAGGGCCAAATCGTTCGTCATTTTTACCACGCAAAGGATGTTCCGGCATCATATTGATTTGATCTTTTAAAATTACAATAGACCCCACTTCGTAATTAGGATTTACACCTCCCGAAGCATTAGAAACAATTAATTTTTCGACTCCTAAATATTTCATTACACGAACCGGAAAAGTAACTTCTTTCATCGAATAGCCTTCATAAAAATGAAAACGACCTTGCATAGCAACCACTTTTTTGTTGCCAATAGTTCCAAAAACCAAAGCTCCTTTGTGTCCATGAACTGTCGAAACTGGAAAATTTGGAATTTCGCCATAAGGCAAAGTAAATTCTATTGCAATATCATCTGTAAAACTCCCCAATCCTGAACCCAAAATCACACCATATTCTGGATTGAAATTGGTTTTTTCTTTTATAAAACTAACCGTTTCTTGTACTTGTTCCCACATAATTTAGATTCTTTAATTTCAAAACTTAATCAGTCAAATGTAAAAATAAATTGGCATTAAAATCGAAATAAATCAAATAAAAAAGGTTTTAAAACTGCACTATTTTTCAACTCAAAAAGCTTATAAATAATACACTTTTGAATGTTATTCTTGTTTTTGTTTCAAGTAATCCGAAGGAGCAATTTTGTAGTATTCTTTGAAACAAGTACTAAAATACCCCGCATCATTAAACCCAACTTTATAAGCAATACCAGCAATATCGGTTTCGCCTGCATCTAGAAATTGTTTGGCTCTTTTGATGCGCATTTCTCTAACAAATTCTACAGGAGTCATATTGGTCAAACTTTTAAATTTTCTGTTGAATGTGACTCTGGAAATACTCAAGCTGTTGGAGATTACATCAATGTTGAATTTTGGATTGGTCAAATTGTTTTCTACAATCGCAATGCTATCTTTTAGAAATTGTTCGTCCTTGGTTGTAATGATTATTTCACTTGGTTCTAAAGCCATTGTTTTGACATTCGCTTGCAAGTTTTCAAAAATTTTCTTCCTCTGCTTAATTAAATTTTCGATAGAAGCCAATAAAAAATCGGTGTCGAAAGGCTTGGTAATATAATAATCAGCTCCATAATTCAAGCCTTCAATTTTGCTTTCGACAGATGATTTTGCCGTTAATAAAACCACTGGAATATGGCTAGTTTCCTCTGAATTTTTAAGCGCATCCAACAACTCAATGCCATCCATTTCGGGCATCATAATATCACTCAAAATCAAATCGGGCAGTTTTTTTGTGGCTATTTCTAAACCTACTTTTCCGTTTTCGGCTTCTATTATTCGATAAAAACATTGCAACTGACTTTTCAAAAATTTTCTCAATTCATTGTTGTCTTCTACAATTAAAACCAATGGAAGATTAGTGTCGTTTTCGACTGCTACATTTTCATTGTTTTGAGCAATAACAAGAGGTTGTTTTTGATTTTTTTGAGCTACCGACGCTATAGTATTCGAATGACTTTGAAGCAATTCATTGTTTAAATCGATTGTTATAGCAACGGTGAGACCGCCATCTGTATTATTTACAGCATAAATAGATCCTTGATGCAACTGAACATATTCTTTGCAAAGTGCCAATCCAATTCCGGTTCCTACATTCTTATTTTTACCCGTGTTGGTTTCATAATAAAGTTTGAAAATGTCTTCCAATTTATTTTCATCCACACCCGTTCCTTGATCGGCAACATATATTTTTAAAAAATTGTCTTTTTCTAAAGCAAGTTCTACTGTAATGACGCTATCATTTGGAGAGAATTTAAGGGCATTAGACAACAAATTATAGATTACAATATCCATTTTTTCCTTGTCGAGATTGGCATTTATGCTTCCAAAATTAGATTTTGTTTGAATTTTAATATTTTTTTCGTGTGCAATATGTACAAACAAAGTTATGGTTTCATTGATAAAAGTAACCATTTCAATAGGTGCGATATGAAGCTCTTCGTTGCCACTTTGTACTTTTCTAAAATCGAGTAATTGATTAACAAAACGAACTAATCTATCGGCATTTTTTCGGACGGTTTCGATGTATTCGTTTCCTAAAGGACTTAGATTTTCGTTTTTAGCGATTTCTTCAATTGGATTCACAATTAGCGTAAGCGGTGTTCTTAATTCGTGTGAAATATTGGTAAAAAAACTCAATTTCAACTCGGTCATTTGATGTTCTACCACTACTTTATTTCGCAATTGAATCATCGAATACACAATTCTTCTGGACATTTCTAGCAATGCAAAAAAGATAATGGCGTATAAAAAATAAGCCCAATTGGTTTTCCAAAACGGAGGAGTAATGGTAAAAGACAGCTTTTTTTGAGGGACATTAGTGTATAAATCGGTATTCAAACATTTTACTTCAAACTCATAATCGCCAGGATCTAAATTGGTGAATGTTGCTTTTTTCTGGTTTTTCACCTGATGCCAAGTATCTTCTAATCCCTTTAAACGGTAGGCATAAAGTTGTTTATTATTCGATCTATAATCTAAAACGGTGTAATAAATACTGATGGTATTGTGTTGGTAATCCAATTCAATATTGTTGTCATAATTGATATCTTGTTTTAAAGGAAATTCAGCCGACTTTACATTCGAAATTTTATTATTGACTTCAAAATTGGTAAAAACCATTTGAGTTGTACTTTTTTGATTTTTAATGGTTTGAGGGTTGAAATTTAAATACCCAATTTTACAACCAAAAATCAAATTGCCATTTTGTAATTTTAAACTAGATGCCTCAGAAAATCTGGTTTTAAGCAAACCGTCATAAGTATCGTAATTTCTAAAAGTTTGATGTTTTATATTAAATTTTGAAATACCGTTTTCAGTGGCCAACCATAAATTCTTCTCGTCATCTTCTACCATACTCAAGATAAAATCGCTAGGCAAGCCATTTTCTTTAGTAAAGTTTTTAAATTTTAATTGGTTGTTTTGGGTTTCCATTGCCAAATTAAGGCCGCCACCCGCTGTAGAAAGCCAGATTTTGTCTTCGGAATCTTTGCATATAAACAATACATCGTTACTGTTCAAGCTCGATTTGTCGGTAGCACTTTTTACATATCTTGAAAATTTTATTTGATTGGGATTGTACGAATCTGGATTAAAAGTTACTAATCCGTTTGTAGTGGCTACCCAAATTTGACCTTTATACCCTTCAGACAAATACCTAACTTTGCTTGATTCCTCGAAAGGATAATTTTTGAAATGGTGCGTAAAACTAATTTTACCTTGATTTTCTTCTACTAAATTAATTCCATTGTCATAAGTTCCTATCCAAATTCTTCCTTTTTTATCTTCTAAAACGGAATAGATCAAATCGCTACTGATGCTTTTTGGGTTGTTTTTATCCGCTTTGAATTGTTGCAAACTGTATTGAGAATGTTGCACATTGACAGGAGTTGCTTTGTACAAACCATTCCCTTTTGTGCCTAACCAAATAGCGCCTTTTGCATCTTCGATAATGGTGTATATTAAACCAATATTTTCAACTTTAAAATTGATAAACAGGTTTTTTAATTCCTGATTATTTTGAAAAACTTTTAATTCACCTGCTTTTGATGCCATCCACAATCTATCGGAGCGATCGCTATAAACGGCTCTAATTTCATTTTCCAATCGGCTTTTGGGATCAGGGACTAAAAGTTGTTGTTGAAAACTATTCTTTTGAAGAATAATTTTATTGATTCCTCCGTCATTAGTACTCATCCAAAGAATCCCTGACGGGTCAAAATAGTGGCTGGAAACCGTATTTGAAAATTTTTGATTTTCATCTCCAGGTTTGTTAAAGAAGTAATCAAATGCATTGGTTTTAGGGTTGTAATGACCAAAACCACCTCCTTTTAATTTTACCCAAACTCTATTGAAATTGTCTTCAAAAATGCCGTAACTATTTTTGAGTTGCACTATGGATACATCGGTTTTTTGAGAAAAAGATTGACTTTTTTTTGTTTTTAAATCAATCATTAAAACACCATTTTTATTAGGCTCACCCCATATCAAACCGCTTTTATCTTGATACAATTTGAAAATGGCAGCGTCAGCAACTTTAAGAATCGAAGTCGTTTTTAAGGTTTTCAGATTAAAAGTTATCAGTTCTCCTTCAGCAGTGGACAACAACAAGGCGTTTTCATTTCTTAATTTGATTATCGAATTAATACTTGTTTTGGCTAATATTATTTTTGAATATTTTTTATGAGTTGGATTGTACCTAATTAATTCGCCTGCATTAGTACCAAACCAAAATAGATTACTATCTATTAAAAAAGAGTTTAGATTGCTATTTTTAAGAATGCTTACACTTTTATACTCCTTATTTTTAGATAAAAAAACACAATCTAATCCTTTGTCAGAACCTACCCAAAACCTATTGTTGCTATCTAGAAATACAAAATTTGATTTATTAGAGGTCATTGAAAAATTGGCTTTTAAACCTTGTCCGAAATGAGTAATTATAATTTGACTATTGTCTTTTTTTTGAGCTAGATATATTCCTTTTTCAGTTGTTGTTAGCCAAACATTCCCATTAGAATCTGGAAAAATAGCTCTAAATTCAATTTTATTAGTCCCCAAAAGTGTAGCTATCGAAAGAAATTTTTCTGTTTTTTTATCGAATCTATAAATTTGATTATCATAGGCTTTTAGCCAAATAAATCCATAGGCATCTTCTTTAATTTCATCAATACGATTATTTCCTAAACTACTATTATCGCCAGCAATTGCTTTGTAAGTAATGAAGTTTTTACCATCAAATCGATTAATACCATCCCAGGTGGCGAACCACATAAAACCATCTTTCCCCTTGATTATATCTCGAATAACATCGTGCGAAAGCCCATCCTCGGTAGAATAATTTTCGATTTTGCATTTTATTTGAGCTAAAACTTCATTAGTTGAAGTAAGAACTAAAAGTGCCAATAAAAATATAAGGAATAGTTTTTTTTTCATTTAGAAATTCTGTTTTTATTATAAATATAAAACAACCAACTTATAAAACAAAAACACTTGCAAAAATAAAATTGCAAGTGTTTGAAAAATAATTTGGTATAGAATAAACCTAATTTAAGGTATGATAAATTTTGTTGTATTTGTGCCTTCTTGCGATTCAATTTTACCAATATAAAGACCTGCTGTTTTAGGTGCTGGAATTGCATTAGCATTAATTGATGATTTTAAAACCAATTTCCCTGTTAAGTCATAAATTGAAATTTTGCTGTTTTCGGGAGCTTTGCTTATCTTAATAAAACCATTTTCGACAGTCAAAATCATTTTGTTTTCTGAAAACTGATTTACAGATAAACTAGATGCTGGAAGCGCTACTCCGTGAATTTTCATATCTGCAAGACAAATTGTTTTACCAGTTGCGGATCCATTATACCAAGGATAAACACGTACTTTTAATGTTTCACCTGCAACAAGTTTAAGTACAGGAATCTTTGAAACAGCATTCATAGTATTGGCAACCATACTCTGAAACTCCCCAGCTACATAAGTGGTAACAAAATCGTCTTTTGAATACGAAATACGACAACGCATGCCGTTACCACCAGCTCCACCAATGTATAGACTAATTAAATCAATATTTAAATCAGTTCCTACGGCTGGTTTAATTCCAAATTGGATATAGCGAGTGGATACCTCATCAATTTCGCCAGCAGGCCAAGTTCCTCCTTCAATTACATTTCTTTGTGTTTTTCTAGTAGTATCATACCCGCTTCCCGCAGGCCATACTGTAGAAGTACCATTTGGAGCTGCATAACTCTGAAGAGTCATACCACTATAAGATTGATCAACAACAGTGGCTGGACCAACTAAAACGGGAGTGTTATTTGTGATTAATGGCCATAAAAGACTAACTTCAGTTCCACCAGTTAGGGTAATAAAATTAGCCGTCAGTGGCACAGTTTTGGTTACTGCTCCATTAGTTACAGTAAGTGTACCTGTATTAGTTCCACCAACAGATTGGGTTACTGAAATATAAAACTTTGTAAAAGCCAGACTTCCTGTTGTATAATTCATAGTGATTGAAGAAGCAAAAGTATCTGTTTTATTGGCTGCAATTTGGAAACCATTATCAACCGATAGGGTAAATGTTCCTGAAGCTGGAACCAAGTCAAAACCCGTAATAGTTACTTCTTTAGTAAGTGTTTGACCTGTATAAGCATCTCCAAAATCGCAACTGGTTGGATTAATCAAAACATCGGTTGATGTGTTTATGTAAGGAGCAAGAATTCCTTGTTTGTACATCTCTTGAGCACACAATCTGGCTACTAAAGTTCCGCCTAAAGCAATAGGATGGGTTGAATCTGCAGAAGTAAAAAGTTGAGCTGTACAAGCGGCATCGCCATAAGATTCAAAAAGGGTCTTTGTCAAAGCGGTTAAGTCAATAAATTTCACATTCATTTCTGTAGCAACTTCTTGCATTGCAAAACTGTAGTCATACGTATTATCAGTTGCTGGAACACCAAAATCATCTCCTAAATCGTGTTGTCCTTTGCGAGTTATAGTAGCACCGCTAAAATATTTTCGACACATTGCAGAGGCCAAAAGCGGTGTAGCTCCTAAGGCACGTGTTTCATTTACATATTTTCGTAGATAATCTTTATAAGTTCCTTGTGCAGTTGTACCTCGATAATCAGTACCATTTATGGGATTTGCGGGATCGGTTCCTCCGTCAAGTCCACCGTTTTTTTCATCATTATGTGCAAATTGAATCAAGACATAATCCCCAACTTTAATTTGCTGTTTTACAGTTGTCCAATAAGGAGCTTCCATATAAAAACTCTTGCTGCTAGCACCACTTTTTGCACGATCATTGACAACAACACCTGAATTGAAAAATTGCGGTAACATCATTCCCCAGCCTCTTATATCGGACACATTTGGGTCATATATAGCTTGAGTAGAATCGCCAATGGTATGCAATGTAATTTGCGCATTCGCAGAAATAATACTGCAAAAAACAAATGCTGTTAAAAATAATTTTGCGACTGTTTTTTTCATTTTAGTTTTTATAAATTTTAGTTGCCCCTTGTTTTCCATCGATTTTATAACGAACAATATAAACACCTGATTTCAATTCGTTTAAATCAAGTTCCTTTGTTGATTTAGTTTGATACATCTTTTGACCTAAAAGATTGAAAATTTCTATGCTTTCAAGATTTCCGTTGACTTTTAAACTCCCATTAACTAAAAACACTTTTTCCTCTAAACCTAAAGAAGTACTGTTTACGGTAATTGAACCTGTGCCTGAAAACAAACCCGGGTGCGTGGTTGCATTATAAACTCCATCGGCAAATTGAACACCATTTAATGTGAATTTTTTAACCGCTACTGCAACGTTCAATACCGCCGAAGCCGTTCCGGTTATGTTCATATTTAATTCATCGCCAGCACACTTTGCGTGATTAAAAAGGGCTTTATTAATCGACGCAAGGCTAATCAATCCTTTTCCGAAAGCATTTTCAACAGTTCCATTGATTTGAGTAGATGCTCCAACGGTTGTTGCGGCTGCTGTTAAATCCCATATTCCAGTAAAATTACTGTTATCACCACCAAGTTTAACAGTATTAGCAGTTAGTGGGCCATTGCTTCTATTGTTTGATACTTTTACCTTGTAACTACCCGTAAAAGTTCCAGGCAAATCCATAGTGCTACCTGCCGTATTAGCACTACTCATAAATAATGTAATATCGCCATTCAAAATAACATTTGCCTTCAAATAAAAACCAGTACCGCTTGTAGCATAATTAATTGAGGTGCCTTGCTCCATTCTAACAGGGCCTTTACACTCGGCCGAAGTTGAGGTGGTTCTTAATAAGATATATTTACCATTACTCAAATACATATCTCCTTTAAAATTTGCCGCAATAGCTTCGATATAATTATCTTTTACGGTTACTTTTTCACCTAATTCTGGCAACAACGCTGGTGAATAATGAGCCGGATTATCCCAGTTTCTATTAGCAGTTCCTCCAACAAAATTAAATTGGCTTGGTCTTCCAATAATTATTTTTCCTGTACCGCTAATGGTTGTTGGATTGGTAGTTGCATCATATATTCCTAATGGTTTCAAAACACCATCAACATACCATTCACTAATTGTTATGTCTTGATTAAGTACTAACAATGCCGCTCCTTCGGTATAAAGTGGGGTTTTGGGCTGAATGGCATTGCTAACGTCTATAGTTAATTTTCCACTGGTTTGAACAGTAATTTTAACTGCATTCCCCAGAGAATTTGCTATTTTGGCTTGTAAATCTCCATTTGTAATAATTAAATTACCTGTAAAACCTGAATTATTGCCGTTCAATTGACAAATTCCAGTACCTGTTTTAGTAATTTGATGAACTCCGCTAATTGCTGCAGCAACGCTAAGATTTCCAGTAGTATTGATATTTACTGTTCCTTTAGTTTTAATTGTTCCTGATAATGAAGCAGTAGCCGAAGAAGAAATAGTAGCTTGATTTAATGTAAGCAAAGATGCAGTACTATTGGCCGAAACATCTATAGTTGCTCCATTAGTTAAATTCAAATCTGCTAGAAAACTTCCTCCATTTGCGTCTAGAGTTACGCTACCGTCAACATTGGCTACATTGGCAACTACAGGCACCCCATCTGGGTTCCAATTGTTTGCTTGAAGCCAACCATTATTAGCCGCTCCTCCATCCCAATTATATACAGTTACTGCTGGAGGAATTGCTGTAGGATCCCAATTGTCTGAACCTTTTAATACTGTTTTAGGTTCATATAAATCCGCTTCAGCTTGATTCAGCATTGCTCTTAGTCCTGCCCAATTGGCTCTTCCACTCATATCGGCACCAGGTCCAGTATTCATCCATTCATACAAATGAAGATCAGTACTCGTATCAGAATAATCCATATTCCACTTATCTCCCCAACCTTGTGGATTGATTTGACTAGTCATAGCACAATACAACCAAGCTACTTTTGGATAATTATGCCAAGGACGACCCAACCGAATTAGTGCACCCGTACTATTATCTCCAGAACTTGGACTATTAGGATCGTAAGTTAAATTACATTTATAGAATACAAATCCATAAGTTTGAGCAATTCCAGTAGAAGGGGCTGTAATCCATCCACCTCCATAACTTCTAATTTCACATTCGTTAAAAACAGCTACTCCACTACCATAAATATAATCTGTACGTCCGGTAATCAAGCAGGATTTAAAATAGGCACGAGAAGTTTCTGCCATCCAAAAATAAATAGTGTCCTGATAAGCAGTTATATCACAGTTAACAAATACATTTCGGTCTGACTGAATGGTAAGAGCTTGCGCCTGACCTACATTTCCTGCTGTATTTCTTATGGTCATATTTTCAGCTCTAAAATCATTAGCCATTATAGTAAGCGTTCCCGCTGTTCTCACTAAATCTGAATTACTACTCCAAAGTGCCACTTTAGCATCTGGACATAAACCATCTCCACCATCATTACAGTTATAAATGTCATACGAAATAATGGTTTCTGTTCTGCTCTCACCAATTAAAGTAATATTGGTTTTGTTGGCAGGAATGATTAATTTTTCCTTGTCATACAATCCCTTTTTAACATAAATAATAGTAGGTGTACCAGCAGGAACAGCATTAAATGCAGCTTGGATGGAAGTAAAATCCCCTGTTCCATTAATATCTACCACAATATCTGGAGTGAAACTTTGTGCTTTAGAGTGATTAAATGATAATAATCCTATAATTAAAAGGACTAAAAAGTTGAGTTTTTTCATAGAATGGTTGGTTTGGTTAATTTTTTATTTTGAATTAAATTGGTTAATTGAGTTGTAATTTCTGCATGCCTTCAAAGACTAATCTAGCAACCTCTTTAGCTCCCTCGGGTTGAAAATGAGTATTATCTTTTTGACCATCAGGATAAGCTTCATATACTCCTGCTGGTAAATTCATAAAGTATTTTTCAGTCACATAGTCTTTGCCTTTTTTAGTAAAAAAATCTCTAGATAGTTGGTTTAAGTCTATTAATGGTACTTTCATTTCCTCAGCAACATCTTTAGGTGCTTTGTCATAGTCGCCGTGTACATCATTCAATACTCCGTTTTCCCATGGATAATTTCGGGCAACAGGTGTTAGAATAATAGGTAAAGCCCCTTTTTCTCTGGTTTGAGAAACAAACAATCTTAAAAATTCTTTATAGCCTTCAACATCTACATAGCGTTCAGTTTTTTCTTTGGAAGCATCATTATGACCAAATTGCATAATAACCACATCTCCTTTTTTTAGATTTTCATAAACAGCTCTCCAGCGTCCTTCTTGAAAAAAAGTTCGTGTACTTCTACCTCCACGAGCTCTATCATCGACAAAAACACTATTCTTTTTGATGACGTTTTCAATTTTATACAAACTGTCGGAACTCATAAATGGCTGAAAAACTTGTCCCCAACCAGTAACCGGATATCGTACTTTCATATAGTCCTTACCCGGTTCGTAATTCTTACTATAATCTGCCATCGTCGAATCGCCTATTAAATAGACAGTAGTGACCTTCTTTTTTGAATTAAATGCACATAATGCAAAAAATAATAGAGCTAAAAGAATACCCCTTTTTGTTTGTAATTTCATAAATTAAAATCCTAAATATTGCTTTGTTTCAGTCAAACTATTTTGTGTTATTGAAATAAAAAAAAATAGTCTTCAAAAGTATTTCAATAAAAAAACAATGCCTATTAAATTTTGGTCAATTCCTTTTAAATTTTGGTCAATACCCGAATTTACTAGGATTAAACTTGAAGTATTCTGTTTTAAAATGTATATTATTATACAATCAATTAAAAAAAGATGATTAAAATAGATAAAATACAATTTCTAAAATGTCGTGATAATTTAAAGAATAGTTAAAATGCAACAATCAAAATATTGCATCCAATAGCCTTTTAGAGGGTATGGCTTTTGATTATTTCCTTCAAGAAGTTTTTGAAGGTTAGTATAAAAACCCGTTTAGGATTTGTAATTAAAAAAAAAGGATTTATTATAATTGATCTTATGATAAATCAATTTTTTCGAACTTTTAAACTTAAAATAATGATGTTAAAAAAAACTATAAATGAATTTTATTGAAAAAGGGAACTTTGTAACTTTCACTAATAGGCAAACGTCTATCAGCAATAATTACTTTGTTTTTTTGAATGGATTTAATGTGTTCTAAATTGATAATATAGGAACGATGAATTCTAGAAAATCCTTTTGATGCCAATGCATTTTCTAATTTTATCAAACTCATCAAGGTTAATACATATTTGCCATCTGTAGTATAAATTTTGACATAATCTTTCAATCCTTCGACGAATAAAATATCAGAATAATTGATTTTGACATTTTCATATTCGGCTCTAACAAACATAAAATTATTGGTTTCCTCAGCAATAGTGGCTGGAATTGCAGCAGGTACAACATCTATTGGCGAAAAAACATGCTCAGCTCGAACTACAGCTTTTAAAAATCGATTGAACGGAATAGGCTTTATCAAATAATCGACAGCACCAAAATCAAATCCTTCGACAGCATAATTAGAATAGGCGGTTGTAAAAATAATTAATGGCTTTTTATCAATAGCTTTAATAAAATCGATACCCGAAAAATGAGGCATTTCTATATCCAAAAAAATCAAATCGACTTCGGTTTTATTGATTACTGAAATAGCATCAATCGCATTGTTAAAAGTGTTTACTAGTTCTAATGAATCTATTTTACTAACGAAATCTTTGAGTAAATCAACTGCTAATGGTTCGTCATCAATAATTATACATTTCATATCGAGCTACTTATTTTTAATTAATTGATGTTTGAATTTGGTCTAATTTGAGATTCAAATGTACCGAATAATTTTGGTCTTTTTGTTCGATACTAAGCGTATGCGAATCGGGATATAATAATTTCAATCGGTTTTTAATATTACTGATTCCAATGCCTGAATTTTCGGGATCAGGAACATTATTCTCCACTCTATTTTCTACCCAAAAATCTAAAGTATTATCCTCGATTTGAATTTTGATTTTCACGCGAGTATTTCCTTTATAATCAGTTCCGTATTTGAATGCGTTTTCTATAAACGAAATCAGCAACAAGGGTTCGATATACTTATTCTTGGTCTCGCCGTGAATGTTTACGTAGATATTTTCGACATTATTCAACCGTAGTTTTTGTAATTCGATATAATTCTGGATGTAATTGATTTCTTTTTCTAACAAAACCGTCTTATTATCCGTTTCATACAGCATATAGCGCATTAATTCAGATAAAGTTACAATGGCTTCGGGAACCAAATCGGATTTTTTGTGAGCCAAAGAATAAATACTATTCAAGGTATTGAACAAAAAATGAGGATTGGTTTGTTTTCTCAAATAAATAAGTTCGGCGGTTGTCCGTTGTGACTCCACAAACATTTTATGCTGTTGATTATTAAAATACTCCGATAAAATCCTGATAATAGTACTTATAGCTATAATAGAAAGATAGAAAAATGCGGGCATAATTCTAAAAAAAAGAGGCTTGTTTTTGTGAAATATTTTGTTCTCTAGAATTTCCTTGCCGTTTGCATCAAACATTTTAGGACGAGGAAGATCACGGAATTCTGGCATTAAATAATAGCTTCTAAAAAACACAAAAAGGGCTATCAAAAAAATTATTATTGCACAAAATTCAACATGTTTTTTTTGCAAAAGCATATTGGGAACAAAATAGTAATAGTTCAAATAAAAGAGTACGATGCCAGTCGCCCATTGTACAAAAAAATCATTCCCAATCTTAAATGGACTTTCGTAAAACTGCATTAAAGAAGCGAGTATGAAAAAAAACCAAATAAAAACATGTAAGATTATTTGGTTTTTGGAAATATTTTTGGTCGATACTAAATTCATTTAAAGAGCTATTTTTAATAAAATTAAATCTTTTTTTGCAATCGTGGGAGATAAATTTTGTTTTATTCTATCTCGTACTAAGTTACCCACTTTCATTGCATCAGCTTCGCTCTTGAAACTCATTTGTTTGGAGACCGTTGGAATCACCGTTTGCCTGATCACAATTTTATCATTTATGGCAATGGTGTATCCCCAACCGTTATTACTTTTGAATGATCTTACGAGATATTGTTCTTTATTTTCACAAGAAATGAAGAGCAAAAAAAACACAACTATTTTTATGAATTTCATTTGATTATATATTATTACCCACGATTTAAACCGTGGGCAATGGTCAAAAAAATTAATCATTATCGACTTGCTCGTCATTAGGCAAAAACTCCCATAAATCGTCAAAATAACTGGTTCCTGAACGACCTAGCATAATAAATCCTCTATTGTTGATGGCCAATCCAACTGCGTCAATTCTTCCAGAAGCTTCTAAAGATGTTTTCTCTGTCCATAAATCTGTTCCTGGATTGTATTGCCAAATTGTTGTTGAATTATCACCACAAACGACATAACCTAGATTATTCAATACAAAACTGCTTGCATTTGCTCTAAGAATTTGATAATCTTCATTATATTCGTTGTCGTCATCGTCGTCAGTTGCTTTATCTATATCTCTCTTTTTAGTCCAAACTTCAGTGGCTCCATTAAATTCCCAAAAATCATATTGCAAAACATTATTACTTGTTCCAGTAGCTAGATAAGCTTTGTCATTAATTACAAAAACAGTTGCATTCCTTCTTTTATTTCCACCAAAACCAGAAGAAAGTGTCCAAGCATTGGTAGTTGGATTGTATTGATAAAAATCTTTCAAATAATTTCCGTCATAACCCGTTCCGAAATAAGCTTTATCTGCCACCTGAAAACCAACAGCTCCATATCTTGCTGTACCAGCAAAATCGGCTTTTTGTGTCCAAGTATTGGTCGTTGGGTCATATTCATAAAAATCCTTAAGACGGCTTGAACCATCATATCCAAGTCCTACATAGCCTTTGCCACCCAGTTCAAATGCCGAAGCAGCACTTCGTTTCACCCCAATAAAATCGGCTTTTTGTTCCCAATAATCACCATCAGAATTATAAGCCCATAAATCGTTTAGGTAAACATCGCCTGTATATCCTGTTGCAACGTAAGCATAATTCCCAATTACAAAACTAGCCGAACTAGATCGAGCTGGCCCATCAAAAGACGATTTTTTAATCCAATTCCCTACTAATTCAACAGTGTCATCAGAATTACTGCAACTCACAAAGAATAGTGCTATTAGAATTGTAGCCAATGCCTTTTTTAATTTAATCATAATGTATTGTTTTAATGTTTATATTTAATTGTTATGCCCAAATTGAACCCGTCTTTCATATTAAAATCGGTTGTAGTATTGTAATCGTTATCCAACAAAAGATAGTTTCGATTGAAATCATATCCTGCTTTTAAATTCACAAACCAATTGCCTTCCATATTTCTTTCATATTCAAATGAAGTGGTTTGCTGAAAAAAACTAGATTTCGTACTATTCGAAGAAAAAGTTTTCGAAGCTTCGTCTAAATTGTATACACTTCCGTTAAAAATATTTTTTATATAAAAAGCATTTCTAGCATTATTCGAATATTTAATTTTTGTTTCTGGAAATCCAATACTGAAATTAATTTTTTCGTTATATTGATAATTATATGTAAAAACCGGCAGTATCATTGGTTTTCCAAAAACCACATTTCTGTTTACTCCTAAATTGATGCTAGAATTATTA
This sequence comes from Flavobacterium alvei, assembly GCF_002920895.1. GTDB lineage: Bacteria > Bacteroidota > Bacteroidia > Flavobacteriales > Flavobacteriaceae > Flavobacterium > Flavobacterium alvei. Next base: position 274,756 of record NZ_PQVG01000002.1, read on the forward strand.
TTCCATTTATAATCAAAATTGAATCCTCCAAGCCAATCAATATCATTCCATTCCAAATTGTTTTCACTAGCTACAAAAGGCTCTATTTCAAAATTAAATTGCGTTTTTTCACTCTTTAAATAACTAAAAGTAAACTTATTACTCATTTGATTGTATTTGGATAAAGAATTCAAAACATTGGTATTGAAATAATTAATTTCCTTTGAATTAAGCGTAAGTTCATTGGCAATTTTCAAATTAGAATGCACTATTTTACTATAATCAATTCCAAAATTGAGGTCATTAATCTTTATCGTTTCGGTTGGTTGTGTGTTTACTCCAAAATCTATCGAATACTTATTTTGTGCTCTGAGATTACAAATTATGAATAAAAACATCCATTTTACTGCTTTACTTATCTTCATTATTTTAATATTGGAACAAATCTATTTCGATTTCAAATCATAAAAAAAGAATATATATAGACACCCATTTTTGATAGATGAATGGGTAGAAATGGTCGTTAAACACCTAATTTATTGATATAATCCCGTTGTAGTGTTTTATCCGAAATTAGTAGATAGAATCAGGCTACTAGTATATATTATAGTTCAAAATACAAGTGCTCCCATTAGATTTGTGAAAAAAAATCATGAAGTATATTTGGTTTCTAATCCTTGTAATTGCATTTTTTCCCTCTTGCCAAACTGATAATGCCGAAGGTGATTTTGTGGTGGGTTCTGATTATTTAAGCATCAGTAATAAAGTAATAATGATTGACACCTTGACCGTAAATGTGTCAACTATAAATCTGGACTCTTTAATTACCTCCAATCAAAGTCGCATTTTAATAGGCAATTATACCGATCCAATTCTAGGGCAAGTAAAATCTGAAAGTTATATAAAATTAACACCCGACAATTTCTATATAGGAAGCTCTGAATCGGATACTCAAACGGTAACTTATGTTTTTGATTCGATAGCCATGATTTTGAAATATGATCGCTATTATTATGGAGATACTACCAAGACCCAAACAATCAACATTCATCAACTAACCCAAAAGGTAAAACCCAATACTGATGATACTAATTTTTACAATATTTCATCATTAACCTATGACAGCAAAAGCATTGGCACAAAAACTTTTCATCCCAAACCCATTGGAAAAGATTCGATAAACATTCAAATAGATGCCAATTTCGGGAAAAACTTGTTCAATAAACTCTACAATAATGAGATAACCGATGCCAATGAATTTGAAGATTTATTCAAAGGAATTGTCATCAAACCTTCTACAACTAGTTCGTCAAATATGATAGGATTTAAGACCAGTAGTGTATTGCGACTTTATTACAAAAAAAACAATTCCGATTCAGAAAATTCGCTGACAAAAGATTTTTCTCTAACCGATCTTACCAAACAATTCAACAATATTTCATTAGATAGAACAGGAACAATCATTGAAAATTTACCCGATTCGAAGAATAAATTGTCCAGCGAATTAACTAATAATAATGCCTTTATACAATCGGGAACGGGTCTTGCTTGTCGAATTGATTTTCCATTTATTAAACAATTAAAATACATATCCGAGAAAGGAATAATCGTAGATGCAGAATTGGTTATTAAACCCAACAGGTCGAGTATTTCGAACTTATTTCCAATAAAAGATTCATTACAAGTGTATGAATGCGATAATTTAAACCGAATTTCCAAAGTATTAACCAATTCTGATGGCTCCCAAAAACTAGCAATTCTCAATACAACACCCGATGAATTCAATGAAAATATAGGGTATAAAGTCAATATTGGTGCTTTTTTACACCAAGAAATGCTTAAAACAACTGGTGCCAAATCTAATTTGATTTTGGCTTTCCCCAATATTTCAAAAGGAGTGAACCGAATTATTTTGGGAAATCAAAAAAACGCCGAGAATAAACTAAAATTAAAAATTTATTATATCTCTTATTAGAATGAAAAACAAAATTTGGTTTGTATTATTTTTCGCCAGTCAATCTGTTGGTTTATATGCACAAAGTGTGGCTACATCTCCCTATTCCATTTACGGATTGGGAAGCTTGTTTGAAACTGACTTTGGTCCAATTTCTGCATTGGGCTCATCAGGAATTGCGTTGCCTACAACATCATTCATCAACAATCTAAATCCTGCGTCGTTGGGATTTATTGGCAAACACAGCTTCTTTTTTGACACTGGTCTCAAAGGAACTGAAACCAATTACAAGAGCGAAAACTCTAGCGAAAAGAGAAATAATTTTCAATTTTCGCATATTGCCATTGCATTTCCTTTGAATTCCAAATCGGGTGTTAGCGCTTCATTAAAACCTTACTCTAGTGCTAGTTATGTGATTTCAAATTTTCAATTACCTATAAGTAATAGCAATGAATTTTATAATTTAGACGCTGCTAGCTATGGAGGTCTCAATACTTTTGACCTTTCATACGGCTATAAAATTCAAAAAGGAATCACTTTTGGACTTACAACTTCCTTTTATTTTGGAAGCATCACAAACAACAAAGATTTTACGATTGCTAATTCTATAACCAACATCAATAAAAAGAGTTTTTATAGCGGAATGCGAGTAACATTGGGAAATCAAATCAAAATCGATTCCACTTTCAATATTGGTTTAACACTAAAAATTCCTTCACAAATTACAGGTTCAAAAACCCAATCGGTCACTACAATAAATGATACCGAAACCCAATATATTGAAGATAATGTTGCTTCTAATGTGGATAATTATTATTTGCCTTTTGAATTTGGTGTGGGTTTGAGTAAGTCATTCCATAAAAATTTCAATTTAACCTTAGATTACGAAAAAAGTCTTTGGAAAAACACCAATCAAAATAGTGTTTATGGCGAATATAAAAATCAAGACAAATTTGCATTGGGTTTATCCTATTTAAAAAAAGAGCAAAGTTTTTACTATCTAGACAAAATTCGTTACTACTCAGGCTTCAATTATGACACAGGTTTTTTGTCTATAAATAACAAAAATGTAAACAATATGCGTTTTAGCCTTGGAGTTGGAATACCAATAGAATCGACAAAATCGGCCTTGAATATTAATTATTCTTATGGTATAAAAGGAACTGTAGGTAACCAATTAGTAAAGGAAAATTATCATATGATTGGTATTAATTTAAGCTTAGAAGCCATTTGGTTTGTCAAACGCAAATACGATTAAAACGTTTTAAATCATTCTAATAAGTATATAAAATGGTAGCAAAATTTGAAAACATCAACAAAACTTTCTGTACTAGTGCCGGAACATTTAATTGGGATGAAGAAACTTGTATTAATCTCAACAAAGGCGAAATTTTATTAATTACTGGAAAATCAGAATATTCAAAAAAAACATTACTCACTTTGATGGGATGCCTTATTAATCCTAATGAAGGCATTCTGGAAATCAACGGAAAAGACATCCATCTTTCCTGTTATGAAGAAATGGTTTTAATAAAATCACAAACCATTGGCTTTGTATTTCACCAACACAATTTATTAGAATCTATAAACACCGAAGAAAATGTAGCCTATCCGCTAAAATTTCAAAATTCAAAATCAGACGAAATCAGACAACGAACTACAGAAGCCCTAAAAATGGTCGAAATGTATGAGCAACGAAAAAAAATGCCCAAACAATTATCGAAATTAGAAAAACAAAAAACTCTAATAGCTAGAGCTTTGGTTATCAATCCGAAAATTATCGTTTGTGATAGACCTACCGCCTTCTTGGATAGACAAGCTGCCAAGCTCATTATGGAAAAACTGAAAGAATTGGCTAAAAAAGAAAAAACCATCGTCATTTTAAATCACGACTCCAGATTCAATGAATACGCCAATCGAGCCGTTGAAGTGAAAAACGGAATCGTGAATGAACTTATTTTGGTGTAATGGTCTAAAAATGGGACACAGATGACACGGATTTAGCCGATTCAAACGGATTTAAAATGCGTTTAAGCTGCAACTTTCAGATTATTGTTTGTATAAATTTCAAAAAAAACAGCAATATTCAGCGAAATCCGCGTCATCTGTGTTCCATTTAATCAACAAATCGTTACCAAATTATCTCCATCTTCTGTCCTTTTTTCAAAGTGATTGTCTTGTTTTTTGCACCAGAAATAAGGATTGTTTTTCCTCCATTTTTAGAAAAAACCGTCACTTTTTTTAAGGTTTTGGCATTCCATTCCATTGCAATTTCAAATCCACCACGGGCACAAATTCCTTTCACAGAACCGCTTTCCCAAGCATCGGGCAAAGCTGGAAGCAACCTGATTTCGGTTTCATTAGACTGAACCAACATTTCGGCAACGGCAGCCGATCCGCCAAAATTTCCATCAATTTGAAACGGTGGATGTGCATCGAATAAATTGGGATAGGTTCCTCCTCCTCGTCTTGGTTTTTCGGTTTTCTTTCCATCAGGATCAACATAACGAAGCAATTCACGAAACATTTTATAAGAACGATTGCCGTCCCAAAGTCTTGCCCAAAGATTGATGCGCCAACCTTTAGACCAACCTGTAGTTTCGTCGCCTTTTATTTCCAAAGTTTGCCTACAAGCATTCGCCAATTCAGGTGTTTTTAATAAATTAATATGATCGCCTGGAAAAAGTCCGAACAACTGCGATTGATGACGATGTTTAGAATCTTTGTCATTCCAATCGAAATACCATTCTTGTAAATTGCCTTTTTTTCCAATTTGATAGGAATGCAATTTTGAAACTGTGGTTTCAAGTTTAGTTCTAAATTCAACATCCATATTCAACACTTTCGAAGCTTTAATGGTTTTGTCAAAACATTCACGAATCATCGCCAAATCAGCCGTTCCTCCATAAATTGTGGCACCAACAACTCCATCGGGAGTAACGTATTGATTTTCGGGAGAAGTTGATGGCGAAGTGATTAAATTACCATTTTTATCTTCGACCAACCATTTCAAACAAAATTGAGCAGCGCCACGCATAATTTGGTAACCCTCGTTTTTGAGGTAATTTTTGTCTTGTGTAAACACATAATGTTCCCAAATATGAGTGCTCAACCAAGCTCCGCCCATATTCCAACACGCCCACATCGGTTCTTCTTTTCCAAATTGACCAACGGGATTGGTCATCGCCCAAATATCAGAATTATGCGAAGCCGACCAACCTTCATCCACTCCGTAAAATGTCTTGGCTGAAATTTTTCCAGTAACCGAAAGATTTTTGATAAAACTCAAAAGTGGCAAATGCATTTCCGAAAGATTGGTGTTTTCGGCCAACCAATAATTCTCTTCGAGATTGATGTTGGTTGTGTAATTAGAACTCCAAGGCGGATTGAGATACGGATTCCAAAGTCCTTGCAAATTGGCTGGAACGCCCAAAGTTCTGGAACTGCTAATAAGCAAATAACGCCCGAAATTGAAATATAAAACTTCCAGATTCTTGTCCTCTTTTCCTTCGGAATAGCGCAACAAACGTTCGTCGGTTGGCAAATTCGGAGCTTCGGTTTTTCCTAAATTTAAACTAACCCGATTGTAGAACTTTTGATAATCAGCAATGTGAGTTTGTTTTAATTTATCGAATGATTTAGAAAAAGCTTTATTCAAATTGTCCAAGGCAATGGCTTTGTCATTTAATCCTTGAGTTGCAGGATTTTTGTCGAAACCATTAAAACTCGTGGCGATAGAAACATAAATCAAGGCTTCGGTGGCGTTTTTCAATCCCAAACTAGAACTGGAACTTGTGATGATTCCATCCGTATTTTTAATTTTTATCAAACTGGTGAATCGTGTTCCTCTCTCTTTTTCTAAAAGAAAAGCTGGAACAACTTCATAACCTTGATTTTCGTGAATGGGTGCAGAACCATTCATTGAAAGCACATTATCCTTAACCTCAGTTTTAAATTGTAAAAGACTATTCGAATTGATGTCAAAATTCAATGCTCCTTTTTTGCTGCTTGTCAGTTTGATAATCATAATTTTATCTGAAGCAGAAACAAAGTATTCACGAGTGAATTTCACTCCATCCACTTCATAACTCACTTTAGAAATGGCTTTGGAAATATCCAATTCCCTGTAATAATTGATAGCTTTTCCGTTGTGATGGTTGTTTATTTCCATCGTGCCCAATGGCGAATAAGATTCTGAATTTTTACCTTGAATCTTTTTGTTCAATTCTTCGGCGAGTTTGTAGTTTTCGTTTTTCAATGCTTCGCGAATAGCTGGCAAATTTTTATAAGCTTCAGGACTCATATTAGCATTGACAGGCTCTCCCGACCAAAGTGTGATATCATTCAAATAAATTTTATCTGAATTGACTCCTCCAAAAACGGTTCCTCCTATTTTACCATTTCCCAACACCAAGCTTTCCTCAAAAAATTCTGCTGGTTGTTTGTACCACAAAATATGGTCAGATTGAGCAGCTATTTTTCCGAAAAAGAAAGAAAACAGCAAACTTAAAAGTAGCTTGTTGAATAAGTTTGATTGCATCATTTTTATTCTGTTTTATAAACAAAATTCTTAAATATCACTGAACCTTCGCCAACAGCTAAAAGCCCTATTTTGAGACTCATAAAACCACTTAGTACATTATGGTTAAATGAACTTACTTCGGCAGAATTTTCGATTTTTAACCAATCCTTTCCATAAAAACTATAAAACATATTTACAACTTGTTGCTTTTTTTCTAAGCGTAAAAATAAATGTCGCTTATTCACTTCTTTTTCTGTTGGGAATTGCCATACTCTAAGAATTGCCATAATATTTTCTTTATCAAAAGCAATTCCAGTATATGCTTTAGCATCATAGAAAAGAACTAGTCCGGCCGATGCATCACCTTCTATTTCAATTTCAACATCTGCAGTATAGGAATGGTCTGAAGGAGTACATAATAAAGGAGAACTTTCAGCAATACTTTTACCTTTTCCCTTAATTTTTATTCCATTTGAAGAAAATGTAGCCCTTTGAGAATCATATTCATCATAAAACTGCCATTGCTTATTAAGCACCGTTCCTGTAAAAGTATCCGAAAGATTGAAATTACTTTTTATGGATTGACCAGCTGGTTTTTTTATTTCATCATCGGTTTTAATGCCTTCTTTCATTTTGAACCAGCCATCCGTTGTCCATTCAATAGGCTGCAGAAGTGTTTGACGTCCCATATTGTAATGACCATTTTCATAACCGTGAAAAATCATCCACCAATTTCCTTTTACATCATCAATTATGGAGGCATGCCCTTTTGACCACCATTTTTCAGAACTATTTTTTGTTCTAATGATAGGATTATTAGGAGCGTTTTCCCAAGGTCCAAAAGGCGATTTTGATCGAGCTGAAATTACCATATGACTTGTTGCCGGCCCCGAAGTGCCTCCTTCGGCAACAGTAAGATAATAATATTCTCCTTTTTTAATCATCTTGGGACCTTCCAAACAAAAACATTCTATAGTCCAATCTCTTGGTATTTTCCAACCATCATAACTATGCTTTATATCACCAATTGCGGACAAACCATCTTTGGACAATGGAAGATAACCTCCATTGCTAAAATAAAGGAATCGATTACCCTTTTCATCAACAAAATGTCCTGGATCAATAGCATCAATCTTCAACTCAATAGGATCGCTCCATGGCCCATTTATATTATCTGCCCAAACGACATAATTGGTGTTATTAGCAGGGAAATAGATATAAAATTTGTTATTATATTTAACCAAATCTGGAGCCCAGACAGAACCAATATTTTTATGTAACGCATGCGTAACTGATTTCCAATTCACTAAATCTTTAGAGGTCCAAATTAACAGTCCTGGATAATAATTAAATGAGGAATGCACAATATAGTAATCTTCTCCATCCCTAATGATAGAAGGATCTGGATAATCTCCAGCAAAGATTGGATTTTTATACATTTCTGCGTTTTGCTGGCTTTTTTGTTGCTGTGCGTTGATGGCAAGCGACATTGAAAATACAAATAGCAAAATTGTTTTTTTCATAATTGTTTCTTTTACAGTTTTATGGATATACTCGAATTATTATTCATCCAAAAGACTTAAAAGATTTTAAAAACCTATTAAGTCTAATCGAATAATTTTAAATTGAAATATCAATTTAAAATCAAATTATTTGCTTACACTATATTTTTCATTGGCGGTAATCATTTCCCAATTATCAGTTCTGAAAGGTGAAGCAGGGAATTTTTCTTTATTGAAAAGATTGATTTCCGTATCATCATCTGCCCAACCATAATGAACTGCAACAGGATTTTGAATTTTATCGCAAGATACAATTACTTTATTATCCTTGATAATAGCTTTCGCAGGATAGAAAATTTTGTCAGCACCAGCAATTTCAAATCCTTTCAAAATTCCATTTGGGTCTGTGGTTGACAATCCAGTACCTATGTTGTCAAAACTTAAAACGATTTGGTTTCCTTTTACTTCTTGAGATTTAAAAATAGGTCCCGAGTAAACCATTTTTTTACCATAAACATTGTTTAAGGCAATAGCTGCCAATCGTTTCCCAACATCTTGTTTATTGGTAGGATGAATATCTTTGGCGTTGCCAATATCAGTCGTTACAGCCATTCCCGTGTTGGGCAATTTCAACGTTTCAGTTTGTGCTTCGCGAAGTTCTGCCCAACGACTTCCTTTTTCACTATTACCGCCATACTCATCAAAAGTGGATAATTGTACAAAATAGAAAGGAAAATTACCTTGTTTCCATTGAGTTCTCCAATCGTTTATCATTAAGGGAAATGATTTTTTGTATTCTTTTGCTCTAGTTACATTGGCTTCGCCTTGATACCACAAAACGCCTTGAAAAGCATAAGGAATCAATGGATTGACCATTGCATTGAACAATAATGAAGGATAACTATTGGGAGAAATTTCTATTTTTACTTTCACTACATTAAACTTCCAAAGTCCTTCTAGCGGAATATTCGAATCTTTGAAATCGATTTTCAAATCGGCTGCATCGCCATAAATTCCGCCACCACCTGTATAATCGGAAATTCGAACCGCAATGACATTCTTGCCTTCTTTCAAAACGCCAGCAGGAATTTTATAAACTCTTTGGGCATCCCAAAGATTGTTGGTTCCAATTTTGATTCCATTTATGTAGGTTTCGTCTTCGTCGTCCACTTTGGACAGATGCAGAACGGCTTCTTTTTGGACTTGTTCCGCCGATAAAACAATCGTTTTTCGCATCCAAACGATGCCGTCAATATTGCCTATTTGCTGGTTTTCCCAAAGCGATGGCACTTTTATTTCCGGCCAGTTTTTATCGTCAAAATTCGAGTCTTTAAACTGGTTTTCATTGGCCATTGTTACCTCAAAACCTTGCACTTTTTGGAGATTATCTAAAACCGATTTTTTGTAGGTTTCAAAAATGACATCCATATTTACTGAAGGAATTTCTGCAATCATAGATTTGAATTCTTCACTTTTTTCGAATGCTGCCCGACTTGTCCAAGTTTCTACACAAGTTCCACCCCAAGAAGTATTGATGATTCCTATTGGAATTTTTAATTCGGCGTATATTTTTTTGGCAAAAAAGTAACCTACTGCCGTAAAATCAGGAAGATTTTCTTTGTTGCAAACTGTCCATTTTCCAGCTTTCAAATCTTCTTTGGGAGTACCGCTCAAATCTTGGGCAACCCCAAAATGCCGAATCATCGGATAATTGGAATCTTCGATTTCGGCTTTGGCATTCATCGTTTTATAGACTTGAAATTCCATATTGGATTGTCCGCTACAAATCCAGACTTCGCCCACCAAAACATTGGTTATTACTATTTTATTTTTGCCCGAAATGGTCAATTCAAAAGGGCCTCCTGCTTTTTCGGAATCTAAATTCAGCATCCATTTTCCGTTTTGGTCGGCAGTGACGGTTTTGGTTTGTTTGTTGAAACGGACTTCTACTTTTTCATTGGCCTCTGCCCAACCCCAAACCGGAATGGGCTTGTTGCGTTGCAAAACCATTCCGTCAGAGAACAATAATGGCATTCGAACATTAGCGTTAGATAATAAACTAAATATCAGAAAAAGGAATAGGACACTTTTTTTCATTTTAAAATTATTTACAAATTTGAATCTGATTAATAAACTATTTTAATCCGTCCAGTAAACCAGTTAAAGCCTGTGCATCATAAACAGTATTGTTGCTTCTATCAAATAAAGACATTGTGTTTACTCCCAAATTTCCAGCGTCCCAATAAAAAGGAATCAGACCATTAAGCTTGGAACTTTTAACTACATATTTCAAGAAATCAGCTCTTGATTTTAAATGTAAAGTCAAATCATTACCTGTCAAATTGGTGCGTTTAATGGCTCCAAATTCGCCCAAAATAACTGGAATTCCTTTATCTACAAATTGATTTTTCATTAAAAGAAAAAACTTATCTATGTCAGCTTCTTCTCCCCAAGTAGGATTATGAGCTGTATCGGTAGTCGAGTGATTGCCTGCACCCCAGTAATAAAACATTTTGCCCCAGGTTTCATCTTTGGTCATTAATGTAAATTGATAAGGATAAAAATGGACTTCAGCCATCAATCGATTGGCAACTTTATCCGTTGGCAAAGTAGTCATTAGTTTATTCGTTTTTTCTATGTCAGTTGAAGGCCCTTGAACTACTAATGTTCGGTACGCATTTTTACCTCCTGTTGAACGAACGGCATCAATAAAGGTTTGGTGATAAGAGTTCAAAACATCCATTTGTGTTGCATCGTCAACGTTGGGTTCATTGGCACTGGCAAAAAGCAAATGCTCGTCAAAATCTCTTAAACTAGTGGCGATTTGTTCCCAAAAGGCTTTTTGTTTGGCATTATTTTCTACTTTTTTGGCATTGGTACAATTATTTTCTAACCATCCGCCGTCCCAGTGAATGTTTACTAATACGTACATATCATTGTCAACACAATATTGAACGACTTCTTTTACACGAGCAAGCCAATCAGCTTTGATTTGAGCTGTTGTAGTGTTGGCCAAATTTTGATTCCAGGAACAAGGAATTCGAATGGCGTTGAAACCATTGGCTTTGACTAAATCGATCAAGGCTTTGGTCACTTTTGGATTTCCCCAAGCCGTTTCTCCGCCAGTGGCTTCAAGTGTGTTGCCAATATTCCAACCCAATTTAATTTTTGCTGCCAATTGAACCGCTGAACTGCTCATTCCTGTGGCATCTGCAGCGATTGGATTAGTATTGTAACTTGGATATAAATCAGTTACCGGAGGAACAACTCCTGGTTGAGTTATTGCAATTAAGACCGAAGGAGCTTGACTTGAACTGACAGTAATTGTTGCTGAACGAGCCGTAGTTGTGGTGTTTGCAGTTGCGGTAATAGAAACCGAAGTTGTTCCTGATGTTCCTGATGTTTTACTTATTTGAATCCAACTAGTATCAGAACTACTCATTGTCCAAGCATCGACATTGGTTGTGATACTAATACCCGAACTATTTCCTGAAGTTAGAAATTCAACACTACTTACATTTACTTTTAGCGTTTTTGTTACTGGAGTTACAACTGGAGTTGAGCCAGAATCTGAACTACAAGCAAAAAATCCCAAAAAAGCCACAGTCAAAATGACACATATTATTTGATTAGCAAGTCTATTTTTCATTTGGTTTTGTATTTTAAATTTGAATCTTATTGTTTAATGAAATTGAGGAAATACACATCATTTTCGTTCATTTCAATTTCTTTTGAAAAATTCCCTTTTGCATCTACAGTAAGTTTTTCTATTTTAAAAACCGATCCATTATTATTTTCTTTTAGCTTTTTTACTTGTTCTTTTGTCAACTGATTCGGTTTATTCATCCCTAAATAATCGGTAAAAGCGTCGTTTGATTTATAACCTACTTTGTAAATTTCTAAATTATAATTACCTTCTTGCAAACCTGCAACTTCAATTTTTACTTTTCCTTTATACTTTGAAGGTAAATCTTTTATATAATATTGTTGATTGTTGGTAGCTTCTGGCAAAGTGTAGGTAAAATCCCAAAACAGCAGTTGCACATCTCCTTTTTTATTTTTTGTTGCCCAAGAAGAAGTGTCAGTATTTTGAAGTTCGGTTTCTCCCAATTTGTTTAGAAAGGAATAAGAGAAATAGGCTGGCTTCTTAATTCCTTGAGTATTCAACAAGCCAAAACCACCGTGAAAAGGGGTAAATCGTGGTCCTGGTTCTTCGAAAATATCAGTAAAAACCCAATACGACATCGAGTTGGCGGCATTCCCTACTTGTTTCAGTTTTTGAAGAATATAAGCAGCCGAATGGTAACTGTCGTGAATGGGATCGGCTGGTGTGTAAGAGGAACTCCATTCGGTATAATGCAATTCGAGATTGGGTTTGACTGAAGAGGCAATTTGTTTACGAGAATTAATAACATCGCCACTTACGCTCGAAGTTTCTTTACTCAAAACCGTTCCGCTTTGTCCAAATTCATCTAAAAAACCTTGTCCAACACCGTAGCTATGGGTTGAGATAAAATCTATTGGCACATTATTTTTATCGCAAAATGCTATCGTTTCAGGAACCCAACCCGCTCCAGCTGTTGCAGGGCCACCTACTTTGTAATCTGGATTTACACTTTTTATTCCTCTAACAGCGTAATCATAGAGTTTGAAATATTCTGCTTGAGTGCCCGTCCAAAATCCTGGAGTTAAATTGGGTTCATTCCAAACTTCGAAATACCAAGTTTTTACTTCATCAGCTCCATAACGTTCTGTAAAATGTTGGGTTAAATTTCGAATTAAATCTTCCCATTTTTTATAATCTTTTGGAGGAGTTACGTTGCCTTTCCACCAAAAAATGGTTTCTTTTCCACTGGCCAAAGCATTAGGCATAAACCCCAATTCAACAAAAGGTTTCATCTTGATACTTATAAGAAAATCGAATAAAACATCGACATATTGGTAATTGTATTCTGGATTTCCTTTGCTATCTTCACGATAAACCGCCATATCATCGGTCAATAAACCGTGCATTCTAATGTATTTGAAATCGCATTCTTTCTTGACCATAGCCAATTGCTGTTGCCAATCGGCACGCAATCCTTCATTGGCTCTTCCTGCTCCAACACATTCTTTGAACATGGTATTGAATTTTCCTGCCGATTGATTCGAATTCACCTTAATGATTCTATCTGTTGAAATTTGCCCAAACAAGCTAACATTGGTCAGACAGATTAGCAAAACTGATGCGAAAATGTTATTTTTCATGATACTTTAATTATATTTTTTTTAATCGAATACACTCTTTTATACTTATGGTAAATTTGACAACAAGTTTACTGTTTTATTTTTATATTTGCAATATGATTAGCCATATATTTATGTATATCATAATATATTATTTATGTTTTTACTAAATCATCAATAATTACAACATTTTATATTTTTAAATAGCACATTTATTTATTAATATTGAAGTCTAAAGAGTCTTTTTTTTGAAAGAAAATCAATTTACCATGAGAAATCATTAAATTTAATTTCAAAAAAAATAGAATGAAGTCCAATAAAATCCAAACAAAGAATCAATAACTTCTAATACTCTAACAACTATGAATGAAATTTCTATTGACTGTGTCATTTTTGGTTTTAAGAACGGTATTCTTAATGTCCTTTTGGTAAAACATGCCATTGGTGACAGCAAAGGCGAATGGGGACTTCCTGGTGGTTTGATTTTGAAAAAAGAAGCAATTGATGCTGCTGCTCAAAGAACACTGAAAGAACTTACGGGTTTAGATAATATTTTTTTAGAACAACTAAAAGCTTTTGGAGAACCCAATCGAATTCCTTTGGGAAGAGTCATCACAATTGGATATTATGCTTTAATTAATTTTGACGATTATGATGTAAAAGCAGGAATTACCGTATCTGAAGCCAAATGGTATAAAATAGATTCTATTCCTAAATTAATTTATGACCACAATGAAATTTTAGATTTTGGTCTGAAAAAGTTGCAAACTCGCATTCTATCAACCCCAATAGGATTTAATTTATTGCCTGAAAAATTTACTTTATTGCAATTAATGCATCTTTATGAAGAAATTCTTGGCAAAGAATTAGACAAATCAAACTTTCGTAGAAAAATTTTGAAAATGAAATTACTTGTAGTCCTAGACGAAAAACAACAAGATGTATCTCATCGCGCAGCCAATTTATACAAATTTGACGATGCTATTTACAAAAAACTCAGCCAAAAAGGGTTTAATTTTGAGATTTAAACCCGCTAGTTTTTAGATTGAACAAAATCAGTAATAGTTTTATCAAAGCTTTCACCATTAGAAAGAAAAGAACTTCGAATGGGTAAATAGAAAAGTTGCTCTTTGGTCAATTTCCCTTTCAAACGCATAAAATCTTTTTCGGTGGTAAGGATTATCTTGTTTTGTGTTTTGTTCTTAATTTCTAATAAATCATTTTCCGAAAAATGATGATGGTCTGGAAAAACCAATTTCTCATCATTTTGGCTTTGCAAATGATTGAAAAACGGCTCCGGTTTGGCAATTCCTGCCACAAGCAATTTATCTACAGACTTAATTTCGCTAACTTTCATCGATTTTTCTTCCGAAAAAATAGAATCATCATAATCAATGAAAGAAAAATACAATTCTTGATTCGAAACCAAATTCAATTTGTCCTTAATTATATTTTGTTCGTCAAGCGAAAGATGGGATGGACATTTTGTAACAATAACCAAATTGGCTCTTTTTGCTCCGCTCCTACTTTCTCGCAGATTTCCTGTTGGCAACATAAAATCATCCGAATACAAATCACCATACGAAGTCAGTAAAATATAGAAACCTGCTTTTACTTTTCGGTGTTGAAAAGCATCGTCCAGCAAAATAATATCGGGCTTTTCGAGTTGAGAAAGCAATTGCTCAATACCATTTTTTCTATCGGCATCAACGGCAACCCGAATGTTTTTGAATTTTTGATAAAACTGAAATGGTTCGTCTCCCAAAATTTCAGCATTCGAAGTAGCATTGGCCAAAACAAAACCTTCGGATTTTCTTTTGTAACCACGACTTAAAGTAGCCACTTTATATTTTGAAGAAAGCAACCGAATTAAATATTCGATTTGGGGTGTTTTTCCGGTTCCGCCCACGCTGAGATTTCCAACGGCAATAACGGGAATATCAAATGAATAAGATTTCAAAATTCCTTTATCAAAAAGAAAATTCCGAATACTGGTAATGATTCCATACAAAATGGCGAAAGGAAAGAATATTTTTCGAACTAAATTCATACTACGAAAGTATAATAATTTATCTTTGAATTAAAATTTTGTTTCTTTTGTTTAATGTTTGAACTTTTCAAATTAAAACTTCAAGCCTTAAACTTTTAACCTAAAAACAATGAAAATCAAAGAAATAATTTCCGTACTCGAAGAAATGGCACCATTAGCTTATGCCGAAGACTTTGACAATGTAGGTTTATTGGTTGGAAATCAAAATTGGGAAGCAACGGGAGCTTTGGTTTGTCACGATGCGCTCGAAAGTGTAATTGAGGAAGCTATTGCAAAAAATTGCAATTTGGTGGTTTGTTTTCATCCTATTTTGTTTTCCGGTTTGAAGAAAATCACGGGCAAAAACTATGTAGAACGCTCTATAATCAAAGCCATAAAAAATGACATTGCTATTTATGCCGTTCATACCGCCTTGGACAATCATCAAGAAGGCGTCAACAAAATATTCTGCGATGCTTTGGGGTTAACCAATACTAAAATTCTAATTCCGAAGTCGAATTTCATTCGAAAATTAGTCACATATACCATTCCAGAAAATGCTGAAAAACTCCGAAATGCCTTGTTTGATGCTGGAGCAGGAAATATTGGCAACTACGAAAATTGTAGTTTCAACTCCAAAGGAATTGGAACTTATATGGGCAATGAACACAGCAATCCCGAAATTGGAGAACGCTTTGAATTTGTAGAAAATGAGGAAATAAAAATAGAAGTCACTTTCGAAAAACATTTGGAAAACAAAATCCTGAAAGCACTTTTCAAAAATCACGTATATGAAGAAGTGGCTTATGAAATTTATGATTTGCAGAACAAAAATCAAAATATGGGATTAGGAATGATTGGCGAATTACCAGCTCCAATGGATGAAATAGCTTTTCTTAATCTGGTAAAAGACAAAATGCAAGCTGATGGGATTCGACACAGCTCTTTTTTAGGCAAGTCGATAAAAAAAGTGGCCGTTTTGGGCGGTTCAGGAAGTTTTGCTATAAAAAATGCTATTCAGGCTGGAGCCGATGCTTTTTTGACCGCCGATTTGAAGTATCATCAGTTTTATGAAGCCGAAAATCAGTTAATTTTAGCCGATATTGGTCATTTTGAAAGCGAACGCTATACAAAAAATTATATTGTTGATTTTCTTCGGAAAAAAATCCTTAATTTTGCAATCGTTTTATCAGAAGAAAATACAAATCCAGTTAAGTACTTATAGACAATAGAATATGGCGACTACAAAAGAATTGAGTGTTGAAGACAAATTAAGAGCAATTTATGATTTACAATTGATTGACTCAAGAATTGACGAAATTAGAAACGTGAGAGGTGAACTTCCTCTTGAAGTAGAAGATTTAGAAGATGAAGTTGCAGGATTAAGCACACGTTCAGAGAAATTGAAAAAAGATCTCGAAACTATTGAAGAGCAAATCAAAGTGAAGAAAAACGCTATTGATGAGCACAAAGAGTCAATCAAAAAATACACCAAGCAACAAGAAAGTGTACGTAACAATAGAGAATTCAACTCTTTGACCAAAGAAGTAGAATTTCAAGAATTAGAAATTCAATTGGCCGAGAAGCAAATCAAAGAAATGAAAGCTTCTATCGAACATAAAAAAGCAATTATTGCAGAATCAAAAGAGAGATTAGAGATTAAATCGAATCACTTAAAACATAAAAAATCAGAATTAGACGATATTATGTCTGAAACTGCAAAAGAAGAAACATTCTTGTCCGATAAATCATTTGAATATAGAGCCTCTATCGAACCTCGTTTACTAGCAGCTTATGATCGTATTCGTTCAAGTGTTCGCAACGGATTGGCTGTTGTTTCTATCGAAAGAGGAGCTTCTGCAGGATCATTTTTCACTATTCCGCCACAAACTCAAGTAGAGATTGCTGCTAGAAAAAAAATCATCACTGATGAACATTCTGGAAGAATCTTGGTTGACAGTGTATTGGCCGATGAAGAGAAAGAAAAAATGGAACAGCTTTTTGCTAAATTCTAAAAATAGTTAAGTCCCGATACAAATCGGGACTTTTTTTATACTATATTTAGTCCGCTATGCGGACTTTATTTTTTTAAGGCAATAGGGTCGTAATCATATTATTTTGTTTATGAAAAAAACATTTTATTTTTTGCTAACCAAATCAATTGGGTCTTACATCAACCTAATGAGTTTTATATTTCCAGAAAAAGCTATTCAAATGGCTCACGGCTATTTTAGTGAACCTAGAAAAGGAAAAATCACCCAAAACAAACTTCCTAAAACCTTACAAGGAGCTCATTCAGAAACAATCTTTCATAACGAAGATGTAATTCAAACCTATATTTGGAAGGGAAATGACACTGTAATTTTGCTTATTCACGGTTGGGAAAGTAATTCCTCTAGATGGAAAAAAATGCTTCCTTATTTAACAAAATCAGGAAGCACAATAGTTGCCATCGATGGTCCTGCTCAGGGATTGTCTAGTGGCAAAGAATTTACCGTTCCAAAATATGCCGAGTTTATGGATATTGTTGCCAAGAAATACCAACCAAATTTTATAATTGGCCATTCAATGGGAGGGCAAACCTGTTTGTACTATCAATACAAATACCAAAATCCCAATATTCGAAAAATGGTAATTCTAGGTGCTCCAAGTGATTTTACTATTATTCTAAACAACTTCACCAATTTATTAAGTATAAATAGTAAAGTAACCAAAGCGTTAGAAAACAAATACACCCATTTTTTGAATCTGGATTTATCTCAATTTTCATCCAAAGAATTTGCTTCTAAAATAGAAACAAAAGGTCTTCTTGCTCACGATATTGATGACACCGTGGTATTATTTAAAGAAGCAAAAAAAATAGCTGAATCTTGGAAAGATGTTCAATTTATTGAAACTAAAGGTTTGGGACACAAACTTCACGATGATGAATTGTATCAAAAAATCAATAAGTTTTTGTTTGAATAGCTACTATTTTCTACACAGAGATTCACTAAGAAAACGCAAAGTTTTGCTAAGGTTTTAATAATTTTACTTTGAGTATCTCTGCGATTTACTTTGTGAATCTCTGTGTAATAACTGTTTTTACGTACTCAAATTGTTTACTTTTGCACTATGGAAGAAAATCTAAAACGTCTCAATAAATTCATTGGAGAAACTGGTTTTTGTTCGCGTCGTGAAGCGGATAAAATCATTGAAGAAGGTCGAGTAACTATCAATGGGGTTGTTCCAGAACTAGGAACTAAAGTTGCGCCAGACGACGAAGTGCGAATTGACGGCAAATTAATTCGAGTGAAAAGAGCCAAATCAATCTATCTGGCTTTCAACAAACCTGTGGGAATTGAATGTACGACCAATTTAGATGTTCGTAATAATATTGTAGATTACATCAATTATCCAACCCGAATTTTCCCGATTGGACGATTAGACAAAGCCAGTGAAGGCTTGATTTTTATGACCGATGATGGCGATATAGTCAACAAAATTCTTCGTGCCAGAAACAATCACGAAAAAGAATATACCGTAACGGTTAACAAACTTATTACCGATCGTTTTATCGAAAAAATGAGCAATGGCGTTCCAATTTTGGACACGGTTACTCGAAAATGCAAGGTAGAAAAAATCAGTTCGACGACCTTTAAAATCATATTGACCCAAGGTTTGAACCGTCAAATCCGTAGAATGTGTGAGTATTTGGGTTATGAAGTTATTGCTTTGAAACGCATTCGAATCATCAATATTTCATTGGATATTCCAGTAGGAAGATATCGTGATTTAACCGAAGCAGAAATCAAGGAATTGAATCAACTTATCGAACCTTCGAGTAAAACCGAAGAAGCAAGTTTACCAAAACCTGAGAAAACAGAAATACCTAAAAAAAGAACCGAATTCATCAAAAGAGATGATCCAAGGTTTAAGAGAAGAGGCAATTATTAGAATTAATTAAGAATTATTTTATAAATTCAATTTTTTGAGCTTCTTCTTCGTTGATACTATCAAAAAATCCTTGTTCGTTCATCCAGTCATCACTAAACACTTTACTCATATAACGAGAACCGTGATCTGGGAAAATTGCAATTATATTACTATTTTCATCAAACTCTCCTTCTTCGGCATACTGTTTTATAGCTTGAAGAACGGCTCCAGATGTATAACCCACGAATAAACCTTCCGTTTTGGCTAATTCTCTAGTAGAATGTGCACTTTCTTCATCGGTAACTTTCATGAACTTGTCGATAACGTCAAAATCTGTTGCAGAAGGAATCAAATTTTTTCCTAAGCCTTCAATTCTGTACGGGTAGATTTCGCTATTATCAAATTCTCTAGTTTCGTGGTATTTTTTTAATACAGAACCAAAAGCATCAACGCCTAAAATTCTAATATTTGGATTTTTTTCTTTTAAAAATTTTGCCGTCCCAGAAATGGTTCCTCCTGTCCCGCTACAAGCAATAAGATGGGTAATTTTACCATTAGTTTGATTCCAAATTTCAGGTCCAGTAGATTTGTAATGTGCATCAACATTAAGCTGATTGAAGTATTGATTGATATAAACAGATCCTTTAGTTTCTTCGTGTAAACGTTTGGCAACATTGTAATAGGAACGTTCATCATCGGCAGAAACGTGTGCAGGACAAACATAAACTTTTGCTCCTAAGGCACGCAACATATCGATTTTGTCTTTAGAAGATTTGGAAGTAACAGCCAAAATACAATTGTATCCTTTGATGATACTAACCATTGCTAAACTAAAACCAGTATTTCCTGAAGTAGTTTCTATTATTGTATCTCCTGGAGTAAGGATTCCTCTTCTTTCGGCTTCTTCAATAATGAATAGAGCTATTCTATCTTTGGTGGAATGACCTGGATTAAAAGCTTCTACTTTAGCGTAAAAATTTCCTTTTAATTCTTGGGTAACTTTATTTAATTTAATGAGCGGTGTGTTGCCTATTAATTCTAAAATATTATTATAAGCTTTTATTTCTTCTTTCATAAAAAAATAGTTAATCAAGGACTCTTTTTTATTCAACTTCAAATCCCTGCAAATTTAACAAAAATAATCTAATTACTTTTTAATTTTTTCTAAATCTAATAAAAAACAATATTCTTTTGCTAATTCCTTAATCGCTTCAAACCTTCCAGAAGCTCCTCCGTGACCTGCATCCATATTGGTATCGAGAAATAAAACAGAATCATCTGCTTTTTCACTTCGCAACTTAGCCACCCATTTAGCTGGTTCCCAGTACTGTACCTGAGAATCATGCAATCCTGTTGAAACATACATATTGGGATACTTCTGTTTTTTAACATTATCATAAGGTGAATAAGAAGCCATATACTTGTAATATTTTTTAACATTTGGATTCCCCCATTCGTCATATTCTCCTGTCGTAAGTGGGATGCTTTCGTCCAACATTGTGGTTATAACATCTACAAAAGGTACTTGAGCGATGATTCCGTGATACAATTCGGGAGCCATATTTACAATTGCTCCCATCAGCAATCCTCCTGCCGAACCACCTTCGGCATACAAATGTTCAGACGAAGTATATCCTTGTTCAATGACAAATTTAGAACAGTCAATAAAATCAGTAAACGTATTTTTCTTTTTTAACAATTTACCGTCTTCATACCATTGCCTTCCCAAATCTTCGCCTCCGCGGATGTGTGCTATAGCAAAAACAAATCCTCTGTCTAATAAAGACAATCGTGTAGATGAAAAAGTAGCATCCATCGAATGTCCATAAGAACCATAGGCATATAACAACAACGGATTCTTTCCGTTTTTCTCCAATCCGTTTCTGTAAACTACCGAAATTGGTACTTTCGTTCCATCTTTTGCCGTAGCCCAAATTCGCTCTTCGGTATAATTATTTTTATCAAATTTACCTCCTAAAACCTGTTGCTCCTTCTTGATTTCCTTGATTTTAGTTCTCATGTTAAAATCAATCACAGAAGAAGGAGTTGTCATCGATTGATAGGAATAACGCAAAATATCAGTGTCAAAATCTACATTTGTTGAAGTATAAGCAGTATAAGTTTCACTATCAAAAGGCAAATAGTATTCTCCCTCCCCGCTCCAAGGCATAATTCTAATTTTATTCAAACCATTAGTACGCTCTTCTAGCACCAAAAAATCTTTAAAAATCTCAATATCTTCTAATAAAACATTGTCACTATGCGATATAACTTCTGTCCAATTCTCTTTAGAAGTTGCTGTTTCTAAAGTTTTCATCAACTTAAAATTCGTGGCTTTCTCTGCATTGGTCATGATGTAAAAACTATCACCATAATGATTGATACTGTATTCCAAACCTCGAATTCTTTTTTGAAAAACTCTAAATTTTCCATCTGGATTATCAGCTTCTAATATTTGATATTCTGTAGTTAATGTACTTCCCGACTCTATCGCAAGATATTTTCTAGACTTCGATTTAGCAACCTCAACATTATACGTTTCGTCCTTTTCAAAATAAACTAATACATCATCAGCCTGAGTTGTTCCTAATTTATGCTTGAAAATTTTATCAGAACGCAAAGTCACTTCGTCTTGACTGGAATAAAAAATAGTCTTATTATCATTTGCCCAAACTGCATTTCCAGAGACTTTTTCGATTTTATCGGATAAAATTTTACCCGTTTCTAAATTTTTGATTTGAATATCATAAATTCTACGCCCAACAACATCCGTACTAAAAACAGCCAATTTATTGTCGGGACTAATACTCAAACCACCTAATTGAAAATAAGATTGTCCTTTGGCTAATTTATTGCAATCGAATAAAATTTCTTCTTTGGCCGAAAGGCTTTCTTTTTTTCGGGAATAAATAGGGTAATTTTTTCCTTTTTCGAATCGGGTGATGTAATAATAACCGTTATACAAATACGGCACCGACTCATCATCTTCCTTGATTCTGCTCTTCATTTCTTCAAATAATTCCTTCTGAAATACTTTGGTATGAGCCGTCATTTTTTTATAATAGGCATTCTCTTTGTTAAGATAATCAATAACTTCTGGATTTTCTCGATCATTCAACCAATAATAATTATCAATTCGTACATCGCCGAACTTTTCTAATTTTTTAGGGATTATTTTAGCGATTGGTGGTTGAATTTTTTTAGACATATTGCAATCTTTCTATTTATATTGTGTTAACCACAAAAATACACAAACCACTATAAAACGAGCCTATTTTTAGTTAAAAAATTAAATTGAATATCAAGCTACAAAAGAGTAATTTTGCATTAAACTTTTAAAATTATAACAATGGATTTAATGGGAATGATGGGTAAATTGAAAGAAACCCAACGAAAAATGGAAGAAACAAAACTGCGTATGGATACTGTTTTGATAGACGAACAAAGCAATGACGGCGCATTGAAAGTAACCTTTACAGCAAACGGAAAATTAAAATCGATTGCGATTGCTGATTCATTATTAGAAGACAAAGAACAACTAGAAGATTATTTAATTGTAACCTTAAACAAAGCCATCGAAAAAGCAGCAAAAGTAAACCAAGCTGAATTAGATGCTGTCGCAAAAGTCGATATGCCAATGATTCCAGGAATGGATGAAATGTTTAAATAATTTAAATTATGAGTTATTAATTATTAGTTGAATAATTAATAACTCATAATTTTCCTAAGGTTTCCAATACATAAGAATGCATCACTTCGCGATAATCCAGATGGGTGACAATTCGGAGTTTTCCTTGTCCCATCGAGCTTATCCCAATTCCTTTTTGATGTAATTTTTCTAATAAAACTGCTTCGCTAATTTGCGGATGCAACGAAAAAATTAAAATATTAGTTTCTATAGGTTCAACCTTAGCAACCCAATTCAATTTTTCTAAAACAGCACCTATTTCTTTGGCACGACGGTGATCTTCTGCTAATCTTTCGATATTATTTTCCAAAGCATAAAGTCCTGCTGCCGCCAAATAACCTACTTGTCGCATTCCTCCACCTAATATTTTCCTAATTCGCAAAGCTCTGTGAATAGTGGCTTTATCAGAAATTAATACTGAACCTATTGGTGCTCCCAAACCTTTAGACAAACAAACCGATATAGTATCAAATAATTTTCCGTATTCCAATGGATTGTCATTAGTAGCAACCAAAGCATTCCAAATTCGGGCACCATCTAAATGAAATTTTAAATTATTGGCATCACAAACTTGGTGGATTTTCTTGAATTCTTCAAAATCATAACAAGCACCACCTCCTTTATTAGTGGTATTTTCTACACAAACCAAACTCGTAAGCGGACTATGATAAAATTCTGGATCATTGATTGCACAAGCCACTTGTTCGTCCGTAATCATTCCGCGATTTCCGTCCAATAAACAGCAGGAAACACCGCTATTAAATGAAGCTCCACCACCTTCATAATTGTAAACGTGAGCCCATTTATCAGCAATTAATTGCTCTCCGGGTTGAGTATGTAGCTTGATTGCCGTTTGATTGGCCATCGTTCCTGAAGGAAAAAAAAGACCTGCTTCCATTCCAAACATTTCGGCAACTCTGGCTTCCAATTCGATGACTGTTGGATCTTGTTTGTAAACATCATCTCCTACTTCTGCTCGAAACATGGCCCGCAACATTTCCTGAGTTGGTTTGGTTACAGTATCACTAATTAAATTTATTCGCATTTTTGAATTTATATTTAAAAATAGCCCTACCGGATTAGGGCTCTACATAAAATTTTCTATTTTTGTGCCACAAAATTACTATAATTTATGACAACTACCGAACAAATAAAAGGTATTGTAGAGCGCCTTGGTGCGTTGAGGAGGTATCTTTGACGTTGATGCCAAGCTTATCGAAATTACCAACGAAGAAGAAAAAACTTTAGCTCCTGATTTTTGGAACAATCCCAAAGAAGCCGAAAGCTATGTAAAAATCCTTCGTTCGAAGAAAAAATGGATTGAAGATTACAATAAAGCAGTTGAAATGACTGATGAATTGCAATTGGCCTACGAATTCTTCAAAGAAGGAGAACTTTCTGTAGAAGAATTGGACGATCAGTATAATGGTACTCAAAAACATATCGAAGCGATTGAATTCAAGAATATGCTTTCGGATGAAGGCGATAGTTTGAGTGCTGTTTTGCAAATTACAGCTGGTGCTGGTGGAACCGAAAGTTGTGATTGGGCTTCAATGTTGATGCGAATGTATATGATGTGGGCCGAAAAAGCGGGTTACAAATTACGAGAACTGAATTACCAAGAAGGTGATGCTGCGGGTATAAAAACAGTAACTTTAGAAATTGAAGGTGATTATGCTTTTGGTTACCTAAAAGGTGAAAATGGAGTGCATCGATTGGTACGTATTTCCCCTTTTGACAGCAATGCCAAACGCCACACTTCTTTTGCTTCAGTTTATGTCTATCCATTGGTTGATGATACTATAGAAATTGAAATCAATCCTGCCGATATTGTCATCACAACGGCACGTTCGAGTGGTGCTGGAGGACAAAATGTGAATAAGGTAGAAACGAAAGTGCAATTAGTTCACAAACCTTCGGGAATTCAAATTCAATGTTCGGAAACCCGTTCGCAACACGATAATAGACAAAGAGCGATGCAAATGTTGAAATCGCAATTGTATGAAATTGAATTGAAAAAACAACAAGAACAACGCTCGGATATTGAAGCCGGAAAAATGAAAATTGAATGGGGTTCGCAAATCCGAAATTATGTGATGCAACCTTATAAATTAGTCAAAGACGTCCGCACTGGTTTTGAAACCAGCAATGTCGATGGCGTAATGAATGGCGAAATTGACGAATTCCTAAAAGCGTTCCTGATGATGATGGGACAACGAGAGGAAGAATAGTGTCCAGCATTCAGTATTCAGTGTTCAGTTGAAATAATTTAGACCCGATAGCTATTTTTAAATTCTATCGGGTTTGTTTTTTGAAGCCCCATTTACTACAACGTGGTAGTTTTATATAGTGTTAAAATATCAATTTTTCGAGTAGATTTAATCAAATTTATTGCCTGCTGTTTCTATAAATACCTTAAGTTTGTTTCAAATTTAATTTGAAAAACGACTACAAATGAGCAAGATATTACCCGAAAAATATAGACATCCCTACGCTTTTAATCCTAAATATAAAAAATCTGCTGTGTATTTTTCAATGGAATTTGCCATTGACCAATGCTTAAAAATTTATTCTGGCGGATTAGGCTTTTTGGCTGGTTCTCATATGCGAAGTGCTTATGATTTGAAGCAAAATGTTGTTGGAATTGGAATCTTGTGGAAAAAAGGATATTACGACCAATTCAAACAAGAAGACCTTTCGATGGGAGTTCTTTTTCAAGAAAAAAACTATCATTTCTTAGAGGATACTAATATAAAATTTACCATAAAAATCAACAATCACGATGTTTGGGTAACGGCTTTTTATTTGAAACCCGAGACTTTTGGTACAGTTCCAATGTTTTTTCTATCGACAGATTTACCCGAAAATGATTATTTAGCCAAATCGACCACTTTCCGTTTGTATGATTCAGATACCAATGCCAAAGTAGCTCAAACAATGGTTTTGGGTCTTGGTGGTGCCAAATTATTAGACGCCTTAGACTATGAACCCGATGTGTATCATTTAAATGAAGCCCACGCGGTTTCTTGTGTTTTTCATTTGTACAATAAATTTAAAAGTGTCGAAGCCATTCGAGAAAAAATGGTGATTACCACTCACACTCCTGAAGAAGCAGGAAATGAGAAACACAACATTCACTTCCTAGAATCATTGAGCTTTTTCGACGGACTTCCTTTAGATAAAGTCAGAGAAATTACGGGAATTTATGATGACACTTTCAATCATACTTTGGTTGGACTTCGATTGAGTCGTATTGCCAATGGCGTTTCAAAATTGCACGGTGAAGTTTCGCGAGATATGTGGAAAGATTATCCTGGAATTTGCCCGATTACTCATATAACTAATGCCCAAAACAAAAAATATTGGGTAGATCCTTGGCTTGACGAAGCTTTTCAAAATAAAGATAGAGACGCATTAATCAAAAGAAAAACAAGACTAAAAGCAAAGCTTTTTGAAGTTGTTGCCGATCAAACTGGGAAGATTTTTGACCCCAATGTTTTCACTATTATTTGGGCAAGACGATTTGCCGAATACAAACGACCCGATTTAATCACCAGAGATTACGAACGTTTTATAAAATTACTGGCCAACACAGATAAACCAGTTCAAATTATATTTGCAGGAAAACCCTATCCAATGGATTATGGTGCTATTCACAACTTTGACAATCTGACTCATATTAGCAAAAACATCAAAAATATGGCAGTGCTAACGGGTCATGAATTGAAATTATCACGTCAGTTAAAAGAAGGTGCCGATGTTTGGTTGAACAATCCGAGAGTGACAAGAGAAGCTTCGGGAACCTCAGGAATGACTGCGGCAATGAATGGTGCGCTGAATTTTTCGACCAATGATGGTTGGGTTCGTGAGTTTAAAGATTTGAACAAAACCCAAAATTCTTTTGTACTTCCAATTGTGGATCATACCCTACCAACGCATCAACAAGACGAAATGGATTTAGAAAATCTGTATGAAATGCTCGAAAACAAAATACTTCCTTTATATTATGATACTCCAAAAAAATGGTGGAATTTAGTAGAGACCAGTATGAAACAAATTGTTCCGTTTTTTGATTCATCAAGGATGGTCGATGAATACTACAAGAAGTTGTATAAGTAAATTACTGTTTCAGTAAGAATAATGCTGACCTAACAGTTTTTATAACTTGTTAGGTCTTTTTTTTTTAAATCCCGCTTTCAAAACATCCAAATTTCCCATAATAATAGTTGGATTTTGTTTGGGGTCGAGCCAATTGACCATAATCTTCATATATTCTTCTTGAATAGCCACACAACCTGAACTGAAAGAAGCCATTTTTATGTCATTTGAAATAAATGTTGACTTCGGCTGCAATACCAATTTTAAAAAATTGTATGATTATTATATCATTTTATAAATAAAACCTATTAAAAGACCTAATTAGTTTAGTTATGCATAATTAATTAGGAATTCCTGTTCAAATTCGTTTTATTTGGTAAATACAAATCCATCTAAATCAGGACCCCTTAATGACATATACAATTCAAGAAATAAACGAAGTTTTAAAAGGCACAATTGTTGGCGATACTTCCATAAAAATAACCGCACCAGAACAATTAGAATTAGCCAGTAATTCGGAAATTTCTTTTATTGGAAACAAAAAATACGAAAAATGTTGGCAAAATTCTAAAGCGTGTGTTGCTGTAGTTAACGAAGATATTTCCATAAATCCTGGCGAAAACAGAGCATTTATAAAAGTTAAAAATGCTGATTTGGCTATGTCACAAGTTTTATCTCTTTTTGCCCTACCTACTCCACTATTCAACACAGATATTCACCCATCAGCAATTATTGATATTACGGCTATTATAGGAAAAGGAACTCGAATTGGAGCTGGAAGTTATATTGGTCCTAAAGTAGTTCTTGGCGAAAATGTTACTATTTACCCAAATGTAACTATTCTGGACGAATGTACAGTCGGCAAAAACACAGTAATCTGGCCAGGAGCAGTTATTCGGGAGCGTTGTCATTTAGGAGATCATTGCATTATACATCCCAATGCAACTATTGGTGCAGATGGTTTTGGATTTAGACCTTGCCCAGAAAAAGGCTTGGTAAAAATTCCACAAATTGGAAACGTAATTATAGGAAATAGTGTCGAAATTGGAGCTAATTCGTGTGTTGATAGAGGAAAATTTAGCTCTACTGTTTTAGGCGATGGCTGCAAGATTGACAATTTAGTTCAAATTGGTCACAATAGCATATTAGGTAAATTTTGCATAATGGCTGGAAATTCAGGATTAGCGGGTTCAGTAACCCTCGGAAATGGTGTTATCATTGGCGGAAGCGCCTCCATAAAAGATCACACCACGATTGGTGATGGCGCTATCGTTGGAGCTGGTTCTGGTGTTACTTGTGATATTCCACCCGGAAAAACAATGTTAGGTTATCCTGCTGTCGAAGCTCGTGATGCCTTAAAACAATGGGCGATTCTAAAACGTATGGTCAGCGATTCTAAGAAATAAATTGTTACCATAAAATTGACCGCAAATTCGCAAATTTTAAAATTATTTAAAAAAAAAATCTGCGAATCTGCGGTAAAATATTTCTCTCGAATATTCTAAAATTTGTTCCAACAGTTTTCGTAATTTAGCCATCGCTATTTTTAGACAAACACAATTGCATTATGGATTTGAACTTCAATAAAAACGAAGACCACAACAAACTACTTCTTACTGACTTGCGTCAAAAATTGGCCAAAGTAAAACTGGGCGGTGGAGAAAAACGCATCCAAAAACTACATTCCGAAGGCAAAATGACCGCACGGGAACGCATTGATTATTTGCTAGATGCTAAAGGAAAAAGCATTGAAATTGGTGCTTTTGTTGGAGAAGGAATGTATGCCGAACACGGTGGTTGTCCGTCGGGTGGTGTGATTGTGAAAATTGGGTATATCAAAGGGAAACAATGTATTGTTGTAGCCAATGATGCTACCGTAAAAGCGGGTGCTTGGTTTCCCATTACGGCAAAGAAAAACCTCAGAGCGCAAGAAATTGCAATGGAAAACAGATTGCCTATTATTTATTTAGTGGATTCGGCTGGGGTTTATTTGCCTTTGCAAGACGAAATTTTTCCTGACAAAGAACATTTTGGTCGCATTTTTAGAAATAATGCCTTGATGAGCAGTATGGGAATTACCCAAATTGCAGCCGTTATGGGAAGTTGTGTGGCTGGCGGAGCTTATCTTCCGATTATGAGCGACGAAGCTTTAATTGTAGATAAAACAGGGAGCATATTTTTGGCAGGAAGTTATTTGGTTAAAGCAGCCATTGGCGAAAATATTGACAACGAAACTCTAGGTGGAGCCACAACTCATTGCGAAATTTCGGGAGTTACCGATTATAAAGCCAAAGACGACAAAGACGCTTTGGACAAAATAAAAAATATAGTTGACAAAATTGGCGATTATGACAAAGCCGGTTACAGCCGAATTAAACCCGTTAAACCCGCTTTAGAAGAAAAAGATATTTATGGCATTTTGCCAAAAGCTCGAAATGAGCCATACGATATGATGGAAATCATCAGGCGATTAGTTGATAATTCTGAATTTGATGCCTACAAAGAAGGCTACGGCCAAACCATAATCACAGGTTATGCTAGAATTGACGGTTGGGCTGTGGGGATTGTGGCCAATCAGCGTAAAGTGGTAAAAACCAAAACAGGAGAAATGCAATTTGGCGGTGTTATCTATTCTGATTCTGCGGATAAAGCGACTCGTTTTATTGCCAATTGCAACCAAAAGAAAATTCCATTGGTTTTCCTGCAAGACGTTACCGGATTTATGGTAGGATCTAAATCCGAACAAGGAGGCATCATAAAAGACGGCGCCAAAATGGTGAATGCCGTTTCGAATTCGGTGGTGCCAAAATTCACAATTATTGTTGGAAATTCATATGGAGCAGGAAATTATGCCATGTGTGGAAAAGCCTATGACCCGAGATTAATTATGGCTTGGCCAAGTGCTGAATTGGCCGTTATGGGAGGAACTCAAGCCGCCAAAGTATTGGCACAAATTGAAGCTTCTTCTTTAAAATCCAAAGGTGAAATCGTGGATGAAGCAAAAGAAAAGGAATTATTTGATAAAATAAAAGCTAGATATGATGAGCAAACTTCGCCTTATTATTCGGCTTCCAGACTTTGGACAGATGCTATTATTGACCCTTTAGATACGAGAACTTGGATTTCGATGGGAATTGAAGCTGCCAACCATTCGCCAATTGAAAAGAAATTTAACCTTGGTGTGATTCAGGTTTAACGATGAAAAAAATATTCTTTATTACAATTGCTTTTATTTCACTAAATATTAGTGCTCAAAAACTTCATGAAAAAGGCAAATATGTGGCCGTTAATGGCGTAAAACTATTTTACGAAATATATGGTGAAGGCGAACCCTTATTGATGATTCACGGCAACGGTGGTTCTTTTTCTTGCTTTGAAAATCAAGTAAAAGAATTCTCAAAACATTTTAAAGTCATATTAGTAGATTGCCGAGGAAGAGGAAATTCAACCTATCAAAAAGGTATTGAATTGACTTTTGACTTGCAAGTTCAAGATATTAATTTATTTCTTGACCAATTAAATATCCCAAAAACGAATATTTTGGGTTGGAGCGATGGAGGAATAATTGGTCTTTTATTGGCATTGAAACATCCTGAAAAAGTCAATAAATTAGTGACATCAGGAGCTAATATTTTTCCCGAAGGAGTTATTGATTTCGAAGATATGAAGAAAACAGTGCTTGATTTAGAAAATAAAAATAAAAATCACGAAAATGATTTGGCCATTGATTTGAACAATTTAGATTTAAAATATCCCAATTTGAATTTCACGGATTTGAATCTTATAGAATCTAAGACTTTAATTATAGCCGGCGATCACGATATGATTAAAGGAGAACACACGCTTAAAATTTATGAATCCATTCCTAATGCACAATTGGCAATTTTGCCTAATAGTTCGCATTCTGCTTTGATAGAAAATTCAACACTTTTTAATGAAATAGTCTTGCGTTTTTTAATGCAATGAATAAAATAGATTTTAATTTCAAAAAAAAACTTTCTTAGCTATTTTGCCGATTCAATATTAGAAACTTCTAATACCAATTTTTACATTATTTCATTAAAAATTAGTAACCTAGTGTTTAATTTTTAAAATTAATGGATTATGAACAATGTAAAAAGTTTGAATAAATGGGCCAATGCGCACACTTATTTACCTGTAGATTTGCTTCGAATGGCACTTGGAATTTTCTTGTTCTGGAAAGGGGTTACTTTCATCACAAACATCCAGTATCTAGTAGATTTATTATCTCCTATCGACAAATTAGATGATGGAATGTCTGGTATGCTAATCGTTCATTATGTCGCTTCGGCACATTTTTTGAGAGGTATCTTAATTTTCTTCGGATTACTGACCAGATGGGCGCTCATCGTGCAATTACCTATTTTAATTGGAGCAGTTGTTATCAATTTTATGGGTGAAATGCATTCTCAAAACTTATTTTTATCCCTGATAACTCTTGTCATTTGCGTGGCTTTTATCATTTATGGTAGCGGAAAACATTCAGCTGACTACTATTTCAAAATGCAGGAATAAATGGCAAATAAAAAGGGAGAATTTTTGAAAAACTCTCCCTTTTTTATATTCGATAATGCTTTATTTACTTCGATAAAATACTTTCTCTTCTCATAATTTTACCCGTTGCAGTTTCTTGAAACTTAGGAATA
This sequence comes from Flavobacterium alvei, assembly GCF_002920895.1. Classification (GTDB taxonomy): domain Bacteria; phylum Bacteroidota; class Bacteroidia; order Flavobacteriales; family Flavobacteriaceae; genus Flavobacterium; species Flavobacterium alvei. The sequence continues at coordinate 306,336 of NZ_PQVG01000002.1, forward strand.
AAAATAATTTCTTTTGGTATTTCGTATTTGTTTAAAAGACCAAAAACAGATTCTTCTATTTCTAATGGTTCGCCTTCAACATAAAGAATTGCTTTTTCGCCTAAAACCTCGTCTGTTTTTCCAAAAACAAAATAGCGTCTTGGGATTAAAGTTGAAAGTTTTTCCTCTATTTGTTCTGGCAATAATTTAATTCCTCCACTATTAATAACATTGTCAATTCTACCTTCCCAAATAAATTGAGTGTCCGAAATTAATTTTACAATATCATTGGTTACAATTGGATCTTTACTAATATTTTTGGCTTTAATCACCAAACATTGATTTTTATCCTCAGAAACAGAAACATTGGGTAAGGTTGTAAACGCTACGGCACCAATTTTTTTGGCAGCAATATGCGTAATGGTTTCAGTCATACCGTAGGTTTCATAAATTTCCATTGGCAATTTTACTAATTCTTGCTCTAGGGCTTTATGTACTCTTACACCACCAATAATTAATTTTTTAATCTTTTTTTGTTTCAGTTTTTCCAAAGAATTTTTGGCTTGTAAGGGAACCATTGCGCAAAAATCGAAACATTCGTCCATTTTTTCTAATGGATTTGAAGTTGGTTCCACAAATTTCATATCTAATCCTAAAATAAAGGAACGCACCCACATCATTTTTCCAGCTACATAATTAGTTGGCAAACAATGTAACATAGTATCTCCTGGTTGTAAACCAAAGAAATCTCCTGTTGCTAATGCTGAATCTAACATGGCTTGCTTTTCGATTCTAATAATTTTAGGAACACCAGTAGTTCCAGACGTTTGTAATTCGATATACGATTTTTCATCAAACCAGTCTAATAAGAAATTTCCAATGTGCTGTTCAAAAGGCTTACCTTCTTTGATGAAAGAATAGGCTACATAAAACATTTCTTTTCGACTAATATGTATTCCGTTGAGTTTAAAACGGTTGTGTATATTTTTATACGTTATTTTGTGCATTGTGTTGTATTAATTTGTAGTTTGTAATTTTGGAGCTTGAATTTTACCTGTTAGTTTAGTTTTCCAATTCGTCCAATTATATCTTTTTGCAAAGATATATAAGATTATCGGATACACAATTGCAATTGAAACTATCATTTCATTTAACATATCAACAGGTTTTTCAACACCCGAATACTTAAAAAGAGCATCTGTATGAATGGCTGAAACATCTGAAGTAATTAATAAAGCCGCCATCAAATTGTTGCCTAGATGAAACCCCAAAGCCAGTTCCAAACTTTCGTCCATTAATGTCATAATACCGAGTAAAAATCCTGTACCAATATAAAATACCATAACGCCATAACCCATTTGTTGAACCTCAGGATTGGCACTGTGGAACAGGCCAAAAACTATGGAAGTGAATAGCAACGGAAACCATCTATTCTTAACAACTATGCCTATTTGTTGCATCAAATATCCTCGAAATAAATATTCTTCCAATCCTATTTGACAAGGAAATAACAATAGGCTAATGGCAAACAAAATCGTAAATTTCAACGGATTAAAATTCAAAATTATGTTAGAATGATCTACCAAATAAGAGATTATAAACATCACTATTGTTAATGAAACAATCAATAAAAAAGAGAATAAAATTCTTTTATAATCTATTGATTTTCTAGAAGTAGTAAGCGAAAGCACACTTCTTTCGTGTAAAACACGTACCAACAAAAACAACAATAGCAACAGTAAAATAAAAGGCGACAAATTGATAAGAAGCGACAAATTATTAGGAACTTCGCTCATCGTTTTATAAACGGCATCCATTTCCTCTTGTGACATCATAAAATAAGCAACAAAATTGATGAGGAATACTCCTGCTGTCAAAAGGGTGGTAATTAAAACGCGCCACCAAGTATTATTTCCTTTATATGCTTGTTCTATAAACATTTACAAAAAATTATTAATTTAAGGATTAGTTTGTTTTTTGTCAGCCCGAAATTAAATTAATTTTCCGTTTTTATACTTTACTTTGCAAAAAAATTAAAAACAAATACTATGATTCAAATTTATCATAATTCACGTTGCGGAAAATCGAGAGAATGTCTTGCTTTCCTTGAAGATTCTGGCAAAGAATTTGAAATTGTCAAATATCTCGAAAATGTTCCAACCTTTGACGAATTGAAGTCCATCATCAAAAAATTGGATATAAAACCCATTGAATTAGTACGTCAGAAAGAAAAAATTTGGATTGAAAATTTTAAATCTAAAAAAATGTCTGATGATGAAATTATTCAAACTATGATTTTGAACCCCATTCTTATTGAAAGGCCTATTGTTATTAATAGCGATAAAGCATTCATAGCAAGACCTTTAGAAAAAGCTGTAGCTATTCTTTAAAACAATTTATCTTTATTTTAACAAACCTTTAGGATTTAGAGCTTAAACCTATGCCCTTTTCTGAAGTCTAAATTGGAAATTACCAAAAACTCATTTTAATGAAAAACCTTAAAATTACATTATTTGTATTGTTGATACTAACTTCAATAACCATTTATTCACAACAAAAACCTTCATTCCCAAAAATTAAGATTTATGGAAAAGTAATCGAAAAAGTAAGCAAACAACCATTGGAATATGCTACAATTTCATTTACTGATGAAACATCTCCTAAATCACTTGGAGGAGGAGTTACCAATCCAAAAGGAGAATTCGACATTGACATCACTCCAGGAACATATGACATTAAAATAGAATTCATATCCTTTAAACCCATTATAATCAAAGGGAAAAAACTTCAAGAAAAAACAAATTTAGGGCAAATAGCCTTAGAGGAAGACGCCACACAATTGAACGAAGTTGTGGTTCGTGCCGAAAAATCATCTGTCGAAATCAAACTGGACAAAAAAGTTTATAACGTAGGACAAGATATGATGGTAAAAGGCGGAACTGTAAGCGATGTTCTTGACAACGTTCCATCAGTTTCTGTTGATACCGAAGGAAATGTTAGCCTAAGAGGAAGTGATAACATCCGAATCTTAATCGACGGAAGACCTTCATATGCAGTAAATATTGCCGAAGCTTTGAGACAACTTCCTGCTGATGCAATTGATAAAGTGGAAGTTATTACAAATCCATCTGCTCGATATGACGCCGAAGGGGGTTCTGGAATAATCAACATTATTCTAAAAAAAGGTAAAAATCAAGGTTTCAACGGAACTGTAATTGCTTCAACCGGTATTCCAGAAACTTATGGAATAAGTGCCAATGTGAATTATAAAACAGAAAAATTAAACTACTTCACTACCGCTGGTTACAATTACAGAACAAATGAAGGTGGTGGTAAAACCAATTCCCAATATTTCAATGATGACGGTTCTACTAAAAACTTTCTAGACGAAGATCGAAACACAGAGAGAACAAGAGATGGTTTTAACGGAAGAGCTGGAATTGAATGGACAGTAGCTCCTAATACCTATTGGACAAATGCCATCAATTATCAAAAAGATAATGGTAATAATACTGATTTAATCAATTACAAAAACTATGATGCATCTCATAATTTTACGGGTTCAACTTACCGTTTGGGTACAGGAGAAAGTGGTGGTGAAAATGTTGAATTTACTTCCAACTTAATCAAAAACTTCAACGACAAAGGACACAAACTTACAGTTGATGGCTCCATTTCAAGAAATACAGATGACAGCCAAAGCATTATTACGGGTTCTAACAACTACAATAACACCTTAAATAACCAAGTTCAAAAACAAGCCCAAATACAAACCGATTATGTCCTTCCGCTGGGAGAAGGAAGTCAATTTGAAGCCGGATATAAAGGAAATTTCGGTGACTTAAATAACGAATACTACGTTCTTGACGATCAAGGAGTAAGAATAGAAAATTTGTCAAATACTTTAGAATATAAAGAATACATTAATGCACTTTATACTCAATATGGTTTCAAAAAAAATAAATTCTCTTATTTGTTTGGGTTGCGTTGGGAAGACACTAATATCGAAGTAAACTTATTGGACACCAACGATTTCAATACTAAAAAATACAACAATTTTTTCCCAAGTGCCTTTGTTAGTTATGAAATTTCAGATCAAAGCAACATTACCACAAGCTACAGCAAACGTTTGACTAGACCAAGAGGACGTTTTATGAATCCGGCAGTAAATTACTCTAGTAACGTTAATATTTTTCAAGGAAATCCTGACTTAGATCCATCTTTAACAGATAAATTCGATTTTGGATTTATCAAACGTTGGGACAAAATAACTTTCAATACTTCGGCCTATTTCGAAAACACAAAAGATGTTTTTAGCTTTGTGAGATCCCCTACAGGTGATGAAGTAAACGGAATTCCTGTTATTTTGAGCCGACCAATTAACTTAGGTAGAGAACAAAAATATGGTTTTGAGTTTACATTGAATTACAGCCCATTCAAAATATGGAAAGTAAACAGTAATTTCAATTTATATAATGTTAAAACAACTGGTGAAAACAGCTATACAGATACACAAGGCAACCTTGTTGTTCAAAATCTTGATAACCAAGCTAATAATTGGTCTGCAAGAGTTAGTTCAAAACTAACTTTGCCATACAAAATTGACTGGCAATTGAATGCTAACTACAATGGAGCTCAAAAAACCGCACAAGGAAGAAGCTTGGATCAGTTTGGTATGAATACTGCTTTCAGCAAAGATCTAATGAAAGACAAAGCTACCATTGCTCTCAATGTTAGTGATATTTTCAACACTCGAAAAATGAGATCTTATACTGAGCTTGAAAACCAAACTTCTTATGGCGAAATGCAGTTCCGTAAACGACAAATTAATTTATCATTCACCTACCGTTTTAACAAAGCAAAAGGAGAAAAAGATAAAAACGCCCAGCCTAAAAACGATGGCGGTGGAGATGGCGGTGGAGAATTCCCTGGATAATTTTAAAGCCTATTCATTTCAAGAAATGACCTATGAAGTAAAATTTCATAGGTCATTTTTTTATACCATAATTTCTAGTTCTTTTCAATATCTTTGAAACATAATTTCTAAAAAATGAAAAACTCACAAATTTTAGTTCTGTTCCTAATTGGCGCAGTACTTACCATTACAGGCGCATTATTCAAAATCACAAACGAACCCAAAGATTGGACTACTTTCTTTCTAATCATAGGAATGACTTTTGAAGCTGTCGCCGCAATATTGATGTTGCTCAAATTATTCAAGAAAAAAAACAATACCGATTCGTTTCTGGATAGTTAATTGTCCATCCGAAAACTAAATAAAAAGGGCTACATTCATTATCGAATGTAGCCCTTTTACAATTTATAAGTAATTTTTATCGTTGTTGTCTTGCTATTTCGCCGTGATGCGACAAATCTAATCCTAATTCTTGATCTTCTTCAGTAACTCTTACAGGAATAAATTTATTGATTATTTTAAACAATAATAAAGTAAAAAAGAAAGCATAACTGGTTGCAAATAGAATGGCTGCACATTCTTTAAACAACAACATAGCATCTCCTCCAAAAAACAATCCGTTCGGAATTGCCTCGTTTATAGCACTATTAGCAAAGAAACCCACACAAATGGTTCCAATAATTCCTCCCATTCCGTGAACCCCCCAAACATCAAGTGCATCATCCCAACCTTTCTTTTCTTTGAATTTTACCGCAGCAAAGCAACCAAAAGCAGCAATAATTCCAATGAGCGCCGCAGAATAAATATCAACAAATCCAGCAGCTGGAGTAATCGTTGCTAACCCAGCAACAGCCCCTGTCATTAATCCAATAAAAGTAGGTTTCTTTTTTCCTGTATTCCATTCGATAAGTAACCAAGTAACAGCAGCAAAAGAAGCCGCAGTATCTGTATTCAAAAATGAAGAAATAGTAATCGAATTCACTGCCAATTCACTTCCTGCATTAAATCCGTACCAACCAAACCATAGCAAAGCTGTACCAATAGCAACCAACGGAATATTATTGGGTTCGTGAGTAACTTGTCGGCGACCCACAAAATATACCGAAGCCAAAGCGGCAAATCCTGCAGTGGCATGGACAGTAATTCCTCCTGCAAAGTCAAAAACACCCCATTCAGCCAATAATCCTCCACCCCAAACCATATGAACGAAAGGATAGTAAACAAATATTTGCCAAAAAATTAGAAATACCACATAGGATTTGAATGATACTCTATTGATAAATGCTCCAGTAATCAATGCTGGTGTAATAATGGCAAACATCATTTGATAAGCAATAAAAATATATTCTGGAAATCGTTTATCCGCCGAATACAAGGTCGAAGGAGTGATTCCGTGATAAAAAGCTTTATCTAGATTCCCGATTATTCCAAAAAAATCAGAACCTGAATCCATATTTCCGCTAAAACAAAGCGAATATCCAAAAGCAAACCAAAGTACCGTTCCTATACCCATAGAAACAAAACTTTGCATCATTATACTTAAAATGTTTTTATTACATCCTAATCCACCATAGAAAAAAGCGAGTCCAGGCGTCATAAGCATCACCAAACTAGTGGCAAGAATCATAAAAGTGGTCAATCCTACGTCTAACATAATTATTTTATTAATTTCGACACAAAATTAACTAATCCTTTCGCAATATCACTAATGTTTATTTTACAAATTTCATATAATTTGTTATGTTTAATTAATTATAATAGGTATCATGCCGTAAATTGCAATATTATTTTGGTCAACCCCCTAAAAAATAGGGGTGCAATCAAATAAAAACCGTTATTTATTCTGGTTTTAAATTAATACCACAAAATGAACCTAAAAAAACAACTCAATATTATTTAATTCTCAATTTTATACCTTTGTTTTATCAAAATGACATAAATTATGAATATTAAACTCATCGCCATCGGCAAAACCGATAATAAAAATTTGCAAGCTTTGATTGATGAATATCAAAAACGATTGTCCTTTTATATCAAGTTTGATTTAGAAATAATTCCCGATATCAAGAACGTAAAAAACTTGTCGGAAAGTCAGCAAAAAGAAAAGGAAGGCGAATTGATTTTGGCAAAAATAACACCAACTGACCAACTCATTTTATTAGACGAAAACGGAAAAACCTTTTCGAGCGTTGGATTTTCTGAGGAATTGCAGAAGAAAATGAATTCGGGCGTGAAGACCTTGGTTTTTGTAATTGGAGGGCCTTATGGTTTTTCGGAAACGGTTTATGCCAAAGCACAAGGCAAAATATCGCTTTCGCTAATGACATTCTCTCATCAAATGGTGCGTCTGTTTTTTATCGAACAATTGTATCGTGGATTTACTATTTTGAAGAATGAACCGTATCATCATCAGTGATTTTGGTTTAAAATATTTAACATACAATTAATTTAAAACCAAAAACAAAAGCATTAAATTCTTATATTTGATTCGTATTTAAAATTGAATTGTAAAAACATGAAATCAAAACTTTCACTATTAATTATTCTTCTAATCTCAAATATTTCATTCAGTCAAGACAAAAAAGAACTCTTCTATGATTATGATCTAACTGAAATTTCAAAAGAGAAATTTATAACTTTAAAAAACAAAGACAATTATGCTTTGTCTTATGAAAACGAAAATTCAATAAAAACATATTTAGCAGAAATTAAAACGTCTGGAAAATTAAATTTTCATTTACTAGAAACTATTAAAAAATATCTTGTTGATCTGGATCCGAATACATCTTTTGCTCAAACAAATTTTATTGTGATTAATTATATTGACAATGACCCAAGCATCCATACTAAAGGTTATCAAGTGCCTTGGGACGTTTTTACAAAGGACATTTCAAAATCCTTTAAAAAATCTGACAAAGTTACCCACTTTTATATCATAAATCCAGATGTAAAAGATTTGTTTTACTACCACGGTGATAAAATTAACTGGAAAACAGATAAAGACCATTTTATAAAAGACAAATTTTTCCCTTTCAAATTAAATGGTGGTTTTTTAATAATAGATAAGGACGGAAATTATATTTCGTACAAAGGTGAATACTCTAAAAAAGATGTTTTAGAGAAATTGAAAGAAATGAAGGAAAAGTGAATTAATTTAGTATATATATTCTTCATTGGTCAAATTCAAATCAGGGAAATACAATTTTAAACTTTGAATAAAAATTTTGTCTTGAATATAATTTCCAAAAGTTAAATCTTTTGAAAAACAAAAAAGATATTTATTTGGCTTTTCACTTGGTAAAGCGTTTAAATATTCTTGCAAATTGTCTTTTTTTACTAAAAGATTTTCCATAGAAAACCAATCAAAAACATATATTTCGTTGTGTTTATTAAAGTAAACTATCACTCCATATTTTGGTTTTCCCATTTTATAATACACTTTCGTGAACGGCAAAAAAGCCATATTCTTGCCAATACTATCCGCATACGAATAATAATTCTCGGCTTTTTCATTTTTGTGAGCCACTTCTTCTCTCTTTTTTTGCTGCAATTTCATCACTTCGGGAATGACCAATCGCAACGGCAATCGTTTGTCAATATTGAAAATCCAACTGGTCGAAATAATCTCGTTTTTCTTGTTGACTTCCGCTAAAGTGTCTTTGTCCTTGGTTCTAAAAAAAATATAAATCGGCGAATGATCTACAACATTAGAAACGACAGTAACATTCGATTTGGGCAATAAAATATCTTCTTTATTTCCGCAAGAAAACACAACAAAAAGGAGTATTAAACTAAAATATTTCATTTTTAGGAATTAATTTTATTAAAAATAGTCACGCATTCAACTGCTTCATTCACATCGTGAACTCGTAGAATTTTTGCCCCTTTGTTTAAAGCAATTGTATTGATTATTGTGGTTCCGTTTAAAGCTTCTTCGGGAGTTTGTTGAAACAAATTATAAATCATAGATTTTCTAGAAACACCCGATAGCAAAGGCAATTCTAACATTTTAAACAACTCTAATTGCTGCAAAACCTCATAATTTTGATCTAAAGTTTTGGCGAAACCAAATCCAGGATCAACAATCAAATCGTTGATACCAAAACTTCTAGCAAGAGACACTTTTTCAGAAAAATAGAAAAGCATTTCCTTAACTATATTGCTATAACTTGTCATGGCTTGCATCGTTTGTGGCGTGCCTCGCATATGCATCATTATGTATGGAACATTGTATTTTGCAACAGTTTCCATCATCTTTTCGTCCAGATTTCCTGCCGAAATATCGTTAACAATTGCCGCACCGTTTTCGATACAAATTCGCGCCACTTCGCTTCTAAAAGTGTCAATCGAAATCAAAGTTTCGGGATAATATTCCAAAATCAAATTAACGATGGGAACTATTCTTTGCAATTCTTCCTCTTCCGAAACAAATTCGGCGCTCGGCTTACTGGAATAGGCACCAATATCAATAAATGTTGCTCCATCGCTCAACATTTTCGCTACTTGCGACAGCATTTGACTTCCGTCTTTATACTTTCCTCCATCAAAAAAGGAATTTGGAGTCACGTTCAAAATCCCCATTACTTTAGGCGATGTCAAATCGATAAGTTGTCCTTTGCAGTTTATTGTCATCTTAAATCAAATTTCGTTTGTCATCATTCTTAAAACAAAATAATTATACTTATTTTTGTGACAAATATACATCATTAAATGAACATTACTTCACAACAATACGATAGCATAGTTGCCATTTGTCGCTCACTATTTATCAATAAAATGAAAGATTATGGCAGTGCTTGGCGCATTTTAAGACTGCCTTCGCTAACAGACCAAATCTTTATCAAAGCCCAAAGAATTAGAAGTTTACAAGAAAACGAAGTTCGAAAAGTCGATGAAGACGAAACTGGAGAATTCATCGGAATCATTAATTATTCGATTATGGCATTGATTCAACTCGAATTGGGCGTTGTAGATCAACCCGATTTGAATGTAGAAGAGGCAACCGAATTGTATGATGCCAAAGTAAAATTGACCAAAGATTTGATGGAAGCCAAAAATCATGACTATGGCGAAGCTTGGCGCGAAATGCGTGTGAGTTCTTTAACCGATTTGATTTTGCAAAAACTACTTCGAGTGAAACAAATTGAAGACAATAAAGGAAAAACATTAGTTTCGGAAGGGATTGATGCTAATTATCAAGACATGATTAATTATGCTGTTTTTGCTTTGATTTTAAGTAATAAAGCTTAAAATAAGTAACCAATTTTTGTAAACAAATTATATAAAAAATGAAAAATTTCATTGCACAATTTTCAAGACTTTTTGTTGGGATTTTATTCATTATTTCGGGCTTAATCAAACTCAATGACCCACTAGGATTCTCCTATAAGCTGGACGAATATTTTAGCGAACCTGTATTTAACATGCCTTTTTTCGTACCTTACACGTTGGCAATTGCTTTGTTCTTAGTGATTTTAGAAGTGGTTTTGGGAGTAATGCTTCTTTTGGGTTATAAATCAAAAACCACCATTTGGAGTTTGCTTTTATTGGTTATTTTATTCACGTTTTTGACTTTTTATTCAGCCTATTTTGATGTCGTTAAAGACTGTGGTTGTTTTGGCGATGCTTTACATTTAACGCCTTGGCAATCCTTTTCAAAAGATTTAATTTTATTATTTTTCATTCTAATATTGCTGTACAATCAAAAATATATTAAATCAATTTTTTCGAATAAAACTCAAAATATTTTGGTTATAGCAAGCATTGTTTTGTGTTCATTTATGGGATATTGGGTTTTAAATCATTTGCCATTAAAAGATTTTAGACCCTATAAAATAGGAACTAACATCCGAAAATCTATGGAAATTCCGGACAATGCTCCAAAAAGTGTGGTTGAAATGATTTTTATTTATAAAGTGAATGGCGTTGACAAAGAATTTACCGAAAAAGATTTGATGTCTCTTCCGGCAGGAGCTGAATTTGTGGATAGAAAAGACAAAGTTATCGTTCAAGGCTACTTACCTCCTATTCACGATTTTAAATTAGATTTAAACGGCGAAGATCAAACCAATATGATTTTAGCTAAAGAAAAATCACTCCTGATTGTGGCTTATGACTTAGAAAAAGCAAATCCAGAAGGTTTGAAAAAAGTAAACGAATTGTATAAAAATGCTACTGCAAAAGGATATTATGTTGCATTACTAACAGGCTCTTCGGCTGATGTTATTGAAAATGTAAAAAAGAAATACAACTTTAGTTTTGATTGTCTCTTCTGTGATGCCACAGCCCTAAAAACAATCGAAAGAGCTAATCCAAGTTTTGTTATACTAAATTACGGAACTGTTACTCAAAAAGTTCACTACAATGACATCACAGATTTGAACCTTTAATTTACAGTTAATTATGAGTAGTCGAACAGAAAGAAGAAAGAAAAAATGGCTATACATTTTTGTGAGTTCTATTATTTTTGGAATAGGATATTATTTTCTAAACGAGGTTTCAACTTGGTTTGAAGTTCCTTTGGGAGTCACATTTCATGTGATTTTTGGATGTACTTTAATGGCAATTTCTGGAATTTATATTGGCTATTCCATTAAAAAAATGTATTTTACTAAAAGAAAAAAAAGAAGTAAACGAATCTATTTAGAGGATACTAAAGATGAAAAATCGAAATAAAAACAATACTACTCATCTGTAATTGAATACACTAACAAATTACGAAATCGAAATAGTACAAATCCCTGAAATAATGCACTTTACCCTTCGTTATTCTATTTTTAAAATGTAACTTTGGGCAAAATTTTTAAAAATGAATAAAATACTTCTATTAGTTTTTGCTGTAATTAGTTTTTCTTGTTCTCAAGCCCAAAAAAACTCCTTTTCGAAAGAAGCTCTATCTGAAACTTTACTAGCAACCGACGGAAAACAAGTCACTTTTAAAAATATTTTAAAAAACCACAAAGGCAAAACACTTGTCATCGAAATTTGGGCATCTTGGTGTGGCGATTGTGTCAAAGCAATGCCAAAAATAAAAGAACTACAAACCAATAATCCAAACACAGCTTATGTTTTTATTTCAATGGATAAAACAGCTGATAAATGGAAAGAAGGAATTATAAAGCACGAACTCAAAGGCGAGCATTATATGGCTAATGACCAAATGAAAGGCGTGTTCGGAAAAGCCATCGACTTAGATTGGATTCCAAGATATATCATCATTGACAAAACTGGTAAAATTGTAATTTACAGAGCAATTGAAACCGATTTCGAAAAAATTAATGCCACTTTGAAAGAGTTGAATAAATAAAAAACAATGTCAATTTCAAAACAATAAAAAACAAACAATAAACAATAAAACACAATTAAAATGAGAAAGAAGATTGTAGCAGGAAACTGGAAAATGCATAAAAATGCTACTCAAACAGCAGAATTATTAAATGAATTAAAAGCTCAAGTTTCAACTAAAAATAATGCACAAGTAATTGTAGCACCTACTTTTGTTAATTTAGCTTTAGCAACAAGCTTATTAGAAGGAACCTCAATTCAAGTTTCGGCTCAAAACATGCACCAAGCAGCTAGTGGAGCATATACAGGAGAAATTACAGCCGATATGCTAAAAAGTGTTGGTGTAAACACTGTAATCCTTGGACATTCTGAGCGTAGAGCTATTTTTCACGAAACTGATGCTTTGATCGCAAGCAAAGTGGACGCTGCTTTACAAAATGATATGACCGTTATTTTTTGCTTTGGCGAAGAATTGAAAGACCGTCAATCAAAAAATCATTTCAATATTGTTGAAAACCAATTGAAAGATGGTTTGTTTCATCTTCAAGCTAAAGATTGGGAAAAAATTGTATTGGCTTACGAACCCGTTTGGGCAATCGGAACAGGTGAAACAGCTAGTCCAGAACAAGCACAAGAAATGCACGAATTCATCAGAGAAACGGTTCGCAAAGCTTATGGAAGTGATATTGCCGAAGATGTTTCTATCCTTTATGGTGGAAGTGTTAAACCTGACAATGCCAAAGAAATTTTCTCTAAACCAGATGTTGATGGTGGCTTAATTGGTGGAGCAGCACTTAATTCAAAAGACTTTTTGGCCATTGTAAACGCTATCTAAGAATTTAGATTAAACTTTATATGGGAATCCTCAATTATGAAAATAGTTGGGGATTTTTTAATTTTATATTCAACTGATTTTAGCACTATTTTCGTATATTTGAGTTGCATCATTTTCAAAAATTGTAATGCTAGAATCCAATAACTCCATTATTTCTGCTCAAAATATCACACTTGTTCATAGTGGCGAAGACTATTTTGCCAGACTTGAACAGATGATTTTAGAATCAGAATTAGAAATTCACATCCAAACTTATATTTTTGAATATGATGCTACAGGAAAAAAAATAATTGCTGCTTTAAAAAAAGCCGCTGCAAAAAATGTAAAAATCAACATTCTCATTGATGGTTTTGGTTCATTAAATTTCCCAAAAGAAGTCATTCATAACTTATCTAAAATAGGAATCAATTTTAGAATCTTCTCCCCTTTATTTTCGGCCAATTCATTGTATATCGGACGAAGATTGCATCATAAAGTAATCGTTTCTGATGCAAAAAAAGTTTTAATTGGCGGAATTAATATTGCCGATAAATACCACGGAAATCCAAAAGAAAAACCTTGGCTTGACTATGCGGTTGAAATTACAGACGAAACTATTGCAAAATCTCTTCAAGAATTGTGTAGAGATATGTATTTCAAGAATAGAATTATTCGAAGAAAAAAAATCAAATCTTTCATAGAAAACTCCCAAGAAAATTGTGTTACTATCCTTCAAAATGATTGGCTAAAACGAAAAAACGAGGTTTTCAAAAGCTATATCAACAAAATTAGCACTGCCGAAAAAGAGATTGTAATTGTAAATAGTTATTTTTTGCCTGGTAAAAAGCTGATTAAAACCTTAAAAATAGCGGCTCAAAATAATGTAAACATCAAATTAATTCTTTCGGGAATCTCGGACGTACCGATGGCGAGAAGAGCTAGTTGTCATTTGTATTCTAAACTTTTAAGATACAATATTGAATTATACGAATGGAAAAAAACTATTTTGCACGGAAAAACAGCAGTTATTGATGGCAATTGGACAACAATTGGCTCTTTCAATCTCAACAATTTGAGTTCGTTTGCCAGCATCGAAATGAATGTAGCCATCGAATCGGATAGATTTGCCAAAGAATATTTAGTACATCTTTCTGAAATCATCAATCAATGCGAAAGAATTACGGCTGAAACCATTGATACAAAACATAATTGGACTTCAAAATTTACTAATTGGGCTTCGTATTGGCTGTCCAGAATAATCGAAATAATAATTACATTCATTCCGCATAAAAGATTTAGAAAATTCTATTAAAGAATAAAAAATACATCACTAAATTTACTGATATTCAACAGATTATTCGTATATTTACTCCAATTCGTTTATATCTTCTACACTTATAAATAAGTTGCGCTTTTTAAAAATAATCCCTTTTTGAAATGGAAACTATTTTAAAAATAATCCGCATTTTTAAGTCCTTCTTACTTGATATTGGAGAACTATCTCTTTTTGCTGGGCGTTTTTTCAAAGAAGTTTTAAAACGTCCTTTCGAATTCAAAGAATTTATCCGACAATGCTACAATATGGGAAACCGCTCTCTTCTTTTAGTAGCCGTTACAGGATTTATCATAGGATTAGTATTTACGCTACAATCACGCCCTACACTTCAAGAATTCGGCGCCGTTTCTTGGATGCCAGCTATGGTCAGCATTTCGATTATTCGAGAAATTGGCCCTATCATTACTGCTTTGATTTGTGCAGGAAGAATTGGTTCTGGTATTGGAGCAGAATTAGGATCCATGAAAGTCACCGAACAAATCGATGCTATGGAAGTTTCAGGAACTAATCCGTTCAAATATTTAGTCGTGACCCGAATTTTGGCCACTACCTTTATGCTGCCCATTTTAGTTCTATTGGGTGATGCCATCGCTCTTTATGGTTCCTATCTAGTAGAAAACACAAAAGGAAATATTTCGTTTTTATTGTATTTTAATAAAGTCGCCGAAGCCTTAGAATTTGGCGACTTAATTCCCGCAACCATCAAGTCATTTTTCTTTGGTTTTGCCATCGGATTAGTAGGTTGTTTTAAAGGGTATAACTGTAAAAAAGGCACTGCTGGCGTAGGTCTTGCCGCTAATTCTGCTGTAGTTTTCACCTCGATGTTGCTTTTTATAATCGATTTTATTGCTGTTTTTGTAACCGACATTTTTTATGATTTATAAATTATGGAAACCTTTCAATACAATACTGAATCAATCATAGAGATTAAGAACCTGAAAAAAAGTTATGGAGAAAATCATGTTTTAAATGGCTTCAATATGAACTTAGTCGAAGGTGAAAATCTGGTTATTATGGGAAAATCTGGTTCAGGAAAATCTGTAATGATTAAATGTTTGATTGGACTCGAAGACCCTGATAGCGGCACAATTTGCGTGATGGGAAAAGACATTAGCCAATTGAAACACGACGAACTCGATGAACTTCGAACCGAAGTTGGATTTCTTTTTCAAGGAAGTGCGCTTTATGATTCGATGACAGTTCGAGAAAATCTAGAATTTCCGCTGAGACGTCATACCAAAAAGTTTGGAGTCATAAAAGACACCACGCCTTTAGTAATGGAAGCCTTAGAAAATGTTGGCTTGGCTAACACCATCAATTTAATGCCAGAAGAGCTTTCTGGAGGAATGAAACGTCGAATTGCATTAGCAAGAACCTTGATTTTGCAACCCAAAATTATTTTGTATGACGAACCTACAACGGGATTAGACCCAATTACTGCCAAAGAAATAATTTTGCTAATGATTTCTATTCAAAAAAAATACAATACTTCTTCCATCATTATAACTCACGATGTAGATTGTGCCAGAGCCATTTCCAATCGAATGATTTTATTAGTAGATGGGATAAATTATGTTGAAGGAACTTTTGAAGAGATAATTGCCTTAAATGACCCTAAAATTCAAGCCTTTTTTAAATAAATACAAAATGGAAAAATCAGCATCACAAAAAATATACCTAGGTCTATTTGTCATCTTCGGATTATTGATTTTAATACTTGCCGTTTATTTTATTGGCGACAAGCAAAAAATGTTTGGCAAAACAAATCACTTAGAAGCCGTTTTTAACAACGTAAACGGTTTACAATTAGGAAACAATGTTCGCTATTCAGGAATTAGCGTCGGAACTGTTAGAGGAATCGAAATGATCAACGACACCACCGTTCGGGTCGATATGATTATAGACAAAGCCATTTTCCCTTATATAAAAAAAGATGCTATTGCCACAATCAGCTCGGATGGTTTAGTAGGAAATATGATTATAAATATTATTCCAGGTAAAGAAAATCAACCTTCAATTGAACCCGGCGAAACCATTAAGACTTTCAATCGCATTCGAACCGAAGACCTTTTAAACACACTTAGTATAACCAATAAAAATGCAGCAA
The DNA here is from genome assembly GCF_002920895.1 of Flavobacterium alvei. Taxonomy (GTDB): domain Bacteria; phylum Bacteroidota; class Bacteroidia; order Flavobacteriales; family Flavobacteriaceae; genus Flavobacterium; species Flavobacterium alvei. The sequence continues at coordinate 322,771 of NZ_PQVG01000002.1, forward strand.
CACTAACAGCCAATTTACTCAAAATTACCGATAAAATCATTGAAGGCAAAGGAACAATAGGTTCTTTGTTGAATGACACTCTAATCTCGAGAGACTTAGGCGAAACGATGCGCTATTTGAAACTAACCACCAAAAGCGCTTCTGAAACGGTATCAAAAATAGACAAAATCGTAACTTCACTAGATAATAAAGACAATGTTTTGGGAGTTATAAAAGATACAGCTGTAGCCCATAATTTAAAAATTACAATGGCAAATTTAGCTCAATCCACTTCCGAAATTAACAAAGTGGTTACTAACCTCAACGCAACAATTCTCAATATTAAAGACGGAAAAGGAAGCATCAACTATCTTTCGAACAATCCCGATTTAGTTCGAAAAATTGATTCGACTATGACCAATCTTAATGCTGCAAGCATCAAACTAAACGAAGACTTAGAAGCGATGAAGCACAATTTTTTACTTCGAGGCTATTTCAAAAAACAAGAAAAGGAAAATAAAAAATAAAGGATTAACTATATATTTTTCAACGCTTCAACCAATAAATCGATTTCTGCTTTGGTATTGAAATGACTAAAAGAAATGCGTAAACTTGGTTTTTTCAAATCTTCATTCGAAAGCATTTCAGCCAAAACATGAGAAGGTTTTATACTACCTGACTGGCAAGCACTGCCACGCGAAACAGCAATCCCTTTCATATCCAAATTAAATAATATCATCGCTGTTTTAGTTTCAGAAATGGGTAATAAAACATTCAAAATGGTATAAATTCCATCGGGATTTCCATTGATTTGAAAATCGGGGAATTCAATTTCTAATCTGGAAATCAAGTATTTTTTTAATTCAAAAATGTAATTTCTTTCGGTTTCTAAATGGGCATACGAAAGTTCCAAAGCTTTTGCCATTCCTGCAATTTGATGAACGGCTTCGGTTCCGGGACGCAAGCCTTTTTCTTGTTCGCCACCATAAAAAAGAGGTTGTAATCCTGAATTTTTCTTCACAAATGCAAAACCAATTCCTTTTGGTCCGTGAAATTTATGAGCACTTGCTACCATAAAATCGATTGGTGAATGCTGCAAATCAATCTCGATTTTGCCAACAGATTGCACCATATCTGAATGAAAAAGGGCATTATGTTGTTCGCAAATTCGTCCTACTTTTGTCACGTCCAAAAGAGTTCCAATTTCGTTATTCACATGCATTAAGCTTACCAAAGTTTTGATTTCCTGCGAGAGCAAATCCACTAAATCGGTCAAATCAATTTCACCATTAGATTTAAGACTTACAAAATCTACTTGAATTCCAAATTCTTTTTGCAATAACTCAACAGTATGTAAAACAGCGTGATGCTCTATTTTACTTAAAATTATTCTTTCAACATTTAAATCCTTAACTGCCGAGCGAAGAATCCAATTATTAGCTTCAGTTCCGCATGATGTAAAGATAATTTCGGAAGCAGAAACATTCAAAGACTTAGCTATTGTCTTTCTAGAAAGTTCTACAATACTTTTAGCATTTCGTCCAAAACTATGTGTTGACGAAGGATTTCCAAAATCTTCTGTCAATACTTTTGTCATTTCGTGAATGACTTCTGGACGAAGTTGTGTCGTCGAGGCGTTATCGAGATATATTTTTTTCATTGGCACAAAGTTATGAAATAGCTACTAACAACAGGTTTATTTACAGAAAAAACATCACGATAGAAAATACAATATCCTAATACCAAATGAAAAATAAATAGCCAAATATGATGCATCAATTATGATTTCATTACGATCAATTGGTAATTTTTTCACTATTTTTGCCAGAAATATATTGAAAATGAAAAGAGTTTTTAGCCTATTGGTTTTTGTTCTGTTACTAAACGGATGTGATGACGGGAATTTAACTTTAGAAACCATTGATTTTGAGAATGCAACAACACAAACCTGCAGCGTTAATAATATTATATACAAACTAAAAGAAAAAGAAGCTTTATTGCTTGAAATTCCAAAAACTACGTTTGTAAATGAACCATCAAATATTGATTCCTCAACTGGAGATTATATTCCAACTGTTATCGATATTGACAATTCAACCTACAAAGTTGTATATCGTTTTTATGACGGAACTGTAGCAGCTGATAATATTTGCAGCACCATTCCGCCTGCAAAACCTTACGTATCTGATCAATGGACTGCAATATCAGGAAAAATAGAAATAACTACAACTACAATAACATCAGCAGGAAGCATCCCTGGAAGCACCGTAATTACAGGTTACAATCATCGTATTATTTTTAAAAACATCACTTTTGACAAAGGCAATGGCACTCAAGTTTATGAGACATTTGTTTTTGGTGATTACACCACCTCAGCCACTCCTTTACCTTTCGGTTTTGACAAAACAGTCGAAAAGTGTACTACAACTAAAGATCTTTACAATTATATAAGCGGCGAATCGTTAACGCTTGAAAATATTGATGATGCACTAATTGTCAATATAGAAACACCTTTGAACACACCAAGAACTGCTTTGATTGGAACCGTCAAAAACAAACTCACCTATCGTTTATTCAATGGATTACTTACTCCAAGTTATTTTTGCAACACAATAACACCTGTAATTCCAACAGTAAGCGAAGAATGGAATGCTGTAAGTGGAGTGGCGAACGTGAGCGGAATTATAGAAGTTACTACAATAAAAAGCGGAACAACAGCTTTTAAACATACTATAGTTATTAAAAATGCTACTTTAAAGAAAGGAAATAGCAGCTTCAAACTTGGAGATGCTTATATTTATGGGGAATTAATCACCTCCTAATTCAGAAGTAATCTTATTATATTTGACCGAAAAGCCACAAATTAATCCCATCGTTTTGGGTATTAATTTGTGGCTTTTCGGTTTATTTGCTTTTGATTTAAATTTGAATTTTCAACTTAATTAAAACCATTATTTAGTGTTTTGCTTGAAATAAACTTCGGTTGCTCCTTGACCATATTTTTGATAATTACCGTCCTGAAAAACGACATTATCATATCTTCCCAACAAAAAATCCAACTCCGATTTTAGTATTCCTTCGCCAACACCGTGAATAAAAACAATCTTAGGAATACGATTTTTTATAGCAAATTCTATATGACGTTTGGCTGTTTCAGTTTGCAAAGTAAGTATGTCATAATTAGACATTCCGCGTTTGTTAGGAACCAATTTTTCAATGTGTAAATCAAATTCTGGAGCCGGAATTTCACGTTTATCTTTGCGCTCTTTAACAAAACTTCTTGGTTTTGGGGTTTCTTTTTCTTTAGCAATATCTCCTATATTTATTCTTTCGATAGAATCCATTAAATTACTGGATTTGTTTATTTTAAGCAATTCGTTGACAAAATAAGTCATCACAAAACCATCGGTAGTTTCTATAGTAACCTGCTTATCTTTGACCGATACTACTACTCCATTTACATCCTCATCTAAAACCGAAACTTGGTCTCCTTTATTGAACATTTTTTACAATTTATTTTGGGTTATCAAATACTGTTTTTGGTTTCAGAATTCAAAAGTAATATACTTTAGAAAACTATTTTTGATTGGAAAATATTCTCGGTTTTTTTAAATAGAAAACCCTAATCAGCCAATTGCAAATATATTAAAGTTACAGCTGCTGCCGACATAATTATCAAGGATGCAAAACCAAGAATATTGGATGTTTTACTATTCGTAAATCTGCCCATCACTTTTTTGTTATTAGAAATATGAAGGATTATGGCAATTAAAACCGGAGCGGTCAAACCGTAAAGTATGGCGGTATAAATTAAAGCTTGTATGGGAGAAATGCCAATATAATTTAACGACAATCCCAATAGCAAAGAAATAGCGATGATAACGTAAAAAGCTTTTGCTTCGTGAAATTTTTTATCTAAACCTTGTTCCCATCCAAAAGTTTCGGTGATAATATAGGAAAGCGAACCGCTTAAAACAGGAATGGCAATTAGTCCCGTTCCAATAATTCCAATAGCAAAAAGTAGGTAAGCCAAATTACCCGCCAATGGTTTTAAAGCAAGTGCAGCTTGTTCGACAGTATTTATTTGATGCATGCCATTATTATACAAAACTGTTCCTGTGGTTAGAATAATAAAATACATTACAAATCCCGAAAAAGACATGCCAAAATCGACATCTTCATTTATTTCGTGAATGATCCTTTTGTTTACAATCAGGTGTTTTTTGTTCTGTTCTTCAACTTCCATCGATGCCTGCCAAAAGAAAAGATAAGGTGAAATCGTAGTTCCCAAAATACCTACCAAAATACCCATAAACTCTTTGTTGAATTGAATAGTCGGAATCAATGTGGCCTTAAGTATTTGTGACAAATCCTGTTTGTACAAAAACGGCACAATAAAATAAACCAACAGCACAATGCATAAATATTTTAGCGTGATAGCAATTTTTTGATACGGCAAATAAATAATTAATCCCAAAAGAATTAAAGTAAACAAAACACTAAAATAAGTACCATCAATAGATGGAAACAACAAGTTTCCTACCGCCCCCATTCCTGCAATATCAGCACCAATATTCATTACAATTGCGGGAAAACTAAACAAAAGCATAATATATAAAACTGGGCGTGGATAATTCTCTTTGAGCACACCCGTTAACCCATGTGAAGTTACAATACCAATTCTAGCGCACATTTGCTGAATGGCAGCCATTAAAGGAAAGGCAATAATTGAAGTCCACAAAGTCGAAAGCCCATAAGCTGCACCCGACTGTGAATAGGTTGCAATTCCTGAAGGATCATCGTCACTAGCTCCTGTTACAAGTCCAGGTCCTAGAATTTTCCAAAAACGAACCATTTTATTTTTAATTTTTTTGCTATTATTCATCTTTCAAGTTATTCATTGATTCAAAAAAACGAACTAAAAATGGGAATACATGCTAATTTACTCATTTAAAAAATCATATTCGAATAAAAGATTTCATTTCCTAAAAAAGAGTAAAAAGAGTCACCGAAGTAAATTTATTTCTTGAATTAGTACTGCATTTTCTAAAAACAACTTACTTTTACCTTTTCAACTAACATTTGAATTCTAATATTGTGACTAAAGACGAAATCATAGATACCATTGCTGCTATAAAAAAACATTCTTCCATTGAATATGGAATTAAAACTATGGCAGTAGATTTTACTAAAAAACTATTCTCGACATTATTTGACACCAATGCTCCTCTAGATCAAAGCATTGAAGAACTCGAACAGCTTTTCATGTCAATTTCAAAATTATCTTTTAATAAATCAGATGATGTAAATGAAAGTATTTGGCAACAATTTCTAGAAAAACTACCCTCAGTTCTTGTCAATTTAAATCAGGATGCTGCTTATATCTTAGAAAACGACCCTGCTTCTAATAGCATAGAAGAAGTTTATTTGGCTTATCCTGGATTTTATGCCATTGCTATTTATAGATTAAGTCACGAATTGTATTTGCTCAACATGTTGCTTTTGTCAAGGTTGATGAGTGAATATGCACATCATACTACCGGAACTGATATTCATGCTGGAGCTACTATTGCTTCACCTTTTTTTATTGACCATGCCACTGGAATTGTAATTGGAGAAACCACTGTCATCGAAAAAAATGTCAAATTATATCAAGGTGTTACTTTGGGCGCCTTGAGCGTTAGCAAAGACATGAAAAACACCAAAAGACATCCAACCGTTGAGAAAAATGTGTGTATTTATGCCAATGCCACTATTTTGGGCGGAGAAACCACCATTGGAAAAGACAGCATTATTGGAGGAAATACCTGGATTACAAAATCAATTCCAGCAAAATCTATTGTAACCAACACCACCATTACCGAAGTAAAAATCAAAGAATTAAAATAATGCAATTTAAAAAATTATCAGATCTTATCGGAAACACACCTTTAGTCGAAAGCGTGAATTTGGTAAAGAACAAAAACGTCAAACTTTTGCTAAAACTTGAAGGGAATAATCCCGGAGGAAGCGTAAAAGACCGTGCTGCCTATAATATGATTGCATCGGCAATAGAAAGAGACGACATCAAAAAAGGCGACAAACTCATAGAAGCCACAAGCGGAAACACAGGCATTGCTCTAGCGATGATTGCCCAATTATTCAATGTAGAAATTGAACTTATCCTGCCCGAAGATTCTACAATAGAACGCACCCAAACGATGCGAGCTTATGGTGCAACTGTGATTTTAACTCCCGCAAGCGAAGGAATTATTGGATCCAGAGATTATGCCGATAAAAAAGTAGCCGAAGGCGGATATGTAATGCTCAACCAATTTGCCAATGACGACAACTGGAAAGCGCACTACAAAACTACTGGCCCCGAAATTTGGAAGGATACTCAAGGAACTGTAACCCATTTTGTTTCGGCAATGGGAACTACAGGAACCATAATTGGGACTTCTACTTACTTGAAAGAAAAAAATCCAGCCATTCAAATTGTGGGTGCTCAACCTAGCGATGGTTCCCAAATTCCTGGCATTAGAAAATGGCCTCAAGAATATTTACCCAAAATATTTGATGCATCGAAAGTCGATGTCGTGATGGAAGTTTCTGAAACGGAAGCGCGTGAAATGACCAAACGATTGGCCAAGGAAGAAGGCATTTTTGCCGGAATGAGCAGTGGCGGTTCCGTAGCTGTGGCCGTAAAACTAGCCGAACAAATGGAATCTGGAGTGATTGTAGCTATTATTTGTGACCGAGGCGACCGCTATTTGTCATCAGATTTGTTTGATTAGTTTTTAGCTTCAATGGCACACGGATGAAACTGATGTGACCGATTTAGACCGATTCTTATTAAAAAAAGGCTCGATTTGTTTTGCAAATCGAGCCTTTTTTACTGGATACAAACCTGAATTTAAACCAAACTGGCTTCGGTAGAAATTTCTGTGTCGAATAATTTTGAAATGGGACAATTTTCCTCGGCTTTACTAACCAATTCTTGAAAAGTCTCGTTGGAAATTCCTTTGATTTTGGCACTTACGGTTAGGTGCGAACTCACGATTCTACCTTCTAATAAATTAATATCGCATTTAGTTTCGATGCTTTCAATCTCGAAACCAGCTTCTGTAATATAGGCCGAAAGTTGCATAGTAAAACAGCCCGAATGTGCTGCAGCAACTAACTCTTCTGGATTGGTACCGATTCCTTCTTCAAAACGGGATTTAAAGGAATATTGTGTCTTTTGTAATATTCCACTTTGTGTGGTTAAATGACCGGCTCCTTCTTTGAGCGAGCCGTTCCAAACTGCGGTTGCGTGTCTTTTCATAATTCTATTTTTAATGGTTACCCAAATTTAATCATTTAAAATCCAACATCTTTTGACTTTTCACCATTTAACTAAAATTTAAAATATAATTCAAACAATACTTTTCATCACTACAATTAATAGGTAATACTGGACGAAATGCTTATTTTTGTTGACTGCTTTATTAGAATTTACTAAAACCAGAATGTCAATTTCACCGTATGGGAAACAAATTACAACTACAAGACTGGCCGTATTTAAAAAAATACCAAAAGGAAAATGCAAATCTTCCCATTCTGGAATCTGGAGAAAAACGAATTGTGTTTATGGGCGATTCCATCACCGAGTTTTGGTCAGTTCTTTGTCCCGAGTTTTTTGATGGAAAACCCTATATCAACCGAGGCATTAGTGGACAAACTTCTCCGCAAATGCTGATTCGCTTTCGAGCCGATGTAATTGACTTAAAACCCTCGATTGTGGTCTTATTGGCTGGAGCCAATGATATTGCTGAAAATACCGGTCCTTCGACCTTGGAAATGATAACTGACAATATTTTCTCGATGGCCGAATTGGCCAAAGTTCACCAAATCAAAGTGATTTTATGCTCGGTCTTGCCTGCTTATGATTTCGATTGGAGACCCAATTCTTTTCCTGCCGAAAAAATCATACAACTCAATAAAATGATAAAAGAATATGCCGATGCCAATGAAATTATGTTTTTGGATTATCATTCAGCATTGGTTGATGAACGAAAAGGATTAGATGCTAACTTTACTGACGATGAAGTTCACCCTAATAAAAAAGGCTATGAAGTGATGGCACCGCTTGTGGAAAAGGCGATAAACGAAATGTTATCAAACCAATAAACTTGATGAAAATTGAATACAAAATAATATCGAAAGGATCTCTGTTAATTAAATATGGAAACAGAAAAACTATTATTCATGGGGAACTAACTTTTGAGCCATCTGTATTTTATATTGATCTAAATTCTTTCAAAAATTGGGATTCACCTTTTGAAAACAAAAAAATCTCTGAAAATGAAAAAATAGAAATTACACAATTTCTAAAAAAAGAAGAAAATTCCACAGAATTCCTATTTGAATAGTCTCAAGTTACTTCGATATAAATGATGCAAACACTGATTAAAAAGTCAATAGATAAAATAGTATCAAATCAATAAAAACACTAATCAAACTATGAAAAAAATTGTTCTACTTTTAATCCTATTAACTTTAATGATTTCTTGCAAAGAGAATAAAAACCTTAGTTTTAATTCTCAAAAAGAAAGTGTATCTTTTGTACTGGAAAAATTTCCAATGATAGATAAAAATTTAACAGCAGTTCGAAAAATTGATTTAGATTCCTTGTCAATAACTTTACTACAAACCTCCAACAAAAGAATATACGATGAAGTATTAGTCTTTGAAAAAAGGAATAAGTTTTATGCCATTCCATTTTTCTCAAATATGTATGCTGACTATTGGAATTTCGAAAGTGACACTCAACCGAAACTATTTCCAAAAACCAATTCAACTTTTGAAAAGGAATTTTTAAGTCTAGTTAAAACTTTAAATTTAACTGGAGAAGAATTTAACATACTCTATAAAGAATTAATGTTTAGTATTTTACATACTGAAAACAATCTTAATAATAAATTAAGTTTTTTTCAAAATATAATTTATTATAGTAGTAGAGTAGCTAAATATAAACAAGAAGAAGCTGACGATTGTGAAAAAAGAACGAATATAGTTTACGAGCAAATATATAAAGACTACAATTCTAAAAAAATTATGATGGGGTCTGAATACTTTTTAGACAAAAGAAACGGAAGGGTTTATAGATTTGAAAACAAGGCGAAAAACTACAATGAAATAAAATTTAATATTAAAACATATCGAATTGACTGTTATACATATCCTATGACAATGTAAAAATCCCTATCAAGACAAATTGAATCACTAAAACAATATCAAAAAAAAAAAAAAAATGAACTACAGAAAATTAGGAAAAACCAATTTTAATATCTCCGAAATAGCGCTGGGCACTTGGCAAGTGGGTGGAAAATGGGGTTCGCCCTTCAACGATAAAACCGCCGACGAATTAATCAATACTGCCATCGACAACGGCGTGAATTTCATTGACACTGCCGATGTGTATGAAAATGGATTAAGCGAAACCGCCGTAGGAAGAGTCGTTTGCTCTCGTTCGGAACGCATTTATGTTGCCACCAAATGCGGTCGCCAAATCAATCCGCACGTGAATGAAGGCTACCAACCGAAGGTTTTACAAAAATTCGTGGAAGATAGTTTGAAAAGAACCGGACTCGAAACCTTAGATTTAATTCAATTGCATTGTCCACCAACTGAAGTGTATTATCGTCCCGAAATTTTCGAATTGTTTGACCGTTTGAAAGAACAAGGAAAAATTCAAAACTTGGGTGTTAGCGTCGAAAAAGTGGAAGAAGCTCTCAAAGCCATTGAATATTCCAACGTAACCACAGTTCAAATTATTTTTAATCTGTTCCGTCAGCGTCCTTCTGAATTGTTTTTCAAGGAAGCACAAAAAAAAGACATCGGCATCATTGCGAGAGTTCCATTGGCTAGCGGCCTTTTGACTGGGAAATTTGATTCTAAAACCACTTTCGAAGCCCAAGACCACCGCAATTTCAACCGAAACGGAGCCGCATTCGACAAAGGGGAAACTTTCTCTGGAATTGATTACGAATTGGGTTTAAAAGCAGTAGAGGAACTAAAATCTTTGTTTCCTGAAGTTTCTAATTTGGCACCAATTGCCCTGCAATGGATTTTGGGTTTCAAAGAAATCAGTTGTATTATTCCGGGAGCTTCAAATTCTAGCCACGTTCAATCTAATTTATCGGTTTATGATTTACCTCAACTCACACCAGAGAAAATCGCTGTGATGAATGCCATTTATGAAAAGTATATTAAGAAAGAAGTGCACCAATTGTGGTAATTCTTTGTGAAAAATTTTAACCGCAGATTCGCAGATTTTAAAATAGTAAGAGTTAAATTAATTTACCATATAAGGCAGTAAGTTCATTTAAGTTTTGGCTTTAATTGTTTGTCTTATATGTTCTTATTTACCTTATATGGTTCAAATTATTACTGTTTTTATTAGCGTTTTAAACTTATTTCAATGTTTGTAATCTGCGAATCTGCGGTTAATATAAAAACTAAATATGTTCAATAAATCCAATTTCAAGGAATGGTTTGACCGGTATAAATATGCTGAAATTGCTGCGACTTCGGCTGCACTGGCGAGTTCCCAATTCAGTCGGATTTTTGATGGAGTGACAACGGCTTATCTAATTACTTTTGCCGAATATTTTGCTTTTTATGGTGTCATTCTTTTTATGGCCTACAAAAAATTGATGGACTCGAATCGGTCATTGAATCAAAAAACACCGCCGAAAGAAATTGTAGTATTGATTCGAAATTTACTGCTGGAATTTGGTTATCCTGCCATTTTGGATTTCTTTTTTATCCGTCCGTTTTGTATGTATTGGATGCCTGTTTTAACTGGTAATTATTTTATGGGAATCCTATTTGGAAAAATTACTGCCGATTCTATTTTTTATGGACTCGCCATTATAAATTATGAATGGATAAAAAGGAAATATTAATTTGAAACTTCGTTTAGTATTTACTTTCATAATTAGGACAACCAAAACATTTTACATCCAAATCGAACTGATAGGTCAACGACAATTCATAAATTCCGCCAGAATTTCCAATTTTTGAAGTGCTAAAATCGTGAGACAATCCAAATTTTAAATGTTCGTATTGCAAACCTCCGAAAAAATTAACCGAAGTTACCAAATGACTGTCTTCAGCCTTTGTCCAAGGATTCATCGCAGTAGAAACACCAAAAAACACCGTTCGAAACATAATAGAAGTGCCTAAATCCAACCTATTGTATTGCCCTTGATTCATATAATTTGCCGATACCTGAAACTTAGTTTCATATGGAAAAGCAACAACGTCTAAATAATCAACTACTAGGAATTCATATCCAACATTAGCAGAAAAAAACATATCTAAAGGCAGATTTTTTTCATCAGCAAATGAAATATTGGGTTTATTGATGTGTTTTAAAGATAAACCAAACCAAGCTTCTTCGCTATTGACGAGCATTCCTACTGAAAAATCAAAGAAATTAAATTTATCATTCAAAACTACAGGATCTCCACTAACTGGGTTGATAACCCCAGAACCAATGTTGATTTGGTCACTCAATACTAAGCCTCCAAAACCAAATGATTTGGTTCCAAAACCAATTTCAATCGCGGGTCTAAAATACCAATTGTCATTTAATGTTACTCTATAAGCATAATTCAGATTCAATTGGGTAAAACTATAATGGGTGTTATTCTCTCTATGACTTAAGATGCTTCCTCCCAAACCGCTATTCATTCCTTCGCTCCAAGTGTTGAGAAAAGCATAATCAGTATCAATTTTTAAATCCAAATCAGGCCATTGCGATCGGTGTAATGCCCCAGCGTAAGTAGTTTCAAGAAAACCAGAATAGGCAGGATTTAAAGTTTCTGGAATGATGAAATATTGTGTAAATATAGGATCTTGCGCTTTTGATTTAGCGAAAAAGAAGCAGCATAATAGCGTAAAAAATAGTCTAAATTTCATTGTTATTATTTTATAAGCACGAATGCTCCTTGATCCTTAATGGTAGTTCCGTAAAATGCTTTGGCAATAATTTTATAATAATAATTACCGTTTTCAGCTTCTTTAAAATTTATTTTTCCGTCCCAGCCTCGAATAGAATCACCAGATTCAGAATAGATTAATGCTCCCCAAGTATCATAAACATCAAAATGAATGTCTTTCAATCCTGAAAAAACGGGTGCGAAATAATCATTCATTCCATCATTATTGGGTGTAAAGGCTGTTGGTGGAATTAAATTATATCCTTTTTTAATATCCAAAGTAATGGTATGAATATAGACACATCCAAAAGGATAAGTAACGGTTTGATTCACGATGTAACTGCCTTCTTTTTTATAAATATGAATTGGATTTATTTCAGTCGAAAAAGTGCCATCTCCAAAATCCCAAGAGATATTTGTATAATCTCCTGTTGCGGCATTAGTAAATTGAATGGGATCTTCAATAGAATAAGAACCATAAGTAGTAAAGGCAAATGAAGTTGTGAAAAAGGACGCGCTTCCTAGTTTTGGGATATTTACATTGAAAGTATAATTAGCCTTACATCCAATGTTATCCGTAACGTCTAGAATTACAGTTCCGTTTTGATTGGTAGTCATCATTTCGTTATTCACACCGCTAACCGTACCACTAGACCAATGCAACTGATAAGGAGGAACCCCTCCTGAAACCTGAGCAATAAAGGTTTGTTTCACATATTTAGTATCACAATTAAAGTCGGTTTTTGTCTCAACTGCAACAACAATTGGTGGTGGTCTGTTAATTACATATTGGGCAGTTTTCACACAACCTCTTGAATCAGTAACGGTCACTAAATAATTTCCTGCTGGTATATTAGTTAAATCTTCAGTGATAGCTCCGTTAGACCAAGCATAAGTAAAAGGTGCAGAACCACCAGAAACCAAAAGATTTATAGCACCAGTATTCGCATCATTACAATCTAATGCATGAGTTAAATTAGCCGAAAGCACTAATAATTGTGGTTCTTGAATGACAAAAGTTCTAACAATTTGACAAGGTTTACTGTCGGTTATGGTTACGGTATAACTGCCTGGACCCAAATTATTTCTAACGTTTCCAGCTGTTGCACTATCGTTCCATTTCAAAACAACAGGAGCAATTCCTCCCACTATATTCAAATTAATACTTCCATTATTAGCACCAAAACAAGTAATATTTTTGACTACTGGATTAATTGTAAAAACTGGAGGTTCTGGAATGTTAACATTCAGTGATTTTTGGCATCCCAAAGCATCTGTTACAGTTATTAGATAATCGCCTGCCGATAAATTGTTTTGATAAAGACCACTTCCTAAATTGCTCCACAAAACAGTGTAAGGTGCAATTCCACCAGAAATAGTGATTGTAATCGAACCATCGTTATCGCCATAACATATTATTGGAGTGGTAACTGCATTGATACTAATTTCGGAATTTTGCGTCAATGTTACCGATAGATTTTTAGAACAACCTGAATCATCAGTTACTGTCAAATTAAAAGTTCCAGCAGGAATAGCCGTTAAATTTTGATTGGTACTTGTAAAACCATTTGGTCCCGTCCAAGCAAAATTATATCCCGAAACTGAAGGCGTCCCTCCTACCACATTTACATTTATAGCTCCTGTTGCAGTTCCATAACAAAGTATATCGGTTTTACTCACTAAATTCAAAGCCAAAACTGGGGGTTCTGTAATAGTAAAAGTCGCTTTTTGGGGTCCACAATTATTTGCATCCGAAACGGTTACTTCATATATTCCGGGACTTAACCCTGATAAATCTTCAAGAACTGAAAAAGGAATTCCGTTTTTTGTCCAAGAATAAGTATAAACTGGAGTTCCACCGGTTACGGTGATTTGAATTTCACCATTAGCATTGCCAAAACAAGTGATGTTTTTTTCTAAATCGGTAGTGATGACAATATCGGCAGGTTCGGTAATGGTGTATGTTTTTGAAAAAGGACAACCTCCATTATCCAAAACAGAAATCGTATAATCTCCTGGCGATAAATTAGTAATATTGGATGTGCTAGCTGTAAATCCATTAGGGCCTGTCCAAGAAATATTATATGGATTGCCCGAACTAAAAGGAACACCTCCTGTAATAGTCGTTTGAATACTTCCATTATTAGCCCCAAAACAAGTACTGTTTTTCAGAATACTATTCGGATTAATGGAAGGATTTACAGTTACAACGACTGAAAAATTATTCCCAACACAAGTCCCCGATTTTGGAGTTACAGTATAAGTAACCGTTGATGGATTAGTGGTTGTATTGATTAAAGTTTGGCTTATATTGGTTTGAGGAATCCCTTCTGCCGAAGCTCCAGTTACTGAACCTACAGGGCTTACGGTTGGATTTGTCCAAGTATATGTAGTTCCTACTGGCACAATATTTCCTCCAGAATTAGTTGGAGAAACTGTGAAAGCTGTAGTACTACAAATAGTTGCAGTTTCAGAAGCTATTACTGGATTTGGATTTACAACTACTGATGCTGGAAGGGTAGTTATCACTGAACATCCTCCAGATAATGAAGCGAATGTTACCACACAATAATAATATAATGTTCCTGCAGAAATTGCTGACGGTGCAAAAGTTGGATTTGTTGCACCTGAAATTATAGTTCCGCCACTATTTGAATTTAAACTATTCGAAAACCATTGATAGGTTGGAGTTCCTACTCCATTTGTATATGTAAAAGACAATAAAGTTGGAGTTCCATTTACACAAACCGAACTAGAAATAGGTTGATTGTTGATGGCTGGAGCCAAATTTATGATGACTTCTGAAGTAGTTGTTGTAACAGCACAACTAGCTCCATTTATTTGGCTAATCAAACAATAATAGTAGGTTGTTCCTGCACTATTTGTTGGGGGAATAAATGAAGCATTCGTTTCTCCAACTATGGCAATCCCTGAACTTGTGTTGTTTACATTAGCGCTAAACCATTGATAGGTATAAGCGGTTGCTATTCCTCCAGAAGCTACTACAGATAAGGTAGTTGAAGGTGAATTTTGACAAACTGTTTGGGTTGCTAAGGGTTGTGTGGTAATAATTGGATCATTAACCACTATTATTTCGGCCACATTAGAAGTAATTGCACCACAACCGTTTCCGCTAAAGTTAAGCACAGCATAGTAATAATACGTTCCAGAAATAGTAAAAACAGCGGGGGTAAAAGTTGCATTTGTAGCTCCTGAAATTAAAGTTCCCCCAGAATTGGAATTGGTTGTATTAGAATACCATTGGTATGAAACCGTTCCAGTTCCTCCTGAAGAACTTACTGTTAATGGATTTGAAATAGTTCCTCCCACACATAGACTTTGTGTTGGCGTTGGTTGTGTTGTAATTGTTGCTCCAGCATTAATAGTAACATTGGCAGTATTTGAAGTTATGCTAGAACAGCCACCCGTTGCTGGCAAAGTAATGATACAATAATAAAAAGTTGTTCCTACAGGAGTATTTGGTGGACTAAAGGTTGAACTTGTTGCTCCTAAAATCAAAGTCCCGCCTGAATTTGAATTTACTGAATTACTATACCATTGATAACTTGGAATTCCAACTCCATTGGCATAAGTAACGGATAAAACAGTTGGAGTTCCTCCTAAACAGACTGTACTTGAAACTGGTTGATTTATAATTGTTGGTGCAGCATTAACTATCACCGCTGCTGTTGCGCTAGTCACACTACATCCCAAAGTACTTTGATTAATCAAACAATAGTAATATAGTGTTCCAACAATTGTCGTTGGTGGCAAATAAGTATCGGTAGTAGCACCAGAAATTAATGTTCCTCCTGAATTGGAATTGATTGTATTTGAAAACCATTGATATGAAAAAATACCGTTTCCGCCAGTTGCACTAACTTGCAAACTTTGTGGAGTTGCGCCTTGACAAAGCGTTTGTGAAACCAATGGCTGAGAACTGACTGTTGGGTCAGTATCAACAATAATTGTCGCCACATTGGAACTTGCAGATCCACAACCGGTTCCTGTTGAACTGACAATTGCATAAAAATAAAAAGTCCCCTGACTACTAAAAACTGGTGGTGTATAAGTTGCATTTGTTGCTCCTGAAATCAAAGTCCCTCCTACATTTGAATTGGTAGTATTAGAATACCATTGATAAGAAACGGTTCCTGTTCCGCCTGAAGAGCTGACTGTTAAAGGACTTGGAATAGTTGCTCCAACACAAATGTTTTGTGAAGGCGTGGGTTGTGTACCAATAGAAATAATTGGACTTATTGTTATCGTTGCGGTTGTGGATGTAATGTTTGAACATCCTCCCGAGGGCAATGTTATAATACAATAATAATAAACCGTTCCAACAGTTGCAGATGATGGAGTGAAAGTTGCGTTTGTTTCGCCAGAAATTAAAATTCCAGAAGTGTTGTTATTTACAGTATTAGAATACCATTGATAAGTTGGTGTTCCTGTAACTCCACTCAAAACAACAGTTAATGGGGCAAGAATTCCGTTTTGACAAGCTGTATTTGAAACAGGTTGATTTGTGATTTTCGGGGCTGGAATTACTGTTATAACATAATTTACAACTGCTCCGGGGCATCCTCCTAAAGAAGGAGTTATGGCATAAGTAACTGTTCCTGAGGTCAAACTTGTAGTCGAAATAGTTTGTATCGGAATTGTATTCGCTCCTGATGGAATAAAACCTGTAATTCCCGAAGTTGCTGTTGCAGTCCAAGAATAGGTAGCTCCTGCTGGATTCGAACTTAGGTTTACTAATGTTGTTTGAGAACCAGAACAAATCGTCTGATTCAAAGGTGTATTGGTGATAACTGGGACATCTTTAATGGCAAATGATTCAGTTGCTATCGTAGAAACTCCACATTCATTTGTTACAGTTAAGGAAACTGTATAATTTCCAGGACTTGAATAACTTATAGAACCTGGATTTGCAACTGTTGAGGAAGAGGGTGTTCCTCCAGGAAAACTCCAAGCATAAGTCAGTGTACTTGAAGCAGGCGCACAACCATTTACAACCGCAATTGGACTAATTGATGTTGGCCCACAAAAATCTGGAATAGCATTTATGGTGGCTGTTGGTGGTTGTTTGACAATTACAGTTTGAATTGGTGACACTACCGTACCACAAGAATTTGTTGTACTTAACCTGATAGAATAAGTGCCTGGGGTCAGAAAATTAAAGGTAGGATTTGCCGAAGTTGCACTTCCTGTTACATAATTCCAAACGGCTGGAGATACTCCACAATTACCACCAGCATATGTTACAGTCCATAAATAAGTGGGAGCCACACAAGAATTAGTTATTACTGTTGTATTATTAGTGGCTACTACAAGTGGTGTGCAGCCTTCAGTTTTGTCTAATGTAAATTGAGGAACCAATGGCCCTTCTACACAAATTGTTTTCTGAACAGGAGCTGAAAACCCACAATAGGCTTGAGCAATTAAAGTTACAGTATAATTTCCAGGAACAGTATAGGTGTGATTTGGACTTATTTGTGTTGACGTTGTTCCATCTCCAAAATCCCATTGATAAAGTGAATTCTGAACACAATTCTGATTATAACCCGCTAACGAAGTATTGGTAAATGATACATTCGTATTCAAACAAGCAGGAGTAGATGCTATCGTAAAATCTGCTACAGGTTTTGAATAAATTGTTATGTTTGATACAGAACTAGGTGTATCTCCACAAGCATTTGAAATAGTTAATAAAGCTGTAAATTTTGGACTTGGGCAATTTGATATGGTATAGGAATGTGGAATTGGAAAATTAGTAGATAAAGAAGGATTTGCAGCATTAAAATAAGACGAACTTTCTAAATTTGCTTGGGTTAAATGCACAATTGGCGTACCATCTCCATAATCTATATCATAAACTGTTCCTGCAGAATTATTTCCCCAATTCGAAATTGCAAAATTTATAGGAGCGGTTGGTGCACATAGATTTTGAGTGCTTCCTGGGCTTACAATTCCCCCCGAAGGATTTGTCACATTCTTGATTACATAGGTTTTAGAATTACTACAACCATTTGTACCTTGAGCAGTAATAATCATATTATAGGCTCCGACTAGTGAATAGGTATGAGTAGCTGGAAAAGTAGCATTCGAAAGAATGGCACTTCCATCACCCCAATCTATACTGTAAGAATTTGCAACTATACACGCAGATGCAGAAGTATTTCCTACTGTTATATTAAAAATAGGATTAGAAGCTGCATTGGAACAATTATTAAATGGGTCGAAACCATTGTTAACATCAACAAAACTAATATCTGGTTTTTGAATAACAATAATGGGATGAGAAACAATTGAGGCTACACATCCATTGGCATCAGTAACTTTTAATGTAACCGTATAAGTACTCGTTGCACAACCTAACGAAGTAAAAACATGACTAGGATTTGCCAAAGTAGAAATTGGTGTTCCATCTCCAAAATCCCAAACATAAGAAAAGGGAGCTTTACCTGTTGTAACGATGGAAGTAAATTGAACAACAGTTCCTGAACATTGATTATCATTAGTAAAAGAAAAAGCTGCAACTGGCAAAGCATTTACTGTCACGGTAGCAGTTCCTGTTTGTAGAATTTCAGTTGTGGGTGCTGAAGAATCGTGAACACTTACCAAAGTATAAGCAAAAGTACCTGCAATTGCTGTAGGGACATTTACAGTAAAAACATCTCCCGTTGATGGAGCCGAAATGATATCTGCTCCCCCATTAATCTTATAGGTAAAAACATAAGGAGCTGTTCCGCCAACACCTTTAAAAGTAATTACTGGACTTGTAGCATTTTGACAAACAGTCGCATTACCTGTAATAGTTGCTGTAGGCAAAACCAAAGCGTTCTCGACTTCTATGTAAGAACTATTATTCTCAGCATACAAGCTACTTGCTGAAAATATAAAAAGAGAAAGAAGGACGATTGTACAAAACTGTTTCATAATTCTATTAATTTTTTACCTCCTTTAACTCGTCTAAAATAATATTTTTCAAATATAAACAATTACACTTTCATTGCTTTATGGTTTTTCACAAAAGAACACCTATTTTACAGTCATTTATTCAAAAGAAACTCTATTCTACTAACAAAAACACAAACAACTGTAAAAATTTGTTTCTACATCATTATGCTGATAAAGCTCCCTTTTTTATTTATAGTTCATTCTGAAAAACCTCTGCTTTTTATACAACTAAACCCTCAAGTAATGAACTGCAACAAAAAAGATGGAAACAATAACTTCTTCAAACTTCAAGCAAAAAGCTTTTACCACAGAATAATTTCATTAAATCAACATCTTTTCAAAAATTTTTCCCAATTTGAATTTATAAAACCATTCAAAGCCTTATTTTTGCGCTATGGCTAAGAAAAATACAGACAAGATCGTTTTTGATCATATAAAAGTCCTTGATGCAGGTGCAAAAGGCGTTTCGGTGGCAAAAGCCCCAGATGGAAAAGTAATTTTTATTCCCAATGTAGTTCCGGGTGACGTAGTAGATGTGCAAACTTTCAAAAAGCGTAAGGCGTATTATGAAGGAAAAGCGGTGAAATTTCACGAATATTCCGAGCATAGAATTGAACCTATTTGCGAGCATTTTGGTGTTTGTGGCGGTTGCAAATGGCAGAATATGAAATACAGCCAGCAATTGTACTACAAACAAAATGAAGTTCAGAATCACCTACAACGCATCGGAAAAATAGAACTTCCCGATTTTGAACCAATTTTGGGTTCCGAAAAACAATTCTTTTACAGAAATAAAATGGAATTTTCGTTTTCGAACAGCCGTTGGTTAACCGAAAAAGAAATTGGCAGCACCGAAGATTTGGGCAACAGAAATGCTCTTGGTTTTCATATTCCAAAAATGTGGGATAAGATTTTGGACATCAACAAATGTCATTTACAGGAAGATCCATCGAATACTATTCGAAATGAAATCAGAGCTTTCGCCAATGATAATAATTTAACTTTTTTCAATCCAAGAAATCACGAAGGCTTACTGAGAACCTTGATGATGCGAACAGCTTCAACTGGAGAAATTATGGTTTTGATTCAGTTTTTCGAAAATGACAAAGCCAATAGAGAATTACTTTTGGATCATCTCTACGAGAAATTCCCACAGATTACATCATTGCAATATGTGATCAACAATAAAGCAAACGATACTTTATACGATCAAAACATCAAATTATACAAAGGTCGTGATTACATTTTGGAAGAAATGGAAGGTTTGAAATTTAGCATTAACGCTAAATCTTTTTACCAAACCAATTCTGACCAAGCATTCGAATTGTATAAAATTACTCGTGATTTTGCTGGATTAACAGGCACGGAAACAGTTTATGATTTATATACTGGAACAGGAACTATTGCTCAATTCGTATCTAAAAAAGCCAAAAAAGTGATTGGTGTAGAAAGCGTTCCCGAAGCAATTTTGGATGCCAAAGCCAATGCTGAACGCAACAATATAACGAATTGCGAATTCTATGTGGGTGATATGAAAGTGGTTTTCAACGAAAGTTTCATCGCTCAACACGGCAAACCCGATGTTATTATTACCGACCCACCAAGAGACGGAATGCACAAAGACGTGATCGAACAAATACTGAAAATCGAACCCGAAAAAGTAGTTTATGTCAGTTGTAATTCGGCAACTCAAGCTCGTGATTTGGCCTTAATGGACGAAAAATACAAAGTTACCCGAGTGCGACCTGTGGATATGTTTCCGCAAACGCATCACGTAGAAAATGTTGTACTTTTAGAAAAGAGAAAATAGATTACAGTCCCGAAGTTTCGGGAGCAGATTTCAGATTTCAGTAATTTAGTGGATAATAATTGCCATTTAAAATAATATGAAAAAAATACTTTCGATTTTATTGCTTGTGATTGTCACTTCCTCGAGTTGCGAGAAAGACGATATTTGCGATGCCAATACACCTACAACTCCCCGATTGGTGATTGATTTTTATAACATTACCACTCCATCTGTCAAGAAAAATGTGACCAATCTAAAAGTTGTTGGAGATGGAATGAAAGAAGGAATTGTTTTTAATTCAAGTGCTACGGGTGATGACCAATATCTGACTAATGGAACCTCCATTTCAATCCCACTAAAAACAGATGCAAATTCAACCAAATTTAGTTTCACTCTCAATTCGGGCAATCCGAATCCTACCTTGATTGATATTGATGAAGTAACTTTTAATTATACTAGAGAAAATGTTTTTGTATCAAGAGCTTGCGGTTTTAAAACCCTTTTTACTTTTGATCCAACCAATCCCTATATTCATTCAGCAGTACCATCAACAAAAACAAAATGGATGCGGGTCATTTCAATCGAAAAAAGTAACATAGCCAACGAAAATGAAACACATGTTAAAATATTTTTTTAGTATTGGACTTTTGATGACTGTGTTTTGTATTCAAGCACAAGAAACTACTCCAACTACTAAGTCGCTAGATAAAACGAAAACCGAAGGAATTATTCCTGCATCGCCAAAACAAGCACAAGCAAAACCAGCTATAGCTACAAAAACCGACACTGTTGTCCCTGTAAAAAAGGATCGTTATGGCGTTAGAGTTGGATTGGATTTGTATAAATTGACTCGAGGACTATATGATTCAAACTACAAAGGAATTGAATTGGTGGGTGATTATCGTTTTACTAAAAATTACTATTTGGCTGCCGAAATTGGAAGCGAAGACAAAACCACCGAAGACGACCGATTAAACACCACTACCAAAGGAACTTACATAAAATTTGGATTTGATTACAATGCCTATGAAAACTGGCTGAATATGGAAAACATTATCTCCATCGGTTTACGAGGCGGTTTCAGTACTTTTAACCAAGAATTAAACAGTTACAAAATCTACAACACACAACATTATTGGGATGAA
Source organism: Flavobacterium alvei (assembly GCF_002920895.1). Classification (GTDB taxonomy): domain Bacteria; phylum Bacteroidota; class Bacteroidia; order Flavobacteriales; family Flavobacteriaceae; genus Flavobacterium; species Flavobacterium alvei. Next base: position 344,613 of record NZ_PQVG01000002.1, read on the forward strand.
ATGCCTTGGATTGCTTCTGGTGAATCATTTAACGGTTTAACTGCCGGTTGGATAGAAGTTGTTGCTGGTGTGAAAGTAAAAGTGTATAACAATATATTTGTGGGCTTTAGTCTTCGAATGAACACGCTACTTTTCGAAAAGAAACCAGACGAAAACTTCGAAAACCTTTATATACCAGGCTTCAACAGAACATATGCTGGAAATTTTGGAGCTGGATTTAACTATACCGTTACTTATTTTATTCCTTTGTATAAGAAAACAGTAAAACCGAAAGAAGTAGTAAAAAAAGAAATTAAGTAATATCCTTAATTCCTTTTATAAACAACCAAGACATAAACAATTTTTCGCCGTCTTTAGTTTTCGCAGCCTGAAATTTTGGTCCTAAAATGGTTCCAACCACAAAAGCGGTAAACTGAATCCACAATCCCTCCAAATTGGTATATTTTCCAATCAAATATTGGAAAGAAATAAATAATATCGCAAAACATCCCAATTGGAAAAGAAAAGCGCGAACTTGTAATTTTGTCATTTTTTTAAATTTATGAATTATATGCAAAAGAGGCGCAATGCATTGCGTCTCTACCTGCCATCTGTTATTTGAAATTTGGTTCGTTTGCTTCCTTCGTACATTTCATATTTTACTAATCTCGCTTCGATACTGGCGTTGAATAATTTGATTTTTCGGGATGGTTTCAGTCCCACAAATTTTAATGCTTCCAGATTTCCAGTAATAAACCAAGCGTTGGTTCCTGGGTAATTTTTCTTCAAAGTGTCGCCAATATTCTTATAGAATTGCTCCATATGAATATCCAATCGCTCGTCATAAGGCGGATTGAATACAATATGCAACTTCCCTTCTAATGTTTTTTCGGTATCAAAAAAGTTTCTTTCTTCGATAGTAATATATTCGTCCAAATTGGCATTTTTGATGTTGTCTTTGGCTTTCATAACTGCCGATGGTGCTTTGTCATATCCTTTGATGGTGTGATGAAATTCCCTAACTTTTTTCAAAAGAGAATCCATAATTTGGTCAAACAAATCGTTATCCCAATCTTTCCATTTTTCGAAAGCAAATTCTTTACGGTTAATGTTGGCTGGAATATTGCAAGCTATCATTGCGGCTTCCGCCAAAAAAGTTCCCGAACCACACATTGGATCCAAGAAATCGGTTTGACCGTCCCAACCCGAAAGCAACAAGATTCCCGCTGCCAAAACTTCGTTGATTGGAGCAATATTAGTCGCTAATCGATAGCCTCTTTGGTGCAACGAATTCCCGGAAGTGTCTAATGCTACCGAAACTTGGTCTTTGTCAATGTGAATATTAATTCGCAAATCGGGATGAATTTTCTCAATACTCGGACGCTGACCTGTTCTTTCGCGAAACTGATCTACGATGGCATCTTTACATTTTTGGGAAACAAATTCCGAATGATTAAAATAAGTAGAATGCACCGTGGCATCAATCACAAAAGTCTGATTGGCATTCAAATATTTGGACCAGTTTACACCTGAAATGCCTTTATACAAAGCCTGTTCATTGGTCGCTTTAAAAGAATAAATAGGTTTCAGGATTTTCAAGGCAGTTCTCAAAGACAAATTGGCTTTGTACATAAAACCCTTATCTCCTTTGAAGCTCACCATTCTCACGCCTTGCTCTACCTCTTGTGCGCCCAACTTTTTTAGTTCTTCGGCTAGTATTTCTTCAAAACCAAAAAAGGTTTTGGCAATCATTCTATAATTATTTTCCATTGTAAAATCAAGTATTCGGTACAAAAATACACTAAATTTGCAGACTTGAATTAATAGAAAAAGAATAAATGCCGAATTCACTAAATCCCAAAACCCATAATTGGTTTGCCTCTTGGTTTGACACTCCTTATTATCACATTCTTTATAAAGAAAGAAATTACAGAGAAGCTCAGGTTTTTATGGACAATTTGACCCATTACCTCAACCTTCCCGAAAAGGCAAAAGTGCTGGATTTGTGCTGTGGCAAAGGCCGACACGCTATTTATTTAAACCAATTAGGATTTGATGTTATTGGTGCTGATTTGTCTGAAAACAGCATTGCCGAAGCCAATAAAAACCAAAACGACAGCTTGCACTTCCAAGTTCACGATATGCGTGAAAAATTTGAAGACAAATTTGATGCTATCTTCAATTTGTTTACCAGTTTTGGCTATTTCGAAAAGGATGAAGACAATTTGACTTCGCTAAAAGCAATGCAAGAAAGTTTGACTGAACACGGTTTTGCTGTAATCGACTTTATGAACGTCAATCAAGTCATTGCTAATTTAGTTCCCGAAGAAGTAAAAACGGTTGATGGAATTGAATTTCACATCAAACGGTATGTCAATGATGGACACATTTACAAAGAAATAGACTTTGAAGATCAAGGCGAAAAATTTCATTTTACCGAAAAAGTAAAAGCTTTGACTCTAAAAGACTTTGAAGCAATGATGGAAGAAGCTGGCATCTATTTGTTGGATATTTTTGGAGATTACAAACTGAAAAAATTCCACAAAACCGAAAGCGAACGATTGATTATGATATTCAAATAGTTTAAGGGTTTAAAATTAATTAAAACAAAAACTCTCAAACATTCCTTAAACTCTTAAACTTTTAAACCCATAAACCAAAAATAATGAATTACCTCTTACCCTTATTTTCAGTTCTTTTAGGTTATGGAATTGCTTTGTTTTTGAAACCCAAAAGCAAAACCAAGCTTAAATTATTGTTGGCTTTTAGTGGTTCTTTTTTGCTTTCGCTAACCGTGATGCACTTGCTTCCGGAGGTTTATGAAAGTCACAATACCAATATTGGACTTTTTATTATGGCTGGGATTTTGTTCCAAATTATTTTGGAATTTTTCTCAAAAGGAGCCGAACACGGTCACGTTCACGGTCACGAAACGATGTCCCACATTCCGTGGTTGCTGTTTGTCAGTTTGTGTATTCATGCTTTTCTGGAAGGTTTTCCCGTAAGTCACCATCACAACTTGGCGTTAGGAATTGCCATTCATCATTTGCCTATTGCCATCATATTGACAATGTTTTTTATTAATGCCCAACTCGACAAAAAAGCCATTTTCTTCTTCATGATTACTTTTGCAGTGATGACACCTTTGGGCACTATTTTATCGGATTATTTGCCCATATTAAATAACTATTATAACGAAATTACCGCTGTAGTTATTGGAATATTGTTTCATATTTCGTCCACCATTATTTTCGAAAGTAGCGAAGGACACAAATTTAATATTGCCAAAGTTTCGATGATTGTAATTGGGATTGTATTGGCGTATTTTATTTAAAAATTGTTTTTTTATAAGAATAAAAACCAATATTTAGAGCATATTTTATTAATGAAAAAAATAAGAGGAAATAAAAGACGGTTAAATAAAATTGAACAATGGCGAATTAATAGTCTGGAAATTGATTTTAATTTTTTACAAAAATCCAATAAAGATTATATCAAATTTAGAATATTCCCCTGGAATCCAGTTGCAATGTCATTGAATAATTTTCCAAAGCCCAAAGGGAAAATTAGAAAAAAAATTATAGAATCGTTTTTTGATATTTATGAAAGTTGGAATATACAATTGAAAGAACTTGGCAAACCATATTATTTAAAAATATGGTTATTTGAGCCTGATATTTATAATTCACAAGTAGTTTGTGCAATAAATGAAAAAATTGAATATTATGAAAATATTTTTCTTGAAGTAGAAATAGCAAAAAAAATATCGAAATCAAGTTTGGACAAAATCTCTAATAGAATAAATAATTATGATTGGGAATATAGAATTGAAGAAAACCCAATATTTGAAAATGAATTTTTAAGAGAAAATTTTATTTCAGAAGCAGCTTATTTAGAAGAACAAAAATGGCTGAAAAATCAATTAAATAAGCCTCACAGAATAATTGACCAAAAAAGAAACGGAATTGCAGAAAAAATATATTTATTTAAAAGTAGTGATGTTTGGATTGGTGAAAAATAAAATCAAGCTCCGCAAAGTTTATAACTTTGAGTTAGTGATTCTCGGTTTTTAACCGATTTTTTAGATAATATTTATTTCAGTCACAGACTGAAAAACACATCCTCAAAGTTATAAACTTTGCGGAGCCAAATTCGCTAAACTAAATCTACATCATTCCCAAAAAAAACTCCAAACAATATGTCTTTCAACCACATATTCAAAGCAAAATTAACTTGGGATTCTGTTTCCAAAGAAACAATAGCAACCACAAAAACATATTTTAAAACCCATCAAATTACTATTGAAGGAAAAGAAAATTTAACGGTTTCGGCTGCCAAAGCATTCAAAGGCGATCCTAGTTTATACAATCCCGAAGATTTGTTGTTGAGCAGTTTGGTTTCCTGTCATATGATGTCGTATTTGTATGTTTGTTCTCAAAATGGCATTGATGTCCTTTCCTATCAGGATGATGCCGAGGCAACACTGGAAGTTTCTGAAAATGGTTCGGGACGTTTTATTGAAGTACGCTTGTATCCAAAAGTCGTGATTCAGCAGTCAAAAAAAATAGATGAAGCCATAAATTTGCATGTCAAAGCAAACGAACTTTGTTTTATAGCCAATTCTTGCAATTTTAAAATTGTTCATTATCCTACTGTCTCTTCTTAAATAATAGTTTTTAAATTTTTAATACCAATTCAACTATTTATTAAAATTTAATTGTTAATTTCCCAAAAAAAATATAATTAACACAATTAATAAATGAATTTGAAAGAATATTAATAAATTCTGTTAACATTCTGCAGTCTTTGTGTATTTTTCGCAAACATTTTATCGTCTATTCTAATTTTTAATTTTATGAACTTTTTCAATCGATTGCGTGTTCTTTTTGTCTTATTAATTATTTTAATAGGACCTGCTTCTCATTCGCAAAATGAAACTTTTACGATGACACAAATTGGCGCCAATAATTTATTGAAAGTTCCGTGGGATTTACAGTATGGACCCGATGGATATCTCTGGGTTACTGAAAAAAGAGTGGGTGTTGTTAGAGTAAATCCAGCAACAGCACAACGAGATGAATTGATTCAACTTTCAGATTTAAGTTCAACAGCCACGGGTCAAGACGGTTTACTCGGAATGGCACTCCATCCTGATTTTCTAACCACTAGTCCTTATGTTTATTTATCCTATACGCATCTTGTATCGGGACAAAACAAACAAAAAATAGTAAGATATACATATACTATTAATGGAAACGATGGCAGTTTATATTCGCCTGTGGTACTTATTGATAATCTGCCTTCTAGTAATGACCATCAATCAGGCAGACTTATTTTTGGTCCTGATCAAAAACTGTATTACACCATAGGAGATCAAGCCGTGAAAGTGTGTGCCTCTAATTTGGCTCAATTTTTACCAACACAACTACAAATAGACCAGAAGAATTGGGCAAATTATCCTGGAAAAACTTTAAGACTTAATCTTGATGGCTCAATCCCAACTGATAATCCTGTACTAAATGGTGTAAAAAGTCACATTTATTCTTATGGACACAGAAACGCACAAGGGCTTGTTTTCGGTAGTAACGGAATATTATATTCTGATGAACAAGGACCCAGTTCCGATGATGAAATTAACATTATCAATTCTGGAAAAAATTATGGCTGGCCCTTTGTGGCAGGTGTAAAAGACAATTTAATGTATGATGCCGATGGCTGTCTGACTACCGAAACTTCATTCACCGCTACAAACTATCAAGACCCAATTATGTCACTGTTTCTAGCTAACACCTACAAAGACCCCGCCTGCACTGATTCTTGGATGTGCCGCCCCAATATTGCTCCATCTAGTTTAGAAATATATGAAAGTGACGCTATTCCAGCGTGGAAAAATTCGTTATTGCTAACAAGTTTAAAAAAAGGCAGAGTTTATAGAGTGAAATTGGATGCAACCGGAACCGCTGTTGTAGGTAATGCAATACAGTATTTTTATACTCAAAATCGTTATCGTGATATTGTTGCAGCTCCAGACGGCAAGTCCTTTTATCTGATTACTGATGATTCTGGTAAAACCGCTGATGCTTCTGGAATGAATACTGTAAGCGTTATGCAAAATCCAGCAGCTATTCTTAAATTCACTTTAAACGAATCTCTTTCAGTGGCAAGCCTTGAAAAAGAGCCTGCATTCAAATTTTGGCCAAATCCTGCAAAACATACTCTTTTTATCGAAATTAAAGAGCCTAATGGAGGCAATTTCAAAGCTGAATTAATCAATTCATCAGGTCAAGTTGTTAAAAAAATTAAGGAATTACAATTAGGTATAAACGAAACCAATATTGCAAATTTACCAGTAGGAGTCTATATTTTAAAACTATACTCTAATGATACTACTTGGCAAGAGTCTATTATTCACATTTAAAACGCACCATTTTTTTAATTACTAATTCTTTTTTTTGGAGCAGATTTGTTGCCAAAACAATTTGCTTTAACATTAGTTCTTATGAAAATTCAATTCTAAATTTTTATTTATACACGGTTGCTACCTTTAATTTATTTAAGTTTGCAAAAAAAATTACGTGTCTATTTCACACATTAGAATCGCATCAAAATGACCTTTACAAAAACTACTGAACAATCCTCGAAATACGAACATTTAGAAAAAATGTCTATTCAGGAATTACTATCCAATATCAATCAAGAAGACAAAACCGTACCTTTTGCCGTAGAAAAAGCTTTGCCACAAATCGAAACTTTAGTTACCGAAATCGTTGCAAAAATGAAATTAGGAGGACGATTATTCTACATTGGTGCTGGAACTTCAGGACGTTTGGGAGTTGTTGATGCTTCGGAATGTCCACCAACATTTGGGGTTCCTTTCGACATGGTTAACGGAATAATTGCTGGTGGAGACAAAGCCATTCGTCGTGCTGTAGAAAATGCCGAAGACAATGCCTCACAAGCTTGGCTAGATTTGAAAGAACAAAACATTAACGAGAAAGATGTTGTGGTTGGAATTGCCGCTTCGGGAACAACCCCTTATGTGATTGGGGGGTTACAAGCTTGTAACAAAAATAACATTCTCACAGGAAGTATTTCATGTAATGCTGGAAGTCCAATGTCGCAAACAGCAAAATTTGCAATAGAAGTAATTGTTGGACCAGAATTTGTAACCGGGAGTTCGAGAATGAAAGCAGGAACAGCCCAAAAATTAGTCTTGAATATGATTTCGACTGCCACCATGATTCAACTCGGAAAAGTGAAAGGCAACAAAATGGTCGATATGCAATTGAGCAATAGCAAACTCGTGGATCGTGGTGTGAAAATGATTATGGGCGAAATTAATGTTTCCTATGAAGAAGGTGCCGAATTGCTAAAAACTCACGGAAGTGTTCGCAAAGCAGTAATTTTTTATAAAAGCAAACTATAAAAATGGCAACCAATAAAGAACTTTTATCCAAAGGAATTAAATATTTAGCAGGAGCTTTGCCTTTGCTTTTTATCGGTCCTTCCTTGATATACAATGCGTTCATCAACAAGCAAAATGTTTGGCATTATTTGGTTTTAGGGATTGGAATTCTTACTTGTTTGAGTGCTGTTTATCTGATGATTTTGGGGTTAAAAACAATGATGCGAAGTTTATTCAATGACTAATGGAAAACCTAATACACACCCATAAAACATTCGAAAAAATATCTTTTACGGACAAAAAAGTCAACAATCGGGAGTTTGAAGATTGCATTTTCAAGAACTGCGATTTCTCGAATAGTAATTTCTCAAACAACACCTTTATGGATTGCGAGTTCATTGATTGCAATCTCTCGATGATGCAATTAAGTGGGACGAGTTTGAAAACAGTGCATTTTACAACCTGCAAATTATTAGGAATCCAATTTAATTCCTGTGCTGATTTCATGTTTGGAGTGAGTTTTCAAGAATGTCTTTTGGATTATTCGTCATTTGCCAACAAGAAAATGCCAAAAACTAAGTTCAATACTTGTTCGATGAAAGAAGTTTCTTTTATTGGAACAAATCTCACGAATTCGAGTTTCGAGAATTGTAATTTGGATAATGCTATTTTTAACGATACTCAATTGGCTGGAGTTGATTTTAGAACAGCTCAAAATTTTAAAATTGATCCCGAATTTAATCCAATGCGAAAAGCCAAGTTTTCTACTCAAGGAATCGTTGGACTTTTGGATAAATATGACATTAAAATAGAGTAATAATGGAAGCAACAAATTCTTATTTAGAAAGTGTAAAAAAGCAATTTCTATATTATAAAACATTGGGAGAAAAAGCGATAGACCAACTTGAACCCGAGCAACTTTTTGTTTCCATAAATGATGAAACCAATAGTATTGCTACGATTGTAAAACATCTTTCGGGCAATATGCTTTCGCGTTGGACTGATTTTCTAACTTCGGATGGCGAGAAAGAATGGCGAAATCGCGATGCAGAGTTTGAAGATACCATAAAAACCAAAGAAAAATTATTAGTCCTCTGGGAAAAAGGTTGGAATTGTTTTTTTGATACTTTGAATGCTTTACAAACCGAACAACTTTCGACGATTATCTATATTAGAAACGAAGGACATACCGTAATCGAAGCTATAAATCGTCAATTAGCACATTATCCGTATCATATTGGACAAATAGTTTTCTATGCTAAAATACTGAAGAAAAGCGAATGGACAAGTTTGTCCATTCCAAAAAACAAATCCAACGCCTACAACTCTGAAAAATTTTCTAAAGAAAAAAGTATTCGAAATTTTACGGATGATGAGTTGAATAAACTGAACTAAAACAATAATGAAAAAAATAATCTCACTCCTCACGCTACTATTACTACTGTCGTGTTATAATGTAGAACACAATTGTAAAGATTTCAAAACCGGGAAATTCAAATTTGAATATGAAGTTGATGGAGCAAAAAAAGTAACCGTTTTTGAACGAAAAGACAGTATCGAAATTGAAACTTTTGAAGGTAAAACCGACACTTCCAGTATTCGATGGGTAAGCGATTGCGAATATATTTTGCAAAAAATCCATCCGAAGAATAGGGCAGAAAAAAAGGCAATTACTATGAAAATTTTGACTACTTCAAAAAATTCCTATACTTTTGAATTCGGAATTGTGGGCAGTGACCAAAAGCAACGCGGAACTGTGGAGAAAATGGAAGATTGAAGCAGGAAGCTAGAAGCCTAAATTGCCTAAAAATTATAACTTATATTAAAACAAAATGGAAGTATTTTTAAATCCTGATGCTTGGATTGCCTTATTAACATTGACTTTTCTGGAAATCATTCTCGGTATAGACAACATTATTTTCATATCGATAGTTACAGGGAAATTACCCCCAGAAAAACGCAAAAAAGCCACAAAAGTGGGAATGTTTCTAGCTATGTTCATGAGAATTGCATTGTTGTTTGGAATCAGTTTGTTAATCGGAATGAAAAAACCTTGGTTTTATATCGATTTTAGTTGGTTTTCAGCTGGAGTTACAGGACAAAGTTTAATATTATTATTAGGTGGATTGTTCTTGATTTACAAAAGCACTACTGAAATTCACGAAAAAGTGGATGAAAAAGGAGAAGAAGAAAAAACTATAAAAAAAACCGCTTCAAAATCCTTTCAAGGAGTTCTTCTTCAAATCATTATGATTGATTTGGTTTTTTCTTTTGACAGTATTTTGACGGCGGTAGGAATGACAAATGGAGTTTCAGGCGCCCTTTATATTATGATTGCAGCCGTAATTATTTCGGTATTAATTATGATGCAATTTGCCGTTCCAGTGGGAGCATTTGTCAACAGAAATCCTTCTATTCAAATTCTGGGATTGTCCTTTCTAATCTTAATTGGTTTTATGTTAATTACTGAAAGTGCCCATTTATCGAATGCCTTAATCTTTGGTAGTCATGTTACACCTGTTCAAAAAGGGTATTTGTATTTTGCCATTTCCTTTTCGCTATTTGTAGAATTTTTGAATATGAAAGTGGACAAAAAAAATAAATAAGAATATGTAATTGAAGCTCCATTTGGGGCTTTTTTTATTCCAAATAAAATGTAATTTAGTTGCAATAAATAAACTTCATGAAAAACACAATCTCACAAAGAGTTGCCGACTTTTTAAAAAACTTCCCTCCGTTTAGCTTTTTAAAACAAAGAGATTTGGAACTCATTTCCGAGCAAATAACTATTATTTATAAAGAAAAAGACAGTGTAGTTTTTGCCGAAAACGAAGAAACACACAACAGTTTTTATGTGGTTCATAAAGGAGCTGTAGCCCTGAGAGGAAACCATGAAAATGAAATTTTGGATATGTGTGATGAGGGAGATATCTTTGGATTAAGACCTTTGATAGCCAATGAAAACTACAAAATGGAAGCCCGGACTTATGAAGAAAGCATACTTTATGCTATTCCTATAAGTGTTTTTAAACCATATGCCCTTGAAAATAAAGCAGTTGGAAATTTTTTAATCGAAAGCTTTGCTTCAAACACATTAAACCCTTTTTCTAAAAGCCATAGAGGCAAATTATATGGTGAAGAATCTCTTGAAGCCGATACAAAACTATTGGATTTGCAAGAAGTTAAATACTCAAAAAAAATAGTTAGTTGTATTGCAACAACAACAGCAAAAGAAGCAGCCGAAATAATGCGTCATAAAAATGTAGGAGCCATTCTTGTTGTGGAAGAAACGTTTCCCATTGGCATCATCACTGACAAAGATTTAAGAAACAAAATTGTAACCGGTGAATTTCAAATTACCACTCCAGTTTCTGAAATCATGACTTCGCCTGTGATTACTTATCCCACAAAAATGACCGTAACGCAAGCGCAAATAGCGATGATGAAAAGTGATATTAGCCATTTATGCCTTACCATAGATGGAACTTCCAATTCGAAAGCCGTTGGAATGTTATCCAAACATGATGTAATGGTTTCTATTGGTAATAATCCTGCCGTTTTGCTAAGGGAAATAAAAAGAGCTAAGAAGTTTAAAAAAATAAAACAAATTCGAGCTAGTATTATACATTTATTGCAAGGGTATTTGGATCAAAATATACCGATGACATTGATTACAAAAATTATTTCTGAATTGAATGATGCTTGTACCAAACAAGTTATTGCAATTGTATTGAAAAAAACAGAAACTTCTCCTCCTGTAAAATTTTCGTGGTTGGCATTAGGAAGTCAAGGAAGAAGCGAACAACTCTTATTAACCGATCAAGATAATGCTTTAATTTATGAAGATGTCCCAGAAGAATTAGAAGCAGAAACTAAAAAATATTTTTTAGAACTATCAGCCCGCATCAACAAGGGACTTTTTGAAATTGGTTATGATTATTGTCCTGCCGAAATGATGGCTTCTAACCCAAATTGGTGTATGAGTCTTAGTGATTATAAAACCAAAATTCATCATTGGATAACCAATACTGGAAAAAATGAAGTGCTATTGTCGTTTATTTTTTTCGATTACAGCTTATCCTTTGGAGATACAGAACTAGTTAATAATTTGTCGGATTTTATCTTTGAAGATGTCAAAGCCAATCCTACCTTCTATATACATTTGGTAAGTGGTGCGCTACAAAGTCAATCTCCTACAGGTTTTTTTAGAGAATTTTTATTAGAGCAAGACGGAGCTCACAAAGATTTTTTCAATATAAAAAACAGAGCGTTAATGCCACTTGCCGATGCAGCAAGAGTTTTAATACTATCTCATTCGGTCAAATCTATTAGCAATACTGCAGAACGGTTTGAAAAATTGGCCGAATTAGAACCCAATAATAGCGAGTTATATACCGCTTGTGCTTATTCGTATAAAGCATTACTCAAATTTAGAACCAAGCAAGGCCTTTTGCATAATGATTCAGGCCAATATATAGCCTTAAATACATTATCGAAAGCAGAAAAAATAAAGTTAAAAAGTACTTTTAAAACCATCAAGGAATTGCAAGAAATCATTCGAGTTCGATTTAATCCTTCAAACATATTATAATGGGATTCTTCACTAAAATTAAAAACTTTATAGTAGAACTTTGGGGCGTTTCTGACACATCATTAAATGAGCAAATTCTAAAAGATATCGACTCGACACGATTTGTTGTTTTGGATACAGAAACGACTGGTTTCGATTATGAAAATGACAGAATATTGTGTATTGGCGCAATTGTTTTGCAAAATTACAGGATTCCAATTCAGGAAAGTTTAGAAATATACATTCAGCAAGAACATTATAATAAAGCCACAGCACAAATTCACGGGATTTTGAGAGCATCAGTACTTGATCGCCCCAACGAATTAGAGGCTCTACAACAGTTATTGGATTTTGTTGGCGACTCCATAATCGTGGCTCATCATACTAGTTTTGACATCACAATGATAAACAAAGCTTTAGAAAGAAATGGTTTGCCAAGATTAAAAAACAAAACCATTGACACTGCAATTCTTTATAAAAAAACATTATTAAATTCTCCACTCCTAGATCGAAAAGACAGCTATAGTTTAGATGATCTTGCCGATAAATTTGACATTTCAAAAAAGGACAGACATACGGCAATGGGTGATGCCTATATAACTGCAATTGCTTTTTTGAAAATCTTGAATAAATTGAAAGAAAAAAAAGGATTTAACTTCAATAATTATTTAAATATTGATAAAAAATAAATCTACCAAAAATTGAAAAAAAACTCTATATTTGGCTTTCATTTTTCAAAAATTCCGTCCAATAATTACAAAATTAGAGATACAAATTTGAAAAATAATTTATTTTCGAAGATGAAAAGTGTTAAAAATACATTTATAAACCAATTGAGTATTAATTTATATTCTCGTAATCCCAATTAAATGGGAGATATTTGAGTATAAAGCAATAATTTACAATTTAATAATTTAGATATGAAAAAAACCAGCAAAAAAATAGGAATTTAAAAAATAAGACTTATTTTTGTGTAATCGATTACATGTACTTTAAAAAATAAATAAAAAAACCTAATAAATTAAAATAACCATTATGAGCAACCCAAAAATAGGCAATTATAGATGGAGCATTTGCGCTTTACTTTTTTTTGCGACAACCATCAACTACCTAGACAGACAAGTACTATCTTTAACTTGGAACGATTTTATCGCTCCTGAATTCCACTGGACGAACAATGATTATGGAAATATTACAGCATTGTTCTCTATTTTCTATGCAGTTTCTTTATTGTTTGCTGGAAAATTAGTCGATTTATTAGACACCAAAAAAGGATTTCTTTGGGCTATTGGAGTATGGTCTATTGGTGCCTGTTTGCACGCTTTTGCAGGAATTGCTACCTCAGGATGGATAACCGGAAACTGGTTTGTTGGTTTTGAAGGAGCAAAAGAAGCTATTAAAACTGTAAATGATACTGGTTTGGTAATTAACGTTAGTGTTACCTTGTTTATTTTTGCACGTTTTGTTTTAGCCGTTGGAGAAGCAGGAAACTTCCCTGCAGCAATTAAAACTACAGCAGAATATTTCCCGAAAAAAGATAGAGCTTTTGCTACTAGTATTTTCAATGCAGGAGCAACGGTTGGAGCATTAGCAGCGCCAATTTCTATTCCATTTATCGCCGAAGCCTTCGGATGGGAAATGTCATTTATTATTATTGGAGCTTTAGGTTTTGTTTGGATGGGATTTTGGACGTTTATGTATGACAAACCAGAAAATCATACAAAAGTTAGTGCTGCTGAATTAGAATATATCCAACAAGATGATGTTGCTGATAGTAAATTAGTAGGTTATGTTCCAGAAACAACTACAAAAGTAACGTTCAAAGATTGCTTTAGATACAAACAAACTTGGGCTTTTGCCTTTGGAAAATTCATGACCGACGGTGTTTGGTGGTTCTTTTTATTCTGGACACCAGCTTATTTAAGTTCTGTTTATGAAATGGATTCTACTGAAGCTGCCTTTCCTTTGTTTATTCTTTATGCAATTACTTTACTTTCTATTATTGGAGGTTGGTTACCAACTTATTTTGTAGATAAAAAAGGAATGAATCCTTATGAAGGTAGAATGAGAGCGATGTTAATTTTTGCATTTTTCCCTTTATTAGCATTAATTGCACAACCATTAGGACACATTAGCTATTGGTTGCCAGTAATCATAATTGGTATTTCAGGTGCTGCTCACCAAGCTTGGTCAGCCAACATCTTTACCACAGTTGGCGATATGTTTCCTAAAAAAGCCATTGCAACCATAACAGGAATTGGTGGTTTAGCTGGAGGATTAGGTTCTACATTAATTAACAAAGGTTCAGGAGTTTTATTTGATTATACTAAAGAAACTGATATGGCTTTTATGGGATTTAAAGGAATAGAAGCCGGATATTTTATCATATTTTCTATTTGTGCCGTTTGCTACTTAATCGGATGGTCAGTTATGAAATCCTTAGTTCCTAAATACAGCCCTATAACAGATTTGTAATAGTAATTTATAATGCTTCAAAAAATATTTTTTGAAGCATTATTCTTTTACAATCTTTTAATCACGTTCTTAAACTTAGTTAAACTTATGTTTTCAGTTAGATGAAGAATGCTTTATTATGCAAATTCAAATAAGTCTATTTATAAATTCATCTGTCACTTTATCAGCCGTATTTATTAATATTCAATATAAAAAACATAAATTCCTAAAATAAACAATTTAAAATATTGTTTATTATTAAATTAAAATTAATTTTGCGCAATCGATTACACAAATTATATTATTATGACAAAATATAGCTCTAGATACGCTTCTAGCCCTCAAGCAGTAAAAAATTATGATACGAAACAATTAAGAGAAGAATTCTTGATTGATAATCTAATGGAAGAAGGAGAAATTACTTTTACTTATTCGCATTACGATAGATATATTACTGGTTCGGCTGTACCAACCACTACTCCACTTCAGCTTGAAACTATCGACATTTTGAAAATGCCAAACTTTTTAGATAGAAGAGAAATGGGTATCATCAATGTGGGTGGAAATGGTTCTGTTGTTGTTGAAGGAACTATTTATGAATTAGGTTTCAAAGATGCTCTTTACATTGGAAGTGGAAATTCAGAAGTTATCTTTAAAAGTGATGATGCAAAAAATCCAGCTAAATTCTATATCAATTCAGCTCCAGCACACGTTAACTATCCTACCAAAAAAGTAAGTTTAGCAGAAGCTAATAAACTACAATTAGGAACAATGGAAACAGCGAATCACCGCACAGTAAATCAAATGATTATTGGTGGAATCGTAACTACTTGTCAATTGCAAATGGGTATGACTGAATTAAAACCAGGAAGCGTTTGGAACACAATGCCAGCTCACGTTCACGACCGAAGAATGGAAATCTATTTCTATATGGACATTCCTGAGAACCAAGCTGTATGCCACTTTATGGGAGAACCACAAGAAACAAGACACATTTGGATGAACAATCACCAAGCGGTAATTTCTCCTAACTGGTCTATTCATTCAGGTGCAGGAACTAGCAATTATACCTTTATTTGGGGAATGGCTGGAGAAAATCTTGATTACGGAGATATGGATGTTTGTAAAATAACAGACTTAAGATAATTAATAATATTAAATAAAAAACTATGTCAATTAATCTATTTGATTTAACTGGAAAAACTGCACTTATTACAGGAGGCGTACACGGTCTTGGAATGGCTATGGCCAAAGGTCTTGGACAAGCAGGAGCAAAAATTGTAGTAAACGATCTTTCGCAAGCTGCGCTTGATAATGCTTTAGCAGAATATAAATCTGTTGGACTAGAAGCTTACGGATATGTATTTAATGTTTGCGATGAAGAAGCGGTTATTGCTAACATCGCAAAAATAGAGGCCGAAGTTGGTCCGATCGATATTTTAGTAAACAATGCTGGTATCATCAAAAGAACACCTATCGTTGATATGACTGTTGAAGATTTTACAGCAGTAATTACAGTAGATTTAATTAGCCCATTTATTGTTTCTAAAAATGTTGCTAAAGGAATGATTCAACGTGGTGGTGGAAAAATCATCAACATTTGTTCAATGATGAGCGAATTAGGAAGAGATTCTGTAAGTGCTTATGCTGCGGCAAAAGGGGGATTAAAAATGCTTACCAAAAATATGGCCACTGAATGGGCTAAGTTTAATATCCAAACTAATGGAATTGGACCTGGTTATTTCGCTACAAGTCAAACAGCTCCAATTAGAGTTGACGGACATCCATTTAATGAATTTATCATCAGTAGAACTCCTGCAGCTCGTTGGGGTGATCCAGAAGACTTGCAAGGTGCAGCTATCTTTTTATCTTCAAAAGCTAGTGATTTTGTAAACGGTCATATACTTTATGTAGATGGTGGAATTCTTGCAACAATAGGAAAACCATCTAACGAATAATAAATATTTTAAGAAATTTATAATGAGCACAACATTTATACACGATAATTTTTTATTAGAAAATAAATTTGCTGAAGAATTGTATCACAACTATTCTAAAAATCAGCCAATTATTGACTATCACAATCACTTATCTCCACAGCTTATTGCCGAAGATCACATTTTTGATAATGTCACTAAAGTTTGGATCAATGGTGACCACTACAAATGGCGAGCCATGAGAACTCTAGGAATCAACGAACAATTTATTACTGGAAATGGTTCTGATAAAGAAAAATTCATGAATTGGGGAAAAACAGTTCCTTATACCATGCGTAATCCACTTTATCATTGGACACATTTAGAGCTAGCTCGCTATTTTGATATTACGGAATTATTAAACGAAAAATCAGCAGAAAGAATTTATCTTGAAGCTTCTGAAAAAATAAATACTCCAGAATATAGTACTCGTAACTTGCTTCGTAAAGTAAATGCTTCTTATGTATGTACCACTGAAGACCCAATTGACACTTTAGAATTTCACCAAAAATTAGCTAAAAGCGACTTCGAAATAAAAGTAGGTACCGCTTTTAGACCTGACAAAGCCATCCTAATTTCAAACGACGGTTACAACGAATATGTTGATGCCTTAGGTCAAGCTGCAGGTGTTTCTATTAATACTTATGCTGATTTATGTACTGCTTTAAGAAATAGAATTGACTTTTTTGACAAAAATGGTTGCAAAATATGCGACCACGGTTTAGATCAAGTTTATTTTGAAAACTATACCGAAAGTGAAATCAATATCATCTTCAAAAAGAAAAGAGAAAATGCAATCTTGAGCAACGAAGAAGCTTTGAAATTCCAAAGTGCTGTTTTATTCTTCTTGTTCGAAACTTATCACGAATTTGGTTGGGTTCAACAACTTCACTTAGGAGCTTTGAGAAACAACAATGCTCGTATGCTTAAAATCTTAGGCCCTGACACAGGCTGGGATTCTATTGGAGATTATTCACAAGCACAAAAACTATCAGCATTCTTGAACGCATTAGATAGCAAAGATAAATTAGCCAAAACAATTATCTATAACCTAAACCCAGCCGACAACGAAGTTATGGCTACAATGATTGGAAATTTCAATGACGGAAGCGTTCGTGGAAAAGTACAATTTGGTTCTGGATGGTGGTTTTTAGATCAAAAAGACGGAATGACCAAACAATTAAACGCCCTTTCTAATATGGGATTAATTAGCTGTTTTGTTGGAATGTTGACCGATTCAAGAAGCTTTTTATCTTTCCCAAGACACGAATATTTTAGAAGAATTCTTTGCAACCTTCTTGGAGAAGAAATCAAAAAAGGAGAATTACCAAATGATATGGAATGGATTGGTAAAATGGTTTCGGACATTAGTTTCAACAACGCCAAAGAATATTTCAATCTTTAATAATTGAATATAAAAAGAAGATTTAACACAAAATAATTTTAGTTTTGCAAAGAATAGTAACTTTTGGAGAAATATTACTCAGACTTTCACCTCCGAGTCATCTAAGATTGACTCAGGCGACCTCGTTTGATTTGTATTTTGGCTGTGCCGAAGCCAATGTTGCAGCATCATTAGCAAAATTTGGACTACCTGTTAAATTTATAACGGCAGTTCCTCCAAACGAGTTGGGTGAATCTTCTTTGAGTATGTTGCGTTCCTTTGGTGTTGAACCCTTTGCTCTAATTCAAGGCAAAAGATTAGGAATATATTATTTTGAACACGGAGCTTCAGAACGACCTGGAAAAGTAGTGTATGACCGTGAAGATTCTTCGTTTTCAACCTTAAAAAAAGGAATGATTGATTGGGAATCAATTTTCAAAGATGCCGATTGGTTTCATTGGTCAGGAATCACACCTTCCCTATCGCAAGACTTAGCCGAACTTTGTGAAGAAGCTTTGGAAGTTGCAACAAGAATGGGATTGACTATTTCGGCCGATTTAAATTACAGGCCTACTTTATGGAAATATGGTAAAAAAGCCAATGAAATAATGCCTAATCTAGTCAAACATTGTGACCTTTTATTAGGAGGCATTGATGAATCTGAAAAAGTTTTGGGTGTTCCACTCAAAGAAGGTGATTCAGAAAAAGAAGTTTTTACCAATTGGATGAAAGCATATCCAAGATTAAAAAATATCGTTTCAACTCATAGAATGCGTGCCAATGCTTCGTCGAATGCAGTGAGTGCCTCTATTTGGAACGGAAAAGAATTATTACATTCTCAAGAATATAATATTTCTCATATTATTGATAGAATTGGTGCCGGAGATGCTTTCATGGCTGGCATAATATATGGATTGATAGTTTGGCCTGAAGACCATCAAACAGCTCTTGAATTTGCTGTTGCAGCAACTTGTTTAAAACACTCCATTTCGGGTGATATTAACTTAGCTACTGTAAACGAAATAAAGGCATTAATGAGCGGATTTGGCGGAGGACGAGTGTCAAGATAATAAAAAAAACTTCAGGAAAGTTTTCTCAATATTCGAGTTTTTAAACTAAAAAAACGTGTGCGAACACACTTAAAAATTAATAACACAATTAACAAACAAATAAAAATTAAAAAAATGGCAAAAAGAGTAGTAACATTTGGTGAGATAATGTTAAGATTAGCACCTCAAGGATTTTTAAGATTTTCACAAGCAGACAATTTTGATGTTGTATATGGAGGAGGAGAATCTAATGTAGCTGTTTCACTAGCAAATTATGGAATTCCTGTTGATTTTGTAACCCGTTTACCAAAAAATGATATTGGAGAATGTGCTATGATGGAAATGCGCAAAAGAGGAGTTGGCGTAGATAATATAGTTTGGGGAGGAGAGCGTTTAGGAATTTATTTCCTTGAAACTGGAGCTGTAAGCAGAGGAAGTAAAGTAGTTTATGATAGAGCACACTCTTCAATGTCTGATATTCAGCCTGGAATGATCGATTGGGAGAAAGTTTTTGAAGGTGTTGAATGGTTTCACTGGACTGGTATTACTCCAGCAATTTCTCAAAGTTCTGCTGATGCCTGTTTAGAAGCTGTTAAAGCAGCTAGCAAATTAGGTGTTACTATTTCTACAGACTTAAATTACCGTGCTAAACTATGGAAATACGGTGGAGATCGTGAAGCAATCATGACTGAATTGACTTCTTATTGTGATGTAATTTTAGGAAATGAAGAAGATGCTGAAATGCACTTTGGTATCAAACCAGCAGGAGCAGCAGTTCAAACTCACGGACATGATGTAAAAGCTGAAGCTTTCTTATCTGTTTGCCAACAAATGATGGAAAAATTCCCTAGAGCTAAAAAAGTAATTACTACTTTAAGAGGTTCTATTTCAGCTTCTCACAACACTTGGGCTGGAGTTTTATACGACGGAAAACAAATGCTACAAACTCGCCAATATCAAATTACTGATATCGTGGATAGAGTTGGTGGTGGTGATTCATTTATGGGAGGTTTAATCTACGGATTATTAACTTATCCAAATGATGATCAAAATGCATTAGACTTTGCTGTTGCTGCATCTTGCTTGAAACACACTATCAAAGGTGATGCTAACTTAGTTACTGTAGAAGAAGTTTCTAAACTTATGGGTGGCGATGCTTCTGGTAGAGTTGCTAGATAATTAAGGAATTATGATAATAGATACACTAAATAACGGATCAAAATACACTAGCCTACACCCTTTGTTTGCAAGCGCATTTGACTTTATGAAAGAAAACGACATCACGACACTTGAAGATGGAGTTATTCAAATTTCAGAAGGTCTAAAAGTGATTGTTAGTACCGCAAACGGAAAAACTAGAGAAACTAGTTTGGCTAAATTTGAATGTCATGACAAAAACATAGATATTCAAGTTTGTGTAAAAGGATTGGAAACTATAGCTTGGAAACCAAGAGAAAAATGCATTACACCTAATGGAGAATACAATCCAGAAAAAGATGTACGTTTTTTTAATGACACTCCCGATATGGATTTTCAATTGACAGACAATCAGTTTGCAATATTCTATCCTGGAGATGTTCACGCTCCGATGATTGGTGATGGTGAAATCAAAAAATTGGTATTTAAAGTTAAAATCTAAAAAAATGAGTAAAATTCAAAATGTAACAGATGCAATCGTAAAACAAGGGATGCTTCCTTTGTATTTTAATGCAGATGAAACCGTAACAATAGAAGTATTAAGAGCCATTTACAGAGCTGGAATCAAAGCTGTAGAATACACAAGCCGTGGAGAAACTGCTTTGAGCAACTTTACCAAAATGGTTGAAGTTCGTAATGCTGAAATGCCTGATTTATTATTAGGAATCGGAACTATTAAAACACTTCAACAAGCAGAAGAATACTTAAAAGTAGGTGCTGATTTTTTCATCAGCCCAGGATTTGTTCCTGAAGTAGCTGCGTTTTTAATTCCAAAAGATGTGTTGTATAGCCCAGGTTGTATGACTCCGACCGAAATTATTGCTGCTGAAAATGCAGGAGTAACTTTCATCAAATTGTTTCCTGGAAATATGCTAGGACCAGATTTCTTGAGCGGTATCAAAGATATTTTCCCAAAATTAGTATTTATGCCTACAGGTGGCGTGGATACAACTAGAGGAAACATCGAAGGATGGTTCAAAGCTGGAGTTTCTGCAGTAGGAATGGGAAGCAAATTAATCAGCAAACAAGTAATGGCTGATAAAGATTATGCTAAAATTGAATCTGAAACTGTTGCAGTTTTAAATATCATCAATTCAATAAAATAATACCCAATTAGCTTTCAGTTTATAATTAATTTTAAAACTGGAAGCTAATTTTAAAATATTATTATTCGATATAATTCGAGTAAATCAAATTACAAACAACTAACAAAAGAGTTGATACATTTGTAAATCAAGTTAGGCAATCGATTACTTTTATTAATTCTGACACCATAGAATTCAAAGTATTAAATGCAAGAGATGAAAAAGATTTGCAACTTTAGGATAATAAATGAAATAAAAATATATTAGACAATCATAGTTTTTGCTTTTCTACTGAGTCGTGTTTCTAAATACTACTAGAATAAAAGCAGTTTTACAAACTCAATATGGTCTATCAAACAAACATATATACACAAAATAATACACTAATAATCATACTTTAAGAATATAAAATGAAAAAATTAAATAGAATAAATACAGGTTTAGAAAAATTACAACCTATCAAAGTAGTTCAATTTGGTGAAGGTAATTTCTTGAGAGCATTTGTTGATTATGCCTTTCAAAGACTAAATAAAGAAGTAGATTTTAATGCTGGAATTGCAATAGTTCAACCATTGAAAGAGGGTATGATAAACATGATTAACGATCAAGATGGTCTTTACACTTTGTTTATGAATGGAATCAAAAAAGGCGAGAAAATTCAAGACATCGAGTTAATTTCAAATATTGTAAAAGCTATAAATCCATACTCTGATTTTGCCGATTATTTAGCTTTAGCTAGAGAAGAAGAACTTCAATTTATTGTTTCCAATACTACTGAAGCTGGAATTGCATTTATTGATACTGACACTCCAGACATGCAACCACCCGTTGGATTTCCAGCAAAATTGACTGTTTTACTGTACGAAAGATTCAAACATTTCAATGGAGATGCTTCAAAAGGATTAACCGTAATCCCTTGTGAATTAATTGATTACAATTCAGAAACATTAAAAAAATACATCCTACAATATTGTGATTTATGGCAATTAGGAGATGCATTCAAAACTTGGGCATCGGACGCTTGTACATATCACAGTACTTTGGTTGACAGAATTGTTCCTGGATATCCAAGAGCCGAAATCGAAGATTACAATAACAAATTAGATTATCAAGACAATCTAATTGTTGCTGCTGAACCATTTTTCCTTTGGGCAATTGAAGGTGGCGATGATTTAAAAGCAAAATTACCTTTCCATAAAACCGATTTGAATGTAAAAATCGTTGATGATATTCGTCCATTCAAAATGATTAAAGTTCGTATTTTGAACGGTGCGCACACTGCAATGGTTCCTTGCTCGCTTTTGTATGGCAACAAATTAGTAATGGAAACCGTTAACGGGGATTTCACTGGAAAATTTGTTGACAACGTTATCGGCGAAATCAGCGAAACTTTGGCTATGGACAAGAACGAAATCACTGCCTACTGTGAAGAAGTAATGGATCGTTTTAAAAACCCATTCATCAAACACGCATTAGCTGATATTGCCTTAAATTCTATCTCAAAATTCAAAGTAAGAGTTTTGCCTAGTTTATTAGGTTATGTTAATTCTCAGAAAAAATTACCAACTAATTTAACTTTTTCATTGGCTTGCTTAATCCAATTCTACAAAGGAACTTGGAACAACGAAGCCTTACCTGTAAAAGATACTCCAGAATTAGTGGAAGCATTCAAAAAAGCCAGGGAATTAGGGTCTTTAGATTCGGTTGTAGCTTCTGTCTTAGCAAATACAGAATTTTGGGGCGAAGATTTAACAAAAATCGAAGGTTTACCAGAAGCATTAGTAGTAGCTTTGACTGAAATTGAAGCTAACGGAATTGAAAATGGCTTTGCTAATTTCAGTGCTAAATACTAATTAAGCAAAAAGATTAATTAGTAGTATAAACTAAAACAATTATACTATCAATTTCACCATATAAGACATATAAGTTCACATAAGAGGATTTCATAAAAACTTAAATGAACTTATATGTCTTATATGGTAAATAAAAAAACACTATTTTGTTCTAATCAAGAACTATTTTAAAATTATTATCATGAAGAAATTAATAAAAGTAAATCCAGCAGATAACGTAATTGTCGCTTTAACCGATTTGGTACAAAACGAACAAATTGTGTTTGAAGGAACTACCGTATCACCTATAACTGATGTTAAAGCAAAACATAAAATTGCAGAGAGCGATTTTGCAATTGGTGATGAAATTATAATGTATGGTGTTTTGGTAGGAAAAGCGGTAAAACCTATAAAAAAAGGAGAAGTAATTACCACCGAAAATGTAAAACATCAAAGTGAAAAAGTTTTTGGTAAAAATGGCAGTTTAGGTTGGACTCCACCAAACGTAGATCGTTGGAAAGACAAAACTTTCAACGGATACCACCGTACTGATGGACAAGTGGGAACCAAAAACGTTTGGTTATTTATTCCATTGGTTTTTTGTGAAAACAAAAATATCGAAAAACTGAAAGATATTTTCGAAAACGAACTACTACCCAAAAAAGACGTTTCATATAAAAATTTATTACGCTCTTTAATTGAAGATAAAAGCGTAGAAGAAGTTGCTTCCAAAAATACTAATGAAAATCTTTTAGATAATGTTGAAGTAAAATTCATCAATCATCAAGGTGGTTGTGGTGGAATTCGACAAGATTCAGAATTGTTGGCAAAACTGCTTGCTGGATATGTGAACAATCCGAATGTTGCTGGTGCCACTATTTTAAGTTTGGGTTGCCAAAATTTGCAAGTATCTATTTTTAAAGAGGCATTGAAAGCAATTAGCCCAAATTGTGATAAAGAAATTTTGATCTATGAGCAACAACAAATTGGAACTACCGATGAAATGTTCCAAATGGTGATTAAAGATTCTTATGAAGCCATTAAAAGAGCCAACAAAATCGAACGTAAACCTGCTCCTCTTACAAAACTAAGTATTGGTTTAGAGTGTGGTGGATCTGACGGATTTTCAGGAATATCGGCAAATCCAGCATTGGGGGTTGTTTCAGACATTTTCGCAGCATTGGGAGCCAAATCTATTTTGGCAGAGTTTCCAGAATTGTGTGGAGTTGAGCAAGAATTGATGAACCGATGTGTTGACGAAGAAAAAGCAGACAAGTTTTTATCTTTGATGAAAGCTTTTGAAAAATCAGTTGTAGATGCAGGTTCAGGATTTGATATGAACCCATCTCCAGGAAATATTAAAGACGGATTAATTACAGATGCTATGAAATCTGCTGGGGCTTCTAAAAAAGGTGGAACTGCACCTATTGTAGATGTTTTGGATTACGGTGAATATATTTCAAAACCAGGTTTAAACCTTCTAAACACACCAGGCAATGACGCCGAATGTACTACAGGATTGGTTGGATCAGGAGCAACAGTTGTTTTATTTACAACAGGTTTAGGAAATCCGATGGGAAATCCAGTTGCACCCGTTGTGAAAATTGCTTCAAACACAGCATTAACTAATAGAATGTCGGATATTATCGATTTCAATGCGGGAACTGTGATTACTGGTGAAAGAACCATTACCGAAGTTGGAGCAGAAATTGTAGATTATATTATAGAATTGGCGAGCGGAAACGTAGAAACGAAAGCTGACCAATTAAAACAAGATGTATTTATTCCTTGGAAAAGAGGAGTATCTTTATAGAAGATTATTGTTTATTGTTTAGTTTTTATTTAAAAAGGTGGAAGAAGTAAAATTCTTCCACCTTTTTGTTTGTACTAGTTTCTAATACTTATAATTTTTGCTATTTGTCACGCTAGAATCGCCTGAATTTAGTTGCTCTCGTTTGTTGAGACGCTTACTGCTTGACAATTGAAGTATTATTTTATTATTCTTTTTGCATTACCTCCAAAAAAAAAGAGGATATTCATTGCTGAATATCCTCTTTTAATATGCTAAAAGTACTTACTATTATTGAACAATAACTTTTACCGATTTTTCTCCATCAGCAGATTTTGCATTTACAATGTAAATACCACTATTGATGTCTAAACTAGAATCAGCATCTACTTGTGCAGTTTTAACTAATGAACCCAAAACGTTATAAACGTTCACTTTAGTAGTAGATTTTATGTTTGATAAATAGATTTTGCTGTCCTTAGCAAAAACAGTTATATCCAAATCTTTTTGAAAGTTTTTGTTTGAAAGCACACCGTCTGTTACAGCAATTTTATGATAATTAATCGATGAATTTGAATACACATAAATAGTTCCTGCTGCTCCAGTATAAGAAACAGTTAAAAGTAGTGGTTTAGTAGAATCTTCATCTGTCATCTGACCTAAAATATTTGTTCCATCACTTATTAGACAAGCACGTGCTCCAGTACCATTAACCCTAAACCAAACTTTAATAGTAGAAGGTCCTGTAACAGGAAAAGAAAAATATCGTCTAGCTGGTAAAGCACCTGTAATGGAACTATTCCCGTTAGATTTCCACTCATTTTCAGGATCGTAACCGTCGCTAAAAACAATACTAGCTGGAGCAACTGCCATACCTCCAAAAGTAGCTGAAACAGCAGCTACAGTCAAACCATTAATTTCTTGCGTTCCTGTAGTCATTTGGGCAAGATCAGCAGGCCAAGATGTAGAGGTTGTTCCTATTTCCCAAGTACGATTTTGAGCAATTGTCATTGTTGTTATTGACAACATCGCGAAAGTAAATAAAAGTAAAGTTTTTTTCATAATAAAAGGTTTAATTGGTTTATAAAAATTTGTAATCGATTGCATAAAATTACTACTATTTTCTGAATGTACAAAAAAAAATGTGTTTTTTATAATTTAAACAACAAAACAAAGTATTTATACGAATTATTACACGAATTGTTTGCGAAATAAAAAATAGGGCTAGAAAAGCCCTATTTTAAAATTCCATCTGTATAAGAATTCTAGTTTAGAAAAACCTTTTAATTGTAACTACTTTTTGACCATCATTAGTATTCAAAACTACGATATCTCCCTTTTAAAACCCCAAACATCAGTCTTGACTTGGGCTTGCATAAACGATACCGAAAACAGTAGCGCTAGAAAAAGTAATCATAAATTGTGCTTCATAATTATTTTGGTTATTGGGTTAATTAAAAATAAAAAAAAAGAGATGCAAAAACCATTGTTAAAGCATCTCTTTTTTTTTAAACTAAGTTATATTACTTTCTCCAACGTGGATCACCAGAATCTTTTATTCCGGCAAAAGTAGGATCTATGAAATTAAAATCACCATTTACTGGATCTTTCCATAAGCTAGTCACTGTTTTAGAATAAGCAAAACTAGGAAAACCTGGTATTGTCTTTAAATTAAGAGGAACATAAGCAAAATCACTCGTTGAGTAGGTATTTGTAATTGTCCAACTTGTAGTTGCTAAACCTGCATAACCAATAATGGCATAATCGGTTCCTCCAGGAGCACTGTCATAACCATGACCCACTATGGTATTTTTCATTGTAATGCCATTTGTCACTTCATTAACCCATTTGTACCAAGTTCCTGCTTTTGCAACAAACTCATTTAAAGTACAGTCTTCAACAGTCACACTTTTTGTAGGTGAAGTACTTTTGCTAGCCATAAATACTACAGAACGATATACGGTAGAATTTTTGAATAGAACATCACCTGCCGTCCAAGTAGCAACATCTACATTAAAAACACCATAACCACCTATATTATTTATAATACAATTATTAACCGTATATTTCCCTATTGTTCCTGTACTAGCCTGAAATCTACATACACCTCTATAGTTACTCATTTTACAATTATTAAACGTAATTTCGCCTATAGTTGAAGATTGATTAATATTGAAAACATATTTAGCGGCTGCTAAAGTATCAGGAGAAGTTAATATTACTCCATCAAAAATAATAGAACCTACATTACTACCAGCCAATATATTAAAATTAGAGACTAAATTAACAATAGCACCACCTTGACCAAAACTATAACCACTTTTAATAGTTAATGATTTATTAAAAAAATAAGTCGTACTCATATCATAAGTAACATTACCATCAAGTATAATTGTTGACCCTGGGGCAGCAGCTGTTAAAGTATCAAATAATAAAGTAGGAGTTGGCGCTATCCCTCTAATATCTATAGTGGTAGCATCTATTGCTATTCCAACTTTGGTAGTATATTTTTCCCAACCCCTGACTACTTCTCCGCTATAAATTGCAATTTGGTAGGTTGTAGAAGGTAATAAACCATTTACAATCTTTGTTCCCGAAAGTTGTTCTGCTGAAGTAACAGGATAGGTAAACAAAGGGTTACTTAACCTTTCATCTGCAAGAGCAAAAACTTTTACTTGAGTAATTGCAGCACCAGTTCCTAAACCAGTTAACCAAGTCATTTTTGCAGCAACATCAATCACATCAGTAGCTGTTGGAGCTTGCAAGATTGAAGGAAACTTTTGAGTTTTTACTGACCCTAAATCTGAAACTTTACTGTTATATTGAGGATCAGCTGAAATGGCAGTAGCACGAACTTGATACTCTGTATCCCATAATAAGTTGATTATGTGAAATTTGCTTTCAGTTGTATTAAATTTCATAATAACTGTAGCAAAATTATCACGACTAAGTTCGATATCATAAGAAACAGCCTCTTTCATTTTAGCCATATCTACCTGAATTTCATTGTTTTGAGAAATCAAATTACTATTTAAAACCGGTCTAAAAAGTCTGGTTTGTGGATAATCACCTTCGTTTTCACTACACGAGAATATCGTCATAATTCCAACTAGCAGCAATAGAATTTGGATAAATTTTATATTTTTCATATTTGTGTTTTTTTGTGTTAAACATTTAGTAACCATAACCATCATTTTTCAATAAACCTTTACTATTTGTGATAGCAACAGCAGGAAGTGGCATTATGTATCTTACAGGATAAGTATAATTAGCCCAAGCTTTAGTTATCCAATCTTGATATCCCAATGCACCTGTACTACTGTTTAATGCATTCAACCAAGAAACTCTAGTCCAAGTTGCGTCAGGAGCAATTGCTAGTTTTGCATCTAAGTTAAGAATAACTAATCTATTATTAACATTTTTAACATAGATATAATCAGGCAAAGTTCCTGTACCCGCTTTAGCTTCATCAGCATATTTTTTACACTGCTCCGAAGCGGCTTGCACTTTTTTGTCATATAAATTCCATCTGATTAATTCGTATTTACGAATCATTTCTCCTCCAAATTCCCATGCTCTTTCATCTACAATTGCATTGAAGAAATTATCTTTACTACCTGAAACGTTAGCTACATAAGTATCCACTTTATCAGTCCAATCTACTTCTTTAAAAGCTCTTTTTCTAACTCTTTTTAGAGCTGATTGAGCCGCTGCTGTAGGTCCGTTTAGTTCATTTTCAGCTTCTGCATACATCAAAACCACATCTGAATAACGCAACATCGGCCAGTTGATACCTGTTCCTTTATTGGTTGATGCTCCTGGAGCTGGACTAAGATATTCTCTACTCCATTTCCCTTGTGCAATAGCACCAATACCTACTACTTGTGGAACAAAATCTTTATCTAAATAATACAATCCACAAGTAACATCTCTTCTAATGTCTTTAGTATCAAAAGAATAAAGATAAGACGGTGGTATATTCATATAATTACCCCCACTACCATACGGATGAGTACCGGCATCAACTCTAATTCCAATATTCCAACCCACATCTCCTTGACCAATAGGAAATGGAACTTCAAATAATACATCACTAGTTTTTGGATTTGCAACAATAAATTTAGACTCATTTAAGAAAATTTGATTGAAATCTTTTGGTAATTCTCTATCTTTTAAAGTCATTAATTTTTGGGTATAGTCTTTAGCAATTTGATAATAATCTAAATAATCGCTTTTTCTATCCATTGTCATATCGGGTTTCAAGAACCATCCTCCTCTTTGCAATGCCAATCTGGCAATCATTCCCAAAGTATATTCTCTATTTACTTGCTCGATACCATAAGATGTTTGATCGGCCCATTGCATATCCTTTTCAGCATTAATCATATCTTGAATTACAGCTGAAAGAATTACATTTCTATCTTCTTTAGGCAAATTAAATTCAACACCTGCTTTAGGAGCTTGTGTCATAAATGGAACATCGCCAAAATGAAACACCAACATACTATACCAATAAGCTCTTAAAGTATAAGCCTCTCCTAAAAACTGTCTCATATTACTTTTAATGGCAGGATCGGTAGAATTCAAGGCAGCACTAGCATTAATACCATCTATAACGAAATTTGCATCTCTAATAGCTTTATAAGCTTCTTCCCAAACTACTTTCAAATCTCCGTTTGTCACCTGAGGCGTTAAATTCCAAATTTGATAACGATCAGATGTAGATGTACCGAAATTTTGCTCGATATCTGTATTTCCTGTCATATTATTAGACAATCTCGATCTAAAAGCATCTTGATTAAAATGAGTATATATAGCATTAGTAGCTTTTCTAGCATCATCAACATTAGAAAACACATATTCTGAATTGAAAGTTGACAAGGAATCCGGCTCTAAAAAATCCGAACAGCTATGCATTATAAATGCCAGAGCTATAATTAATATGTTTTTTATATTTTTCATAATAAATAAATTATATGTTAATTTAAAGGATAAAATTATTAAGGATTAAAAAGTAACGTTTAAACCAAAAGTAAATCCAACAGTTTTAGGATAAGAAGAATAATCTAACCCAGGAGTCAATGCAGCAAAACCATCGCTTCTTGTAGAATTCACATCAGGATCGTATCCAGAATATTTTGTCAATAACCATAAGTTACTACCTGTAACGTAAAGTCTTAAATTATTAATCGGAGCTTTTTTCCAATCTTTTATAGGAAGTGTATATCCAATAGTAACATTATTCAATCTTAAGTAAGAAGCATCCTCAATAGCCCAATCCGTCACTACAACTGATGCTGACCCTGCTCCTCCAAATGAATTATTTCCACTCCAGATTGTTTTATTTTTATTCATTTCAGCTAGTTGAGCTAAGTCAGTAACAACTCCACCTGCAACACCTGTATAAGAACCATCTGCATCAATATATGTAAATCTGCTAGCTGAGTTCATCGAGTTCAACATATTACCATAAGTAGAACGATACAATTGATTGTAATCAATTTTACCCGTATTATAAACATCACCACCTAAAGACCAGTTGAAAAAGGCTGAAAAATCAAACGCTTTATAAGTTCCACTCAATCCGAAACCACCTTGAGCAGTAGGATTAGCATCGCCTATAATTTTTCTATCACTACTATTGATAACACCATCTTCATTCAAATCTTTCAATTTCATGTAACCTGGCTTAATGCTAGACACTCCTAAAGTTCCTGAAGCATCAACTACACCAGCCTTTAAAACATACCTACCAGTTGTTGCGTTATAACTTTCGAAATCATCTGTTGTGTACATCCCTTGATTTACATACCCATACATTAACCCAACTGATTTTCCAACTGCTAAATAATAATCATCTCTATCTTTCAAATCAGTACTTGCCCAGTTTGATTGCATGAAACGCTCTTGTGTTCCGTCCAACTCATCAATTCTAGATATGTTTCTACCAATATTAAAATTAGCTGTCAATGTAAAATCTTTTTTATCAATCAAATAAGCACTAAGAGACAATTCAGCTCCTTGATTTGAAGTACTACCCACATTATCCCATTGGTTGTTAAATCCTGAAACAGGAGAGATAGCAGAAGCCAACAATAAATCTTTGGTTGTGTTTTTATAAAAATCTAAACTACCCGATAATTTAGAGTTGAAAAATTTGAAATCCAAACCTACGTTTCTGTTAATTGTTGTTTCCCAAACCAAATCAGGATTATATAAAGTATTACCTGAAACAGCGTAATAAGTATTGAAAGCATTATTTCCAAAACCTGGTCCTCTAGTTGAAGAAGCTCCAAATATTAAATCAGTTGAATTAGCCGGAATTCTATCATTACCAGTTTCTCCATAACTAACTCTCAATTTAAGTTCATTAATCATTTTTGAATCTTTCAAAAATGGCTCGCTTGAGATTTTCCATCCCGCTGCAAAGGCAGGAAATAAACCTACTCTATTTTCTTTTGCAAATTTACTTGATTGATCTTGACGCACTGTAGCTGTAAACAAGTATTTGTCTTTGTAGGAGTAATTTGCTCTTGCAAATAAAGAGAATCTATTTTCATTGGTACTTTCATAAGTACTATATTCCGTTATTGTTCCCAATTGCATAGCAGCAAACATTTCTTCTGGAGTGATGGATGCTCTATACAAACTTCCTTTAACATGAGAACCCTGTCCTCCTATTGAATAGGTTTCTTGACCAGCCAAAATTCCTAATTGATGCTCTCCTATATTTTTGAAATCATAATTCAATGTATTGGTCAATCTGTAAGAAAAATTTCTATAATCATCTTTAGTTCCTATTGGCAAACTACTTCCTTCTTGTTGAGATAAAGAAGTTTTAGGACCATAAAATCTTAACTTATCACCAAAAGTATTACTAGTAGAAATAACCGATTTTAGATTTAAGTTACTCAAAATATCCCAACCTAAACCAGCGTTAAAAACATAACTATTTTCTTTGTTTTTTCTCCAATCTTGTTCAGCCAAGTCATTTGGATTTACCAAACTTAATAAAAACTCTTGATAATCATCACTTCCATCGTTATTAACCGCATCAAGATCCAACTCATCAGCAATTCCATTTGTAGGTCTAGCTGTTACAATATTCTTAATTCTCAATTGAGAACTACCTGAAGTTCCACCACCTCTAACGGTTCTATTTGTAATTCTAGCGCCTATGTCAAATTTTAATTTCTTAGAAATATCGTGATTCAATTTAAAATTGATTACATTTCTATCTAAACCAGATCCTTGAATAATACCATCATCTTTATTAGAACTCAGACTAAGTGAAAACTTTGTAGTTTCACTACCACCAGTAAGACTTATATTGTTAAAAAATGAAATAGCTCCACCACCAAAAACATCATCTTGCCAATCATTAGCTTTCTTATATTTATACAATTCCAAATCATCGTATTTACCAAAATATTTTTCGAATGCTTTAACAGTTGCCCCAGAATTAACTCCATCTTTCAAACGAGCAGTTTCATATTGCATTGTCACAAATTCATAAGGTGATAAAACTTCCAACCTTTTGTAATTAGGCAAAGTATTCAATTGAGAATAATGGTTGTAAGTAATAGTTGTTTTTCCAGCTTTTGGTTTTTTAGTTGTAATAACAACCACCCCATTAGATGCTTGTGCCCCATAAATTGCAGTAGTAGCTGCATCTTTCAAAACATCAATACTTAATATATCTGTTGGAGGAATATCATTAATATTACTAACAATAAATCCATCTACTACATACAAAGGAGAATTATCTTGTGTAACAGACCCTCCACCTCTAACTCTAATTACAATATCAGAGCCTGGAGCACCATCTACTGTTTTTACGCTAACACCAGCTAGTCTTCCTGACAATGCTTCCGCAACGTTAGTTACTGGCATTTTAGACAATTCCTTTCCTGTTATCGAAGAAACCGAACCTGTTAAATTTTCTTTCTTAATGGTTCCATACCCATAAGATACTACTTTAACTTCACCTAATTGTTCTGCACTTGATTTTAAGGACACATTCACTACAGTTTTACCTGCTACAGGAGTAGATTGCGAATCAAAACCAATATAACTAACTATAATAACAGCTTTGTCTGTAGTTAATTTTAATTTGTATTTACCGTCCAAGTCGGTACTAGCGGTATTCCTAGTGCCTTTTTCAACAATATTCACACCTGGCAATGGAAAACCAGTATCATCCTTAACCACACCACTTATTGTAGTTCCATTTTGAGCAGCTACCTCATTAATCATAAATAAGCTAAGGAAGAGCATAATGACAAAACTTAATCTTTTGCCTTTTTTAAATGCATATTTAACATTCATAGTTTAATATTTAGTTATTATTATTTTGTTTTCTGTTATTTATTTTAAATTATTTAATTGAACACGAAATAGAATGAAAAAATGATAAGATATTGTTTAATATTTATTTACACATTTAAATAGTATCGAATTTTCTAACTGAAGTAGATTTGAATTCAAAAACAATGCTTTACCAACGGAATAACGGATTTTTTCAAAATCTTCTAACCTTAGATTTACAAATTGACATTTATTTATTTTTACTTTCAAATTATTCATAAAAACAAAAGAATGCAATCGATTACGCAAATTTAATCAATATTCTGAATAAAAAAAATAAAGTTGAGAAAAAAACTTATAATCATAAAAAAAACTCATTTTAATTATAAAATATAATTAAAATACCGAACTTATTTATAATTCTATAATTATTCAAACTTAATTAACATAAAAAAAGCATAATTATCAACACAAAAAAAAGAACTTTAATTTACCTTATAGTCCTACAAAAGAAAAACAAGAAACAAAGTAACCTTACAACATTAAGCTCCTCAAAAAATAAAATTCAAAATACACTATTTACCCATTAATAATACAAATAAAGGGTTAAAATACCTCAACTATTTTAACCCTTAAATCTATAATAATTACTTAAAAAGAACTTTATTTATAAACCTCAGCCCTCAATGAAGATTCTCTAATTTTTAACTCCGAAGTAAGCACAACCTGATTAGAAGCTTTTAAATTTCCAGTTTTATTAATACGTTCAAGAAATACTTTGGCTGCCATTTTCCCCATCTCTAATGGAACCTGATTAACAGTTGACATTGGAAGCTCCATAAAATCAGTAAAAGGCTCATTTCCGAAACCTACTACACAAAAATCTTCTGGAATTCGAATACCATCTGATTTAAGTTGCTGAATTGCTCCCAAAGCAGCAAAATCACCAGAAGAAAAAATAGCATCAGGCGGAGACTTTAATTTCATCAGTGTTTTTACAGCATTAGCACCTTCCACAATTGTACTTCTTGTTTCAATCACATAATTTTCATCAAATTCAATTCCGCTATCAATAAGTGCTTGTCTGTATCCATCGAATCTATTTTTAAATATTTCCAAAAATTGATTTCCCTTGAAATGGGCAATTCGAGTACATCCTTGTTCAATTAAATGTTTGGTTGCTAAATAAGAAACTTCAAAGTCATTTATAGTAACTGAACTAACTCCTTCAATACTTTTCTTTCTATCAAAGAATATTAATGGAACATTTTTTTCTACAACTCTTTTAATAATTCTATCAATTTCAACACTAAAATCTTGTGAACTTATACTAGAGACCGACATTAATATTCCGTCAACCTGAGCATTCAATAGCGTATTGATATTCTCAAACTCTCTCTTTTCGTCTTCGTGAGTTTGACAAATAATTACATTGTATTTATGTCCATATAACTCTTCCTCTATTCCCCGAATTACTGATGCAAAAAAGTTACTATCAATACGAGGAACAATGACTCCAACATTAAAACTCTTACCACTTCGAAGTGCCAAGGCTAGTTTGTTTTGCTTATAGTTCATTTTGGCGGCAGTCTCGATAACCAGTTTTCGAGTACTTTCGCTAATTTTGGGATTATTATTTAATGCTCTTGAGACAGATGCCGCTGTAATATCAAGTTCTTTTGCAATGTCATAAATTGTAGTTCTGCGAGCCATATTAAGTTATAAATGTAAATTATTGCGTAAATCTAATTTAAATAAACCACATTTACCAAATAATACGTTATCGATTGCGCAAATTTTTTTTTTTTGACTTTTTTTTATTAAAACACTTATAATTTACATATTTAAGTTTTTTTAATAAATAAATTATATTTAATATTTTTAATCTGCGTAATATTGTTTATTCCAAACTTATTTGTAAGTTTGCGTAATCGATTGCATTTTTAATAATTAACTAAAGTTTTATCTAAATATGAACAATTTCAAAACCAAAATTATTAGACGAAAACTAAATAAAACAGTATTGTTTTCTATTGGTTTCTTCTTTTTAATAATTTCCTTAACTAGAGCACAAGAAACCACAGATACAAAACAAGTTTGGAACAAAATGGAAACGATCCTTAACAGTGTAAAAGTTCCTAATTTCCAAAACAAAACCTTTAATATTCTGAAATTCGGAGCGCAATCAAATAGCACTTTTGATAATACTAAAGCAATAAAAAAAGCCATTCTAGCTTGTTCAAAAAGTGGCGGAGGAGTTGTTTTGGTTCCTTCTGGCAAATATTACACCGGCCCAATACATCTAGAAAACAATGTAAATTTACATTTTGAGGAGGGAGCCGAAATTTTATTCAGCACCAACCCCAAAGACTATCCTATCGTACATACTTCTTTCGAAGGAACTGAATTGATGAATTATTCACCATTAATTTATGCCTACAAAAAACATAATATTGCAGTAACCGGAAAAGGAATTATTAATGGTCAAGCTACAAAAGAAAATTGGTGGCCTTGGTGCGGTGGTGGTTCTTATGGTTGGAAAAAAGGAATCCCAAGTCAGTCAGATCCGCTCAATAGACAACGATTAGTAGATATGGCCGAAGAAGGAATCCCAGTAGAAAAACGTATTTTTGGCGAAGGTCATTACTTAAGACCCAATTGTGTAGAATTCTTTGAATGTACTGATGCTCTTTTGAAAGACGTAACTATCAAAGATGTGCCTTTTTGGGTAATTCATCCTATCAAATCAACAAATGTTATCATTGATGGTGTTACAGTAAGAAGTCATGGTCCTAACAATGATGGTTGTGATCCCGAATATTCTAAAAATGTAATCATTAAAAATTGTACTTTCGATACTGGCGATGATTGTATTGCTATAAAAGCAGGTCGTGATGCCGATGGAAGACGTGTTGCTATAAAAAGTGAAAATATAATAGTTCAAAATTGTACAATGTTTGATGGACACGGTGGTGTTACTATCGGAAGCGAAATATCTGCTGGAGTTAGCAACGTTTATGTAGAAAATTGCGTTATGAATAGTCCAAACCTTGATGTGGCAATTCGTTTAAAAACCAATTCAAGAAGAGGTGCATTAATCGAAAATTTCTATGTTAGAAATATAGAAATTGGACAAGTTCGTGAAGCTATAGTAAAAGTTGATATGTTTTATAATGTTCACGGAAACCAAACTGGAAACTTTATCCCTCGAATTGAAAACATTTCATTAGAAAATGTAAAAGTAAAAAATGCTGGAAAATATAGCATTCTTGCCAAAGGATACAAAGAATCGCCAATCAAAAACATCACTTTCAAAAATGTAACTATAGAAAAAGTAGGTACACCGTTTTCGATTGAAAATGTAACTAATTTGAATTTCATTGACACCTATATCAATGGAGAACTTGTAAAGAATCCGAATAATTAATCCATTCAATGAAAAAAATACTATTCCTTTTTTTACTCTTTACCAAAGTTGCTTTTGCGCAAAGCCACTTTCCTGTTGACACCACTTATACCGTAAAAAGTGTTTACGACAAAGTCAAAAAAGACCACCCCTACATTAGCTACGTACCAACTCGAAGCTATGAAACCGTAAACCAGAAAAAAGAAATCGTTTATAAAAAAATAAAAGATCGAGAACTTCATCTTGATGCTTATTACAATAAAACCAAGAAACAAAACCCTGCAATTGTTATCATTCACGGTGGTGGTTGGAGATCTGGCAATAAATCTCAGATGGAAACTTTTGCCATAGAAATGGCTTCAAAAGGGTACTCTTGTTTTAATATTGAATTTCGTTTATCAATGGAAGCACCTTATCCTGCTGCAATATTTGATGTCAAAAATGCCATTCAGTACATCAAAAAAAATGCACGAAAATTTAATGTTGACACCACTAAAGTGGCCGTTTTAGGTTGCTCTTCTGGTGGACAAATGGCTTCTCTGATAGGAACTACAAATGGTAAAAAAGAATTTGAAGATTCCAAAACTGTTAGCAAATTTTCCTCAAAAGTTAATGCAATTGTGGACGTAGATGGTACATTGGCATTCAAGCACAGAGAATCGGTAGAAGGCAAAGTGGCAGGCTTGTGGTTGGGTGGAAGTTATGAAGAAATCCCCTCCATTTGGGAACAAGCGGCTCCATTAAATCAAGCAGACAAAAACACACCTCCTATCCTATTCATTTGTAGCAGTATCCCAAGATTTCACGCTGGAAGAGACGATATGATTGCAATACTCAATAAATATGGAATATACAGCGAAATCCAAACCATTCCAAATTCGCCACACTCCTTTTGGTTCCTAAACCCTTGGTTTGATGAAACTATAAAGTACACGACTCATTTTTTAGATAAAATATTCAAATGAAATTTATAAAATGAAAACAATACAAATAGTCGCAACTTTACTAGTATTAGGCGTTAATACCTGCCTTGCCCAAACCAATAAATCTTCAAGTAAAGATTCAAAAACCTATGCTGAAATTTCGGTGAAAGAAGGCGGAAAATGGGAAGGCAATAAATATATTGGGGGAACTTTTAAAAACATTCAAAGCCTAAAAATAGCTCCAAAACAAACCGACCATTTAGAAATTATTCGATATGAAGGGCCTGGATGGGAAAGCAACAAAATAGCCTATCGTTTGTACTTAGATTGGAGGAATGCGATTGATATTTTCGGAAAAAAAACCGATGCCGTGATTTTACCATTAGTAGGTCAGGTAGGTTCTGATTCCTATCATAATATGCAAGATTGGGGATGCGATATTTTGAATTCTGGAAAAGGAATCGGAATTGGTTCTATAAATCGGTATTTGAACAATGAAAAATTACATTTCCGTGAAGTTGATTCTACCCTTGCTAAAGTCGAAAATAAAGTCAGCGAATCTACTGTTACAATAAATTATTATGGTTGGAAAACGGCTTCCGATAAAATTGATTTTACATCCAAGTTATCCATTATTCCAGACCAGCGCTATACAAAACACACCATTCAAGCTTCAAAAGAAATCAAAGGAATTTGTACTGGAATTGTAAAACAAAAAAACGCTGAATTTCTCAAAAAAGAAAGTGTCAACAAAAAATGGGCATATATCGCCACTTACGGAACACAATCAGTAATTCCTGATCAACTGGGAATGGCTATTTTTTATGAAATTAATACTGTGGAATCTATAGAAAACACTGAATTGGATTATCTTTTAGTTTTCAAACCTACTACAAAACTGAATTCATATTATTTCTTAGCCACTTGGGAACAAGAGAAAGACGGTATAAAATCTAAGGAAGCCTTCATGAAATATTTAGATGAAAAATTAGTTTTTTTAAACAAAAAGAACAAACTTTAGCCTATGGAAACCCTTAAAAACACATTCATTTGTATGGGTTTAGTATTATTTTTTAATGCTAATGCTCAAACATTGGAAACTAAAAATGAAACTATTATTTCAGATCAATTAAAATGGTCCGAAAGGATGGCTTTGTCCATTATGAAAAGACATCCCGAAGCTTGGCAAATAGACAATCATCCAGCACCCAAATGGGATTACAAAATTGGAATGATTTTAACAGGGTATGAAAAACTATACAACCAAACTAAAGACCCCAAATATTACGATTATATAAAAGGTTATGCCGATAAATTAATTGATAAAAACGGAACATTCGAAAAATTTGACCCGAAAGATCACAATATCGATTTTATCAATGCTGGTAAAATACTTTTCAATCTTTACAATACAACAAAAGAACAAAAATACCTTACTGCTTTACAAACATTAAGAAAAAATTTCGATGATTATCCAAGAACACCATCAGGAGGTTTTTGGCACAAAAAAATCTATCCCAACCAAATGTGGTTAGACGGATTATATATGGGACAACCTTTTTATGCTCGTTACACTGTTGAATTTGAAAAAGGCGAAAAACTAAACGATGTAGCCCATCAATTTGAATTGTTGCACTACCATTCTTTTGACAAAAAAACAGGCTTGTATTTTCATGCTTGGGACGAAAGTAAAAAAATGCCTTGGGCTAACGCAACCACAGGAACTGCACCACATGTTTGGTTAAGAGCTCTTGGCTGGTACGGAATGGCTTTAGTCGATGCATTGGATTATTTTCCAAAAGACCACCCAAAACAGAAAGAATTGGTACAATATTTGAATGAATTGGCGACAGCTGTTAGCAAATATCAAGATTCATCAGGTTTATGGTTTCAAATTCCTGATTTGGCAACTAGAGAAGGGAATTATTTAGAAGCTTCTGGCTCATCAATGTTGGTTTATGCCATAGCAAAAGGAGTAAACAAAGGCTATTTGCCAACTTCTTTCGGAAAAACGGCAAATAAAGGATTTAATGGTTTAATCAAAAACCTCATAAAGATAGATGCCAATGGAGAAATTCACATCACACAAGTTTGTGCAAGCGCAGGATTAGGCGGAAATCCTTATAGAGATGGCTCTTATGAATATTATATAAGTGAAAAAATAAAAGTAGATAATTCACACGGATTGGGCGCTTTTCTTCTAGCTGCAATTGAATTAGAAAAATAAAAATATAAACATTAAAAACACAATTATGTTAAACAAAAAACTAAACACCTTAAAGGCCACAACTCTTTTTATTTCGTTAGCACTTCTTGGTTGCAAAACTACAGCCCAAGAACCTGCTAAAATTGTCGAAAACCAAAATATTGTAATTGCAAAAAATGCAAAATGGTCTGATAAAATGGCTTTGACGTTGATGAAACGTCACCCAGAAAGCTATATGATTGACAATGCAAAAGCTCCAAAATGGGACTATGTGCACGCTTTAGTTTTGCACGCATTTGAAGATTTGTACAAAAAAAATCCAGACCCTAGATATGCTGCTTATGTGAAAAATTATGTAGATATTTTAGTTCAAGAAGATGGTTCCATCAAAACCTACGAATTAGAAAAATACAACATCGACTTGGTTTTACCAGGACGATTATTATTCAATAGATATAAAGAAACAAAAGACAATCGCTATTTAGTGGCCATGCAAACGCTAAAAAAACAATTAGAAGGACAACCTAGAACAACTTCTGGTGGGTTTTGGCACAAACAAATTTACACCAACCAAATGTGGCTTGATGGTTTATATATGGGAGAACCATTCTATGCTCAATACACTGCTACTTTCGAAAACGGAAAAAACTTAGATGACGTTGCCAAACAATTCGAAGAAATTCAAAAACACGCAACAGATCCAAAAACAGGATTATTATACCACGGTTGGGATTCTGAAAAATTAATGCCTTGGGCAAACAAAGAAACTGGAAACTCACCCAATTTCTGGTCAAGAGCATTGGGTTGGTATGCAATGGCACTTGTAGATGCTTTAGATTATTTCCCTAAAGACCACCCAAAACAAAAAGAATTGGTTGGCTATTTAAACAATGTTTCGGCTAGTTTGGCTAAATTCCAAGACCAAAAAACAGGTTTATGGTATCAAGTAACAGATAAAGCTGGCGAAAAAGGTAATTATTTAGAAGGCTCTGGTTCTGCAATGTTTGCTTATGCCTTCGCAAAAGGAGCTAACAAAGGATATTTACCCTCAAAATACAAAAAATTGGCCAACAAAGCTTTTGATGGTTTGACAACCAAATTGATGAAAATAGACGCCGACGGGACAATTACCATTACTGATGTATGCGCCGTTGCAGGACTTGGAGGAACACCTTACAGAGACGGTTCTTATGAGTATTATGTAAATGAAAAGAAAAAAGACAATGATCCAAAAGCAACTGGACCGTTTATTTTGGCAGCTTTAGAATTAAATAGATAATCCGCTTAACTAGATGAAATTCATAAAAATAACTTCGCTTTTTTTGTGCAGTTTGGCACTTCAAAACTCAATAGCACAAGAAAAAAGCGAAACCAATCGTTCACAAGTTTGGATGGCCGACAATGGAGACGGAACCTATAAAAACCCCATCATCAATGCCGATTATTCTGACCCAGATGCCATTCGTGTTGGCGATGATTATTATTTGACATCCTCCTCTTTCAATTGTATCCCGGGTTTGCCCATTTTGCATTCCAAGGATATGGTCAATTGGGAATTGGTTAATTATGCGCTTAAAAAGCAACCTCCTTTCGACGTTTATGACAAACCAGGACACGGAAATGGTGTTTGGGCTCCGTCCATTAGATTTCATAATGAGGAATTTTATATTTATTATCCCGACCCTGATTACGGTATTTATATGATTAAAACCAAAGACCCAAAAGGTGATTGGTCTGAACCCGTTATGGTCAAAGAAGGAAAAGGTCTGATTGATCCTTGCCCGTTATGGGATGAAGATGGCAAAGCCTATCTTGCTTATGCTTATGCCGGAAGCCGAGCGGGTTTCAAAAGCCTTTTGGCCATTTGTAGTCTAAATCCTGAAGGAACTTCTGCCAATTACAATGACGATGTTATCATTATTGACGGTCACGATGGCGAAGCCACCATCGAAGGTCCAAAATTATACAAACGCAATGGCTACTATTATGTTTTTGCACCTGCAGGTGGTGTTCCTACAGGATGGCAAACCGTCTTAAGATCAAAAAATATTTGGGGTCCTTACGAAAAAAGAAAAGTTTTAGATCAAGGAAAAACAAAAGTGAATGGTCCACACCAAGGTGCTTGGGTGCAAACACAAACTGGAGAAGATTGGTTTTTCCACTTTCAAGACAAATTTGCTTATGGAAGAGTCGTTCATTTGCAACCTATGAAATGGATTAAAGATTGGCCAGTAATCGGAACCGACAAAGATGGTGATGGAACTGGCGAACCAGTAGCAACTTACAAAAAGCCAAATGTTGGAAAAAAATATCCTATTTCCACTCCACCAGAATCAGATGAATTCAATAGCCCAAAATTAGGATTGCAATGGCAATGGCACGCCAATCAACAAGTGTATTGGGGATTTCCTTCCACGATAGGGTATTACACGATGTATTGTCGTCCAAAACCTGAAAATTACATCAATTTATTCGATGTGGGGAATTTATTATTGCAAAAATTTCCTGCCGATGAATTTACTGCAACTACAAAAATGACTTTTAATGCCCGTTTCGACGATGAACAAACCGGTTTGGTAATAATGGGATTGGATTACAGCTATTTGAAAGTAAAACAAACAGCAGGACAATTATCCATATCCCAAGTAATCTGCAAAAATGCCGACAAAAAAGGTGCAGAAAAAGAAAGTGAATCCATTAAATTGAAAAGCACTACTTTTTACCTTCAAGTAAAAGTAAAAGCAGGTGGAATTTGCAGTTTCTTCTACAGTGAAGACGGCAAAAAATTCACTGCCGTTGGAACTGATTTCACTTCAAGAGAAGGTAAATGGATTGGAGCAAAATTAGGCTTTTTGGCACTTCGAAATGGAAACATAAACGATGCTGGAAGTGTTCGAATTGACTGGTTTAGAATAACAAAATAAATTTCTACAATGAAAAAATTAAAAACAGCGCTTGTCTTTGCCTTAATCTTGGTATTAAATACAACTATTTATGCCCAAGTCAGCAACAAAAAATGGCCTGATATCATCAATAAATCAGAACCCGCTTGGTTTGCAACAGCCGAAGCAAAAGCCGTTGCCGAAAATGTATTGTTGTACCAACGCAATATTGGTGGTTGGCCCAAAAATATCCAAATGCAAAATCCATTGAGCGAGGTTGAAAAGCAAAAACTAATTGCCCTAAAACCCGACACAAAGGAAATTACAACCGACAACAGGGCCACCACGCAAGAAATGTTGTTCTTGTCAAAAATGTACGCTCAAACTCCAGACGAAAGATACAAAGCTGCCTTTCTAGCCGGATTTGATTATTTGCTGAAAGCGCAATATGCAAACGGTGGTTGGCCACAATTTTATCCGTTGAAAAAAGGATATTACACCCACATCACCTACAATGATGATTCAATGGCAAACATATTAATGGTATTAAAAGAATGCATCGACAAAACCGATTATTTCTCCATAAAACCGACTGAATCTACTCTCGAAAAAGCAAAAATAGCATTCAATAAAGGCATTGATTGCATCATAAAATCACAATACAAACAAAATGGTGTTTTGACCGCTTGGTGTGCGCAACACGACGAAGTGACTTTGCTTCCAGCCAATGCCAGAGCTTATGAACTGGCTTCCTTGAGTGGTCAAGAATCGGTTAAAATTGTGCAGCTATTGATGTCTATCGAAAATCCATCTCCAGAAGTTATAAATGCGGTAAACAGTGCGGTGGCTTGGTTCGAAAAAACAAAAATCACAGGTATTAGAGAAGATCGTGTTCCTGTTCCTAACAGTAAAATTATGGAAAAAGTATTAGTCAAAGACCCGAATGCTGAACCGTTGTGGGCACGTTTTATGGAACTTACTGACAATACTCCTTTTTTCTGTGACAGAGACGGAATCAAAAAAGCATCTTATTTTGAAATAGGACAAGAGCGCAGAACGGGCTACAATTGGTACACCAGCAAACCAAATGATGTTTTGAAAAAATATCCAGCCTGGAAAAAAAAACTAAAATTGTAACTGAAATACCAGTTTCTACTACTACAATTGTTCCAAAAGACAAATATAAAATCGTCGTTGACAAAAACGGAAACGGCGATTTTACTACCATTCAAGAAGCCATAAACGCCGTAAAAGGACTTCCTTCCGAAAGAGTTACCCTCTTCATAAAAAATGGCGTTTACTACGAAAAACTAATCATTCCTGCCTTGTTTCCGAAGATTTCATTGATTGGCGAAAGCCGAGAAAAAACAATCATAACTTATGATGATTATTCAGGAAAACCAAGTAACATCAGAATTGGCACATCTAATTCCTATACCGTTTTGATAGAAGGCAATGATTTTTATGCCGAAAACTTGACCATCCAAAACACGGCTGGAACAGTTGGTCAAGCGGTTGCCTTGAATATAAATGCAAACAGGGCGATTATCAACAACTGCTCTTTATTGGGAAATCAAGACACACTTTTTACTTCGGCAGGAAGAGCAGTGAATTATTTTAAAGATTGTTATATCGAAGGTACCACCGATTTTATTTTTGGAGATGCCACTACTCTATTCGAAAATTGCACGATTCACAGCAAAAAAAATTCTTATATTACAGCCGCATCCACTCCACAAGAATCTACATTTGGTTATGTTTTCAAAAATTGCAAACTCACAGCCGATGAAAACACAACACAAGTATATCTTGGAAGACCTTGGAAAAATTTTGCCAAAACAGTCTTTATGAACTGCGAAATGGGCAAACACGTCAGACCCGAAGGTTGGCACAATTGGTCTAAACCCGATGCCGAAAAAACAACTTTTTATGGCGAATACAAATGTACTGGCGCAGGTTTTCAACCCAAAAAAAGAGTGGCTTGGTCGCATCAATTAAAAAGAGCCGAAGCCAAAAAATACACGATGGAAAATATCCTGGGCTTGGATTTTTCGAAAACCATAAAAGAAATGTATTCAATTAAAAAATGAAAATTATGAAATATAAATTTATTGCTCTATTGCTGATTTCATTCCATTGTTTTGCCCAAAACAATAGCTTTCCGACCGACAAAGTCAATGAAATTGTCCAACGTATTCAATTACCCACAATTCCTTCTTATCAAATTGTGGTCACCAAATTAGGTGCGAAAGGCGATTCTATCAGCAATGCCAAACCCGCGTTTGATAAGGCAATGGCACTTTGCAAAAAAAACAACGGAGGCACCATCATCGTCCCGAAAGGAGTTTACACCTTGAATGGTCCCATTCATTTTGTAAGTAATGTAAACCTGCATTTGGAAGACGGTGCCAAAATTAGATTTGGTTCCAATGCAAAAGATTATCCCTTGGTTTTGACCAGTTGGGAAGGCACCATACTTTATAATTACAGTCCACTGATTTACGCCTACAATGTTGAAAACATCGCCATTACCGGAAATGGAATT
Source organism: Flavobacterium alvei (assembly GCF_002920895.1). Taxonomy (GTDB): domain Bacteria; phylum Bacteroidota; class Bacteroidia; order Flavobacteriales; family Flavobacteriaceae; genus Flavobacterium; species Flavobacterium alvei. The sequence continues at coordinate 389,602 of NZ_PQVG01000002.1, forward strand.
ATCGATGGAGAAGCCAAAAACACTTGGATAAAATGGAAACCTCTCGAAAAGAATGACCAACAATTGAGCCGAGAAATGAACCATAAAAACACGCCTGTCAAGGAGCGGATTTTTGGTCAAGGCCATTATTTAAGACCGCAATTGATCCAGTTTTTCAATTCGAAAAACATTCTGGTAGAAAATGTCAAGATTGAAGATTCTCCTTTTTGGTGCATTCATTTGCTAAAAAGCAAAAGCATCACCATTCGTGGCGTCAAATACAATGCCCAAAACAACAATAATGATGGCGTTGACCCTGAATATTCCAGCGATATTTTAATAGAGAATGTTCTTTTTGACAATGCCGATGATAATGTGGCCATCAAAGCAGGAAGAGATGACGAAGGTCGTAGCAATTCAAACACCCCATCTGAAAATATCGTTATCCGAAATTGTGAATTCAAAGGACTTCACGCCATTGTCATTGGCAGCGAAATGTCGGCCGGAGTTCGAAATGTATATGTCGAAAACAGCAAATATCGTGGTTATTTGAAAAGAGGCATTTACATCAAAACCAATTCAGATCGCGGAGCTTATGTAAAAGACCTTTATTTCAACAACCTGGCATTCGGAAAAGTGGAAGATTGTCTTTACATTACCGCCAATTATCACGGAGAAGGCAGCGGATTATTTCCCACTAAAATTTCCGATGTTTCTTTTTCGAATATCAGTTGCCTTGAAGCCACTAATACCGGAATCGTGATTGAAGGATACCCCGACAAAAAAGTAGCCAACATCAAACTGGACAACATCAACATTCAATCGGCCAAAAACGGAATGACAATAACCAACACTGAAAATGTAACTACAAACGAAGTCGTTATTGGAACAAAAGCCACTATTCCAACCGCCATCAAATAAATAATTAAAACTCAAAAACTAAATACCATGAAATTCATTACACTTTTTTTATTGTTAATTTCACTAAACTGTTTTGCACAAAAACCAACTATTTACGGCATTGGCGACTCGACAATGGCGAATAAAACAAAACCTGAAGAAAATCCAGAGCGCGGTTGGGGACAAATGTTGCCGCTTTTTTTTAATGACAACATCACTATCGACAATAGAGCCGTAAATGGTAGAAGCACCCGAAGTTTTATCAACGAAAAACGTTGGGATGATATTCTAAAAACTTTAAAAAAAGGCGATTATGTTTTTATTCAATTTGGCCACAATGACCAAAAAGAAAAAGATTCAACCCGTTACACCAACCCACACACGGCTTACCGACACAATTTGATTCGATTTGTGGAAGAAACTAGAGCCAAGGGAGCAACACCAATTATCTTTTCTTCAATCGTTCGAAGAAATTTCAATGAAAAAGGCGTTTTGATTTCTACGCACGGCGAATATACAATGGAAGCCCGCTTGGTTGCTCAAGAATATAACGTTCCCTTCATCGATATGGAATATTTGACTGAATTATTAGAGCAATCGTATGGTCCTGAGAAATCAAAACAATTACATTTGCATTATAAAGCTGGTGAAATACCTTATTACAAAGAAGATAAAGCCGATGACACCCATCTTTGCGTAAAAGGAGCTACCGAAGTGGCAAAAATCGCTGTAGAAGAATTGAAAAAAACCAAACTCGATATCATAAAATATATCAAACCATAAAATCAAAACAACTACTACTAAACCAAACTCAAATGAAAGAAAACAATCTAACTTTAGGAGAATTTATTATTGAAAATCAAAAGGAATTTCAATATTCATCCGGCGAATTGTCGCGCATTTTCAACTCCATCAAATTGGCCGCAAAAGTAGTCAGCTACAAAGTGAACAAAGCTGGATTGGTGGATATTATTGGAGGTGTCGGAGAGAAAAATGTACAAGGCGAAGATCAGCAAAAACTAGATGTCTATGCCAATGAGGTTTTTATTAAAACACTAATCAATAGAGAAATTGTATGTGGTATTGTTTCTGAAGAAAACGACGATTACATAACCGTTAAAGGAAATGACAACAGCAATAACAATAAGTATGTCATTCTGATGGATCCATTGGACGGTTCTTCAAATATTGACGTGAATGCTTCTGTAGGAACCATTTTCTCCGTTTATAGAAGAATTTCAGAAGTAGGAACTCCAGTAACACTAGAAGATTTTTTACAACCAGGAACTGCACAAGTTGCTGCAGGATATGTACTTTATGGAACCTCAACTGTTCTCGTTTACACCTCTGGACACGGCGTAAATGGTTTTACCTTAAATCCCGCCATAGGAACTTTCTACTTGTCTCATCCTAAAATGACATTCCCAAAGGATGGAACCATTTATTCTGTAAATGAAGGGAACTATATACATTTTCCACAAGGAGTCAAAAACTACATCAAATATTGCCAAACCGAGGAAGGCGATAGACCTTATACTTCTAGATATATTGGAGGATTAGCTCCAGATATTCACCGAAATTTAATAAAAGGAGGTATTTATTTGTATCCAACGAGTACCAAATCGCCTCAAGGGAAATTACGTCTTTTATACGAATGCAACCCTATTGCTTTCATAGCAGAACAAGCCGGTGGAAAAGCCTCAGATGGGTTTTCTAGAATTATGGAAATTGTTCCAACCGCATTGCACGAAAGATGTCCATTCTTTTGTGGAAGCGCCAATATGGTAGATAAAGTGGAAGAATTTATGCTCGATGCAAAAATGAGTAAATACTAAAAAAAAAATTAGATTGCAGAATTTAGATTTTAGATTTGTGATAATCACATAAAAAAAGCTCCTTTCGGAGCTTTTTTTATTCTAAACTTAAAGTAATTTGACCGTCATCGTCGAGTTGAATTTCTCCTTCCTCAATTTCAGTATTGCCTTGTACTTCTAAATCCTCAGCAACTACTTCTTCAGGCTCTTCATAAGGCAAAGGCTCCAACAAATTGACTTGTTTTAATTTCTCAGTAGTCAATTGATTTCCGAGTGCTTTCAGTCCTTTTACAGCAATGAAACTCTCTATGTCAACCGTTTGATTTTCTTTTTGAACGCCTTTTACTTTCGCAAAAATCAATTCTGCAACTGGACGGTAATCGGTTGAAACAATTTCAAGTTGTGATTTAGGGTGTTCTGTGATAAAAGTCTCTTCTTTGTTTTCGTTTTCAATCAAGAACCGTTTGATGTAATAACGTTCTTTTTCGCCATCATAATAAATGGCCGAAACTGGTTTCTTTGGATGCCATTTTTCTAAAACCACCATATCTTCATCGAAATGAGTGGCCAATTCTGGAATGATAACTTTCAATTTTCCGGTTTGTGAAATCACAAGAATCTTATCATTTGGTCTAAACTCGCCCAATAATTCACCTCTGGCATCGACATTTAATTTTTGAACCGTATCGTCAAACCAAATTTTTCTTGGTTTCAGGGTCGAAATTCCTTTTTCCTTGATTTCAATTTTCTTGATGGGGTATTTAGAAACCAAATTCCCTTTGGAAGCACGTCCTTTTATGGCTGTGTTGGCAAAATCCACATCCCACTTCAGTTTTTTGATACTTCCTATTTGGCGCAAAATAATCGTAATTACTTCGGCTTCCCCATTTGGATTACAAGTAAAATAAAGAATTTGAGAACCTTTGGTTTCATTGGTTAAATCATATAATTTATCTCGAGTCACTCCCGAAACATTGAATCGTTTGATGTAAGATGGTCCCGATTTTCCATCACGATAAATCATATTGTATATCGTGCGTTTGTCACCTTTATCAAAAACAGCCACATGAATAATATCTTTTCCAACAAATTTTTTATCATCGACTTTGCAAATCATCATATTTCCGTCACGCAGAAAAACAATTACATCGTCAATATCGGAACAATCTGTAACATATTCGTCTTTTTTCAATCCTGTTCCGATGAAACCTTCTTCCCTATTGACATAGAGTTTGGTGTTTCGCAAAGCTACTTTTGTTGCTTCAATATTATCGAAACTGCGCAATTCAGTTTGGCGTTCGCGTCCTTTTCCGTATTTCTCTTTTAATTTGGTAAAATATGCAATGGCAAAATCGGTAAGATGCTCCAGATTGTATTCTACTTCTTTCATTTCGTCTTCCAACTTGGCAATCAAATCATCCGCTTTGTCTGAATCAAAACGGGTAATACGAATCATCGGAATTTGAGTCAATCGCTGCAAATCGTCATCGTTTATTTCACGAACGAATGATTTTTTGAAAGGCTCAAATCGGTCATACATATATTTGTAAAGCGATTCTCTATCAGAATACAATTTGAAATCAATATACATTTCTTCACGAATGAAGATTTTTTCCAAGGTCGAAAAATGCCATTTGTTTTTTAATTCCTCTAATTGAATTTCTAATTCCTGACGAAGCAAATCGACCGTTCTTTCAGTCGAAATTTTCAACATATCCGAAACACCAACAAACAAAGGCTTATTATCTTCAATCACACATCCCAAAGGCGCCACCGAAGTTTCGCAAGCCGTGAAAGCAAACAGTGCATCAATGGTTTTGTCTGGTGAAACGCCGGGATACAAATGAATTAAAATCTCGACTTCGGCAGCCGTATTGTCTTCAATTTTCTTGATTTTGATTTTACCCTTTTCGTTGGCCTTCAAAATACTGTCAATCAAAGTCGTGGTGTTGGTTGAAAACGGAATTTGGGTAATCACCAAAGTATTTTTGTCCAACTGCGCAATTTTGGCACGAACACGAACTCGTCCGCCACGCATTCCGTCATTGTAATTAGACACATCGGCAATTCCCGCTGTCATAAAATCAGGATAGAGTGTAAAGGATTTCCCTTTCAGAATCTTAATCGAAGCGTCAATTAATTCGTTGAAATTATGGGGTAAGACTTTAGTTGAAAGACCAACCGCTATCCCTTCAGCTCCTTGTGCCAAAAGCAACGGAAACTTCACCGGAAGATTATTCGGTTCGGCACGACGACCGTCATAGGAAACGCCCCAATCGGTAATTTTTGGCGAATACAAAACTTCCAAAGCAAATTTTGACAAACGGGCTTCGATATAACGAGAAGCCGCTGCTCCATCGCCCGTGAGGATATTTCCCCAGTTTCCTTGGCAATCTATCAATAATTCTTTCTGTCCAATTTGCACCATCGCATCACCAATACTCTGATCTCCGTGCGGATGGTATTGCATCGTGTGTCCAACAACGTTCGCCACTTTGTTGTAACGACCGTCATCCAATTCTTTGAGCGAGTGCATAATTCTACGCTGAACGGGTTTGAAACCGTCCTCAATAGCCGGAACGGCACGCTCCAAAATTACATACGAAGCATAGTCCAAAAACCAGTCTTTGTACATTCCGGTAACCTTGGTAATGGTGTCTTCTGCGTTTTCGTCGTTCTCATAGAAATGTCCGCCTTCAAAATGTTTGGCTTCCACTTTTATAATTCCATCCTCATCGCTATCTTCTTGATTTCCATCAATGGGATTCTCTTCCGAATTATTTTCTTCGTTTGGAATGATGTTATCGTCTTCTTCGTCTTTCATTTATTTTGAAATCTTTTTTAGATTTTAATTTCTTCTAAAGTGTCTAATTCCACTTTCAAATTCTTGATAATAAAATCTTGTCTGTCTGGCGTGTTTTTACCCATATAGAAAGACAATAATTGCTCGATTGAAGTGTTTTTGTCCATCATAATGGGGTCTAATCGAATAGTATCACCAATAAAATTCTTGAACTCGTCTGGCGAAATCTCTCCTAAACCTTTAAATCGGGTGATTTCTGGTTTTGGTTTCAATTTTTCGATGGCATCTTTACGCTCTTCTTCCGAATAGCAATAAATTGTTTCTTTCTTGTTTCGAACCCTGAAAAGTGGTGTTTGCAAAATATACAAATGTCCTTCCTTGATTAATTCTGGAAAAAACTGGAGAAAAAATGTAATCAACAACAACCGAATGTGCATACCGTCGACATCAGCATCGGTAGCGATTACAATGTTGTTGTAACGCAAGTTTTCCATATCGTCTTCGATATCTAAAGCCGCTTGCAAGAGGTTGAATTCTTCGTTTTCATAAACAATTTTCTTGCTCATTCCATACGAATTCAAAGGCTTTCCACGCAAACTAAAAACGGCTTGTGTATTCACGTCACGAGATTTGGTAATCGAACCCGAAGCCGAATCTCCCTCGGTAATGAAAAGCGTGCTTTCAAGATTTCTCGGGTTTTTGGTATCGGTCAAATGTGCCCTACAATCTCTTAATTTCTTGTTGTGCAGATTGGCTTTTTTGGCTCGGTCTTTGGCTAATTTTCGAATACCTGACAATTCTTTACGTTCTCTTTCGGCCTGCAAAATTTTGCGCAATAAAGCATCGGCCGTTTCTGGATTTTTGTGTAAATAACTGTCTAATTTATTTTTTACAAAATCATTTACGAAAGTACGAACCGACGGCATTCCGGGTTCGGAACCAATTTCGGTAGAACCCAGTTTAGTCTTGGTTTGCGATTCGAAAACAGGCTCCATTACCTTAATGCTGATTGCAGTAACGATAGATTTTCGAACATCTGAAGCTTCAAAAGGCTTGTTATAATATTCTCGAATGGTTTTCACGATGGCTTCACGATAAGCTGACAAATGCGTTCCTCCTTGCGTGGTGTTTTGTCCGTTTACAAACGAGTGGTATTCTTCGGAATATTGGGTTTTGCTATGCGTTAAAGCAATCTCGATATCGCCTTCTTTTAGATGAATGATAGGATATTCTAAATCTTCAACACTGATGGTTTCTTCCAACAAATCTTTCAATCCATTTTCAGAAAAATATTTTTCACCGTTGAAAATAATGGTCAAACCATTGTTGAGATAACAATAATTTTTGACCATTCGAATTACATATTCCATTCGAAATTTGTAATTTTTGAAAATAGTTTCATCGGGTGTGAAAGTAACTTTGGTTCCTTTTCGCTTGGTGGTATCGATAATTTCTTCCTCCAAAACCAAATTTCCAGCCGAAAATTCGGCCGCTTTTTGCTTTTCGTCACGTACGGATTCTACACGAAAATAATCCGACAAGGCGTTCACCGCTTTAGTTCCGACACCGTTCAAACCAACTGATTTCTGGAAAGCTTTTGAATCATACTTACCGCCAGTATTCATTTTCGAAACTACATCTACGACTTTTCCAAGAGGAATTCCACGTCCATAATCGCGAACCGAAACGGTTTTGTCTCTAATGGTTACTTCGATGGTTTTACCAGCACCCATCGCAAATTCATCGATACAGTTATCGAGGACTTCTTTAACCAAAATATAAATACCATCGTCTGGCGAGGAGCCGTCTCCCAATTTCCCGATGTACATTCCGGGACGCATTCTTATGTGTTCTTTCCAATCGAGGGAACGTATGTTATCTTCGGTATATTGATTTTGTTCGGACATTTAAATTTTGTGATTTTGCGCTAATATAGTGAAATTTGACAAAATTAAAAAATGGGAAATATCAAAGTTATTGACAAAGTAATTAGCAAATACAAATAATATTTATTGATACTGGCAAAAAATTCCTGTATCGGTCACTGTCCACAAACTAGCTTTTTGATTGGCGGTTTTTAAAGCGTTATTAGCCCAGGTATTACACGTAAAAAACAAGTTGTAACTACCATTTGCCTCATAAAATGCGTCTCTATTCCCATAAGAATTTCCAGAAATCCATTGTACATTTTGATCAGAATCCAATTTAAAACTTTCAGAAATATAAGTTATTAATTTTTGATATTCTTGAGAAGAAATTTTGATTTTCTTGCAACTCGCGTTTTCATTCATTTTTTTGTAAAATGTGGTATGCATTGCAGAAGAACTCAAACCAAAAGCTGCATTGAATGCCGTAATCGCCTTCAAATCAGACCATTCAGACGTATTAAGATAAAATCCTTTGTCTCCCCAGCCAAATGCAAGATAATTGACCAAACTATCTTTTGATTTAGTTTGATGGAAACGAATTTCTTTCGACCAATCTTTAATTTCATTTTTTATGGGAACTACAATATCCGTATGAACGCCATTCGACAAAATAAATATTTCAATTGGCTTATCTTTTTGAGAAACATCAGAATTGACCGAAATCATAGAAATTGATAGTGCCGAGATAATGTATAAAATAAAGAAACTAATTATTCCTAAAAGGTTCCAACCTATAATTTTTAGGCTGTTTTTTACTGATTGCATACGAATAGTTTTTGGGTTCAAAAAACAGAAAACAATTTTCGAGCCAAAAAAAATTTACAAACCCTTAATAATCTCCTTCAACTGATCATCTAATTCTTTATTTGAAATCATACCCTTTTCCACATCAAAATTATCGTTGAAACTGGGCAAAGAAAAAACAGCTTTTATATCGGCATTAAAACGAGGAAAATTGTTTTTGGCAATTTCAAGAACACTCGCTCCGCCTCTGCCTCCAGGAGAAGTTGCCATCAAGAGCATTGATTTTTCCTGAAATATTTTTCCGTTGATTCTCGAACACCAATCCACAAGATTCTTGAATGCTGCCGAATAATTACCGTTGTTTTCGGCAAGGGAAACAACTAAAAAATCAGCACTTCCAATTTTATCCAAAAATGCTTTTGCCAAAGGATGTTGCCCAATTACAGCTTCTTTATCTACACTGAACAACGGCATTTCGTAATCGTTTAAATCCAATACTTCTAATTCGGCATTTGCAAACAATGAGGAAGCGTAAGTCGCTAATTTTTTATTGATGGAGTTTTTGCTGGGGCTTCCTGCAAAGGCTATGATTTTCATATTTTTTTGTTTTAAGCTAGATTAATTGTTTTGCACTTTTCTGTATTCAAATTCTCCGCCAAGTTTTTTTAAATTTAAAATACGTTTAAATTCATTTCTTGAAGGTTTAATTATAAAAGACGAAGAATCTATCATTGTTGATTTTATTTTTGTCAACGAATCCATTCTTTTTAAATCTTCTTTAGAATAGATGAATTTGATTTTGAGTCTGTTTTTTTCCAAACTAATTGATTTTATTTTCCAAAAAATGGAATCCTTGTCGTTAAGAACCAATTTTCCATCAAATCGTTTGGCTTTATGGGTATTCGAAAAAATAAAAAAAGTGTCAACTCGTTTGTTTGAAAATTCAATGGAATCTTTTAGAAATTTAGCCACATAAACATCTTGATTGAATTTTGAAATATACTTGTCCCCTACTTGATCAAAATCCAGTTTTAAAGAATCGAACTCCTTTTTATGAAATTTGAACCGGTTAAAATATTCTTTTAAAATAATATTCTCTTTAATATTCAAAAAGACAGAATCAGAATTCACAAACAATCCCTGAAATTTATTTGGAATTTTGGACAATTCCGCATCATTTATGGGTTGAGGATTTTCGAAATAAAAAGTAATTCCTCTTGGCTCTTCGGCTCTTTTGCAAGAAAGGAAAGCTAGAATTCCTAACATTAAAATAAGTTTTTTCATTTGTATTTTCTTTAGACTAAAAGTAATAAAAATTGAAACACAAATTAAACAAAAAAAACTGCCCAATTGCTTGAACAGTTTTATAAAAAATGAGATATTTTTTCTACAAATCAAAAGACCAACCGGCAATTAAATTTAGACAGTTAGTTTTAACAACTCCCGATATACCATAATTAAAAGTACGATCAACTGTGTTTTGTAATCCTAAATTATCTCTAATTTCTATTGAAATTTTATTCTTATCATTTAATTCAAATGATTTTCCAAATCCAAAAGAAACCCCATAATCTCCCGAAACATCTTCGGCTAAAGGAAAATTATATATTGAATTAGAGGAGTAAAGGATACTACCTCCACTCTTATTTACAAAACTTGACTCTTTTTGATAGTTTTGCAAAAACGAAATAAAAACACCTCCACTAACAAAATAAGATTTGTTATGACCAAAGCAATATTTCAAAAATAAAGGGATTGAAAGATACTTATACTTATTATTTGTTTCGGCATTGATAACATCCCTTTCAATAATCCCCAATTCACTTATATAATCAACTGTAAAGTCGGTATTATAATGAATTATTTTTTGCTCTAAATTCAAGCCAGTACCAAGAGTTACACTTTTATTTATTCTGTATTCGAAACTAATACCTGCTTGAAAACCAAATCCTGGTTTAGTTTCTTGAACAAAATCACTTCCTCTAAAACTAGTATAATTGGGCCCAAAAATAATTCCTAAACTATACTTGCTTTGAGCAAAATTTACATTATTAAACAATGTAATAAAGAAAATAGTGAATAAAACTTTTTTCATTTAATTACACATTAAACCTAAAGTGCATCACGTCGCCATCTTTCACAACATATTCTTTTCCTTCGACTTTGAATTTTCCAGCTTCTTTAGCTTTAGCTTCAGAACCATAATGAATGTAATCTTCAAACGAAATCACTTCGGCACGGATGAATCCTTTTTCGAAATCGGTGTGGATTACTCCTGCCGCTTGTGGCGCAGTGGCTCCAATGTTGATAGTCCAAGCACGAACTTCTTTCACACCTGCGGTAAAATAAGTTTGTTGTTTTAATAATTTATAGGCGGCACGAATCAAAACCGATGCTCCTGGCTCAGTCAATCCCATATCTTCTAAGAAAACTTGACGTTCTTCGTAGCTTTCCAATTCTGTGATATCGGCCTCTGCTCCTACCGAAAGAATGATTACTTCGGCATCTTCGTCTCTCACCAATTCACGAACTTGATCTACATATTTATTTCCGTTCACGGCCGAACTTTCGTCCACGTTACAAACGTATAAAACCGGTTTGGTGGTAATTAATTGAAAAGTCTCCATCAAAACTTCTTCGTCATTACTTTGTGGAGTTACAGTTCTAGCGGATTTTGCTTGCAAAAGTGCTTCACGAATCCTATCTAATAGTGCTTTTTCTACTTGAGCTTCTTTATTTCCTGTTTTGGCGGCACGATTTACTTTTTCAAGACGTTTTTCAACCGTTTCCAAATCCTTTAATTGCAATTCGATATCGATGGTTTCTTTGTCACGAATTGGATTTACATTCCCGTCAACGTGAACAATATTATCATTATCAAAACAACGCAAAACGTGAATAATGGCATTACACTCTCTAATGTTTCCAAGAAATTGGTTTCCCAAACCTTCGCCTTTACTGGCTCCTTTGACAAGACCTGCAATATCAACGATATCAACGGTCGCCATTTGAACGCGCTCTGGTTTTACCAATTCTTCCAATTTATTGATTCTTGGATCGGGCACATTAACCACTCCTATATTGGGCTCGATGGTACAAAACGGAAAGTTAGCACTTTGCGCTTTGGCATTGGATAAACAATTGAATAATGTTGATTTTCCAACATTTGGTAATCCTACAATTCCTGCTTTCATTATATGATAATTTGTTTAAAAGTGTGCAAATATAAGATTAAAAAAATGTTTGATGGCATAATGAAACTATTTATCCTTCAATATTATTATTTTCTAAATATTGATTTAACAGAATTATTACTTCATTTTAAAAAATTCATTTTTTAAAATATTGATTTTAATTTATTTGCAATAGTCTCCAAAAGAATAAATAATTTTTAATCATATTGTTAAAAAAACATTAAATTGCAACCAATTACTAAAACTAACCTAAGTATATCTATGAAAAAAACTACTTTATTGCTATTATTGTTGCTAAACGTCACGTTTCTTTTTGCTCAAAAAGAAATTTCAGGAGTCGTAAAAGACAATTTGGGTAACGTTTTACCCGGAGTAAACGTATTTGAAAAAGGAACTAAAAACGGAATTTCAACAGACGCTGAAGGAACTTACAAGATCAAAGTTCAAGAAGGAGCATCTCTTGTTTTTAGTTATATTGGATTCAAATCTATTACAAAAGTAGCCACTGATGCTACAATAGATGTTGTATTAGAAGGAGAATCGGAACAGGTTCTAAATGAAGTTCAAATTGTAGGTTCTAGAAATTCTAAAAGAACTGTAGTAAACTCAGCTGTTCCCATTGATATTATTAGCGTAAAAGACGTAACAACACAAAGCGGAAAAATTGAAATTAATGAACTGCTTCAATATGTCGCTCCTTCCTTTAACGCTAACAAACAATCAGGTTCAGATGGAGCCGATCACGTAGATCCAGCCTCATTAAGAGGTATGGGACCTGACCAAACTTTAGTTTTAATTAACGGAAAAAGAAGACATCAATCGTCATTGATAAACCTTTTTGGAACTCGTGGAAGAGGAAATACAGGAACCGATTTGAATGCTATTCCAGCATCTTCTATCAAAAGAATTGAAATTTTGAGAGATGGAGCCGCTGCGCAATATGGTTCAGATGCCATAGCAGGTGTCATTAATATTGTATTAAACGACAATATTAATGAACTTACAGGAGCTGTTTCTTATGGGGTTTATAATACTGATGCTCAAGGCAATTTTCCTTTCGGAACAGCAAACACAGAATTATTTAGATTAGACACCAAGGGAAATGGAAACAGTTTTGGCAAAAGCAAAGAATTTGATGGTGCTTCTACAAAAATCACAGCAAATTACGGAATCGGATTAGGCAAAAAAGGAGGCTATGTAAACCTTACTGGTGAGTTTTTGAACAAAGAAAAAACCTTAAGACCAGGATTCGATTTTAGAAAAGGTTTTGGTGAAGCTAGTATTACTGGTGCTAATTTTATGGCAAATTTATCACTTCCTGTTACTGACAAAATTGACTTTTATGCTTTCGGAGGTAGAAATTACAGAGATACAGATGCTTATGCTTTTACGAGAAACGATGGAGAAAGAGTGGTTGAATCAATTTATCCAGGCGGTTTCACCCCAAGAATTACTTCAATAATTATTGACAATTCTATCGTAGCAGGTTTTAAAACCAAAACTGCTAGTGGTTGGAATATCGATTTAAGCAATACTTATGGTAAAAATGTTTTTGATTACACCATCAAAGGAACTTTAAACGCTTCACTAGAAAGTGCTTCTCCAACTCAGTTTGATGCTGGTGGACACAGTCTTAGTCAAAACACTTTAAATTTAGATTTTTCTAAAAACTATACTTCAATATTCGAAGGAATGAATCTTGCTTTTGGCGCTGAGTACAGAACAGAGAACTTCGAAATTTTTGCTGGTGAAATTGGATCTTATGCAACATATGACACTAATGGAAATCCAATAACCAACCCGTTAACTCAAAGCGCACCAATCGACCCAATTTCAGGAGAATCTAGACCTGGCGGATCACAAGGTTTCCCTGGTTATAGTCCAAAAAATGAAGTTGATGAATCACGTTCTAATTTCTCTGCCTATGTAGATACTGAATTTGATATTACTAAAAAATTCCTTGTGAGTGCAGCCCTTCGATTTGAAAATTACAGCGATTTTGGAAGCACCATAAATGGTAAAATTTCCTCAAGATTTAAAATTTCTGACAATATTAACTTGAGAGGATCTATCAGTACTGGATTTAGAGCCCCCTCGTTAGCTCAAATTTACTACAATACTGGTTTTACCAATTTTAGCAGTTCAGGAGCAACGGAAGTTTTACTTTCTGCCAATGATAGTCCTGTAACCAAAGCTTTTGGCATAGAATCATTAAATGAAGAAAAAGCATTAAATGCCTCATTAGGATTTACAGTAACTAAAGGAAACTTTACTGCAACAATTGACGGTTATATGATTAATGTAAAAGACAGAATTGTATTGACAGGCTATTTTGATGCCACTTCTTTAGGATTGAATGTAGATGCAGCTCAGTTTTTTGTGAATGGAGCCGATACTAAAACAAGAGGTTTAGATGTTGTATTAGCTTGGAAAAAGAAATTTGATGAAAACTCTTTTGGTGCGACACTAACAGGAAACATTAATCATATGGAAATTACCAAGGTTAAAAATGGAACTCTTGATGAACAAACTTTCTTTGGAGAACGTGATAAGGCTTTCTTATTGGCATCAGCTCCTGAAAGTAAATTTGGTTTAAACCTTACGTATGATCGAAAATGGTTTAATGCTGGTTTATCATTTACCAGATTCAGTGAAGTGAAACTATTAGACTATCAAATGTATGAAGACGTAGCTGATTATGGTACATTTGCCGATCAAAAGAAAGCAGCAACAGATACTTATAGTGCAAAAATGGTAACTGATTTAACTTTTGGTTTTAGACTTTCAAAATCTTTCAAATTAAGCGTTGGTGGAAACAATATTTTCAACATTTATCCAGACCAACAAGATGACTGGGTTGAAGCTGGAGGATATTGGGATGCAGTTCAAATGGGATTCAGCGGTGCCTACTACTATGCTAGATTAGGATTTAGCTTCTAAATTCATTCTCAAAAATTTATAAAAAGGCTGTCCAAAAATTACTTTTCGGACAGCCTCTTTTGTTTGTAACAGTTTTATATCTGATTTTGTCTTTTAATTTATGACTCATCGTCCGGCAATAGATTCGAATATCTTTTTTTTGCTAAAGGAAATCTTGTGCCGTCACTTTCAATAAAATCGGACTTATAGTATTTCAAGACTTATTCGTCGAAAAAAGATTGGAGTTCTTTTTGTTCAATTTATTTTTAAAAAAAACTCGCTTAAATTACTTCAAGCGAGGTTGGAAATGAATCTAAAAACTGTTTATTTTTTAATAATCTTTTGAGTAAATGAACCTTCATTGGTAGTCACTTTTACTAAATAACTTCCTGAATTTAAATTGCTAACATCAATGCTTTCAGGATTATTAGAGATACTTTTTACTAATACACCTGTAATGTTATAAATTAATACATTTTCTATTTTTTGATTCGAAGTCAAATATAAGCTATTCGATACAGGATTTGGATACAAAGTCAGTTTTGGAGTTTCAAGGTTTTGTGAAAGACCTAATGTAGCATATGCTGTCTTGATGTAGAATAAATTTGCTGAATTAGATTTTGCAATCGTGTGGCTTCCAGCAGCAAGAGATATTGTAATTACACCAGATGCATTAGTGTAATTTGTTCCGTCAACTTTTAATTGTGCAGTTGGGTCAGTAGTTGATGTGTTCATTACAAGAGTCAACGTGCTTGCTTGTGTTGTTGTGAATGTTATAGTCGTAGCACTTTCCATTTTCAAACACTGAGTTAATGTTAATCCATCATAAGTGACAGTTCCTTTAGTAGTCGAAAGATTTCCCGAAATAGTATAGAAAGTACTTGATGAGCCTGATGCTGTGAAATTATGTATTTCGTCACTAGGAGTGGCGCTTCCTACAACAATTGACCCTGTTAATGTTACTGGTGTTCCAGAAGTTCCATTAGTAACAACAGAGAAAGTAACATCAGCTGTTGGACTTCCCGAAATTGTGATTGTTTTTGCACTAACATTTTTTACGGCACTGATTCCAGCTGCGGTCAATTCTGTCAATTCTGGTATGTTTGCATCTGTGGCATCTCCTCCCCAAGTATAGATAATGTTGCTAATTGCGCTTCCGATTGTTATTGTTTGATTAGTATTGCTTGTTGAAGTTAGCGTTTGTGTATTGGGTATTGCAGGTGTTTCTCCTTGAACAAAGACTAATCCAGTGGTATAATTTGTTAAAGCTGATTTTAAAGCTACATTTATATCAGATAAAACATCATCGACAGCATTATTAAACGTCCATTTTAAATCACCTCCAGAAACGCGACCTGAGTATTGAATTACTTTGTCTTTGGCTACTGCTGGTTCGTCAATGATTAAGCTTTTTACGTATAAAGTCGGGTCAGTATCAAAATTGTTATAAGCATTTGCCCCTAGTTTAGAAGTGATGCTACTGCTAATTACCTCTCCCCTAGTTGTGGTTTCAATTGCGTCAAATTCAATTGGATTGCTAGAGGCATTATAAGGAACATAGCGTGTTTGACCGCTCATAGTATTATTAAATGCTTTGATCGTTCCTCCAGCTTCACCTGAAAAAGTACCTACAGCACCGTTATAAACGTCTGTACCCTGCTGAGAGGTAAGCATTGGGTATTTGCAATTTCGGAAAAAATTTCCTTCCATAAATACAGAGGAACCCAATGTTGAACCCGCTCCGTATTTCGAATTACCATCATAATAATTGTTATAAACGTGCGCAGAATAATAACGAACTCTTGGATGACGAGAATCAGAATGATCGTACCAGTTATGGTGGTAGGTTATGTATAATCCAGAAGTAGTTCCTTCGCTTAGTCCCAAAAGATTACATTTTCCCGAATCCCAAAAATGATTATACGAAAATGTTACATAAGTTGATTTTTTGCAATCCATGGCTCCGTCTCCTTTAATTTGATCAGCATCGCCACCAGGTGAACCATAAAATAAATCGCAATTGTGAACCCAAATATGATCGTTGGCTTGTTGTAAGCCAACATTATCCCCTTCAGCGGCATCGGTAAGCATAAATCCAAGATTTCGTATTTCAATATTGGATCCTGTTTTGATTCGGATTCCCCATCCATTGGCAACGGCATCAGTTCCAACTCCTTCAAGGGTAATAGAGCTCGATGCGTTATTTTTGTTTTCAATGACAATATCTCCATTCCAAGTTGTTGTTGGAGTGGTAATATTTCCTATCAAACGAACCACTAATGGGCGTGTGTCTGAACCTTTTTTAAATCCGTCCAAAATAGTTTGTAGTCCTACACATGGGTTTGTTGTTGCGCCAGTAACATTCATTGTAATTGTGTTTTTGGTATTTTGGGTTATATACAAAACCACCGCTCCAGTTTTAAGAGTACCATCAAGATTATATCCTCCGGGAATGCGACCGCCAGCAAATGCAAACCCCGTTCTGTCTTGAGCCAAAACAGTCAAACTAGCTGTTGTAGTTCCAGCACCTTCAACACTTGAAATAACAGGTTTTATAGTTATTGTATAATTTCCAGCTGCAAGCCCAAGAACATCAGCTCGAAAATAAGTTCCATAACTACGAATAAGTTGGTCCTCGATTTTTTTATTAGTTTGTCCTCCGCCAGTATAATAAACATTATAGCTATCGGCTCCTGGAACAGGTGACCACTCTACAAAAGCAGATTCGAGCCAACCTGATGATTTAGTAATTGTTTGAGAGAATAAATTCCCTGAAAAGAACAAAACTACTAGGCAAAATAAAATTTTTTTCATACTAATAAATTGAGTTGAGGTTACTATTTAATTTTTTTTGTTTGGGGATATTATATAGCAATACATTTTAAAGCATCAATGTAATCGATTGCGCAAATGTAGAATTATTTTTTTGATGCTACAAAAAATATGCAGATAAAATTGTGATAAAATAATTTTATCTGTATTTTGATAAGAAATATGCTAATATTATTCAATTAGAGGTTTTAAGACATGCCAATAGAAACGACTTTTTATACCCAAAATAAAGAATCATAATTTTCATCAAAAAAAGTTTGATAAACTAGAGTTATATTTTTAGATAAGAAAGATTTTAACTCTATTTAAGACATTTAAAAGGGATGCTTTTAGAATAAAATCCGTCGCTTAAATTTGCAGTTACTTATTTATGATTAACCAGAGAAAAAGATATTTAAGGATTTACAATCGAAGTGTAAGTTGTGTATTCAATATTCATTTAAAAAATAGCAACAATTGTAATTATAGAAAAATATAACCACAAACTTAGAATTGCAAGTAAGAAACAATTTAACTGTGATTCCTACTAAAAATGGGATTACGTTAGAATAATCCAACTCAATACAATTAAAATCATAATTATTATTTTGAAATCAATCCATCCACCATAACTAATTTTCTATCTGCCATATTAGCTAATTCTTCGTTGTGGGTTACAATTACGAAAGTTTGTCCAAATTCGTCACGAAGTTTAAAAAACAATTGGTGCAGATTTTCGGCTGAATGCGTATCGAGATTTCCCGATGGTTCATCGGCAAAAATAACAGCAGGCTTGTTGATTAAAGCTCGTGCAACGGCTACACGCTGTTGTTCTCCACCCGAAAGTTCGTTGGGTTTGTGATTTATTCGATGAGACAAACCAAGATATTCCAATAATTTTTTAGCTTCGATTTCTGTTTCTTGTTTGGATTTATTGGCAATGAATGCAGGAATACAAACATTTTCTAAAGCGGTAAATTCAGGTAATAATTGATGAAATTGGAAAATAAAACCCAAATTCAAATTTCTGAATTTAGATAAAATTTTGTCGCTCATTGTCAAAATATCTTGACCATTGATACTCAATTCTATTCCGTTTTCAATAGAGGGTTTATCCAATGTTCCTAGAATTTGCAAAAGCGTAGTTTTTCCAGCTCCCGAAGCACCTACGATAGAAACGATTTCTCCTTTTTGAATGTGTAAATCAACTCCTTTAAGGACGTGAAGTTGGTCATAATATTTATGTATGTTTTTTGCATGTATCATTATTGGGAACAGTTTTCACAAAGAAACAAAGATTTTAGCTGATTTCTAAAATTATCTTTCGACTTTAAGGTTAAATAAAATCTAAAATTATTTTTGGCATTGGATTTGTATCTTTGTTTTGAAAATTTATTAAAATGGCAGAAGAAGTTATAGTAGAAAAAGAAAGTTATAAAAACAGAAATCTTATTTTAGGAATTGTATTCGATGCAATTGGAATGCTATCTTTTTCAATTCCTTTACTTGGAGAATTCTCGGATGTGGTTTGGGCTCCAATTGCAGGGTTTATGATGACTTGGATGTATAAAGGAACTGTTGGAAAAATGGGTGGTATTTTTACTTTTCTAGAAGAAATCATTCCGTTTACAGATTTCATTCCTTCTTTTACCTTGACTTGGATTTACAATTATTGGATAAAAAAAGAAAAATAATTAATGCTCTTAATTTTTAAAAATAAACCCCAAACCCATACTTTTTAGCATTTTTTTCGAAAAAGGAAAGAAAAATTTAGACTGACCAAAAAGCCATCCGAAAAACATTAACAAAAAAGGATACAAGGGTAAAACCAAAAGAATTAGAATTAAATAATACGGAATCCAATGGGTGTTTTCATTATTAATGCCCAGATATTTCATCGCAAAACCAGAAATTCTAGCCGATAAAGAACCGTTTATGGCAAAAACCACAAAAATAATTACAAACTGAAAATTGGATTCAATTCCCCAGCGTTTTTTCAAATTCTCCATATTCATTCTAAAAAATAACAAATATAGTGAGATTATCTAATTGGGACATAACCATCTAGTTTTTGTTTAAAGGTGTTTTGAAAATAAATCATATAATTGTAAATTAAGTAGTTCACTTCATATCCATAATGGATAAATGGCTCATAGTTGATTCTCATTTCATACAAATTAGGATTATATCGTTGCGGTTGCATTACACGATTGTTCCATTCATTGACATAAATTTGGTTTTTGGTTTCCAAATAAGTTAGCGAATGAAAATTTCGAGGTTGAGCCATACTTGCAAGCCAAGTACTAAATCCGGGATCTATAATAATAACTTCATATTCTAGAGAATCATTGGCAATTCTTATGGTGTCATTCTTAATTTTTACAGTGTTTTTTGCAACTTGAATCGTATCGTTTTTGAATGTCAGGTTTTTTTCTGAATTAGAAACAGTCGTTTTATTGCTATTGCAACTTACAATCAAAAAAAGAGTCAAAGCTAGTATGTAGAAATAATTTTTCATTTTGAAAAAGTAAATGATAAAGTTACAAAAACATAAGATTGAATCGTAATTTTTAGATAAAAAAAGTCGTTTGCTTTCTACAAACGACTTTTTTAAAAAGGTATATTCAATTATTATTTCCCAAAAAGTTTGCTTAATAACCCGCCAAATCCAGCACTATTTTTACTCACCGCAGCAATAGCATCACTCATTCCTACTTGTCCATCTCCATCTTGATCTAGACCAAATTGTCCACCGTATTTTGAAACGGCATCCATCAAACCTGCACTATTTCCGCCAGAAATAGAACCAATTAAATCAGAAACATTAAATTCAGGTTGATTTGGGTCTTGTGCTTTGTTTACTAATCCGCTTAATACCTGAGGAATCAATCCATCAGCAACACCACTAGCCGTTTCTGAAGATATTCCAAATTTAGACCCTAAATTATCAGTTACTTTTCCAGCTAATTCTTTTACAACAGGATTGTTCATATCTATTGGAGATTTTCCAGAGAGCATTCCAGCCAAATCGCCAAAATTTCCACCTGCAACCATATCTTGTAAACCCAAAAGAATGGAGCCTCCAGCTTCAGTCATTACTGCTTCATTGTGTTCATTTGGAATAGCATTATTTTTCACAACTACTTCATTTCCGTATTGTTGTACTAATTGCGTTAATTGTTCAAACATAGTTTGTAAATTTAAAATTGAATCCAAATCTAATAAAAAAAGCTCACTATTAAAATAAATTAATAATGAGCTTTATATAGTTAACTTAAAATTATTATCCTAAAATACTAATAATTTGTGACGCTAATTCAGTTCCAATTCTGTCTTGAGCTTCTCCTGTTGCAGCTCCAATGTGAGGAGTCAACGAAATTTTTGGGTGCATCAAAATAGCCATTTCTGGTTTTGGTTCGCTTTCGAAAACGTCTAAGCCTGCAAAAGATACTTTTCCTGAATCCAATGCTTTGATTAAAGCAACTTCATCAATAACACCACCACGAGCGCAGTTTACAATTCCAACACCGTCTTTCATAGTTGCTAATGCTGCTTCGTCCACGATATAACCATCTTGAGCAGGAACGTGCAATGTGATGAAATCAGCTTCTTGAAACAACGATTCCAATGATTGAGTAACGATTGTTGTTGTAATAGATTGTCCATCGAAAAATTCTACTTTTACATCTACTTGTGGAATAAATCCATCAGTAGCGATAACTTTCATTCCTAGACCAAGAGCCATTTTTGCTGTAGCTTGACCAATACGACCAATTCCAACAATTCCAAGTGTTTTTCCTCTTAATTCAACTCCATCAGCATATGCTTTTTTCAAACCATTAAAGTTAGAATCTCCTTCAAGAGGCATATTTCTGTTAGAATCGTGCAAGAAACGAACGCCAGAAAGCAAGTGAGCAAAAACCAATTCAGCTACCGATTCTGATGAAGAAGCAGGCGTGTTGATTACGTGAATTCCTTTGCTTTTAGCATAATCAACATCGATGTTGTCCATTCCAACACCACCACGACCAATAATTTTCAATCCTGGACAAGCGTCGATTATATCTTTGCGAACTTTGGTTGCACTTCTAACTAAAACTACGCTTACGTTGTTTTCGTTTACGAAATTAGCCACTTGTTCTTGAGCTACTTTTGTTGTTATTACTTCAAATCCACCTTTTTGTAAGGCTAGAATTCCACTTTCTGAAATTCCGTCATTGGCTAATACTTTCATTTATTTTTTTAATTAAAAGATTAAATTTTTAAACTGCTTTTTCCAAAGCTTGCATTACATCTACTAAAACTTGCACGCTTTCAATTGGCATTGCGTTATAAATAGAAGCTCTGTAACCACCTACTGAACGGTGTCCTGGCAATCCAGAAATTCCAGCTGCTTTCCACATTTTGTCAAATGTTTCGGTGTGTTCTGGATTTGTCAATAAAAAAGTAGCATTCATAGTAGAACGATCTTCTACTACTGCAGCCCCTTTGAATAATGGGTTTCTGTCAATTTCTCCGTATAATAAAGCCGCTTTAGCATCGTTCAATTTTTCAACTGCTGCTACACCACCTTTTTCTTTGATCCATTTCATTGTTAATAATGAAGCGTAAACAGGAAAAACAGGAGGAGTATTGTACATACTTTCTGCTTTGATATGTTTTGCATAGTCTAACATACTTGGAATAACTCTTCCGTTTTTACCAAGAATCGATTCTTTGATAACTACCAAAGTAGTCCCAGCAGGTCCCATATTTTTTTGAGCACCAGCATAAATAATATCGAATTTAGAAAAATCTAAAACTCTTGAAAAGATATCAGAACTCATATCGCAAACTACAGGAACAGTAGTCGTTGGAAATTCCTTCATTTGAGTTCCAAAAATGGTATTGTTACTGGTACAGTGAAAATAATCGGCATCACTTGGTATTTCGTAACCTTTAGGAACATAAGTATAATTATCTTCTTTGGAAGAACCTACAATAACAGTTTCTCCAAAAAACTTAGCTTCTTTTATAGCAGCAGTTGCCCAAGTTCCTGAATCAAGATAAGCAGCTTTTCCGTTTTCTTTCATCAAGTTATAAGGTGCCATCAAAAATTCCATACTAGCTCCGCCAGCAAGAAAAAGAGCTTGATATCCTTTGCCTTCTAATCCTAAAAGTTCTAATGCTAATGCACGTGCCTCGTCCATAACGGCAACGAAATCTTTACTTCGGTGTGAAATTTCTAAAATAGACAATCCTGAATTATTGAAATCTAAAATAGCTTGTGCTGATTTTTCAAAAACTTCTTGTGGTAAAATAGATGGTCCTGCGCTGTAGTTGTGTTTTTTCATGGTATAATTTATGTCCAAAAAATTAAGTTGCAAATTTCGGAAATCAGAGTTGAATAAGCATTAAATAATTCGAAATAATTCGCTTATTTTTTTCTATATTGTTAACAAAAACGATATTGTATCAACATTATCTGCATAATCCCATAAATTTGGCCTTTGAGTGTTGCCAAAGTCAATGCTGTTTTCGACTAACTTATTACTTACAATACACTGAATTTGTTCGTTTTCAGATTGTAGCCGAGTTTGTAAATCTTCGATTGAATCATAGTATTCGTAAAAAACACTAGAAATAGGTGAAGCATAACTATTGTCTTCTTTAATAGTCAAAAATCCATTGTCCAATAATTTGAAATTACTCATCAAGAAAACGGCCTTGTTGTAATCATAATTATTAGCATATTTTTCATAGTGAATGATGTCTTGGTATTTGAAAATGGCCTCGAAAAAAGCATCAAAAGAATAGCCTTTTGGCACAAAAAGTTTCGAAACATTGCGGCATCCCAATCCAAAATACCTAAAAATATCTTCTCCCAAAGCAACGAGTTGTTCCTTTGTTTCCTCTCCGTTTAAAACAGCAACTGAATTTCTGTTTTTTCGAATAATACTTGGTTTGTCTTTAAAATAATATTCAAAATAACGTGCTGTATTATTGCTTCCAGTGGCTATAACGGCATCAAAATTCTCTAATTTTCCTTCGACGAAAGTGATTTTGTTTGCCAATTCAGGTTCAATTGCAATGATATATTTTGCTAAAAAAGGCAATAAATATTGGTCATTTGAAGAAGTCTTTATCAATACATTATTCCCAGAAATCAATACCGATAAAAAATCGTGAAATCCAACCAACGGAATATTTCCAGCCAAGATTAAGCCAATGTTTTTGGGTTCGTTTATTTCGATTGAATAGCCCGAGAGCCATTTCTCTAGATTTGCTTCCGAAAGAGCTGATGCCCAAGATTGGATTGCAAAATAGACGTTTTCTGGAGTGTACCAGCCATTATGTGATTGTGAAAGTAGAATTAAATTTTCAAAATCTTCAAAAAACAAATCATTAAACAAAACTGTAGAGTCTTTTCTGTTTTCTTGCTCGGAAAATTGGCTTAAAAATTTTCCTAATTCAATAAATACTCTTTTTTTATCGTTTTGTGCCATTTCTAATTTGTTTATGAAAAGTTTTGATTGTAATTTTGTGCAAAAATAAGGATAATTATTTCGAAAGTCTTCAAGTAAAAGCGAAATTGACCTTAGTTTATGATTATGAAACTTTAAACCAAAAATAGTATGGCGATTATTATAACCGATGAATGTATCAATTGTGGTGCCTGTGAACCAGAATGTCCAAATACTGCAATTTACGAAGGAGCAGATGATTGGAGATATAAAGATGGTACAAGAATTAAAGGAAAAGTGGTTCTTCCTTCTGGAGAAGAAGTGGATGCTGATGCTGCTCAAACTCCAATTTCTGACGATATTTATTATATTGTTCCTGGAAAATGTACTGAGTGTAAAGGATTTCATAAAGAACCTCAATGTGCGGCTGTTTGTCCTGTAGATTGTTGTATTCCTGATGAAAATCACGTAGAAAGCGAAGAAACTTTATTAGCTAGACAAGCATTTTTGCATAACTAATAACGATTATTTTTACAAAAAAATAAAATCCTGAATTTAACGTTCAGGATTTTTTTATGGTTCATAGTTTAAGGTTTAATCTTCAAAAAAGAGACAGTCTGAAAATTAATTTTCGAACAGCCTCTTTTATTTTATAATAATCTCCTTTTTAGAATTAATTTTCACCACACAATAGGGTGTTGTGATTTCCTGACTAGCATTCGAACCCGATTCTGGCGCAGTTTCTTTGAGGGTAATAATTATATTTTTATCGGTTTCAACAGCACTTTCTATGCTAATTTTATATCCTCCAGAAGTTTTTTCACCCATATTCAAAACAATGAAATTTGAAGTTTGAATATCATTAGGTTTGATTTTATTTTTTAATTTTTCATCATTTTGAAGCATTGCAATTTCCTTTTCATCAGATAAAATTTCAAAAAAACGAATGCTTGCTCCTCCATCAGCTTGATTGGTTAAGACTTCATACAAAGAATTCGAATCTGATTTTTTGGGAGAAGAGGCTCCGCAGGAAACCAAAAGGAGTGTTACAAAGAATAAAACTATTTTTTTCATGAAAATTTATTTATCGCTTTATGATATAACTCTTCATATAAGGGTAAGATGTTTTCGATATCAAATTGCTTTGCAACCGATAACGCATTTTTTTTGAATTTATTTAAAGTAGCATCGTCTTTCAATATTTTCAGAGCATTTTGAGCCATTTCATCTGTATTGCCTTTATCGCTCAAATAACCTGAAATTCCATCAAAATTCACTTCGGGCAAACCTCCAGAATTACTCGAAATTACTGGAACGCTCCACGCCATTGCTTCGAGAGCTGCAAGTCCAAAACTTTCGGTTTCGGAGGGTAATAAGAACAAGTCAGTATAACTCAATATTTTGTCTATTTCATTACTGTTTCCAAAAAAAATAACTTTGTCTAAAATACCCAATTCTTGGCATAAATATTCGGCTTTTTCTTTTTCTGGTCCATCGCCTACCATCATTAATTTAGCTGGGATTTCTTGTTGAATTTTATAAAATATTTGAATTACATCAGGAATTCGTTTTACCTTTCTGAAATTACTAATATGAGTAATAATTCGCTCCTTTTCTGTTGCCATCACCGAACGACGGCAAGAAGTAATTGCTTCTGTTTCGTGTTTATCCAATTCTATAAAATTCGGAATGACCTGAATTTCATTTTTAATATTGAATAATTTAAGTGTATCTTCTTTCAAACTTTGGGAAACCGAGGTCACAAAATCGGATTTATTGATGCTGAATGTCACTGCAGTTTTATAAAACGGATGATTGCCCACCAAAGTAATATCGGTACCGTGAAGCGTGGTAATCATGGGCAGATTTATCCCTTCGTCTTTGAGCATTTGCTTAGCCATATAGCCCGCATAAGCGTGTGGAATAGCATAATGAACGTGCAATAATTCTATTTTATACAACTTCACCATATCGACCAATTTGCTCGACAAAGCCAATTCATAAGGCTGAAAATGAAACAAAGGATATTCTGGCACATTCACTTCGTGGTAATGCACATTAGGATTCAGCAATGCCAAACGCACGGGTTGACTATAGGTTATAAAATGAATTTCGTGACCCCTACGAGCCAACTCAAGACCTAATTCTGTAGCGACAACGCCACTTCCTCCGAATGTTGGATAACAAACAATTGCTATTTTCATGTTTTACTTATAATGAAATGAAATAGGGTAAAGAAAAAACTTAATAGTTTTTTAGAAAAAACGACTGTGCCAACTATCCATAGCTGGAACTTCCCAAGATTCGTTGAATTCTTCGATGTTGTTGACCAAATTATTAAAAACAATGGTGTTCTCGGTAACAGCCTTTTCTTTAGCCATTTTTTTGAAATCTATCAACGATTTATGCGCAATGTGTTCTCCGTTTTTGAAAGTCACATTCATTTTATCCAACAAATCTACATTGTATTTTTGTTCTAATTTTTGGATAAACTGCACTGATTTATCAATGGAACAACCTGTGGCTGCTTGTACCTCTTGGTTTACAGCAATTATAATGAACCGATTGTATTTCAATTGATAAGACGATTCTAGGCTTACGCTGTGTGCTTCCCAACTGTCAAGAAAAGATTTTACATCGGTTTCTATTTCTAAAAATTCTGCGTCAGAGAATTTTCTGTTGGATTGATAAATCCAAATTTTGGAGTCTTCTGGTAAATTTTCGAAAGGAACGTACATTTGATTTTATATTTATGATTTTAGAATTTAGATTTGTGATTTACAAATCCTGTGCGTTGGCAATAAGTTCAGCGATGTCCAACACTTTTACTTCGCTTTCTTTTTCTTTGTTTTTGATACCGTCGGTCATCATCGTGTTGCAAAATGGACAACCTGCGGCAATGATTTCGGGTTGAGTTTCCAATGCGTCTTCGGTTCTTTCGATGTTGATTTCTTTGTTTCCAGCTTCTGCATCTTTAAACATTTGCGCTCCTCCTGCTCCGCAACACAGTCCATTGGCACGGGAACGTTTCATTTCGACTAATTCGGCATCCAATTTTTGAATTAAATCACGTGGTGCTTCATATACATTATTGGCTCTTCCTAAATAACAAGGGTCGTGAAAAGTAATGCGTTTTCCTTTGAATTGTCCTCCTTCTATAGTTAATCTGCCATCGTCTAACAAGGACTTTAGGAATTCTGTGTGATGAACAACTTCATAAACGCCTCCCAATTCAGGGTATTCGTTTTTCAACGTATTGAAACAATGCGGACAAGCCGTAACAATTTTTTTAACTTCGTAGGCATTCAAAACTTCGATGTTCATCATAGCCTGCATCTGAAATAAAAACTCGTTTCCTGCTCTTTTGGCGGGATCTCCAGAACAACTTTCTTCAGTACCCAAAACAGCAAAAGAAACATTAGCTCGATTTAAAATTCGAATAAATGCTTTTGTGATTTTTTTGGCTCTATCATCAAAACTTCCTGAACAACCCACCCAAAACAATACTTCTGGTTGTTTGCCTTGAGCCAGCATTTCGGCCATTGTTGGTACTATTAAAACTTCTGACATTTATTTTTTGTTTAATCATTGAAGCGTCAAATCGGTTAATCGGTTAAACATTTAAACGATTAAACAATTAAACTATATTTCGTTTTTCCAATTCAATCGGTCTTGTTGGTTGTATTGCCAAGGTGCGCCGTTATTTTCGATATTAGTCATCATTGCGTTTAATGAATTTGGTGCTGCACTTTGTTCCATTACCAAATAGCGTCGCAAATCTACAATAATCGAAAGCGGACTAATATTTACTGGACATTCTTCGACACAAGCATTGCAAGAAGTACAAGCCCATAATTCTTCGGGTGTGATGTAATCGTTTAATAACGATTTGTTGTCTGGAACAAAAACACCATTATTGGCATCGATATTTTTTCCTACTTCTTCGATTCTGTCTCTCGTATCCATCATAATTTTACGAGGCGATAATTTTTTCCCCGTTATATTTGCTGGACAAGATGATGTGCAACGACCACATTCAGTACAAGTGTAGGCATTCATTAATTGTACCCAATTCAAATCCTGAATATCGCTGGCTCCAAATTTACTCGGCACGGCATTTTCATCAACAACTGGTGTTGCATAAGGATTAGCATTGGGATCCATCATCAATTTTACTTCATTGGTTACGGATTCTAAATTGCTGAGTTGTCCCTTTGGATTCAAATCTACAAAATAGGTGTTTGGAAAAGCCAACAGAATATGAAGGTGTTTTGAATAATATAAATAATTCATAAATATCAAAATCCCAATGATGTGCAACCACCAAAACATTTCATTCAAAATAAATACTAAATTACTAGAAACCCCATTAAACAAAGGTTCAATAAATTGACTTATGGGAAAAAAACCTGCTTTAATGAAATGCGAAAACCCTCCAGGAATATTTTGCAAATGCAAATCGGAAGCGTTCATTAACAGAAATAAAGTCATCAAAACTACTTCGAAATAAAGAATATAATTGGCATCGTTTTTAGGAAAACCTGTTAAATCTTTGTTGGCAAAACGTTTAAGTCTGATTATATTTCTACGAATCCAAAAAGTAAAAACAGATACTAAAACCAAGAATGCTAAAATTTCGAAAGAACCAATTAGCACATTGTAGGATGTTCCTAAAAAAGCAAAAATTCTATGAGTTCCAAACAATCCATCGATAATGATTTCTAATAATTCGATGTTGATGATGATAAATCCAGCATAAACAATGATATGAAGAATTCCTGCTACTGGTCTTTTCACCATTTTGGATTGACCAAGAGCAATCATTGCCATATTTTTCCAACGGGCTTTTGGGTTGTCTTTGCGATTTACTGCGGTACCTAAATTAATATTTCGAACGATTTTTTTTATATTGAAATAAAAATAACCGAATCCTAAAACCAGAAATATCGCAAATAAAATAGTGCTTAAAAAACCCATAATTGCTAGTTTTTTACTTTGAAATGGTATCTTTTACCGGGGCAACATAAGGTTTGTTTTTCTTTCCGAAAACGGATACATTCACATAACGAGTTGGGTGAAGTCTTACATCTTCAAGCAATAATTCTAATTCTTTTGAGGTTTGCTCTAAATTGTTATACAAAGCTTCATCTTTCATTAATCTGCCCATAGAACCTTTTCCAGCTTGCAAATCGGCCATTATTTTATCTACTTTTTCTAAAGTTTTTTGCAAATTGGCGGCTGTTTTTCCTAAATCGGCTTTGTTTAATGAATCGGATATTTTAGAAAAATTGCTAGAAACTTTATTTAGATTGGTCACAACACCATTTATTTGACCCTTATTATCGTCAAGAATAGTATTGACACTTGAAGATGCTTTGTGAAATTGTTGCATGGTTTGACTCAATTCAGCCAAACTTGTTTTCAAGTCTTGTTGTCCTTTGTTGTCTAATACATTATTGAATCCAGTTAATAAATTATCTAAATTCAGCATTACTTTTTCGAATTTTGATTGTAGAGGAACCAATTGTTTTTTTAAAGATTCGGTCAAATCCAATTCAGCTGTTCCTATTAAAAACTGACCATCAGCACATTCTGTTTTATCAGCAAGATTAGGATGAATTGCAATTTGTTTTCCATCTATAAAACCGGGTTTGTATATAATTGCGGTACTGGTTTTAGAAATAGGGAAATCAGTTTTAAGTTGTAATTGCACCACTAGTTTTCCTGTGTTTGGATCTAATGTGATTTTGGTTACCTTGCCTACAATCAAACCATTTATTGTAACAGATGCAGAAGGAGATAAGCCTTCGACATTGTCGTATTGTACATAAAAAGTTCTGTATTTATCTAAAAGATCTTTCCCTTTTAGAAAGCTATAGCCCCAAATGAATAATAAAATAGTCGAAATGGCTAGTATGGCTGTTTTGATTTCTCGTGTTAATTTCAAAATATAAATGTTTGGTGCAAATTTAATATAAATTAATTAAACTTGAAGTTAATAATTATTTGATTGCGTCTTGAACACTTATCATTTCACCATTTTTAAAAGCAATTAAATAAGCCGAATTATATCCTTTGGATTTTGCTTCCTGCAATAATTTTTTAGCCTCTTCATAATTAGCCGTTTCGCCATACATATATTTATACAATTTTCCTTCCGATGACATTGAGACATCTTTCAATCCTTTAAAATTGCTTGCCACTAATTCCACTTTCTTTTTACTAGCTGATAATTGAACTTTAAAAATGACTGCCTTTGAATCGTTGCTAATTACTTCCGTTTTTGGTGTTGTTGGTGTAGTATCGCTTTCTGTTTTTTCGATAATTTTTTGAGAAGGTCTCTCAGAAATAACATCAGTAGTATCAGCGCCAAAATATTCTCTTTTGTAACTTATAATTGCATCTGCAATAGCTTTGGCTATATCATTTTGTCCGTCTTCAGAATTTAAAGCATCACCTTCGGTAGGATTAGAAATAAATCCTGTCTCTACTAATACTCTTGGCATATAAGCTTTATGCAAAACCATAAAAGGAGCTTGTTTTACACCACCATGTCTAATTTTTTTGCCTAAATCAGCAAATCTTTCTTCAATTTTACTTGCTAATGATATGCTGTTGTCTAAATATTCCTCTTGCATCAAGGTCATTCCAAGCATGGTCTCTGGAGAATTGGGATCAAAACCTTCGTATTTTTGTTTGAAATCTTTTTCAAGACTAATTACCGCGTTCTCTTTTTTGGCCGCTTCAAGGTTCGAAGCTACTTTACTCATCCCCATCACGTAGGTTTCTGTACCATCGGCTGCAGTATTTTTATTGGCATTGCAATGAATAGATACAAAAATATTAGCGTCGGCCCGATTAGCAATATTAGCTCTTTCAACTAAATCAATAAAAACGTCAGTTTTTCGAGTATAGATGACCTCTACATGTGGATTTTGTTCTAATATTTTACCCACTTTAAGTACTATTGCTAGGTTTATATTTTTTTCAACCCGACCGCTGTAAACCGCACCAAAATCGTGATCGCCATGACCTGCATCTAAGGCAACTATAAAAACATTGGATTGACCAAAAGCAGAACTACAAACAAACAACATCAAAAATGATAGTTTTGTTAAAGTTATTTTAAGTTCTCTCATTAATTATTTTTTTACAAATTTAGTTATTATTGTTTAACCCACTATTTACCTTCTTACTTATTCCGTCTTTGATAATCACAATATAAGCATCTAAAAAACCTTTTTTTCTTGCTTCAATTTGCATTTTATTTGCTTCCTTAATATTGGATGTTTCTCCATAAGTATATTTATAAATATTATTATTAAAAGTGCTTGATATGTTTTTCAATCCTTTAAATTTACTTGAATCCACTTCTATTTTTTTTGAACTTACAAAAAGTTGCACTTTATATATCGTATCCTTTGAAACATCTGCCGATTTAGATTCTTCAATAGTTCCACTTTTAACTAAAACTGTTTCTTTAGGTTTGCTGTGTGATACATTTTCAATTTCTTCATCAAAATTTTCCTTTTTATACGATTTAATTGCATTCGCAATTTGCATTGCCATTTTATTTTGTCCTTCATCTGAATTCAGGAACTCACCTTCGGCTTTATTTGATAAAAAACCCAATTCAATTAAAACACCAGGCATAAATACAGCATCTAAAACCCATAGGGGTTGTTGTTTTACACCTCTTGAATTTCTTTCTAAATTATGTGTGAAATTATCCTGAATTTTAGTTGCTAAATTAATACTGTTATTTAAATTTTCTTCTTGCATTAAAGTCAATCCTAATAAAGATTCGGAATTATTAGGATTAAAACCTTTATAAGTTTCTTTGAAATTATTTTCTAACAAAATAACCGAATTTTCATTTTTTGCAACTTCTAAATTCATACCACTTCTAGACAAACCCATAACAAATGTTTCTGTTCCATTGGGAGTGAAATTTTTTACTGAATTACAATGAATGGATATATACAAATCCGCTTTGGCTTTGTTGGCCATCTTGGGTCTGTTTGCTAATTCAATAAAAACATCAGTTGTTCGAGTATAAATTATTTTTATATTTTTTTCTTTTTCTAAAAAATTCCCCACTTTTAAAGTTGTTTTAAGAGCAATTTCTTTTTCACGAAAACCATGATAGGAATTTCCAGGGTCTTTCCCTCCATGTCCAGCATCAAGTACAACGGTAAATTTTTTATTATTTTGGGAAAATACTGAACTACAAAGAAACAACGCAAGTATCACTGTTGAAATGTAGTTTTTATATTTGAATTTCATCTTCAAAAGTTAATTTAATTAAAACACAAGGGGTATAAATTTAATATTTGATTATTTTTGACAAAAAATAATATGTAAGTTTGACCCATCAAAAAACAAGCCATATTTTTACAAAAATAGCATTAATCCCTTTGAATACAAACTTATTTAATATCGTTTTATTATCATTTTTCCTAACTTTAGGAACTTGCAATATCTATTCACAAGATAGATATAACAAAACAAGTTCTATACCTGTTCAAAATCAAAAAGATAAGTCCATTTCTACTCCTAAAAAAGACGCCAAATCAACCACAATTACAAAAACCATAAGTGATACAATCACAAAAGACAGCATTCAACCAAAAGTACTTCTTGAAGACAAAGTAAGATATAACGCTAGTAATTATGTCAAAATAGAGCAAAAAAAGAAACTTATTACGCTGTATGACAACGCCGAATTGTATTATCAAGATACAGAATTAAAAGCTGGAATCATCGTTTTAAATTATGAAAAAAACGAAGTTTATGCGGGTAGAATTAAAGATTCTACTGGAAAATATACTCAGTTTCCGAATTTCAAACAGGCCGAAAATGTAATTGAACCCGATTCGATTCGTTTTAATTTCAAAACAAAAAAAGCTTTGATATGGAATTCAAAAACCGATCAAGGAGAATTCAAGGTTAAAGCAGTAATTACAAAAAAAGAAAATGATTCGGTCTATTTTTTAAAAAAAGCACGTTTTACTACTTCAACTAATGTAGAAAATCCTGAATATTATTTTCAAACCAATAAAGTAAAAATCATTCCTGGCAAAAAAGTAGTTACCGGCTTAACTAATTTGGTTATTGCCAATGTGCCCACTCCTATCGCTTTGCCTTTTGCTTTTTTTCCGATGACCAAAGAAACTAGCGTTTCAGGTATCCTTTTACCAAGTTATAACGATTCAAATAATAGGGGATTTTCATTGCAAAATGGAGGATATTATTTTGCACTTAGTGATAATTATGACCTAACTGTTCTTGGTGATTATTATACCAACGGGAGTTATGCCCTGAGATTCGAATCAAGTTATGCAAAAAGATACAGTTTTAGAGGAAATTTAAACTTTAGATTTGAAAACCTAATCAATAGCGAAAGAGGCTATCCAGATTATTCCAAACAAAGTATTTATAATCTGCAATGGTCGCATTCTAAAGACTCTAAAGGAAGCCCCAATTCAACATTTTCGGCTTCTGTAAATATGGGAAGTAGTAAATACTTTCAACAATCTATAAATCAATCCAATGTAGGGTCGAATTTGAATAATACTTTGAGTTCATCGGTTTCTTATAGCAAAACTTTTCCAGGCACAGTTGGTTCTCGTTTAGCTCTAACTGCAACACATTCACAAAACACTCAAACTTCTGAAATTAATATGACCTTGCCTGATTTGCAATATAGTGTGGATCGTATTTATCCGTTTGTAGGTAAAGATGGGGTAAAAAAAGGCTTCTTCAAAAACATCAATTTATTGTATAATTTGAGTGGAAAAAATAGTTTTGTAACGACTGATTCTCTGTTCTTCACAAAAGAAATGTTTGATAATGCAAAATTAGGAGTGCAACACAGCATTCCATTAAGCACCAATTTCAAATTATTTAAACATTTTA
Organism: Flavobacterium alvei; assembly: GCF_002920895.1. Taxonomy (GTDB): domain Bacteria; phylum Bacteroidota; class Bacteroidia; order Flavobacteriales; family Flavobacteriaceae; genus Flavobacterium; species Flavobacterium alvei. The sequence goes on from NZ_PQVG01000002.1 coordinate 423,055, forward strand.
GCGCTTCCACTTCTATGAATTATAATGAAGTTTGGACCATAAAAACCATTCGAAGAAACTATGACAAAGAACAAAGCGCTGTTGTAGATCAAACCGTTAATGGATTTGATTCTTTTAGAACCTATAATTTTACAAGTAGTTTAGGTACCACCATTTACGGAACATTTAATTTCAAACCTGACAGTAAAATAAAATCCATCAGACACGTGATGCGACCTTCGATTTCGTATGGTTACACTCCTAGTTTCGAAAAATATTTCGATACTTATGCTACCGATGCTACAGGAAAAATGACAAAAGATTACACCCGATTTGAAGGAGGCGTTTTCGGAGCACCCGGAAATTCAAATTCTAATATAGTAGGATTTGATTTAAGCAATACTTTCGAAGCTAAAATTACTGATCCAGATAGCACCAAGGTAGAACCCAAAAAAATAATGCTTCTTAACAATTTAAACTTTGCTACAAGTTACAACTTCAATGCTGATGGCAAAACTACATTTGCTTGGGCTCCGATTCGTGTAAGCGGCGGAACTCAACTATTTAAAGACAAGCTAAATATGAATTTTGGAGCGACTTTAGATCCTTATGCAATAGATAATGCGGGCAATACAATTAATGTTTATAACATCAATAATGGTGGAAGTTTGTTTAGAATGACAAGTGCCAATATGACTTTGAATTATTCTATTTCCAGCAGAGACTCTGATAAAGATGAAAAAGATAAAGATAAAAACAAGCAAGGTCAAAGAAATGGTGGTCGTGATGATGATTTGTTTGGAAGAAGTACCATGGATCACGCCAGAGGAAGCAGCCAATTTGATGATGAAGAAGATACCGGAACTGATAAAATTACCGAATTTTTTGCCTCAAAATTGCCTTGGGATATGACATTTGCCTATTCTCTTACTTATGGTAACAATAACCGACAAAATAAAATTACAGGAAATTCAATAATGATTTCTGCCAATGGAGATTTAACCCCAAAATGGAAAGTTGGTGTCTCAACTGGTTATGATTTTGTGCTAAACGGAGTAACTTATACCCAACTTCGTTTTGAAAGAGATTTATTGAGTTGGCGAATGGATTTTAACTGGCAACCTTTTGGTGATCAAGCCAATTGGAGTTTCTTTATTGGAATAAAATCAGGCATATTAAGCGATATAAAATATGACAAGCGAAGTGCTAGCAATAGATAATTAAAATGTCTTTTATTGCAAAATTTAGTGTCAATTTAGGTAAAATAAAGTCCTGTTTTCAAAATTGAATCTTCAGATGAACCAAAAAGAACTCAAATCCTTCCTTAACGAAAAAGTCCTGCAATACAACACGCTCGATTTTATCGAAAGTGATCCCGTGCAAATTCCGCATTTGTTTTCGCAAAAAGAAGACATCGAAATTGCTGGTTTTTTGAGTGCCACGATCGCTTGGGGCAATCGCAAGATGATTATCAAAAACGCCCACAGAATGATGGATTTGATGGGCAATTCGCCGTATGATTTTGTGATGTCACATTCCGAAGATGATTTGGAACGATTGGAATCTTTTGTTCACCGAACTTTCAACGGACAGGATTTTGCCAGTTTTATAAAAGGTTTGCAACACATTTATAAAAACCACAATGGTCTTGAAGCTGTTTTTGCCCAACACCAAGAACCGAATTCAATGCAAAAAAGCATTTCCGAATTCAAAAAAATATTCTTCGAAATTGAACATCAAAACCGAGCCCAAAAACACATTTCCGACCCAATGAATGGCTCCGCAGCCAAACGTATTAATATGTACTTAAGGTGGATGTGTCGTCAAGACAACAAAGGCGTTGATTTAGGTATTTGGAAAAGCATTTCGCCTTCACTCTTATCTTGTCCTCTCGATGTGCATTCCGGCAATGTGGCTCGAAAATTAGGCTTGCTGACCCGAAAACAAAACGATGGAAAAGCTTTGGATGAACTCGATTTAAAACTCCGTGAACTCGACCCGAACGATCCCGTGAAATATGATTTTGCCCTGTTTGGATTGGGCGTTTTTGAGGGGTTTTAACTTAACATTATCCAGTTTTTTTTCAAATATTAAAAGCAAAAAGTCTTTTTAATAATTTGTAAGAAAAATTTAATACATTTGACACAACTATAAAGCAAAACAAACCTTCTCCAATCTATCTAATTTGGGTATATACACGAAGGTTTGTTTTGCCTATAAACTTGTTATGAGTAATGAAGATAAAACTCGTTAAAAAGAGAAAAATATGCTAATCCTAAAAAACAGACGTATGATTATTGGCTTTACTTTACTAATTTTCGGACTAATTCTCACTACTCTCGGTGGGTTCATAACTAATGACGCTTGGTCTGATTTCACTAATAAAAATAAACCTAATAACTCAAATAAAAATGTTATCAAAAATGAAAAAGATGTTGAAGCAGCCTTAATGTATCAAACACAAATTTCTCTTTTTTACCATAAATTCAAAACTTGTTTAAATTGGACTTTGCCAATTAAAGAAAATATTGATAAAAATGTTGACAAAGTTTTTAATTATGGCCCAAATTACGTGCAGCCAGTTAATTTTGAAAATTTAACACCAGAAATTGCAAGTAAAATTTTCACTTCTTATAATTTTAAAAATGTTATGGCTAATTATAGCGGTACAAAAGATTTTCATCCCACTGGTTATAATAACTTGTTAGGGATTTTAGAAAATTTAAAATCTGAATTGGAAAAGATTTTATTTAAATATGGTTCTACTATGAACTCTAATTTATCTTCTCGCATCGATTACTCAATTAAAATGACTGAAAGTGTTATTACAAGTATACGAATAGATGTCAAATCAAAAAAAATAACAGACAAGAATTCTGCAGACATTATCGCCAATCATTTAGTTTTATTGAAAGATGACTTTTTGTTAATGAAAAAGGAATATACTAACAACATTGAAGGTGGATTTCCTATAATGGTTGGAAAAGTCGAGAAAGTTGATAAAGAAAATGGTTCAATAAGAATTGAAACCCAATTTAGCGGTTATTAATTTCACTGCCATAACCCGCTCCGCAAAGTCTCCGACTTTGAGGCAGTGACTTTCGGTTTTCAACCGACTTTATTCTAGATTTTTTCTTTTATGTCAGTCACAGACTGACGAACACATCCTCAAAGTCGGAGACTTTGCGGAGCAAATTTGGGCAATAGACTAATGGACAATTGCCGTTGATAATTTGTTTTAAATAGATTTATAACTATTTCTATATTCCAAAGGCGTCAATTTGATGAAACGAATGAACAATCGGTGAAACAAACTGATGCTGTTGAACCCGCATTGATAGCCAATTTCCGAAACGGTATGGTCTTTTTCGATTAATAATTGGCAAGCCAAGGCAATCCGAAATTCATTCAAGAAAGTAACAAATGTCTTGTTGTGCACTTTTTTGAAATAGCGGCAAAACGACACTTCGGTAAGTCCAACCAAAGAGGCAACTTCCGAAAGTTGAATTTTGGACTGGACATTGTTTTTTACATACGCCTGGATAATGCTTATTCTATCGCTGTCTTCGGTAGTGATATTGGTTTTGAAACTCGACGACGACAAAAGCGTGAATTCTTTTTTACTGGACAATTCGTTCAACAATTCCACAAAACGCATTAGTTTTTCGAAAGGCGGCAAATCGACCAAATCCATAAGCCTTTCTTCTATTTTGACGGCAGCATTGACAGGAAATTTGATGCCTCTGGCAGACAATTCGAGCATTTTTTTGATGGCGTAAAATTCCGGTTTTTGCATCCAATCCTTGCCGAGCAAATCTTCGTTCCATTGGATAATGACGGCTTCCACTTTTGAAGTTTGCACTCCAACAGTTTTCCAAGAATGGGGCAAATTCGTTCCAACCAAAACAAAATCGCCTTTGCCGAAATTATGGATGCTGTCGCCCACATAGCGCATTCCACTGCTGCCGACAATATAAGTCAGTTCGTATTGCGGATGAAAATGCCAAGAAGCCGGAAATTCATTGTCCTGAAAAAACGAAACTCGCAACGAATGTTCGTTATTATTCATTACATTTCTGTATTCTGCTTTCATCGGAAACTATTTAATTATTGACGAAAACAAAAATAGACTTTTTTACACATCATAAAGAGACAATAATACTTTTTAATGCTAAAATAATGCACGATTTAGATAATTGAGTTAATAATCATAACTTGGAATACTCTTAATTTTACCTAGAATTATTTGCGAAACAGAATAGAATAAAAAACCTCATTATATGAACAATACAGAATTACAAATACAGGAAATCGAACTATTCAAATTAGTCAGTGTTTTAAAGAAACCCATATCCGATGCCACGCACACACTCAGCGAAATTTCGTTTGTGGTGTTGCGTTTAAAACTCCGCAACGGAATTGTGGGAGAATCTTATTTATTATCTTTCCAATATTCGCCCGAAGCCATCAAAGGCGCATTGAAAGATTGCAAGGATGCCGTGATTGGACATTCGGTAAACGAAACGGGATTGGTGTTTGACAAACTGAACCATTTGCACGAATATTTTGGTCAAAATGGATTGTTGCGTTGGGTTCAAGGTGCCATCAACATTGCGATGTGGGACGCTTGGGGCAAAGCTTTACAACAACCGCTTTGGAAATTATGGGGAACGCACAAAGAAAAAGTTTCCTTATACGGTTCCGGTGGATGGATTTCTTATTCCATCGATGAATTGATTGAAGAAGTAACGAATTATGTGGACCGTGGTTTCAAAGCCGTAAAAATAAAAGTAGGTTCTCCGAATTGGAAAACCGATGTGGAGCGCTTGAAAAAAGTGAGAGCAGCCGTTGGGGACAACGTCAACATCATGATTGATGCGAATCAAGGAATGAAATTGCCCGAAACCATCCAATTGGCGAAAGCCGCAAACGACTTGAACATTTATTGGTTTGAAGAACCTTTGCATCACGAAAACTTTGACGGTTATCAAACCTTGAAAAACCAAACGGGAATTTCTTTGGCTATGGGCGAACGGGAATTTAACACCCAACCGCTTATCGAATTAATCAAACGCAAGGCAATTGACATTTGGCAACCCGATATTTTGAGAATTGGCGGTGTCGAAGCTTGGAGAGAAAGCGCAGCCATTGCGGCTGGATTTCACATTCCAGTTTTGCCACATTATTACAAAGATTATGATGTGCCGTTGTTGTGTACCATTCCCAATGGCGTTGGCGCGGAATCTTTTGATTGGATTGATGATTATATCGATAATCCGATGTTGGTAAAAGATGGTTTTGCTTATCCACACCAACAACCGGGCTGGGGATTTAATTTTATTGACGAATATTTGAAAAAAATATAATTTATGGGACAAGAAGCTTTTTCACTCGAAGGAAAAACAGCACTCATTACGGGTGGCGGAACTGGAATTGGTTTGGGCATTGCCAAAGAATTCATCAATGCCAAAGCCAAAGTAATCATCACGGGACGCCGAGAAGACGTCTTGAAAAATGCCTGTGAAGCATTGGGCGAAAATGCCTATTATGTTGTGGCCGATTTGAGCCTTCTTGATACTATTCCAGCATTGGTAACAGACATCGAATCTGAATTTGGGTCGATTAACATCTTGGTGAACAATGCCGGAATCCATTTGAAAAAATGGGCACAAGAAACCACCGATGAAGAATTTTTGAAAATCATTCAAACCAATTTATTGAGTGTTTTTGCATTGACTCGTGAAGTGGCCAAAGGGATGTTGGAAAGAAAAAGCGGTTCGATTATTCTTATCAGTTCGATGGCGGGATTGTTTGGTATTGATAGAGTTTCGGCTTATGGAACTTCCAAAACTGCATTGATTGGCTTGATGAACAACTTGGTTACCGAATACTCTCGTGACAATGTGAGAATCAATTGCATTGCTCCGGGTTGGATTAATTCGGATATGTTTTTGAATGCCATCAACCAAGACCAGGAACGCAAACAAAAAATCACCAATCGAATCGCCTTGCCCGACTTTGGGAAACCCGAAGATATTGGCAATGCAGCGGTTTATCTTAGCTCGCAAGCCGGTCGATATGTAACTGGAGTTGTTTTGCCTGTAGATGGTGGCGCAACGGTTAATTTTTGATTGGATAAGCTACAAATCTCCAGAAAAAATGTCATGTTCTAATTTTCCACGGCGATGCTGATAAAAAGTTTACAACAGCTTATTAAATAATTATTTAATACAATACGCCCGTGTTTTTTAATCAAATACACCCTGTATAATCAGGACAGTACAGGATAGTTTTGTTACAGCATTTAATCAAATTTACAATCTTGATTTTTTCTAATCTATAGAAAATTTCTTCGTAAATATTAATCCAAATTATAATTAAATGTCCTCCAAATCCTTATTGTTTTCAATTTTAACCCTAATAGCAACATCATCTATTTTCGCTCAGAATCCAATAGTAAAAATTGATTTTGACCATATAAATCAGCCAACTGCCCAAGTAACAGAACCTGAATATACTCCCTGGGTTGTTTCAACATCTCCAAGTAGTTTTACAACAAATGGAGTCACATTTAAAGTCACTAGACAAGGACTTAAAGGCGATGCATTGGGAACAAACTGGTATAAGGCAGGTATTCAATCTCCTTACTACGCCAAATTAGTATGCGATGGCCTTACTGTAAAAGGCACAACAGCAAATGAAGGCGGTCAAATAGAACTTCGAATTAGTGGTTTAGCCACTGGCACGCATACTTTGCTTGCTTTTTTAAATGTAACAGATAGCGAAACATTTACCTATAGCCCCATTGATATTTCTGTGAATGGTAACTTAGTTCTAGATAATGTAATTCCAAGCGTAAAGGCAGTAAAAACTGCTGATGCAAAATCAGTTTATTTAACTTTTCAAGCAACAGCAGGAACTGATGTCGTGGTTTTATTTGCAGCAGAAACTTCGGGTGCCGCAACCGTAATAAAAAATGTAATGTTAAACGGAATTGAACTAAATACGCCAAACATTTTTAATCAAGCCACTAACCCAATTCCGGCTCACAACGACGAACACGTTGAATTAAATTCAGGAAGTACACAATTAGGTTGGACTCCCGCAATTAACTCTGTATCGCACAATATTTATTTCGGAACTGATGTAGCCGCAGTAACAGCAGCGACTACTGCTTCTCCAGAATACAAAGGAAACCAACCAAAAGCCAATGCCTCATTTCTATTAAACGGACTTTACACTGGATCAACATACTATTGGAGAGTGGATGAAGTTTTAGCTGATAATTCAATAGAAAAAGGTAATATCTGGCGTTTTCGTCCAGCCCAATTGGCGTTTCCTGGCGCAGAAGGTTATGGACGTTTTGCCCGTGGAGGAAGAGGCGGAAAAGTAATCGCAGTAACCAATTTGAATGATAGTGGCCCAGGTAGTTTGCGTGAAGCGGTTACTAATGATATTGGTCCAAGAACCATTATTTTTAACACCTCAGGAATTATTCAACTGAATTCTCGATTGGTTTTGAGTCAACCTTATGTAACGATTGCAGGACAAACTGCACCAGGAAAAGGAGTTTGTATTCGCACCGCTCCTTTTGGAATTACAGGGAATGATGCTATTGTTCAAAATGTAAGAGTACGCTTGGGCGGCGGTACCACTTTTGACGGAATGGGATTAACAGGTGCTAATCATAGCATTATCGACCATTGCTCTATCAGTTGGACTATTGACGAAGCTTTTAGTTCACGTTCAGGAAAAAACTTAACCTTGCAAAGAACCTTGATTTCTGAAGCTTTAAATGCTGCTGGACACCAAAATTATCCTGCAGGAACCGAGCACGGTTATGCTGCAACCATTGGAGGTGATATTGGAAGTTTTCACCACAATCTATTAGCACATTGTTACGGACGGAATTGGAGTTTAGGTGGCGGATTAGATGCTAATAATTTCTTTGCTGGGAGAATGGACATCACCAATAACGTCGTTTACAATTGGGGTTCTAGAACTACCGATGGAGGAACTAAAGAACTCAATTTTGTTGGTAATTATTACAAACCAGGTCCAGGTACTGAATTAAAACAATATGCATTGAATATGGATCACGAAGACAACTTTGCAGGAATGCAAAGAGCGTATTTCAACGGCAATGTTATGCCTGGCTATTTTGATGAATCAAATCAAGAAGCAGGGAGAAGATCCAGAGTATCAAATGGCATTACAATTAGCTATGAAACATTTGTAACCACACCCTTTTTCCCTTCTTATGTAACTACACAATCAGCAGGAAATGCTTATAAAATTGTACTTTCAGATGTAGGTTGTACACAACCAGAATTTGACGATCACGATCAAAGAATGATTACTGAAACTTTAGGCGGAACCTATTCAGCCGTAGGAAGTGTAACTGGTAAAAAAGGATTTCCAGACAACGAATCGGATGTAGGAGGATATGAAAACTATCCTGTTGTCAACAGAGTTGCTAACTGGGACAATGATAATGACGGATTGCCAAACTGGTGGGAAACTATCAAAGGAACCAATGTAAATTCAGGAACTGGAGATTTCTCTGATTCCAATGCCGATGCAAATTTAGACGGTTACACGAATTTAGACGAATACTTACAATGGATGGCGTTGCCACATTATGAATCGCCAACGGGTGCTAAAGTAAGCGTGAATATCCAAAAACTTTCCAGAGGATTTACAAGTGGAGTGAATTACTCTGTTGCTAATGCAGTGAACGGAACAACCGCTTTAGTTGCTGATGTTGTTGAATTTACTCCAAATGCTAATGGTCTAGGTTCTTTTGAATTCACAGTAACTGATAATACGGGTGGAACAATGACACGTAAAGTAAATATTGTTAGCGGATACAGCTTATTATCAACAGCAGAAAATACTTTATCTAACACAGGAATTAGCGTTTGGCCAGTGCCTAATAACGGTTCATTTTCAGTATTGATGACAAATGATGTTGCGAAAGCTGAATTTACAATTTATGACATTTTAGGAAAAGAAATTAAAAAAGGAACACTTAACAGCAATACGCAAGAAAATATCAACTTGCAAGCCAAAGGAGTTTTTATCATAAAAGTGGCTGACGCAACAACTAAAAAAGTATTGCACACACAAAAAATTATAGTACAATAAATCGTTATCCATTTTAAATTAACAATGAGACTGCCAGATAAAGGCAGTCTTTTTTTATCCAAACCACATTCCTAAAAAACAAGCTTTGCCACCTTTGGCATAAATAACGTACATTTGCACAAAATTTACGTTTTATGACCACTTTCGAACAATTCAATCTTCCAAAATCCGTACAAAAAGCAATCGATGATTTAGGATTCACTACTCCTACTCCCATTCAGGAAAAAACTTTTTCTGTGATAATGTCAGGACGTGATATGATGGGAATTGCACAAACTGGAACTGGTAAAACGTTTGCCTATTTATTGCCTTTATTAAAATTATATAAATTCACCCCAGGTCATACTCCTAAAATAGTAATTCTAGTTCCAACGCGTGAGCTTGTAGTTCAAGTTGTTGAGGAAGTAGAAAAATTAACCAAATATATGTCTGTTCGCACCATCGGCATTTTTGGTGGTGTGAACATCAATACACAGAAAACAACGGTTTATCAGGGATGTGATGTACTAGTAGGAACCCCTGGACGTGTAATGGATTTGACCTTGGACAATGTAATCCGTTTTGAGGATATGCAAAAATTGGTTATCGATGAGTTCGACGAAATGTTGAATTTAGGTTTCCGTACTCAATTAACCGCAATTTTAGCAATGATGCCTAAAAAACGTCAAAACATTTTATTTTCGGCCACAATGACGGATGAAGTGGATACAGTTTTGAACGATTATTTCGATTATCCAGAAGAAGTTACGCTTTCAGCATCAGGAACACCTTTGGAAAACATTACACAAATTACCTATCAAGTTCCTAACTTCAATACCAAAATCAATTTATTGAAACATTTAGTACAAACGAATGAAGATATGAGTCGTGTCTTGGTTTTTGTGAACAACAAGAAGATCTCGGATATGGTTCATACTCGAATTGAAGAAGATTTTGAAGGGCAATTTGGAGTGATTCACTCTAATAAATCTCAGAATTATCGTTTGAGCACGATGGCAGAGTTTCAAAAAGGCAACCTTCGCGGATTAATCACTACCGACATTATGGCGAGAGGTTTGGATATTTCGAATATTACGCACGTTATCAACTTCGAAATGCCAGAACTTCCTGAATTGTATATGCACCGTATTGGTCGTACTGGTCGTGCCGATGCTACAGGAACAGCCATCAGTTTTATCGCTCCACGTGAAGAAGAAGCCAAATTTGCTATTGAACTTTTGATGGATATGGAATTACCTTTCGAGGATTTCCCTGAAACTGTAGAAATTTCAACAAAACTAATCGAACCTGAAAAAGACCGCCAGCCGATGAAGTTTATGATGAAAAAAGTAAAATTAGAAGGCGATGGCGCTTTTCACGAAAAAAGCAAAAAGAATAAGAAAGTCAACTTGGGTGGTCCTGGTGTAACCAAAAAGAAAACACACGGTTCTGTGAACAGAAATATGTTGAAAAATCAGGCCGCTAAAAAGAAAAAAAATAAATAAATTTTACCGCAAATTCGCAAATTAAACCAGCTAAGAATGTATTAAATTTGCGAATTTGCGGTTAAAATTAAATTTTGGTGAAAACCAAACAAACTGGCGAACACAATGCTATCTTTTTACCTGTATCTGTAATCACTCCAGTTTTTGAATCTCTTTTAAAAATTACAATGTCATTGGTATATTGATGTCCCACTAAAAGGAAATTTCCTGTTGGATCAATCGTAAAATTTCGAGGCCCTTTTCCCAAAGTGCTGGTTCTTTGCACGAATTCTAATTTTCCATTTTTCAAAATCTTGAAAACCGAAATATCATTGGCAGTTCCTCGATTGGTAGCGTACAAAAATTTCCCGTCAGGCGAAATATGAATGTCGGCAGCACCAATATCTCCTTTAAAGTCTGATGCAACAACGGTGGTTTCACTCACTTTTTTCAATGTTCCGTCAGCATAACTGAATGAAGTTAACGTTCCATCCATTTCTTGCAACAAATAGACAAACTTGCCATCTTTGCTCAATATCAAATGTCTTGGTCCACTTCCGGGTTTTACAGGAACAGCATTTTTTAAAACCAAAACTTCGTTCGCGACATTGGGATTATATTGATACAAATACACTTTATCGGTTCCTAAATCATTGGCCAAAACATACTTTTTATCTGGCGAAAAACACACCATATGGGCGTGAGGTGCTTCTTGTCGACTGCCATTAATACTTTTCCCAACGTGTTGCACCACTTGCTTCACTTCGCCAATACTGCCGTCATTTTTTTTACCCAAGACCGAAATACTACCGCTTGAATAATTGGCCGTAATCACGTTTTTATCATCGTTAATGATGTAACAAGGATTCAATCCGTTTGGATTTTGATAATTAATAAAATCTAATTTTCCACTTTTTGAATTAAATCCAAAAGCGCTAACCGAACTTTTTTTATCGTTTTCACTTACCGAATAGACGAATTTATTGTCATTGGAAACCGATAAATAACTGGGATTTAAAATGTTTTCGGTGTTGTTTTTAAGACTGAAATCCCCAGTTTTAGAATCGAATTCGTAAACGTAAATTCCTTTGCTTTCACAAGTTTTAGTATAAGTCCCAACAATTAAATTGAGTTTGGTTTCTTGTGATTGCATTGTTGCAAAAGTTAAAAAACTAAGAATAGCAGCATAAATGTTTTTCATAATTATCAAATCTATTGGGCTAAGATAAAACATTTTTTTACCACAAATTTGCAAATTATTACAATTAAAATTATTTTAACTCTGCGAATCTGCGGTCTAATTTTTATTTAAAAATAAAATCAAAATACTATCTTTGAAAAATGCAATTCAAACATCCAGAAATCCTCTATTTCCTCTTTTTATTGGTTATACCAATTCTGGTTCATTTGTTTCAATTGCGACGTTTCAAAAAGGAATATTTCACCAATGTTCGTTTTCTAAAGGAACTTTCCATTCAAACCCGAAAGAGTTCCAAAATTAAGAAATGGTTGCTTTTAGCAACACGTTTATTGTTGTTGACTTGTATTATTATTGCTTTTGCGCAACCTTTTTTCAAAGCCAAAAACAGTATAAACAGTGCCAACGAAATGTATATCGTTCTGGATAATTCCTTTTCGATGCAAGCCAAAGGTCAAAAAGGAGAATTGCTAAAAAGAGCCGTTCAGGAATTACTAGAAAACACGCCCGAAAACCAGACTTTTTCCTTAATTACCAATTCCGAAACGTTTTGGAATACCGACATCAAATCCATTCGAACCGAATTACAAAACCTGAAATACAGCGCCTTGCCTTTTCAATTGGAAAGTGCAATGGCGAAAATAAAATCCCGAAAATCGGCTTTCAACAAAGATATTATTGTGATTACCGATGCTGTTGGTCTAGAAGCGAAACAATTGAAAAGCATCAACAGCGATTTCAATACCTATTTCATTATTCCCGAAGCGGAACAAAAAAATAATGCGGCTATTGACAGTGTTTTTATTCATCAAAATTTGGATAATTTTTATGAAATTGGCTTGAATTTATCCGCTTTTGGAGAAAAGAACAAAGACATTCCTGTGGCTTTATACAATCAAAACAAGCTGATTGCAAAAACGCAAACGAAATTTGAAACCAATAAAAAAACTATTTATTTCACGATTCCAAAAAAGGATTTCCACGGTTATGCTTCTATTACCGACAATGGATTAGAATACGATAACAACTTTTATTTCAGTATTTCAAAGCCTAAAAAGAACAATATCATCAGCATTGGAGCGACTGAAAAATCGAACTTTTTGTCTCGAATTTACACCAATGACGAATTCAATTTTAATAATTTTGACATCGCTTCTTTAGATTATAATGCCGTCGAAAAACAAGACGCTATCGTATTGAATGAATTGGATGAAATACCGCAGGCCCTACAAACCACTTTGAAATCATTTGTAGAAAAAAGTGGAAATTTGATTTTTATTCCATCGGCGAAAACTTCCACAGCGAATATCAATCCGTTTTTGAAAATCTTTGGAAACCTCCAATTCAAATCTTTAGAAAACAAAGAAAAACAGATTACCAAAATCAACTTCAATCATCCTTTGTTTAGCGGTGTTTTCGAGAAAAAAATCAATAATTTTCAATATCCAAAAACCAAAACTTCCTTTGGAATAGCAAGTACAAATCCAGCTGTTTTGTATTATGAAGACCAAACGGCTTTTTTAACTTCAATTAATAATCCGATTTCTGCAGTTTATCTTTTTACGGCTCCAATCAATTTGGAAAATTCTAATTTTCAACAATCGCCTTTAATTGTTCCTACCTTTTACAAAATGGGAATCAGCAATGGAAACAATGGCGTGAATGCACTTAATATTAGCGATAACAATCCCTTTTATGTAGATGCCAATTTATCCAAAGAAGAAATTCTGAAAATCAAAAACGATACAGAAACTTTTATTCCTGTACAACAAATTTTGAACGGAAAAGTAAAAATGATGTTCAATGATTTGCCACAACAAGCGGGGAATTTTGGAGTTTTCAACAAGACAGAAAACATAAAGAATATTAGTTTCAACTACGACAGAGCCGAAAGTGATTTAGATAAAGTGAACGAAAGTGCTCTTTCTGACTATAAAACTATTGATTCGGTAAATACCGTTTTCAATAGCATACAAACCGACCGAACAGACAATCAAATTTGGAAATGGTTTGTTATATTTGCATTGCTTTTTCTGCTGACGGAAATGGCAATTATACGATTCGTTAAGTAAAATTCATATATAATTTTACCGCAAATTCGCAAATTATTCTAATTGTAAGAAATTAAAAATCTGCGGTCTAAAAAATATACAAATAATTCAATAATTATTATGAACACAATCCTCCGAGAAGCGAAAATAATTGATTCTGAAAGTCCTTTTCACAATCAGACTGTCGATATTTTAATTGTTGATGGCATCATCCAAAAAATTGGAACTTCACTTCCTAATTCAGATAATGCCGAAGAGGTAAAACTAGACAATTTACATATTTCCCAAGGTTGGTTTGATTCTAGCGTTTCGCTTGGAGAACCTGGTTTTGAAGACCGTGAAACTATTGCCAACGGTTTGAATGTAGCTGCAAAAAGTGGTTTTACAGCCATTGCTTTGCAACCCAACTCCTACCCGATTATTGATAATCAATCGCAAATTAATTTTGTGAAAAGCAAAGCCAATGGTTTTGCTACAGCACTTTTTCCGATTGGCGCCCTGACCAAAGGAAGCGAAGGAAAAGATATGGCGGAATTATTTGATATGAAAAATGCAGGTGCTGTTGCTTTTGGAGATTACAACAAGAGTTTGGAGAATGCCAACTTACTGAAAATTGCCTTGCAATACGTTCAGGATTTTGATGGTTTGGTTATTGCTTTCGCCCAAGATTCGAACATCAAAGGGAACGGAGTTGCCAATGAAGGAGTAGTTTCTACCCGATTGGGATTGAAAGGAATTCCAAATCTTGCCGAAGAATTGCAAATCGCCAGAAACTTGTTTCTATTGGAATATACCGGTGGAAAATTACATATTCCGACCATTTCAACTGCTAAATCAGTACAGTTAATCAAAGAAGCGAAAGCCAAAGGATTGCAAGTTACTTGTAGCGTTGCAGTGCATCATTTGGTTTTAACCGATGAAAAACTGGAAAACTTTGATACCCGATGCAAAGTTTCGCCGCCATTGCGAACAGAAACCGACAGACAAGGCTTGCTTGCCGGAATTTTGGACAATACGATTGACATAATTACTACCGACCATAATCCAATTGACATTGAACACAAAAAAATGGAATTTGATTTGGCCAAAAATGGAACTATTGGCTTAGAAAGTGCTTTTGGAACTTTATTAACCGTATTGCCTTTAGAAAAAGTAATCGAAAAACTGACTTCCGGGAAAAGTACATTTGGAATCGAATCACAAACCATTGCTGAAGGAAATAAAGCCAACATCAGTTTATTCAATCCAGAAGGAAAAAGCGTTTTTACTAACGAAAATATTTTGTCAAAATCTAAAAACTCTGCTTTCCTTGGAACAGAAATCAAAGGAAAAGCATACGGAATTTACAATCAAGGAAAATTAGTTTTGTAATTACTAGACCTCAAAAGTTTTGGGAAAAAGTTTGAGGTTTAAATCAAAAAATATGGAAAACAACAACATTGAAGAAGGAAAAAACATTGCAATTGTGAGTTACATAACCGTTATTGGTGCGATTGTAGCCATTTTTATGAACCAAGATAAGAAAAATAGTTTTGCTGCTTTTCATATTCGTCAAGCATTGGGGATATTTATTTCGTTTTTTTTAATCGGCTACTTTATCGGCTATTTTGATAGTTGGATGATTTCTTCCGCCTTTTATATTTTCTATTTTATACTGTGGGTTTATGGTTTTCTTGGAGCGTTACAAGGTCAAATGAAACTGATTCCTTTATTGGGAGAACAATTTCAAAAAATATTTAAAAATATCGAATAATATATGAATTTTTCCTTAGAATATCTCGTAAGAGAACCCAAAATAAAGTTGGACAAAAATCCGCTTTTACTCTTAATTCACGGTTACGGCAGCAACGAACAAGACTTATTTTCTTTCGCCACAGAACTTCCTAATGAATATTATATTGTTTCGGTACGAGCTCCCTACGACATACAATACGGAAGTTACGCTTGGTATGCCATCAACTTTGATGCCAACCAAAACAAATTTTCCGACAACGAGCAAGCCAGAACTTCTAGAGATTTAATTGCCCAATTTATTGATGAATTGGAAGCTAATTATTCTATTGATTCCAATAATGTAACCTTAATTGGTTTTAGCCAAGGAGCAATTTTGAGTTATGCCGTGGCGCTTTCACATCCTGAGAAAGTGCAAAAAGTAGTCGCTTTAAGTGGTTATTTGAATGCCGAAATTCTGGAAGAAAATTATCTAAAAAATTCTTTTTCGAATCTTAAAATATTTGCTGCACACGGAACGGTTGACCAAGTAATTCCTGTGGAATGGGCACGAAAAGCGAAACCATTTTTAGATAATTTAGGAATTAATACTACATCTAAAGAATACCCAATTGGTCACGGCGTTTCCCCACAGGAGTTTAATGATTTCAAGAATTGGCTTGAGAAATAAAAATTACCACAGATTCGCAGATTTTTTATTTCTGATTTAAATTGAAATCTGCGAATCTGTGGTAAAAAAATATTTATTTTTGATACAATAAAGACTGAAACGTCTCAAAAGAAACCGTTTCATCATCATTAACAAAATATTTTATCAACACTTCGCCCCAATATTCTCCGTCGCTGAAGTCGGCAATAATCCAACGGTGGTTCAATATTTTCACCTTATTGATGATGAATTTATTGGCTCCAATTTGATCTTGACCGATGTAAGGATTCCCTTTGGGATTGGAATTAAAATCCATTAATTTTTCGGTTACAACAGGAATCAGTTTTTCAACTTGAATCGTTTTTGTGGCATTATCGGGATTGAAATAGTTTTGGGCATTTTCATTTTTTTCTAACGAAAAATAATTGGCATCAACCAGTTTGGCATTTGCAATGTCAACATCCTTCTTTAATTTTGATTCCATTTTGGCCGTTTTATTTTTTTCGAAAGCCAATTCTTTACTGAAATACATATAGGTAAAAACATTTAGCAATAGAAGAATAATAAAAAGGTACAGTAATAATGATTTTTTCATTTCAAGGTAATTAAATAGTAATTTCTAAATTATCGTAAGCTAAATAAACGTTTTTAGGCAGCTTTTGTTGTACTTGTTCGTGAAACCCCATAATATGGCTTATATGAGTGAGATAAGTCTTTTCGGGTTGAATTAAATTTATAAAATCCAAGGCTTCACTCAAATTAAAATGGCTATGATGTACCTCTTCTCTCAAAGCATTTACAACCAAAACTTTCAAATTTTTAAGTTTTGAAATTTCACTTTCATCAATCGTTTTTACATCTGTCAAATAGGCAAAATCGTCAATTCGGTAACCAAAAACGGGAAGTTTTCCGTGCATAACATTTATTGGAATCGCCCTTTTATTTCCTATTTGAAAAGGATGATTATTTACAACTTCAATGGGGTGAACCGAGGGTGCTCCCGGATATTTATTTTCGATTTGAAAAATATAATCAAATCGAAGTTTCAAATTAGCAAGCACACGCTGATGTCCATATATTGGGATGTCTCCTTGTTTGAAAAAAAAAGGGCGAATATCATCCAATCCTGCGGTATGATCAGAATGTTCGTGAGTATAAAGAATTCCATCCAGTTTTTGACAATTCGAAACTAGCATTTGTTGTCTAAAATCTGGCCCACAATCAATTACATAGGAATGATTCTCCCAATGAATCCAAACCGAAACCCGAAGTCTTTTATCTTTTAAATCTGTACTTTGACAAACTGAATGATTACTACCAATAACTGGAATTCCTTGAGAAGTACCTGTCCCTAAAAAATAAACATTCATTTAATATAACATTTGTTAATAATTGTACAAAAATAGCAATAAATCTCTTCATTTAGAAACATTTTTTATTAACTTTGCACCAAAACAGCGATTTCTTTATGAAAAGAGACACCGAAATTAAATTGAAAGGTGACAAAGTCATCGAACAAATTCCTTCTTTAAAGGACAAAGCGCTTCGTATCAATTTGAATGAAAATATATACGGAACTTTTTCTGAAATTGGTGCTGGGCAAGAAACTGTAAGGCATTTCTTTAGAGCTGGAGGATCGTCAGGAACAATTGCAAAAGCAATGTCAGCCTACGACAAAGATTTTAGCGATGCAATTTACGGGGTCGAAGAAGACGGACGCTATGTTACAGAAAGCCGTCTCAAAAAAATTCTGACCCACGAAGCTGGTTTAATCGAAAAACGATTGAGCAGGAAAAAGCATCCCAATAAAATATTTTTCAGTTATGCCAATACCGTTGCTACCATTGACTTTGCGAAGCAATTCAAAGGACATGGCTGGGTTGGAATAAAATATCAATTAGAGCCTGAAGAAGAATATAATGAGATCATTCTACACATTCGATTTAAAGAAACCGATGTTCGTTTGCAACAAGAAACCCTTGGTATTCTTGGTGTAAATTTAATTTATGGTGCATTTTATAAGTACAATAATCCTAAACATTTATTGCGCTATTTGTATGATCACCTTGATAAAGACCAACTCGAAATAGACACTATCAACTTTTCTGGTCCTCGTTTTGCAAATGTTGACAATCGTTTAATGAGTTTGCAATTAGTTAAAAACGGAATGACTGATGCCGTAATTTTCGACCCCGAAGGCAAAAATATATTACCCGCAGCAATTTTGTACAAAAAAAATATACTTGCGATTCGTGGAAGTTTCCGTCCCGTAACAAAGGTGAATATGGATATGTACGAGGAATCGTTGAAGATGTTTTTGAATGAACAAAAAGTTAATCCTGATAACACATTGGTCATCTTCGAAATTACATTGTCCAACTTACGTTCTGATGGCGAAATCGATGAAAAAGATTTTATGGATAGAGCTCAATTGCTATGTTCATTAGGACAAACAGTAATGATTTCGAATTTTCAAGAATATTATAAAGTAGTTGAATATTTCGCAAAATATTCCAAAGCAAGAATGGGATTGGCTATGGGCGTAAATAATTTAGTTGAAATTTTTGACGAAAAATACTATCGTCACCTAAGTGGTGGCATCCTAGAAGCGTTTGGAAAATTATTCTATCGAGATTTGAAAGTGTATTTGTATCCAATGATAGACGAAAATGGAGAAATTCTAAATTCTGAAACATTAAAAATACATCCTAGAATGAAAGAATTATATAAATTCTTCAAATACAACGGAAAAGTGGTTGATATTGAAAACTACAACCCTAAAAATCTAGTGGTCTTTTCTAGAGAAGTTCTAAAAATGATTGGAGAAAGCAAACTTGGCTGGGAATCTATGTTGCCTGAAGGTGTTGCAAAGATCATCAAGAAAAAGAAATTATTTGGTTATGACCCCAATATGCTTTTGGAAAAAAAATAGTCAAAAAAATTGCCATAAAAAAGCCAAGAAAGTAAATTTTCTTGGCTTTTAGATTAAAATCTTATTTTAAAATCTGTGCAGCGTGGGCTTTGGTTTTTACATCCGAAATTACTTCTTCGATGATTCCATTTTCATCAATGACAAAAGTTGTTCTGTGAATGCCATCATACTCTCTTCCCATAAACTTTTTAGGTCCCCAAACGCCAAAATCTTCAATCACTGATTTTTCTTCGTCTGCCAATAATGGAAAAGGAAGATGGAATTTCTCAATAAATTTTGCCTGCGCCTTTGCCGAATCGGCACTTACTCCCAAAAGTTCATAATTATTGGCTTTGAAACGTTCAAAATTATCTCTCAAATCACAAGCTTCGGCGGTGCAACCTGGCGTACTGGCTTTTGGATAGAAAAAAACGACTAATTTTTTTCCTTTATAATCTTCTAATTGATGGGATTTTCCGTCTTGATCTACTCCAAAAAATGCTGGGGCCTGATCTCCTTTTTTTAATGTTGTCATAATTTGGGTTTATAAGTTTAGGTGTTTAAAAGTTTAGTTATTAAATTGTACCCAAAAATAAACTAAAATGACCAAACAAGAACGGGTAACATTTGTTATAAATACGTTAAAAGAATTGTATCCCGAGATTCCAATTCCTTTAGACCATAAAGACCCATACACGTTATTAGTTGCTGTTTTACTTTCGGCACAATGTACCGATGTTCGGGTGAATCAAATTACACCTTTGCTTTTTGCCAAAGCCGATAACCCTTATGACATGGTCAAAATGTCGATTGAAGAAATAAAAGAAATCATCCGTCCGTGTGGATTATCACCAATGAAATCGAAGGGAATTCACGGTTTATCCCAAATTTTAATTGAAAAACACGGTGGTGAAGTACCGCAAAGCTTTGAATATTTAGAAGAATTACCAGCCGTCGGTCATAAAACAGCTAGTGTCGTGATGTCGCAAGCCTTTGGTGTTCCTGCTTTTCCAGTAGATACACACATTCACCGATTGATGTACCGATGGAATTTGTCTGACGGAAAAAATGTAGTCCAAACCGAAAAAGATGCCAAACGAATTTTTCCAGAAGAAACTTGGAATGATTTACATCTTCAAATGATTTGGTACGGAAGAGAATATTCTCCGGCTCGAGGTTGGGATATAGAGAAAGACATCATTACCAGAACTATTGGAAAAAAATCTGTTTTGGAAGAATACCACAAAAAAACGTCCCGATGATTTCGGGACGTTTCCTTAATTTGCAATGATTTCGAAACTTTTGTCATTTACTTTAATCACATTCAGTGCTTTGGAGTAATTTAACAAAAAAGAAATGGTTTCTTTTTTAGGTTTCATTTTAGGGGTAACTAATTCTTTTTTAGAGTAAATTTTTGCCATATAATACTAAATTTTAGTTTTTTATTAGAACGCAAGAATTTACATTTTAGTATCAATTCGTTAAAATTATTTGATGTTTGTCTATCACTTTTCGCATATTCATCAGCGCATAACGCATTCTACCCAAAGCGGTATTGATGCTAACACCCGTCGTTTCTGATATTTCTTTGAAACTCATATCCTGATACATTCGCATTACCAATACTTCTTTTTGATCGGCAGGAAGTTCTTCAATCAATTTTTTCAAATCGACTTCTACTTGATCTTGAATAATTTGATTTTCTATTGTAAGCGAATCATCACTCATAATCGAAAAAATAGAAAACTCCTCTGTTTCTCTAAACATTGGCATTTTTTTGTTTTTTCGGAAATGGTCAATAATTAAATTGTGGGCAATTCGCATCACCCAAGGCAAGAATTTACCTTCTTCGTTATAAGAGTTTGATTTTAAAGTTCGGATAACTTTAATAAAAGTGTCTTGAAATATATCGTTCGAAATATCTCTATCTGCGATTTTCGAATAGATAAAGCCGAAAATTTTAGATTGATGTCTATTGATTAATACAGTCAAAGCATTTTCGTCACCTTGAATATATTTGGTTACCAATAAAGCGTCTGGGAGTTCGATACTAGCCATAGTTTATACCTTTTAGTGTTCTTAATAAAATTGAAGCAATTTTTTCTAAAAAGTAGTTCTATTCTATAGGCTAATGTTTTTTTGTGTTTGTATATTGGGTCAAATTTAACAAATAATTATCCTAATATACAATTATAACCTGAAAATTTAACATAAATCAGGAAAAATAATCTCAAAAAAGCATACTATATTTTCGCTAAAGCCGTTTAGCTAGCCTAAAAAATGAATTCCAAATCTAAAATTTGTGATTTGTTCAATACCAATTCTCATTTTAAAATTGATTACTTTTGTGAAAATTCAATTTTCCTATGCCAATTGACCTTTCTACACTCGATCCTAAGCAAAATATCATTATCAAAGGTGCACAAGTTCACAACCTCAAAAATGTGGATGTGGCGATTCCTAGAAACAAATTAGTTGTAATTACAGGACTTTCGGGTTCTGGAAAATCGTCTTTAGCTTTCGATACTTTGTATGCCGAAGGGCAACGCCGATATGTAGAAAGTTTGTCTTCTTATGCTAGACAATTTTTGGGGAGATTAGACAAACCAAAAGTAGAATACATCAAAGGAATTGCTCCTGCGATTGCTATTGAACAAAAAGTAAATACAACTAATGCCCGTTCTACCGTAGGAACTTCTACCGAGATTTACGATTATATGAAATTGTTGTTTGCTAGAATTGGCAGAACTTTTTCACCCATTTCTGGACAAGAAGTCAAAAAAAATACGGTTTCAGATGTTATTAAAGACGTAAAAGAGTTTGGAACAGACAGCAAATGGTTGCTCCTTGCACCAATCCATTTAGAAGAAGGAAGAGCTTTGGAAGACAAATTGAAAGCCTTACTCAATCAAGGTTTTTCTAGAATATTGGTCAATAATGAAACCGCTCGTTTGGATGATTTAGAAAGTCATTCGTTAGATAACAAAGATATCCTTTTGATAATTGACCGAATCGTGGTCAAGGACGAAGAAGAATTCTACAATCGCCTTGCCGATGCGGTGCAAACTGCTTTTTATGAAGGAAAAGGAATTTGTTATTTACAGGAATTAAACACACATAAACGCTTTTCGTACAGCAATAATTTCGAATTAGACGGCATTAGTTTCTTGGAACCGAATGTTCATTTATTCAGTTTTAACAATCCTTATGGCGCTTGTCCGGTTTGTGAAGGCTACGGAAACATCATCGGAATTGACGAAGAATTAGTGATTCCGAACACAGCATTATCCATTTTTGAAAATGCCATTTTTCCTTGGCGTGGCGAAAGTATGAGTTGGTACAGAGACGAATTGGTCAACAAAGCCTATAAATTTGATTTCCCGATTCACAAACCGTTTTTTGAACTTTCGGAGGCACAAAAAGAATTGGTTTGGACAGGAAATAGTTATTTTCAAGGTTTAAATGACTTTTTCAAAGAATTGGAAGAGAAAAATTATAAAATCCAAAATCGGGTAATGTTGTCACGTTATCGTGGCAAAACCAAATGCAATTCCTGCAAAGGAAAGCGTTTGAGAATCGAAGCTTCGTATGTAAAAATCAATTCCAAAACCGTTTCGGATTTGGTTGATTTGCCGATTAAACATTTGGTTACGTTCTTCAAAAACATCGATTTGGATGTCTATGAACAACAAATTGCCAAACGATTATTAGTCGAAATCAACAACCGTTTATCGTTTTTAACCGAAGTAGGTTTAGATTATTTGACTTTGAATAGAAATTCGGCAACACTTTCGGGTGGAGAATCTCAGCGTATCAATCTGGCGACTTCTTTAGGAAGCAGTCTGGTGGGTTCTATGTATATTTTGGACGAACCAAGTATTGGTTTGCACCCAAAGGACACCGAAAGATTAATCAAAGTTTTACTGTCTTTGCGGGATTTAGGCAATACCGTTATTGTGGTCGAACACGATGAAGATATTATGAAAGCCGCGGATATGATTATTGATATTGGTCCAGAAGCAGGAACTTTTGGTGGAGAATTGGTCGCTCAAGGAACGTTCAACGAAATCTTAAAATCGACTTCTTTGACAGCAAAATATTTGAATGGCGAATTGGAAATCAAAACACCTCGCATTCGCCGAAAATGGAGCAATTATATTGAAATTCTGGGGGCAAGAGAGAATAATTTACAAAACATAGACGTCAAATTTCCTTTGGAATGTTTGACCGTAATTACGGGAGTTTCAGGAAGTGGAAAAAGTACGTTAGTCAAAAAAATTCTGTTTCCAGCAATGCAGAAAAAGCTGGATGGAGCGACAACCGAAAAGGCTGGTCAATTCACAGAAATGCGTGGCTATTACCACAAAATTCAGCATATTGAATATGTAGATCAAAACCCAATTGGACGAAGTTCTCGTTCAAATCCAGTTACTTATATCAAAGCCTATGATGATATTCGGGATTTGTTTGCCAAAGAAAAACTATCCAAAATCAGAGGTTATCAGGCCAAACATTTCTCCTTTAACGTGGACGGAGGTCGTTGCGAAACCTGCAAAGGCGAAGGAACCATCAATGTTGAAATGGTTTTTATGGCTGATGTACAATTGCATTGCGAAACCTGCAACGGCAAACGATTCAAGAAAGAAGTTTTGGAAGTTGCTTTCGATGGTAAAAATATTCACGATATTCTGACAATGACTGTTGATGATTCGATTGCGTTTTTTACGGCTAATAAACAAACCAAGATTATACAAAAACTACAGCCTTTGCAAGATGTCGGTTTGGGTTATGTTCAGCTAGGACAATCCTCTTCTACCCTTTCTGGTGGGGAAGCTCAGCGTATCAAATTGGCTTCGTTTCTGGTCAAAGGGGCTACGAAAGAAAAAGCACTTTTCGTTTTTGATGAACCTACAACCGGATTGCATTTTCACGATATCAAAAAACTTCTGGCTTCATTTGATGCTTTGATTGATAAAGGGCATTCTATCTTAGTAATAGAACACAATTTAGATTTAATAAAATGTGCAGACTGGATTATTGATTTGGGTCCTGAAGGCGGCGAAAACGGCGGACTATTACTCGCCGAAGGTACTCCCGAAGAAATCCTGAAAATAAAAAAATCGGTTACTGCGAAGTATTTGAAGGAGAAGTTATAAAAACAAAAAAATACAATTTCTATCGATTCGAAATTGAAAAATAGTATGCTAGAAAACGACAACAACATTGAAGTATTGGGTGCGAGAGTGCACAATCTGAAAAATATAGACGTAAAAATTCCGAGAGAAAAACTGGTAGTAATTACCGGACTTTCGGGTTCCGGAAAATCATCTTTGGCTTTCGACACGATTTATGCCGAAGGACAACGCCGTTATGTAGAAACATTTTCAGCTTATGCCAGACAATTCCTCGGTGGTTTGGAACGTCCCGATGTGGATAAAATTGACGGACTTTCGCCCGTTATTGCCATCGAACAAAAAACCACGAGCAAAAGTCCACGTTCGACTGTTGGAACGATTACTGAAATTTATGATTTCCTGCGTTTGTTGTATGCTCGTGCCGCCGATGCCTACAGTTACAACACAGGCGAAAAAATGGTTTCCTATGACGATGATCAAATCAAAGAATTAATCACAAAAAATTTTGCAGGAAAACGAATTAATATTCTAGCTCCAATTATTCGAGCAAGAAAAGGACATTATGCCGAATTATTCCAGCAAATTGCCAAACAAGGTTTTCTGAAAGTCCGCATCAATGGCGAGATTAAAGATATTACCACTGGAATGAAACTCGACCGTTACAAAACCCACGACATCGAAATCGTGATTGACAGAATGGTTATTGAGGATACTCCCGATAATGAAAAACGTCTGACTGAAAGCATCAAAACTGCGATGTATCAGGGTGAAAATGTTTTAATGATTTTAGATCAGGATACTGATGAAATTCGATTTTTCAGCCGGAATCTAATGTGTCCTTCAACAGGAATTTCGTATCAAAATCCGGAACCGAATTTGTTTTCGTTCAATTCTCCAAAAGGAGCTTGTGAACATTGCAAAGGTTTGGGAACCGTAAACGAAATCAACATCAAAAAAATCATTCCTAATCCGAAACTATCCATAAAAAGTGGCGGTTTTGCACCTTTGGGCGAATACAAAAGCAGCTGGATTTTCAAACAGCTGGAAATAATTGGCGAGAAATACAACTTTAAATTAACGGATGCTGTCGAAACAATTTCCGAAGAAGCTATGGAAATGATTTTGAACGGTGGCAAAGAGAAATTCTCGGTCGAATCGAAAGTTTTGGGTATTACCAAAGAATATAAAATTGAATTTGAAGGAATCTCCCATTTTATCAAAAATCAATATGATGAAAGCGGTTCTGCAACCATAAAACGTTGGGCAAAAGATTTTATGGATGAAGTTAAATGTCCCGTTTGCGAAGGTTCTCGATTGAAAAAAGAAGCGTTATTTTTCAAGGTCAATGAAAAAAATATCGCCGAATTGTGTGATATGGATATTTCGGATGTAACGGCTTGGTTTCTGGATTTGGACAATCATTTATCCGAAAAACAAAAAACAATTGCCACCGAAGTGATCAAGGAAATCAAAGACAGATTAGCATTTTTGATGAACGTAGGTTTGAATTATTTGGCTTTAAGCAGAAGTTCCAAATCGCTTTCGGGTGGCGAGGCACAACGCATTCGATTGGCGACTCAAATTGGTTCGCAGTTGGTTGGGGTTTTGTATATTCTGGATGAACCCAGCATTGGTTTGCACCAAAGAGACAATGAAAAACTAATTCATTCTTTGGAGCAATTGCGCGACATTGGCAACTCGGTTATTGTAGTCGAACACGATAAAGATATGATCGAACAAGCCGATTATGTTATTGATATTGGACCAAAAGCAGGAAAATATGGTGGCGAAATCATCAGCATTGGAACGCCAGACGAAACTTTGAAATCCAACACGATTACCGCTCAATATCTGAATGGAAAAATGAAATTGGAGATTCCCAAAAAGTGCCGGGAAGGAAACGGAAAGTTCTTAAAACTTTCGGGAGCAACTGGAAATAACTTAAAAAATGTTACGATAGAAGTTCCGTTAGGACAATTGACTTGTGTGACGGGCGTTTCAGGAAGCGGAAAATCGACTTTGATTAACGAAACCCTCTACCCTATTTTGAACGCTTATTATTTTAATGGCGTCAAAAAACCACAGCCTTATAAGAAAATTGAAGGCTTGGAACATATCGATAAAGTAATTGATATTGACCAAAGCCCGATTGGAAGAACACCACGTTCGAATCCAGCGACTTATACCGAGGTTTTCTCTGAAATCAGAAATCTGTTTACTATGACTTCCGAAAGTATGATTCGGGGTTATAAGGCAGGACGTTTTAGTTTCAATGTAAAAGGCGGCCGTTGCGAAACCTGCGAAGGTTCGGGAGTGCGAACCATTGAAATGAACTTCTTGCCCGATGTATATGTAGAATGCGAAACCTGTCAGGGAAAACGTTTCAACCGAGAAACTTTGGAGATTCGTTACAAAGGAAAATCCATTTCGGATGTCTTGAATATGACCATAGACGAAGCGGTTCCTTTCTTTGAAAACATTCCAAAAATTTACCGAAAAGTAAAAACGATTCAGGATGTCGGTTTGGGATATATTACTCTTGGACAACAAAGTACCACACTTTCTGGCGGCGAAGCACAACGTATCAAACTGGCTGGAGAATTATCTAAAAAAGATACTGGTAATACGTTTTATATTCTGGATGAACCCACAACCGGATTACATTTCGAAGACATTCGGGTTTTGATGGAAGTTATTAATAAATTAGTTGACAAAGGCAATACGATTTTAATTATCGAACACAATATGGACGTAATCAAACTAGCTGATTACATCATTGATATTGGTCCTGAAGGCGGAAAAGGAGGTGGTGAAGTAGTTGCCAAAGGAACTCCCGAAGAAATAGCCAAAAATAAAAAAAGCTATACGGCGAAGTTTTTGAAGAAAGAGTTGGCGTAAATTTCCCTCCTCTGGAGGGGAAGTCAAATAAGAATGAATTCCAGAAGAAGTTGCAAAAAACAAAAACTACATTTCCATCATAAAAACTAATTTTACATTATTTTTCTGATACTAATTCTACTATTCTCTTTTTTGATATATTTGGTTGAATCAAAGACAGTAAAATCAACCAACACTTTTACACGATGAAAAAAACAAAATCAGTACTATTTTTAGCGTTTCTTTTACAAAGTATTTTAGTTTTGGGACAAGAGCTTCCTAAAGAAATGCCTCTTTTCCCGAACGGAATAAAAGACAATCCAATTACCCACGAACAAAAAGAAACTTTTGCAGATTCTCTCGTAAAAAAAGGTTCGTTATCCCAAAAAGACCGTGTTTTCAGAAATATTTCTGAACCAACGTATATGTTATTCCCAGCTGGGGAATCGAATAATAAACACGTTGCTGTTATTATTCTTCCTGGTGGCGGTTTTCACACCAATTGGCTAGATAAAGAAGGAACTGATTTGGCTCTATGGCTTTCTGCACAAGGAATCAGTTGTATGGTAGTAAAATACCGAACCAATTCAAAAGACGAAAAAGGAAAATACATCATTCCGATGGAAACTTATTTTGATGATGCCTTAAAAATAGACATTAACGCAAGTGTTATGACGATGATGGGAATGGCAGAAAAATTAAAATTCGATAAGGATAAAATAGGCGTCCTCGGTTTTTCGGCAGGCGGCTTTATGGCTGAATATTTAACTTTTACAAGTGTTAGTAAAAATCTACCTTGGAAACCAGCTTTTACAGGTTTAATATATGCTGGAGACCGATTAAAATTATTGGAAAGTGTAAAAGACAAATCCGCTCTTCCTCCGTTTTTTATGGCAATTGCAAGAGATGATAAAAAATGGAAATTACAACGAGCACTTCCTTTTTTGTCGGCTGTTGTGGAGCAAGTTGATAAATCAGAATTACACGTTTATTCTAAAGGAGATCACGGTTTTGGATTAGCGTATGACGAAGGCCATTCTGTCGGAATGTGGAAAGACAGTTTTTATAATTGGATATTAGATATTTATAACAAATAACCCTAAAAAAGATATTGAGAAAAAATATTAGTTCAATATTTAAAGAACCAATAAAATAATTTTTAAACATAAAAAAAAGCATCATTATATCCCATAATGGTGCTTTTCATTGGTGAAACGACACTTCACCCAAGCCAATTCGCTTTAATATTACAAAGACAACTAAATAAAATGTCTTAAGAATTAATATGATTATCTAAAACCGATTTTTCATTAATCATTTTGAAATCTAACGGCTGAATATCATCGAAACCAGTACTTTCAATAATTTTTTCGTCTTCAGCAATAATTTCATCAATAGTTTTTTTGGATTGAACAAATAAAACTGAATCAGAATCCATAAAAGCAGTGTCATAATCCATCGATAAAGTAGCTTGATTATAAACAGGCAATGATTTCAAAACTGCAATTGCTTCATAAGCATTTGATAACTCAGCATAGTTCAATGCGGTAAATCCCTGACTATCTTCAATGTTACGGTCTGCGCCTTTTTGCAATAAGTATTTTATAATTTCTACTTTATTATAACGAGCAGCGTACATTAAGGGCGTCATTCCATTTAATTTTTTGTTGACTTTCGTACCGCTTTCAATTAACTGTTTAACAGTTTCAATTTCTCCTTTACTAATCGCTATAGCTAAAGTTGATGGGGTTTCTGAAAATACATTCAGTTTTTTTTGATTGCCAATACTATTAGTATTAGAAGCCAATGACACACTAGTAAAAGCCATTAAAGTAATTCCTAAATAAACGATAAAATTTTTCATTGTAATTGCATTTAAATTATTATTATTTTTTTTAATGTTTGAAAGTATCTTAATTCTATTAATATCTGTAAATATTCTTATTAGCCGGTATTTCTTAAAAACATTGAAATGTGAAATTAATAAAAATATCAACTTATTTTGAATATATCACAAAAAAGACATTCTATACATTTAATTTTTTATCAAATATACAATTATTAAAGGTTTGACTCCAAAAAAAACATCAAAAAAATTTACTTAAAAACCTATTTTTATTCTTTATTCATATCAATAGTTATTTCTTGAAATTAATCTATTAAGAAAAACATCATTATTTGATTTTTTGTGCTATTTTTAGTTAATAATTAGCATTTTAAAAAAGAAAAAGTGGTTCGATTGGATGTAAATTAAGAATAACTCAAAACTTAGGCATCAAATACCTTGAGTTTTATTGCCTTCTTTTATTGTAATCGGACGAATAAATAGTAGAATTTCTAAGAAATTGATTAGAAATTAAAAAAGCATTGCTTCACATTTTTTGAAAAAAGAATTACTTTAGCACAGAAGTCTGAAATATCCTCCTTAAGATTACAAAATCTTTCTTTAGACTTTAAAAGGAAAGAATAATAAAAGTTTAATAAATATAAAATGAGACTAGAAGATTTTGACAACGACGAGGATAAGGTAATCCAAAATAAATTTAAAAGAAAAACCTGGAACGAGATTCGAACCAATGATAGTTGGGGAATTTTCAAAATTATGTCCGAGTTTGTAAATGGTTATGAAACAATGGGACGAATTGGTCCTTGTGTAACTATTTTTGGATCGGCGCGCATAAAACCAGAAGACAAATATTATCAATTGGCAGAAAAAATTGCCTACAAAATAAGCAAAGCAGGATATGGCATCATTACTGGTGGCGGTCCAGGAATTATGGAAGCGGGAAATAAAGGAGCCCATTTGGGCGGAGGAACATCGGTGGGATTGAATATTGAATTGCCTTTTGAGCAACATTTCAATCCGTATATTGACCACGACAAAAACCTGAATTTTGATTATTTCTTTGTTAGAAAAGTGATGTTTGTGAAATATTCGCAAGGATTTGTGGTAATGCCAGGCGGTTTTGGCACTTTGGACGAAATGTTTGAGGCATTGACTTTAATTCAAACCAAAAAAATTGGAAAATTCCCGATAATATTAGTAGGAACCACCTATTGGTCTGGATTGATCGAATGGATGAAAAAAGTTTTAGTAGAAGAAGAAAAAACAATTAATGCTACTGATTTGGATTTATTTAAAATTGTAGATACCGAAGATGAGGCTCTTGCTGTTTTGGATAAATTCTACAAAAAATATGATTTGTCGCCTAATTTCTAATTACACCTCTGAAAAATTATTTCAAAATTTAGCCTCAAACCTTGAAATCATTCTATAAAAACTTCTTATTTGTTCTTTTGTTTTTTGCGTATGCGAAACAATACGGGCAACATCATTCTCAGATTGATGTAGAAGTTAATATGGAACACAAAACCCTAACTGTTCTACAGGAAATAGAGTTTTTCAATCAATCGGAAGATACTTTGACTTCGATAGTTTTGAATGATTGGAACAATGCCTATTCCTCAAAAACAACTCCTTTGGCAAAACGTTTTTCGGACGAGTTTTACAGAGGATTTCATTTGGCTTCCGAAAAAGAACGTGGAAATACCACTAATTTAAACATTGCAACTGCTGATAAGAAGAACCTTTTTTGGGAAAGAACCGAAAAAAATCCTGATATAATTATTGTACAATTAGATAAAAAACTAGCTCCAAATCAAAAAATTGTATTGCATTTTACTTACATCATTAAAGTCCCAAGTGATAAATTTACTCATTATGGCTATACCGAAAGAGGTGGAATGTATCTAAGAAACTGGTTTCTTACTCCTGCACGCTATGAGAATCATTCTTTTGTAAAAAACAGTAATCTCAATTTAGACGACATTGCCAATGCTGTTTCTAATTTTGACATTCTATTTAGAATTCCAAAAAACATTGAATTAACAACGGATTTGGACGAAGAAAAAACAACTCCAATCGAGAATTTTTCTATTCACAAACTCAACGGGAAAAACAGAACCGATTTTAGTATTTTTTTAGAACCCAAAACAAGTTTTCGTAGCTTCAAAAACAATTTGGTTGAAGTTGAAACCAATCTTAGAGGTTATAAGGCTGATGAAATTCAAAAAGCAATTGCAATTGATAGAGTGGTAAATTTCACCAATACTTTAATTGGAGAATCGCACACTGAAAAAATCACGGTTTCGCAAGCCGATTATGATCGAAATCCTTTTTATGGATTGAATCAAATGCCTGCTTTCATGGTACCTTTCCCCGATGAATTTCTGTTTGAAATTAAATTTTTGAAAACCTATTTGAATAATTACCTCAAAAACAATTTGAAGTTAGATCCCAGAAAAGACAACTGGATTTTCGATGGAATTCAGGTGTATGCAATGATGGAATATATGAAAGAAAATTATCCTGATTGTAAGATGACTGGAAATATTTCTAATTATAAATTATTCAAAGGATACCATCTTTTAAATCTAGATTTCAACGAGCAATTTAGTTATTTTTATTTGCTAATGGCTCGAAAAAACTTAGATCAACCCCTTGGAGCTCCCAAAAACACTTTAATAAAATTTAACGAGCAAATTGCCAGTAAATATAGGGCAGGATTGAGTTTTATTTATCTTGACAACTATCTTGGAAATGGCTCAGTAGCCAATAGTATTCAGCAATTTAACAATCGAAATGCTATAGGACAAACCACTGAAAATGATTTTGAAACCCTACTAAAATCAGTAACAAACAAAGATATTAATTGGTTTTTTAAAACCATTATTCATTCCCGAGACATTATTGATTATAAATTTTCGGATGTGTCAAAAAGCAAAGATAGTATTTCATTTTCTTTGAAAAATAGAACAGGAGTTGCTGTTCCAATGCCCATTTATGGATTAAAGAACGATACTATTGTTTTTAAAAAATGGTTAGATCCCCAAAAAAATGATAGTATTTACACCTTTGAAAGACATCAGGCCAATAAGATTGTCATCAATTATAAAAATGAAGTTCCAGAATTCAATTTAAGAAATAACTGGAAGAAACTAGAAGGACTTTTTCCTAATAATCGCCCCATAAAATTTGCTTTAATCAAAGATTTGGAAGATCCATTTTACAATCAAGTTATTTATGCCCCCATATTAACTTATAATGTATATGATGGATTTTCTCCAGGAATGCGTTTTCACAATCGAGCTATTTTAAATCGTCCTTTTTTATATGACATCAATCCGACCTATGCTTTAAAATCGAAAACACTAACAGGATCGGCTATTTTTATGATCAATAAAGATTACAGAGATAGTAATTTATTTAATGTACGATATTCCATTAGTGGCAACTATTTTCATTATGCACCCGATGCGACTTATTTGAAAATAAACCCCATGATGTTGATGCAAATTCGCAATGAAAATTACAGAGACAATAGAAAACAACTACTGCTTTTTCGTCAAGTAATCATCAATCGACAGCAAAGCGACATTGTTGTGGACAGTTCACTTCAAGATTATTCAGTTTTTGATGCTAAATATGTCAATTCCAGAACCGAACTTACCAATCACATTAGTTTTATGGGTGATGTCCAGTTTTCGGGTAAATTTGGAAAAATCTCTAGTGAAGTGCAATATCGAAAACTATATGAAGACAATCGCCAGCTTAATCTTCGATTGTACGCAGGAGTTTTTACATACAACAAAAGCAATTCTGACTTTTATAGTTTTGCCTTAGACCGACCAACCGATTATCTATTTGATTACGCCTATCTAGGAAGATCATCAAGTACTGGAATTGTAAGCCAAGAATTTATATTGGCCGAAGGAGGATTCAAATCCAAATTAAACACACCTTATGCCAATCAATGGATGACGACTTTAAACGGAAGTTATTCTATCTGGAATTGGATAGAAGCCTATGGCGATATCGGGTTGGTAAAAAACAGTCAACAAAAAGAAAAATTTTGTTATGATGGTGGTATTCGACTCAATTTACTAACCGATTATTTTGAATTGTTTTTTCCAATATACTCCAATAAAGGATGGGAAATTTCGCAACCCAATTACAATGAAAAAATTCGATTTGTAATCACGCTCAATCCTGATAAATTTATCCAACTATTTACCAGAAAATGGTTTTAATTAGATTTATCAACGCTTATTTCAGATAGTTTTATATTATTATCATTTTTTTATATATTTACATAAATATTACATATTCAAAACAGCTGTTTTTAAAAATTAATTATTAAAAATTAAATTCTATTTCTTATAATGAATTATGAAAATAACTAGTTTTTTAAGTAAATTTGCCGTAATATATACTTCTTATACATATGATAAAAGAAAAAGCCAATTCAACCCTGACCTTTGAAGACTTCAAAACCGAAGTTTTGAAAGACTACAAAATTGCAATTACAAGTAGAGAATGCAGTTTATTAGGGCGCAAAGAAGTATTGACCGGAAAAGCCAAATTCGGAATTTTTGGCGACGGAAAAGAAGTTCCTCAATTAGCAATGGCAAAGTTTTTTCAAAACGGTGATTTCCGATCTGGTTATTATCGCGATCAAACTTTTATGATGGCAATTGATCAATTTACACCTCAACAATTCTTTGCCGGATTATATGGTCATACCGATATTTCTCAGGAACCCATGTCAGCTGGAAGGCAAATGGGTGGTCATTTTGTAACACATAGTTTAAATGAAGATGGCAGTTGGAAAGATTTAACACAACAAAAAAACTCTAGCGCTGACATTTCGCCAACAGCCGCGCAAATGCCAAGAATGTTAGGTTTAGCTCAAGCATCAAATATATACCGAAGCATTCCCGAATTGGCCAATAAATCCAATTTTTCGAACGGCGGAAATGAAATTTCTTGGGGAACTATTGGCAATGCAAGCACATCCGAAGGTATCTTTTTTGAAACCATAAATGCAGCTGGTGTGCTACAAGTTCCAATTATTTTGAGCGTTTGGGATGATGATTATGGAATTTCTGTTCATGCCAAACACCAAACCACAAAAGAAAGCATCTCCGAAATTTTAAAAGGATACCAAAGAGATGAAAATAACAATGGTTTCGAAATATTAAAAGTACAAGGTTGGGATTATCCAAGTTTGATTGAAACCTATCAAAAAGCATCCGATTTAGCTCGTGAACATCACGTTCCAGTTCTTATTCACGTTACTCAACTCACACAACCTCAAGGACATTCAAGTTCTGGTTCGCACGAAAGATACAAAGACGAAAATCGATTGAATTGGGAAAAAGAATTTGATTGTATTCGTCAAATGAAATTGTGGATGATAGCCATTAATATAGCTTCTCCAGAAGAACTTGAAGAAATAGACCAAATCATAAGAAAAGAAGTTCTCGAAGCTAAAAAAACAGCCTGGAGCGCCTTTATCAACCCAATAATAGAAGAGCAACAAAGCCTAGTTCAATTATTAGAAAAAATTGGTCCAACAAGCAAAAATAGTGATCGAATTCATAAATATAAAACAAATTTAAGCAACATAAAAGCGCCTTTAAAAAAGGAAATTCTTAGTACTGCTCGAAAAATTTTACGACTCATTATTAATGAAGAAAGCAAAGTGGAATTATCAAATTGGATTACTGCTTACTTTGAAAAAAATCAACCTAAATTTAGCAAATCTTTATTTTCAGAATCTAATTTGAATGTGTTTTCGGTAAAAGAAGTTTTACCTCAATATGAAGAAAACGCAAAAGAAGATACGGATGGTAGAATGATTTTGCGAGACAATTTCAATGAACTTTTCACAAAATATCCAGAAGTTTTAATTTTTGGCGAAGACGCAGGAAGCATTGGCGATGTCAATCAAGGATTGGTTGGATTGCAAGAGAAATTTGGAGAAACTCGAGTTGCCGATGTTGGAATTAGAGAAGCCTCTATTATTGGTCAAGGAATTGGAATGGCTTTGCGAGGCCTACGCCCCATTGCCGAAATTCAATATTTAGATTATTTATTATATGGCGTTCAAATTTTGAGCGATGACTTGGCCACTTTACAATACCGAACTCTTGGAAAACAAAAAGCACCACTAATTATTAGAACTCGTGGACATCGATTAGAAGGAATTTGGCATTCAGGTTCCCCTATGGGAATGTTAATCAATGCGCTTAGAGGAATTCACATTTTGGTTCCAAGAAATATGACCAAAGCAGCTGGATTTTATAACAGTTTGTTAGAATGCGACGAACCAGCTCTAGTAATCGAATGTTTAAATGGCTACCGATTAAAAGAAAAAATGCCATTGAATTATGGCGAATTTAAAACACCAATTGGTGTGGTTGAAACCTTAAAAGAAGGAAAAGATATTACTTTAGTTTCTTATGGATCAACTTTGAGATTAGTAGAAGCAGCTGCAAAAGAACTAATAGAAGTAGGTATCGATTGTGAAATAATTGACATCCAATCCTTACTACCATTTGATGTTCATCACGATATTGTGAAAAGTATCACCAAAACCAATCGATTGCTAATCATTGACGAAGATGTTCCGGGTGGAGCATCAGCCTATATTTTGCAAGAAATTATCGAAACCCAAAACGGTTACAGCTATTTAGACAGCAAACCTCAAACTCTAACTGCCAAACCACACAGACCAGCATATGGAACGGATGGCGATTATTTCTCTAAACCTTCTATCGAAGATGTTTTCGAAAAAGTATATGCTATGATGAATGAAGTAAACCCTTCGAAATATCCAGCTTTGTATTAGAAAATAGTTCTCAAATAATTAAAACCCATTACTAAATTAAGTTTTCTAGCTTACTTTAGTAATGGGTTTTCTATTTTAATCGAATGCTAAAAAACTACTTTATAATCTTAAATTTTTTAAGATACTTGTCCATAACCTCATTTATTTCGGTAGAAATTACAAATCTATAATTGAGATAGACATAAGCAACCGTTAGCAATATCGATTTTAAAATAATTGAGATTATTGGATTAAAAGGAAAATCCCAAACATAAAAAGCAACAAACAAAACAAACGTCAGTATCAATGAATACATGGTTTGTTTGGTAAAAGGATACAAATCTAATTTCTTAACCACGAAAACTAATTTGGCCAAACTGTACATCGTAATGGATAATAAAGTAGCAAATGCCGAACCAATAATTCCATAAAGCGGAATAAATATCATATTTAATCCAACGGTTAAAATCACCAAAAGAACCCCTAAAAACAATACGGTCCGATAGTATTTTGTGTTAAAGATAATGGCATTATTATTTCCCAAAATCAAATCGAAATATTTAGACAAACCAATCATAAACACCACCATAATCCCTCCAGCATATTCGGGTGGAACCATTTTGTATAGCATATTGATATTCACAAAAATTCCCAACATTACATATCCTCCAACCATTTGAAGGTTAATTGAAGTTTTTTTATACAAGATATTCATTTCGTCGTGCTTGTTTTCGTGCATTAATTTTGCGGTAATCGGATACACAATTTGATGCATCGCACGACTTGGAACCGAAATCACCAAAGCAATATAAGTTGCCACTGAGTAAAATGCGATGTTTTCGATATTCATATATTGATTCAAAATCATCTTATCGCCGTCCAAAAGCAAATTAGCCACACTTCCAGACAAAATAATATAAAAAGTATAGGTTAAAATATCTTTAGTATTCACTGGAATTGTAAACTGAAAATTAGGTTTTTGAATGCTAAAAGCATAAAACATGGTTACCAAAAGCGCAATAAGATAAACAACAGCAGTTGCATAAACAAAGCCTTCGACGGTAATCCAATGAAAATATACTCCCATCAACAAAAACAAGGAAGCGGTTCGCAAACCCACTTCTTTGATGAAATTCCCAAAAACCGAATGCATATGCACTCGCAACCAAGCATAAAATATTTCGAAATAGGCCATACATAAACCTATAAAAGGGATTAACCAAATATAGTTTTTGACTACTGCATTCTTTTTCGACAAAAAGAATAAAATTTCATCTTGAAACAAAAACCCTATGAAAAGTAAAGGGATAATCAATAGCAAAGGAAACAAAACGGTAAAAGATAAAAAGCGGTTTCGCTCGGCCTCTGTTTCGTATTGCGAATAAAACTTAACCAAAGTATTTTGCATCCCAATAGCAAACAAGGGCATAATTACATTGGCGCTCGAAGTGATATAATTTGTTAACCCATAATAAGTTGCACCAAGAAAAACAGGATACAAATAAATGGTATTGATTCCTCCAATCGCAAAACCGATGTAGGTTATTATTGTGTTTTTGAACGACTGATTTAATACTATTCCCATTTATGAGGTTAGAAGTTAGAGGTTAAAAGTTGTACCAATTTCTCTGTCAAACTTTTTCTGGAATACTGTTGTAAACCAACGGCATTAGATTGCAGTTTTCCTTCCAAAAATTGATTATAATAGCCCAAAAGTACACTTTTTAGTTTCATTTTCTCTGAATAATCAAAGAATACGCCCGTATTGGTTTGGGTAATGATTTCAGCAAAGTCAGAACCGTTGGGACCAATGGCTATAATTGGTCTATTAGAAACCATATATTCGAACAATTTCCCTGGAATAATACTTTTGGTGTCTTCAGAATTGATTTCGATAAGCAATAAAACTTGTGACTTTCTTTGATGAGCAATAGCTTCGGAATGCGAAACATAACCCAAATTATTCAAATAGGAATTCAATCCAAAACTAGAAATTGTTTCTAAAACTTCTTGACTTACGGCACCAATTAATTTAATTTCTAAATGCGATTTGAAATCTGGAATTTCATCAAGCAATTCGACCAAAGTTTCCCATAACAATTGCGGATTTCGTTCTGAAAGAAAAGAACCGATGTGTGCCAAAGAAAATTTAGCATCCAAAGGTTGTTTCTGCACATTTTCGGTGTCATAACCGTTCGTTATAACAGCAATTTGTTTTGTTGTAATGGCTTGGAACTCGGTTTTTGTGGTATTGCTAGTTACAATAATAGTATCGGCAGTATTTAAAACTTGATGTTCTAATTTTTTATGTTTCTTGGCAGCAAAATTTGACAATCGCAAGGATTTATGATAGCCAATAGTTGTCCAAGGATCCCGAAAATCGGCAAACCATTTTACATTCAATTTTTGCTTTAATTCCAATCCAATGAGATGCAAACTGTGCGGTGGTCCCGAAGTAACGATCGTGTCAATATTATTTTCGACAATATATTTTTCTAAAAACCGTACCGAAGGTTTTACCCAATAAACACGAGCATCGGGAATAAATAAATTGCCCCGAATCCAAAGAAATAGTTTATCCAAAAAGGATTGTTTTTTCTGGTTTGGAATAATTCCCGAACTGATTTTCTTGGTTTTATTTTTAGATAAAAACGAAGCCAATTGATAGGGTTCAAAAATTTTATGTTTGACAACAACAGCTTTATCCGAAACTTCTTTGACCAAATTTTCGTCAACAATTGGGTAAGTGGGATTCTCCGGAATATAAACAATAGGCTGAACGCCAAAATCAGGCAAATATTTAACGAATTTCAACCAACGCTGCACGCCTGGTCCACCAGCTGGAGGCCAATAATAAGTTATGATGAGGAGTTTTTCTGGTTTCAAGTTTAAGGTTTAAGGTTTAAACTTTTCTTCCTTTCAACATAAATCCCGCCAATTAGAAGCAACAACATTCCAATGAAACAAAAAAGTGTAATAGTGCTTCCTGTTTGTATAACTTGAGGTTCAAACTTGAACTCAATAGTATGATTTCCTTCAGGAACTCGCATCGCTCTTAGCACATAATTCACAGGAAAATGCTCCTTTTTCTCCCCATCGATATAAGCATTCCAACCATTTTCATAATATATTTCAGAGAAAACAGCCAATCCTTTTCCTGAATTATTGGAGGTATATTTTAAATAATTCGGTTTATAAACATCCAATTGTATGGTTCCTGAATCATCAAAATCCTCTTTCAAACGGGCGTTTTTATATTTCTTACCATAATCGTGAACATTGAAAACCGCATCATGTTTGGTGTCCAATTTACCCAAAGCTTTCATCACATCATCAGGTTTATTCACTAATAAAAGATCTTTAATGAACCACGCATTTCCATTGGCTTCTGGATTTTGAACCGGAACAGAATTGCCTGTCGAATCAGTTTGAATAATGTACTTTACATTCAACATATTCAGAATTTCGATATTGTTTTTGGCAATTTGATAATCGAATAATTGTTGCATTCTTCTTGGTTTAACAGCGCTATAACCTCCTATCGATTTATGGAAAAAGGATGCTCTAGCACTCGAAAGATTTCCATCAATTTCAAAAACTCTATAATGCGACTTATCTTGCAAAATCTGAACATCGGCAGGTGTTTCCTGAAATGGAACTTCTACTTCTCTTTTACTAACAAAACCTTCGGCATCAACATACTTTTTATCTACAAGAACCAAATCAAGAATCATCAATAGTCCAACTGCAATTATTGTAGTATTTTGAGCTAACTTCTCTTTTATAAACAACCACAAAGCAGCAGCTACAAGCAAAAGAAAGAATCCTGAACGCAACAAATCAGCTGAATATAGTGTTTTTCTATCGGCTTTGAGCGCATCAATAAACGAGGGACCATAATTTTGAATATAATAACCATCGTTGGATCCTGCAAAACTGAAACTACCTTTCAATAAAAATAAACCCACAATAATTCCAAAACCTACTGCTGCTGATTGCCACAAGGTTTTGAAACGTGCTTCTTTTTCTAAAGTGAAAAAGGATTGCAAACCCATAATAGCAAGAACTGGAAAACACAATTCTAAAATAACTTGTATCGACGAAACGGCTCTAAACTTATCATACATTGGAACATTGTCAATAAAAAAGTCAGTCAATGTCGGGAAGTTTTTTCCCCAAGAAAGAATTAATGCAACTATAGCTCCCGAAAGAAAGACATATTTAATTTTTCGTTTATCGGCAAACAAAGCCAAAATTCCCAAAAAGAAAACCACAACACCAATATAAGCTGGTGCTGCTACAATAGGTTGATCGCCCCAATAAGTTGGCATGGCTGAAACAAATTCATTGGCTTGTGATTCTGGAACTCCTTGGCTAGTCATGAATTTATACATTTCACTATCAGTTCCTAAAGCCTCACTGTTTGAACCTCCAAAAAGTCGTGGCGCTATTAAATTGAAACTTTCGGCAATTCCGTAACTGTATTCGGTGATATAATCGTGTGACAAAGCACTGTTGGTCTCTGCTTTTTTTCCATCAGGAGTAAAAGTCAATTCACTTTTTCCACGGGTACTAAATTTTGCATATTCGGCTGTAGCCAATAAGTTGGTAGCATTAGCACCAAGTGCAAAAATTCCAGCTATTGCCAAGACTCCAAAGGAAGTCAAAAGTGGTTTAAATTCTTTTTCTTTTATAGCCAAATAAATAAAATATCCCGAAAGCACCAACAAGAAAATCAACAAATAATAAGTCATTTGAAAGTGGTTGGCATTGATTTCTAAAGCAACGGCAAACATAGTCAGCAATCCACCCCAAATATGTTTCTTTTGAAAAACCATTATAAAACCGGCAATCACCATTGGCATATAAGCAATGGCGTGAGCTTTAGCATTATGACCAACACCCAAAATAATGATCAAATAAGTCGAAAATCCAAAGGCCAAAGCTCCAAAAAAGGCTTTGAGTGGATCTGTTTTTAAAACCAAAAGCAGAACGTAAAAACCAATAAAATAGAGAAATAAATAATCCGCAGGACGTGGCAAGAAACGCAAAACATCATCAATCATTCCAATGTAATCGTGAGGATATTTGGCTCCCAATTGATACGTAGGCATTCCTCCAAAAGCTGAATTGGTCCAATACGGTTCTTGATGTTCTGAAGCTCTAAAATCATTTTGCTCCTTTGCCATTCCGGTATATTGGGCAATATCAGATTGCAAAATTTGTTTCCCTTGTAAAACTGGATAAAAATAAATGAGAGAAATTAATACGAATCCGAGCAGCACTATGGCGTGAGGATATAACTTTTGAAGTTGCTTCATTAAATTGGTTTTGTTTTTTTTGGTTTTAGGTTTTGGGTCTTGGATAAATTTAATCTATCTCTTCATAATCGACATAATCCCCCACTTTTTTGGTTTCGCGAGTTTTTTTGGCATTGGCAGTATCAATAATAATTTCGTCGTTATTTGGCGTTTTTTGCCAAGGATTACCCTGAGCATATTGCTGCTGTTTTTGGAAATTTTCACCCGCTTTCTCCACTACTTTTTTGACCAATAATGGTAAAAACAATCTTGCCAAAAACTTTATAATATAGTAAATAGCAATGATATAAATTAAAGTCCTAATAAATCCTTGAAATGATGCTTCTTGCATAATTAAATAATTTTTGGCAAAATTAACAATTCCATCGTTCAAAATTAAAATATCATTCTTAAATAAATAATAAAATATAGTACATTTGAAATGCGTTATCCCTTTTTAAACCAAAAAAAAGAATATGTACAAAATCAAAAACCTTGTCGTAGCTGCATTTTTTATGATTCCTTTGATTCATTATGGACAACACACCGACCAAATCAACTCGAATAGACCGGGCGAAACCATGTCGGCTTTTGCTGTTGGAAAATCGGTGATTCAAGTTGAATCTGGCCTATATGGCATCAAAGAAAATCATAGTATCTTGAATTATGATGCCAATGGATTTGGCATTGATATGACACTTAGATGGGGATTGTTTATGGAAAAACTGGAATTGATTGCTGATTTACAATACCAATATGAATATTTAAATCCTGCCACAGCTTATCCTGAGAGATCGGCTTTCAAACAAACCGTTTTAGGAGCAAAATACCTGATTTATGATCCTTTCAAAAACTATGAAAAAAACATCAATGTATATAGTTGGAAAGCCAATCATGCCTTTAATTGGCATCAATTTATTCCCGCCGTTTCAGTCTTTGCTGGGGCGAATATTACTCTCGCTAATAATCCATACTATTTTTCTCCTGATGCGGCTATTTCTCCAAAAATAGCTTTGATAACCCAAAATCATTTTGGTGATGGAACTTGGGTTGTTGTTACCAATATCATCGC
Organism: Flavobacterium alvei; assembly: GCF_002920895.1. Taxonomy (GTDB): domain Bacteria; phylum Bacteroidota; class Bacteroidia; order Flavobacteriales; family Flavobacteriaceae; genus Flavobacterium; species Flavobacterium alvei. Next base: position 465,240 of record NZ_PQVG01000002.1, read on the forward strand.
TGACTATATTGGAACTGATTATCCAAGTTATGGTTACGGAATTACCTTGACCAAAGGATTCAACCGAAAATGGTCTGGATTCATAGAAAATCAAGGCTATATAAGTGATTTCTATAGTGATGCCATTGTTCGTGGCGGAGCTGCATACTTAATTCACGATGATTTGCAAATTGACGCTTCTATCAGTACGAGTTTAAAAGACACACCCTCAATACTTTATGGAGGCATAGGATTTTCTTGGCGTTATGATGCCAAATACAAAGAAGTGAGAATCAATATTGATGATGACAAAAAAACAAAATCTCAAAAGAAAGTTGAGAAAAAGAACAAAAAACGCAAAGACCAAATAGAAACTACATCTTAAAAACAAAAATGATTACCATCAAAGAAGCCTCTACCAAAAAGGAAATGACAGAATTCGTGAAATTTCCATTCTCCTTATACAAAGACAACAAATATTGGGTTCCGCCTATCATTGCCGATGAATTGGCCAGTTTTGACCGAACCAAAAATCCAGCATTCGAAAGTGCCGAAGCTTATTTTTATTTGGCATATAAAAACGATACAATTGTTGGACGAATTGCTGCTATCATCAACTGGAACGAAGTAAACAACCAGCATAAAAAGAAAGTTCGTTTTGGTTGGTTCGACGTAATTGATGACATTGAAGTGACTAAAGCATTATTAGAAAAAGTCTATGAACTAGGAAGAAAAAACAATTTAGAACATGTTGAAGGCCCAATGGGATTCTCCAATCTGGACAAAGTTGGCGTTCTCACAGAAGGTTTCGACGAAATGGGAACTATGATTACCTGGTACAACCATCCTTATTTTGCAAGTCATTTAGAGCAATTGGGATTTGTAAAAGAGAAAGAATACATCGAAAGCGTTTTTCCTTTTTCGAATGTAAAACCAGAATTCTTCCTGAAAGCGCAAGCTTTAATCAAAAAAAGATATGAACTAAGGAGTTTGAACTTTACTAAAACCAAAGACATCATGCCTTATGTGGACAAAATGTTTGATTTGTTTAATAATTCTTACGCTAGTTTATCTTCGTTTGTAGCCATTACCGATATTCAAAAAGAATACTTCAAGAAAAAATACATCAGTTTTATCAATCCAGAATACATCAAATTTGTGATGGATAAAAACGATAATATTGTAGCTTTTAGCATTGTAATGCCCAGTTTTTCAGAAGCTTTACAAAAAGCAAAAGGCAAACTTTTTCCTTTTGGATTTTATCATTTGCTCAATGCTAGAAAAAACAGCAAAGACGTTGTTTTTTACCTGATAGGAGTTGATCCAGAATACCAAAACAAAGGCGTAACTGCCATTATTTTTGACGAATACTTCAAGACTTTTAGCGAAAAAGGAATTGTCAATTGCATCCGAACTCCAGAACTTGAAGAGAATCATGCCATTCATAACCTTTGGAAAAATTTCGACCCAAGAATTCATTGTAGGAGAAAAACGTTTATTAAGAATTTGTAGAAAATGGAGCTCCGCAAAGTCTCCGACTTTGCGGTAGTGATTATCGTTTTTCAACCGATTTTGTTTTTAATTATTTTTATAATGTCAGTCAAAGACTGAAGAACACATTCTCAAAGTCGGAGACTTTGCGAAGCATAACTATACAATTCAAAACTTAAAAATCGTTTTTATCCGCTCTATCTGCGTCATCAGCGTTCCATTTTTTTACCAATAAACTTTGTAACTTTGCCTTTCTGAACAACGCCAAATGAAATTCCAAGTCATATCCGATTATCAGCCCAAAGGCGACCAACCTCAAGCAATTGCCAAATTAGCCCAAGGCATTGAAGCTGACGAACGCTATCAAACTTTGTTGGGAGTAACGGGTTCTGGAAAAACATTTACCGTTGCCAATGTGATTCAAGAAGTGCAAAAACCAACCTTGATTTTGGCACACAACAAAACCTTGGCGGCACAATTGTACTCAGAATTCAAGCAATTTTTTCCGAATAATGCTGTAGAATATTTCGTTTCTTACTACGATTATTACCAACCTGAGGCTTTTATGCCCGTTTCTGGAGTCTTTATCGAAAAAGATTTATCTATTAATGAGGAGTTAGAAAAAATGCGTTTGAGCACCACTTCTTCCCTACTTTCGGGACGAAGAGATATTATTGTGGTGGCATCGGTTTCTTGTATTTATGGTATTGGAAATCCAGTAGAATTTCAAAAAAATGTGATTGCGATTGAGAAAGACCAGATGATTTCTCGTACCAAATTATTGCACAGTTTGGTGCAAAGTTTGTATTCCAGAACCGAAGCCGATTTCAATCCCGGAAATTTCAGAATCAAAGGCGACACGCTTGAAGTTTATCCAAGTTATGCCGATGATGCGTATCGCATTCATTTCTTTGGAGACGAAATTGAAGAAATCGAAAGCTTTGATTTGAAAACCTCCAAAGTCTTGGAACGTTTTGAAAAACTGACCATTTATCCCGCCAATATGTTTGTGACTTCACCCGATGTATTGCAAAATGCCATTTGGGAAATCCAACAGGATTTGGTCAAACAAGTCGATTATTTCAAGGAAATAGGCAAACATTTGGAAGCCAAAAGACTGGAAGAACGCACCAATTTCGATTTGGAAATGATTCGCGAATTGGGTTATTGCTCCGGAATTGAAAACTATTCTCGTTACCTTGACGGACGAGATGCTGGATCAAGACCTTTCTGTTTGTTGGATTATTTTCCAAAAGATTATTTGATGGTGGTGGACGAAAGTCACGTGACGCTTTCGCAGGTTCAAGCGATGTATGGCGGCGACCGCAGTCGAAAAGAAAACTTGGTCGAATATGGCTTCAGACTTCCTGCCGCAATGGATAATCGTCCGTTGAAATTTGAGGAATTTGAAGCGATGCAAAACCAAGTCATTTATGTTTCGGCAACGCCTGCTGATTATGAATTGCAAAAATGTGATGGTGTTTATGTGGAGCAAATCATTCGCCCTACTGGATTATTGGACCCGATTATTGAAATTCGTCCGAGTTTGAACCAAATTGATGATTTGATTGAAGAAATTCAAACCCGAGCCGAAATTGACGAACGGGTTTTGGTTACGACTTTGACTAAAAGAATGGCTGAAGAATTGGCTAAATATCTGGACAAAGTTTCCATTCGTTGCCGCTATGTCCATTCGGATGTGGATACTTTGGAACGCATCGAAATTATGCAAGACTTGCGAAAAGGATTATTTGATGTTTTAATTGGCGTGAACTTATTGCGTGAAGGATTGGATTTGCCCGAAGTTTCCTTGGTTGCTATATTAGATGCTGACAAAGAAGGATTTCTGAGAAGTCATCGTTCGTTGACCCAAACCATAGGTCGTGCGGCAAGAAATTTGAACGGAAAAGCCATTATGTATGCCGATAAAATCACGGCAAGTATGCAAAAAACTATTGACGAAACCAATTATCGCAGAACCAAACAGATTAATTTCAATACCGAAAACAACGTTATTCCAATGGCGTTGAACAAAAAAATAGAGAGTGCTTTTACCAATAATAAATTGGTAGAATATGAATTAGGACACATTCCTTCGCTTGCTGCCGAACCTGAAACGGCCTATTTATCAAAACCCGAAATTGAAAAACTCATTCGTGAAAAACGAAAAGCAATGGAAAAAGCCGCCAAAGATTTGGATTTTATGCAAGCGGCAAAGTTGAGAGATGCTATAAAAGCTTTGCAGGAACAATTAAGTTAATTCTTTTTTTTTTAATAAATTCTAAGCCTATTTTTAATTATTTATTGAAATAATGGATTGGAATCGATTTCAATTTAAATCAACAATCTAAAATTTTAAATTATAAGTTTTTTAGTCAATTTAAATTTAAAACTAGATTAATTTTGTAGTATTTAGAGAATCATTCTTTGTCCTAAATCCTAAAAAAAATACAGAAACACGGAAAGGCAACTTTTTAGTTTTGCCTGTGTAAACTCATTTAAATAATTAGAATTTAGAGCTGTACAAATTGTTTTTAAACAATTACAACTAAAACAAAATTAACGGCAAAAAACTGATTTTTTATAAAAAAAACACTAACTTTATATAACAAATATCGATTTCTAGCCGATACAATCAAAATACGATAAATGAATTCTAAGAAAAAGTGGCCTAATTTTATCAGTTGGTTTCTAGAAAGACCTAAAAAAACTGGATATATATTGTCCCTAATTCTTAATGTATTGGTAATTCTGATTTGTTTTCAACGCTATCATATGTTGAAAGAAGACCAGGAAAGGGAAATGAAGGCTGTTTCAGATAAAATTTATGAAAATATCGAGCAGTCTCTTAAAAACTGCCAAGCCACATTGGTCTTGCTCGCATTTACCATCAATGACAATGGTATTCCCCAAAACTTCGATAGGGTTAGCAAGCAGTTAATAAAGACAAACCCTATTATCAGTGTGTTGCAAGTAGATCCAGATGGAATCATAAAGTACATCCATCCTATGCAAGGCAACGAGAAAGCTCTAAACATAAATATTTTAGATTCAGAATCCCATAAAAAAGAGATCTACAATTCAATTAAAACTAAAAAAATATACTTTGCAGGTCCGTTAAAATTGAAACAGGGCGGAATGGGTATTTTGGGTTGGCTTCCCGTTTACAAAGACAATAAATTCTGGGGATTTACTACTGCCATCATAAAGTTGGAAAACTTGTTAAAAGCATCGGGAAGCAATTCTATTGATCATACTGAGTATGAATTCCTGTTTTCAAATAAAAACCCAAAAACGCATCGAGAAGAATTTTATTTTTCCACAAGAAAAAAATTAACAGAAACCAACTATATATCCAAAAAAATACCCAATAGTAATTGGACAATTTATTTAGTTGAAAAAAAACATTCTGATATATACCTACCCATTTTAATAGTAGGTAGTTTAGGCATATTAATTGGCATATTATTAGGTTTGCTTACGATGAGACTATTAAAAGCGCCTGAAACATTAAATATTTTATTAAAAGATCAAGAAACAAAACTCCTGAAGAATGAATTGAAGTTCAAGACTATTTTTGATCAAGCCACCATAGGCTTTGCCATTTTAGATGCCTATACAGGCAGTTTTAAAGAAGCCAACAAGAAATATTGTGAAATGTTGGGCTATACCTTCGAGGAAATCAAAGAAAAAGGTATTGCCAACTTGACCCATCCAGATGATATAGAAACCAGCTTGCTTAATCTAAAAAATCTTGAAGAAGGCAAAGTTCAGGAATACTCTTCAGAAAAAAGATATATAACCAAGTCAGGAAAGACTATTTGGGTAAATTTGAATGTTTCGCCACTTTGGGAAAATCACGAAAAACCTACTTCCTTTATTGCTTTCATAAAAGACATTACACAAAAGAAAGAAGCCGAGGAGTTAGTAGTAAAAAGTCAATCCCAATTTAAATCCCTTATCGACACCATAGACGGGATTGTTTGGGAATACAACATTGAAACTTCCACTTCCACTTTCATAAGTAAAAAAATAGAAAGCATTTTAGGATACACCGCAGAAGAATATATAAGTTGTCCTACTTTCTGGGAAGACCATATCTATACCGAAGATCGTGAGTTTGCTTTAAGAATATCTACCATAGTAAACAAAAAATACACTAATTATGATTATGAATACCGAATGGTTACCAAAAAAGGTAAGATTATCTGGATCAGGGATATTGTGAATTTTGTCTATGAAAATGGTAAAGCCGTAATGTCTAGAGGAATCATGATTGACATTACCGTAATGAAAGAAGCCGAGAAAGATTTAAGCAACTCCTTTCATTTGGTTTCAGAACAAAACAAAAGATTATTGAATTTCTCCTATATCATTTCACATAATTTAAGATCTCATACCAGCAATATAGAGTCAATAATATCGTTAATAGACAATACAGATTCAGAAGAAGAACGCAATGAAATGATGAAATTGTTAAAATCAGTTTCAAATTCACTAAACGAAACAATGAATCATTTAAACGAAGTAGTCAACATCAATACTAATATCAGCTTGGTCATAGAACCTTTGAATCTTAGCCAATATATTAATAAAGTAAAAGAAGTTCTTTCTGAACAAATAAAATTAAGTGAAGCCACTTTTATCATTGAGGTAGGTGAAACTAATTTGGTAAATTATAATTCGGCCTATCTGGAGAGCATTCTTTATAATTTAATTTCAAATGCTATTCGATACAAACATCCCAAACGAAAACCAATCATAACCATAAAATTATACAAAAAAAGAAACAAAGATGTGATTGAGATTTCAGATAACGGAATTGGAATCGACCTTGAAAAAAATAGTGATAAAATTTTTGGTATGTACAAAACATTCAATAATAATGTAGATGCTAGAGGAATCGGATTATTTATTACAAAAAATCAAATAGATTCTATGGGAGGAACTATTATCGTAGAGAGTAAACCCAATATAGGAACAACGTTTAAAATCTATACCAAATGAAAAAAAAGATAATCTGGGTAATAGATGATGATATTATTTATCAAACAATCATCAATAAATTAATACAAAAAATGGAGGTATTTTCAAACTATTCTTCCTTTATGAATGGAAAAGATGCTATAATTTCTTTGACCAATAAATTAGAAGAAGATAGCAATAATCTACCTGATATTATTTTATTGGATATAAATATGCCGATTATGGATGGTTGGGAATTTATTGAGGAAATCAAAAAGATAAAATCAAATATTAAAAAACACATTCAAATTTATATTGTAAGTTCCTCAATTGCTATCGAGGACAAAGACAAATCAAAAACTTACGCCGAAATTATGGGCTACATACCTAAACCAATTTCTGTAAATGATCTTATGTCTATTGTTTCTAATGATAATAATTAAAAGCAGAATATTTTGTTTAAAGAAATCGTATTTAATCTAACGATAAATCACTTAAAAAAACATCAGCTTTCAACTTCAATAGTTTTTAATTGAGGGTAAAAAAGACCTATATTATAGCCCTATTTTACTAACTAATGATTTTTTAATTATTAATCAAATATAACAACTCATAGGTATTTACAACTGTTTTGGAAAATAATTTAAATACATTTATAAGTAGAATACACTAATTGGCCCCAAACCTACTATACATAAAAAATGAGCACTGAAAAATTATGGTCATACATAACCCGTTGGTTTATGTTTAGACCTAAAACCTCTGGATTTTTACTATTTCTGTTCCTAATGTCTGCCGTAGTAATAATATCTATACAACGGATTCAAATGACATGTGAGGCTCGGGATAATGAAATGAATGTTAGATTAAAAGATATTCATCAAAATATTGAACAATCTCTTAAAAACTGTTACACCACTACTGTATCTTTAGCTCTTTCTATTGATGATGAAGGTGTACCGCAGAATTTCGATTTAGTCGGAAAGAAATTATTACAATCAAATCCTATTGCTAGTGCTATTCAATTAGTTCCCAATGGAGTTATCAAGTATATCTACCCAATAAAAGGCAACGAAGCAGCAATGAATCTGGATATTCTAGGATCTAATCATCTCCAAGAAGAAGCCAAAAAATCTATTGAAACACAAAAAATATATTTTGCTGGTCCTTTGAAATTGGCACAAGGAGGAACAGGCATTGTAGGAAGGCTTCCTGTTTATAATGGAAATAAATTTTGGGGGTTTTCGGCGGTTGTTATTAAGTTAGAAAACCTTTTAAATGTTCCAGTGATTAATTTAATGGACAAATCCAAATATGAATTCCAGTTTTCAAAAACAAACCCAATTAGCAATAAAGAAGAGTTTTTTCTTCCTTCAAAAACAGATTTATACAAAAGTTATTACAAATACATCAATATCCCTGATAGCGACTGGAACCTTTATTTAATTGATAAAAAACCATTTGCAATATACAATGAGATCATTTTTCGCTTTTTTTTAGGTTTAATCATATCAATAGTATTAGGAGTTTTTACAAGCAAACTCTTGAAAAAACCAAAAGAATTAGAACTTTTGTTAAAAGAACAGGAGGAAAAACTCTTAGGAAATGAAATGAAGTTTAAGTCTATTTTTGATCAATCTGCAATAGGTTTTGCTCTTATAGATGCCAATTCTGGAGACTTGATTGAAGCAAACAACAAATTTTGTGAAATGTTGGACTATACTTGTGATGAGATCAAAGAAAAAGGTATTGTCAGCTTGACCCATCCAGAGGATTTATATAAAAGCACCCTAAACTTCAAAAGGCTTAGAGAAGGAAAAATCAAGGAGTATTCTGCAGAAAAAAGATACATTACAAAATCCGGAAAACTTATTTGGTTAAATTTGACAGTTTCCCGTCTTTGGGAATCAAACAAAAAGCATTCCACAAATATTGTATTTATTAAGGATATCACATTAAGAAAAGAAGCTCTAGCGCTGATTGAAAAAAGCGAAACCCGATTTAAATCTATTTTCGAAAATTCACCACTCCCATTATGGGAAGAAGATTTTTCGGCAGTAAAAAATCATCTTATTGAATTGGATTTAATGAACAAAAATCCTGAAATTGTTTATTCTTTTTTTAATGAAAATCCTGAAGAATTATACAAATGTATTTCACTGGTAAAAATTATTGATGTTAATAATGAATGTTTAAATCTTCATAAAGTTAAAAACAAAGCATTATTATTAGAAAACTTAAACAATTTAATTGATTCAGAATCTTTTGATGCCATAAAACAACAATTGGTTGCTATTTCTCAAAATGTCAAACAATTTAGTATCGACTCCAGAATAAAAAATATGAAGGGCCAATATCGTGACATCAATTTAAAATGGAATATAATCGAAGGATACGAAGATTCACTAGAAAGAGTTATTCTATCAACGCAAGACATAACCGAAAGAAAAGACTCCGAAAAAGCCATACTCAATTCCCAACAATATATTAAATCACTCGTTGATACAATTGATGGTATCGTTTGGGAGTATGATATTGAAACTCTAGCTTGCAATTTTATCAGTAAAAAAGTAAAACAAATATTAGGCTATTCAGTAAAAGAATGGATGGAAAGCCCTACTTTTTGGCAAGACCACATTCATCCTGAAGATCGTGAATTAGCATTAGAATTATCTGATTCTGCAACCAAGCAAAAAACGAATATAGATTATGAATATCGAATGATTACCAAAAGTGGTGAAATTGTTTGGATACGAGATATTGCTGGTTTTGTTTTTGAAGGAGACAAAGCTGTAAGCTGCCGTGGAATTATGGTTGACATTACTTTAATGAAAGAAGCCGAGAAAAATTTGAACCATTCTCTATATTTAGTTACTGAACAGAATCAGAGACTACTGAATTTTTCCTATATCGTTTCGCATAATTTAAGATCTCACACTAGCAATATTGAGTCAATAATCTCATTAATAGAATCGGCAGAATCAGAAGACGAACGAAATGAAATGATGCATTTGCTGAAATCAGTTTCCGATTCGCTGGATGAAACCATGAGCCACCTCAACCAAGTTGTGAATATAAATACAAATATAAGTTTAATGACAACACCATTGAGCTTGAACACCTATATCACAAAAACAAAAGACATACTTTCTGAACAAATTCATTTAAATGAAGTTTCCTTTATCACAAATTTCCCGGATGATACAGTAATAAACTATAATCCCGCATATCTTGAAAGCATAATTTATAATTTAATTTCAAATGCAATTCGCTACAGACATCCTGAGAGAAAACCTGTCATTACAATACAATGTTATAAAGAGAATAATAAGGATGTCATCGAAATTTCAGACAATGGTATTGGAATTGATCTAGTCAGAAATGGTGATAAAATCTTTGGTATGTATAAAACATTCAGCAACAATAAAGATTCTAGAGGAATAGGATTATTTATCACAAAAAATCAAATTGAGGCAATGGGAGGAAGTATTTCAGTTTACAGTGAACCCAATATAGGAACTACATTTAAAATACATACTAAATGAAAAAAAAGATAATTTGGATTATTGATGACGATGCTATTTACCAAAAAATCATCGAAAAAATAATTAAAAAATCAGGTGTAATTTCTTCACATACTTCTTTTTCAAATGGAAATGAAGCTATCAATACTCTAAAAAATACATTAGAAGATAATAAACAACTTCCTGATATAATTTTATTGGATATCAATATGCCTGTTATGGATGGATGGGAATTTATGGAAGAAATAAAATATCTAAAATCTAAAATCGACAAACGAATTATTATATATATGGTAAGCTCTTCAATTGCTCCTGAAGACAAAAACAAGTCTAAAACCTTTACAGATATTTATAGTTATATACCTAAGCCCGTTTCAGTAAATGATTTAATAGCTATTGTTTCTAATGAATAAAAAAGAATTTAGAACCAACTTTCTAATTATGTTGCTCTTTAAAAATTCCCAATAAAACTTCCGCTTCAATTACAGGACTTTGGGTCTTTTTCATCATTTTCAGAATACGATTAGTTACAATTGGGTTCAGTCCCATATCGATTCCTATTTGTTGTATGGCAATTTCTTCTTTTGGATGCAATACTCCATCACAGTGCATCAATAAAGCCAAACGATAAAACTGATGAAAACGCTCAAATTCCGATTTGATTACAATAAAGGGCAATTCCTGATGGAATAAATCATCAAAAACTTCTTTGGTAATCTTCAACTCATCAGCAACAATGGATAAAAACATGTATTCTTTTTTATGCAAACTTCCGTCAATTGTAGCAAAAGCAATCATTTCTAAAAGTAAACTAATTTTTTCTTCGTAAGTAGGCATCAAATTGTTATTTTTAGCTAAAATATTGTTTTTTATTTAAATCACAAAATCCGGCAATGATACAACGATTTACTGTAGTTATAATTTTCTTTATTGCAATAGGAACATCTTTTGCCCAGCAAAGCACCGCTTCAAAACAAGTCTCTACTTTTACTATAGAAGCACCACAATTGCATACTACAAAGAAAATTTGGATCTATTTGCCAAAGAATTACAAATCATCCACAAAAAAATATCCCGTGATTTATATGCACGATGCCCAAAATCTTTTTGATGCTAAAACTTCCTTTGTAGGCGAATGGAATGTAGATGAAAAACTTGATAGCCTCAATGCACAAGTGATTGTCGTTGGAATTGAACACGGAAACGACAAAAGAATGGAAGAATTAACACCCTACAAAAACGCTAAATATGGCGGAGGAAATGCAGATAATTACCTTGATTTTATTGTAAAAAACCTAAAACCAGCAATTGACACCAAATACAGAACTAAAACGAATGCCCGAAATACAGCAATTATGGGAAGTTCACTCGGTGGATTAGTTTCATATTATGCTATTTTGAAATATCCAGAAGTTTTTGGAAAAGCAGGACTATTTTCACCTTCTTTTTGGTTCAATCGAAAGGAGATTATTGAATTAACAAATACGATCCCAAAACTGAAAACCAAAATTTATTTTCTTTGTGGCGATAACGAAGGTGATGCTGATATGGTAAATGACCTCAACAAAATAGACGAATTAATTTCAGAAAAACGTTGTGAATGTGTGCAATTAACCAAAAAGAAAATCGTCAAAGGTGGTCAACATAACGAAAAATTATGGCGAGATGGATTTGCAAAAGCATATGTTTGGTTGTTTTAAAATATCCATTTAAACCATTTATAAATCAAAAAATATGGTCAAAAAACAGTTGAAAAATCGAGTTTCGACTTTACTAATTTTAGTATTGGTAAGCACAGCTACATTTGCGCAAAAAATACCCCAACGAAAAATCAAAAAATTAATTGAAAAATCAGAAATTCTGAACGAACATTTCACAGGTTTTGTCCTTTTTGACCAAGACCAAGGCAAAATGATTTATGAGCAAAATGCAAGTAAACATTTTGTCCCGGCTTCCAATACTAAAATATACACTTTTTACACCGTTTTAAATATGTTGGGCGATTCGATTCCTGCGTTGAAATATGTAACCAAAGGCGATTCCTTGATTTTTTGGGGAACTGGAGATCCAACACTAACTTATTCGACATTTAAATCGACTAAAGTTTTGGATTTTTTGAAAAAATCGGAAAAGAAATTATACTTCGCATCTCATAATTACAAAGGGAATTTTTATGGATATGGCTGGAATTATGACGATTATTTAGAAGATTTCCAACCCGAATTGACCGCTTTTCCAGTTGATGGAAATACTGCGAAAGTATATAAAACCGAAAAAGGTGAAGTGACTGTAAAACCTCCATTTTTACAACCTTATTTTAAAGTTGACCCCAATTATATCCCTGAAAACTTCCTTATTCATCGGGATTTTTATACCAATCAGTTTACGTATCCAACGACAATTGCTAAAACAGGATATCTTCAAGAAATTCCGTTTAAGACCAGTCCTGAACTAACGATTTCGCTTCTGGAAGAAAAAATAAATAAAGAAATTTCGCTTCTAAACATTACTTTACCTCAGGATTTCAAAATCATTTACAGCGAAAAAACCGATGATGTTTTACGAAAAATGATGCTAGTCAGCGATAATTTTATAGCCGAACAATTGCTTTTAGTCTGTTCTTCAACACTATCGAATGATTTATCTACCAAAGTGATCATTGATTATAGCAAAACTAATTTTATGAAAGAATTTGCCAATGATATCGTTTGGGTTGATGGTTCGGGTTTATCGCGATATAATTTATTCACTCCAAATACGTCAGTTGCTTTGCTGAAAAAAATCAGTCTTACAATTAATGACAAGGAAAGATTGCATAGTTTATTTCCTGCTGGTGGAGTTTCGGGAACACTTAAAAGAGCCTATAAAACAGATGCTGACAAACCATTTGTTTGGGCAAAAACAGGAACACTTACCAATGTTTACAATCAGAGTGGTTACATCATTACTCGAAAAGGCAAAAAATTAATCTATTCATTAATGAACAATAATTTTACCCGAACCACTGAGGAAATTAGGGATGAAATAGCTAGAATTATCACCAAAATTCACAATGATTATTGATTCTCAATTTCAATTAAGGAATAATTTACTTCCAAATTGCTTTTAAACCGTACCTTTGTAAAAAAATAAAAAATGACAAATAACGATATTTTCAAAAAACTTCGTGTAGCCTTAATGCTTCGTGACGACCAAATAGTAGAAATTTTAGAATTAGTAGATTTCAGAATTTCAAAAACAGAATTAAGTGCTTTTTTTCGTGCCGAGAATCACGAAAATTATGTGGAATGTGGTGACCAAGTGTTACGCAATTTCCTAAACGGATTGGTAATTCATTTGAGAGGAACTAAGGAAAATCCAAAAAATCCAAATGATGTTTTGGCCAAACACAAAGCACAAATCCCTACCAAAGAAGGAAACTCAGATAGACCCGAATTTAAGGCAAAACCCAAAGACGAAGAACGAGCCAGAGGTGACCAAAGCCCTTCTAAAACAAAACCTGCTCCAAAAAAGAAACCTTTTAAAAAAACTGCTCCAAAAGTGCAAGTGGTGGAGAAAGTAAAATACAATTTCGGGAAGAATAAGAAGTCATAAGTCAAAAACATTCATTACAGCATATTTTAAAACACTTTTTTCAATCTTAACGAAACATTGATGAAATACTTAATATCAATTGCTTTTCTATTTTTAACTATAAATGTTAAGAGTCAGAACCAGTCAAAAGACCAAATAGTTGGAGATTGGAAAGTTACAAATGTTATAGTAAAATCTACAGATAAAAATAAAATTGATTTAGCTAATTCTTTTAAAAATTCAATCTTTTCATTTAAACCAAATGACTATTTTTCTTTCACTTCAGCAGAAAAGAGTAAATTGATTATGATGGTTGTTGAACAGCTAAAAAATAAAAAGTGGCTTTTTGAAGAAAAGAGTCAAACGATTAGAATTGGTTCTGCAAAAGACAGTTATTCAATAATGTTTATTTTGCCGAAAATTGAAAACAATAAAGCTTCGTTTGAAATTGGTGAAACTGAAATTAATTTAGAGTTAATCAAAATTTAAAACAAAAAAACCTGAGCTTTCACTCAGGTTTTTCATTATAATATAATTTCTAAAATTAAGAAAGTGCTTTTTTAACTTGATCAGCAGCCTCTTGAAATTGTACCGCCGATAAAATTGGCATTCCAGAATTATCGATTAATTCTTTAGCTATTTCAGCATTTGTACCTTGCAAACGAACGATGATTGGCACTTTTATAGCATCTCCCATATTTTTGTAAGCATCAACAACACCTTGAGCAACACGGTCACAACGAACGATTCCACCAAAAATGTTAATCAAAATAGCTTTTACATTTGGATCTTTCAAAATGATACGGAAAGCTAATTCCACACGTTTTGCATCGGCAGTTCCACCAACGTCGAGGAAGTTTGCTGGTTCAAAACCAGCATATTTTATTAAATCCATTGTTGCCATTGCCAATCCTGCACCGTTTACCATACAACCTACGGTTCCGTCAAGATCTACATAGTTCAACCCAGCTTCTTTTGCTTCTACCTCGATTGGATTTTCCTCGCGAATGTCGCGCATTTCGGCTAATTTTGGATGACGATATAATGCATTATCATCTAAATTTACTTTAGCATCAACAGCAATAATTTTATTATCAGATGTTTTCAAAACAGGATTAATTTCAAACATTGAAGCGTCTGAACCGATGTAAGCTTTATACAAAGCATCTACAAACTGCACCATTTCTTTGAAAGCATTTCCAGAAAGACCTAAATTAAAGGCAATTCTTCTAGCTTGAAACCCTTGTAATCCAACAGTTGGATCAATTTCTTCAGTAAAAATTAAATGTGGAGTGTGTTCAGCCACTTCTTCAATATCCATTCCACCTTCGGTAGAATACATAATCATATTGCGCCCTTTACTTCTATTCAAAAGAACCGACATATAAAATTCAGAAGTTTCGCTTTCACCAGGATAATATACATCCTCAGCAATTAAAACTTTATGAACTCTTTTACCTTCGGCCGAAGTTTGAGGTGTAATCAATTGCATTCCGATGATTTGTTCAGCTAATTCCTCTACTTGTTGAAGATTTTTGGCTAGCTTCACTCCTCCTCCTTTTCCACGACCACCTGCGTGAACTTGAGCTTTTACTACGTGCCATCCTGTTCCTGTTTCGGCAGTCAATTGTTTAGCAGCAGCAACCGCTTCAATAGGGTTGTTGGCTACATAACCTCTTTGTACTTTCACGCCATAGCTGGCTAAAATTTGTTTTCCTTGGTATTCGTGTATATCCATTTTTGGTTTATTTGCTTTGATAACGGTACAAACTTAACAAAATTCAACTGAATACAAAATCTTTTTTAATTCAATATAAAATCAAAACTATATTATATAGAAATTTCACTTAAAAAGTAAAATTCAGAGAAAATTTAAAAAAAGCAAAAGTTCAAACCATTATTGATTGAAAATTTTTAATAAATAAGTATAAGTAACAACAATCTTTGTTAAAATTGCGATTTTACATCAAAATAGAATTATCATTTTGTTAATTTGAGTGTTTATGAATGATTAATTACTATTTATTGAGCGTTTTTTTAACATTATAGCAAAAATAAGTTAAACGCAAATTTAAAAATTGTTGTAGCAAATGAAATCTTTATTTTTGCATAAAAATTAATAAGCATGAAAATTAAAGAACAAGGTCTTTATTCACCAGAATTCGAACATGAAAACTGTGGAGCTGGTTTTATCTGCAACCTTAAAGGCGAGAAAACAAATCAAATCATTCACGACGCATTAGAAATTCTTGTAAAACTAGAACACCGTGGTGGTGTGAGTTCTGACGGGAAAACTGGTGACGGTGCTGGTTTATTAATTGATATACCACACGAATATTTCACTAGAGTTTGCGATTTCAAACTTCCAAATGCACGTGAATATGCAGTAGGTATGGTCTTTTTACCAAAAGCTGAAAACCAATACGTTTTTTGTAAAAAAATATTTGAAGATGAAATCAAAAAACAAGGTTTAACCATTCTTGGATGGAGAGAAGTTCCGGTTGATTCGTCTCAATTGGGACAAATTGCTTTGGCTTCTGAACCAAAAATTGATCAAATATTTGTTGGCAAAAGCGAAGAAATTGATGATGTAACCTTCAAAGCAAAATTATATGCTGCTCGTAAAATAACTGAGCATACCATAATCAATTCAAAAATATCTGAGAGTTCGTATTTTTATATTCCAAGTTTATCTACAACAACTTTGATATATAAAGGTATCATTATGCCAGAAGATATTGGTCCTTATTATACTGATTTACAACAAACCGATTTAGTTACTCGTTTGGCTTTAGTTCACCAACGATTTTCTACTAACACCATGCCTTCTTGGGAATTAGCTCAACCCTTCAGATACATCTGTCAAAATGGAGAGATTAACACTCTTAGAGGAAACGTGAGTAGAATGCGTGTTCGTGAAGAAATCATGAAAAGTGATGTATTTGGTCCACAAATAGACAAATTATTCCCAATCATTATTCCAGGAAAATCAGATTCTGCTTCAATGGATATGGTAGTCGAATTGTTAATGCACACCGGAAGAACATTGCCAGAAGTAATGATGATGATGATTCCTGAAGCTTGGGAAAAACACAAAACAATGTCTGAAGAGCGCAAAGCCTTCTACGAATATAATGCTTGCATTATGGAACCTTGGGATGGTCCAGCTTCGGTTCCTTTTTCTGATGGTGATTATGTTGGAGCTTTATTGGATAGAAATGGTTTAAGACCTTCTAGATATACTGTTACCAAAAGCGGTAAATTAATTATGGCATCAGAAATAGGTGTTGTAGATATTGCCCCTGAAGATGTAGAAAGCCACGGTCGTCTTGAACCAGGAAAAATGTTCTTGGTTGATATGAACGAAGGACGCATCATCAATGACGAAGAAATAAAAAGCAAAATTGTATCTGAAAGACCTTATCAAGAATGGTTAAATCAATACAGATTGCATTTAAAAGATGTACCAAGCTCCTCTGAAGTTTGTTCTATCGAAACTATCGATTTGGCTACTAGAGAACGTCTATTTAATTACACTTTAGAAGATATTCAAGATGTAATTACACCAATGGCTCAATCTGGAAAAGAAACGCTAGGTTCTATGGGAACTGATACTCCGTTAGCCGTTTTATCAGACAGACCACAATTAATTTCGAACTACTTTAAACAATTATTTGCACAAGTTACCAATCCACCTTTGGATGGAATTCGTGAAGAAATTGTAACTGATATTAGTTTGAACTTAGGACAAGACCGCAATATTTTTGATATTTCTAGCAAACAATGTAGAAAATTAAGAATTCAAAATCCTGTAATATCTAATAAAGATTTAGAAAAAATTAGAGCTATTTCTATAGATAATTTCCATGCCGAAACTTTTGAAATTTTATATCCAAAAGCAAAAGGATTAAATGGTTTAGAAGATGCTTTAGATGCATTAATCGTTCAAATTACAAAGGCTGTAGAAAGAGGTACAAACATTATCATCTTATCAGACAGAGGTGTAACTAAGGATTTAGCTCCAATTCCATCTTTATTGGCTTGTTCTTATGTAAATCATCAAATGAACCGTTTACGTAAGCGTTCTTATTTTGATATTATAATTGAATCAGCAGAACCACGTGAACCGCATCATTTTGCTACTTTATTCGGATATGGCGCCAGTGCGATCAATCCTTATATGGTTAATGAAATTATCCGCGTTCAAGTGCGTGAAGGATTTATAACAGGAATCGACGAAGAAAAAGCAGTCCACAATTTCAACAAAGCCATTGGAAATGGAATTGTAAAAATTATGAATAAAATTGGAATCTCAACTTTACACTCGTATAGAGGTTCTCAGATTTTCGAAATTGTTGGTTTTAATTCTAAATTCGTTGAAAAATACTTCCCATACACTACTTCCAGAATTGAAGGTATTGGATTGTATGAAATTGAAAAAGAAATTAGCGAAAGATATAAATATGCTTATCCAGACCATTTAATTGCTAACCGATTAGGATTAAATATTGGTGGAGAATACCGATGGAGACGTAATGGAGAACGACATATGTTCAATCCAACAACCATTGCAAAATTACAACAAGCTGTTCGATTAAGCGATCAATCAAGTTATGACGCCTATTCAAAAGCTGTAAATGATCAAGCTCTTAATTTGATGACCATTCGTGGTTTATTTGAATTTGACAACTTGAATCCAATTTCTATTGACGAAGTAGAGCCTTGGACTGATATCGTAAAACGTTTCAAAACTGGAGCGATGTCTTACGGATCTATCTCTAGAGAAGCACACGAGAATTTAGCAATAGCCATGAATCGAATTGGTGGAAAATCTAATTCTGGTGAAGGTGGAGAAAACAGAAAGCGTTTCCAACCTGATATGAATGGTGACAGTCGTAATTCGGCTATCAAACAAGTTGCTTCTGGTCGTTTTGGCGTTACTTCCCACTATTTATCTAGTGCTAAGGAAATTCAAATTAAAATGGCTCAAGGTGCAAAACCTGGAGAAGGTGGACAATTGCCTGGCGAAAAAGTATTGCCTTGGATTGCAGAAGCGCGTAACTCAACTCCTTATGTAGGATTGATTTCGCCACCACCACACCACGACATCTACTCTATCGAAGATTTAGCACAATTAATTTTCGACCTTAAAAATGCCAACAGAGAAGCACGTATCAATGTGAAATTAGTTTCAGAAGTAGGTGTTGGAACAATTGCTGCTGGTGTTGCTAAAGCAAAAGCAGACGTTGTGTTAATTGCAGGTTATGATGGTGGAACTGGAGCTTCTCCATTAACATCCTTGAAACACGCAGGTCTTCCTTGGGAACTTGGATTGGCCGAAGCTCAACAAACTTTGGTTTTAAACAACCTTAGAAGTAGAATCGTTGTTGAATGTGACGGACAATTAAAAACGGGTCGTGATGTAGCAATTGCCGCTTTATTAGGAGCTGAAGAATTTGGTTTTGCTACTGCTCCACTTGTTGCTTCAGGCTGTATTATGATGCGTAAATGTCACTTAAATACTTGTCCAGTTGGTATTGCAACTCAAGACAAAGAATTGCGTAAAAATTTCAAAGGAACTCCAGAACACGTCATTAACTTCTTCTACTACGTTGCCGAAGAATTAAGAGGTATTATGGCTCAGTTAGGCTTTAGAACCCTAGCCGAAATGGTGGGACAAACTCATAAAATCAATACCAATAAAGCGATTACTCATTATAAAGCTAAAGGTTTAGATTTATCAGCCATTTTGCACACTCCTGACGGATACAGCGAAAGAATTGTTAGAAATACCGAAAAACAAGACCATGCCTTAGATAATGTCCTTGATTTCCAAATCTTGAAAGATTCACACCGTGCAATGTACAGAAAAGAAAAAATGACATTGAATTACCCTATCAAAAATACCGATCGTTCAGTTGGTGCTATTGTAAGTAATGAAATTTCAAAAATATACGGATACCTAGGTTTACCCGAAGACACCTTAAACATAAACTTCACTGGTTCTGCTGGTCAAAGTTTAGGGGCTTTTAGTGCTCACGGATTGACATTTACTGTTGAAGGAAACACGAATGACTATTTAGGAAAAGGACTTTCTGGTGCCAAATTAATTATCAAAAAACCAGCAAAAGCGACATTTGTTGCTGAAAACAATATCATTGTTGGAAACGTTTGCTTATTTGGAGCAATCGAAGGAGAAGCTTACATAAATGGTATTGCAGGTGAACGTTTTGCCGTTAGAAACTCTGGAGCAACAGCAGTTGTTGAAGGAGTTGGAGACCACGGTTGCGAATATATGACTGGTGGTAAAGTAGTTGTATTAGGTAGAACTGGAAGAAATTTTGCAGCTGGAATGAGTGGAGGTATTGCTTACATCTACGATCCAGAAAACAAATTTAAAAACGGTCTTTGCAACACAGAATCAATAGACTTTGAAGCAATAGAAGGAGATGAAGCGGATGAATTGAAAGCATTGATTGCAAAACACGTAGCCTATACAAATAGTACAAGAGGTGCTGAATTATTAGCAGATTGGGCTACAAGTTTGAGCAAATTTGTAAAAATAATGCCTACAGAGTACAAAAAAGCATTGAAACGTCTGGAAACAGAAGAACAGATTTTTGAAGAATTAACAGCATAATACAATGGGAAAAGTTACCGGTTTTAAAGAATTCGAAAGAATAGATGAATCATATATTGCAGTAGAAGAACGTGTAGTAAATTACAATGAATTTACAGTTGCCCTGAGTGAAGCTGATATTACAAAACAAGGGTCACGTTGTATGGATTGCGGCATACCATTTTGTCATAGCGGATGCCCTCTAGGCAATTTGATTCCTGATTTCAATCATATGGTACACCAAGGCGAATGGCAAAAAGCCTCTTGGATATTACACTCAACAAACAATTTTCCAGAATTTACAGGACGTTTGTGTCCTGCTCCTTGCGAAAAAGCATGTGTTTTAGGTCTTATAGAAGATCCAGTATCTATTGAAAATTTAGAAAAAAATATTGTAGAACGTGCCTTCAAAGAAGGATGGATTAAACCACAACCACCCAAAACAAGAACAGGAAAAACAGTTGCTATTGTAGGTTCTGGACCAGCTGGTTTAGCCGCAGCACAACAACTAAACAGAGCTGGACATTTAGTTACAGTCTTCGAAAGAGATGATGCTATCGGAGGATTGTTGCGCTACGGAATTCCTAATTTCAAATTAGAAAAAGGAATTATCGATCGTAGAATAGCCGTTTTAGAAGCAGAAGGCATCAGCTTTAAAGTAAACACTCACGTGGGTGTAAACTATGATATTAACGACTTGAAAGCTTTTGACGCCATCGTATTGTGTGGTGGAGCAACCGAAAGAAGAGGTTTGCCAACTCCAGGAGCTGATGCAGACGGTGTAGTTCAAGCTATGGATTTCTTAACACAACAAACCAAAGTAGTTTTTGGTCAAAAAGTAGAAAACCAAGTATTAGCAACAGGAAAAGATGTTATCGTAATTGGTGGTGGAGATACTGGTTCTGACTGCGTTGGAACTTCTAATCGTCACGGTGCAAAATCCGTTACTAACTTCGAGATTATGCCAAAACCTCCTGTAGGAAGAAGCGAAACTACTCCTTGGCCGTATTGGCCTTTACAGTTAAAAACTTCTACTTCTCACAAAGAAGGTTGCGAAAGAAACTGGTTGATCAATACTAAAGAATTCATCAAAGATGCCAATGGTAAATTGATCGCATTAAAAACGGTTAATGTAGAATGGAAAATGGTTCCTGGTCAACGTCCTGAATTAATTGAAGTAGCGGGTTCCGAAAAAACTTGGCCTTGCGATTTAGCTTTGCTTGCCTTAGGTTTTACAGGACCTGAAAAAACATTGAGCAGCCAATTAGGCATTGAACTTGATTTCAGAAGTAACTACAAAGCAGAATTTGGTAAATTCCAAACCAATATTCCAAATATTTTTACTGCTGGCGATATGAGGAGAGGACAATCTTTGATTGTTTGGGCCATTTCAGAAGGTAGAGAAGCTGCTAGACAAGTAGATATTTATCTAATGGGTTCTAGTGACTTACCTACTAAAGAAGGTGGAGATTTGCCAGGTGTATAATCTAAAACCTGGATTAATATAAAAAGACCTTGATTCATTTCAAGGTCTTTTTTTTTAAATAAAATCGAAATATCGTCAAGGTAAGTTTGTTTTTAAACATTTTGTTATATTTTGTTTGATTTCAATAATTTCTTGTATGTGTCAAT
Organism: Flavobacterium alvei; assembly: GCF_002920895.1. Classification (GTDB taxonomy): domain Bacteria; phylum Bacteroidota; class Bacteroidia; order Flavobacteriales; family Flavobacteriaceae; genus Flavobacterium; species Flavobacterium alvei. The sequence continues at coordinate 487,023 of NZ_PQVG01000002.1, forward strand.
AAAGAGTAATAAATTTGCCAAAAATGAATCACAATGCAAGCGAAAGACCTAGTACAATTAGCCGATCAATTTGGAAGTCCATTATATGTTTATGATGCGGCCAAAATCCAATCTCAATACAATAGATTAACAAAAGCATTTTCGAAAGTAGAAAAATTGCGTATCAACTATGCAATGAAAGCCTTATCAAACGTAGCCATTCTTGAATTATTGAGAGAATGTGGTTCTTGTTTAGACGCTGTTTCAATTCAGGAAGTACAATTAGGGCTTCACGCAGGATATGCACCCGACCAAATATTTTTCACACCAAACGGAGTTTCACTTGAAGAAATCGAGGAAGTATCTGCTTTAGGAGTTCAAATCAATATTGATAATTTATCTATTTTAGAACAATTTGGAACCAAATATCCAAATGTTCCGGTTTGTATCCGTATCAATCCACACGTTATGGCTGGCGGAAACGCCAACATTTCTGTAGGTCATATTGATAGTAAATTTGGAATTTCGGTTCATCAATTACCCCATTTGTTGCGAATTGTTGAAAATACAAAAATGCATATCGTGGGAATCCACATGCATACTGGTTCTGACATCCTAGATATCGAAGTGTTTTTATATGCTGCCGAAATTTTATTTGACACCGCAAAAAACTTCAAAAACTTGGAGTTCCTTGACTTTGGAAGTGGATTCAAAGTACCTTACAAAAAAGACGATATCGAAACCGATATTGATGAATTAGGTAAAAAATTATCTAAAAGATTCAACGCTTTTTGTGCTGAATACGGAAAAGACTTGACCTTGATTTTCGAACCTGGAAAATTCTTAGTGAGCGAAGCAGGTTATTTCTTAGCCAAAGTAAATGTTATCAAACAAACTACTTCGACAGTATTTGCTGGAATTGATAGTGGTTTCAATCATTTGATTCGACCTATGTTTTATGGTTCGCAACATCATATCGAAAATATTTCGCATCCTGGAGGCAAAGAACGTTTCTACTCGGTTGTAGGATACATTTGTGAAACAGATACTTTCGCCAACAACCGTAGAATTTCAGAAATTAACGAAGGTGATATTTTATGCTTTAGAAATGCCGGAGCTTATTGTTTCTCGATGTCATCCAATTATAATTCAAGATACAAACCAGCAGAAGTATTATGGCTAAATGGTCAAGGACACTTAATAAGAGCTCGCGAAACCTTCGAGGATTTACTAAAAAATCAAATCCCGTTGCCTGTAGAAACAGCAACTGTATAATAACTATCAAATCCCATTTCAATCCAAACGAAATGGGATTTTTTTTGAAAGTAAGAATAATTTAGTGTCAAAAATAAAATAGCTGAACCACAAAATAAATACAATTGGAATAATTTTAATTCATTTTATAAACTGAGATATATCATATTTATTCGAAAATAAATTAGCTATTTTTACTTCGAAAATTAAATATACCCTAAAAATGAAAAAGATAATATTTTGGAGTGTTTCAAGTTTAGTTGCAATACTCGTATTAGTTCAATGCAAACCGAAAACTGAAACCGAAGTGGTTGAACCAGCAAAAGAAGTTGTAAATCCAGATTTGCACGAAGTTAAAGTTAAAGAAGCACTACAAGCCAATGCCTATACCTATCTTTTGGTCAATGAAGCCGAAAAAGAATATTGGATTGCCATTCCGAAAACAGAAGTAACTATTGGCAAAACCTACTCTTACGAAGGTGGAATGGAGATGAAAAAATTTGAAAGTAAAGATTTAAAAAGAACTTTTGACTCTGTATTGTTTGTGGAAGGAATAATAGATCCGAATCCTCCTGTAGCTCCAGAAACTACAACCACTCCAAAAGTTGTGTCCTCTAAAGAATTATCAAAAGGAATTTCGTTGGCCAAAGGCGGAATTTCAATATTTGATTTATACTCTACCAAAGACCAACTTGCAGGAAAAACAGTTATTCTGACTGGTAAAGTAGTAAAATTTATGCCCGAAATAATGAAGAAAAACTGGATTCACTTGCAAGATGGTTCTAATTTTAACGGATTTAACGACATCACCATTACCACTTTAGAAAAGGTAAAAGTAGATGATGTAGTTTCTTTAAAAGGTAAAGTTGTATTAAACAAAGATTTAGGTTCAGGTTATAAATACGATGTACTTGTTGAAGATGCAGTACTTGTAAAATAAGTAAAACTCAATCTTTATATAAATAATAAATCCTATTTCAATGAAAACTGAAATGGGATTTATTTTGCATAATTATAGGTGCATAAATAGTCAAGTGACATTAATTAATTCTTACTATTTGTCACGCTGGAAGCGTCTCAACAGAGCATATTGAGACGCTTCCAGCGTGACAAACGAAATAGACAGTTTTATCTGCAAAATAGCATTAAAAATCAAACAATTAATATCAGATTCAGATTTTCAGAATCTCATTGGATTTTACTTCTCACCCAAAACTTCCGTCAAAACCTTGCCCTCCGTACCGTTTGGCATTTCAAGTTTGAGTTTTAGGGCTAGAGTTGGGGCAATTTCTGTTATTTCTTTTTTGTCAAAACTTTCTCCAGGTTTTATCTTCCAACCATAAAAAAGCAAAGGTGCGTGAGTGTCATAAGCATAAGGCGTTCCGTGAGAAGTTCCTGTTGCTCCGTACTCGATATACCCTGGTTTGTCTAAGACTACCAAATCACCATTTTGGGAAACATCATACCCTTTATTTATAAAATTCAAATAATAATCATTACCTGTTGATGCCAAAATTTCTTCTTCAGTGTACACTCGCTTAACTTGTTCCTGAGTAATCAAATAATCCTTGAAAGTTTGTTTTACTTTTGATAATTCCAAACCTTTAGACTTGATTAAATCCTTATTGAAAAAAACATTAAAATTAGAATATTCCACCACTAGATTTTCGCCATAAGTAGCCGTAGAGAAATCTTTTAAAGACTTTGCAATATCTTTGTATGGGATGTTTTTTACGTTGTATTTATGATCTTTCAGATGATTGGCATTTTCTGCACAAGCGTGATCAGCTGTCAAGAAAAGCAAATAATTGTCCTTGCCAACTGTTTTGTCTAAATAGTTCAATAAATCAGCAATAGTCAAGTCTAAACGCAAATAAGTATCTTGCAATTCCATTGATCTTGGTCCTAGAATATGCCCCACATAATCGGTAGAAGAAAAACTAACGGTCAAGAAATCGGTGACATTATCCTTTCCTAATTCTTCTTTTTCTATGGCTTTTTTGGCAAAATCAGCCAATAAATTATTCCCAAAAGGGGTTGAACGCATAACTTCAGCACCATGTTTATCATACATTGCTTTTAAATTGTATGGAAAAACTGGTTTGTCGGAATTGTATAATTTACCTTCATACGGATTATCGTCTGGCAAACTTTCGTTATAGTCGGCAGCGGGTTTCAATAAATTCCAACCTTTATTGATATAGGTCATATAATTTTTATTGTTGTTGAATTCTGTTACCCAATCCGGCAATGCTGCACCATAAAATGTACTCGAAATAAACGAGCCTGTTCCACTGTACCAAAACGCCCAATTCGCAAAATGTCCGGCTGGTAAAATGGCGCCACGATCTTTTAAACTCATCCCGATTACTTTCCCTTGAAAGTTGGTTCCCAATCGTAATTCGTCAGTAATGGTCGTGCTTAACAAGTTTTTTGGAGACATTGCGCCTTCTTTAGCCGTTCCGTCGCCAACAGTTTTTACAGAAGCATCATCGGTGCAATACATTGATTTACCTAACGTTCTATTGTACCAATCGTTACCCACAATTCCGTTTACCGATGGAGTCGTTCCGGTGTAAATAGAAGCGTGTCCAGGAGCGGTATAAGTGGGCATGTAATTGAAATTGGCATTGTGAAAAACATACCCATTTTGCATCAACCGCTTGAAACCATTTGGAGAAAAATCATCCGAAAATCGATATAAATACTCCATTTTCATTTGATCGACAACGATTCCTACTACTAATTTGGGACGTTGCTGTTGCGCTTGCATATTTAAAATCACAACTAGAGAAAACAACAAAAATAACTTTTTCATAGTACTTTTTTTAGTACAACAAAAATAAGTATTCCAATTCTAGAAAGTGAACTAAGTAAGAATAAAAAAATAAAAATTAATATAATCTTAACTTATAAGGATTAATTGTAATTGAAGATGTTGTAGAGTATAATTCTATCTTCATAATTGATGTAAAGTTGCTTGCGATTGTCTTGCTTTTTTCGAGTAATAATCGAAAGTGTACAATTTTCGCCATTGTTATCTTTGCAGGTAAAAGAGTAAACGCTATCGGATTCGCTCTCTTCTAAAGGAATATAATCAACTATTTCAAAAACTTGAAGCGATTCTGAAAAGACAATAATTCGGTTTTTGTTGGTATCTAATTTCACTAAGATATTGACTAAATTCAAGTCAGACCATTTGCCCCAATTCCCTTTTGAATCTTTTTGCAAAACACTTAAACCCGAAGTTTTGAAGTTATAAGTCTGGCTATACGATTTTTGCAATCCGATGGAGAGAAAAGCGAGAATTATAATTATTTTAATTTTAGTCATTAGTTGAAAAATTTGTAGGTCACCAAAAGTAATAAAATTTAAAACTAGAAATTGAATTTCTCCATTTCTTTTCTAGCTTTTTTAAATTCGAAAATCATTTCTGAAATAATTTCGGCAGCAGGTTTTATATCGTGAATTAATCCAGCTATTTGTCCTATTTCTAATTCACCTTCGTCCATATCACCTTCAAACATTCCGTGTTTGGCTCTTGCTCTGCCTAATAATGTTACCAACTCTTCTTTGGTTGGACATTGGGCATACAAATCCTGAACGTCTTGGTAGAATTTATTTTTGATTAATCGAACAGGAGCCAATTCTTTCAAGGTAAGTTGCGTCTGCCCTTCTTGTGTTTCGATAATTTTATTTTTGAAATTGTCGTGTGCCGAAGATTCTGTCGAAGCGGCAAATCGACTTCCTACTTGCACTCCTTCGGCTCCAAGAACCATTGCGGCTAGCATTCCACGACCGTTTGCAATTCCTCCAGCGGCAATCAATGGAATTTTGATTTTTTCTTTTACCATCGGAATTAAAGTAAAAGTAGTGGTTTCCTCTCTTCCGTTGTGTCCTCCGGCTTCAAAACCTTCGGCAACCACGGCATCTACTCCAGCATCTTGAGCTTTCAAAGCGAAAATTGAACTGCTGACAACGTGAACAACCGTTATTCCTTTTTCCTTTAAAAAAGGAGTCCAAGTTTTGGGATTTCCTGCCGAAGTGAAAACAATTTTCACCCCTTCTTCGACCAGAATAGTCATAATTTCCTCGATATTGGGATACAACATCGGAACATTTACCCCAAAAGGTTTATCAGTAGCTTTTTTGCATTTTTGAATGTGTTCTCTTAAAACTTCGGGATACATTGAACCTGCACCAATCAACCCCAAACCGCCAGAATTGCTGACTGCACTAGCCAATTTATAGCCGGAATTCCAAATCATTCCAGCTTGAATGATGGGATATTTGATATTGAAAAGTTGAGTGATTTTGTTCATTTACTGTTTTATAATTTTTCCACTTTCGGAAATACCATTCGATTCAATTTTATAAAAATAGATGCCGCTATTCAAAGATTTCAATGAAATAGTTGGCGATTGTGTAGAGATATTTTTTTCTAAAACTTTTTGTCCCAAAATAGTATAAATAGCTATTGTTCTAACCTCTGACCCATTTGGTAAAGTGACCGAAATGGAATCATCAGTAGGATTTGGATAGACCTTAAAATCATTTGTAGAAAAAGCTGCAACCGACAATCCATTGGATAAAGCCAAACTAAAATTAGGAATTCCATAACCATATTGAGTTCTTGATTTTACTGCTGGTTCAGAAAAATTATCCGAAGATTGAACGACTAATTGTTTGATTTGTTGCGCATTTTTTCCGGGTAAAGCTTGCCACAAACAAGCCACCATTCCGGCTAAAATAGGACAAGAATAGGAAGTACCGCTGCCACCATTATTAATTGTTCCACCAGAATAAGTATAAGGATATTGTCCCTGAGTCATTACATCTGGTTTTACTCGACCATCATAACTTGGGCCAATAGAACTAAACGAGGCATAAGTTCTATCGTCTTTCACCGCGCCAACGGCAATAACATTTAAAGCTTCGGCTGGAACACCAATGTGTGGTTCTGGATTTGCACCTTCGTTTCCAGCACTTGCCAACACAACAATTCCTTTGCTAAAAGCAACATTCGCCCCTTTTGAAGCAAAAGCAGCATTTCCAGTCATATCAGCATAAGTGTGACCGTAAGAAGCATCGTCAAATTCAAAATAGCCCAAAGAAGTTGTGATGATATCTACACCTACTCTATCGGCTTCCTCTGCGGCTTCTACCCAATTCGATTCTTCAACAGGATTTTCGGAAGCATCATCTTCTGTGATGTACAAATAATATTGAGCATCGGGAGCCGTTCCTATTAATTGACCATCAGTAAAACCTCCTATCAACGATAGCACAGCAGTTCCATGTGTTCCTCCAGAATAAAAATTAGTGCTTTTAGTTACATAATTATATCCACCTAAAATTTGATTGTTTGTCATTAATCTTTGGAATGGTTGTGCCGTATTTACATCAGGGAAACCGGAATCCAAAACCGCAATTATTTTTCCAGAACCCGTATAATTGGCTTGATGTAACAAATGTCCGTTCAGCATTTGAACCTGATTCAAAGAATTGCCATAATTATAGGTTACGGCCGTTTCCATCGTTTTATTTACAGGAGTATATTTTAATTTTGCTTTAGTTTTGTTAGGAGAGCTATTCAACGTTTTATCTGCAAAATCAACACTAAGCACAAAAGACAATAATTTTAGTGCATTAATATCGGCTTGCGAACCTCGAACGTGAACACAATTGAACCATTTAGACTTGGCTTTGACACTAATTCCAATCGAAGCTACTACTTGGTCAATATAAGGTTGATAAATAGGAACATCTTTACTGTCTAATGCAATTCCTTGATTGGAACGTCGGTCCAAAGCTCTTTGCGAAAGCATCGTCAACGGATTACTCAAATAAGTAGCTGAATCGGGTTTGTCTTTAAAATACACCCAAGCATCTTCTTGCGAAAAGCCAACTAAACTAGAAACTAAAAACAGGAAAAGAATTATTTTTTTCATATCAATTTGAGGAAATAAAATACTAATTTAGGAAATAACTCCCGAACCTACTAATTCATCTTCTAAATACCAAGCTACGAATTGCCCTTCGGTGATGGCGGATTGAGGTTCATCAAAGGCTACGTACATTCCACCTTCGAATTGGTGCAAAGTTGCTTTTTGCAAAGGTTGACGGTAGCGAATTCTAGCCATTACTTCCATTGTTTCTCCATTGGCTAAAGCCAAATCAGTGCGAATCCAATGCACTTCGTATTTTTCTATAAACAACGCTTTTCTGAACAATCCTGGATGTTGACTGGTCAATCCGGTGTAAATAGAATTGGTTTCTACATCAGTTGAAATGATGAACAATGGATCGGTTGTTCCGCCCACATTGAGCCCTTTTCTTTGACCGATGGTAAAATAATGTGCGCCTTGATGTTTGCCTACCACTTTCCCCATTTCTGGAGTATAATCTATTTTTTTGGCATCGAAGGCTAATGCTTCTTCAACAGAAAGATGGGCTGGTTTCTCTAAATTATAAATCGGTGACTCTTTATCTATTTGGTAAATGATTCCGTCTTTGGGTTGCAATTTTTGTTGTAAAAATTCGGGTAATCTTACTTTTCCAATGAAACACAAACCTTGTGAATCTTTCTTATCGGCGGTTACCAAATCCAATTCTAGAGCGATTTCACGCACTTCGGGTTTTGTTAATTCGCCTATTGGAAACAAGGATTTTGCCAATTGTTCTTGCGATAATTGACAAAGAAAATAAGATTGGTCTTTATTAGTATCGGCTCCAGCCAAAAGCTGATAGACTTTTTCGCCATTGACTTCGGTTTCTCCTTTTCGGCAATAATGACCTGTTGCCACGAAATCGGCACCAAGACTTAAAGCGATTTTCATAAAAACATCAAATTTTATTTCGCGATTGCAAAGTACATCTGGGTTTGGAGTGCGCCCTTTTTCATATTCATTGAACATATAATCCACGATTTTTTCTTTGTATTCTTCGCTTAAATCAACCGTTTGGAAAGGAATGCCTAATTTTTCGGCAACTAATAATGCATCATTACTATCTTCGAGCCACGGACAATCATTGGAAATAGTAACTGAATCGTCATGCCAATTTTTCATAAAAAGCCCTATGACTTCATAGCCTTGTTGCTGCAACAAATAGGCCGCAACACTTGAATCTACACCACCTGAAAGTCCTACAACGACACGTTTCATTTTGAAATAATTATAATTTTACAAGGTTGCAAAGTTACAAAGATTTACGGAAGGATTGGTGGTTAAAATAGGATTAACCTTTTGTTGGGAAGATTTACTAGAAAGAGGAAAGTATTTTTACGATTTATCTAGATCAAGATGTTGTTTACTGTTTTTACTTTCAATGGTTTTGAAAAACTCAATTACATTTCTATTCCACTCTATTTTATTTTTTATCAAATAGTTTTCGTGTCCTGTTTCTTTATAAATATTTAATTTTTTTATTCCTTTCAAATTAAAATAAATTTCATCAATTTCTTTTCGGCTTACACTTTTATCTTTTTCTCCATAAAGTAATAAAGTGGGGCAATTTATACTTTTAGCATATTCTGTAGGATTATGGCTAAATCCCCAAAATCCATTTTGTATTCCACCCCAAAACAATAAAATTCCAGCCATTGGAAAAGTTGGTACGTTCATTTTATTAAATCTTGCACAAACCGTATCATACATAGAACCAAATGGACATTCAATTATTATTCCTTTTGGTTTAATTTTATTATCATTAATGCATTTCATTATTGCAACTGAACCCATTGAGGTTCCAAATAAATAAATATTTTTTTCACCCGTTTTAGTTAAATAATCAAATACTGTTTTTACTTGTTCGGCTTCTTTATAACCAATTGTAGTTTGATTTCCTTCTGAATTTCCACTTCCCATAAAATCTACAAGCAAAGTGCTAAAACCTTGTTTTATAAATTCATCAGATTTAGTAATCAATGAAGATTTTTCTCCGCCATAACCGTGAAACAATACAATTGTACCTTTCGAATATTTATTTTTAATTAACCAACATTCAATTTCTTTATTGCTTTTCAGTATTACAATTTCATATTCTTGAGATGGGAATTTAACATTTTTGGGTTTTATATTATTTACTCCAAAAAACAAAGTTTTTACTTTTTCTATTGTCGATAATTTTTCTGGACTTTTAGTTTTTTCAGAATTATTCTCTGTGAAGTGAGTAAATTTATAAGCGTGAAAAAATGCAATGATATTCATCATTATAAAGATGCTTAACAAAAACCTAACGATTTTAATACGCTTTTTAAGTACTTTCATGTATGAAATAAATTACTTTTTGGTTTTCGAAACACTTTGTGGATAACTCATATTCTCCTCTTTAACCAATTTCCCTTTGGCAAAAAACTGCCAAATTCCAGCTTTTTTTCCATTAACAAATTTTCCTTTGGAAACAATTGTTCCATCATCTGGATCTCTAAAAATAGCTAATCCTTCATACTGATTGTTGATGTAATTGGATTCTTCGATGATGATTCCAGATTCAGTATATCTTTTATAAGGGCCATTTTTCAGGTCATTTTTATATACTATTTCTTCGGCAATTTTTCCATTAGGATAAAAAACAGATCGCAAACCTTCGAGTTTTCCTTTGCTGTAATTTTCGATTGTCATTACGGTTTTTGAAGCCTTATGATAATATTTCCATTGGCCTTCATATACCTTATTGACGACTTTGCCTTCGCTTACTTTATTTTTGAGTTGGTCATAAAATATGGTGTAAGCCGAATTGTCTGTAGGGTTGAATTCGCGAGTAGCAATGACAATTTTGGTTTTAGTATTGTCAAAAAAAGTAAAAGTACCTACCTCTTTTCCGTGTTCGAAAGTTCCTTCGTATTTTGGATTTTTGGTATCTTCATAAAATCCTTTCCACAACCCATTTTTCTTGCCATTTTCATCTAATTTATTGAAATTAGCTTGAGCTAGAATACAATTGAAATTTAAAAAAATCAAAACAAATATTCCTATTTTACACAATGCTTTCATCGATTTTATTTATTGTTTTTATTGGTCATATGCAATTTGCACTACATCACTTATTAAACGATTTTAAAGGTCAAAAATTATGCTAAAATACATTTCGATAGAGAAAAAACCAAGTAGTTTTCATCTTCCCTCTTTTTTATCTTTATTATAATTTTAGCAATAAATTTATATGTTATTTGTAATCTTATTTATCTTTAATTGATAAAAATATGTATTTAATCGGTTTTATTTGTGTTTTTATCGTTCATGTTATAGATTTACTATTCTAATCTTAACACACTCATTATGAATACATTTAACTTAAAAAGAATTAATCTCTCAAGTAAAATTTTGTGTTCTGTTTTGGGACATAAAATCATCACTACCCGAAATGTAACGGGCCATTTTAGAGAATATAAATGCTCTATTTGTGGTCTAGAATTGACTAATGATCTTCACGGTACTAAAATTTTTCTCACGCCAGAACTCAAAGATATTAATGAAGCTTTAATCCAATTGTATCGAAAAAGAAATTATTCAATTTAATTTATTCACATCCTAAAGCCCCAAAAAGATGCTGATACTACTACTTATAAAAAGTCTATTGCTATTAAAACAAACGGCAAATAAAAAACGTATGTCTCGAATTATGGAAATCAAGCAACGTTTATAACCATTTTAATTCCTAAATAGGTGTTTTTCAGACAATTATTTAATATATGTTTTTATAATTTCGGGTGATAAAATCGAAAGCTGAGTGGAGCACATTTCCCATAGATTTTGCTCTTTTAAAATTGACATCGTGGGTTAATCGATACAATTCCAGTTTCAATTGATCTACATGACTATCAGGGGCAATAATATCGTTCCCCATAATTTGCAATAATTTCTTGATACGAGTCTCTGCCGAAAAAATTCTTTTGGCCAAAGCAGCGCGCTCTTCGCTTTTATATTGTTCGATGGAACTGTTCTCTAATTTATCTTTAACCAATTTTACCATTGGATAATTTTCCTTAAAAAACTGAGGCCGATACACTTTCAAATTTCCTTCGTAACATTGCTGGTCAAAATCTATGGGGCGAATTCTAAAAACCACTTGATCGAAATCGTGAATGGGAACAATTACATAATTATAAGCACGCATATCTCCAAGAAGTCGAATCATACAACGTTCATTAAACTTGACAAACTCTTTAGCAATTTGTGCTTTTTCGACTTCGGAGCAATTTTTCAACAGCGTTTCCATAAAGACATCGCCGGGAATTCCCATAATATGCTCTTCGATCAAAGTGTCTTTGTAAACTAGAAAATGTATTTTGTCAGGCGAAAGAATATGTTCTAATTCTAAACCATAAACTCTTGAAGCATCGGCTTTTTTTACATAAAAATAAGTGTAATTATCGTTGAGAATGTTTCTAACTTTAATGCGAAAGGGTTTTGAGTTTCCGAAAGTGCAATAGTCGATAGCGTCCACATTCAAAAACTTTATGATGTCTGAATTTCCATCAGAATGAAGGTAAGAATATATTTTTTTTAAATTCAAATCAATTTCATTCCTTTCAAACTCATTATAATAAACCCGAATCCATAAAGTATCTACATTATTTTTGTCAAACACAGTTATAGACCCCGAGAAACGCAATAAATCATCATAAAAAATAGAAACTTTAGACACTCGATCAAATCGTTCTAAATAATCTAAAAACAAATTATTTATTGGATAAGTTGGCTTTTTAAAAACCATTAATTGTTCTTCACTCATTTTGAAAAAATTTGATACAAATTTACAGTATTATCAGTTGTGAATTCATACTTGAATGCAAAATACCTCACTTTTTAGCATCTTATTGGTTGAAATTAGCAAATGAATCATTCCTTTTTATAAATACAGATTTGTAGTATCTTTGTAACACTATGAAATGGGTGCAAACACTACTTTTATTTGGTTTTATTTACTGCAATACACTATTTGTATCAGCACAAAATATTACGGTTGACGACAGTTATACCGCTCAACAACTAGTCGAAAATGTGTTGGTAAATAGTTCTTGTGCTTCGGTTTCAAATTATGCTGCAACTGGAGATACTTCGCCTGTTGGCCAAAATAGTTATGGCTATTTTAATAACGCTGGCGGAAGTTTCCCATTTTCAGAAGGTGTTATATTAAGCACTCAATATGCAAAAAAAGCAATTGGGCCTTATAATTTCACCAATGGCAACGACAATGATGGTAGCTGGTCAGGCGATGCTGATTTGAATCAAATATTGGGAGTTTCATCAGTAACTGCAACCGTATTGGAATTCGATTTCGTACCGCTGACCAATTTTTTAAGCTTTGATTATATTTTTGCTTCAACAGAATATGCCGATACAGGTTCTTGTCGATATACTGATGGATTTGCTTTTTTAATTAAAGAAAATAGTCCCGGTTCAGTTTATGACAATCTAGCCGTAATTCCGGGAACTCGAACGCCAGTTTCTTCGACCAATATTCATCCTACCATTCTTCCGTCGGGAATTTATAATGGTTGTGCAGCCATAAACGAGAATTATTTCAGTAATTTTAATAACAACTCAAGTCCCATAAATTATGCTGGACAAACGGTCATTATGAATTCACAAACCACCGTTATAGCAGGAAAAAGTTATCACATAAAATTAGTTATTGCCAATGATATTAACGAATATTATGATTCGGCTGTTTTTCTTAAAGCAGGAAGTTTTTCTCCAAAAATTGACATAGGTCCCGACCGATTAGTAGCAATCAATCCAATTTGTTTTGGAGAAATATTTACTATTGATACCCAATTGCCTGCAAGCTATACTTATAAATGGTTTAAAAACAACGCAGAAATAGTTGGCGAAACAAAACCAACTCTATCAGTAACAGATACTGGAACTTACAAAGTAGAAGTAATTTTTTCGCCTGCAAGCTGTATGGCAACAGATGAAATAAGAATTGAATATGCACCAGAAATTATACTGTCAGACGCAACTTTAGCACAATGTGATGACAATAATGACGGAATCTCGATTTTTGATTTGACCAAAGTGGATAACATCATAAAAAACAACAATAGTACTTTAAGTCCTGTTGTTTATTACGAATCTTTAACGAATGCAAAAGCAAATATAAATCCTATTTTAGTTCCAACAGCTTATACCAACAAACCTACAATTCCTACTCTATTTGCTAGAGTTACCAACACTTTTGGCTGTGCCAATTATGCTCGACTTAGCCTTATCATTGCAAATAATAGCATAGTAAACCAAAATCCAGTTTCAACTTGCGATGACGATGCAGTTCAAGATGGTTTGTATCAATTTGATTTGAATGCTCAAGTTTCGCCCCAACTTTTGAGTGGTTTACCCGCTGGGATGAATATTGAATATTATTACAATTCTACCGATGCCATTTCGCAAAAAAATGCGTTGCCCAATCTTTTCAAGAATACTACAGCAAACCAACAAATTATTCAAGCACGAATTGTAAATGGCCCAGATTGTTACGGAATTACTCCCATAACCCTTATTGTAAACACCTTTAGTCCAGCTAATTTTCAAGATGAAACTAGTTTTGTATGTCTTGGTTCTTCAACTGATTTAAGCGTTGCGACAGGTTTTTCGAGTTATTTATGGAATACTGGAGATACAACAAATCAGATTACAGTCAATTCGGCTGGAAATTATTCGGTTACAGTTACCAATTCAAATGGTTGTAAAGCAATTAAAAAATTTACTGTAACAAGTTCCGAAATAGCAACAATTAGCAATGTTACTGTAAATGATTTTACTGGCAACGAAAATTCGGTTTTATTGGAATATACTGGAATTGGCACTTATGAATTTTCGCTAGATGGTTCTTATTTTCAAGACAATGCATTGTTTACAGGAATTGCTCCCGGAAAATATTTTGCAGTTGCCCGAGACAAAAACGGTTGCGGATTATCGGCTCCATTTACTGTTTATGTTTTAGATTATCCTCGATTTTTCACTCCAAATGGCGATGGTTATAATGATCTTTGGAAAATAAAAAATCTTGATTTATTTCCAAATGCAGTTGTTAGTGTTTTTGATAGATATGGCAAATTATTGAAGCAAATTTCGGCAAAAAGTGCTGGATGGAATGGAACTTTTAATGAATTGCCATTACCGGCATCCGATTATTGGTTTCATCTCAATTTTGGCGACGGAAAAATAATAAAAGGGCATTTTTCATTAAAGAGATAGCAATTATTTTATTATTTTTATCCAATGAAAAAAATTGCTCTACTACTGTTTGTTTTTATATCTATAAGTTGTTTTGCACAGTTTAGCAAAACTCATTATATACCACCTATCACGGCATCTTCAAATAACATTGTCAATGACCATTATTTATATATTTCTACTCCTAACACTAATAATGTAAATTTTAAAATTATTGAAAATGGTGGTGCGATAATCACTGGAGTAGTAAGCAATAGCAATCCTTATATATACAGTATTGGTTCAGGAAGCAGCTCTCAATTATTTACTCCTAAAAATATCATAGGAAAAATTAGCAATAAAGGCTATACGATTGAAGCGGAAGACCTAATTTATGTTAGTATGAGAACTAATGCTGGAGGTGGAGCTCACGCTGGAGGCCTTGTATCTAAAGGAAATAGTGCATTAGGCAAGATTTTCAGATTAGGAGCCATGTTAAATCCAAATGTAGATTCCAGTTTGCTCAATTTTGCTTCAATATTAGCCACAGAAAACAATACCAAAGTTACTATTTCTGATTTTCCAATAGGAACCATCTTTACAGACGGAACAATTTACACTGCCCCAATTACAGTTACATTAAATAAAAATGAAAGCTATGTAATGGGCTTAGAAAACTATTCAGGCAACAACTTTCCTTCTAATTGCTCAAAAATAATTGGAGCATTAGTAGAATCTGATAAATCGGTAGTCGTAAATTCAGGATCGTTTGGCGGAACTAATAGTACAAGTACAAACGGAAGAGATGTTGGTTTTGATCAAATAGTTTCTTTTGATAAAACAGGTAAAGATTATGTTTTCGTAAAAGGCATCGGAACAGACGAATTAGAAAGAGTTTTACTTATTGCTCAAATTCCAAATACAGATGTTTTTTTGAATGGAAGCACAACCCCATATACTACTTTAGCAAATCCTGGAGATTATGTTGTTATTGATGGCAGTCAATTCATAAATAGCAATTTATATGCCTCAACAACTGAAAATGTGTTTGCCTATCAAAGTATTGCAGGATCAAACGTGCCCGCCAATCAAAATTTATTTTTTGTACCACCTTTAAATTGTGCCACACCAAATTCTGTCGATAATATTCCATCAATTCAATCCATAGGAAATGTAACTTATAATGGAAGTTTGAACATTGTGACCGAGACAGGGGCTCTTGTAAAAGTATATCAAAATGGGATATTAACTTCAGCAGGGGCAGCAACGGCAATTACTGGAAATCCTGGATTTGAGCGCTATTCAGTATCTGGATTAAAAGGCAACATTTCAGTAAAATCAACTAAGCAAGTTTATGTTTCTTACTTTGGCACCAATGGAGCAGCTACTTATGGTGGTTATTACTCAGGTTTTGACCTAAAACCAGAAGTAGTATCTGATAAAATATCGGTAACCAATTCTTCTTGTATTCCTAATGTTGTATTGAAAATAAACACATTATCTTCCTACGACACCTTTCAATGGTACGAAAATGATGTTGCTATTCCAGGAGCTACAAACAACTCATTTACACCAACAACACCCGGCTATTATCAAGTTAGAGGCGCCATTTCTGGTTGTCCAAGCAATGGTTTTATCTTTTCTGATAAAATTCCCGTTAGCGAATGCCCTACTAATCAAGACAATGACAAATCCTGCGACAATATTGATTTAGATAATGACAATGATGGAATCCTAAATTGCACCGAATCTTTTGGCAATCAAAACATAGATGTTTCGAATTCAAATGCAGGAAATATAATCAATAATACCTACTCCAATTCGTTTACAGGAGTAACAACAACTACAGGAACTGACTTGCCAATAGGAACATTTACAGGAAGTGCAGACGGTAGTTTCATCACTGAAATACCAGCCGGGAAAGACAATAGTGTAACCTACAAAATGACCTTTGCAAAACCTATGAGTGTTGGAATTGAATATGTTTCTACGGCAAATGCAACCGATTTATTAAATTCAAATGCTGAATATGTTATCAATTCCGAAGTTAACAAAACAATAACGGTACTCAATCCTGATAATCAACTATTAATTGACGTTAACTATGATGGAATATATGAAACTGGTGTTACTGAATATTCGTCGTTTGAAATTCGATTTCGATTAAACAATACAATTCCTTTAGCGGCTGGCACTGGAACTTTCAAAGTTTTAACTTATTTAGCAAATTCCATAAGTATAACACATAAAAATCTATCGGAAACTGAGCCTAATAAATCAAGTTTTAAGTTTTTTGCCCCTTGCATTCCAAAGGATTCTGACAATGATGGAATTCCTGATCAAATAGATACTGATAGCGACAATGATGGAATTCAAGACATAATAGAAGCTCAAGTAAATGCTACTGTTGTTATTTCAAATACGGATACCAACAACAATGGTATTGACAATGTTTTTGAACCCGGATTAACACCTGTTGATTCTGATAATGATGGCGTTTTAGATTATTTAGATTTAGATAGTGACAATGATGGAATCTTGGATTCAGTAGAAACTGAAAATGATTTAGACGCAGATGGAATTAGAAATTACCGCGACTTAGATAGTGATAAAGATTTATGTTCTGATGTAATCGAAGCCGGTTTTACAGATGCTGATGCTGATGGAAAATTTGGAAATTCCCCTTTAACTGTTGACTTGAATGGTTTAGTTATAGGCGCTCCTTATTCTATTCCAAATCCAAATTATTTAATTTCGGCACCCATTGTAATAACAAAACAACCTGCAATTGCCCCCACTTGCGAATTACAAAATGCTTTAGCAACGATAGTTGACAATGGCGGAAATACCTATCAATGGCAACTTTCGACAGACGGTGTCAATTGGAACAACCTCGCAAACGATGCAACTTATCCTGATGTTACTGCTAATCCACTAATAATAACAGGCATTACCAATGCAATGAACGGATATAAATATCGTGTGGTACTAAATAAAACAGGAAATTCTTGTGGATTGACTTCGGCTGAAACTACTTTGACCATACTTGCTTTACCAACCGTAAAAGACATCAGTATTGTGCAATGTGATGACGATTTAGATGCCATTTCCTCCTTTAATCTTACAGTAAAAAATAATGAGATTTCTACTGATTTTGCGAATGAAACGTTCACTTACTATAAAACATTATCTGGAGCCAATACTGCCGACCCAACACAATTAATTACAACTCCATTGGCTTTTACAAATACAACACCTGGAACAATGCCAGTTTGGGCAAGGGTTGTGAATAAAAATGGTTGTTTCAGAACTGCTCAAATCACCTTAAAAGTTTTAGCGACCCAAATTCCAATAACTTTTAAAAGAACTTTCGAAGTTTGTGATGATTTGTTAGATTTAAACGGAGCAAATAATGCTAATAACAACAAAAGAGATGGTGTTTCTACATTTAATTTTAGCAGTGTGACAACCGATATTCAAGCATTGCTTCCTACAGTAGGAAATTATTCCATAACCTATTACCGTAATCAAGCAGATGCTTTGTCTGAACTAAATGTTATTACCGATATTACCAATTATCGAAATATTGGCTATCCAAACACACAAGACATTTGGGTTCGTGTCGATAGCGATGTTGACAATGCTTGTTTTGGCTTAGGACCCTTTGTGACTTTAACAGTTGAGAAATTACCTTTCGCAAATGCTGTTGTTATTCCAAGGCAATGCGACGACAATCAGGATGGAATTTTTAAATTTAATACAGCAACTTTAGAAAGTACTTTATTAGGAAGCAATCAATCATTTCCGGTTACGGTGACCTATTTTGATGCGTCAAATAATCCTTTGAAAGATGCTAACGGAATCTTGATAACAAGCCCATTTCCTGCTACTTTCGATTCGAATTCACAAATTATTAAGGCAGTTGTTACCAATAATTCCTCTTTAAAATGTAATGATGAAACCACCATTGAATTCATCGTAGATGATTTGCCAGAAGCATTTCCAATACCTGTTTCATTGACATCCGTTTGTGATGATGAAATAGATCCTTTAACCCAAGACGGAAAATTTAGATTTGACACCTCTACTTTCGAAGCAACAATTTTAGGCTCTCAAACAGGAATGATCGTTAAATACTATGACGAAAACGGAAATGCTTTATCAAGTCCGCTACCCAATCCGTTCCAAACAAAAACACAAAACATAAAAGTAACCGTTGAAAATCCAATAAACACAACCTGTGTAGCAACACTAATCATTCCTTTTATAGTAGATCCACTACCAAATATCAATTTAAACACTGATAAAAACGACGACGAATTAGTTTGCTCAAATATTCCAACATTTTATATACAACTCAATGCGGGAATCCAAGATGGATCTTCAACAAATAACTATACTTATGTTTGGTCAAAAGACGGAATCATTTTGCCTGGTGAAACAAACTACACTTTAGATGTAAATACTGAAGGATTATACACAGTAGAAGTTATAAATAGCGTTGGTTGTGGAAGATCTAGAAAGATTCAAGTTACAGCATCAGATGTTGCAAAGATTGACAGTACCATAATAGTAGATATGACAGACATCAATACCATTACAGTAAACGTTTCTGGATTAGGCGATTACGAATATAGTTTAGATGAACCTACAAGCTATTTTCAGGATTCGAATTTCTTTACAAATGTTTCGGCTGGCATTCACACCATTTACATCCGTGACAAAAATGGCTGTGGAACTATTGACAGAACAATTGCAGTGGTTAGTGTTCCAAAATTCTTTACTCCTAATGGCGATGGCTACAATGATTATTGGGGTGTAAAAGGTGTAAATGCAGATTTTAATAGTAACTCAACGATATACATTTTTGACCGATACGGAAAACTGCTCAAACAATGGGTTCCATCGTCGAGCGAAGGTTGGGATGGTACTTTCAACGGAAGCCCAATGCCAGGTGACGATTATTGGTACACCATAAAACTAGAAGATGGCCGAGAAGCTAAAGGGCATTTTAGTTTGAAACGATAACTTTATTAAATCCCAATTTTTAAATTCCAAAAAAAAATCCCAAGTTCCAGTTGGAATTTGGGATTTCTATATTGAAATTTAAAATAGAATTATATTTTAAATCTTTTTCTATCTGTTTCAGTCAAATAAATTTTTCTCAAACGAATTGATTTTGGTGTAACCTCTACATATTCGTCTTTTTGAATGTACTCTAAAGCTTCTTCAAGAGAGAAAATAATTGGAGGGATAATTCTAGCTTTTTCATCATTTCCAGAAGAACGAACGTTAGATTGTTTTTTCTCTTTAGTTACGTTTACACACATATCATCGCCACGAGAGTTTTCTCCAATTACCTGACCTTCATAGATTTCAGCATTTGGTTCAACGAAGAATTTACCACGATCTTGTAATTTATCGATAGAATAAGGAATAGCTTTTCCTTTTTCCATAGAAATTAATGAACCTTTGTTACGTCCAGCAATTTCCCCTTTGTAAGGCTCATACCCTATAAAACGGTGCGCCATAATAGCCTCACCAGCAGTTGCAGTAAGCAATTGATTACGCAATCCAATAATTCCACGTGATGGAATGTTGAATTTTACAACCATACGATCTCCTTTGGTTTCCATACTCAACATTTCTCCTTTGCGCATAGTAACAAATTCGACAGCTCTACCTGAAAGATTTTCTGGTAAGTCGATTGTTAATTCCTCAATTGGCTCACATTTTTTACCATCAATTTCTTTGATGATAACTTGTGGCTGACCGATTTGCAACTCATAGCCTTCTCTTCTCATTGTTTCAATAAGAACAGACAAGTGAAGTACACCACGACCAAAAACCATAAATTTATCAGCAGAATCGGTTTCACCCAATTTCATTGCCAAGTTTTTCTCTAATTCTTTTGTCAAACGTTCTCTAATATGACGAGATGTTACAAATTTACCTTCTTTACCAAAGAAAGGTGAATCGTTAATAGTGAACAACATACTCATCGTAGGCTCGTCAATATCAATCGTTTTTAGACCTTCTGGGCTTTCATAATCAGCGATAGTATCACCAATTTCAAAACCTTCCACTCCAATGATGGCACAAATATCACCTGCAATAACTTCTTGAACTTTTTTACGTCCAAGACCTTCAAAAGTGTGTAATTCTTTGATTCTTGACTTACTTATAGTACCATCTCTTTTAACTAATGAGATTGGCATACCTTCTTTTAAAATACCTCTTTCTAAACGACCAATCGCGATACGTCCTGTAAATGCAGAGAAGTCTAGAGATGTAATCAACATTTGTGGAGTTCCTTCAGATACTTTAGGAGCTGGTACATTTTGGATAACCATATCCAATAAAGGCTCTATGTTTTCAGTTTGGTTTTTCCAATCATCAGACATCCAGTTATTTTTAGCTGAACCATAAACGGTTGGAAAATCCAACTGCCATTCTTCAGCACCTAATTCAAACATTAAGTCGAAAACTTTCTCGTGAACTTCTTCAGGAGTACAGTTTTCTTTATCTACTTTATTGATAACCACGCAAGGTTTTAAACCTAAATCAATAGCTTTTTGCAATACAAAACGAGTTTGTGGCATTGGTCCTTCAAAAGCATCTACAAGAAGACAAACACCGTCTGCCATATTTAGAACTCTTTCAACTTCTCCACCAAAATCGGCGTGACCAGGAGTATCAATAATATTAATTTTTGTTCCTTTGTAAACTACTGAAACATTTTTTGAAGTAATAGTAATACCTCTTTCGCGCTCTAAGTCGTTGTTATCTAGGATTAAGTCACCTGTATTCTCATTGTCGCGAAATAACTGACAGTGATACATAATTTTATCAACCAAAGTTGTTTTACCGTGATCGACGTGGGCAATAATTGCAATGTTTCTAATAGCTTCCATCTGTAAATTTTAATGGGTGCAAAGGTACACTTTATTTCTATATAAAAAATCTTTATATTATTGTTTGCAATTTGTTAACCTTTTTATCTAAATATCAAACCTGTAGAAATAAGTTTTGAATGATTATAAATAATAACATAAATTAATTATATTTGAATAATGAAAAATAACACCAACAAAATAACCATTCTCTATATAATAGTATCCATTATTTTGGCTATTCTATACCGCGAATTTTTTAAAATAATAATTCCATCAAATCCACTTGCTTTCAGTTTTATAAATGACCTTCTATTTATAGTGGTTTCTGGCATACTTCTTAGGTTTGTTTTGCATAAAAACAACATTAAAAACTCCGAGATTTACAGAAAATTAAAAAATACAAATAATGAGATCAAAGAGTCTAATGAAAGATATGATATTGTATCAAAAGCTACTAGTGATATCATTTGGGATTGGAAAATTTTAGAAGACACCATGACCTGGAACAAAGGAATCGAAGCTGTCTTTGGATACAAACAAGAAGAAGTAGGCAAAAGTTCAAAATGGTGGTTTGATAATATACACCCAGAAGACACCATCAAAATGTCTATTAAATTATATTCTTTTATTGAACAAAAAACCGAAAAATGGCAAGATCAATATCGCTTTAAATGTGCAGATGGCACTTATAAGTACGTTTTAGATAGAGGCTTTATTTTAAAAGATGAAACCGGAAAATCAGTACGAATGATAGGAGCCATTCAAGATATTACCAAACAAAAAGAA
The DNA here is from genome assembly GCF_002920895.1 of Flavobacterium alvei. Classification (GTDB taxonomy): domain Bacteria; phylum Bacteroidota; class Bacteroidia; order Flavobacteriales; family Flavobacteriaceae; genus Flavobacterium; species Flavobacterium alvei. Next base: position 509,101 of record NZ_PQVG01000002.1, read on the forward strand.
GAAGAACAGCGACTAAAACTGTTAGAAACCGTTATTACACATACAAAAGACTCTATAATTATTACCGAAGCCAATTTGAATGAAGGTAAAATACCCGACATTGTTTATATAAATCCCGCTTTTTCTGTCATATCAGGATACACTTCAGACGAAATTATTGGAAAATCTCCTGAAATTTTTATAGGTCCAAATTCAAATCCAGAAGACCATAATACTCTAATAAAAGCTATAAAAAATAAGCAAGAATGCCATATTGAAACACTAAGTTACAAGAAAAACAATGAACCCTATTGGGTTAATTTCAATATGCTGCCAGTATATAATTCTGATGGCGAACTTTCACACTGGGTTTCAATACAAAGAGATGTCACAGAAGAAAAAAAACAGGAAGTAGAAAAAGAACAATTAATTAAGGAATTAACCCAGAATAATAAAGATTTACAGCAATTTTCATACATCACCTCACACAATCTTAGGGCTCCTCTGTCAAATTTAACTGGGTTACTAAACTTAATTAAAGATATCCCTATTGAAAATCAAGAGCTTAAAGAAATTATTGACGGCTTTAACAAATCAACTCATTTATTAAACGAAACCATAAATGATTTAGTAAGAGTAATTATCATCAAAGACAACCCTTCGATCGAAAAACAATCGCTATTGCTAAAAGACATTTTTGAAGACGTATTTAGTCAATTGGATTTTCTAATTGGATTACATAAACCTATTATAAAATTCAATTTTGAAGAAGTAACTTTCCTCAATACCAATAAATCTTATTTAGAAAGTATTCTATTAAACCTATTGACCAATTCAATCAAATACAAATCTGAAACTCGAAAATTAAAAATAAACATTTCTGCACATCAAATAGAAAATAGTGTTATTTTAATCTTCAAGGATAATGGAATAGGTATTGATTTAGAAAGAAATAAAGATAAAATTTTTGGACTATATCAAAGGTTTCATGATTACCCTGATAGCAAAGGATTAGGGCTTTACCTAGTAAAATCGCAAGTTGAAACTATGGGAGGTACAATTAGTATAGAAAGCAAAGTAGATATTGGAACCACATTTACATTAACGTTTAAAAACAAATAAAATGCTCAATAAGATTTTATGCATTGATGACGATCAGATTACGCTAATGCTATGCAAAATGGTAATTGCAAAAGCTACTTTTTCAAATGAAATAGCCACAGCAAAAAACGGAGAAGATGCCCTTAATTTCTTTGACACACTCAAAACATCAGATAAAACAATTACAAAACCAGAATTAATTTTTTTGGATTTAAACATGCCTATTATGAATGGTTGGGAGTTTTTAGAAGCCTTTAATACCGAAAAATATGCAGAGTTTCATAACACCAAAATAATTATCCTCTCCTCAACAATAGATCCTGGAGATTTAGAAAAATCAAAAAAATACCCACTAGTAATTGATTTTTTACCCAAACCAATCTCAAAAGAAATGCTTGAATATTTAAAAGATAAAATTCAATTTTAATTCATTTCTTGCAAAAAAAACTATTTTTGAGACCACATTTACCGATTTATTAATTGGTCTTTTGAGACACCTTTCGATTACTGCATTTTCTCTAAAATCTTCTTATTGATTGCTTTTATTAATGCAGGGCCTTCATAAATAAATCCTGTATAAAGTTGGATTAAACTTGCTCCTGCATTCAATTTTTCGATAGCATCATCGGCAGAATGTATTCCTCCTACTCCAATAATAGGAAAGGCTTTATTGCTTTTTTCGGAAAGAAAACGAATCACTTCAGTCGAACGATTTCGCAATGGTCTTCCCGACATTCCTCCTGTTTCTACTTTGTTTGGTGATTGCAATCCTACACGAGATAAAGTGGTATTAGTAGCAATTACACCTGCAATTTTGGTTTCTTTAACAATATCAATAATATCTAACAATTGCGAATCGGTCAAATCGGGAGCAATTTTCAAAAGAATTGGTTTTTGCTTTGACTTTGTTAAATTCTGATTTTGCAAGGTTTGCAACAATTGTTTCAACGGCTCTTTTTCCTGCAATTCTCGAAGATTGGGTGTGTTGGGCGAACTTACATTAACCACAAAATAATCGACATAATCATATAAAGCATCAAAGCAAATGAGGTAATCCGAAGTAGCCTCTTCATTAGGAGTTACTTTATTTTTGCCAATGTTTCCACCAATAAGAACGCCTTTGTTTTTCTTTAATCTTTCAACTGCATCCTGAACACCTGCATTATTGAACCCCATTCTATTAATAAGTGCATTGTCTTCTGTTAGGCGAAAAATACGCTTTTTAGGATTTCCATCTTGCGCTTTTGGTGTAATGGTTCCAATTTCAATAAATCCAAAACCTAGATTAGACAATTCGTTATACAAAGTAGCGCCTTTGTCCATTCCTGCTGCTAATCCAACGGGGTTTTTAAACTTTAAGCCAAAGACTTCGGTTTCTAATCGTTTGTCATCTACAACATATAAAGATCTAAAAAGTGATGGAATTCCTGGTATTTTGGATACATTTCGAATTAATGAAAAAGTAAAATAATGCACTTTTTCGGGATCAAAACAAAAAAATAGAGGACGGATAATTTGCTTGTACATAATATAATAAGTTGTGGTGCAAAAATAGAATTATCTTATCGAATTATAAATATTTACACGAAATTAATTTTCCAATAACCTATTTATTGGTGACCAAAACTGCAAACTGACCTCTGTTCACTGCCAACTTTTTTATTACCTTTGCAAAAAAAATAAATTTATATGTCAAACATCTATTTAGGCTACCATTTTACAGTTGAACCCAAAGAACTAGGTTCAGAAATTTTGGTTGCCGAACTTGGCGAGTTACCTTTCGAAAGTTTTATCGATACTGATTTTGGTATTGTTGCTTATATTCAAAAAGATCTTTGGTCAGAAGGAATTCTAGACGATTTGTTCATTTTAAAATCGCCAGAATTTACTATTTCTTATGAAGTACAAGAAATTGATCAAGTAAATTGGAACGAAGAATGGGAAAAGAATTTTGAGCCGATTGATGTAGATGGAAATTGCCACGTTCGCGCACCATTTCATCCCAAAACCAAAGCCGAATTTGATATTGTTATCGAACCCAAAATGAGTTTCGGAACTGGTCATCACGAAACCACACATATGATGATTCAGCATTTATTAGAAATTGATGTCACTGGAATGAAGACGCTGGATATGGGTTGCGGAACAGCCATTTTAGCAATTTTAGCCGAAATGAAAGGCGCTCAACCTATTGATGCTATCGATATTGACAATTGGTGTTATTTGAATTCTATTGAAAATGCAGAACGCAATAATTGCGAACACATTACTGTTTATGAAGGTGATGCTGCCTTGTTGAAAGACAAAAAATACGATTTAATTATAGCTAACATCAACCGAAATATTTTGTTGAATGATATGCAAAGCTATGTAGATTGTCTAAATCCAAAAGGAACTTTGCTACTGAGTGGATTTTACACCGAAGACATTCCGTTTATAGACGCTTCTTGTACTGAAAAAGGATTAACATACGTTAAAAAATTTGAAAGAAACAATTGGGTATCTTTAAAATTTGTAAATTAGTGCACTAAAATCGAAAAAATTAAACAAAGCCAGCATTATTTTTATTTATAACCTACAATTATTTAAAAATGAGTACTATAGAAAAAACAAGAGTAAAAGTCAGCCAGAAAGAAGCAACTTCAATAAACAACGAAATTATAGTATATAATGACGATGTAAACACTTTTGATCACGTTATCGAAACCTTAATTAGGGTTTGCAACCATACTCCCGAACAAGCAGAACAATGCTCATTAATAGTTCATTATAACGGAAAATGTACGGTAAAAACAGATGTTTTAGAAAAATTGAAACCACAATGCACCCAATTACTGGAAGCAGGTTTAAGCGCTGAAATAATTTAATTGTTTAGTTTAATAATCATAAAAAAAACAGGATTTTCAAAAAGAGAATCCTGTTTTTTTTATGTCACTTTTATTTTGTTTAATGAGGTAATTTATCTTTTATCAATCCATATAAAAACGTTCCAAAAAGTGCTCCAAAGAGAACTAACAACAAAGGCAAAAATCCAGCTCCAAGAAGTATAAATATCGGTCCAGGACAAGCTCCTACCAATGCCCAGCCAAGACCAAAGAAAATTCCCCCTACCCAAAATCGAGTTGAACCAGGTTCTTTTGGAATAATTTCAATTGGAAAACCTTTAAAATCTTTTATATTTTTTCTTTTAATAATTTGGATTCCAATGACACCTGTAACAATCGCAACCATAATTATTCCATACATATGAAAAGATTGAAACATGAACATTTCATAAATTCGATACCAAGAAACCGCCTCTGATTTTGTCAAAACAATTCCAAAAATAAATCCGACAACTATATATTTTAATGCTTTCATACTAAAAAATTAAAGGTAAAATAAAATGTGCCATTATTAACCCTCCAATAAAGAATCCAATCACAGCTTTCAAGGACGGTAATTGCAAACTACTCAAACCATAAATAGCGTGTCCCGAAGTGCATCCGCTAGCATAACGTGTACCAAAACCAATTAGAATACCTCCAATTATTAAAATAAAAATGCTTTTTGGAGATTGAAAAATAGCATTTGAAAACAAGGCATCCGGCAATAATTTTCCGTTTGGAGCGTCAATTCCAAGTTGCGTCAATTGTGCAATTGTTTTGGGATTAATAGCCACATTAGAAGCATCACTCATAAAATGAACCGCAACAAAACCACCTAACATTGCGCCTAAAACCACATATAAATTCCAACGCTGTGCTTTCCAATCAAAGTCAAAAAAACCCACTTTTTTTCCTAAACCCGACATTGCACATAACGAACGTAAGTTAGAGGACATCCCAAAAGTCTTTCCAAAATAAATTAAACTTAGCATTACCATTCCTATCAAAAACCCCGAAACATACCAAGGCCAAGTTTGAAATAAAATCTCCATAATATTGTATTTATTTGGCTAAAATAATAATTCTAATTTTATTAAAATGAATAATTAAGGCATAATTGTTGTTTATGCTAGCAATACCTCATAAATTTGCAATTAAATTACACTGCATTTATTTGACAACAAAATCCTATAAATCCCTATAGTAAGATTATGAAAAAAACAGCCCTTCTTATTGCTCTTCTAATTAGTATCAGTTCGTGCACAAGTACAAAATCGACCCTTAAAAATGTAGATGACAATGCTCCAACACCAAGATTAATAAATAATGAAACTTTTGAGATTAAGGAGTACAGCAAAGACAAAAAATACGGCTACGATAAAGATTATCCTATCAATATTTTTTATGGAAACACTAGCAACGAAACGATAAATCAACAACGATTCTTGAATGCGTTGGCAGGACCAAATGGCGAACAAATCACCTATACAAAACTTGAAAGTTGCTGCCCTTTTCCAACAAAAAGAAGCAATATGGGCGCTGGTTTTCTTGATGTTTACCAATTAAGATGGAAAGGACAAAAAAATCCTGTAACATTATATTTAAATATTTACGAAAAAGGAGTGTTAATGGTTCCGGTAGGACTTAGTTTGAAAAAAAAATAATTTGATTTCAAAACCATAAATCATAACTATCTTTGCCTTCTGAAAAACCACACTATGAACATACTCAATATTCCACAAATAAAACATACAGACAGCGGAAACTTCTTTCTACTAGCAGGACCTTGCGCCATTGAAGGTGAAGAAATGGCGATGAAAATTGCCGAAAAATTAGTTTCAATTACTGACAAACTAGAAATTCCTTTTGTTTTTAAAGGGTCATTTAAAAAAGCCAATCGCTCTAGAATTGATAGCTTTTCGGGAATTGGAGACGAAAAAGCACTAAAAATACTTGAAAAAATATCTAAAAATTTTGGTGTTCCTACTGTAACTGATATTCACACTAATGAAGATGCCGAAATAGCTGCCCAATATGTTGATGTATTGCAAATTCCAGCTTTCTTAGTGCGCCAAACCGATTTGGTTGTGGCTGCTGCCAATACTGGAAAAGTGGTCAACCTAAAAAAAGGACAATTTATGAGTCCTGAAAGCATGAAACATGCGGTTCAAAAAGTATTGGATTGCAACAACCAAAATGTGATGGTAACCGATAGAGGAACCATGTTTGGCTACCAAGATATGATTGTAGATTTCAGAGGAATACCAACCATGCAAAACTATGCTACTACCGTTCTGGATGTGACTCACTCCTTGCAACAACCCAATCAAACTGCTGGAGTTACTGGCGGAAGACCCGATATGATTGAAACCATTGCCAAAGCCGGAATCGCAGTCGGTGTTGATGGTATTTTTATTGAAACTCATTTTGACCCTGCTAATGCTAAAAGTGATGGTGCCAATATGCTTCATCTAGACTATTTCGAAGCTTTAATGACCAAACTAGTCGCCATCCGAAAAACCATAAATCAATTTTAAATTAATCTATTTTGAAAACTTCAATTACATTTTCAGCTTTATTATTTTTTTGTATTTCCCTGAACTCTTTCGCTCAAAACGACACCATCGCAAAAGAAAGATATACTTCTCATAACAAGGGAAAATTCACTATTTCCTGGGGTGGAAATAGAGAAAAATTTACCGACTCTGACATTCACTTCATGGGCGATGATTACAATTTTGTAGTCCAAAGTGCAACAGCTCACGACAAACCAAAAGGATGGCATGTGGATTACATCACACCTGGTCGAATGACAATTCCTCAGACCAATTTTAAATTAGGCTACTTTTTTACCGACAAATACAGTATTTCTATTGGAGTTGACCATATGAAATATGTAATGACTCAAAATCAGACGGCTAATATTACAGGAATAATAAACGGCAATCCTCCTTTCAATGGGAGTTATGCAAACACACCAACGGTGATGACAGAAGAGTTTCTAATGTTTGAACACACCGATGGTTTAAATTATGTATATGCAGAAATTGCCCGTCAAGATGACATCTCAAAATGGTTTGGCATAAAAAACACCGATAAATTTCAGATAAACATCAATGGTGGCTTTGGTTTTGGTGCCTTATATCCAAAAACCAACACAACACTTATGGGCAAAGAAAGACACGATGATTTTAATGTAGCTGGTTATGGCACTTCTATAAAAGCGGGAATCAACTTTACATTTTTCAAATATTTCACAATCGAAGGCGATTTGAAAGGTGGTTATATTAATATGCCCAATATTAGAACAACTAAAAGTACTTCTGATAGTGCTAAGCAAGAATTTTTCTATGGAGAAACCATCATTGCTCTTGGCGGAATTTTTAGATTATAAATCTATTTCAATACAAATTAAAATCTCCTAATTAGGAGATTTTTTTGTTTATACCAACTTTAAATTCAAATAATTAGTTGCATTCTAATCGGTTTTACAAAGATTAATTCTTAAATTAGTACACAAAAATTTCGACTATATGAAACCGAAAATTGGAATTCTGTACGCTACCGTAGATGGTCAAACTCTGAAAATTTGCAGGTTTATTCAAGATCTTTTAGTCGAAAAAGGATACACTGTAGCACTTTTTACTACTGAAAATTTCGACAAAAAAGTAACCGATTTCGATACGTTTATTATTGGCGCTAGCATTCGCTATGGCAAACACAATCCAAAAATAATCGAATTCATAAACCAAAATAAAAGTGCACTCGAAAAAGTAGAAAATGCCTTTTTTTCAGTCAATCTTGTGGCAAGAAAACCTGAAAAAGCTAGCCCAGAAACCAATCCCTATTTTATTAAATTCTTGAAAGAAATCGATTGGGTTCCAAAAAAATCGGCTGTATTTGCTGGAAAATTAGACTATCAAAAATATCCCTTTACAGACAGATTGATGATACAATTGATAATGTGGATGACAAAAGGCCCTACAAATTCAAAAACCAAAATCGAATACACCGATTGGGGAAAAGTCAAGGAATTTGCAAATTCAATTCATATCAAATAACATTTGGTCGATTATTTTTTCCTTTTAAAGCTTTTTTAGTAGTTTGCAGATAATTTTTGTATTACTTTAGAAAATTATAAAACACTATAATTTCAAAATCAATTATATTGCCTTTTTAGATACAAAAAGCAGTCTAAATTTATCTTCTAATATGAGCAAACCTCTAAATTGGTACTTAAAAAGACACCCCTTATTATATAAAATCCGTTTTAGATTAGTATCTAAAAATGTTTCTTTGAATGACATCAACAACTTTTGTTATAATGACATCAATAAGAAAAATAATATTCCAAAACTATTTTACGAAACAAACGACTTAATATTTAACGAAATAAGCGAGAAATTAAGCGATTTTGAAAAAACCAAAACAATAGCTATTTGGCTAAAAAAGAACATAAAAGGTGGACCAGGATTAGGCAAATCATCGGCAACAGCTTTACACAAAATGATAAAAGGTGAAGGAGGGGTTTGCAGCGATTTTTCCCAAATTTTTTCAAATTTTTGCGTTATAAACAATATAAAAGTAAAAGAATGGGGACTAAAAAGCCTATCGACTGACCCAAAAGTCTCAGGAGGACATTCGTTTAATGAAGTTTACTGCCCTGAATTTCAAAAATGGATTATGATAGACGTGGCAAAGTCCTGCCTATTTTATCAATCCGAACTAGACATTCCTTTGTCAACGCTAGAATATATGCAACTGAAAAAAGAAAAAAAACAAATTGACATTAGACCTTTAAACGGACTTGACACTACCGACAACAACCTTTTAAATATATTCATACTCTCCAATTCAATGCCTTTTATCATTACCAATTATGATAATAAAACCGTCGATTATTTCCTTGATAAACTAGATTTTTTTCCAGTATCAATCATTCATGGATTACTTATTCTTTTAGGCAAAGGATATCGATTTGAATTTCCTGAGAATTTTTAAACCCTTTATGCTATAAAACTTGAATCGGTTTCTTTTTAAAATCAAAAACTCATCTTTGATTAACTTTTCATTGCACAATCATTCCGATTTGTATCTTTGTTGAAAATACAATCTTATGCAACATATTATAGATCGCTTTATAAGCTACGTCATCATTGATACCGAATCTGACCCTAATTCTGAAACTACTCCAAGCACCGCTAAACAATGGGATTTAGCCAACAAATTGGTCGATGAACTAAAAACAATTGGAATGCAAGACGTTACAATTGACGATAAAGCCTACATCATGGCAACTTTACCATCAAATGTAGATCACGAAGTGCCAACTATTGGATTTATTGCACACTTTGACACCACACCCGATTTTACAGGAGCCCATGTAAAACCTCAAATTTTTCCCAATTATGATGGTGGCGATATTCTATTAAATGCTGACCAAAACATTATTTTATCACCCAAATATTTCAAGGATTTATTACAATACAAAGGGCAAACGATAATTACAACCGACGGAACCACACTTCTTGGAGCCGATGATAAAGCTGGAATTACCGAAATTGTCACAGCAATAGAATTTCTAATCAAAAACCCTGAAATCAAACACGGAAAAATTAGAGTTGGATTTACTCCTGACGAAGAAATTGGACGTGGAGCACATCATTTTGACGTAGAAAAATTTGGCTGCGATTGGGCTTACACAATGGACGGAAGCCAAGTAGGCGAACTGGAATACGAAAATTTCAATGCCGCTGGAGCTAAAATTACTTTCAAAGGAAAAAGTGTTCATCCGGGTTATGCCAAAGGAAAAATGATCAATTCTATGCTTATCGCCAATGATTTCATTAACGAATTACCAAAAGGAGAAACACCTCAAGAAACAAGAGGGTATGAAGGTTTTTTTCATGTGCATCACCTAAAAGGGAGCATTGAAGAAACTGTTTTGGAACTTATAATTCGAGACCATAACAAGAAAAAATTTGAAAAACGAAAAGATTTAATTGAAAAAATTACCAAAAAATTCAATAAAAAATTCGCAAAACAATTTGGCGAAGACATAGTTATTGCCGAAGTAAAAGACCAATACTACAATATGAAAGAAAAGGTATTGCCTGTAAAACATATTGTAGATATTGCCGAAACAGCAATGAAAGAATTGAAGATAAAACCAATAATAAAACCCATCCGTGGCGGAACAGATGGCTGCCAATTATCATACAAAGGCTTGCCTTGCCCAAATATTTTTGCAGGTGGTCACAATTTTCACGGAAAATACGAATATGTTCCTGCTGAAAGTATGCAAAAAGCAGTAGATGTGATTGTAAGAATTGCCGAATTGACAGCTAAAACTATTGTCAAGTAATAGTATTATAAATTCAACTGAATTACCAAAAAGCCATCAATTTGATGGCTTTTTTTGAATAAATAATTAAGGAAAAACTTAACATTAAGAAATTGATTTAATGATTATCTTTGATTACAATTAACTTATCCTTAAAAAAATCAATCCTAAAAAATATAAATTATGGAAGAAAACAAAGAAGAAATTGTAAACGAAACAATCAAAGAAGTAACTACTCCCAAACCTAAAAAACCTAGAACTAGCAGAGCAACAAAATCAAGTCAAGAAGTTGAAAAAGTTGAAGCAGTTGAAGAAATTACACAAACTGTATCTGATGCAGAAGAAAATCAAATAGAACCCTTTTTGGAAGAATTGGATGCACTAATTGAAAAGGACATAAAAAAAGCCAAGAAAAAGAAAAAAAACAAGAAAAAAGAAAAGGCTAAGGAAAAAGAAAAAAAAGCTAAAGAAAAAGCAAAGGCAAAGGCTAAAGCTAAAAAAGCGAAGAAGGCTAAAAAAGAGAAAGCCAAAAAAGCCAAACTCAAAGCTAAACTCAAAGAGAAAAAAGCCAAAGCTAAATCTAAAAAAGCAAAGAAAAACAAAAAGAAATAATTGTTTTAAAATAAAAAAATCCCAAATTCCAATTAGAATTGGAATTTGGGATTTTTTTATTGTAGGCAAAAACTATTTTTTAGCCAAAGCTGCACTCATTTCCATAGAAATGGCAGAACGCTCCATTTTTAATTTTCCAGCCATTGTTTCAATTACAACTGTAGTTTCAGCAAGTTCAGCAACTTTGCCATGAAGTCCGCTTTTAGTAATGATTTTGTCGCCTACTTTCAAAGCACTTTCAAATTCTTTTTCTTGTTTGGCTCTTTTTTGTTGTGGTCTAATCATAAAGAAATAGAAAACCACAAACAAAGCTAGATAAGGCGAAAACTTTAATAAATCTCCCATAATTTTTATTTAATTTTTTATTTAATTTTTATTTACATTTTATTTACATTAATCCGCGTCCGATTTTTTTGATACGATCGTTAGTTTCTAATTCTTTGACCAAATTATCTAAAATTCCGTTAATAAAAATACTACTTTTTGGTGTTGAATATTCTTTGGCTAATTCTAGGTATTCGTTCAAAGTAACTTTTACAGGAATCGAAGGGAATTTCAACAATTCACAAATAGCCATTTTAAGGATAATCGTATCAATTTCGGCAATTCTTTCGCTGTCCCAATTTGGAGTTTTATCTACATATTCTTTTGCCAATTCCTTTTCGTTCAAAATTGTTTTTCGGAATAAATCTCTAACAAAATCCTTGTCTTCGTTGTCTTTGAATAATTTTACAACTCTAAAATTACCGCCTTCAACAGCTTTTATTGCTCTTAATTGCTTAATAATTTCAGTATTTACAACTGGAATATCATCAATCCAAGTTAGTTTATTGTCTTCTAGATAGTCGTATAATTTTTCATTTGGAACAATAACCTGCTCAAACAAATTGACAATAAATTCCTTATCTTCTTCGAATGTGTTAACGGCATTGCTCATATAATTTGCATACAACTTGCTCTTTTTAACAGCATCCAAAAGAATTAAAATATAATCATCATTCAAAGCCCAATTGTCTATTTTACGCGTTTCCAGAGCAATACTCAACGAATTATTTTCGGCAAGTATTTGAAAAATAGCGTTTTTTATAAATTTTTCGTTGGGTTTGCGCTCTTGCGGAGTGGCAAGATGTTTTTGGCTAGACTTATGCAAAAAAACAGATTCTTTCTTGCAAATTTCGATCAATGAGGAAAGCATTATAAGGTATAAATCCTGAATAGCGTCTATACTATAAAAAAGGAATTTTTCTTCTTTTTCTAAATTATCTGACCCATTTTGATGCATCGCATATATGGATTGCATAACCTTAACGCGAATATGTCTTCTATTTACCACCTTGTAAGAACTTTTTTAAATTAGTTTGCAAAAATAAGAATTTCATTTTTTAAAACAGAATTAAACCTGAAAAATATCTAATTTTCCTATTACCTTTGAAATTCATAAAAGAAGAAAAATCCAGATGAAAGAATTACAATATTTAAACAAATATTTTGTAAAATACAAATACAGCTTTTTATTAGGCATCATTATTACTATAGTTGCACAAATTTTTTCTTTGTTTACGCCTAAATTAATAAGTAAATCGTTTACCATAATCGAATCATTTGCAAAAGATAAAACAGTTACAAAAGCAATCATTCAACACGAATTAGTTACTAATATTTTATTGATAATTGCGACAACAATAATTGCTGGTTTCCTTACTTTCCTAATGCGTCAAACACTAATTGTAATGTCGCGTCACATCGAATTTGATTTAAAAAATGAAGTTTTCAAACAATACGAAAATCTATCGCAAAATTTCTACAAACAGAACCGAACTGGCGACTTGATGAACCGAATTAGCGAAGACGTTTCGAAAGTGAGAATGTATGTTGGTCCAGCCGTAATGTACACCATAAATACCATTATTCGTTTTACAATTGTAATCATTTATATGATTAATGTTTCGCCACGATTGACTTTGTACACCTTGCTTCCATTGCCAATTTTGTCATATGCTATATTCAAAATAAGTTCTGAAATCAATAAAAGAAGCACTATTTTTCAACAATATTTATCTAAAGTTTCGAGTTTCACTCAAGAAATATTTTCAGGAATTAGAGTCATAAAAGCCTATTCATTAGAAGACCAACATCAAAATAATATGATTGATTTGTCTAACGAAAGTAAACACAAAAGCTTGAGTTTAGCAAAAGTACAAGCCTTATTTGGCCCTTTAATGATGGCTCTGATCGGAATAAGCAACTTAGTTGTAATTTATTTTGGTGGATTAATGTACATCAACGGAACCATCAAAAGCATTGGAACCATCGCCGAATTTATCCTGTATGTAAATATGTTGACTTGGCCAGTGGCTTCATTAGGTTGGGTTTCATCAATGGTTCAAGAAGCCGAAGCCTCGCAAAAACGCATCAACGAATTCCTTAAAATTGTTCCTGAAATACAAAATAATACCTCAGAAAAATCGATAATTGAAGGGGCAATTTCTTTCGAAAATGTAAGCTATATTTATGAAGACACCAACATAAAAGCTTTGCAAGACATCAGCTTTACTGTTCACAAAGGAGAAACTCTGGCTATTTTAGGAAAAACCGGTTCAGGAAAATCAACTATTATTTCACTGATTTCAAGACTTTATGACGTATCAGAAGGTCAAATTACTATTGACAAAAAAGAAATTAGTAAAGTCAATTTATTCGATTTGAGAAATAGCATTGGAATTGTGCCACAAGATGCTTTTTTGTTTTCAGATACCATCAAAAACAACATCAAGTTTGGCAAAGAAGACGCAACCGACGATGAAATAGAAGCAGTTGCAAAAAACGCAGTAGTTCACGACAATATCATCGGTTTCAGCAAACAATATGATACCATTCTAGGCGAAAGAGGTATCACACTTTCAGGTGGACAAAAACAACGGGTTTCGATTGCGAGAGCCATCATCAAAAATCCTAAAATTTTATTATTCGACGATTGTCTATCTGCGGTTGATACCGAAACCGAAGAAGCCATTTTGAACAATCTCGAGGAAATTTGTAGAGACAAAACGACCATAATTGTGAGCCATAGAGTATCTTCGGCCAAAAATGCAGACCGTATTATTATCCTTGACGAAGGACGAATTATTGAGCAAGGCTCTCATAATCAATTACTAAATCAGGAGGGGTATTATGCCGCTTTATACCTTAAACAACTTTCTGAAAAAGAATTGCAATAATTGTTGTGTAATACATATATTTTTTAGATTTTTGAGTAGTACTTAACAACCACAAATTGACCGAAGGATTATGAGAGAAAATGATATGTTAGAAAAAGAAGAGATTTTTTCTAAAGTTTTAAGAGCTGGAAGAAGAACCTATTTCTTTGATGTAAGAGCTACAAAAGCAGACGATTATTATATTACAATTACCGAAAGCAAGAAATTTACCGAAACCGATGGTTCATTTCACTTCAAAAAACACAAAATATATTTATACAAAGAAGATTTTGTAGCTTTCGCCGAAATTTTAGAAGAAATGACTTCTTACGTTTTGAACCACAAAGGTGAAGAAGTAATCTCTGAAAGACACCAAAAAGATTATAAAAAAGAATATGATTTTGACAAAATCGAAGAAGAAAAAATCCCTTCTATTTCTAGTTTTACCAATATCGAATTTGAAGATATTTAGATTTTAATTCAATAAACCAAATAATAACTAACCAAACCCAACCACCAAGTCCAAAAGTCGCAAGATTTTTGGACTTTTTTTTGCAATGTATCTCCAAAAACATCTAAATAAAAAATCCCAAAACTCTCGCTTTGGGATTAGATATATTTATGCAAAACAGTACAGACGTTGCAATGCAATGTCTCTATCGTTATTTTATTTTACATCCATTAATTCTACATCAAAAATTAAGGTTGCATTTGGTGGAATCACACCTCCAGCACCATTTGGCCCATATCCTAAATCAGATGGAATAACAAAACGAGCTTTATCTCCAACTTTCAATAAAGCAATTCCTTCGTCCCAACCTTCGATAACTTGACCAATACCCAATTTGAATTCGATTGGTTTTTTTCTTGGATAGGAAGAATCAAACACTTTTCCGTTTTCTAATGACCCTTCGTAGTGAACAGATACTGTTTTTCCGGCTTCAGCTTGTTTTCCATTTCCTTTTTGAATGAATTGGTAACGCAATCCTGATTCTGTTTTTTCGAAACCTGCTGCTAATTTTTCCATTTTAGCTTCAGATTCTGCTTTCAAAGCAGCTAATTTTTTCAATCGAGCTCCTTTCAAACCAACATAAGCTTCAATTGCATTCCAATTTTTCGCTTCCGCTCCTACTCTAATAATTTCAAGAGTTTCTAATTTATCGCCTTGAGCAATAGCATCCACTACATCTTGACCTTCGATTACATGACCAAAAACAGTGTGTTTATCATCTAACCACGGAGTTGCAACGTGCGTAATAAAAAACTGAGAACCATTACTTCCTGGCCCTGAATTTGCCATAGACAAAACCCCTGGCGCATCGTGACGCAAATCTGAATGAAATTCATCATCAAATTTATACCCAGGATCACCAGTTCCAGTTCCAAGAGGACAACCTCCTTGAATCATAAAATCTGGAATCACTCTATGAAAATTTAAACCATCATAGAATTTTTGTCCTTGTGGTTTTATTTTGTTTTCCATATTTCCTTCTGCGAGTGCTACAAAATTCCCTACAGTTCCTGGTGTTAAATCGTGTGTCAATTTTACTAAAATCGCCCCTTTTGCGGTATTGAATTTAGCGTATATTCCGTTTTCCATTTTTATTGTTTTTTATTGAGGTGCAAATTTACAAAAATAATTAGAGTTGACGATTTGCAAATACAGTGATTTTTAAAATTCCCTTTTTAATAAGTCATTTTTTGCATAAAATCTTCGCGAATTGGACTAAAAACATCTATAAGCAAACCATCTTCAATACAAACCACACCGTGAATAATATGCGGCGGAATATAGAAACAATCGCCTTGTTTCATTACTTTGGTCACACCATTAATAGTTACTTCAAAGACTCCTTTGGCTACATTAGTTACTTGCGAATGATAATGTTCGTGAGGCGTTCCAATTGATCCTTGTTCGAAAAGAACATTGACCATCATAATCGTATCATCATACCCCATTATTTTACGCTTGATGCCTTCTCCCACTACTTCCCAGTCGAATTCATCGTCTTTTATAAATTCTTTACTTGCTCCAAAACTTTGCATATGTTATTGTTTTTGTGTCTAAAATTCGTTCTTGTAAAAGTAATTTTTTTCAATTAAGAAACAATGAAATTTATCACACCAATTCCTAGCCCAGATAGCAGTGGAAATCCTCCCGATTTTTCTTCGGGAGATTGTAACGAATAGCTGGAAATAGCTCCTGAAAAAAAACTTTGTACATTTGCATCCTAGAAAAGAAAAAAAAATGCGCATAGATATTATAACCGTATTACCTGAATTATTGCGAAGTCCGTTTGAGGCTTCGATAATGAAACGTGCTATTGACAAAGGAATTGTGGAAGTTCATTTTCATAATCTGAGAGATTATACGACCAATAAACAAAAAAGCGTGGACGATTATCCGTATGGTGGTGGTGCTGGAATGGTAATGAATATCCAGCCGATTGACGATTGTATTACACATCTCAAAAGCGAAAGAACTTACGACGAAATCATTTATATGTCGCCAGATGGTGATACTTTGAACCAAAAAATGGCCAACACAATGTCGATGTATGAAAATATTATCATTCTTTGTGGTCATTATAAAGGTGTGGATCAACGCGTTCGTGATCATTTCATTACCAAAGAAATTTCGATTGGCGATTATGTTTTGAGTGGCGGAGAATTGGGTGCTTTGGTGTTGTGCGATTCTATAATTCGATTGATTCCAGGTGTTTTGAGTGATGAAACTTCGGCATTAACGGATAGTTTCCAAGATAATTTATTATCAGGCCCAATATATACAAGACCTGCGGATTATAAAGGTTGGAAAGTTCCAGAAGTTTTAACCAGCGGAAATTTTGCCAAAATCGACAAATGGAGAGAAGATATGGCTTATGAACATACTAAAAATAGACGACCGGATTTGCTAGAATAGTCTGAAAGTCCAAAGTTCAAAAGTCTGAAAATAACGTTATGCGAAAATATCAATAAAAAGATTAAAAAAAATCGTAATTCATAATTCATAATTCATAATTTATAATTATTTTTGCGCCCTCATTAGACCAACCTCTGGCGAAATCCGTGAATGTTGCTCTTTTTAAAACCATAAAATAAAAATAAAATGGCAGATTTATTGAAATTCGTTCAAGACGAATTCGTAACAAGAAAAGATTTCCCTGAATTTGGAGCTGGAGACACAATCACAGTTTTCTATGAAATTAAAGAGGGTGAAAAAACAAGAACACAGTTTTTTAAAGGTGTTGTTATTCAAAGAAGAGGTTCTGGAAACACAGAAACTTTCACAATTCGTAAAATGTCAGGTGCAATTGGTGTAGAGCGTATCTTCCCAGTTAACTTGCCAGCTTTGCAAAAAATTGAAATCAACAAGAAAGGTGCTGTACGTAGAGCTAGAATTTTCTACTTCAGACAACTTACTGGTAAAAAAGCTAAAATTAGAGATAAAAGAAGATAGTCAACTATCTCTTTGTTATAAAACTCCCAATTTATTTGGGAGTTTTTTTTGACCAAAAATCAAAATACTTTACAATATAATCAGCAAAATTAAAGATTTCAACCATTTTCCATTTTTCAATTTAATAAAACTTAGAAGCGAATATTTAACAATTCTCTTTTAGCAAATTAAAAAATCATAATTTCATAAATATTAGGGCTAAAGCAAACTTAATTGAGATTGTTTTCGATTTACGAAAACGTTTTTCTTACATTTGTTGCCCAAAATAAATACTAAACAATTTTTATTCAAATGTCAACAAAATCTAAAATTTTTTACACGCTAACCGATGAAGCTCCATTGTTAGCCACTTATTCTTTTTTGCCAATTGTTCAAGCATTTACAGCAACATCCAATATCGAAATCGAACCTAGAGACATTTCCGTAGCAGGAAGAATTTTAGCTAACTTTTCTGATTATTTGAATGAAGACCAAAAAACAGAAGATACTTTGGCCGAACTAGGAAAACTAGCCACAACTCCAGAAGCCAATATCATAAAACTACCTAATGTTTCTGCTTCTGTTCCGCAACTAAAAGCAGCTATTGCTGAATTACAGGCGAATGGATATGCCTTACCAAACTTTCCTGAAGATCCACAAAATGAAGAAGAAAAAACTATCAAAGCTAAATATTCTAAAGTTTTAGGTTCGGCTGTGAATCCAGTTTTGCGCGAAGGAAATTCTGATCGTAGAGCTCCAAAAGCAGTTAAGAATTATGCAAAAGCCAATCCGCATTCAATGGGAGCTTGGTCTGCTGATTCTAAATCAAAAGTAGCCTCGATGGAAAGTGGTGATTTTTACGGAAGTGAAAAATCAGCAACTATTACTGAAGCCAATGATATGAAAATTGAATTCGTTGCCAAAGACGGAACTGTTACCGTTTTAAAAGCAAGCACACCATTAAAATCAGCTGAAATTATTGACAGTTCTGTATTAAACATACAAAAGCTAAGAAGCTTTGTTGCTGCAGCCATAAAAGAATCTAAAGAGAAAAACATTTTGTTTTCAGTTCACTTGAAAGCAACAATGATGAAAGTTTCGGATCCTATTATTTTTGGAACTATTGTAGAAGTATATTTTGCTGATGTTTTCGAAAAATACGCCACTTTATTTGCCGAATTAAATATTGATACCCGCAATGGTTTGGGTGATGTTTATGCAAAAATTGCTGGGAATCCACAACAAGCCGAAGTTGAAGCTGCAATAAACAAAGCAATAGAAAACGGACCCGCTTTGGCTATGGTGAATTCAGACAAAGGAATTACCAATCTTCACGTTCCATCTGATGTAATTGTAGACGCTTCAATGCCTGCAATGATTCGTACTTCTGGACAAATGTATAACAAAGAAGGAAAACAACAAGATACTCTTGCTCTTATTCCAGATCGTTGTTATGCAGGTGTTTTTGAAGCTGTGATTGAATTTTGTAAAAAACATGGAGCTTTTGACCCAAGAACAATGGGAAGCTGTTCAAACGTAGGTTTGATGGCACAAAAAGCCGAAGAATATGGATCACACGACAAAACATTCCAAATTAAAGAAGACGGAATTGTTCGTGCAGTAGATACAAATGGCATTGTTTTGATGGAACAAGCCGTTGAAAAAAATGATATTTTTAGAATGTGCCAAACCAAAGATGCTCCTATTCAAGACTGGGTAAAACTGGCAGTAAATAGAGCTCGTTTGACTAGTCTTCCAACAATTTTCTGGTTAGACAATAACAGAGCACACGACAGAGAATTAATTACTAAGGTCGAGAAATACTTAAAAGACTACGATACAACTGGTCTAGATATTCAAATTCTGAATCCAATTGAAGCTACCAATTTTACAATGGAGCGAATGATTAAAGGATTAGACACCATTTCGGTTTCTGGAAATGTTTTACGTGACTATTTAACTGATTTATTTCCAATTTTAGAACTAGGAACTTCTTCAAAAATGTTGTCTATCGTTCCTTTAATGAATGGTGGTGGATTGTTTGAAACTGGTGCTGGAGGTTCTGCTCCTAAACACGTACAACAATTTGTAGAAGAAGGCTATTTACGTTGGGATTCTCTAGGTGAATTTTTGGCATTAGGTGCTTCTTTAGAATATATTGGAGAAACATTAAACAATTCGAAAGCCTTTGTTTTGGCAGAAACCCTTGATGCTGCCACTGAAAAATTCTTAGCAAATGACAAATCTCCTGCTCGTAAAGTAGGACAAATTGACAACCGTGGATCACACTTTTATTTGGCGATGTACTGGGCAGAAGCTTTGGGAGCACAAGATAAAGATGCCGAATTAAAAGCCGTATTTGCTCCAATCGCTGCCGAGTTTTTCGCAAATGAAGCAAAAATCAATGCCGAATTAATTGGAACACAAGGAAAACCACAAAATATTGGTGGTTACTACCAACCTAATCCTGAATTGACTAGCAAGGCAATGCGACCTAGTGAAACATTTAATTCTATTTTGGCAAAAATTGCATAAATGTTTTTTTACAATTATAGAACACTAATAAAGACGACTTTCGGGTCGTCTTTTTTTTTATATATTTGAATGAACCAAAAAATATCCAACAGATTTTAAAAACAAACTTCTGAAAATGACAGCAAAAAAAACCATTACTGTAGAAACACTTATAAAAGCTCCCATCGAAAAAATTTGGGAATTCTGGACAAATCCCGAAGACATCACAAAATGGTGCACTGCTTCTGAAGATTGGCACACCACCCGAGCCGAAAACAATCTGAAAACTGGAGGTAAATTCCTCACCAGAATGGAAGCCAAAGACGGCAGTTTTGGCTTTGATTTCGAAGGGATTTATACTGATGTAATAACCAATGAAAAAATTGGTTACACCACTTTGGATGACAGAAAAGTAGATATTACATTTTCACAAACCGAAAGTGGAATCCAAATCACGGAAACTTTTGAAGCCGAAAACGAAAATCCCATTGAAATGCAAAAAATGGGTTGGCAAGCTATTTTAAATAATTTTAAAAATTACACTGAAAAATAATCTTTTAAAAAAACTAAGATAAAAAAGCCTATTTATCCTTGCTTATGGTTTGATGGTAATGCAAAAGCATCAGCCGATTTTTATTGTTCCATTTTCAAAAATTCAAAAATAATAAATAACACTCCAATGGTGGTGCGTTTTGAAATTGAAGGTAAATTGATTATGGGGTTAAACGGTGGACCAATGTTCAAAATAAATCCATCCATATCTCTTTTTGTCACTTGTGAAACCAATGAAGAAATAGAATCTATTTGGAACCAGCTATCAAAAGAAGGAACTATAATGATGCCTTTAGACCAATATCCTTGGAGTGAAAAATATGGTTTTGTTGCTGATAAATTTGGCGTTTGCTGGCAATTAATGCTGGGGGAAATTCCGCCAAATAGACAGAAAATAATGCCTTGCTTTCT
The DNA here is from genome assembly GCF_002920895.1 of Flavobacterium alvei. GTDB lineage: Bacteria > Bacteroidota > Bacteroidia > Flavobacteriales > Flavobacteriaceae > Flavobacterium > Flavobacterium alvei. The sequence continues at coordinate 530,116 of NZ_PQVG01000002.1, forward strand.
ATTTGTTGGAGAACAATACGGCAAAGCTCAAGCAGCTATAAAACAATACACTTCCATTTTCCCCAATTCAAAAATACAAAATTTGAGTATTGATGAATCTGAAGATCAGCAACAAGCCGGAAGTTTAAAATTTGGTAATTTCACCTTAGAAAACCAATTATTTGCTGCGATGGATGGTTTGGGCGAACACCATTTTCAATTTAACGAGGGGGTTTCGTTGGTTGTGGAATGCGATAATCAAAGTGAAATTGATTCATATTGGACAAAACTAACTGAAGGCGGAAGCGAAAGTCAGTGTGGCTGGCTCAAAGATAGATTTGGCGTTTCTTGGCAAATTGTACCAACCATTTTAAGTGAATTGATGTCCGATCCCGAAAAAGCACCTAGAGTCGTTCAAGCTTTTATGAAAATGAAAAAGTTTGATATCGAAACTTTGTTAAATACCTAAAACAACTATTTTGAAGACCATTTTCAAAGATATAGACCATTATATTTCTGTTCAAACTCCAGATGTTCAAGTTCTTTTGGAGCAAATGCGGCAAATCATAAAAAAAGCTGCTCCAAAAGCTGAAGAAGTAATCAGTTATAATATGCCTGCATTTAAATATCACGGAATGTTGGTTTACTTTGCAGCTTATAAAAATCACATCGGTTTTTACGCTACACCAACGGGACACTCTCAATTCAAGGAAGAATTATCGATTTACAAACAAGGAAAAGGTTCGGTTCAATTCCCTTTGACAAAGCCTTTACCATTAGATTTAATTTCAAGAATAGTTCAATTTAGGATGAATGAAAACCTAATAAAATCAACTAAAAAATAAGCCAAGCAATAAGCTAAATTGTTGTTTACCATTAAAAACTTTATAAAACTTTAACGTTTGTTTTCCTGCTTATAGCTTTGGATTTTACGAAATTTGCAACTCAAAAATTTAGAAATGATTTCAAAGAAAATTATTGCCTTATTGCTGTTTTTTTTAACCACAATTGATTCTTTTTCCCAAGACACAAACTCCAGTGAACTAACAAAGCAAAAATTCACATTGAGTGGAACCATTACCGATGCCAATAGCAATGAAACGCTAATTGGAGTAAACGTTTCCATCGCTGAATTAAAAACTGGGGTAACAACCAATGAATACGGGTTTTATTCTATAACGCTACCAAAAGGAAACTACACCTTGCAAATTGCGTATTTGGGTTTTCAAAATATGGAAGAAAAAATTCAATTATCTCAAAATTTTAAAAGAAATTTCAAACTACAAAGTAGCGAACAACAATTGCAAGAAGTTGTAGTCACCTCCAACAAAAAAAGCACCAACATCAAAACGCCCGAAATGAGTGTGAACAAACTCTCGATGGGAACCATCAAAAAAATGCCTGTGGTTTTGGGAGAAACCGATGTGTTGAAATCCATTTTATTGCTTCCAGGAGTTACAAACGCTGGCGAAGGACAATCGGGTTTTAATGTTCGTGGTGGTGGTGCCGATCAGAATCTGGTTTTATTAGACGAGGCTACAATATTCAATTCCTCTCACGTTTTTGGTTTTTTCTCGGTTTTTAATCCCGATGCGATTAAGGATTTAAAACTCTACAAAGGAGGAATCCCGTCACGTTACGGAGGTCGAGCTTCTTCTGTTTTGGACATTTATCAAAAAGACGGGAACAGCAATAATTTTCATATGAACGGAGGAATTGGTTTAATCTCCAGTCGATTATTAGCCGAAGGTCCGATTGTGAAAGACAAAGGCTCTTTCCTAATTGGTGGTCGAACTTCCTATGCACATTTGTTCTTGAAATTGGCAGACAATGACAATTCGGCTTCGTTTTATGATTTGAATGCCAAATTAAATTACAAACTAAACGCTAATAATAGCCTTTATGTTTCGAGTTATTTTGGTAGAGATTTTTTTAATATTAGCAAAGAATTTCAAAATACGTACGGCAACAGCACTTTCAATTTAAGATGGAATCATTTGTTTTCCGAAAGACATTTCTCTAATTTGTCGGCCATTTTTAGTGATTATTATTACGGTTTAACCCTGTCTTCGGTAGGTTTTGATTGGCAATCGAGTATTAAAAATTTCAATATAAAATATGATTTAAAATACTATTTGAACGACAAAATCAAATTGAGTTATGGACTGAATTCTATTTATTACAAATTCAATCCAGGAACAATCGAACCCATTGATGCCAATTCGAGTATTAATTTCAAGCAATTGGACAAGAAAAATGCTTTTGAACCTTCCATTTATTTGGAAGCAGAGCACCAAGCCACTCAAAAATTATCGTTTATGTATGGTTTGCGCTACAGTATGTTTTATAGATTGGGAGCATCAACTGTTAATCTATACGAAAACAATCAAGCCGTAACCTTCAACGACCAACTCAAAATTTACGAAAAAGGAGTGCCAACAGGAACAAAATCTTACGGTTATAATGAAGTAATCACCTCGTTTTCAAATTTAGAACCTCGTTTTTCTAGTTCGTATGTTTTAGACGAAAAATCATCGGTAAAAGCCAGTTACAACCGAATGGTGCAATACCTCCAATTGGTTTCGAATACTACCTCACCTACTCCGTTAGATATTTGGACACCAAGCGATCAATACATTCAACCGCAAATTGCCGATCAAGTGGCTGCGGGTTATTTCAGAAATTTCAAAGACGATATGTATTCTTTGGAAGTGGAAAGTTTTTACAAAAAAGTAAAAAACCGAATCGATTATATTGATGGTGCTGATTTAATTGCCAACAACGCCATCGAACAAGTAATCCTCAACGGACAATTGCGAGCGTATGGATTGGAATTGATGTTGCGCAAAAACAGTGGTAAATTCAACGGTTGGGTTGCATATACTTTGTCTAATTCAGAACAACAAACCCCTGGTAGAACTCTAAATGAAACCGGAATCAACAACGGAAATTGGTACAAATCGGGTTATCATAAATTGCACAATTTGGCTGTAACGGCTAATTACAATTTGAATCCAAAATGGACTTTCGGAGGAAATTTCATCTTGCAATCGGGTCAACCTGTGACTTTTCCGAACGGACAATACCAATACCAAGGCATTACTGTTCCTAGTTATGGCGGTCGAAACGAAAACAACCTGCCATTATACCACCATTTAGATTTGGCGGCAACTTACACACCTAAACCCGAGAAAAGAAAAGGATGGCAGAGCGAATGGGTTTTTAGTGTTTACAACATCTATAATCGAAAAAATGCCGCTTCGATTAGCTTCCGAGAAAACCAAACATCTGGAGCTAATGAAGCTGTCAAATTATCCATTTTTGGCGCAGTTCCATCTGTGAGTTATAATTTCAAATTCTAAAACTATGCAAATTTTAAAATATATTACACTATCATTGCTACTTCTTTCCATCATCAGTTGTGAAGAAGTAATCGATGTTGATTTGAAAACGGAAACACCAAGATTGGTTATTGATGCCGCAATCAATTGGCAAAAAGGGACAGATGGTTCATCTCAAAAAATAATGCTATCTACCACAACTAGTTTTTACAATACTATCATTCCAAAAGTTTCTGGAGCCACTGTTTCTGTAAAAAGTAGTGAAAATTTTAATTATATTTTTACCGAAATACCCAACACAGGCGAATACCAATGTACTACTTTCAAACCCATCATTGGCGAAACTTATACCCTAACTGTTGTCTATAAAAACGAAACCTATACCGCGACCGAAACCATGCAATCAGTCAGTCCTATTTATAGCATTCAACAAAAAAATGACGGCGGATTTTCTGGCAAAGATTATGAAATTGAAGTTTCGTTTAAAGATCCGCTAGTTAAAAATTTTTATATGGTAAAATTCTTTCCTGATATTTATAAAGCACCCAGTTATCAAGTTATTGGCGACGAATATACAAATGGAAATCTAAAATCTTGGCAATTCAGTGACGAAGATTTAAAACAAGGAAGTACCATCGCCATAACCCATTACGGAGTTTCTGAATCGTATTACAATTATATGAACAAACTCATCTCGGTAGCAAGCAGTTCAGGCGGAGGAAGTCCATTTCAAACGCCACCAGCGACTGTAAGAGGAAATATTGTTAACCAAACTAATATCAACAATTATGCTTTGGGCTATTTTTCACTAAGCGAAGTTGATTATCAAAATTATATCATTAAATAAAACAGAAATCAAACTCGCAATTTATTGTCTTTCCTCTCTTAAAATTACAAATTTTCAATTACGAATTACGAACCTAGAAATACTATCTTTGAAAATTAATCCATAATTGAAAAATCATAATTCCTATTTAACTATGTCTTCACACCATATCGTTCGCGATGACCAAGAACCCGCATTAATCATTGCCAACGGAGCTGCTTGTAATCCCGAATTATTGGGACAATTACTCGAATGGTCGCCATTGGTAATCGTGCTTGACTCGGCAATGGAACGGGTTTTAGAATTGGGCATAAAAGTAGATGTTTTGTTAGGCGATTTCGACCGTGGTTTTGACCCTAATTACTATAAAGAAAAACAATATCCATTGGAAATTGTCCACACACCAGACCAAAACAAAACCGATTTAGAAAAAGCATTTGATTACCTAATCGAACGAGAAATTCCAGCCGTAAACGTAGTTTGGGCCACCGGAAAACGTGCCGATCATACTATAACTAATATTACCAACATCAGTCGTTACAGAGATTTAATTAAAATCGTTGTTTTGGACGACCATTCCAAAGTGTTTTTATTGCCCAAAAAATTCGAGAAATGGTATCCTGCCAACACACCACTTTCCTTGATTCCAGTAGGTCACGTTACCGGAATTCATTCTGAAAATTTATTTTATCCTTTAGAAAATGATACGCTAACCATTGGCTATAGAACCGGAAGCAGCAATCACGTAAAAGAAGATGGAATAGTAATTATAGAACACCAAGAAGGAGATTTATTAATGATGGAATGTTGGGATTAATTGATTGTAGATTTTAGATTTTCCACATCAATCTAAAATCTGAACTCTAAAATCTAAAATCCTATTTTTCGACTATCTTTGCATCGAAATAAAGAAAATGAAATTGAAACCGATCATCGAAAAAACGAATTTACATCCCCGAAATCAACACCGAATGGGATATAATTTTGAAGAATTAATTGCCCTTTGTCCTGAACTTCAACCCTATGTTTCCATAAATGAACATAATATAAGAACCATTGATTTCAGTAATCCTCAAGCTGTAAAAGCTCTCAACAAAGCCTTGCTGATTGCCAATTACAACATTCAAAATTGGGATATTCCTTCAACGAATCTTTGCCCACCCATTCCTGGTCGCGTAGATTATATTCATTATATCGCCGATTTATTAGCTTCCAACAATAACAGAATCATTCCCGAAGGCGAAAATGTACAGGTTTTGGATATTGGTGTTGGTGCGAATTGTATTTATCCTATTTTAGGAAATACAGTTTATGGTTGGTCTTTCGTTGGAACCGAAATTGACGAAAAAGCCATTCAAAATTGCAAAAAAATCATTGAAGCTAATCCAAGATTAATGGATTATATCAGTTTGCAATTGCAAACCGAATCGCGTTTTATTTTCAAAAACATCATCACGCCCGAAGATCGATTTTCGCTAACAATTTGCAATCCACCTTTTCATAATTCTGCCGAAGAAGCGACAAAAGCTTCCATTCGCAAGGTCAACAATCTCGAAAATACGCGAACTACAAAGCCTGTCTTGAATTTTGGTGGTCAAAATGCCGAATTATGGTGTGAAGGTGGCGAACTAGGATTCATCACCCAAATGATTTTCGAAAGTGCCAAATTCCCGATGCAATGCCTTTGGTTTACAACTTTGGTCTCCAAAAAAGAGAACCTTTCCAGTTTATATAAAACCCTCAACAAAGTCAATGTGGTCGAAGTAAAAACCATTGATATGGCTCAAGGTCAAAAAACAAGTAGAATTTTAGCTTGGACTTTTCAAACGGAAGCGCAACAGAAGAAGTGGAAGTTTGAGTAGTAAAGAATGTTTATAAATGGATTATCTATAATTTAAAAAAAATGCAGAATGTAATCAAAAAACTGAAAGAATATAGTAATCAAATAGATTTGAAAGAAAGATTTGATTACAATTTTGACAATTCTGATAAAATATTCAGTTCTTCAGATACAAATCGACTTAAAAAATATAAAAATCCATTTGAACAAAACATTGAATTAAAATGGATTTTAAGTGACAAATACAAATCAAATCTAGATCAGAGTTTTATTGATTTTTGGATAATCAATGTTTGGGGTGGAATACGTGGATTTAAACATAATGACCGGAATATTGAGAAAATTTTGCGATTCAAAAAACAGGTTCAAAAAGGCAAATTATCATTAGATTGTTTTAGCACAATATCTTCATTGTCGAAAATTTCATCCTTTATGCAACCAGAGAATTTTGTAATTTATGATTCCAGAGTAATTTATACTCTAAACTGGTTGATTTTGACTTGTGAAAATCAAAACGGATTTAATAGAAAGTATTTCCCAATGCCAATTGGACGTAATAAAATAATTGCGGATTTTGATATGAATACAATTGTTAACATATCACATATTTCTGAATATGTTAAAAATACAGAACTATATATTTCTCAACAAGATGCTTATTTCGAGTTTTGTGATTTTATAAAGAAAACCACTAAATTAATTTATGGAGATAATTCAAAGCCTTACGAACTCGAGATGCTATTATTCACATTAGCTGATAAAGAAATATTTAAAGATTTAAAAGAACTCATAAAAATAACAACCAGTTCTAGCTCCGCAAACCAGATAACCGAGACTGAAAACTGATTTTTTTACTTCTGAATTGGAAGTTCACTCGAACCCCATTCTGTCCAAGAACCATCATAAACTGCTTTCGGATTATCCGAAATCAACTCGCAGGCCAATAAAACGATGCAAGCAGTTATGCCAGAGCCACAAGTGAATATTAAAGGTTGGTCGTTTAGATTTAGTATTTCTTTCAATTCTGCTTCTGATTTGTATTTGCCATCTCGTTGCAGTTCAGTAAAGGGAACGTTCATAGAACCTGGAATATGCCCGCTTCTCATTCCTGCTCTTGGTTCTTCGAGTGTGGCGTGAAATCTATCAGAAGACCTGGCATCTATCAAAACCGCTTCTTTGGTTTCACTATTTTCTAGAATTTGCTCTTTGTCTTTGATGGCGTTAGGATTTAGTTGGGCTTCAAAATCTCCTTTTGGGTAAGATGAAGTTTGGATTTGATTGTCCGTTGGCAAACCCTCTCTAATCCATTCTGGAAATCCACCATCCAAAACATAAACATCAGAATGTCCCATTGTTTTAAACATCCACCAAGCTCTTGGACTCGAATAAATTCCTAAAGTATCATAAACGACAATAATACTGTTTTTGTTAATACCTAATTTTTGACATTCCTCAGTAAATTGTTGAGTTGAAGGAAAGGTGTTAGGCAGCGGATTTCGGGTATCACTAAAATTATTTTTAATATCAAATAGACGAGATCCTTTTATTTGTAAACCAGAATTTTGATTTTCTAAATTTGCATGATTTTGTTCTAATCGAGCTTCGAGAACAATTAAATTTGAATCGTTTAAATGTTCTTGAAGCCATGAAACAGAAACTATTGGATTTGTCATTTTTTAGTAGTTAATTTTAGCAATTAATTGTTGCAGCAATAGTTGCCCTTCTTCCCAATATTCTAGATTTGAATCGGAGTTAATGTGTCCTTTCTGACCAATATTTACAAAATCACTTCCCCAATCTGAGGCTAATTCTTCGGCTCTTTCTAGTGAAATATAGGTGTCATTTTCGGTTCCAACCACTAGTGATGGAAACGGAATTTCTGACGTTGGAATTGGTGAAAAATGCCTCAAAAAAACAGGAGTATGTTCTGGCGAATTGACATCGGCAGGAGCGACTAACAAAGCTCCAATAATATTTGAATTGGTGTTTTTAGAAACCCAATGCATTACTAAAGAAACTGCCAAACTATGAGCTACTAAAATCGTTGGTTCTTTTAATTGTTGAATGGTTGAATCCAATCGGGCAAGCCATTCATCGAGTTGTGGTTCATCCCAATTGTCTTGAATGACTTTGGTCGAATTGGGAAATTTTTGAAGCCAAAAACTTTGCCAATGTTGCTCTCCAGAATCACCAAGTCCGGGAATGATTAATAAATGTGGAATCATTTTTTTATTTTTTTTAAAGGCTCTAAGTTGCTAAGTTACTTCTTTTTCCAATATTCTATATTAGGCTAAAAAAAGAACACCTGAAAAGTTTTGAAACTCTTCAGGTGCACTATTCTAATTATATAAGTTAGTTGTTATAACTGATCACTAAAAACTGTTTACTGAGCACTACTTTTAAGCGTCCAAATCAACAGTAGTTCTGGCGGCAATTTCTTTATAAGTTCCATTTACTAATTTATCACGAATGGCTTCAAAGGCAGTCAATGTTTCATCAATATCGGATAAAGTGTGCGATGCTGTTGGAATAACACGCAACAAAATCATTCCTTTTGGTATCACTGGATAAATCACAATCGACAAGAAAATACCGTAGTTTTCTCTTAAATCATTCACCATAATCATCGCTTCGGGAACACTTCCTTCTAAATAAACTGGAGTTACACAAGTGTTTGTATCTCCAATATTAAATCCTTTATTTCTTAAACCATTTTGCAAAGCATTTACATTTTCCCAAAGTTTATTTTTCAATCCTGGATTATCACGCAACAATTGCAAACGTTTCAGAGAGCCAATCGTTTGAATCATTGGCAAGGCTTTAGCAAACATTTGAGAACGTAAATTATATTTCAAATAGTCGATAATGTCTTTATCGGCAGCAACAAATGCACCAATATTCGCCATCGATTTGGCAAAAGTAGAAAAATAAACATCAATTCCATCTTGGCAACCTTGCTCCTCGCCTGCTCCAGCACCTGTTTTTCCAAGTGTTCCAAAACCGTGTGCATCATCAACCAAAAGACGGAAATTGTATTTCTTTTTCATTTCCACAATTTCTTTCAACTTTCCTTGTTGACCACGCATTCCGAAAACACCTTCAGTGATGAAAAGGATTCCTCCTCCTGTTTCCGTAGCTAATTTTGTAGCACGTTGCAGGTTTTTCTCCATACTTTCAATATCGTTGTGTTTGTAAGTAAAACGTTTTCCACTATGCAAACGAACACCGTCAATAATACAAGCGTGACCATCTACATCATACACAATCACGTCATTTCTAGTCACCAAAGCGTCAATGATAGACACCATTCCTTGATACCCAAAATTCAACAAATAAGCCGATTCTTTCTTAACGAAAGCAGCTAATTCATTTTCTAATTGTTCGTGATATTTGGTGTGTCCGCTCATCATACGAGCTCCCATTGGCGCAGCAGCACCAAATTCTAAAGCCGCATCCGCATCTGCTTTACGAACTTCTGGATGATTTGCTAGACCTAAATAATCATTCAAACTCCAGTTCAAAACCTCTTTTCCTTGAAATTTCATTCTTGGTCCTAAATCTCCTTCTAATTTTGGAAATACAAAATAACCTTCTGCTTGTGAAGCCCATTTTCCCAATGGTCCTTTATTGTTTTGAATTCTTGCGAATAAATCTACTACCATACTATTTTGAAGTATTATATATTTTTTGAAGTGCAAAATTAATTATTTAATCTGTCTTATCATAATGTTTTTTTAGGAGCTATTTCCAGCTGTTTACTGTATCTTTTACTTTTTAAGAAAAAAGTAAAAGGATGCCGTTTCCTCCTGGACTATTTAGCAGATTTAACAATAAATTTTGTATATTTGGTTAACAAAATCTATGTTATGTCCAATTCCATTTTAAATGAACTTCACGCTTTACTCAAAGCAAATGTCATTAATGAAGAAACAGCTCAAAAAATAAAGGAACATTACACTAAAAATGGTGACCAAAGCCAGAGTAAGTTATTTATGATTTTTGGGATTTTAGGAGCAATCCTATCTGGATTGGGAATAATACTTATTCTTGCTCATAATTGGGATGATTTATCCAATTCCATTAAATCAATACTATCGTTTCTTCCGCTAGTAATTGGACAATTATTTTGCGGTTACACCATTCTTAAAAAGGCTGAAACCCCAATCTGGAGAGAAAGTTCATCTGTTTTTCTATTTTTTGGTATTGGAGCAAGCATATCGCTAATAGCCCAAGTTTATAATATTTCTGGGGATTTAAACTCATTTCTTATCACTTGGATGCTCCTGAGTTTGCCCTTGGTTTATTTGCTACGAACATCGATAGTATCTCTTTTATACATCATAGGCATTACTTATTATTGTTGCAATTCAAATTATTTTACTTATCCCAAAGAGCAAAACTATCTTTTTTGGCTTTTATTTTTGGGTATGATACCTCATTATTACCAACTTTTAACCACAAAATCACAAAGCAATTTCACCTTATTTCACAATTGGTTCGTAGCTATTTCTCTAGTAATAAGCCTAGGTTCTATTAGAGATGGAAACGAAAAATTATTGTATTTGTCGTATATGTGTTTGTTTGCCATTTACTATTTCATTGGAAAAAGTTCCTTTTTCAAGAATCAAAAACTCAAATTCAATAGTTACCGAATTATTGGTAAACTAGGAACCCTCATCCTACTTTCCGTTTATACATTCAAAAGTTTTTGGAACTTTTTCCACGAAAAAAAAGTACACGAAAATCCGATTATTACATCTCCCGAATTTATAATTACTTCAATTCTATCCATTATAGCTGCTGTTTTATTTTACAAAAAAAACAATACATCCCATTTCAAAAATTTTGACTTAATAGAAATTATTTTTCTGCTGAATATTCCTCTACTATTTATGGGTGAAGTTGCCGCAATTGTTGCCAATGGAATTGTTTTAGCAATAGGCGTTTTAGAAATAAAACGAGGAAATCAGCTCAACAACTTACGAATTTTAAATTTTGGATTACTCATTATTATCATACTCATAACCTGTCGTTTTTTTGATACCGACTTTAGTTTTATAGTTCGAGGAATCTTATTTATATCATTGGGTCTCGGTTTTTTCTTGACAAATTATGTAATACTAAAAAAAAGAAATAGAAATGAAAAATAAAAACATCCTGATTACACTCTTTCTTTTGGTAGTTTTGGCTCAATTATTTGTTCCATTGCAAATGATTTATCATCAAGAAGACATTATAAATACGGGCAAAATGTTGAAATTTCAATGCGAACCTATCGACCCCAACGATCCTTTTAGAGGAAAATACATTACTTTAAACTTTAAAGAAGAAGGAATAAAGGTCAAAAATTTAAAAGAATGGAATAGAAACGAAACTATCTTTGCCAAAATTGAAACTGCTAAAGACGGATTTGCGAAAATTAAATCCATTTCAAGAACAGAACCTACAGATAATTCGATTTATTTAAAGCTAAAAATCGACTATATTGCTGACTATGATTATGAACACAAAATATATTTGGATTTTCCGTTTGATCGTTTTTATATGAATGAAAACAAAGCAAAAACCGCCGAAACAGTATATGCCGAATCTACAATTGACACCACAAAAATAGCTTACGCATTAGTCGCTACAAAAAACGGAGAAGCTGTAATAAAAGATGTTTTAATCGATAATATATCCATTAAAGAATTGGCAAAAGCCAAAAATAATAGTAACAAATAAAATATGTCACAAGATACCAAAGAATTAAAACTAGCCGTCCTTATTGATGCCGACAATGTCCCGTATAGCAACGTAAAGGGAATGATGGAAGAAATCGCCAAATACGGCACTCCAACCACAAAACGTATTTATGCTGATTGGACTAAACCCAATGCCAACGGCTGGAAGTCGGTTTTGTTGGAACACGCCATCACTCCAATTCAGCAATACAGTTACACAGTTGGGAAAAATTCCTCAGATTCTGCTTTGATTATTGACGCAATGGACTTGTTGTACTCCGACAAAGTAGATGGTTTTTGCATCGTTTCCAGCGATAGCGATTTTACTCGATTAGCAATCCGACTTCGTGAATCAGGGATGAAAGTTATCGGAATTGGCGAGAAAAAAACACCAAATTCGTTCATTGTAGCTTGCGATAGATTTATTTACATAGAAGTTTTGGACGGCGCCATCAAAAAGACTAGAAAAACGACCAACTCACAAAGCAAAACTCCAAAACCAACTCCAACTCCTGTAGCAGAATCTAAAAAACCTGTAGAAAAAGAAACCCCAAACAAAATCGACAACCAAACTATAGAACTCATAGAAGACACCCTCGACGCCATTGGAGATGAAGATGGCTGGGCATTTCTTGGAGATGTTGGAAACTTAATTGTAAAGAAAAAACCAGAATTCGACCCTAGAAATTATGGATTTTCTAAACTAACACCTATGCTGAAATCCCTAACTGATATTCTTGAAATTGACGAAAGAGAATCGGACAAAAAAGGCATCAAGCACGTATATGTGCGCTTGCGCTTCGCATAATTTCATTATAGACAATAATATATACTCAACCATCCTTTCGTTAATTATTAAATAATCATCCTTATTTTAATATTTATATAAATAAGCAACTAATCCAAACCATTATTAAACTTAAACTACTTAATTTTTAATATATAATAAAAAAAATTGCAACAGCAGACCTTCCAATGCCAAAATAAAATTGTTTTGACACAATGTAACTGGGTAAAAAAATGGAATTCTTCTTTTTTACAATAAAATACATCAGCTTTTAATAACTAAATTGATTCCTAATTTGGAAAAACTGTGGTAAGTTTTTTTATCTACCAAATAGTTACATTACTTTTAATAAATTTATAAAAACAAATTATGAATTTATTTGAAGATTCTAATGAATGGACAGAAAAACTAGATCCCATTCTAAGCAAATACAAAGACCGAAAACACCCGTTGGACTATCATAATTTGTATCAATTAATGGTAATGGTAGTTCTTTCTGCCCAGGATTCGGATGCCAATATCAACAAAATTGCTCCTGCTTTATTCAAAGTTTTTCCGAATATGGAAAGTCTGTCTGTTTCAAATGTGGGCGCCTTAATTCCTCATATTTCCAAAGTGAGGAATTTTGGAACCAAAGCCAATTGGCTGATAGAAATTGCTCAAACCATCCAAAAAGACGAAAATATTCCCCTCACGATGGACGGATTAACCGCTTTGAAAGGCATTGGGCGAAAATCAACCAATGTCATTATGCGTGAAGCCAATGTTCCCGTGAAAGGAATTATCGCCGATTTACACGTAATCCGTGTAGCTCCCAGAATTGGATTAATTCCAGAATCAAAGGACGGAGTTAAAGTCGAAAAACAATTGATGCAAGTATTGCCGAAGGAAATTTGGGAAGAAATAGGTATGGCTATTTCGTTTTTGGGAAGAGAAATTTGTAGGCCACAGCCTAAGTGTGGGGAATGTCCAGTTAATGGGATTTGTGAGTATCATAAAACCTTTAAATCAGAACATCCTCAATAATTTGCTTCATTTTTGTGTTACTCATCTGTTCGTGAAAAGCCACTGAATAGCCATCTATTGTTAATTGCTTGAAAAATTCTTTCGCACAACTTATTTTTACAGATTCAATATTTCTTAAATCAGATTCATTTTTAACATCTTTAGTTTCAACAATAATATTTAAAATTTTATTTCCATCCGATTTTTTTACTACGTACATAAAATCTGGACTATAGGATTGACCTGTAATTGTTGGAATAGAGATACTTCTTCTTGGTATTTTTCCGTAAACAACGACTTCTTGCACCTGTTCTAAAATATTGTCTTTTTCTAATGGTGAATCAAAAGCAAACCTATCGTACAAATATTTTTCTGACGGATTTCCTTCAATAAATTTTGTTCCAATTATTCCTTGCGTTATTTCTGAACGTGGAGTTCCATTTGCAAAAGTCAAAGCAGTAGCATTCAATTTAATATTTGTTTTACCATAAGAAAATCTACCCGCAAGATTATTAGTTTTCCAGTCGTTGAATTTTGAAACAAAATTCGCCACGCTAAACTCATTTATTTTATCTTTATCTATTTCATTAGACGTTGCATATTGAATCAATGCCTGATTTAATAATAGAATCGGAATATTAGTTTGCTTGTTTATTCTTTTTAAGAATTCACCGTAAGGCAATCTTTTAATGATTTTATATTGAATTCCACTACTTTCGTTTAACATCATTAAACCATCATCCGAAGTATTCAATTCTTGTCTTGAACTTGATATAATAACATCCGTAAAAACGTCTTTTTTGAAAAGACCTACTAATTCATTTTTTAAATAATCGTCGTTTTCTATTTTCTCATAAAACAACAAATACTTTTGACTTATGGCTTCCCACAAACTTTTCAATTCATTGTATTGTGCAGGTCTAATCTTTACTTTCCGCTCTTTACCTTTATTATTATCAACAATTTTTCCAGTACTTAATCCTGCTGCAAAATCTGGATATTCATCAAAAAACTGATTTGAATTTTCAATTACTACATTTTTATTTCTATCAATGAATTTTTTAATCAACAAGTCCGTAAATAAATCATCCGAGCTTAGTCCTAATTTTTCGGCTACTTTTTGGAGACGTTCTTCGGTTATAACAAAACCTTTTGGCAATTCATCGTTAATTTCTTTGACTAATTTTTCAGCAAAATCAGCTTCAGTAAAATCAATAATATAATTGAGTTTAAAGTCTTCATTGGATATTCTATTTCCGTTTTCATCAACGGGCAAACGCAAACCCCGCCCAACCTCTTGAATTTTGCTATTTTCACTACCACTGGAACGCAATTTTGTAATGGTAAATACATTCGGATTATCCCAACCTTCTTTCAAAGTCCATTTAGAAAACAAAAAACGCCTTGTATTCAGTTTTCCATCATCCAATTTTATGGATAGTAATTTCTTCTTGTCAAATAAAATTTCGTTGATTTGATTGGCTATTTCTTCATCCGAATTAGTGTTGTCTTGCGAAAAATAACCTGCGTGACAACCCGAAATATCTAATTTGGATGCTTGTAAATAGTCAATATAATCGCTGTCATTCTCAACCGAAAGTGTTGGCAAAACTTCGTTTATCTTTTCTAATAATAGCTTTTCAAAAGTATTTTTTAGATAGGTTTCTTTTTCACTTTTATCATCTTTTCTGTAGGAATGAATATCATCAATAAAAAAAAGTGCCAATGTTTTAATCTTAAACTTTCTATCAAAATTGATTTTCTCGGTTTCAAAATGTCGGTCAATTGCTAATTTCAGCATTTGTTCTTGATAAGACGATGAATAAATATCATTAACAAACTCTTCCCCTTGAAACTTGGTCTGACCATTTGATAATTCAATATAATTGGTGCCGATTGCTTCAATAATAATTCCTTCCAGTTCTGTTGAAATTAAAGACAAACTATCTCCTTTCTTTAGTTCAAAAGATTTTGTTGTATTCCCTTTTTGAATGTAATTCAGCTTAACTGCTGTTTTGCTTTGAACCGATATGATTTTTACCTTATCGTCTTTGTTCGATAAAGGTTCAAAATGTTCTTTCGCAATTCCTTTTATCAAATTTTGATTAAAAGCGTCACAAGCATTTAAGTTGTACAATAGATTATGATAATCCTTGATTGTTTTTTTGGCAACTCCTTTTCCAACTGTCACAGTGGGAAATGTAGCTCCAAACCGAATAATGCATTGTGGCTGAATATCATTGGTAATAAACTCAAATGTTTTTTGTTCTTTAGAAAAACGGTGAGGTTCATCAATAATCAAGAAAGGTTTTGTTGCTTTTAAAGCATCAACTGGGCGATGAAATCCCTCTGGTCCATAATCATAATCATCCCGATTCAACATCGCATCTTTCCTATTGCTAAATAATGCCATATTAGTCAGCAATACATATATTTTATTAGCATTTTGGCTCGAACCCTTAACAAAATCACTAACGGTACTCGGAAAAAACTTTTTCCCTTTTTTAGTTTTACCTGCTTCTAAAACCTGCAATTCTATTTCAGTTCCATAACCACAAACGTCTTTAAAATGTTTTTTGGTGTAACTGTCTTGAATAAATTGTTTCGTTCCTGCTTTGATGGCAAGCGTTGGCACAACAATTATAAATTTATTAATCTTGAATTTTTTATGAAGTTCAAATATCGTGGCAACTTGTACATAAGTTTTCCCTGTTCCAGTTTCCATTTTAATATCCAGATTCAAATAGTTTTGAATACCATTCAAATTCACGTATTCCAAATCAACAGTATTCCCTTTTTGTACGAACTTGATGCGTTCCAGTAATAATTCTTTATCTAAATCTAGAATAGGATTAGAATAATACCTATTACTTTTCTCAAAACTGCCTTCTCCAAAAACATTGCTAATGGCGTTAACTGCTTTTTCTTGATGAGGCAAACCATTTTTTAAGATTAATTCCATAGTTAGTACCTTACATCAATATTGATTTTCAAATTCTTTTCGCTATCATTCAGAATCTTTAAATTCTTTTCTAACATTTCAGTAACAGACCATTCGTTAAAACTATAACCAAACAGCACAATGTTTTCTGGATTAAAACCAGCAATCGTATCGTATTTTTCGAAAAGAACTACCATTGCATCCTGAGTAAAATCAGAATTGATAAGATATAAATGTTTCTTGCAGTAATAAGCGGTATAGCCTTTTAAGTTTATAGCTTCAACTTTTGCATTCAATCCGTATCCATCATTGTTGAGCCAAGTCGTCAATACTGTTTCTGTACCAAAATCGTCTAAAATAGTAGCATCCCCAAGCAATCCAGCTTTATCAAATGTTTCGCATTTATCTAAAGTATTTTGATTGGGTTCGTTGAGAATAAAATGTTTGAAACCGTAATCAATTACCGCATTTGTTTCTTCTTTTATCTTTTTTGATGCCCTAATGATTCTTTCAATTCCAACATAATCTAATGTTGTTGGTCTATTAATAGAAGTTAGAAAATCAAAAGCTGTTTTTTGACTCAAATCCTTCGGGTTTAAAACTTCTGGAAGTTGTATCGAGATAAATTTTCGTTTACCATCTGCTTTATCATTTGCATTAATATCTAATACAGCTTGGGCACTTGATGCACTACCGGAAAAAAAATCAACAATTAAAGAATTATTATCGTGGTTAGTTGCTGATTCAATTAGATATTTTAGAAGGCTAACTGGTTTGGGAAAACTAAATATTTTACTGTCAAATAGTTTGGCAATATCTTTTGTACCATCCTGACTCATTCCGACTTCTTTAGGCAAATTGGTACTTACTGGTAGAAATCCAAACATTTCGCCTGTCTTCTTCTCATCATCTTCTTTAAAATATCTTAATACAGGTTTAGAAATTTTAAGAAAGTCATAGTCCCCAGGATATACAATCCTATTTTCTTTTTCAAACCCTTTAATCGATTCGGTCGTAACACGCCAAACAGCATTTGGATTTACAGGATATTCATTTCCACTTTTAGGATCTACTATTGTAAAATTACTATTTGGTCTCTCATCAGCATTTCTTTGAGTTGTCATATCGTGAATTCTCCAAGGTCTATTCGGAAAATCATCGGATTCATAGTACTTACGAGAGCCTCCTTTCATAGAAGCAATAAAATCTTTTTTTGAGTAACTAATAATTGATTCATAATCTTGAGAAACTCCAAAAGGGACATCACTCTTTGCTGTCCTTTTTCTCCAAGGAAAAGTTGCTACAAAGCATTCCTCCCCAAAAATATCATCACATAGCAATTTCAAATTTGCCTGTTCATTATCATCAATGGAGATAAAAATCACTCCATCATCCTTCAATAAATCATTTGCTAATTGCAATCTTGAGTACATAAACATTAACCAAGCTGAATGTGATGCCGAATTTCTTTTGGTTAAATCCAAAATTCTTTTGGCTTGTGTTTCGTCAACGCTTAATTTATCTTGTAATTCATCAACCGTAAAATTGAAATTGTCTTTATACACAAATCCGTCACTCCCTGTGTTGTAAGGTGGGTCTATATAAATACATTTTACGCTTTTAGAATAGGATTTCAATAAATGCTTCAATCCGTCAAGATTATCGCCACTAATGTAGATGTTCTCGCTGTTCTTGTTTTCGGGTAAATTATTGTGGTCTGTATTGGGCGTAATTACTGTTGTTGTATCCAAAGAAGCCAAAAGTTTAGCATAACTTTTACCAAGAAATTTAAGTTCGTATCCTTCGTGAACAACATCTACTTTGTCTTTCAATTCTTCCTTAAATCTTTCCATATCAAAACTACCGTCTTTTTTAAAACAAGACGAAAAGTGTTCCTTTAAAATGGAAATTGCAGTATCATTAATGGAAATATTTTCGTTACTACGTGCTATATCTTTTATCATAATGTGTTTTTAAAATTGATTTTAAATGAGTATTTCTAAAAATCAATACATTATGAAGTTGAAATTTTACATCTAATTATTGCGTATGGTTTCATATTTTTGTCGAGTGACAAAAAAATAGGCGCAGGCTAATTGCAATGCTCGTATCTGAGGTGGTCGAATACCCTACCTACAAAGCAAAGCAACGCCCACGCCTACGCGTGAACGTTAGCTTAAACTCTCCCGTAGGTATTTGAAATTTCGACCTTTCAGATACAGGATTTTTCGCTAAACGCTAATTTTATGTGTCTTTAGTTATTTTATATCTTTCTATTTTTATTGGATAACAAATATAGTTTATTAATTTTTATTGAAATAAGAGATTTAGGATTGATTCCAAAAAAAACTCAATTTTTTCCAAACAAAAAACCCTTCATCGATAGATGAAGGGTTTTAAAAGAATCTGAAACAAGTTCAGATTAAAGAAAGGCGACGACATACTCTCCCACAAAATTGCAGTACCATCTGCGCAGGCGGGCTTA
>NZ_PQVG01000020.1 GCF_002920895.1 Flavobacterium alvei
CATCAACTCCGTTCCCTATAACCACACAAGGAACAACAATAGTAACTTGGTCTTTCAATGATGGAAATGGTCAAATTGTAACTGCTGATCAAAATGTGATTATTGATGATACCGTAGCGCCAGCACTTCCAAATATTACCGCTCAATGTTCGGTTACACCAAATGCACCAACAGCAACAGTTTTTTGCAACGAAACACTTACTGGTACAACTACCTCAACTTTCCCAATTACCACCCAAGGAACTACAATTGTAACTTGGACTTTTGATGATGGTAACGGTAACACTACAACTCAAACTCAAAATGTAATTATAGACGACACCACTGCTCCAGTAGCTGATATAGCTTCTTTACCAAATGTTACAGGACAAAATTCAGTTACGGTAAATGCTCCTACAGCAACAGATGCTTGCAAAGGAACTGTTACTGCCACAACTACAAGTCCTTTGACATATTCAACACCAGGAACTTATTCAATTGTTTGGACTTATGATGATGAAAACGGAAATACCTCAACTCAAAACCAAACAGTAATTATTTTAGATGCTATTGCTCCAACTCAACCAACAAGTTTATCAGCATCAAGTACAACGACTACAACTACTAATTTGATTTGGACGGCTTCTACAGATAACATTAGTGTAATAGGCTATGACGTCTATAGAGGTACGGCTCTAATAGCCTCTGTAGCAGCAACAAATTATGCAGTAACAGGACTAACAGCCAATACTGCTTATACTTTTAGTGTGATAGCAAAAGATGCCGCAGGGAACGCATCAATTTCTAGTAATATAGTAAATGTAACAACTTTGGCAAATGCAGTAGTTTATTGCACTTCAAAAGGAACAAGTACTACAAGAGAAAAAATTGGTAAAGTAGTTCTAGGAAGCATCAATAATACTTCCACAGGTACTGCTGGATATGAAAATTTTACGGCTATTGCAACAAATGCAACAAGAGGAACAGCATACACTATTACAATTACTCCTTCTTGGACAAGTTCAAAACGAAGTGAAGGATATGCGGTTTGGATTGATTACAATGCCGATGGCGATTTTGCTGATACTGGAGAGTTGGTATTTTCAAGAGCTGCTTCAACAACAACACCAATTTCAGGAACTTTTACTATTCCTACAACTGCAACAATTGGAGCAACAAGAATGAGAGTTTCTATGAAATACACTGGAATTCCAACTGCTTGCGAAACATTCGCATCTGGTCAAGTAGAAGATTATACTGTAACGATAGTTTCTAGTACTGCAAGAATTGCTGCAAAAACTAATGATTCTATCTCTTCTACAATATTAGTATATCCAAATCCTACAACTGGAATATTGAATGTAACCGAAACTTCATCCACAGCTACCTATATAATCTACAATTTAATTGGACAATCCATTATGAAAGGAAACTTATCCAATAATATCATTGATGTTTCTAATATTACCACAGGAAATTATCTTCTTGAAATTACAGACAATGGAAACATAACAAGTAAACGTATCATCAAGCAATAATAATCTTCAAAATTCTATTTTTAAAGCTTCCGCAATAGTGGAAGCTTTTTTGTTTTAACAATAATCTAAACTCAATTTTTATTCTTGTTGAAGATTGATTTTTTTTGATTCCTATATCCCCTTTTTTCAAACAACAATTCAAGTAAAAATTATTTTTGTAACTTTTTACATTCAAAAAATAATAAATATATGCTTTTTATCGATTAAATATGTATTTTATCGATATTTTATTTTGTTGATTAAAATATAATTCTTAGGTTTGAAACTTCAAATACACATTTTATGAAAAAAATTACCTACTTATTGTTACCTGTTTTATTTTTTACAACGTTTTTGTATTCACAATCCACACATGAATCACATAAAACAAAAACAGAACCTAATGAAATTTACAAAAAAATTAAAATAACCAATCCTTCGTCAGAAATGATGA
>NZ_PQVG01000021.1 GCF_002920895.1 Flavobacterium alvei
TATGTGTTTCCAAAGGTATGATTCGAGGCAAACGTCAAGCAGTGGATAGCGTTTTTATCAAAGCCAATGCTTCTATGGATAGTTTAGTGGAGAAAGAAGTATTGGATGATGCCAGTGCTTTTGTAGATGAATTAGAAGAAAATAGTGAATTTAAAACTACAAGCACGAGAAAGAAATTAGTAGAGCAACACCACGCTTGGAAAGAGGAAGCTTATAAAAACCAACCCAATCCCAACTTCAACATCGATAAAGTAGATGAACACGGTAATTTAATACGTCCGAGATTTGTATCGAATCATACGCATTATTCCCCCACAGATTCTGATGCCAGGGTAAGTGTAAAACCAGGAAAAGCAAGACAATTAAACTATTTTGGGCAAATCGTTGTAGACGACGCTCATCACGTAATAACAGGAGCTTGTTCTGATTTTGCAGACAAACGCGATAGTCAATGTTTAGAAAAAATAGTTGAACTAACTGAGCAAAACCTAAGTGAAAACGGCATTGAATTAGAAGAACTCTTAGCCGATGGAGGTTACAGTAGTGGAGAAGCTTTAAAGTATTTGAACCAAAAAAACATCAATGCCTACATTCCAAACTTTGGGCAATACAAACCTGAGAGAGAAGGATTTATTTTCAAAAAAGAATTACATCAGTACGAATGCATAAAAGCAGGAGGAAACAAAGCCATTTTACTATTTAAAGGCGAAAAGATCGATAGCAAAGGCTATACCAAACGTACCTATCGAAGTAGTGAGAGTGATTGCAAAAACTGTCCACTACGAGAACAATGCTGCGGCAAAAGCACCAAGTATAAAAAGATAGACGACAGCATCCACAAAGAACACTACGACAGAATGCACTTAAAACTCACCCAAAACCCATATTATGCCAAGAAAATGGTACGAGTAAGGAGTAAAACAGTAGAACCAGTAATAGGAATTTTGGTCAATTTTACCAATATGAAGCGAGTAAACACACGAGGAATCAAACAAGCCAACAAACACGTTTTGATGGCAGCCTTAACCTATAATCTCAAGAAATACTTGAAGTTTATTACCAAAAAAACAAAAACAAAAGCAGGAGTTGTAGGTGAAATACAAACAAAGGTACCCACTTCTCTAAAAACCGCTTTCAATGACTTGAAATACTTGTTTTTAAGTACCTTATTTTTTAAAAACTACAACATAAAACCAAAAATAAACCTCGCTTAAATGTGCTTAAACGAGGTTGTTTTT
>NZ_PQVG01000022.1 GCF_002920895.1 Flavobacterium alvei
TCATCATTTCTGACGAAGGATTGGTTATTTTAATTTTTTTGTAAATTTCATTAGGTTCTGTTTTTGTTTTATGTGATTCATGTGTGGATTGTGAATACAAAAACGTTGTAAAAAATAAAACAGATAACAATAAGTAGGTAATTTTTTTCATATAGCGGTAGTTTAGCATATTCAAACCTAAGGATTATATTTTAATCTGCAAAATAAATTGTCGGTAAAAGACTTGTTTTTATCGATGAAAAGTGCTTTTTTAATTGATGAAAATAAAAAAATACTGTAGTAATAAATTAATAGATGGATTGGTTTTTGAATTTATGTTTAATAATAGCAAATTTTAAAATAGAGATAATCGTTATATGATAAAATAAAAGTTGCCGATTTGTAGGAAAATCAAAATTGCCTATAAAACAGTATATATTTCGTTTTTATAGGCAATTTGTATTTAGCTACAGCAGTAGGGAGGGATGCAAAATAATTTTTAATCTTTGAATGAATGAAAATTCATCAAATGGACAGTCTTTTTTTATTTGTCCAATACAATTACTTTTTTGCTGACTTCCTCGTTTGAGGTTTGCAGTTTGACAATATAGATGCCTGATCTTAGGTTTTTTATTGGAATTTTAATATTTTGTTGATCTTGATTTTCAATTTTCCAATTGGATATGGGTTGACCAAGAATAGTATAAAGAATAACTTTTTCGACAATTGTATTTAATGACTTGTTAATGATTAGAAGTGAATTGTCGTTTTGAATGTGGTTAATTTGTATTGCATCGCTAATTGTATTTTGCTCAACATTTAGTGTATTGTCTTTAAATCGCAAAGAAAAACGAGAATTAAATACTCCAACAGGAAGATTTACTTCAAACATTCCATTTCTAATGTCATTATAAGTATCTGTTACATTGTCATAAATAAAAATGGGTTGATCAAGTTTGAAGTTTTCCAAAGCATCAATTAGGAAACTCGCTTTTCCTTCAACAGTGGTAGCTGTTGCGCAACCTCACTCAAAAACTAAACTTTCAGAATCAGTATAAAAAACAACCTCGTTTAAGCACATTTAAGCGAGGTTTATTTTTGGTTTTATGTTGTAGTTTTTAAAAAATAA
>NZ_PQVG01000003.1 GCF_002920895.1 Flavobacterium alvei
TTAAAAACTACAACATAAAACCAAAAATAAACCTCGCTTAAATGTGCTTAAACGAGGTTGTTTTTTATACTGATTCTGAAAGTTTAGTTTTTGAGTGAGGTTGCGCAACAGCTACCGCTGTTGAACTAAACCTTCGGTAGCACTCGCGATGATTTAGTACCTTACGAAGATAATTAAAATTCGTAAACTATGACAACAAAAAAAAGCATCCTGAAGATTTAAGAGAGAACAAAATCTTAAACCAAGCCAAGCGAGAAGTTCCGGGATTTGAGGAACTCATAAATCGTTTTGAGCGCACTATTTCGGTTTTAGGCAGAAGCCAAAGTACTTTCAATAATTACTCCCGTCATGTAGCTTCAATTTCATTGTATTTTGGAAAAATCCCAACGGAGCTGGACCCCGAACAAGTTCAGGACTACTTGTTTTACCAACAAAAAAAGTCCAAAACCCCCTCGCAAACTTACTTTAAACATTGTGTTTACGGTCTTCGATTTCTGCTCAAATCCGAAGGATTACCGTATGAATTTCTGCGTTTGCCCTCGATAAAACATGAGAAAACGCTTCCCGTTGTATTGAGCAAGGAAGAAGTTTGGGCAATGTTGCAAAATGCAAAATTACTCAAACACCGCATTCTTATTGGTTTGCTTTATGGTTGTGGATTGCGTTGTATGGAAGTTCGAAGCGTACGATTACAGGATTTGGATTTCGATAGAAGACAGCTCAAAGTAGTGCAGGGCAAAGGCAAAAAAGACCGCTATGTTCCGCTATCGGAACACTTGATTCGAGGGCTCAAAAAGTACATCGAAGCCGAAAAACCCCAGGATTATATCTTCAACGGTCAACCTATTGAACGGGCTGGAGGTGATTTTGATAGTCGTTACAGTCAGCGTGGTGTACAATGGGCGGTCAAGCAAGTGGCTAAGGCATCGGGTGTGAAAAAGGAAGTTCATGTCCATACACTGCGCCACAGTTATGCCACACATTTACTCGAAGACGGTATGGATATTATTACCCTTAAGGATCTTTTGGGACACCAAAATTTAGAAACTACCTTAGAGTATTTACAGATTGCCCAACTCGAAAGCCAACGCATTTTTAGTCCATTAGATAGCCTTTTTAAAAAATGCAGCGGCTCTTTGAAGTAGCGGATGTACTTGGGCAGTTAGGAACAAAGATAGAAAATCTAGGTTTAAACACTTGGCAACTACGTACGCTATCGTCCATCAAAAAATGTCGAACATCAGCTTTAGGCGGTCATATCGATGCTTGCGATGGTTGCGGAAATCTAAGCATCAGTTACAACTCTTGCAGAAACCGACATTGCCCCAAGTGTCAGGGTAGGAATCGAGAAGAGTGGATTGACAAACGAGAAACAGAACTCTTGCCAGTTCCTTACTTCCACGTGGTTTTTACTTTGCCAGAGAGCATCAATTCTTTGGCAATAAATCATCCAAAAATCGTATATGACACCTTGTTTGAAGCGACTTGGGAAACCCTGCAAACCTTTGGCAAAGCCAAGGAAATGCAAATGGGAATGATTGCCGTTTTGCACACTTGGGGACAACAATTGAGTTTGCATCCGCACTTGCATTGTATTGTTCCAGGAGGTGGAATCCATAAAGGAGGGCAATGGCAAAATAGTAAAACCGATGGCAAATTCCTGTTTCCAGTCAAGGCCTTATCGAAAGTGTTTAGGGCTAAATATTGCCAAAAACTAAAAGCGAAAGAGCCTATAAAATACGAACGGATTCGGCAGGAATTATGGCAGAAACCTTGGGTAGTTTTTGCCAAAAAACCTTTTGGAAGTCCCAAGTCGGTGGTGGAATATCTGGGGCGATACACCCATAAAATTGCCATTAGCAATAACAGAATCAAAAGTATTGACAGCGAAAATGTGACTTTTGACTACAAAGATTATCGAGTAGCGGGCGTCAAGAAACAAATGAAGCTCACGCATCAGGAATTTATCAGACGGTTTGCCTTGCATATTTTGCCCAAACGATTTGTAAAAATCCGTCATTATGGTTTTTTGAGCAGCACTTGGAAGCGCGAGAAGCTGAAACTTTTACAAGAAAAACTTCAAGTAAAAGTCTTGGAAAAAGCAGAAAAGAAGCCCTTTTTGCCCAAGTGTCCTTGTTGCAAAACAGGCAATTTGCACCGGATAGCCGTTTTTGACCAGCGTGGTCCGCCTGCTTGGTATCTTGGCGGAGGCCAAAACTCAATTCCCTGTAAAAGCTAATTTATGGGTAAGGGTAGGTATGCCCAAAAGTGAAGGAAAACACAAGAAAACCAAGCTCAAACTACACCAAAAAAAAGAGGACACTAAATCCTCTTACTATTCTCTCTCAAAACTTTACGATAAGTCCATAGTGTTAACGGCAGGTACTCGGTTCCGTTCAACACGAGTCTCATTGTTCGTGCTGCGCACGCAACGAAACTCTAGCTGTTAGCAGTAGTAATTTTAATCTAATTCCAATCCATTGTAATGACCTTTTTCATCATCAATCATTTTATTACATCTCAATTTTCCTGCATTGCTTATCAGGTTCATTTCTCTTTCAAAGTTCATTCCACCATCAATGTCTGCTTTTAAATAAATTCTGTTGTCTTTCTTTAAAATCTTGAGATTGTATTTGTAATGGTCATTGTCGTTTGTACAAATCTGTCTAAATTGGAAATAATATTTATTGTCATAGGTTACTAAAAAATCATTTTCTCCATATTCCGTTTTAATTTTTCCAGTTCCATTTCCTTCAAACACAACTTTGTCATATTTGTCGTCAAACATTTCGGCGTCACTTTTTCTGTTTATTGTATAATAACCTTGATAAACTATTACTTTTTCAACATCCAATTGGTTTTCTGTTTCGACATTAATTGAAGTCAATTCTACCAATTTAATTCTCTCATTAAATTTAAAAAACAAGAAAACTAAAATTGACAAAAAGCATAATATTAATAGCCATCTTTTGGCTTTTTTATTCATAAGTTCTATTTAGAATTTTTGTTCTGAATTATTACTGCTAACTTGTATATACCAGCCATAAAATGGCTCCAATCCGCCCAATTTGGGTTGACTTTGTGCCACAAATAGCTCTGTTTTTCAGCTAATATAGCTATTAATTTCCTGCTGGAATTGTATTTCTACTGTTTATATGTCATCACAATTTGTGATTATATATTATTACGGTTTCCTCAAACTGTCTTTTTCAATCCCCAAACTATCTTTTTGAATTACATTTACAACATTCAAGGCAATTGGTTTAATCGTTTTTGGCGATGGTTTTATTTTCTGTTTAATAATCACGGCATCATTCAAAACAAAAGGCGTTGGCATCATCCAATCGGCTCTTTTTGCCATTTGAAACAACGGATTGCTCATCAAATCGAAAGAACTTTCCAGTAAATCCAAATTCAAAACACTCGAAGTGGTATAATAACTTAGTGCCATTTCTTGCCCTTTATCCATAAAATAATCTCCAATTTTAGCATCTTTTGGGATAAGAATTTTTAGCATATTAAGGAATACCTGCCAGTTCTTCCAACACAACATTAGGTTTTTTACTTTTCGGCATACGAGGAATCAATCCTCCTTTGGAATCTGGTTTAGAGGCATTAATTTTCAAAAGTTCCAAACCTTTTGTATTCACGACACTAAAATGACTTGAAATGTGCATTGCTAAAACGGGTACTATAATTGGTACATATTCCAGACTATAAGCCAACAACCCATCCTATTTGAAATATTCTTAACATGATAATTGACTAGAATTTTTAATCTTCGTGTGCCGCTAGAATTTTCAAAACATGATCTAAAGCACCTTGCGAAAAGTCATCGAGTTCACTTGTATTGAAGCCCAATAATACTTTGGTGGACTTACCGCCAACAGGTTGTTTTCTTCCTTCAGAAACCGTACCCCAAACCTTGATGTCTTTGATTTTCATGGCATCACAACTAATGGGATTCTCTTCAAGAATGGTGAAATTAGCCAATTTTCCAACCACAAGTGATCCCATTTGATCTTCCACCTTTAAGGAATATGCTGCGTCAATAGTGACAGATTTTAAGGCTCCTTCTCTGGAAACTTTTTGTTCGGGAGCAACTACGCGGCCTCCTGTTGTATATCTATTTACTCCACACCACATTAAATATAAAGGGTCTGCTGGTGCCATAGGCATATCGCTATGGAAAGAATAAGACACCCCAGCTCTTTCTACATCTCCCATACGTACCATGCTTTCTGCTCGTTTTGGACCTAAACCATTTTTACTGTAATTATCTGCCAAGGCTACAGGATAATATGGATTTCCGCTTACGATACAACCCAATTTAGCCAATCGGTCAACCTGATCTTTCGCACTTACAGCAAAGTGAACAATCACTGTACGATGATCAATACGAGGATTCGCTTTTTGATTTTTTTCTAAAGTATTCAATACGCGATCCAAACCGGCATCACCATTTACGTGAACGTGAATTTGATACCCTGCATCCCAAAATATTTTAAAAGCACGTTCAAAAACAGGTAAATCGGTCATCCATTCGCCGTGATGTTTGTCAGTATAAGGTTCTCTCACTTGCATTAAAAGAGAATAAATAGCACCATCTGAAAACAGTTTCACTTGTTTTTTTGCCAAAGATGTTCTTCCATTGTACCAACTTTCCAATTTCTCTGCTTCTTCAATTACCTGCTTATCATCTTTGTATTTATCGCATAAGGTTTTTCCATCGGCCATAAAACTCCAACGGAAAGGCATCTCATCCGATGACATCACTCTATTTACGCCATCTTGCAAAGGTTTTACTAAAATTCCTCCAGGTTCATTCCCAAAAGTAATTCCTTTAGAATGCATGTAATCTCTGGTGATGAATAAGCCTTTTTGTAGTTTTTCAGGGGTGGCCAAAACCGTTGCTATTTTAGGTGCTACGGCAAACATACCTTGTTCCCAAAAACGGCCTTCAGCTAATACCGATTGTTTTTGTGGGGTTTCGCCCCAGGTTTTTATTAAATCGGAAGTCACCCCATATTTTTCAAGAGCAACGCTATTCATTACCATTTCATGGCAAGAACGTAACCAAGCCAAAATAGGTCTAGTCGTACTGATTTTATCTAAATCAGCTTTGGTAAGCTTGCCATAAAAATTGGGATGATAGCCCCAAGTAACCAAGGCTTCCTCGGGATCCTCCATTTTTTTCTCAGCGGCAGCTAAACGAGTCATAAAATCATTTTTATCCTTGACTGCTTTTGCAGTTCCATCAGGCAATTCCCAATCTTCTATGGAAAGTACTTCAGAAGCCATAGTTAGTGCTGCTAAAACAGGATGGTCGTGTTGTGCAATAAATCCAGGCACTATGACTTTATCATTAAATGTTTTATCCAATCGTGCTTTTTTATCACCTAATATTTTGCTTACTTCTTCCTTAGTCCCTACGGCTAGAATCTTTCCGTTTTGTACTGCCACAGCCTCAGCTTTTGGTCTTGAAGAATCCATAGTAATAATTTCCTTAGCAGTATAAATTACAATTTGATTATCAGCAGTCATAATACTACTCATATCTTGTAGTGTCTGGGCGGAGCTATTTATGTTGTAGAAGAAACATAAAATAATAGGCAATAAAAATGTTTTTTTCATAATGTGTAAAACAAGTTGGTTAATATTCCGTGTAAAAAAAATTAAAGCTTAAATATAGATAATTCGCTTAAAATGATATGGTTAAAGATTTTTTTGTGAAGATATAAAAATATGAATTGTAATTATAAATGTTTTTTTTATTTAAAAAGTCTATAATCATTTTCTCAAACTATCTTTTATAACCGCATTTCCAGCATTCACAAAAATCGGTTTAACCGTTTTTGGCGAAGGTTTTATTTTCTGTTTAATAATCACGGCATCATTCAACACAAAAGGCGTCGGCATCATCCAATCGGCTCTTTTTGCCATTGTAAATAATGGATTATTCATCAAGTCGAAAGAACTTTCCAGTAAATCCAAATTCAAAACACTCGAAGTGGCAACGCTAAATTCTATTTCCAATGGAAGTTGATCCACCACATAGTAGCTCAACAATTTCTTGCCTTTTCGTTCGTATTTGGAACCTTTTTGTCCCAATAAAGACAAACCATTGGCCTTGAAGTTTTGAATAACTAGGTTTTCATTGGCAAAAACATCATAACGATTCACTTTTCGGGTGGGGGTGATTCGGATTTTCAAATAGCGATTGCCGCCAATAATGCTGTCTTTCAGGAATTCGATGCTTGGTCTCGACAGCACTTTCATTGGTGCATTGGCAGTGAAAGTAAAAAAAGAATTGTACTTGCTGGGCAAAGAAATGGAGCTTAATGCCGCGGCATCTCTAGGGTTTTGGCCTAAATAGGTTTTGGTCCATTCATCGAGATTGGTGTCATAAGTAGCCCAAGTGGCCTTGTTTTTGTCGGCATCCAAAATATAAACCAAACTATTGGATTTGGCTTTCCCTGCTTCATAACCCGAGAAATAGTGGGCTTTGGCGAAAAATCCAATTGCCAGTAGAAGAAACAGTAACGAAGCTTTTCCTTTTCGTATAAACGAGCCAAAAATGGGCAACAACAATCCAAAAGCAATGACGGTTAGAATGGCGCTGCCAAACAAAACTTTAAGCCCCAAACCTATCGGAAACATTTGGATAAATGGAGCAAGAATCAGCAAGGCCGGAATGCCCAAAAAGAGGTTCAAAACCCATTTCGACTTTTGAGTTAATACAAAAGAAGCCAACATCAGCAATCCCGAGAAAACGGGAATAATCAAAAATCCTGCGCCTTTTAGGAAGAAAGCCAGCAATCCATTAATGAGAATCCAAAAGAATAATGGCGCGATAAAATGGTTCATCGTCACTTTTTTGAAAGAGAAAATTTGGTAAAATGCAAAGCAAAAAGCCAAACTCAACAGCGTGAAAGCCGCAATATAATCGTGTCCGTTATAAGTAAATCCGTTGAGCAAATCGTTGTATTGTGGATAGAGAATCAGCAATAATTTCCATCCCAAAAAAGTAACTAATCCAGAAACGATTAGTGATCCCAAAAACGGAATAAATCCTCTCGCCATTTCAGGAAAAAACAAAATGCGTTTGCCAATGCCAATGAAAATCAAAAAAAGCAAGATTACCAATGCGATAATCACCATTGGCCAAACCCAACTAAATGGATAACTGATGAAACTAAATGGAATCGAAAAATAAACGTTGTCTTCAGTGGCTTGGGTGCTGTTCAAATCGGCATTCGAAAAATAATCCAACAACGGCATCAGGTATTTTCCTTGATGTGCCAAGGTATTTTTGCTCAAATGATTGAGGTCGTCTTGCGCCGTGTGGTAATTGTAATGCCCGTCGATAAAGGCAAAATTGTAGCCTTGAATATTGCCTTGTTCCCTGAAAACTGTCAAATCGGTGTCGTTGGGCAACATTTTGTAAACGCTGTACATCAAGGAATTTGAAACGGGATATTGGGCGTTGGCAGCAGCAAATTGGTTGACCAATCCGGCATTTCCGGCATTGGTTTCCATCAACATATAACTTGGGCCGGAACTTCCTCGGGCTTCAAAATTCAAGACCAAACCGACTTCTTTTGCCCAATGATGTTGGGTTACAAAAAGTGCCGCGCCATTCAATCCCAATTCTTCGGCATCGGTAAACAGAATGATGATGTCGTTTTTGTGTTGTTTTTTGTTGTAAACGAAAGCGCGAATACTTTCGAGAATCGTTGCCACGCCCGAACCAGCATCGCTCGCGCCGAAAGAATAGGAATGCGGTGCGCTGTCATAATGCGAAAGCAGGAGCAAGGCTTTGTTGCTGTTGCTACCTTTTATTCGAGCTAGAATATTTTTGCATTTGGTCAAAGTTCCCCAATCCGAAAAGGAATTCCCTTCTTGAATGGAAGTTTCCAAACCCATATTTTGGAGTTCTTTTACCAAATAATTTGCGATGACATCGTGATTTTCGGAACCTACAAAATGCGGTTTTTGCGAAATGTTTTTCACTTGTTCCAAAGCTCTTTGGGTCGAAAACTCCGAAAGCGAATCATCTTCGGCCGATGTCCATTGAGGCATCATCGTGAAGAAGACAAATCCAAGGAAACCAAGAATAAATAATACGGATAATATAGAGGAATAGTTTTTTTTCATCGGGGATAGAATTGGGTTCTAAATTTCTTTTTTGACTAGCATATAATAGTCGTCTTCCAATGCGCGATAGCCTTGGTCGTACACGAAATAGTAGGTATTTCCTGTTTTGGTCTGCAAAATATTGGTAAAAAACTCATAATCGAATCCCTTGCTCAATAGTTTTGATTTGGTGGTTTTTCCTTTTCCATCCACATTTAATGCCGATAGAATGCGGTAATTTTTGCGCAATTTGTTGTTCACGTTGCGCATAAAATTGGTGCTGTCTTTGTTAATTTTGTTGTTGTAGGCATTGCGACAACCATCGCTGCAAAACTTTTTGTCTTCTCGACCCACAATTTTGTCTCCACATTCTAGGCAGGTTTTGTTCATAGTTTTTCTTTTTTACCGTTTTTTTTAAACCATTAAGAGCATTAAGAAAATTAAGTTTTGTTTTTTCTTATTGAGCCTTAATGTTCTTAATGGTTTGACATTTATTTCTTAAAACTGACCTTTATACAACAAGGCTTGTTCAATATGTGCCAAATGGTGGTTGCAATGCCAAGCATAAACCCCAATGTTTTCCTCCAAACTAACTATTTTCATATTGCCAGGATGAAAGAATTGTTTCTTTAATTCTTTTGTTCCAAAAGATTTCAAAAGTAGCACCCAACGAGCGTGAACACCTTCGATGATTTGAAGTGATGGAGAAATATCATTCGAATTGCCATCGGCGAGTTCAGCCCAAAGTTGCTCTTCATAGGGTTTTATGTCGGGAACATCTTCGGTTAAAGCCAGTTTAAATCGAATCAAACTATTCATATGACTGTCGGCACAATGATGCACGACTTGTTTTATCGACCATCCTTTTGGTCTGTAAATCCAGTTCAATTCTTCGATAGAAAGACTTTGGGTCAGACTTTTTATTTTGGATGGAAAAGCTTCAATAGTGGCAATCCAATTTTCTATATCAGTTTTTGAAATAGAATCGGTTTTATGAAATTCACCAATTGGGAATTTTAGTTTTTCGAGGGTTTGAAGGTTCATTTTTCTTTAATTTTAGAAACAATCCTTATCTGTTAATTGGTTTCTTGTTTATAAATTTCAATTTTATCTTTGGAGAGTCTTTTTTGCAACCACAACTTTAGTTTTTGTTTGGATTCATCAGTTAAATTGGTCTTAGAATCGTAAATTAAAACGGGGCGAACATAAGCACTGTCTTTATTTTTAATAAAGCTATGATTGGATATCGAGATGTTTTCGACTTGGGGGAAAATGATTTTTATTTCTTCCAGTAATTCTTTATTGTTGTATGTATTGGATGCAATTTCATTTTTCAATTGATTGATTGTGATGTCTTTGGTGTCCAAATTTGTTTTTCCAGATTGGATTTGGTCAATAATATATTTTTTTATGTCTATTGTATCTTGTTTAATATGCAATTCTGTATTCTCAATTTGATAATTGTTTAGGGATTTGTTAAGTGACTTAATTTCGTTAGTATTAAATTTTTGTCTTAAAAAAGCAAGTTCAATTTTTTTAGGACTGGTATTTAGATTTATGTTTTTATACAAAATAGTATAACCTTTATTTGTAAATTCATTTTCAATAAAAAGATTGATTTTTTGACTCGTTTTTTTCTCATCAAATAGGGTATAAGCAAAAAAGATGCTGGGTAACATTAAGGCTAGAGTCAAGGCAGAAATGCCATATTTTATTTGTTTTTGACGTTTGACATCGACTTGTTTTACTGCTGGATATTTTAAATATTTAACGATTAGAAAAGTTGAAATGCAAATAAAGACACAGTTTATGGTGTATAAAAACAGAGCGCCCAAAAAGAATTTTAGGTTGCCAATGGCCAATCCATATCCAGCAGTACACAAAGGAGGCATTAATGCTGTTGCGATGGCAACTCCCGGAATCGGGTTTCCTTTTTCGACTCTTGTGATAGCAATCACTCCTACAAGACCACCAAAAAAGGCAATCAATAAATCATAAATATTAGGCGAAGTTCTGGCTAATAATTCCGATTGAGTTTCTTTGAAAGGACTCAAATAAAAATAGGTTGTCGAAACGACTAAACTAACGATTGTGGCTATTAAAAGATTTTTTAATGCTTTCTTCACCAATTCAGAATCATACATTCCGAGTCCAAATCCAGCACCAATAATTGGTCCCATTAAGGGTGAAATGAGCATTGCCCCAATAATCACAGCTGTTGAATTTACATTCAATCCGATCGAAGCAACCACAATAGCGCAGGCCAAAATCCACAAGTTTGAACCCCGAAATGAGATATTAGATTTTACATTTTCTAAAACTTTTTTCTTGTCTTCTTCTCCAGAATGAAGGTCGGTAAATTTTAATATTTTATGAAGCATCTCTTTTTTATGATTTTTACTTGAAATTTGTTAACGTATAAAAAATCAATAATTCTTTATAAATCAATCAAATATAGTAAATAATTTCCATTTACAAACGGTTACAAATAGTTACAACCGAAAGTAAGCAGTTATCAACCGAATAAAATTTTAGAGCTGTCGCATCTTTGCCCTGTTGATTGGAACGAGTCATTCAACAAACTATATATAAACAATTTAAATTTTACACGCCATGAATGCAATGAAAAACTCAGTACAATTAATCGGTCACGTAGGACAAGAACCAGAAATCAAAACTTTTGATGGAGGAAAAAAAGTAGCTAATATTACATTGGCAACCAATGAAGTTTATTACAAAGAAAACGGAGACAAGGTAGAAAAAACCGAATGGCACAAAGTGAAAGCCTGGGGAAAAACTGCTGAAATTATCGAAAAATATGTAACCAAAGGCAAGGAAATTGCCATAGGAGGAAAGTTGACCTATAGTGATTATCTTGATAAAAACGGAGAGAAAAGATACATCACCGAGGTAGTGGCTAATGAAGTGCTGCTTTTAGGAAAATAGTCTAATCCTTTAAATTAGTTTGTCATGAATATCAAAGTTTTCAACATTCGCCTCAGCAAAGAATTTTGTCAGGTAGATCAGAACAAAATGAATGAGTTTCTAGACTCTGTTGAGGTAAAACTTACTTCAACAAATTTTGTAACTACTTCAACTGTAGATTTTTGGTCGGCCGTTGTTTTTTATGAACCTAAAAAAGAAACTAAGTCTTCGTTTGATTTAAGTGAATTAACGGTCGAAGAAAAGAAAATTTATTCGGCTTTAAGACAATGGAGAAATGAATTGGCTGAACGATTAGGCTGGTCTGGCTTTAGAATTTGCCATAATTCTCATTTGGCTTCAATTGCAAAAGCAAAACCACAAACTTTAGATGAGCTTAAACGAATTAAAAGTTTTGGAGAAATTAGGACTGCTAATTATGGAGATGATATTATTTCTCTTTTGAACGCTTTGTAGAATTAACTATTAAAAAAAAATGCCCTCTCATTCGGAGGGCATTTGTATTTAGGAAACTTTTTTGAATAGATCGTGCATAGGACAGCGATCGCAACGTTTCTTTTCGCTTTTTTTATATTTTTCGCAACAAGTAGATTTGCAGTTTTCTGCTTTCTTGATTTTGCTAAGAAGATCTTTTTTCTTTTTCTTCTTTTTCTCTTTTTCCTTTTCTTTCTTGCTCACCTTGTGAAGGGTTAAAAATCTAACACAAAGATATATTATTTTTATTTATTCTAAATAAGATTTGTCATTTTATTTTCAAAAAAAATACCTTATAGAAAAACAATTTCTTTAAGGTATTTATTAAAATTTTTGAAAATTCAAATTATTTTGGTGCAGCTACTGTTCCTGCAGTAACAGCAATTTGTTGAATATCTCGGTCAAATAAATAAAGACCACCTTTGTCATCTCCAATCAAATTAATTTTATCTAAAATAGTTTTGGCAGTGGCTTCTTCTTCAATTTGTTCGGCAACATACCATTGTAAGAAATTATGGGTTGCATAATCTTTTTCTTGAAAAGTGATGTGAACCAATTCATTAATTGAATTCGAAACAAAAATTTCATGTTTGTATAATTCTTCAAACATTCCTTTAAAGGTTTCATAAGAAGTTTTTGGAGCATTGAGTTCTGTAATTTGAGCGTGACCTCCTCTTTCGTTAACATATTTTATTAACTTGAGCATATGTAAACGCTCCTCATCAGACTGTGCATACATAAATTGTGAGATACCTTCTAATCCATTTACTTCAGCCCAACAAGCCATAGATAAATAAATTTGCGAAGACTCGGCTTCAATGCGAATTTGTTTGTTTAACGCGACTTCTATATTTTTTGATAGCATAATTTTGTTGTTTTAAGCAAATTTAATTAAAATAATTCAAAGAATAGATTGGTTTAAAAAAGATTTTTATCCTTGTAATTTCTTTAAAAGGAGAGTTATTTTATTCGAATAAGTTAATTTTTGAACCCAATTTATCAAAAAGACAGTATTCTAAATTATTGATTCATCAATTTCTGAAAGCAATCCACAAATTGACCGATGTGAAAACCATCCATCAATCCGTGATGAGCGTGAATAGACATCGACATTGTTTTCTTCCCATTAGTGTCAATCATCATTTTTCCAAAAGATATTTTAGGGCAACTATCCGGAAAGGTATAGCTTCTAGCGTGAGAAAGTGAGGTAAAATTAACCCAAGGAACAGCCGAAAAATGAATCAAATTATCGTTTGGAAATTCACGGGTCAAAAGTCCCGATGTGTTTTGTATTCTTTCCATTTCTTGGAATGCGTTTTTTGTAAAAACTTCAAAATTTGGAGAGTATTCAATTAACGAAAAACCGAAAGTGTTGTCTTCACGCAGTATAGTTGCCGAAACATCAATCCTGTCGTAAACGTAAATAGCATCGTTATGTATTCTATACCGAAAGCATTCAATAGTGTTTACGGCAACCAGGGTTTTGTGCAAATAATAAACAAAAAAGGAAGATTCTAATTCTTTGGCAGTGGCATAGGCTTTGGTGCAATCTATTTCAAGGGTTAAACCAAAAAAAGGTTCTTCAAATTGTTTGAAAAATTGAAAATGTTCTTTCCTGGGCCAGTTTTCTATATCTAAAAGGGTTTTCACAGTTGTATTATTTTTAGAATATTCATTATTTTTTCGAAGGTGTAAATGTTTTCGTGTTGCAGCTTGAAATCAATTCTTTCGTGTGCCCAAGTGGTATGAAACGGAACCTATTTTTGTGAGTTGACTATCATCAAATCGCTTCGAGTGGAAGTTTTTCCTCAAAAAAATCCATCTGTAAATTTACGCATAATATATTGTTTTGCAATATCATCGTAATAGCCTAAGATATAAAAATCTTTAAATTTTAATATGCTTTTTGATGTTATTTTTTTATTTGTGTTTAAAAAATAAAAAATGTTGTCAATAGCATGAGGCTCTTCTTTTTGATGTATGAACTCAAAATTAGAATCCAATATGCTTTCAAAATAAACACTTTCAGTATGATAGATGTAGGGAACGTTTCCTCCAAAAAATTCGTAATCCAAAGCAGATGGCTTATAAGGTTCTTCCTCTTTTGGAGTTCCAGCCACAGCAATCAAAGTATTTAGATTTTTTTTAAAAACAGATAAACCTATATCTAAAAGGAATAGATGTTCAAGAAATTTTTTTGTTTTTTTTAATTCTATTGGTTTTCTGTTGTCTTTTTGAATGACTAATGGGGAGTTATTAAAAGAAATTGTTTCATTTTCGGAGACTTTAACGCTTTTTATGGTTTGGCTAGTATTAAAATCTTTTATATCGAGCAAAAGTTCCGATTCACTGGCGTTAATTTGGTAAAGCTTGCCATCTTGATAGAATGAATTACTTATTTTTTTGGGCGTTTGAAGGCTTGATTGAATGAATGTTTTTTCGTTTAAATCGTGGCTTTTCAAATTAAGTTCAAATACTTGGGTCTTTTTTGAGTTATGATCCAATGTTAAAATAATTTCGTCTTCCAGCATATATACTTTACTTTTTTTGGTGCTTTTGTACAAAGGATTATAATCATCCACTTCAATTTTTTCAATGGGATTTTTTATAATGACTTGATTAAATGTCAAGAATTGGGTATTTTGATTTTGAAATTTAAAACCAGAAAAGTCAAAAATTCTTTCTTCTACCTTTTTATCTCTAAAAGTATGGACATTTAGTGCTTGCTTATATTTGTATTTGGAAAGAATATAAAACATATTATTCTTCTGAAATGATGCGACTACATCCTGATCCCAAAAAGAATATTTAAAATTTAAAATTTCACAAGTTTTGTTTTCCAAATAATATTTGACAATTAAAATAGTATTAAATCCTTCCGAAGACCAATAAAGAGTTGGGTTTCCATCTTCGCCAAAACTATATCCAATCAATGATTTACAGTTTTGATTTACTTGTAAGCTATATTGATCGGTTAGAAATAAAGCACTATTGTATTTTAAAATGGTGATGTTTTTTTTATCTGTTGCAAAAACAAACACATTGTGTGTTCGTATATTCTCAACAGTTAGGATTTAGTTGTTTTCTTTCGAATGTGTCAAATCTAATGGAAAAGAAGTCAATATTGTTTGACCCAACAATGTTGATTTGTATGTTAGAAGCAAAAAAAGAAGTAGTTTTTTCATACTTTTTCATTTACTAAAATTGTGCCAATTTATTAGTTCATTTGACACGATTTAAAATTTGGGGGGAATAGAAAAAAATTTATTAGAATTTTATTTCAAACTTTGACTTGCACTTTTTTAATTAAGTCTAATGAGTGAATTGTTCGAAAAATCCTTTTTGCATTTAACTTAAAATCTTCAAGACGTTGGTTATTTTTTCGAAAGCATAAAAATTTTCGTGTTCCACCTTGAAATCGATTCTTTCGTGAGCCCAAGTCGTGTGAAACGCAATATGAACGGCGTGTCCGCCAAGTGCCAAAACCGGCAAAACATCCGATTTCAGCGAGTTGCCAATCATAAAAAATTCCTCGGGTTGAATTTCCAAACGTTTCATCAAATCCGAATAATCCCTTTCCTGTTTGTCCGACATCACTTCGATGTGGTGAAAATACTGGCCTAATCCCGAATTGTGTAGTTTGCGGCGTTGATCCAACAAATCGCCTTTGGTCGCGACAACGAGTTTATATTTTCCGTGCAAAGCTTGCAAGGTTTCTTCCACGCCGTCCAATAATTCGATGGGTTTTTCGAGTAATTCTTTGCCGTATTCGATGATTTTTTCAATGACTTCAACAGGAATGGTATTGTTCGAAATTTTCATCGCCGCCTCAATCATCGAAAGAATATACGCTTTAATTCCGTAGCCGTAGATTTTCAAATTGTCTATTTCAATCTTGAAAAGTTCCTGCGAAATCCCTTGATGTGACAAATAATCACTCATCAACCCACAAAATTTTTTCTCCGTTTCCTGAAAATAAGGTTCGTTTACAAACAAGGTGTCGTCAGCGTCGAAGGCAATTACTTTTAGGTTCATTTTTATTTTTTTTGCCACGAATTCACGAATTTTTAAAGTTTTTTAAATTCGTGAATTGGTGGCTAATTTTTAATTTATCGTTTCGCCATTCGCAACACCATCCGCATCTGGATTTACGAACACCAGTTTTCCTTCGGCGTTGTTGGTCATCAAAATCATTCCTTGACTTTCCACGCCACGAAGGTTTCTTGGAGCCAAGTTTACTAAAACAGTCACTCGTTTTCCAATGATGTCTTCGGGTTTAAAACTCTCGGCAATTCCCGAAACAATCGTGCGAACGTCAATTCCGGTATCTACTTTCAGGATTAGCAATTTGTTGGCTTTCGGCATTTTTTCGGCTTCGAGAATCGTTCCCACACGCAAATCCATTTTGGCAAAATCCTCAAACTGAATTAGGTCTTTTTGAGGTTCTGCGACTTTGTTTTCGGCAGTGTTGGCGGTTTTGGTGGCTTCCAATTTGTCTATTTGTTTTTGGATTTCTTCGTCTTCAATTTTGGCGAAAAGCAATTCTGCTTCGCCAATTTGATGTCCGGCTGGAATTAAATCAGAATCATCAGCAACCGTTTTCCAATCTATTGGATTTTTGATATTAAGAATTCTGGATAATTTTGCAGCCGTGAAAGGCAAGAAAGGTTCGCAAAGTGAACTCAAAGCAGCCGCAATTTGCAAAGCCACATACATTTGGGTTTGCACGCGAGCTGGATCGGTTTTTACCATTTTCCAAGGCTCTTCGTCGGCCAAATATTTATTTCCCAATCGGGCAACATTCATCAATTCGCCCAAAGCTTCACGGAATCGGTAACGCTCTATCGAACTCGAAATCACCGCTGGATAGGCTTTTAATTCGGTCAAAGTTTGTTCGTCCACTTCCGAAAGTTCGTTTGGAGTTGGAACAATTCCTTCGTAATATTTATTGGTCAACACCACCACACGATTGATGAAATTTCCAAAAATCGCTACCAATTCGTTGTTGTTTCTCGCCTGAAAATCTTTCCAGGTAAAATCGTTGTCCTTGGTTTCCGGCGCATTCGATGTCAAAGCATAACGCAAAACGTCTTGTTGATTTGGAAATTCTTCCAAATATTCGTGCAACCAAACCGCCCAGTTTTTAGACGTGGATAATTTGTTTCCTTCCAAATTCAAGAACTCATTGGCAGGCACATTGTCCGGTAAAATATAACTTCCTTCTGCCTTCAACATCGCCGGGAAAATGATGCAATGAAAAACAATATTGTCTTTTCCGATGAAGTGAACCAGTTTTGTATCCTGATCTTTCCAATACGGTTCCCAGTCTTTTCCTTCTCTAGCAGCCCATTCTTTCGTAGAAGAAATGTAGCCAATTGGCGCGTCAAACCAAACGTATAATTTTTTTCCTTCGGCACCTTCAACAGGAACATCAATTCCCCAATCGAGGTCGCGAGTTACCGCGCGAGGTTCCAAGCCACCATCAATCCAGGATTTTACTTGTCCGTAAACATTGGGTTTCCAGTCATTTTTATGACCAACGAGAATCCATTCTTTCAAGAAATTTTCGTAACGATCCAAAGGCAAAAACCAGTGTTTAGTCGATTTCAAAACAGGAGTTTCTCCCGTAATGGTCGATTTTGGATTAATCAAATCCGTGGCATTCAAGGTCGAACCACATTTTTCGCATTGGTCGCCATAGGCTTCTTCGTTGCCACATTTCGGGC
This sequence comes from Flavobacterium alvei, assembly GCF_002920895.1. Taxonomy (GTDB): domain Bacteria; phylum Bacteroidota; class Bacteroidia; order Flavobacteriales; family Flavobacteriaceae; genus Flavobacterium; species Flavobacterium alvei. Next base: position 17,280 of record NZ_PQVG01000003.1, read on the forward strand.
AAGTTCCCACCACAAAACGGTCTGCCAAAAATTGGTCTGCTTTGGCATCATACAATTGCTCGGTCACTTCCTCGATAAAATCACCCTTGTCGTACAGCGCTTTAAAAAATTCCGAAGCCGTTTCGTGATGAATTTTGGCCGAAGTTCTGGAATAATTGTCAAACGAAATTCCAAAATCCGAGAAAGATTTTCGGATAATTCCATCGTATTTGTCGATTACTTCCTGGGGCGTAACGCCTTCTTTTTTGGCTTTCATCGAAATCGCCACGCCGTGTTCGTCGCTTCCACAAACAAACAAAACGTCTCTTCCCTGCAATCTTAAATAACGAGAATAAATATCCGAAGGCACGTAAACACCCGCCAAATGCCCAATGTGAATGGGTCCGTTAGTGTAAGGCAATGCCGCCGTAATGGTATATCTTTTTGGATTCTGTAACATAATTCAGTTTAATTTGCTGCAAAAATAAGGAATTATTTATTGTCATCCTGAGCGAAGTCGAAGGATTAGGAGCTGTTTCCCGCTATACGTTGCAATCTTTTGCTTTTTAAAGGAAAAAGCAAAAGGATTTTCACTGCTATCGGGGCTAGGGGATTTGGTTTTGCCATAACTTTCTTTAGTTTGCAGAACTGATATTTGTAAGAAAATGTTATATTTGACTTGTTTTAGAGAAACATCAAATTATGAAAAATCAGATTCTTACAATTGTAACACTTTTATTTTTAATTTCTTGCGGGAAAAGTGAAAAACCAATTGAACCAGAAAAAATACAAGATTCAGTTGTAATTACTCCAAAAGAATCTGAAATAAAAGAAGTAGAAACACCTATTTATAATTATGAAAAAGATTCAGATTTCTCCAAAGAATTGGATTTAGTTTTGTTGTCAAAAGTGGCAACTAATTTGAAAATTAAATATGAGGATATTGAAACTAATAAAACAAGTTCAATAGTTTATAGTGATGAAACAGCTTTTTTTACTATAACTTACGTAGCTAAAAAATGGAAAGAGGGTATTGAAAATTGGGAAGAAAATGATGGTGACTATCTCGAAAGAATCTATGTGTTTGTCAATAAATCTAATGGTAGGATAATTGATAAAGTACTAGATGATGAATCTTGTGTTTATGAAAATGAAGCTCTAAAAGTTGAAAAAACAGAAATTTTTAAAAAATTGATTAAACTTAATGAAAATATTACAGGAATCATGTTATCAACTCTTTATTATGTAAGTGCTCACGATGTTGGTTATGATGAAACTAAATTTTCTATACTAGCATTGGATGGAAATAAAATTATAAAATTAGTATATGCATATCCAATTCAAATTGAAAACAGTGATTCATTAGATGGAGATGTTTTAGAAAAAGAAACCCGAAATTCAACAATAAGTATTTCTGATAGTGCAACGAATGGTTTTTTTGATTTAAAAATTTCTAAATTTTTTAAATACGAAAAAGGAAAAATAACAGATTTTGAAAATGAAAATAATGATAAAATCATTCATAAAAATAAAAAGGAATCGCAAGTTTTAAAATTCAATGGAAAGATATATCTATTTAATTCAGAAGATAGACTTAGATTTTTAACAAATTATTGATTAAAAATTGAATTGTGTCCGCACTGCGGACACAATTCAATTTTTAATATAAGTTACCTAAATTTCAGTATGTTTGTAACACATCAATAATTCATTCCAAATGCTTCAAAATCAATCCATAATTCCAGATATAAAGGCGATTATTGCCACTGCCCAAGACAAAGCCATAAGAGCTGTGGACAATGAGCGAACACTTATGTATTGGACAATTGGCAAACGTATTTTTGAAGAAGAACAACAAGGAAAAGACCGCGCCGATTACGGAACCTATTTGATAAAATTCCTTGCAGAGCAATTGCAACCTGAATATGGAAGTGGTTTTTCTTATCGCCAATTAAATTGGTATCGCCAGTTTTACCGCACCTTCCCAATTGTGTCCGCACTGCGGACGCAATTGAATTGGACACAATATAAGTTGTTGCTTTCGCTTGATAATGACGACAAAAGAGAATTTTATATTGCCGAAAGTGTCAAAAATAATTGGACATCCAGACAATTAGAACGTCAAATAAATACGAGTCTTTGGGAGCGCCTTTTGATGAGTAGCGACAGAAAAGACGTTTTGGCGGTGGCTAGAAACGAAAAATTGCCATCGGATGCCAGACAGATTATAAAAGACCCAATGGTTTTGGAATTCTTGGAGTTAAAACGGGAAGCTTCCTACTATGAAAGAGATTTAGAAACGGCTATTATTACGCATCTGCAAGATTTTTTGTTGGAGTTGGGAAATGGTTTTGCCTTTATCGCCAGACAAAAACGAATTCATATCGATGGGGATGATTTTTTTGTGGATTTGGTTTTTTACAATCGCTTGTTGCAATGCTTCGTAATTATCGAAATCAAAACCGAAAAATTGACCCATCAAGACATAGGTCAGTTACAAATGTATGTCAACTATTACGATCGAATTGAGAAAAACGACAACGAAAATCCAACCATTGGAATCTTACTTTGCGCCAATAAAAACGATGGTGTGGTTAAATTTTCCTTACCCGAAAACAATAAAAACATCATAGCCAGTCAATACAATTTATACCTTCCAACCGAAAAACAATTACTAGAAGAAGTAAAAAAAGAATTGGAAAATTTTGAAGAAGATAAGAATCAGAAATTCTAAGACTATCAACTATGCCCAAAGGACCTGAAAAAAACACCAAAAACAAGGCTTTGCACACCAAATTGCTCAATCGGAAAAAAGCTAAATTACAAGAAGAGAAAAAAGAAAAAGCCTTACGATTGAAAGCCTTGGTTGCCAAAATGAATCAGCAAAAGAAGGCAGATGATTTAGGGTAAATGCGATTATAATAAATGAATAACAACTTTACTGGAGTTGATATTTTTTATACCTTTAACTATCTGTATGTTATTAACTTAATCGAAATCAATATGAGACAGTTCTACTTTTGTTGTTTTTTTTCGATATTCACGGTGAGTACAATTTTTTCACAAGTTGAATTCTCTAATGATAGCATCCCAAAAAACGCTGCCAAATCTTCAATTGGGTATTTTGATCTCTTTGCAGGAGGCGCTTTTGGTTATGTCGATGGTTTTGCAGGAGGTGGAAGCATTAATGCAATGTATGCTAATGTTTTATTCGGTTTTGGTTATGTTATGGATAACAAACAAGGAGGCTTGGAGTATGTGGAAGAAGGGACAAATTTAAATTATTATAAGCACTATCGTTTGGATAGTTTTCCAATTACGGTAGGTTTTTACCGTCCTTTTGGTGGTATGTCGTTGAGTGCAAGTGCAGGATTGTCAGTGCTTTTTTATTCAGAATATGTAGATGTAAACACTTTCAGTATTTTTAAATCCAATGCTACCGAGATATATTCTAAAACCACTTTGGGTTTTCCTTATGAGTTTAACTTAAAATTTTTCAGTAAAAAGGGGGGTACAGATTTTGGTTATGGATTAAAATTGTTTGGCAATTTTGGTAAATACAATTATGTCGGACTCGGATTAGTATTAGGTTTAGGAAACTATAAATAATATAAAAAGGCAATAAATTTCTTTTCTGCTTTTATTTAACGGAAATTTGCCGCAAACCTTCAAACACAAACCCTATGGAATTCGGCAGAATCATTATCTCGGAAACCGCAGTCAACAGCGAAAATCCTCAAGACATCATCAACTCCAATATTTCGGTCATCAACCTGATGCGAGAGGAAAAAATAGACGACGACTTGATTCACGAAGATGCCCTGATGAGTTATTATCTGGATTATTATGCCTCGAAATACATTCAGGGAAACTTTGCCCAATTTGTGCATGATTCCAAATGGAACAAGGAACTCAACGAATTAATTGAAGAAGGATTGGCCTTGATTGGAGCCGAAAAACACTTGGCTTTATTTCAAGAAAATGCCAAAAAAATCCGTTTGATGAGCAACATTAAATTGGATAAATTCCTGAAAGGAAAATTCGAAGGTGTCAACCCGGTACGAGATATGTTGATAAATGATACTTTCTTCGAATTGGATGAAAATCTAATCGCCTTGAATGCTAATTTCCTAAAATCTCATCCCGATACCGAAGTGCTTTCAGTGGACGAAATGTTCGAAGTTTTGGAAGAATTTGTGGGTCACGAGATTAAGAGGGAATAGGTAATTATTTCACAAAGACACGCCAAGAAAAAAACTAAAGAACACGAAGAATTTTGAATAATTATAGAAAACTTCGTGAATCTCTGTGACTCTTTTGCGAATCTTCGTGATATAGCTTTTCTTAAAAAACTTTTGTCTTATTTCTACCAAACATTTCCTTAAATTTGCTCCCGTTAATATAAAGTTAGCTTTTTAAAAATCAGGATATGTTACAAATTGCATTTATTAGAGAAAATCAGGAAAAAGTAATCCAAGCTTTGGCAAAAAGAAATATGGATGCCAAAAGCGTTGTGGAAGAAGTGGTAAAACTAGACGAAACCCGTCGTGCTACCCAAGTAGAATTAGACAATACTTTGGCCGAATCTAATAAATTATCCAAAGACATTGGCGAATTGATGAAGGCTGGTGAGAAAGCCAAAGCCTCCATTCTCAAAGAAAAAACCGTTTTGTTGAAAGAAAAAAGCAAAGACTTATCTGAAAAAGCAGATGCTTTTGCGGCCGATCTTTTAGAGAAACTATACACTTTACCGAACCTTCCAGCAGATATTGTTCCTGAAGGAAAATCAGCAGACGACAATTTGAATGTTTTCCAAGAAGGCGATATTCCAGTTTTGCAAGAAGGCGCACAGCCACATTGGGAACTGGTAAAAAAATATGACATTATAGATTTCGAATTAGGAAACAAAATAACAGGCGCAGGATTTCCGGTTTACAAAGGAAAAGGAGCCAAGTTGCAACGTGCCTTGATCAATTATTTCTTGGACAAAAACACCGCTGCAGGTTACAATGAAGTACAGGTGCCACATATGGTCAACGAAGCTTCGGCATACGGAACTGGACAATTGCCGGACAAAGAAGGGCAAATGTACCACGACAAAACCGATGATTTGTACTTGATTCCAACGGCAGAAGTTCCAGTAACGAATTTGTTTCGTGACGTGATTTTGGCAGAAAACGAATTGCCAATTTTAACCACGGCTTACACACCTTGTTTCCGTCGTGAAGCCGGTTCTTATGGAGCTCACGTTCGTGGTTTGAACCGTTTGCACCAATTTGACAAAGTCGAAATCGTGCGAATCGAGCATCCCGACAAATCCTACGAAGCTTTGGACGGAATGGTCGAACACGTGAAAAATATTTTGCAGGAATTGAAATTACCGTACCGAATTTTGCGTCTTTGTGGCGGCGATATGGGTTTCACATCGGCTTTGACTTATGATTTCGAAGTGTATTCTACGGCGCAAGAGCGTTGGTTGGAGATCTCTTCTGTTTCCAATTTCGAGACTTTCCAGGCGAATCGTTTGAAATTGCGTTTCAAAGGCAAAGACGGAAAAACTCAATTGGCACACACCCTAAACGGAAGTTCATTGGCTTTGCCAAGAGTTCTAGCAGGAATTTTGGAAAACTACCAGACTGCAGAAGGCATTGTAATTCCTGAGGTTTTGCGTCCGTATTGCGGGTTTGATATTATTGATTAAATTTTCACCATATAAGGCATTTAAGGTCATATAAGTATTAGTATAATAAAAAAGACTTATGAAATATTTACTCGTAATTTTTTTGGCTTTTACAATTAATTCTTTTGCCCAAAATAATAGAACTCATTTGGGTGAAAAATATGCGAAAGAAGAATTGGATGCGGTTTTAGCAAATAAACCAGGAGACAATCTTGTCGACAACAAAGAGTTAATAGTAAAAAATAGTAACACGGCGATTAAAATTGCAGAAGCCATTCTTTTCGAAATTTATGGAAAAGCAAATATTGAAGAACAAAAGCCTTATGAAAAGTATCTAATAAAAAACTATTGGGTAATTTTAGGAACTTTACCAGAAGGAAGTTTGGGAGGAACTTTTTTAATTATTATTGATGCTAGAAACGCTCAGGTTTTAAAGATAATTCACGGAAAATAATTTCTTATATGACCTTAAATGCCTTATATGGTTAAGTAATAATTCTAAAATCAATGAAAAAACTCTTTCTACATATCGCCTTGTTTTTTTCATTGGTTTGTTTTTCGCAAAACGAGCAATTAGCACAATATTACTATGACAAAGGCGATTTCGAGAAAGCCAAAATCAGTTTCGAGGAATTATTAAAAGCAACACCACAAAACTACCAGTATTTCAATAGAATCGTTGACTGTTACCAGCAATTACAAGACTTTTCCGCTTCGGAAAAATTGATAAAAGAGCGGCTTGACAAATACAAACAAGGTAGCCTTTTAGTGGAATTGGGTTATAATTACCAGTTGCAAAAGAACGAGGCTTCCGCAAAAAAACAGTACGACGAGGCAATAGAAAGAATCAAGAAAAATCCAAACGAGGTGTATGGAATTGCCAATTCTTTCGAAAGAAAAGTATTGTTGGAATATGCCTTGAAATCCTATCAAACGGCATTAACCTTAGATCCAAAATTTCCTTTTAATTACCAAATTGCGTTGCTTTACGGGCAATTAGGCAACACCGAAATGATGATTTCCACTTTCTTGGACGAAGCGTATGCCAATCCTCAGAATTCGATTCAAATCCAAAATCAACTGTCTCGTTTTATGGCGGAAGAAGGCGATGAAAACTTCAACGAAACCTTGCGAAAAGCTTTAATTACAAGAGCTCAGAAAAACCAAGATGTTTTTTGGAACGAATATTTGAGCTGGTATTACGTTCAGCAAAAAGAGTTTGGAAAAGCCTTCATTCAGGAAAAAGCAGTCTATAAACGCAATCCGGAATCACTTTCCAGTATTATCAATTTAGCCCAACTCGCCATCGAAGAAGACGATACCGAAGCAGCCAAGGAAATTCTGGGATTTGTCTTGGAAAACACCAAAGATTTGGAGTTGCTCATTCAAGCAAATTCTTATTTGATGGAAATGAAAATTGACAAGGCACAAGAAAAGGATTTTGCCACCATCAACACGGAATTAACAGCTTTGCTGACGGAATACGGGATAACTCCAATTAGCTTATCTTTGCAGCTGATTCAGGCGCATTTTGTGGCTTTTAATTTGAGCAAACCCGAAGAAGGAAAAGCCATAATCAAGAAAGCGCTCGAATTGCAATTGAATGTTTATGAAGAGGCTCAAGCCAAAATGGAGTTGGCCGATATTTTCCTTTTCGAAGAAAAATTCAATCAGGCATTGATTTATTATTCGCAGATTGAAGAGGATTTAAAGAATGATGCCGTGGCGCACGAAGCGAGTTTGAAGGCGGCCAAAACGAGTTATTTTCAAGGTGATTTTGTGTGGGCTTCCAAACAATTCAAGGAATTGAAATCGGCGAGCACGCAATTGATTGCCAACGATGCCTTGGAATATTTCCTTTTAATCAGCGACAACACCGTTGCCGATTCGACCCAAACGGCCTTGAAACAATTTGCCAAAGGTGATTATCTCTTGTATCAAAACAGGAATCAGGAAGCAACAGCGCAGTTTCAGGCGATTTTAAAAAGCTTCAAAGGGCAAGAAATCGAAGCAGTGACTTTGTTGCGTTTGGGAAAAGTTTACGAAAAACAAGGCGAATACAATTTGGCTTTAAGCCAATACCAGAATATTATTGACCAACATAGCGATGGAATTTACATTGATGAAGCATTATTTTTTTCGGCAGAAATTTACAATGATAAATTAAAAGACGCTGAAAAAGCAAAACCGCTTTATGAGAAAATAATTTTCAATCATCAGGACAGTATTTATTTTGTCGATGCCCGAAAGGAATACCGGCAATTGCGGGGAGACAAGAATCTTTGAAAAAGGGTTAATCGGTTAATCGTTTATTTGGTTAACCGATTAAACAATTAACCAGTTAAACAAATAAACAGAATGATCATTTACAACGTTACCACCAACATACACGAAAGCGTTCACGACCAATGGATGATTTGGATGCAACACAAACACATTCCAGAAATGCTGGCTACGGGAAAATTTACGTCGGCCAAAATGACGCGGGTTTTAATTGAAGAAGAAATGGGAGGTGTTACGTATTCCGTTCAATATTTAACGGATAGCAGGGAGACTTTACAAAAATATTACCAAACAGAAGCAGAAGCATTGCGTGAAGAAGGAGTGCGATTATTTGGAGACAAAATGCTTTCTTTCCGAACTGAGTTGGAAGTGATTTCGGAATTTTTCCAGAATAATTAAAAAGCAAAAATGACAAATAACAAAATGCTTTCAGATTTCGATGTACTCATAAGAGGACAGCTTACTGTGAATTTGCCAATTACTGTAATTATGTTGGCTGTTTTTTTTGGATTACTTGAATTTGCCGATTTATCTTTAAGATTAAATTTATTGATAGCTTTTATTTTTGGCTGGATTTCTTGGAGCATTTTAGTAAAAAAATGGATTCTTTGGGCAAAAGAAAATAATGTTTCGGATGAAAGATTATTAAAAATTGGAAAGCCGGGGTTGTTGGTTTGGAGTATTCATACCATAGAAACGGTAACAAAAAAGAATAAAAATCCTTGGATATAAATAAAAGAATAAAACCTTTGCGCCTTTGTGGTTTAAAAAAACAATTATGGAAAAAGTAAAAGCCAAAAAACACCTGGGACAACATTTCTTGAAAGATGAAAGCGTGGCACAAAACATTGCCGACACCTTGAGTTTGGAAGGATACGAAGATGTTCTGGAAATTGGTCCGGGAATGGGCGTTTTGACCAAATATTTATTGGAAAAACCAATCAATACCTACGTGATCGAAATTGATACCGAATCGGTAGAATATTTGGGTGTTCATTATGATAAATTGAAAGACAAAATCATTTCCCAAGATTTCCTGAAATACGACATCAACGAGGTTTTCAAAGGAAAACAGTTGGCTATCATTGGCAATTTTCCATACAATATTTCCACGCAAATCGTATTCAAAGTATTGGAATACAAGAATCAAATTCCGGAATTCTCGGGAATGTTCCAGAAAGAAGTGGCGGAACGCATCTGCGAAAAAAAGGGAAGTAAAGCCTATGGAATTCTCTCCGTTTTGGCGCAAGCTTTTTATGATACCGAATATTTGTTTACGGTAAGCGAACACGTTTTTGATCCACCACCAAAAGTAAAATCGGGCGTGATGCGAATGCGCAGAAAAGAAGATTACAGTTTGCCTTGCAGCGAAAAGTTGTTTTTTACGGTCGTGAAAACCGCTTTCCAGCAACGCAGAAAAACCTTGAGAAATAGTTTAAAAACACTAAATTTGTCCGACATTTTAAGAGAAGACGAAGTTTTTAACCTGCGTCCAGAACAACTTAGCGTAGCACAATTTATAGAATTGACCCAAAAAATAGAAGCGGATGGAGTTTAAAGTCAGCAAAGAACTAATACACGAATTAGAGCAGCTTATTCAAAACAAAGACGACCAGCAACTGGAAGTTTTATTGAATGACTTGCATCATGCTGACGTAGCCGAAATCCTTGACGAGCTTGATTTTGACGAAGCCACATACATTTTCAAGGTGTTGGATTCTGAAAAAACTGCCGAAATTCTTCTCGAATTAGAGGACGATTTGCGGGAGAAAATATTGAGCCGACTTTCGCCAAAAGAAATTGCCGAAGAACTCGATGAACTCGAAACTAATGATGCAGCCGATATTATTGCCGAGCTTTCGCAAAGCAAAAAGCAGGAAGTAATCTCGGAACTTCAAGACGTGGAACACGCCAAGGATATTGTCGATTTGCTACGTTATGACGAAGATACTGCGGGTGGAATTATGCACAAAGAGTTGGTAAAAGTCAACGAAAACTGGAACGTTTTCACTTGTATCAAACAAATGCGAATTCAGGCTGAAAATATCTCCAGAGTCCATTCCATTTATGTGGTGGACGATGAAGACCGACTTTTGGGGCGTTTGTCGCTCAAGGATTTGTTGACAACATCCTCAAAAACACCCATTAGCGAAGTTTATATCAAAAAATTAAATTGGGTAAATGTAGATACCGAAGACGTTGAGGTGGCTCGTATCATGCAAAAATACGATTTGGAAGCCATTCCCGTTACGGATGAAATGGGACGATTGGTAGGACGAATCACCATCGATGACATCGTGGACGTAATCAAGGACGAAGCAACCGAGGATTACCAGTTGGCTGCCGGTATCTCGCAAGACGTTGAAGCAGATGACAGCATTTTGGAGTTGACCAAAGCCCGTTTGCCTTGGTTGGTGTTGGCTCTTTTGGGAGGTTTTGTCTCCGTAAAAGTTCTCGGATTATTTGGAGGAGCAATGATCAATCACGGAAATTTATTCTTTTTCACGCCTTTAATTGCCGCAATGGCAGGAAATGTGGGTGTGCAATCTTCGGCAATTATTGTGCAAGGTTTGGCGAACGATACTTTAAGTGGTTCCTTGTTCAACCGATTGATAAAAGAAGTTTCCTTGAGTTTGTTGAATGGAGTAATTCTGGCTACCATACTATTTTTGGGAAGCCATTTTCTCTTGAACGTGGAATTTATAATAGGAATTATTGTGACCATTGCCTTGATTTCTGTAATTATTATCGCATCGCTTATCGGAACATTTGTCCCCATATTATTGGATAAATTCGGAATTGACCCTGCACTTGCCACAGGGCCGTTTATCACGACCAGCAATGATATTTGCGGAATTCTTATTTATTTTACAATAGCCAGATTGATTTTAGGTTTTTAATACATATACAAAATGAAAGTACATATTATTGGAGGAGGAAATCTGGGTGTTTCCGTAGCATTGGGATTGGCCAAATTTTCAAAGGATAACCAAATTACCGTAACCAGAAGAAATACGGCTAGTATTCTGTATTTAGAGGAATTGGGTGTGACTGTTTCAAAAGACAACAAACACAATATTCAAGAAGCAGATATTATTATCCTGACCATCAAACCCTATCAAGTTGATACCGTTTTGGCGGAGATTCTTCCCGTAATTTCAAATAAAGTAGTCGCTTCTGGAGTAAGCGGATTGTCGATTGAAAATTTGCAAAAAAAGATAGGAGATTCCAATTATGCCATTCGAATTATGCCCAATATTGCAGCTCAATTTGGCGCTTCGGCAACTTGTATTGCATTCAACGAAAAACACAAAGAGGTAGCTCAGAATGTCGTTGCTCTTTTCAAAGATTTAGGAACTGCACCCATTATCGACGAAAAATTGATGGATGCAGCGACCGTTTTGGCAGCCAGCGGAACGGCTTTTGCCTTGCGTTACATTCGTGCATCGATGCAAGCTGGAATCGAAATCGGGTTCGACTGGAAAACGGCTTTGGATATTTCAGCCCAAACCGTAAAAGGGGCTGCCGAAATGATTTTGGAAGAAAACATCCATCCAGAACAATTAATTGATAGAGTAACAACGCCACAAGGCTGTACGATTGCCGGTTTGAGTGAAATGGAAACCCACGGATTCAGTTCCTCATTGGTTCGCGGAATCAAAGCAGCTTTAAAGAAAATCAAGGGATAATTTTTGGGCATTCCCACGCTTCCACTATCGTTCCAGCGTGGTCGGGCTGTACGTTCCCGCTTCCCGATGAAAAATCGGGAGAGCTCCACTGCCATCCCTAATGCGAAAGAGTGACTTACAAGACCTAACAGGTTTTAAAAACCTGTTAGGTCTAATAAAAATCCTCCACATCGACAGCAATCATCCCACACTTTGGGAACAATTGCAATAATATGGTGTTTGAATATTATTCAACTTTTATTGGTATATCAAAGTAAAGGTATCTTTCACCGGATGTTATTGAGTCTTGTTCAGTTGCTTGTTTATTAAAAAACTCTTTGATGTAACCTCGAAGATTTTTTTGACCACTACTTTCAAACTTGACATATGTTTTGAGAATCTCTGATGTTTTGTAAATTTTAGCTAATTTCACTTTATGGATATTGCAAAAATCTTTAGAGACTTTATTTTCTATATCAAAGCAAAGCATCACATCAGAATTAAGATAAATTATAGGTTTATAAATCATTTGTATACAAACAACTTCTTTTTTCTTGAAGTTTTTTGGTAAAAACTTAATTTCAAAATAATTACCATATTTTTTTATTGTGTCTCCTTTATTATCAAAATACCAGCCTTGATTACTGTATTGTTTACCACATAAATTTATATATTCAATTACTTTATCAATCTTGCCATTTTTTTTATAATACTTCCATTTGTCTATTTGATTGACATATGAATATTGGTCTAATTGAGTTTTATATGAACACTTGCCCTCTGATATTAACACATTGTTATTAAACTCTTTTTGATAAAGTATGTTGTTTTTTAAATATTTATCAATTAAAACTATTTCTTCTTTATTGTTGTAATAGATGGATGAATCCGTTCTTATTCCATTTTTATATTTGTGAATAGCTTTTAAATCACCATTTTTATAAAATTCTTTGTAGACACCAGATATTTTATTGTTTATCAATTCATATTCTTTTGTCTTGTTACCATTTGTGTCGTATTCAGTCTTTTTATTAGAACAGGATAACAAAAACAATAATGATATAGATAGAAATAATTTTTTAAACATAAAATAGGTTTTTGATATTTGTAGTATATAAATAAGTGAAAATGACTTTTAAAAATTTATTTCATCATACAAACTTACAAAATTGTACTACTAATTCCTCTTGATAAAAGGATTAACCGCATTTTTTTTGTTATTTTGGAATGTCAAATTTAGCAACACTTTTTATGGATATCAATATCCTCCACATCGATAGCAATCATCCCGTACTTTGGGAACAATTGCAACAAGCAGGATTTACCAACCACAAAGATTTTACTTCTTCCAAAGCGGAAATCGAAGCCAAAATACACGATTACCAAGGTATCGTTATCCGCAGCCGGTTCAAAATCGATCGAACATTTCTGGACAAAGCCACCAATTTGCAATTTATTGCAAGAGTTGGAGCAGGCTTGGAAAGCATCGATTGCGACTATGCATTATCCAAAAACATCGCACTCATTGCTGCACCGGAAGGCAACCGAAATGCCGTAGCCGAACATACTTTGGGAATGATTTTGTCGCTTTTCAACAATTTGAATCAAGCCGACAACGAAGTAAAATCAGGACATTGGAACCGGGAAAAAAACCGTGGTCACGAATTGGATGGTAAAACCGTTGGGATTATAGGTTACGGAAATATGGGGAAATCTTTTGCCAAAAAACTGCGAGGTTTTGAGGTAGAAGTATTGTGTTACGACATTCTGGAAAATGTGGGCGATGAAAATGCACGACAAGTTTCGCTCGAAGAATTTCAGCAAAAAGTAGATGTTTTAAGCCTGCACATACCTTGGACACCCGAAACGGACAAAATGGTTGATGCCGATTTTATCAAGGCTTTCGCCAAACCGTTCTGGATTATCAATACTTCTCGTGGCAAAAACATAGTCACTGCCGATTTAGTCGAAGCGATGAAAACAGGTAAAATTCTCGGAGCCGGTTTAGACGTTTTGGAGTATGAAAAACTGTCTTTCGAAACTCTTTTTCAAGATAAAGAAACTCCCGAAGCTTTCCAGTATTTATTGAATTCGAAAAATGTAATTCTCTCGCCACACATAGCCGGCTGGACATTTGAAAGTCACGAACGATTAGCACAGGTAATTGTGGATAAAATCAATAAACTATATTCTTAAAATTCATTAAATCAAAAAATTAAGATTTTATAATACTACTTTTCCTTAAATTTTATATATTAGCACTTCAAACGGAGTTCAGAAACCAATGAAAAACGAGGAGCAACCGAAAATCCACAAGAGTAGGTAATAACAATTAATAGTATTAAATATGATTGAATGGTACAAAAAAGTAGTTTTCGAAAATTACGCAAATTTTAAAGGAAGAGCAAGACGAAGTGAGTATTGGTATTTTCACTTATTTAATTTAATAATTTTATTGTCATCACTAATTATTGGTGCTGTAATAGGTTCGTTATTTGATAATACATTTGGAGGAGTTGTAGCGGCCTATATTGTATTTGCGATATACACTTTATTGACCATAATTCCTGCTTTTGCAGTAATAGTAAGAAGATTGCATGATGTAGATAAGAGTGGATGGTTTTATTTTATTATATTAATTCCTTTAATAGGTTCAATTTGGTTGTTAGTTTTATTTTTTACAGAAGGAACTATCGGTACAAATCAATATGGATCAGATCCTAAATCTCAACTGGATTCAATCAGCGAAATTGGTACAACCGAAGCATAATTAATAATTGAAACCTACAGTATTTCAATAAATTTTATAATTTTACCAAAACCAATTAATCAACAAACCATGGAAACCATTACAGAACATTGGAATAAACCAAACAACCCAATACCAGTATTCAAAGTTGACCCAATTTTAGTATTAATTTTAGGATTTGTCACCTGCGGATTGTATCATATTTATTGGAATATTAAAATTGCCGAAGTGCTAAATGCAGTGACAGGGCGTGAAGTTATTTCGTCTCCTATCGCTATTTTTGCAGGATGTTGTTTTCCTATAAACGTTTATTTCTTTTATTTAGCAGGCAAGGAAGGACTGCCAGAAGTGTATAAACGCATTGGTTATCCGCAAAAAGACGATTCTACTTTATTGATAGTTTTAGGGTTTTTCTTTCCAATGGCAGCAGCAATGATTGTTCAAAATGACATCAATAAATTATACAATTAATACAAAATTTAAACGTAAAATCTACGGAATCATCGGCGCCTTTATCACGCTGATGGTTCCGTTTTTTTTAATTGTTTTTCATCAGGACAATCATCTCGAAACGGCTCAATCGCTTTGCCCTTTAAAGATGCTTACAGGTTTTCCGTGTCCGGGCTGCGGCATCACAAAATCGTTGGTTTATTTATATGAGGGCGATTTACAAAAAAGTTTGTATTATCATATTTTAGGCCCTTTTGTGATTCTTTTTTGTGTGGCAACAATTGGTGTACTTTCTGCCGAATTGATTACTAAAAAAGAATATTTTACACAGTTGTTGTTCAATAAAAAACTAGCCTATGGATTGGCTCTTTTTCTAGCAACGTATCATTTTATTAGAATTATTTATTTCATCAAGAATCATTCGATTGACGATATTATATGTCAGTCTATTTGGAGGTAAAGAGTTAAGCCGTCTTCTGCCATCTGATTACTCTTCCTTCTCTGCTAATTTTCTTTCTAATTCTGCTTGAAATTCTTCCATAACAGGTTTTACAGTACTATCTGGAATTTCAGAAATTCGAATGTACATCAATCCGTCAATAGCGTTATTGAATAGTGGGTCAACATTAAAAGCAATGACACGAGCATTTTGTTTGATGTATTTTTTGATCAAAACGGGCAAACGCAAAGAACCTGGCTCTAACTCGTCAATCAATTTGTCAAATTTGTTCAAATCGGCTTCGGCTTCATCAAAAATAAAATCCTTATCGGCGTCTTTTAGCTTGACTTTAAACTCCTTTTTAGGATGAATGTATTGAGCAATATAGGGGTCATAAAAATTAGACTTCATAAATTCAATCATCAGCGATTTCGAAAAATTCGAAAATTGATTGCTGATACTCACGCCTCCAAGCAAGAATTTATGTTCAGGATGACGCAGCGTAATGTGAATAATTCCTTTCCAAAGCAAGAAAAGAGGCATCGGTTTTTGTTGGTATTCTTTGATGATAAAGGCACGACCCATTTCGATAGAATGGTGAAGCATGTCGTGTAATTCGGGTTCAAACCCAAACAAATCTGTTAAATAAAACCCTTCAATTCCATATTTTGGATAAATTTCAGAACCCAGCCCCATTCGATAGGCCCCAGCAATTTTTTTGGCATCGCCATCCCATAAAAACAAATGACGATAGTGGGTGTCGTAGGAATCGATATCGGTAGATTCATTGGTTCCTTCGCCCACTTCTCTGAAAGTAATTTCTCGTAATCGACCTATTTCCTGAAGGATATTTGGCATTTCTTCGGCTTTGGCAAAGAAGACTTCATAGTTTTTGCTTTCCAATAATCGACAATCTTTTTCTCTTAGGGAGTTTACTTCTGTAATCATTTTGTCTTGATTAACAGCAGTAGCTATTTTTTTTGGATTCTTGGGTAGTTTTAAATTGGGTTTTGGCAAAAACGGTGTTTCCTTTTCGAAAGGTTTGGCCAACATATAGGTTTTTCGTCTTAAAAACTCTGAATACTCATCTATTGAAGTGAGCTCGTTTTGTTCTGATACTGAAATAGGTTTTCCAATTCTAACTTTGATTACTCTATTTTTTTGAGTCAATAATTCGGAAGGTAATTTGGCAGTTCGCAAAGTGTCGCTTATTTTAGAAAGAAAGTAAAACAATCCACTATTTTTAGCATGAAAATAGATAGGAACAACAGGAACTTGAGCTTTTCTAATTACTTTTATAGCGCCCTCTTCCCATTCTTTGTCAACCACAAGTTTACCATCTCTGTAGGTCGAAACTTCGCCAGCCGGAAACATTCCTAGTGGTTTCCCGTCTCTCAAATGGCGTAAGGTTTCTTTAATTCCAATCACACTCGACTTGGCATCTTTGTGATTTTCGAAAGGATTTACGGGCATGATGTAAGGCTTCATCGGATCGATGCGATGCAAAAGGAAATTGGCTATAATTTTAAAATTAGGCTCTTTTTCCAACATTAATTTCAAGAGTAAAATGCCGTCAATTCCTCCAAGCGGATGGTTAGAAATAGTGATGTAAGCCCCATCTTTTGGTAATCTTTTAAAATCTTCTTCTGGAATTTCAAATTTTATTTGAAACTCATCCAATATGGCATTCAAAAACTCCACTTCTGATAAGTGTTTGTTTCTGTCGTAAATTTTATTTAGGGTCGAAATTTTCAAGACTTTCATCAGCAACCATCCCGAAAAAGTACCTAAAATTCCATATTTATCTGTGTTTATTGCTTTTGCAACTTCTTTTGCGGTTACTAAACCCATAGGTAGCGTATGTTTTTTTGAGCAAGAAACAAAGATAGCAAAAAACTCTATTTTCTATCTATTTTTGGCATCAATCTTTATTGTTTTCATTACTTTTGAATCACAAATAAAAACGCAATGAAAATCATTTCTTATAATGTCAACGGCATTCGATCTGCAATCTCCAAAGGTTTTATCGAATGGTTGCAACAAGCCAATCCCGATGTAATTTGCCTTCAGGAAATAAAAGCCACACCAGAGCAAATTCCACTTTTAGATTTTGAACTTGCCGGCTATCCCTATCATTACTGGTTTCCCGCTACCAAAAAAGGCTACAGCGGAGTGGCCATTTTGTCGAAAATCAAACCCAACAACGTAGTTTTTGGAACTGGAATCGAGCATATGGATTTCGAGGGAAGAAATATCCGAGTTGATTTTGATGACCTTTCGGTAATGAGTTTGTATTTGCCTTCTGGAACCAATAGCGAAAGACTGGAACACAAGTTTATGTATATGGACGATTTTCAGAATTACATCAACGAACTGAAAAAAGAAGTCCCTAACCTTGTGATTTGTGGCGATTATAACATTTGTCACGAAGCAATCGACATTCATGATCCTATTCGAAACAAGAAAACTTCAGGATTTTTGCCCGAAGAAAGAGCTTGGTTAGACGGTTTTATGAAAAGTGGATTCATCGACAGTTTCCGACATTTGAACAAAGAACCCAATAATTACACTTGGTGGACGATGCGATTTCCATCGGCAAGGTTGGAGAACAAAGGTTGGCGCATCGATTATTGTTTAGTTAGCGAACCTTTAAAACAAAAAATTAAAAGAGCCGTTATATTACCCGAAGCCAAGCATTCTGACCATTGTCCGAGTTTGGTAGAGATAGAGTAAATCAAATTCAAAAGTCAAATTCAATTTCAATAAAAAAACAGTAAAAATGATAAAAAGAATTTCCCTCGGATTGCTGATTCTAGCACTTTCTACTTCTTGTGTTTCCAAGAAAATATACAATGATTTAGAAAGCAAATATGCCGATTTGAAGAAAGAAAATAAAAGTATTTCTGAAGAAAATGAAGAGCTGAAAAAAGCAAAAAGCCAACTCGAATTGGATCAAGCAGCCACAAAAAAAGAATTAGAAAAAGTAAAAGCAGAACGCGATAAAGTGCAAGCCGATTATGCCGCTTTAAACAAAAAAATGGATGTTTTGAAAGATTCGTACGCCGCTTTGGAAAAAAACAGCGATGAATCTTTGAAAGCCAATATGGCCAAAAATCGTCAATTATTAGAACAATTGGCTGCCAAAGAAAAAGCATTGGCATTGGAACAAGAAAAATTAGATAAAAATGCGAAACGTTTGCAAGAATTAGAAGATTTGATTGCTGCCAAAGAAGCGAGTATGCGAAAACTAAAAGAAACCCTTTCGAAAGCTTTGAATGGATTTGAAGGAAAAGGATTGACAGTCGAGCAAAAAAACGGAAAAGTATATGTTTCTATGGAAAACAAACTCTTGTTTAATTCAGGAAGTTGGGCTGTAGGATCTGAAGGAAAAAAAGCCGTTGTTGAGGTCGGAAAAGTATTGGGCGACAATCCAGATATTTCAGTTTTGATTGAAGGTCATACCGATGATGTTCCTTATGGAGGTTCAGGACCCATTGCCGATAACTGGGATTTATCGACCAAAAGAGCTACCGCAATTGTTGGTATTTTAAGCGAAAACAAGGCTATTAACAAACGAAATTTAACAGCTGCTGGTCGTGGCGAATTTTCTCCTTTGGCCAGCAATGCCACTCCAGAAGGAAAAGCCAAAAACCGTAGAATCGAAATTATTTTGACTCCAAGATTAGACGAAATCGCCGAAATGTTGAAGGAGATCAATTAAGAAATCTAGTTTTGTCAAAGTTTTAAACTTTGACAAATCGCACTGTTGGCGGTAATAGTACCACAAATCACGCGAAAAAAATAAAATGAAACAATTGATTATAATATTCGCTTTTCTTTTTTTTCCAAATTACTATTTATTTGGACAGAAATTTGTACTAAAGAATGAAAAGATAATTTATTCTTTCCAAACTAACAATGGAAAGGTAATGACTCTTTGTAGTGATAAAACGGGAAAGTACATTGTCTATCGATTTGGAACAAAGAATAACATTGAATTAGAATACCCAAACACCAAAGACAAATCGAGTTGGAACAAATTTGAATATTCTTATTGGCTAAGAGGTGGAGGAATAGAAAACGAAGGTATTGATCTTAATTATGTTGCATTTACAATTGAAAAAACTAAATATGTAATCTATGACACTTATTTTGCTAATGGTGAAAAATATGAAGTTGGAATTAGAGTTATTGACTTATCTAACAATAAAACTTTAAAAATTATTGGAAAAGGAAAAACTCAAAAAGGAACTTTAGTAGACTTCAGGTTTGATAAATCAATAAAAGAAGGTGAAGAACTTTATGATTAAAACTACTACTACCAGAACGTTATTAGAGCTTTGTCAAAGTTTCAAACTTTGACAAAGCTCATAAAAGAAATAAGGTTCAGCGTTTTTCTCTGAACCTTTTTCATTGGAAATTCATTCGTATATTTGAGCATAAATTTTTAAAAATGAAATACACTACTTTACCCAATACCGACATAAAAATTAGCAAAACTTGCCTTGGTACAATGACTTTTGGTCAACAAAATACCGAAGCTGAGGGTCACGCTCAAATGGATTATGCACTCGAAAAAGGAATCAATTTTTTTGACACTGCCGAAATGTATTCGGTTCCAGGACGCAAAGAAACTTACGGAAGTACTGAGAAAATCCTTGGAACTTGGTTCAAAAAATCAGGAAAAAGAGAAGAAATTTTTCTTGCTTCTAAAATTGCTGGACCCAATCCTGGCTTGGCTTACATTCGAGAAAATATGGATTTTTCTCCAGAAAGTATTGCCTTGTCCATTGACAAAAGTTTGACTCGCTTGCAAACCGATTATATCGATTTGTACCAATTGCATTGGCCAGAACGCAAAGCCAATTTCTTTGGACAGCGTGGTTTTAAAGTGCAAAACGATGCTTGGGAAGATAATATTCATTCGGTTTTAGAAACCTTGGAAAGTTTTATCAAACAAGGAAAAATCAACCACATCGGACTTTCGAACGAAACACCTTGGGGGATTATGCGTTTTTTGCAAGAAAGCAAATACAATAATTTACCTAGAATTAAAACCGTTCAAAATCCGTATTCGTTGTTAAACCGATCTTTCGAAGTAGGTAATGCCGAAGTTTGTTGGAGGGAAAATGTGGGATTGTTGGCTTATTCGCCAATGGGTTTTGGAGTTTTGTCTGGAAAATTTTTGTCTGGCGAAAGTCATCCGAATGCGAGAATCAAATTATTTCCACAATTTGCCCGATACAACAGCGCACAATCTGCCGAAGCTACCAGATTGTATAATGAAGTTGCCCAGAAAAATGGCTTGAGTTTAACTGAATTGTCTTTGGCATTTGTAAACCAACAAGCTTTTGTGACCAGCACCATTATTGGCGCGACAACGATGGAACAATTAAAAGAAAACATTGCAGCAATTGATGTTGTGTTGTCGGATGAAATCTTAAAGGAAATCGATGCGGTTCAGGCCGTGATTCCTGATCCTGCGCCTTAGTTTTTTAAACACAAAGGGCACAAAGAAGGCACAAAGTCCACAAAGAAAATTATTTTTCTTTGTGGACTTTTTTAATTTCTATCTGTGTAAATCCGTTTCAATCTGTGTCATCTGTGTCCAAAAAAGCAAAGAATCAAAATTCAAAAGGTGTCTCTACCGCCAAAGAATCTGCTGGAACAGAATCTTGTACTTTTAAATTCAAAAGCGAATGGGCATTTCCTGTAAGTTGCAACGGGATAGATTGTCCGATGGTGTCTTCGGCGGTCAGAATTCCTCTTCGCAACATCAAATTGCTTAGGAATTTTTGCTGTTGGTTAGCAAAAGATTTTAAGTTGCCTTCGTTGTCAAATTGCCACATAAATTTCTTTGGTTTTGGAACAATCGTGGCTAGAAATAAACATTCTTTTAGGGTTAAATCGGCTGGTGTTTTTTGGAAATAAAAATGGGCTGCTTCGCCAATGCCATAGACATCAGGTCCCCATTCGATAATGTTGAAATAGACTTCTAGCATTCTTTCTTTGCTGGCGATTCTATTATTTTCAAGAATGTAAACCAAGAGGATTTCTTCTAGTTTTCGAGAAAGGGTTTTTTCGCGGGTAAGAAATACGTTTTTGATTAATTGCATACTGATGGTACTAGCCCCACGAGAGAATTTCTTGGTGCGAATATTTTTAAGAATCGATTGTTTGAAGGCTTCGTTGATAAAACCACGATGCGAGAAAAAAGAAGGGTCTTCAGAAGTTAAAACGCATTTTTGCAAATAAGGCGATATTTGATCCAAAGGCGTATAATTGGGATTTTCAACTCCTACCAAAACGGGTCGCTGCAATACATTTTGAATGATGGCTCGATACACAAATTCGCCGTTGAGTTTGTTCAGGTTGGCTTCACCATATTTGGTGATTTTCAGGTTTTCTTTCTTGAGTTTACTGTCAAAAACCAATCGATTTGGCTTGTTTTTGTTGAACATAAAGTCGAGATTGTACTCGAAATTGCCTTCGGCTTCCATTCCCTGAAAATGCGTGAACAAACCATCGGGAAGCGACACAATAAAATCCTGCGCTTTCATTTTTGGAATGGCTACTTTGAGTTTGTAAATCGTGTCTTCCTCAGTTTCATAAGCCAAATAAGGATGGAATTTTATTTTGTTGAATTGCACTGTAGAACTACTGTCAATAGAAATAAAATCGGAACCCAACAAGAATCGATAATCGAATTTTGCGTTTTTGATTACCACGTCTTTGCTGGCAATTTTCTTGTGGTTAATCATCAAATTGGCAATAGAAGCAAAGCCGTCAATATGCAATTCGCCACCTGATTTGTCTATGTTTTGAACGTTCAACCGAATGGAATCGAAACTCGATTTCAATCCGAATCGTTCGCCTAGGTAAGGCAATTTGATAGCACCCGTATCGATATTAACAATTCGAATATCGGCCGTTTTATTTCTTGGATCGGCAAAACCTGCAATTCGAATTTGTTGTATAAAAGCTTTGGTTGCGACTTGAACAGAAGTTTCCAATTGCTTGTTTGCTAATCGCAGTTTTTGAAAATTAATTGTTGTTTTTCTGCCGTTGTCATCCAATTTGAACGAAAGATTTTCCACTTTCATATCCGTTGGAATCAGATTCAATACTTTCGAAATGATGCGATAGCCTAATTTGGCGTAATCTCTTTTTTCGTTGGTATTGCTAGCGGTTTCATCTTTTTTCAGAAAAGCATCAAAATTGCGTCCTTTTTTGTTTTTGACTAATTGTACATAACCATTTTCGATTTCTAAGGTTCCCAATTGTACATCGCCCACCAACAATCGCCATAAATTGACACTGGTTTTCATTTTATGGATGTTGAAAAGCGTATCGGCATTTTTGGGAGCCAAAACAATATCTGAAAAACTCAAACCCGATAGTCCCACAAAAGAAGCCTCTTTTACAGAAAAATCACTGTCGTATTCGCTTGCCATTTTAAAGGAAACCTTGGCGATGGTTTGTTTTAATAAGGCATCACGAAAAACAAAAAGAGCAATAATAAGCAGGGCAAAAGTTGCTGCTATTATTTTTAAAGTTAGAAATATTTTTTGTTTTCGCGTTTTCATAATTTTAAAATACTTCTTGTTTTACCCAAATAATTCACTCGCCACATCTTCAATCTTCGCCACCAATCTGATTTGGATTCCTGTATTTTTCAAGGCAATCTTATTGTATTTGGATACAAAAATGGTCGAAAATCCTAGTTTTTCGGCTTCTTGAATGCGTTGATCGACACGGTTTACAGGACGAATTTCACCTGACAGACCCACTTCGCCAGCAAAACAAAAATCTTTGTTTACGGGAATATCTTCATTCGAGGATAAAATGGCGGCAACAACTGCCAAATCAATCGCAGGATCATCCACCGAGATTCCGCCTGTAACATTCAGGAAAACGTCTTTGGCTCCCAAACGAAAGCCAGCACGTTTTTCTAATACGGCCAAAATCATATTCAACCTTTTTGCGTTGTAACCCGTGGTGCTGCGTTGCGGTGTTCCATAAACTGCCGTGCTGACCAAGGATTGAATCTCGATCATCAACGGACGCATTCCTTCGAGAGTTGTAGCTATTGCTGTCCCCGAAAGTTCTTCGTCTTTGTGCGAAATCAATATCTCGGAAGGGTTCGAAACTTCTCGTAAACCGCTGCCTAGCATTTCATAAATTCCGATTTCGGCGGTAGAGCCAAAACGGTTTTTGTGCGAACGCAAAATGCGATATACGTGATTTCTGTCGCCTTCAAACTGCAAAACCGTATCGACCATATGTTCCAAAATTTTGGGTCCAGCAATAGTTCCGTCTTTGGTAATATGACCAATTAAAATTACTGGAATATTGGTTTCTTTGGCAAATTTGATCAATTCGGCAGTCGTTTCTCGAATTTGCGAAATACTTCCCGGAGTCGATTCGATATAATCGGTATGAAGGGTCTGGATGGAATCGATAATCACGATTTCGGGTTCAATCGCTTCAATTTGTTTGAAGATATTTTGGGTTTTGGTTTCGGTTAGAATGTAGCAATTGTCTCCGTTTGGCGTGATTCTTTCGGCACGCATTTTAATTTGTTTTTGGCTTTCTTCGCCCGAAACGTATAAGGTTTTATAAGGTAATTTTAAAGAAATTTGGAGCAGAAGCGTGCTTTTCCCGATGCCAGGTTCGCCACCCAAAAGGATTAATGAACCTGGAACAATTCCTCCACCCAATACACGATTGAGTTCGCCGTCGGTGGTGTTCATTCGGATTTCCTCGGCAGAATCAATTTCGTTTATTCGCAAGGGTTTTGGTGCTTTGGAATTAGAAGTCGATTCGCTTTTCCAAGCTACTTTTTCCTCTTTTTGAATAATTTCCTCGGCTATCGTGTTCCATTCTTTACAAGAATTGCATTGGCCTTGCCATTTCGAATATTGAGCGCCACAATTCTGGCAAAAAAAAGAAGTTTTTACTTTAGACATTCTTATTTTTTTGTGGTTAGACTTTGCATTTCATCAAATTTTTCCATCATCATATCTTTTGTTAAATCGCCAATTTCTTCTAATTGCGAAGCTTTTTGATAGCTTTTTGCTGCTCGTTTTGCATCTCCATTTTTTTCATACATTAATCCTAATTCATAATCGGACAGCATTGATTTCGGGTAATTTTTTCCTGCAATTTCAGCTAATTTTTCTAATTCAGAATAGGATTTGTTCTTTAGAATTGCAGCTTCTATGGCTTTAAAATCGGATAGTCGCACAGGAATTTTAAGACCTAATGTTTTTGTGATTAAGTCATATTTGTCAGTTAAATACTTGGTTTGGTCATTTGGAAGAATTACAATTTTTCCTGAAAATTCGGTCATAGAAATGGGTTTGTAACAGTCGAAAATTTGGTACAAAGCATTTGGTATGGAATGCAAAACCGAAGAGTAATGAGAGGCACCTTTGAAGGAGTCATATTTGTAATTAATCAAAGGATTGTTGGCGGTTTTGATATTTGTATCGAGTTTATTTACCGATTCTAAAATGTCTTTTATGTCGCCGTCGCCAGTAGATTGATAGTAGAAAAGAGGCTGTTTTAATGCCGCAAATCGTTCTGGAATTCGGGTATCCATTTCAGGTACAAGTTCTGGGCTTAATGAAATGTAGGCATTAAATACCGAATAATCTTTAAAAAGGAAAAAGTTCAAATAACCTGCTGTTGTGTCGTGTCCGGCAATGATTCTAAAGGGAGCAACACGGTATTTTTTTTCAATATAAGGAAGCAATTCACCACCAATAAAAGCGAAGAAATTTGCGCCTTTTCCAGAAGGTAAGCCGTTTCCATCATCATAATTACTATCGTCTATTCGTTCTTCATTTGTGTTTTGGTTAATTCCAACGATGATAGTTTCGGGCATATCTTCCCAATAGGCACCATAATTTAAAGCGCCATAAAACGGGTCGAACAAGTAATCGCCGTCAAGCAAAACGAGTATTGGATATTTTTTATTTGGGTTTTTTTCGTAGGAATCGGGTAGTCCAATAGTGATTTGTCTGCTTTCGCCTAATTGAGTTGAAACGAATGTTTCGGTCGTTTTTTGCGAAAAAACAGGGATTGAAAAAAACAAAAATAGTAGTAACTGTTTCATAATTTCTGGGGTTTAGGAAATTAATTTCTTTCGAATTTTTAGGGGTCGAAAAGAGCAGCAATATACTATTTTTTTAGTTGCTTTTTTAAAAAGTAAACTATCTAAAAAGCGAATATATCCAAAATATTCAAGCAAGAAAAGGATTGAAAACAGGTGGATAGATAAAGGGTTTTTATGTCAACGAATTGTCCTTTTCATTGGGGAAAATAATCCAAGGTTTGAAAGTTTTGGCTTCTTCAAAATCTAAAGTTGCATAGGAAATGATAATAATGATATCGTCTTTTTGTACTTTTCTGGCAGCGGGACCATTAAGAGTTATTTCGCCCGAATTTTTCTCGCCTTTGATGGCATAAGTTTCAAGTCGTTCGCCATTATTGATGTTTACAATGGATACTTTTTCGCCTTCGATAAGGTTTGAAGCCTCCATTAATGCTTCGTCAATAGTGATGCTGCCGATATAATTTAAATCGGCTCCAGTGACTTTTACACGGTGTATTTTTGATTTTACTACTTGTATTTGCATGTCGCAAAAGTAAATTAATTTAATGAAATGGTATCAATCAATCGGATATTATTAACAAATACGGCTATAAAAGCACGGTAATTCTTGTTTTTATTTTTTCTTAAACAAGGCAAAAGAGTTGCTTCATCGGCAATTTGAAAATATTCTAAAGTAAAAGTAGGGTTATTTCCGAATGATTTTTGAACATAATCAGTTGCGATTTTGGCGTTATATTTTTGAAATTTTTCTTTAGATTCAATTAATGTTTTAAAAATAATTGAAGCTTCTTGTTTTTCTTTTGGAGTTAAAAGAGCATTTCTAGAACTCATTGCCAGTTGGTTTGGTTCTCTAAATATTGGACAACCAACAATAGTAACATTCATTTTGTTTTTGGCAACCATCTTTTTTACAATTTGCAATTGTTGAAAGTCTTTTTCGCCAAAATAAGCGTTTGTGGGCTCGACAATTTCAAAAAGACGTTTTACAATGGTGCCCACACCGTTGAAATGACCTGGTCTGAATTTTCCTTCCATTTGATTTTCTAAACCGTCAAAATTGAAAGATTGAGAAATGGTTTGTCCTTCATAAATATCATCGGTTGTTGGGGCAAAAACAATAATTTCGGGGTTTAAAGTAGCTATTTTTTTGACGTCTTCTTCTAATGTTCTCGGATATTTTGCTAAGTCATCGGGATTATTAAATTGTGTGGGATTCACAAAAATACTCACCACAGTAATGTCATTATTTGATATTGATTGTTGCATCAATGACAAATGACCTTGGTGTAAAGCACCCATTGTGGGTACAAAGCCTATCGAGGACTGATTTGTTTTAATAGATTTTAAAAAGTCTATTAAAGCAGCTTTTCCGTAGAAAATATGCATAGGTGTTTTATTGAAATAATTTGCAAACATAATATTTTAGTCGAGAACTGCATAAATTTTTGTAATTTTGCATGGTTTTTATTGCCAATAAATTAAGTAATTTACAATATGGAAGATAAGAGGATATTATATGTATCATCTGAAGTAGTGCCTTATCTAGCTGAAAATGAGGTTTCTTCAATGTCTTACGAAGTCCCAAAAATGATTAATAATCAAGGCGGACAAATCAGAATTTTCATGCCGAGATATGGAAATATAAACGAAAGAAGACATCAATTGCACGAAGTAATTCGCCTTTCAGGTATGAATTTAGTTGTAAATGACTTGGATATGCCCTTGATTATAAAGGTGGCTTCGATTCCAAAAGAAAGAATTCAGGTTTATTTTATTGATAATGATGAATATTTTAAACGAAAAGCGACATTCACGGACGAAGAAGGCTTGATGTTTCCTGATAATGATGAACGAGCCATTTTCTTTGCCAAGGGAGTTGTCGAAACTGTGAAAAAATTAAATTGGGTTCCAGATATTATTCATGTTCATGGTTGGATGGCTGGAATGTTGCCTATTTATATGAAGCATTTTTATAAAAATGAAGCTTTATTTTCAGAAACAAAAATCGTAACATCGGTTTACAGTCAGTCTTTTGAAGGTACATTAGATATAGAAATGATTAATAAAATTAAGTTTGATGGTGTTCCAAACGAATCTATTTCAGATCTTGAATCGCCAGATTACGAAAATATTATGAAGGCTACTATCAATCATTCGGATGCCGTAATTATTGCTTCAGACAACTTGTCTTCAAGTTTAACAAAATTTATAGAATCTTCAGGAAAACCTTTTTTACCTTTCGCCTCGAAAGATAAATTCGCTGAAACGTATTGTAATTTCTATAAAAATTTTGTTCTATAAATTAACATTCTCAAGTAAACATGCACAATAATTCCATTTTCAAGTTTCTATTATTTCTTGTTAGTATCCTGCTTTTCGTTTCGTGTGACAAAGAGTATAGTGCAATAGGTGATGCATTAATTGGTGAAAATCACTTCGAATTGGCTAAATATAACACAAGTGTAATAGCTTATAACGAAAAAATCACTCCTGTTCAATCAAGTAATCTTCCCATAAATGCTTTGGGAATTTATGATAATCCTGCATTTGGGAAAACTACTGCCAATTTTGTTACACAACTAGCATTAGCTAATGTTAATCCAACTTTTGGACCTAATGCAGTAATTGATAGTGTTGTAGTTGACATCCCTTATTTTAGTACATTAAAATCGACTAATGCAACAACAGGTAATAGTGAGTATGAATTAGACTCTATTTATGGAGAGCCAAAGGCCAAAATAAAATTGAGTGTATATGAATCGAATCGTTATATGGGAAAACAAAACGGAGTAGATCAGATTTTTTATACCAATCAAGATTCAGAATTTGATAGTTATAAAGTTGGAACACGCTTGAATGATCATGCTTCAAAAAAGGAACAAAACGACGAGTTTTTCTTTAACCCTAGAGAGAATAGATTTGTTACTCCAGCCTCAGCCGATGGTAAAACTGCCGCGGTGACTACCCGAACCGCTCCTAGTATGCGTTTGAATTTGAATGTTGAGTTTTTTAAAAATAAAATACTCAATGCTCCAGCAGGAAGTTTGACTACCAACGATGTTTTTATCAATTATTTTAGAGGCTTGTATTTTAAAGTAGAACAATCAGGTGCAGATAAAGGCGCTCTGGCCAATATCAATTTTGCAAAAGGGACAATCACTATTAAATATAAAGAAGATACTTCTACGACTGATAAAACAAAAGTTGAAAAAACTTTAGTCATTAATATGTCAGGTAGCACAGCAAATCTACTGGAACAAACCAATACAAATGCCAATTATAATACAGCCACAAGCAATCCAAACCAAAGTGCTGGTGACGAAAGATTGTATTTAAAAGGAGGCGAAGGTTCGTTAGCAGTACTGAACCTTTTTAATCCAGCAGATAATTATAGTTATGAAGTTCTTAAAAATTCAAACAAAGAACCAATCGACGAAAATGGGAATGTTATTCCTCTTCAATCTAATGGAGATCCAAAATCTGGTTATTATTTAATTTATACCAAGAAAAACGGTTCAAATGGAGTTTCAGATGAATTAGAAGACATTAGATATCCATTAATTGATGATACTCAAGGTCAAATTTATCACTCCATTAAAAGGAGATGGTTAATTAATCAAGCTAATTTGGTTTTGAATGTTGATGCAGACAACACAGAATTTAAAAAAAGCTATGAACCCAATAGAATTTATTTGTATGATTATACTAATGATACTACTGTTTTAGATTATTATTTAGCAGCAGCAACAAACGATAAAAATACCTCAAAATATGCGTTTGGCGGATTTTTAACAAATGATGCAACAACTAAAAGAGGGGCTTCATATAAAATTAATCTTACCAATCATATTAGGAATTTAATAATAAACTCCGATGCAAAAAATGTCAAGTTGGCTGTAGTTGTTACTGAAGATATCAATGTTGCAGATTTTTATAAATTGAAAACATCAAGTGGACTGTTTACTCAAGCACCAAAAGCTAGCGTAATGAATCCATTGGGAACTATACTTTATGGAACGGGTGCTACTTCAACTAATTTGCCCGAGAACAAAAAAATAAAACTAGAGATTTATTATACAAAAACTAATTAAACCTAATCTATGTGTGGAATTGTTGGATACATTGGCTATAGAGAAGCTTATCCTATTGTAATAAAAGGATTAAAAAGACTGGAATACAGAGGATATGATAGTGCAGGCGTAATGCTGTATGATGGAAATGATATAAAGCTTTCTAAAACAAAAGGAAAAGTTGTTGACCTAGAAGCGAAAGCCTTAAAAGAAATTTCAACTAACGGAACAATAGGCATAGGACACACTCGTTGGGCAACTCACGGTGTGCCAAATGATGTGAATTCCCATCCTCACGTTTCGAACTCGGGAGATTTAGTGATTATTCACAATGGAATTATCGAAAACTATGCTCCTTTAAAAGTAGAATTAATAAAAAGAGGCTATGTTTTTCACTCAGATACTGATACTGAAGTGCTGGTGAATCTTATAGAAGAAGTTCAAAAAAAGGAGAATTTAAAATTAGGAAAAGCAGTTCAAGTAGCCTTAAATCAAGTGTTTGGTGCCTATGCAATAGCTGTTTTTGACAAAAAAAACCCTGACGAAATTGTTGTTGCCCGTTTGGGAAGTCCGTTAGCAATAGGAATTGGCGAAGGAGAATATTTTATAGCATCTGATGCCTCACCATTTATCGAATATACTTCTAATGCAGTATATTTAGAAGACGGAGAAATGGCTAATATCAGATTGCATAAGCCTATGAAAATAAGAAAAATTAAAGACGATTCTTTAGTTGATCCTTATATTCAAGAGCTTCAAATGAATTTGGAACAAATAGAAAAAGGCGGTTACGACCACTTTATGCTAAAAGAAATATTCGAACAACCTGATGTAATAACCGATACGTATCGTGGAAGACTTCATGCAAACGAAGGGATTATTCAAATGTCGGGTGTTGAAGATAATTTAGAAAAATTTCTTAACGCAGAGCGAATCATTATTGTAGCTTGTGGAACTTCTTGGCATGCAGGTCTTGTTGCAGAATATATTTTAGAGGAGTTTACAAGAATTCCTGTTGAGGTTGAATACGCATCAGAGTTTAGATATAGAAATCCAATTATAAATAGTAAAGACGTTGTTATTGCTATTTCTCAATCTGGAGAAACTGCCGATACAATGGCAGCAATAAAATTGGCCAAAGAGAAAGGTGCCTTTGTTTATGGTGTTTGTAATGTGGTTGGTTCATCTATTTCTAGAGAAACCCATGCTGGTTCACATACCCATGCTGGTCCAGAAATTGGAGTTGCATCTACCAAAGCATTCACTACTCAAATTACCGTTTTAATAATGATGGCCTTGCGTTTAGCCAAAGCTAAAGGAACATTGTCTAAAACCGATTTTCATAGATACTTGCAAGAATTAGAAATTATTCCTGAAAAAGTAAAAGAAGCCTTAGAGACTAACGATAAGGCCAAAGAAATTGCTACAATTTTCAAAAATTCTCATAATTGTTTGTATTTAGGAAGAGGTTATAATTTTCCTGTTGCATTAGAAGGCGCACTAAAACTCAAAGAAATCTCCTATATTCATGCCGAAGGGTATCCTGCAGCGGAAATGAAACACGGTCCAATTGCCTTGATAGATGAACGTATGCCAGTAATTGTTATTGCTCCTAAGCAAGGACATTACGACAAAATTGTTAGTAATATTCAGGAAATTAAATCTAGAAGTGGTATCATTATAGCGGTAGTTACAAAAGGCGATACTCAAGTGAGAGGATTGGCAGATCATATCATAGAGATTCCTGAGACTTCCGATGCTTTATCGCCATTAATTACCACTATTCCTTTACAATTATTGTCTTATCATATTGCTGTTTTGAGAGGTTGTAATGTAGATCAGCCCCGAAATCTTGCAAAGTCAGTGACTGTTGAGTAAGTAATATAGTATATATTATCATTAAAAGCGAGGTTTTTCACCTCGCTTTTTTTATGCATTTTTTTGAGAAATATCTATTTTCAAAACATTATTATTGTATGCTTGCATAACAAATCACATCATTTTAACTAAATACCCTAAATTAATTTAATGATTTTTGATATAGTTATTTATAGTGTAATTATATATTATTAAATTATTTTAACGTTTTTTTAATAATATGAAAAATATTTGTACTTTGGCTGCATTAACTAACAAAATTCAATCAAATGAGAAACTATTTACTTGTTTTGTCGTTGTTTTTTTGCGGCATCTCTTTTGCTCAAAACACAATAACAGGTTCTGTTACAGAAACTAATAATCAACCTATTCCTGGTGTCAATATAAAAGTAGTTGGAGACAAGGCAGGAACTGTCTCGGATGCTGATGGAAAATTTACTTTAACGTCTTCATTAAAACTGCCTTTTACATTAGAAATTACAAGTTTGGGACATCAAACTAAAAAAGTAACCATTACATCAAACAATCAAAATGTCACAATAAAACTGGCCGATTCAGAAACAACTTTAGATGAAGTTGTAGTTGCTGCATCAAGAACTCCTGAAAGAGTTTTAGAATCTCCAATAACTATTGAAAGAATGGGAATTAAGGAAATCAAAAAAACGGCTTCCCCAACTTTTTATGAAGGATTAGAAAACCTGAAAGAAGTTCAAATGAATACTAGTAGTTTGACTTTCAAATCAATCAATACAAGAGGTTTTGCAACTGTTGCAAATACTCGTTTTATGCAATTAGTTGATGGAATGGATAATTCCTCACCGTTATTGAACTTTGTGTTGGGTAATATGATTGGAATTTCAGATATCGATGTTCAAAATGTAGAGTTATTGCCTGGAGCATCTTCGGCATTGTATGGTGCAAATGCTTTTAATGGAATAATGTTTATGAATAGCAAAAGTCCTTTTACTTATCAAGGTATTTCGACGTATTTAAAATATGGAGCTACAAGCCAAAAAGCAGCAGGTACTAATGACTATCATGATTTTGGAATAAGAATGGCGCATGCCTTCAATAAGTATTTTGCCGCAAAAGTAAATATGACTTTTATGAAAGGAACCGATTGGTTTGCAGTAAACTATGATGATAAAAATCGTCAAGGGCAAGGAATAACCAGAAGTGATGTGAATTATGATGGTATGAATGTTTATGGTGATGAAGCTTCTACAAATATAAAAGCTGTTGGACAATCACTAGCAGATTTGGGGTTGATACCAGGTTCGGCAGTAAATTTATTGCCTAATTATAATGTCAGTAGAACAGGTTATAATGAAGTAGATTTAACCGATAACAAGGCTGCCAACACTAAAATAGATTTCTCTTTTCATTTAAGACCTCTTGGAGACGAAAGATTGGAAGTCATTTGGCAAAGTAAATTTGGTTTTGGAAATGCAGTTTATCAAGGAGCCAATCGCTATTATTTGAATAATTTTTATATGTCGCAACATAAAGTTGAAGTTAAAGGGAAAAACTTTTTTGTTAGAGGATATACCACTACAGAAGATGGCGGAAAATCATACGACATGCTTTTTACAGGATTGAATATAAATAGAAAATGGAAAGATGATAAAACTTGGTTTGGTCAATATGCAGGGGCTTTTGTTCAAGCTACATTAGCAGGACAAACTCCAGAAAATGCTCATATTATATCTAGAGGTGTTGCCGATACGGGAAGATTTATGCCTGGAACTCCTGAATTTCAAAACGCATTTAATCAGGTTATTAATGATCCTGATGTGTTGACAGGATCTAAATTAGTTGACAATTCTAGAATTTATCATTCGGATGCTAATTATAATTTTAAAGACCTCATTAAATTTGGCGAAATTCAAGTAGGGGGTTCTTACAGACAATATCAATTGAATTCACACGGAAGGATTTATACCGATGCGAATGGGCCAATTTATTACAACGAATATGGTGTTTACGCACAGTTACAGAAAAAATTCTTGGAAGATAGATTTAAGTTTACTGGATCGCTTCGCTATGATAAGTCCAAAAATTTTGACGGAAGTTATTCGCCAAGAGTATCATTAGTTTATTCTGCAGGTGAAAGAAAACAGCACAATTTTAGAGCTTCCTATCAAACTGGTTTTAGAAACCCAAGTACACAAGACCAATATATTGGGTTCAATGTTGGAAACGCTGTGTTAGTTGGATCTGCTCCTGATAATTTATTGCGATATTCAGAATCAAGACCTGTTGCAAATGGTTCGCCAGCCATTGGACAAGTTTATGCAGGTGGTTCATCTGTAGTAATGACAGGTGAAAATGCCTATCTAAATTCCTATACAAAATCTTCGGTTGATGCTTTTGCAGCCTTTGCAGCCGCCAATCCAGGAAATACACCCGGAGCAGCCGCATTATTAAAAAAAACAAATGTAAATTTTGTTAAACCAGAAGAAGTTCAGGCTATCGAACTAGGCTATCGTTCACAATACAAAGAGGTGAATATTGATGTAAATGGATACTATAATACCTATAACAATTTTATTGGAAACCTAACAGTTGTTGCTCCATTATATGGAACAGCAAGTGAAACTTTCGATTTTGCTCAAGGTGCTCCAACTTATGTAACAAATCCAGCGGTACAAACTTTACACGCTCTTGGTAACGGAAATTATAGAGCTTATCAATTATACACCAACACTGCTTTAAAGATACAATCATTAGGTTTTGGAATCGGACTTTCTAAAAGAATGTTTGGTTATTATGATTTTGGAATGAATTACAATTATTCACAATTTGATTTTGATCAAGCCAAAGATCCAGGTTTTGAAGCGGGTTTCAACACTCCAAAACACAGAGTTAAAGCCTCCATTGGAAATGAAAAACTATTCGAAAACTTTGGATTTAACGCAAGTATAAGATGGAATAGTGAATATCTATGGGAATCTACTTTTGCAGATGGTATGATAGAGTCAGCTACAGTTGTTGATGCTCAAATTAATTACGGTTTGCCAAAACTGAAATCTTTATTAAAATTAGGTGCCACGAATATTGGAAGTAAAGAATATACTCAAGTGTTAGGTGCTGGAGCAATAGGGCAACAATATTTTATTTCTTGGACTATTAATCCGTAATTCAATCATTCAACAACATATATAAATAATAAGATTATGATAAAAAATTTCAAATGGCTTTTATTGGTTGCTGCAACCTTTATGGCATGTAATGATAATGATGTTGAAACTGTAGTTTATAATACATCCGATGGATTAGCCCCAACAGCAGGGAATGCAAATTTTTCGAAATTTGTTTCTTTGGGAAATTCATTAACCGCAGGATATTCTGACAATGCGTTGTTTATTGATGGGCAAAAATCCTCTTACACTTATATATTAGCACAACAATTTGCAACAGTTGGTGGCGGAGAATTTAAAATCCCTTTTATGGCCGACAATATTGGAGGATTCAAAATCAATGGAGTGCCGTATGCTGGGCCAAGATTGGCTTCAACAGGCGGTGGAGCACCAACTCCAGTTTCTGGAACTCCATCAACAGAGATTATGACTTCAATAGTTTCTGGAGGACCTTATAATAATTGTGGTGTTCCAGGTGCTAAAAGTTTTCATTTATTATCACCAAGTTACGGTAGTTTAGCTGGGATATCTTTAGGAACTGCAAATCCTTATTATGTTCGTTTTGCTCCAAATGCTACCACATCGGTTTTAGCCTATGCAGCTTCTCAAACACCTACATTCTTTTCGCTTTGGATTGGAAATAACGATGTTTTGGGCTATGCAACTTCAGGAGGTGATGATTCAAATCCTATAACTCCCTCTGCTGGTGCTGCAGGAGTTGGTTTTGATGCTACATATGATGTATTAGTAAATACACTAACTGCATCTGGTGCAAAAGGAGTTATTGCCAATATTCCTTATGTAAATACAGTTCCTTTTTTTACCTACATCGCGACAAATCCAGTGCCATTAAACGCTACACAAGTTGGATCTCTAAATCCATTTTTCGGAGCTATGAATAGTATGTTGGCTTCTGTTGGACAAGCGGCTCGTTTTCAAACCCTAACGGCCAGTTCAACAAACCCACTTTTAATAGCAGACGAAATGTTGACTTACGACGCAACGGCATTGTTTACAGCTGCATTTCAAGGAGCACCATTCAATTATCCACTATCAACAGCTTCTTTTTTAGGCGCTTTGTATGGAAAAGCGCGTCATGCTAGTAATGCTTCTGCAACTAGAGACTATATATTGTTAACCTCTGGCGCAACAATTGGTACAACTAAACCAGGGTATCCTGCAAATAACAATACGATAGGAGTAACTTATCCAATGGAGGACAAAGCTACATTAACTTATAGCGAAGTGGCATTAGTAAAAACAGCTACTGATGCATACAATGCTAAAATTAAAGCTGTTGCAACGGCTAAAGGGCTTGCATTTGTTGATACAAACGCTTTGATGACCCAAATTGCAAACGGAGGTGTTTCGGCAAATGGATTTACGGTTACTAGTGCTTTTATAACAGGGGGAGGATTTTCGACAGACGGTGTTCATCCGTCACCAAGAGGATATGCTTTAATCGCAAATAAATTTATCGAAGCTATAAATCTAACATACGGTTCAAATTTAAAAGGGATAAGTTTAGCAGATTATAGAATTTTATTTCCAAAGTCTCTTTAAAAATTAAAAAAATAAATTAAAAAACCATCACATCTAATGTGGTGGTTTTTTGGTTTTTAGTCTTTTTTAAGGGTTTATTTCTATTCTTTGAGAAGAACTTAAAACAAGCTCTGTTTTTTTATAAAAAAAGTATTGATTTTTATGTTTTAAAAAATTATCTTTGCCACCTGAAAAACAAACCTACTCGATTAGTGTCGATTAGTTGTTATTCATAAACCTGAATAGCTATTTAATAAATACATAAGCAATGTCAAAAGTAATAGGAAAAGTTGCCCAAATCATCGGACCAGTTGTCGATGTAGTTTTCAACGGAAAAGATGTTGAACTTCCAAAAATTTATGATTCATTAGAAATCACAAAAAAAGATGGAACTATATTAGTTCTTGAAGTACAATCTCATATTGGTGAAAACACCGTTCGTACCATTTCGATGGATTCAACAGACGGTTTGAGCAGAGGTTATGAGGTAGTTGGAACAGGAGCTCCAATTCAAATGCCAATCGGGGCAGATGTTTACGGACGTTTGTTCAATGTAATCGGAGATGCAATTGACGGTTTAGGAAATTTACCAAAAAAAGGTGCTGATGGAATGCCAATTCACAAAGCAGCTCCAAAATTCGAAGATTTATCAACTTCATCAGAAGTTTTATTCACAGGTATTAAAGTAATCGATTTGATTGAGCCTTATGCAAAAGGAGGAAAAATTGGATTGTTCGGTGGTGCTGGTGTTGGTAAAACAGTATTGATTCAAGAGTTGATTAACAATATTGCAAAAGGTCACGGTGGACTTTCAGTATTCGCAGGAGTAGGAGAAAGAACACGTGAAGGAAATGACTTGCTTCGTGAGATGTTAGAGTCAGGAATTATAAAATACGGTGAAGAATTCATGCACTCTATGGAAAATGGAGGCTGGGATTTGTCAAAAGTAGATATGCCAGGAATGAGAGAGTCTAAAGCTACTTTCGTTTTCGGACAAATGAACGAACCTCCTGGAGCTCGTGCTCGTGTGGCACTTTCAGGATTGTCTATCGCAGAATATTTCCGTGATGGAGCAGGTTCAGACCAAGGAAAAGACGTTCTTTTCTTCGTTGATAATATCTTCCGTTTTACACAAGCAGGTTCTGAGGTATCGGCACTTTTGGGTCGTATGCCATCTGCTGTAGGATATCAACCAACATTGGCAACTGAGATGGGAGCCATGCAAGAGCGTATTACTTCTACAAACAAAGGATCTATTACATCTGTACAAGCGGTTTACGTTCCTGCGGATGACTTAACTGACCCGGCACCAGCAACAACATTTGCTCACCTTGATGCAACAACTGTATTGTCTCGTAAAATTGCTGAGTTAGGTATTTATCCAGCGGTAGATCCATTGGATTCTACTTCTAGAATATTAGCCCCACACATTATTGGTGATGAGCATTATAACTGTGCACAAAGAGTAAAAGAAATTCTTCAAAAATACAAACAATTGCAAGATATTATCGCAATTTTGGGTATGGAAGAACTTTCTGAAGACGATAAATTGGCAGTTTCAAGAGCTAGACGTGTACAACGTTTCTTGTCTCAACCTTTCCACGTAGCCGAGCAATTTACAGGTATTCCTGGAGTTTTGGTTGATATTAAAGATACCATCAAAGGATTCAACATGATTATTGATGGAGAATTAGACCACTTGCCAGAAGCAGCTTTCAACCTTAAAGGTACAATTGAAGACGCTATCGAAGCAGGAGAAAAAATGTTGGCAGAAGCGTAATTGGTTGTTAGTTGTTAGTTGATAGTTGTTAGAAAACAACCATCAACCATCAACCATCAACTATTAACTAAAAAATTATGATTTTAGAAATAGTATCACCAGAAGCAAAATTATTTTCAGGAGAAGTTACTTCGGTAACCTTACCTGGAGTTGATGGTAGCTTTCAAATTTTGGATAATCACGCTTCGATTGTTTCTATTTTAGGAAAAGGAC
Source organism: Flavobacterium alvei (assembly GCF_002920895.1). Taxonomy (GTDB): domain Bacteria; phylum Bacteroidota; class Bacteroidia; order Flavobacteriales; family Flavobacteriaceae; genus Flavobacterium; species Flavobacterium alvei. Next base: position 55,271 of record NZ_PQVG01000003.1, read on the forward strand.
TAGTGAAAATTGCAGCACCAAGTTTTAATTTTTCTGAGGAAGTAGAGGCTAAGTTTACGAAAGTAAATCCACAAACTTATACTTTGGCTATTGCTTCGGGAACAATCGAAATGAAAGACAATAAAGTAATTGTTTTAGCAGACTAAGACAATTTCAAGGCAAAGAATTAAAAGTCATACAGCAATGTGTGACTTTTTTTATGTCAAAAAATCCGTGTTTATCCGTGTTTTTGCTTTGGCAAATCTGTTTCATCTGCGTTCCATTTTTTCCTAACTTTACCCTTATGAAGTTTCCAAAAAATCTCACAACCAAACTTGAAATCCGCAAGCAAAACAATGCTTTGCGAAAATTGGCTGCGCCCAATAATTTAATCGATTTTTCGTCTAATGATTACATTGGTTTTTCAAAAAATGAGACCATTTTTGAGCAAACGCATCAGTATTTATTGGATAATAATTGCATTCAAAACGGGGCAACAGGTTCTCGATTAATATCAGGAAACCACAAAATGTATCAAGAAGCGGAAAATTATATTGCCCAATTTCATCAGTCGGAATCGGCTTTGATTTTCAATTCGGGTTACGATGCTAATGTGGGTTTTTTTAGTTCCGTTCCTCAAAAAGGCGATTTGATTTTGTATGATGAATTGTGTCATGCTTCCATTCGGGATGGGATTATAATGTCGAATGCCAAATCCTATAAATTCAAACACAATGATTTTGAGGATTTGGAACGTTTGCTTCTGAAATTTCTCCCAACACCCAACACCCAACACCCAGCACCCATATACATTGTAACCGAAACCGTTTTTTCTATGGATGGTGATTGCCCGAATATGGATGAGTTGGTAGCTGTTTCTGAAAAACACGGCTGTTATTTAGTGGTTGACGAAGCACACGCTTTGGGAGTTTTTGGAGAAAACGGTGAAGGACTAGTTCAAATGCTGGATTTGCAAAATAAAGTTTTTGCCCGAATAATGACTTTCGGAAAAGGATTGGGCTGTCACGGAGCAGCCATTGTGGGAAGTCAGGAATTGTGTGATTATCTAGTCAACTTTGCACGAAGTTTTATTTACACCACGGGACTTTCTCCGCATTCGGTTGCCACAATTTTAGTGGCTTATCAAAATTTACAATCCGAAAAAGAAACCATCGAAAAACTTCGAGAAAACATCGTTCATTTCAATCAAGAAAAAAACCTATTAGGATTGAAACCGATGTTTGTTAGAAGTAAATCAGCCATTCAAAGTGCCATTATTCCTGGAAACGAAAACGTAAAATCGATAGCCCGTCAACTTCAGGAAAAAGGATTTGACGTGAAAGCCATTTTGTCGCCAACGGTTCCGGTAGGACAGGAACGATTACGGTTTTGTTTGCATAGTTTCAATTCGAAAGAAGAAATCTCTGGAGTCTTAAGTTTGTTGAGTACTTTTGTTTTTTAAAATTTATGGAAGATATTTTTGAATTAATAGGGGCATATCAATATTCATCCGAAGCAATAATTTATAAAGGAAAATTAGAGTCGGAAGGCATTGCCGTTTTTATGCGGGATAATTATACTGTCGATTCCAATCCATTATACAGTAATGCCGTCGGTGGAGTAAAACTTTTTGTTAACCAAAAGGATTATCCGAAAGCGAAAGACATTATTTCTCAAGTGAGTCAATATTCATTAGATGATGATCATAAATTACTGAAATGTCCAAATTGTGGGGCAGAGCAAATAGATATGGTCACTTCCGTAAAAGATTTGAAATCGCTTATCATTTACATTTTTTCATTGCTTTTAGGAACATTGCCTTTTTATTCCAAGCATAAATACAAATGCAATAAGTGTAATTTTGAATTCAATTAAATGAAAATATTTGTTACAGGAATCTCTACTGATGTTGGCAAAACCATTGCCTCATCCATCATTGTCGAAGCACTCCAAGCCGATTATTGGAAACCCATTCAAGCTGGTGATTTGGAGAATTCCGACAGTCATAAAATCAAAAGCTATATTTCAAATACGGAGTCAAAATTCCATACTAATGCTTATGCGCTCAACACGCCAGCCAGTCCACATTTGGCAGCTGAATTAGACGGAATTACTCTCGATTTAAAAAATAGTAAAGAACCCGAAACCAAAAATCATTTGGTTATAGAAGGAGCTGGCGGTGTTCTCGTTCCATTAAACAACAATGATTGCGTTATCGATTTAATCCAAAAAGATTATAAAGTTATTGTTGTTTCTCGCCATTATTTGGGAAGTATCAATCATACTTTATTGACAATTGAGGCTTTAAAAAACAGACAACTAAACATCGTTGGAATCATTTTCAGTGGTGATGAAAATAAATCTTCCGAATCGATAATTTTGAATAAAACTGGAGTGAAATGTATTGGAAGAATCGAACAAGAACCTTATTTTGATAAAAATGTCATCAAAGAATACGCCGATTTGTTTCGAGAGAATTTATTAAATCTTTAAAATTTCTTTGTATATCTCTGTGTTTTCTTCGTGTATCTTTGTGAAATAAATTTTTCGAAATGAACTTAACCGAAAGAGACCAAAACAATATTTGGCATCCTTATACCCAGCATAAAACCGCAGCGCTTCCCATAGCGATAAAAAAAGGAAAAGGCGCACTACTTTGGGACGAAAACAACAAAGAATATATCGACGCCATTGCTTCTTGGTGGGTAAACCCTTACGGACATTCCAATACATTTATTGCTGAAGCAATTTACAAGCAATTGACCACTTTGGAGCACGTTCTTTTTGGCGGATTCACTCACGAACCAGCGATAGTTTTGGCTGAAAAACTGTTGAAAATTTTGCCGAAAAACCAACAAAAAGTCTTTTTCTCCGACAATGGTTCGACCGCAGTGGAAGTTGCGATTAAAGTAGCTTTACAATATTTTTTCAACAAAAGAGAAAAGAAAACCACGATTATAGCTTTCGAAAATGCTTTCCATGGTGATACTTTTGCGGCGATGGCGGCTAGTGGAATTTCTTTTTATACTCAAGCTTTTCAAGGAATGTTTATTGATGTGGTGCGAATTCCTGTGCCAACTAAAGGTCAGGAACAAGAAAGTTTTGATGCCTTGAGAAATGTCATAAAAAAACATAATTGCGCGGGATTTATTTTCGAACCCTTGGTGCAAGGAGCAGCTGGAATGGTAATGTATGAGCCAGAATCATTGAACGAACTAATACGAATTTGCAAGAAAAACAAAGTCCTCACGATTGCCGACGAAGTAATGACGGGTTTTGGAAAAACAGGAAAATCGTTTGCTTGTGATTATCTAACCGAAACGCCCGATATGATGTGTTTGTCCAAAGCATTGACTGGCGGAACGATTCCAATGGCGATTACCACATTTACGCAGGATATTTTTGAAGCTTTTTATGATGAAGATATCAATAAAGCGTTATTTCACGGACATACTTTTACTGCCAATCCAACGGGTTGTGCGGCAGCTTTGGCAAGTTTAGAATTGTTGCAAACTCAAGAAATGCAGGATAATATTGCCCGAGTAAATCAAAGACATTTGGCTTTTCAAAAACAGATTGAAACGCATCCAAAAGTGGCTACAACCCGAGTGTTGGGAACTATTTTTGCCTTGGAAATCAAAACCGAAAGCGCCGCTAGTTATTACGGAAGCTTACGAAATAAACTCTACGATTTCTTTATTGAAAATGGAGTGATTTTGCGCCCTGTTGGGAATATAGTTTACATTTTGCCACCTTATATCATTACTGATGAACAATTGCAAAAAGTGTACGAAGTGGTCGAAAAAGTATTGAAAATAGTTTAGAAATTATTTCTATAACCAATTAATATGATAGTCTTTGATCATGAATGAATACCGAATTGCATATAGTTTGCTTTAATAGACTAAATGCAATTCAGTATTCTCAAAAATATTTTTATTTTCCTTTTACAGTTGCTTCCACATTTCTTTCGATAGTGTGTCCAGGACGAGACCATTTTGGTTTTTCGCCAAGAGGAGCAAATTTAGAATCGGCCGCTTCAACAGAAACTCTTTTATAGGTTTTTGCAAAAGGTTGTTGGTTTTTCAATCCCAATAATTCAAACATTTTCATGTCTTCGTTTAAGTCATTATTAGGAGTAGTAAGTAATTTATCACCTGAAAAAATAGAATTGGCACCAGCAAAAAAGCACAAAGCCTGACCTTCACGATTCCAATTTATTCTTCCTGCAGAAAGGCGCACCTGAGTGGCTGGCATTACTATTCTTGTTGTAGCAATCATTCGAATCATATCCCAGATTTCGACAGATTGTTCTGCTTCAAGTGGTGTTCCTGCAACTGGAACTAGTGCATTTATTGGCACCGATTCTGGCATTGGATCCAAGGTAGAGAGAGCTTTAAGCATTCCTGCTCGGTCTTCGATGCTTTCACCCATTCCGATAATTCCACCACTACAAACTGTAATATTGGTTTTACGAACATTTTCGATGGTTTGCAAACGGTCTTCAAATCCACGGGTCGAAATGACTTCTTTATAATATTCTTCAGAAGTGTCGATATTGTGGTTGTAGGCATATAAACCAGCTTCGGCCAATCGTTGTGCTTGGTTTTCGGTAATCATACCCAACGTACAGCACACTTCCATATCCATTTTGTTGATGGTACGAACCATTTCTAAAACTTGGTCAAATTCAGGGCCGTCTTTTACATTTCTCCAAGCAGCACCCATACAAACTCTTGATGAACCTCCTTCTTTTGCTTTGACAGCTTGTACTTTTACATCTTCAACAGTCATAAAAGGATTGGTTTCAATATTGGTGTGGTAGCGTTTGGCTTGCGGACAATAGCCACAATCTTCTGAGCAACCGCCTGTTTTTAGTGATATTAAAGTAGATATTTGAACTACGTTTGGATCGTGGTGTTCTCTGTGAATGGTAGCTGCTTCATAAAGCAATTCCATTAGGGGTTTATTATATATGGCAATAATTTCTTCTTTTGTCCAGTCGTGTCTTGTAATACTCATCGATCTTATTTTTTAGTGTGTCAAAAGTAGTTAAATTGTTCCAATCAAGCAATGATGTAGTATTGAAAAGTATTGGACTTTAATTATTGGGATTGTCTTCTTAATGGAGTTTTTCAACAATGGGAATGCAATTAATTTTATTTGAAGAAAAAAGAATCTGGGTAAATTTAAAGACTTTCTATATAAGTTAAAGCTGTATTTTTGTCTTTCTCTAATTGTTCTTTTAGTAAAGCTACCGACTCGAATTTATGTTCGGAGCGAAGATATTTCAGGATAGAAACTCTTATTTCTTGATGGTATAAATCAGTATCAAAGTCAAAAAAGTGGACTTCAATAGCAAGCTGTTTTCCCGCAACAGTTGGATTAAATCCAATATTCATCATTCCGAAGACATTTTTTTGGTTGATGATGCTTTGTATAACATAAACCCCTTTTTTGGGAATGAGTTTGTAATTTTTTTTAATTTGGAGGTTTGCCGTGGGAAATCCAATGGTTCTTCCTACTTGTTTTCCTTTAGAAACTGTTCCAGTAAGGAAATATTCATAACCCAAAAACTCATTGGCCAAAGCCATGTTTCCTTCGGTTAAGGCATTTCTGATTTTGGTCGAACTTATCGAAACGTCCTGTATTTCTTGAACCGAAATTTGTTCTACTTCAAAATTATATTTTTCACCAAACGCGATCAAATCGTCAATATTGGCAGTTCGGTTTCTTCCAAATCGATGGTCGTGACCAATTATTATTTTTTGAATTTGGAATCGATCTACTAGTATAGTTTTTACAAAATCTTCGGCAGATAATTGAGAAAAGGTTTCGTCAAATGGATGGATAACTAGGTTTTGAATGCCTATTTTTTCTAATAAATCTATTTTTTCATCGATGGTGTTGAGTAATTCCACATCCGATTGTCCTTGCAATACCATTCTTGGATGCGGAAAAAAGGTAAGTACCAGGTTTTCGTACTTGCCATTCTCAGTGTTTTGAGTTAGTTTTTCTAATATTTTTCGATGACCAATGTGCACACCATCAAAAGTGCCCAAAGTGAGAACGGTTTTTTTAGCGCAATTGAAATCATTTATAGAATTGAAAACGGTCAAAGCAATTTGTTTTTAGAATGCTGCAAATTTATGCTAATAAAACAGATAAAAAAAAGAGGATTGATAGATAAATCAACCCTCTTAATTGGTTTGTGTTATGAAATTAGTCTTTGATGAACTGCAATGTTTTTGCTTGGTCGTCTTTGGTAACTGTTATAAAATATATCCCTTTGCTATAAGATGAAGTGTTTAGTGTTAAATCGTCTGCTTTTGAAACTGCTTTTCGGCTAATGATTTGACCTAAGCTATTGCTAATAGTTAAACTTGTTGGCAAACCAAAATTACTTGGAACACTCACATTTAAAATCCCTTTTGTAGGGTTTGGATACAGATATATTTCATTTAATGCCTCGAATGTATCAGTTCCTAAGGTGTTGTTTGTAATTGTTATGCTTTCGCTTGATGAAAATGAAGATCCAGATTTAACGGTAATAGCGCCATTGTTAGTCTTAATATCATAATAGCCATTTCCATCGGTTCCGCAACAAATTCCATCACTTTGAGAGTCATTTATTGTAAAAGTATAACATTGGTTAGAAGGCAATGTCCAATTTTCGGTTATTAATGAGGGTAAAGGTAAAGAAGGCTTATCTTCATATGGACCACCACTATATAAAGTGGTACCAGAACTATTTTTTAAACTCCAAGTAGTTTCGCTTCCCCATAAATCTTGTTGTAATCTAAAGACATAATTAGTATAATTATAGTTAGTGGGTACGTTGTTAAAATAATTCTTGCTGGCAGTATTATTAGTAGTTCTTTGGTCTGTTCCTCCGTTGGATGTTGCTATGCTAACATTTAAAGTGCCATTCAAATTAGTGTTGGGAAGTGTTATGTCGGCAAATTGGTTTTGTGTTAATGAACCGCTCCAAGTATAGGTTTGGTTGGAGCCTCCGTTTATGTTGTAATTTAAAGTTACAGAAGTTAAAGTAGAGGTTCCTCTATTATAAATAGACACTTGTTTGTTTGTTGGTGCTGGTGGAGTAGCGCAACCATAATCAATATTGCTATTGAAGCTCAGTATTTTAACTTCGGCATCAGTGGCAAACAATGACATTGCATCATCCTTTGTTGATGTTTTTAAAGTGCTTCTTCTGGCGGCATTATTCATGATAACCGCTATTCGATCTTTTTGATTTTGAGTAAATATGTTCATACAATCATCATTTGTATAGTCCATATAATTCTCTACCATATCATTTCCTAGATTTGCTGGACAAGAATCATAAGTATTACAGTCATAATTTTCCCATCCTGCTTGTGGAGTATCTGCACAATAGTCGGAGGCATTGCAGTCTTTGGTATTACTGTCACGACTACCTCCGTCTCCCCATATGTGTAATAGTCCAAGCCAATGTCCCACTTCATGCGACATAGTTCTCCCTTTGTTATATAAAGAAGTAACTAATAGAAAGGAACTGCCATAGTCTTTGCTTCCAAAAACATCGTAACTGGAAACAACTCCGTCAGTGTTAGCGCTTCCGCCAGAAGAGTTAAGTCCAGCTAATCCAGAGCCATCAGGAAATTGTGCATAACCCAAAACGGTATTGTCAGTAAATTTAAGACTCCACATGTTTAAATACATTGTTGGGTCCCAAATAGTGGCAGGCTTTAGGATATTTTCAATGTCGGTATCAGACCATGAAGACTGCAAAAAACTCACTCGTTCAATTCCATTTGTCGGATTTCCGCTGGGATCTTGCTGAGCAAGAACAAACTCGATTTCAACATCTGCTCCTACGGGATTTGTGTTGTAGCCCGGAGTACCAAGCATTCTTCTAAAATCCTGATTAAGTACAGTTATCTGAGATTGAACTTGGGCATCGGTAATATTTGGAGCTATTCCAACGGTTTGACCGTTGTGTACTACGTGAACTACCACTGGAATTGTAATTATTGTTGCTGCTGTTTTAGAATTGGCTTTTGTGGCTTTGTATTTAGAAACCAACGGTGCCAACCATGTTTCGAATTGAGCATTGGACATTCTCTTGGGATTTTTTTCTTGAAGAAATTGTTCATACTCTGTTGAAACGCATCTAATCTTATCGCTATTTGGATTTTTTGATGATTTAAGAGTTTGTCCAAAAATTTTTTTGGTTGTTGTATTTTTGTCTTGACTGTAAATGTTGCCAAGAGTTAGCATACAAAAAAATATAAAAATGAACTTGATAGATAGAGGGGTTGTTGTTTTCATTATCTTAAAAAATTTTGTCAAAGTTAATGATTTTACCAAATCGCAATTATAAATTGACAAAAATTAGGCAAACTCTGCTTTTTTGGAGGTTAAATTTCCAAAAAATCAGAATTATTTATCATTTTCCGTTAAATGTTGTCATTGTATTTTCTATTCCAGCGGTTCCAAATGATTTTATAATTTCTGAAGCTAATTCTAATCGCTCTGGTAGTGCTGCTTTTTCAGTGTCGTCCCATTCTCCTAGGACATAATCTACTTGTTTTCCTTTTTTGAATTCGTCGCTTATTCCAAAACGAAAACGGGTGTATTGTTGCGTATTCAGAACAAGATTGATGTTTTTGAGTCCGTTGTGTCCGCCATCACTACCTTTTTTTCGAATGCGAATGGTTCCGAAAGATAGATTCAAATCATCGGTAATGACCATAATGTTTTCTAGCGGAATGTTTTCTTTATCCATCCAGTATTGAACGGCTTTTCCGCTCAAATTCATATAGGTATTGGGCTTCAAGAGCAAAAAAGTACGCCCTTTGAATTTGTATTCGGCCAATGCTCCTAGTTTCACTGTTTCGAAGCTGATTCCTTCTTTCTTAGCTAGAAAATCAACTACTTTAAAACCTATATTGTGTCTTGTGTTGACATATTCAGCACCAATGTTGCCAAGTCCTACAATTAAAAATTTCTTCATATACTCTTTGTTGTCGGTTATTTCTGTTCTTGAAAACAGATTGTTGAACCAATTTATCATTGAGCAAAAGTAGTGAAACTCTAACAGAATTCAATCCTACAATTTTCTATACTTTAATCCCTTAAACTTGATTTCCGTCACTACTTTGACGGAAATCAATTAAATTCCGTCAATTTTTTGACGGAATTTAATAAAATTAAATATATTTGTATTGTTTAAAATCTAAATTCATGGAAATAGACAGATTGGCACTCGATTTAATTTTGCAAAAACTGCAGCCCAATAAAGTAATTGTTCTTTTAGGAGCACGGCGAGTGGGTAAAACGGAACTTATAAAAAAGCTGGTTGAGCAACTAAATGAAAAAGTACTTTTTTTGAACGGAGACGATATTGAATCGCATAGTTTATTAGAAATTCAGAGTACGGCAAATTTTAAAAGATTGCTTGGTGATACTAAATTTTTGATCATTGATGAAGCACAAGAAATACCTGCCATTGGAAAAAAGCTAAAATTGATGGTAGATACTATCCAAGATTTAAAAATTTTGGTTACGGGCTCTTCTGCATTTGAGATCAATAATCAATTAGGAGAGCCCTTGGTTGGACGTATGAAAACCATAAATTTATACCCAATAGCACAAATGGAATATGCTAAAAATGAAAATTTACTACAGACCCGAAGCAATCTCGAAGACCGTTTAATATTAGGGAGTTATCCTGAATTGAGTCATATTACGAATCGTGAGGAAAAAATAAGTTACTTAAAAGAATTGGTCAACACCCAATTGTTAAGAGATATTTTTGCCTTTGAAGGCATCAAAAAAAGAGACAAAATAATTGCTTTACTTCAAATAATCGCTTTTAGAACAGGGAGCGAATTATCACTCGAAAGTGTGGGTCGTGATTTGCAAATCAGTAAAAACACGGTCGAAAAGTATTTAGATTTGTTTAGCAAAGTTTTTATCATTTACAGCGTATCGGGTTTCAGCAGAAACAGAGACAACGAAATAACAAAAATGAAGAAATGGTATTTTGTAGATAACGGTATCCGAAACGCAATTATCAATACGTTTAATCCATTGAATAGTAGAGAAGATGTGGGTAAACTTTGGGAAAACTATTTGAATTCCGAAAGAATGAAAAAAATGAGTTATACCCAAAATTTTGTTTACGATTACTTTTGGCGTACCCATACCAAACAAGAAATAGACCGAATAGAAGAAAAAAATGAACAATTAGCCGCTTTTGAATACAAATACGGAAAAGCTAAAGCAAAAATCCCAACCGAATTTGCAAAATCCTATCCAGAAGCAACTTTCGAGATCATCAATCAAGATAATTATTTGGATTATATATTGTAAGTTGTGGTGGTTTTTTTCGAAAGATAATTCAGTGGAAGGTGGCTTTTGTAGAAATTCTCTAAAACAAGAAAGCACCAATCTTTCGATTGATGCTTTCTTGAATTATTGAAAAAAGTATTATTTTTTCTTTCCTTTTGCAGGAGCTTTTGCTGCTTTTGCTGCTTCTTGAGCTGCTTTCATAGCCGCACGAGAAATCTTCACTTGACATATCACAGTATTGTCTGGGTGCATGATTTTGAAATTTGGCGTTGGCACTTTAGTAACATATAATTTGTTACCCATTTCAAGAGGTGTAATGTCTGCCTCAACGTAATCAGGAAGGTTTTTTGGTAAAGCTTTTACCTTTAATTTACGGTTGTTCATACGCAAATCCCCACCAGCCATAACTCCTTTTGAGTTACCAACGATTTTTACAGGAACTTCCATAGTGATTTCTTTGTCATCTTGAATTTGAAAGAAGTCAATGTGTAAGATTTTGTCAGATACTGGGTGTACCTGAATGTCTTGAAGAATAGCATTGAATGATTTGTCCCCAAGTTCAATCACAACTGTGTGTGCGTTTGGAGTGTAAACCAAAGTTTTGAATGCTCTTTCGTCTGCTGAGAAATGAACTGCTTGATTTCCTCCGTATAACACGCAAGGAACCGCTCCAGCATTACGTAAGGCTTTAGTAGCAACTTTGCCCACGCTTTCTCTTTCTGATCCTTTAATTGTAATCGATTTCATTGTAAAAAATTTATATAGTTAATTATTAAACTCGTTTTTGAATTAGTTTTTGGCTTTTGTGTAAATGAATTACATCAAAAACTTTCCACTAATAGAATTGTTGTGGTGTACCATGTACATTACTTCTGCAAAAAGTGTGGCACAACTCACCACTTTTATTTTTTTGGATTCTTTCTTTAACGGAATAGAATCAGTAACAATTAATTCGACTAATTTCGAATTTTCTATTTTTTCGTATGCATCTCCCGACAAAATAGGGTGAGTACAAATTGCTCTAACGCTTAATGCTCCTTTTTCGATCATTAAATCTGCGGCTTTCGCCAATGTGCCTCCAGTATCGATCATGTCATCTACCAAAATTACATTTTTGCCTTTTACTTCACCAATCAGCTCCATAGTGTCAATCACATTGGCTACTTTTCGTTGTTTGTAGCAAATCACCACATCCGACTCTAAAAACTTAGAATAAGCATAAGCTCTTTTGGAGCCACCCATATCTGGTGAAGCTATAGTTAGGTTTTCTAAACCTAGACTTTCTACATAGGGTAAAAATATAGTTGAAGCAAAAAGGTGATCTACTGGTTTCTCAAAGAATCCTTGAATTTGGTCTGCATGCAAATCCATGGTCATAATTCTTGTTGCTCCCGCAGTTTCTAATAATTTAGCCACTAATTTTGCTCCAATCGGAACCCTTGGTTTGTCTTTTCTATCTTGTCTTGCCCAACCAAAATAAGGCATAACTGCTGTAATGTGTCTAGCCGAAGCTCGTTTGGCAGCATCAATCATTAGTAACAATTCCATCAAATTATCCGCAGTTGGAAATGTTGAACAAACAATAAATACTCGCAAACCTCTTATGGATTCTTCATAAGATGGTTGAAATTCACCATCGCTATAGGTTGACATTGTCATTTTACCCAAAGGAATTCCGTATTCCTTGGCTATCTTCTCTGCAAGGTATTCACTTTGTGAACACGCAAAAATTTTAGCTTCTGGATCTGTATGTGACATTTGTTTGTTGTTTTTTTATTCCGTTACATTCTATTTAATTTGGTTTTATCATTTGATTAAATCCAGAAAAATATAAATGCCTCGGATGTAGTTAGTTAGTTGTTTTTCGTTTTACCGAGGTGCAAATTTAGGAATAAAATCGAACTCTGAAAGGAAAAATTCGAGTATTTTGTTAGAATCTTTCATTTTATTTTTTACATTTGCACCGTGTTAAACAAAAGCGAGTTGTTTTTATAACAGTTATCTCTTTTTAATGCGTTGAAATAACTGTTGTTATTTCTGTCTGCTGAAGCCCGGATGGCGGAATTGGTAGACGCGCTGGTCTCAAACACCTGTGGGAAACCGTGCCGGTTCGACTCCGGCTCCGGGTACAAAAGCCTCTTCGAAAGAAGAGGCTTTTTTGGTTTTATACATTAACTAGTTCTGTGAATTGTTTTGTTTGCTCTCGATTGTGGGCACGGATTGCAAATCCGCGCTAGCGTTAACAAGATAATTTATCTAAATCCGCGTGGTCGGGGTTCTTTGTTTTTTTAGTCTTGGTATGATGTTAATATTCCGTTTTCAAAATAATAATAATCACCATCATAAACCCATTGTTCGTGCACACCCCACTTACCAACGGTTCTATTTATATCTTTTGGATTCCCTAAAGAAATTATTGCCATATCATCGGTCATTCCAATCCAAAACGTGCCTTTTTTTAATTTGGCATAAAGTGTTTTTCCATATTTTTTAATGTTTTTAGCTTCAATGTCTGCGTATTGTTTATTTTCTTTTTTGATTTTCTTTTCTTCTTTGATTTTTGCTAATTCTTCCTCCTCTTGAATTCTAACATAAACTAAATCAACTACTTTTTGATTTTTTTTAATCCATAATTCGTTAACATATCCACAAACAGAATTAACACATACGCCAAAATATCCTTTGTGATAGTCTAAAATTAAAACTTCAGTATCTTCTTCAAAATTGAAAATTATGTCATCCATTACATAAGGTCTTTTTCTTAATTTGCCGTTTTTAGATACAATTGCAGTTAATGACGAATCTTTAACTGTTTTTAAAATCTCCTTTGATTTAATTATGTTAATTTTTTTATCAATAATTGAAATAGAATCTTTTAAAGAATTAATCTTTTCAATAAATTCTTTTCTGTTTTTTTCAAGTCTATTAATTTCATTATCAATATTTTGTGCATTTAAAATAAAGAAATTTAAAAGTATAAGTATTAATGTTTTTTTCATTTTTAATGATTTAAATTAATAAAACCCAAATGTAATCTATTAAAAATCATCTACTTTACGGTTTTCCGTAAAGTAGATGATTTTTTCAATTTCACACTTTCTTTATCACATAAGTCACAATTCCCCAAATGATTAATTGGTTTTCTTCCGTGACTTTTATGGGAGGATAATTGGGGTTTTCCGGCATTAGATACAAGCAGTCTTTTTCGAGTTGGATGCGCTTTACGGTAAATTCGCCGTCGATGAAGCAAATGGCGATTTTGTTGTTTTGGGGTTCGAGACTTCTATCCACGACCAAAACATCTTTGTCGTTGATGCCAGCATCAATCATTGAGTTTCCTTTGACTTTGATGTAAAATGTGGCCAACGGGTTTTCGCTTAACTCCTTGTTTAAATCAATGCTATTTTCCATAAAATCAGCCGCAGGCGAGGGAAATCCTGCCGAAACACCTTCTTTGATGAAAGGAATTCGCAGTTCACTTTCAAAATCTGGAGTGAAAAAAGTTAGCTTTTGGTCTTTTTTTAGGGACATCGTATTTCGAGAATATCGTTGAAATTAGTAGTGTATTTTGGCGACAGATGGTTCTGGTTCATATTCCAAGTCAGGTTCAAGTTTTGGGTGGCGAGTTTTACTTTTTTATCACCAATTTTATGATTGAGTTTGTCTATTGCCTGCATTAAAGCCAAATGTTTTGGGTTTTCTTCATCGAATAATTGCAGTTGTTTTTTGTTTTCGTCAATCAATTCGGTGACAATTACTCCTGCTTTTTTGAACTTGATGTTTTCATTTCCGGCGTGCAATTTTTTCAATATCGCAATGGCTGTATTCGAAATAGTCAAGGTCGAATTAGTTGCAAAAGGTAGTGTAACAGCCATATTAAAATAATATTTATTCGTTTGAATGCTGTGTTTGTCAATGACCAACATTACAATAATTGTGTGGCAACAGGATTTTTGATTCCGCAATTTTTCAGCACAAACCGAGGCAAAAGTTGCCACACGTTCGCGCAACAAATCGAAATCGGCAATTTGTTTGGGAAAACTTCGGGTAACGGCAATGCTTTTCTTTTGGTCCACAATAGGCTCCAAATCCAAAACCGATTTTCCTTCCAATTCATATTTCAAGCGCATTCCTACAACGCCCATTTCTTTTCTAATCCAAGCTTCGTGTTGTGGTTGGATGAAGTCTAGCGCAGTTTTAATGTTTTTCGACTTCATTTTTTTATTCATTCGATAGCCAATACCCCAAACATCTTCAATTTTTGTCCATTTTAGGGCTTTAATGCGTTTTTCTTCGGTGTCAATTACATAAATGCCTTGGGTTCTTTCCTGAAATTTCTTGGCGATTTTGTTGGCTACTTTCGATAAAGCTTTGGTTTTGGCAAAGCCAATGCAAACCGGAATTCCGACCCATTTTTGTACACGAGTTTTCATTTGAAGACCGTAATCGTGGTAATCTGAAATGTCTAATCCATCAAAATTTAGGAAAGCTTCGTCAATGCTATAGATTTCTACATTGGGTGTAAATTGATTTAAAATCGCCATTACTCGATTGCTCAAATCGCCATAGAGTGGATAATTGGAAGAAAACAATTGGACGTTTTTTTCTTTGACCAATTCCTTGATTTGAAATGCTGGAGCGCCCATTGGAACGCCAACGGCTTTGGCCTCATTGCTTCTAGAAATCACGCAGCCGTCGTTGTTGGATAATATTGCAACAGGTTTTCCGTTGAATTTCGGTTGAAAAACACGTTCGCAGGAAGCGTAGAAATTGTTGCAATCGACTAAAGCATACATCCTGTAAAATTACAAAACAGCAGTTTATATCGTGGCGGAACAAAAGTTAATTTTAGCGATTGTTGATAAAAAAAATGGGACGCAGATGAGACGGATTCGCTTTGCGAAAACACGGATAAAAACGGATTTTTACTTTTATATTATTTGAAAAATTCGTTTTTATCCGCGTTTGCCTTGGCATCGGAGTCATCTGTGTCCTAATAATATTCTTATTCACATCCATTAATATCGCAACTGTTTTCCGTAGTGCTGTTTACCAAAGTAATTTTCGAATCAAATTGTCCTTCTTGCCATACTTTTTCCAACGTTTGTAAAAAAGTGGTGGTTGGCTGTGCCCCCGAAATAGCATATTTGTTGTCAAAAACAAAAAAAGGAACTCCTTGAACACCTATCGCTCCAGCTTGTTGAATGTCTTGTTTTACTTCTTGGCTATAAGCGTTAGAATGTAAAACTTGAGCAACAATTTCGGCTTCGAGTCCTACGGCGATTCCTAATTCGGTTAGTGTTTCGAGATTGTTTAAATCTTTGCCATCGGTGAAATAAGCTTTAAAAAGCAGTTCTTTCAATTCGTTAGCAAGTTGATATTTTTTAGCCAAATGCAATAATCGGTGTGCATTGTGGGAATTCGCCATCACTGATTTTTCAAAATGAAAATCCAATCCTGCTGTTTTTGCGTTTTGCGTTGTATTTTCTAACATCGTTTGAGCCCAATCGATATCTCTTCCGTATTTATCTGCCAAGTGTTCGGCTAAATTATCATCGGATGAAGGAATAAAACCTGCATCCAATTGAAAACTTTTCCATTCGATGGCAACGGCATCTTTGTGTTCGAATTGGCTTAAAGCTTCTTCGATTCTTCTTTTTCCTATATAACAAAACGGACACATAATATCCGACCAAATCTGTACGCTCAATTTATTTTCCATATCAAGATTGCCAATTGATTTTCTGTTGCAAAATTAATTCATTCTGGTTGGAACTGTTTTTACTTTAAGTTTTTATTAGGATGGAATGGAAAATAATCTCGAAGATTAGTACGATTTTTCTAGCCACTGTCATTACAATAGGCAATAAAGACAAGGTTTTTTTGTAGTAAAAATGAGTATATTTGAAGGATCAAACGCATTGCAATAGTCATTTTGAAAAAGTTGGAACGGTATGTAGGAATGGGTGCGAAGTCATCGACATTTGCACAGCATCCAAGTTCTGATGATGTTTAGTTTTAAAAGAAGACTTCGGGGGAGTGGATAGAAAAAAACCAAATGCAATTAGTGACAAAATTCTTAGAGAAAGCGTAAAATAATAATTATGAAATCAAAAACAATATTAACTATTCTAAGTGTTTTTTGTTTTTACTCAATGTTTTCTCAAAAAGGAAACGATATTGAAGTGATGAAAAAATCTATGGTTGATTTTTTCAAAAGTAAAGGAGAAATCACCGAAAGCTAAAAATTAGGTGTTTTGACCTGGGAAATTACCGATAAATCACCTTTAAGCGCTGATAGAAAAAAGGGAATTTATTTGATGCGTACGGATACACGAAGCGATGGCACCGATTACTAATTTTTTAAAAATGGTGATGCTTTTGAGATAGTAGGTTTAGGCAATTTGAAAACAATTTTAAGAAAAACAATTACTTTATTTGAGGAGGACACAGACGAAACTCTGGCTTTGTATGTTCCGAAAATAATGTTTTGGTACAATGACGGACAAACAAATCGAAGAAATCGAAACGTTAAATTTGTAGAAAAAAAATAAACCGATCGCGATGATATCTCCATGAATCATTAGCTCATTTTTTCAAACTGTGCCAACAAACAAGATCAACGTCTATAATATTGATAAAAAGAAAAACGCCATAAAACATAAGTTTTACAGCGTTTTAGCTTTTATTGTATTTCTACTTGCAGAGAGGAAGGGATTCGAACCCTCGATACAGTTACCCATATACTAGCTTTCCAGGCTAGCTCCTTCAACCACTCGGACACCTCTCTAGTTGTTTGAGGGTGCAAATAACACTAAAAAAAATGATTAAAGAAAATTAAAAAACGGTTTTTATGAAATTTCTCCTCTTAAAGAAGTTTCGAAAAGGGTTTTGAAATTTTCTTTCGAAACATTTTGTCCCAGCAAGTACATCAATTTGGTAATGGCAGCTTCGGTAGTGATGTCTTTGCCAGAAATCACTCCAATTTCCTTCAAGGCAGTGCTCGTTTCATATTTTCCCATGTTCACACTTCCGATGGAGCATTGGGTCACATTAACGATATACAATCCGTTGGCAATGGCTTTTTTTAGTAAGGATAAAAACCAATCTTCGGTTGGAGCATTTCCTGCACCATAGGTTTCTAATACGATTCCTTTTAGTTGCGGAATATCAAAAATTGCCGATAAAACGGTTTCACTAATGCCAGGAAACATTTTTATAATGGCTACGTTAGTGTCTAATTTTTTATGAATTTTAAGTTTTTTTGCCTTGGTCTGTGGCAAAAACAAATCGGGAAAAGTCTTCAAATTCACTCCCGATTCTATCAAAGTGGGATAATTTGGAGAAATAAACGCATTGAAATTTTCGGCATTTATCTTGGTCGTTCTATTGCCTCGATATAATTTGTATTCAAAATAAAGGCATACCTCGCTAATTAGGGGTTTGTCGTTTTCTTTTAACGACGCAATTTGAATGGCTGTTATGAGATTTTCTTTGGCATCGGTTCTTAAATCGCCTATGGGCAATTGCGAGCCTGTAAAAATCACGGGTTTTGATAAATTTTCGAGCATAAAACTCAATGCCGATGCAGAATAAGACATCGTGTCCGAACCGTGGAGCACTACAAATCCATCAAAATTGTCAAAATTGTTTTCTATGATTTGAGCAATTTCTGTCCAATTCTCGGGATTCATATTAGAAGAATCGATTGGTTTTTCGAAAGAAACTGTCTCGATGTCGCAATCCAATTGTTTTAACTCAGGGATTTTTTGCAGCAATTTTCTAAAATTAAAAGCCTTGAGTGCTCCTGTTTCAAAATCTTTCATCATACCAATGGTTCCGCCGGTATAAATCAAGAGGATTTTGGCTTTAGATAGCATTTTCGTATTTTAATTTATTCACAACCGGATTCGCATACATAGACAAGAAACCTTGCAACGCCAATGGATTGCTATGATCTATCCTCATTTCTAATCTGCGTTCAAAAAGCGATTTTTCGTTTTCGGTGTACAAATGCTGATAGGTTGTGGTTTTATTCAAAATATCGTAAGCAATATAATTGGTAGGCCAAAGTTTATAATTGCTTAAAATAGAATCGTCTATTATTTGTGCCAAAGCTTGAATTTGTTTGTTTGAGTTTTCGTGTAGCTCTTTTATAATATCCAATTCTTTATCTAGAACATCTCCAACGTGAATGTGAATGCGTTTTTTTTGACCCATAACCCCACTCATAAGGTTGATGAAATCCTCATTTTTTTCTTTGATGTAAATTTCTTGTTTGGCTTCTGCCAAAAGTTGTGGCATTTTCAAGAAGTCGGTTGGGTCGTATTCGTATGAAATAGAAACGGGAACTATTTGAATTTTCTTGAAATAATCCATCAAATTTTCTTCGTCAGATGCCATAGCCAGCATTTTTAAAACGCCAGGATTTGTAGCGTCATTGCCGTCTTTTGTTCTTCCTTCTCGTTGTGCTATCCAAATAGAACGGTTTTCGTGTTGCAATAATATGCTGATATATTCGGATAATAATTTTGAGCTTTGCAACATTTCGCGTGGCGACAAACCTCTTTGAACTAGGAAGTTTCGGTTTAATCGGGCTAGTGTTCTCAAGAATGATTTTTGCACCAAATTGTCTCCAATGGCCGATGCAGTCATCACTAATTTATTTTCGAACAAACAAGCATTTAGTAATGAAGTATCTAAAAGGATGTCTCGATGATTTGAAATAAACAAATAA
Source organism: Flavobacterium alvei (assembly GCF_002920895.1). Classification (GTDB taxonomy): domain Bacteria; phylum Bacteroidota; class Bacteroidia; order Flavobacteriales; family Flavobacteriaceae; genus Flavobacterium; species Flavobacterium alvei. The sequence goes on from NZ_PQVG01000003.1 coordinate 74,325, forward strand.
GGTGTGTTTTTTTGAAGCTTTTCAAATCCAGAAGTGGTCAATCCATCTGATTTTTTTTCAAGAATTTTTTTGAGTGATTTGTATGTAAAGTTACATTGAAAATCTCTCGTTGAATGCGTTCGTAGCAACTGTTCTTTCCATATTTCGTCAGGAAGATCTGGAAATGTAAAGTTCATCAATGCTTTCATCATAGGGTGATGAAGCACACCTTGAATGGCATCGTTTACTTCAGTTTCATAAAATGGACGAATGGCGTCAAATTTTGACATATAACTTGTTTTTTAAAAGGCAAATGAACAAAAATTTTATCGAAAAGTAGTGAAATCTACATTAAATCCCAAATATAGCTTTAGAATTTTGGGTTGTAATCAGAGCGATTTCCTCTTTCGACAGATTGTAAATCATTGACAGTTTATCGATAACATTAATTAGATAACTACTTTCGTTGCGTTTTCCTCGAAAAGGAACGGGTGCCAAATAGGGAGAATCGGTTTCTAGAACAATATGTTTCAAATCGATTTGACTTAAAAATTGGTCTATTTTTCCGTTTTTGAAAGTCACAACTCCGCCAATTCCCAATTTCATATTATACGAAATGGCTTGCAATGCCTGCTCATAAGTGCCAGAAAAACAATGAAAAATCCCGAATAAATCAGTCGATTTTTCTGCTTCTAATATTTCGAAAATTTCGTCGAAAGCTTCCCGACAATGAATTACGATGGGCAATTTGTATTGTTTTGCTAATTGAATTTGTTTTCTAAAAGCGTCTTGTTGTTGCGGTAAATGGGTTTTATCCCAGTACAAATCGATACCAATTTCGCCCACGGCAAAGAATTTTCTTTTGGATAATTCTTCTTCAACATGTTGTAATTCATAGAGATAGTTGTCTTTTACGTGCGTTGGATGCAAGCCCATCATCAAAAAAATATTTTCGGGATAAGCTTTTTCCAAATCATACATCGACTGCGTATAAGCAGAATCAATAGCAGGGATAAAGAATCGTGTAACTCCAGCATCAATGGCACGCTGAATCATTTCGTTGCGGTCTTGGTCAAATTCAGTGGAATATAAATGGGTGTGCGTGTCGGTAATAATCATTATTTGATGCAAATATTAAGTTGCAAACTTACAATTATTACGCAAAAATTCACAAAGGCAACACAAAGTAACACAAAGAAATAATTCCATTTTTTGCGAATCTCTGCGAAAACTCTTTGTGAATCTCCGTGAAATTAAAACCTAATCCAATTCGTTCAACAATTCCTGAACTTGGTCGTAATCTTCGAAATCATCAGGAATAGTCAACAGAATATCCTTGCAGGATCTAAAATCTTTCTGTTTGAGTTTTGAAAGTGCCAAATACCAAGTCGCCTTGTTTTTGTAAATAGAATTTCCATATCTTAAATCAGAAAAATTGATTTCGGCTTTTTGAAGTTGATTGTCTTCCAGAAGTGCAATGGAATAAAAATACTGAATTTCAGGTGATTTATTGGTTTTTAAAACCGTTTCAAAAATTGGAATTGCTTTTTTATATTCTTTTGCATTAAAAGCATCTTGCGCCAATTTTAAATTTTCGTTCACATCTCCTCTTTCAACAAAAGTGGCCATTTCTGGATTGTCATAATCCTCAAAAGTTGGATTTATGTTTTGAAAAAGAAACAATCCAAATAAAATTGTTACAGAAGCCGCCACTGCATAATGCCAAGATCGCAAATCAATAACTTTCGATTTTTTGGTTTTGAAGTGTTTTTTAGAAATGGATTCTATGTTCTTTTTGAAATCAACTGCTTCTGGCGAAAATTTATTTTCTAAAAAATTAGTCCAGTTTTGATAAATTTCAAAGTTTTTGCGAAAATCGGTATCCGTTTGAAGTTGAGATTCAAAGTCTGCTTTTTCTTCAGCAGACAATAGGTTTGAAAGATAATTTTCGAATAATATGTAGCGTTCCTCGTTCATGGCTAAGTAATTTTTAAAGATTGAAAGCGATTGGTTTCTTGAATCCACTGGGTTAATTGACCAACGCACAACGATTTTTTCTTTCTCACATAACCATAAGTTACATTGAGTTTTTCGGCTACTTCCTCCATCGATTTGATGGTGAAACTCAATTTCAATAACTCCTGACATTTGTCGCCCAGTTTTTGAAACATCAAGTCAAAAAGCTGCTGTTTTTCGTCGAATAGTTCGGCTTCAGTCACCATTTGTTCGGTGGGTTCATTAGTAGATGGCAAATCATCATCGATTGTTACCCCTTTATTCGAAGATTTTTTGAGTTCGTTCAACCATTTTCTTTTGCACAATAAAAAAAAGTAGGCGTCAAACGGACAAGTCAGTTGCAATTTATTGGCTTTAGCCTGATTAAAAAGCAAAATCATAATTTCCTGAACCACATCTTGCGCCTGGTCTTGATCTCCAGAATTGTTCCTTATATACGAAACCACTTTAGGTACAAAATTCTTGTAAATAGATTGAATTACCGCCGAATTATTATTGGCAAGTCCATCGATATAAATTTGGTCGGGATGAATTGTGCTTTGTGCCATAAAAAAATATTTATCTGCTAATGTAAAAAAGAATCTGAAATAAATTCAGATTAAAGGGGTAACAAATTTAAAACCCAATTGATATAACGGTATAAATCAAAAATTATAATCCTTTAAAAATAGAAATTATGAAATCAACTCATCACAAATCAGAAAAAAACACCATTAACAAATATTATCTTCTAATGGTTTTAGCAACATCAATTGGTTTTGCACAAACAGAAAAATCAACTCAAGACATCGTAAAAGCTAAAAGCGATTTGGCAAGCACTGGTGCAATTACCAATCTTTATTTTAAAGAAAATAGTATGTCTGGAGAAATGACTTCTATCTCTGACGAAACTACAGAACCTGTTCAGATTCTAAAAACAAGAACTAAAAGTAATCAAACGAACGAAAGAACTACAAGACCAAACGGTCAGGATGATGGAAATCCTTTTCCTCCTAAAAGCACTTTGAAACAAGAGAGTAGTGTTAAGCCAGGATATAATGTAAAAGCAAACAAAAAGATATAAATTTTAGATTATGAAAAATTTAAAAAAAATTGGAATCACTTTCTTCCATAAACTCTGGGCATTAATTACTCGATAAAAAAAACAAGAATCTGAAATAAATTCAGATTGAAGGGGTAACAATATCAAACCCGAATTGATATAACTATAAACAACCATTTTAAAACATTAGAAATTATGAAAAATCAAATTAAAAACATCGGACTTTTAGCTTTAGCAACAATGATTTTCGCAAGCTGTACTAACAATGAAAATTTAGATCCAATTCCTCCAACAGCAGCTGCATTCAAAGGAATAAACGAAGCCGGACTCAAAAGTAATACTCAAAATTTCACAGCAACTGCTGGAACAGGAACCATAACTTTGACATCTGCAAAAGGAGTTATTATCACTTTAAACGGGAATACGCTAACTAAAAACGGAAGTCCTGTTACTGGAGCAATCGACATTACTTTTATCGAGCTTTTCGACAAAGGAAATATGCTAATCACTAACAAACCTACAATGGGAGTGATGCCTGACGGTAAAAAAAGTTTACTAAAATCAGGTGGAGAATTTTTCATCAAAGCCTCTCAAGGCGGAGTTGATTTAGTGTCAAATGGCGGTATTCAACTTCAAGTACCCGCAAATTTAACAGGAACCATTGATACAGGAATGCTATTCTGGGCAGGAGACATTACTACCGATCCTGAAAATTTGGCTTGGGTAAGACCTGGAACTGCTGCAGGAACTGGAGGGCAAAAAGACGGAAATGTTGATTTTAAACAAAATACTTATAATGTATCTTTTGGCAACTTTGGCTGGACAAACGTGGATAAATTCTACAGTGACCCCAGACCTAGAACAACCATTCTAGCCGAAGTTCCAACTGGATATGACAACACCAATAGCGCTATTTATTTGTCATATGATGGCGAAGGAACCAATGCTTTAGCTAAATTAGATACTTATAATTCCACTACGAAACAATTCAGCGAACATTACGGTCAAATCCCAATAGGACTGGCTTGTCACGTGATTTTTGCCACTGAAGACAATGGCAATTGGAGATATGCCATCAAAGCAGTAACCGTTGCAGCAGGCGATGTTTACACCTTTAGTTTAGCGGAAACAACAGTAGCAACTGAAGCTCAAATGGTGGCAGCAATTAATGCGATTCAATAGTCTAAAACAGAAGTTTTTGAACGAAGTGGTGATTTGCTCACCACTTTTTTCTATTTTTAGAACCTTAACTAAACCAAATGGATTATGAAAAAACAAATTTCTATTTTCTTTTTTCTATTCTCTATCGTATCTTTTTCGCAAACCAAGGTAAAAGATACCGTAACTCGAAGAGCCAATATCACTTATAATCAAAAGGCTAATGCGGTAAAATTCAAACCTGAAACGCCTCCGTTAATTCCGATTGCGGGCGCACCAAAACCTTCCTATTCTCACTTATGGGAATTTGGAGATGGTCATTATAGTAAAGAAGCCGAGCCTAAACACGTTTATAAAAACAAAGGAACTTACACCGCTAGACTTGCTGTAACCAACAATTACGACAACGGAAAACCACCGGCAACCAGACCAAAATCGGTGGCCGTAAACGAAACTTCGAATGAAGAAGTTTACACTGATATTGCTTCCATCGAAGATCAAAATGGATTGGCCATCCAAAAAAATTGTGACCCGATTCCCGACCAACAAATGGAAGTGATCGTGAGTTATCAAAATATGGAAAATTATGTCACCGACGGGAAATTATATCTTTTTTACAACGAAAAACAATTCAAAAACAACAACTTCGAATTGGTCGATTTCCGAACGTATGCTGGCGAACGAGAAGTAAAAGAAAATTTGGTGGCAACTGCGAATGATTTAGAAAACTCCAATTCTTATTTGGCTTCTGCAAATGCATTGGCAGTAGCCAAAAGATACAGAACTACAACCACCGAAGAAGATTTAGATGCGACCTTGTTAGAAGCGAACAAAACTTATAAAAACGTAACCGTTTTAGAATTTGACGGCGTAAATCCGGGCGAAACCCGCAATGTGTTTTTCACGCACAAAACCACGCCCGAAATGATTAAGGACACCAGTGCCACCGTGACAATGCGAAGTGTTTTTGTACCGAATAGAAGTTATAAAAACCACAAAATAAAAAACCTAGAAATGGAAATCGTGACCTCGCACGACCCCAACAAAATGGGTTCCAACGGGAGTTTTATGAATTATAGATTGGTGCGATTTAAAAGAGTCAATTTCAAAACCCGATTCCAAAATAACGGCGAAGGTCCAGCGAGAATGATTCGATTGGAAACCGACATTCCCGAAATGTTCGACAAAAAAACCTTCCAGATTGAAGATATGTATCCTAAATGCCCTATTTGCCCTAAAGGAGAAGAACCCACAACAAGTTGTTTGGATACCATCATCAAACAAAAACAAATTTTCTTCACTTTCAAAAACATTTATTTGCCGGGAAGCGAGCAGAAAAACGTCAAGGAAAAGGACAGTACCAAAGGATTTGTCAAGTATTCGATGAAGTTCAACAAGGACTTTCACAAAGTAAATACCAAAAGCCGAACCGCAATTATTTTCGATAAAAACGAACCCATCATTACCAATTATGCCACGACACGATTCAGTCCCGGAATTTCTGTTGGAGCCAAAGTGGGGTATAATTACTATCCCGATTTAGAAAATTCCAAGAGTTATTTTGTGGGAGCCACAATTTCGCCTTATAAATCCTATCGTTATTATTGGCAAGCCGAATTTGTAAACAGCTTGCATTCTTATGACGGGACGACCACAACAACAGAAACATTTGTGCAAAATGCCAATGGCGTTCGTCAATTGCAACGCATCACAACTTCGATAGAAAATAGCAGTATCAATTGGGAAATTCCCGTTTTGATGCGTTATAACATTAATAATTTTATTGGAATTGGCGCAGGATTGCAAGCCAATTTTAATGTTTCGGAAAAGCAGGAACAAAACCTGAAAATAGAAACTTATGAAGGACCAACCGATAAACTTTTACTCTCAACAACCAACGAAACTAACACTCAAAAAGAATCTTTTACCAATTTCAAAACGGGATTGTTGTTTGATTTGACTGCAGGTTTTGCTCGAATTGGCCCCAGTTTTGGCGCGAGATATGTCATCAATTTCGAAGACAATTTCAATTATTTCCAGTTGTATGGCATTTGGAAGTTTTAATTATTGGCACACGGATGACACGGATTTAAACAGATTGTCACGGAGTTTCTTTTGAACAGACTTAATAAACTTAATTCCTTAATGGTTAAAAAACTTATTTTTCTTCTGATTGTTTTAAGTCTAAATGTTTTTGGACAAAATCCGCTTACGCCAGAAGATAAAATTTATGCTGCCATTGATGCCTATTCCACCAATCCCACCGCTGAAGGATTGCAAAATTTAGCCAAAACAGAAACTGATTTTTGGAAAAATCCCAAACCAAAAACCAAGAATGAACTACTTGCGATTGTTGTCCTAAATTGCAACAAAGCCTATTACGAAAATCTATTTGGAAGAACCCACCAAGCCATTTCGAGTTATGAAAAAGGCTGGCAAGTGTATCAAAAATACCAACTTTCTAATTACGACATTACGGAATATTGCCTGAAACCTTTGGGCAATCTTTACACTATTATGGGCGATTACGACAATGCCGAAAACACCATCAAACAGTATTATTTTATTGCCGAAACCGAGAAAAACCAAGTCCAAAAAATAGCGGCAATCCTGAATTTATCGAATGTATATCAAAACACGGGTCGAGTAAACGAAGCGATTGATTTACTCGAAAAAACCATTAAAACCGAGAAATTATCTGCCGTTCAAAAAGGAAACTTGTTCAACAACTTGGGAAATAATTATGTGTTGAGCTACAGACAACCTACCTTTTTTCCATCCAATATGATAAAAAAACTGGAAAGCTCCTATTTATCGGCCATTCAACTATTAAAATCCGACAAAACCCAAACCGAAACGCTGGCCAATTGTTACCGCAACTTGTCCTCATTAAATTTGCAATGGCAAAAGATGGAATTGGCCAATTCTTATTTTGAAAAAGCCAAGAACTATTTCTTTGCAAGTCCGAATATTTCGTCTCGAAAGCTAGCCAAATTCAAATACGAAGAAGCCAATTTATTGTTTCAACAACAAAAATATTCCGAATCCAGCATCTTGATTAAAGCCGTTTTCAAAATTTTGATTCCCAATTATTCCAATCAAAAAAACATTCTGCCCAATCCCAATTCTCTTTATGCCGAAACCGTTTTGCTGGACGCTTTGGACTTGCAAGCCCAAATTTTTACAGAACAAAACCAACCCAAAAAAGCCTTGGAAGCGTATGCACTTTCTTTTCAAATCGAGGATTTATTCTCAAACTTGTTGGTCTATGAAAATTCAAAAATCATCAACCAAATCCGCATCAGAAACCGAACCGAAAAATGTATTGCCATTTATGATTTTCTCTACAAAAAAGAAGGGAAAACCAGTTATATAGAAAAGGCTTTCCTACTTTCGGAACGAACCAAATCGGGTGTTTTGAAAAGTTATCTTTCCGACAAAAAAACAGCTTCGAGGGAAGAAAAATTGTATTTGGAACAACTCCAAAGCTGGAATAATAAAATCGTCAAAGAACAACAAAAAGGCGAATTGGCGAACATTTCAAAAATAAACGAAGCGATAAAAAAACAAAACGAATTGATGCTTTCGCTAAAAAAAATCAGAGCCAAAAATCAAGTCAATTCAGCCGAAAACATTGATTTAAAATCCTTGTATTCGAAACTGGAAAAAGACAAAGCCATTATGGTGGAGTATTTTTCGGGCTTTGAGAAAATGTACATTTTTACCTTGGCAAACCAAAGAATAAAACTTGAACACATTAACATAACAGACACGGCGATACCGAAAATAATTTCGTTTTTGGATTATTTCAGCGATGCCAATAAAATAATTGACGATATTTCGGGTTACAATCATTATGGTAATTCAATTTACAAAATGTTGCAATTGCCTACAAACTGGACTTATCAAAACCTCGTCATAATCCCAGACGGAATACTGTGTTTTCTTCCTTTCGAAGCCTTGATTACCAAAGAATCCACCACGACCAATTTTGCCCAAATGCATTATTTGCTGAATGATTTCAGGATTGCCTATAATAATTCGGCAACATTTTATTTGGATGGCAAACCCATTTCAAGAGATAAGAAAACAGTTCTAGGCATTTTCCCAATTTTCGAAAAAACAGCTTACGAATTGGTGTTTTCCAAAACCGAAATGCAATCCATAAAAAGCAATTTCGACGGCCAATTTTTCGATAATAAAACTGCTACTTTCGACAATTTCAAGAAGAATACTGCCAATTATTCGATTTTGCATTTGAGTACGCACGCCACTTCAGGCGATACCGAAACGCCGGCAAGTATTAAATTTTATGATCAGGAAATCTTGTATTCAGAACTATACAACCTCAACATCAATCCCGATTTGGTGGTTTTGAGTGCTTGCGAAACGGGAATAGGAAAACTCTACAAATCCGAAGGTGCGATGAGTGTTGCCAGGGGATTCCAGTTTGCCGGAGCACAAAATTTGTTGTTTTCCTTATGGAAAGTGAACGATTATACGACTTCGGTTTTTATGGAAGATTTTTATGCAAACATCAAAAACGGAAGTTCGTATTTGGAAGCCAATCATCAAGCCAAACTAGATTTCTTGAACGACAAATCGGTTTCGAATGCCAAAAAATCGCCTTATTACTGGAGTGCTTTCGTGTATTATGGCGGAATTGAAACTGCCGAGAAACCAACGAATTATTCTTTTTATATTCTTGGGTTATTGCTATTAATTGGACTATTTTTGGTCTATAAACACTTTCGAAAATGAACTACCTTCCTTATCTTCTCAAAAAAGAAAACTACAAAAAAATAAAATTCAAGGTTTCGAAAACCCAACATTTGCTGATAAAAGCAAAGATTAACGGCGTAAAAGGCAATTTTATTCTCGACACGGGAGCATCCAATAGTTGTATTGGTTTTGAAAGTGTCGAATTGTTTCAACTCGAAGCCAAAGATTCTAAAACTAAAGCTTCTGGTGCTGGAGCAACCGGAATGACCACTCAAACAGCGCATAAAAACAAACTACAATTGGGCAATTGGAAATACAGTGATTTTAATCTTGTTATTTTTGATTTATCCCACGTCAATGAAGCCTTGATTGCATATAAAGCTAAACCTGTTCACGGCATCATAGGTGCCGATATTTTAATGAAAGGCAAGGGAATTATTGATTACTACAATCATTGTTTGTATTTGGGGAAATAAAAAATCCCGTTCAATTTCTCAAACGGGATTTCTATATTTTGAAATGGAATTTTACAATTCAAAAGCTTTTTTTGGATTTCCTCCGCAAAGCAATTCTACAGGGTTTTCCAATGCTTCTTTCACGGCAACCAAGAAACCAACAGACTCACGACCATCAATAATTCTGTGGTCATAAGAAAGAGCTACATACATCATTGGGTGAATTTCCACTTTGCCATTTACAGCAATCGGACGCTCTATAATGTTGTGCATTCCAAGGATTCCAGATTGAGGAGGGTTGATAATTGGAGTTGACAACATAGATCCAAAAACACCACCATTTGTGATAGTAAATGTTCCTCCTGTCATATCATCAACGGTGATTTGTCCGTCACGTGCTTTGATGGCCAATCTTTTGATTTCAGCTTCGATTCCTCTGAAAGATAAATTTTCGGCATTACGAACCACAGGAACCATTAATCCTTTTGGTCCAGAAACGGCGATAGAGATATCAGCAAAATCGTAAGCTACTTTATAATCACCGTCCATCATTGAGTTTACATCAGGGAACAATTCTAAAGCTCTTGTTACCGCTTTTGTAAAAAATGACATATATCCTAAACCAAGACCGCCGTGTTTGGCTTTGAACGCATCTTTGTATTCGTTACGCAAAGTATTGATTGGTGTCATGTTTACTTCGTTGAACGTTGTCAACATCGCAGTATCATTCTTAGCAGCCACTAATCTTTCGGCTACTTTACGACGCAACATTGATAGTTTTGTACGTTCTGAACCACGATTTCCTCCCGTAGGGGTTCCCATAGATGGAACTGCGTTTATGGCATCATCTTTAGTGATTCTTCCGTCTTTTCCGGTTCCAACAATAGTAGAAGGTTGAATATTTTTTTCGTCTAATATTTTTCTTGCTGCTGGCGATGGAGTTCCTGAAGCGTAAGAAGTTGGTGCTACTGGAGCAACTACTTTTACTTCTTCTTTCTTAACTTCGGCAGCTTTTTCTTCTTTTTTCACTTCTGCTACTGGCGCTGCAGCTGATGGTTTTGCTGCATCAGTATCGATATGACACACAATTGCTCCAACGGCTACAGTATCTCCTTCTTCTGCTTTCAAAGAGATGATTCCGCTAGCTTCTGCTGGCAATTCTAATGTTGCTTTATCAGAATCTACTTCGGCAATGGCTTGATCTTTTTCTACATAATCGCCCTCTTTTACTAACCAAGTTGCAATTTCAACTTCTTTTATTGATTCCCCTGGTGATGGGACTTTCATTTCTAAAATCATCTTGTTTGTATTAAATTATGAATTTTAAATTTTTTATAGGAACTGTTTTTTATCTAATATAATCCTTTTCGAAAACCATTTTAAGGGCTTTTGCATGACGGTTTTTAGATCTTGTATAACTTCCTGACGCTGATGCTGAGGAAACTCTTAATGATGCCAATCTCCATTTTACTAAATCGAAATTCATCAACATATAACCGTAAGCCCCCATGTTTTTAGGCTCTTCTTGTGCCCAAACATAATCGTCGGCATTTGGGTATTTTGCAATAATTTCTTTTAGTTGTTCAGCAGGGAATGGGAACAATTGTTCGATTCTCACAACTGCTACATCCTTTCTACCTCTTATTTCTCTTTCGGCTGTGATGTCATAATAGAATTTTCCTGTACAGAAAACCAGAGTTTTAATCTCTGATTTGACTATAGAATTGTCATCAATAGTTTCTTGGAATGCACCATTTTCTAATTCTTCGATGCTAGAAACTACTCTTGGATCACGAAGCAAACTTTTTGGTGTGAAAACAACAAGTGGTTTACGGAATTTTAATTTCATTTGTCTTCTCAATAAATGGAAGAAGTTGGCCGGTGTTGTACAATCGGCAACATACATGTTTTGTCTAGCGCAAAGTTGCAAAAAGCGTTCCATACGTCCTGAAGAATGCTCAGCTCCTTGGCCTTCATATCCGTGAGGCAATAATAAAACGATTCCGTTTTGATTGTTCCATTTGTCTTCTCCACACGAAATATATTGGTCAATCATAATTTGGGCTCCGTTGGAAAAATCACCAAATTGTGCTTCCCAAATGGTTAGTGCTTTTGGATTTGCCAAGGCATATCCATAATCAAAACCTAAAACTCCGTATTCAGACAGCAATGAATTGAAAGCGTTAAATTTTCCTTTTTTTCCTTCAAGGCTATTGATTAAAACTACTTCTTCTTCTGAATCTTCAACTTTTACAACTGCATGACGATGTGAAAAAGTTCCGCGTTCTACATCTTGACCTGAAATACGAACGTCAAAACCTTCTCTTAGTAAAGAGCCGTAGGCCAAATGTTCGGCCATTCCCCAATCTAATTTATTGGTTTCGAAAAACATTGTTTTTCTGTCGTTGATTAATTTTTGAACTTTGCTAATGAATTTTTTATCGGTTGGCAAATTACAAATAGCATTGGCCACAGCAGTAAGACCCTCCTTTGTATAAGTCGTGTCCACTTTTGTAAGCATTTGTGAAATTCCAGCAGTTTCAAAACCTTTCCACTCATTTTGTAAAAACGGAGTGATGATAGTCAATTCTTTTTTGCGAGATTCTTCAAGGCTAACCTCTAAATCGGCTTTGTATTCGGTTTCTAATTCTTTTACATAAGTAGCATCGATTACGCCTTCGGCCAATAATTTTTCAGCATAAATATCTCTTGGATTTTTATGTTTGGCGATGATTTTATATAAAATAGGTTGTGTAAAACGGGGTTCGTCACCTTCGTTATGACCGTATTTTCTATAGCCCAACAAATCGATAAATACGTCACGACCAAAATGCATTCTGAAATCTAAAGCGAATTGTACAGCATGTACAACAGCTTCGGCATCATCGGCATTAACGTGCAATACTGGCGAAAGTGTTACTTTGGCAATATCTGTACAATAAGTTGATGAACGTGCGTCAAGATAATTAGTAGTAAAACCAACTTGATTATTGATTACAATATGAATAGTTCCACCTGTTTTATAACCATCTAATTGCGACATTTGAATGATTTCATATAAAAGACCTTGTCCAGCAATAGCGGCATCACCGTGAACGGCAATTGGCAATACTTTTGAGAAATCGTTTGGGAAGTATTTGTCTTGTTTGGCTCTTGTTATTCCTTCGATTACAGCTCCAACGGTTTCTAAATGCGATGGATTTGGTGCTAAATTGATATTAATGGTTTTTCCTGTACTAGTTCTTTTTTCAGCACTTAATCCCAAATGGTATTTTACGTCACCATCAAAATATTCTTGGTCTTGGTAATCTTTTCCGTCAAATTCGCTAAAAATATCTTGGGTAGATTTTCCGAAAATATTAGCCAAAACATTCAAACGGCCACGATGAGCCATTCCCATCACAAAATGTTCTACTCCTTTTTCGGCTGCTTTTTCTATTAAAGCATCAAGTGCTGGAATGATTGATTCTCCTCCTTCGAGTGAAAAACGTTTTTGACCAACATACTTAGTGTGCAAGAAGTTTTCGAATGCAACGGCTTTGTTTAATTTTCTTAGAATTGTTTTTTTCTGTTCTACCGAAAAATCTGGCTGGTTGTCGTTGTGCCCTATTTTAGATTGAATCCATTGAATATCATTAGGATTTCGGATGTACATATATTCTACACCAATAGATTGGCAGTAGATTTTATCTAAATGACCTAATATTTCGGCCAAACTGCAAGGCTCAATTTTGATGATTCTAGCAGCATCAAAAACGATTGGTAAATCAGCTTTTGTTAACCCAAAATTCTCCAAGTCTAATGTTGGCGAATACGTTCTTCTTTTATGAACCGGATTTGTTCTAGTAAACAAATGTCCACGACTTCTATAAGCATCAATTAATTTGATAACCTTAAACTCTTTCAGCAGTTTTTCTGTTCCAGAATTGTTTTCAGGAGCTACAACTGTCTTGATTTCTGGTTGAGTTACTGGATTTTCTCCGTTGTAAGTTGCCATTCCAAAGTCGAAACCCTGAAAAAAGCCTCTCCAACTTGGCTCTACGCTATCTGGATTTTCTAAATATTGATCGTAAAGTTGGGCAAAAAATTCGGTGTGAGCCGCGTTTAAGAATGAAAACCTGTCCATAATTGTATAAAATATCTTTATATGTTAAAAATAGTTTGGCAAAAGTACAATAAAACAATACACATAATATTTTTTTTTACGTACTTTTACGTAATAATTTGTTAAATTAATCCAAAAAGCATGAAAAATAATCATCATTTAACCATTTTCAGGTCATTATTTGTTTTGGCATTCCTATTTGTTTTTAATCCAATAGCCGCTCAAGGACCATCAAATACTCCCAGTTCGTCAAATGGTTTTTGGAAAAATGTTCAATTTGGAGGAGGATTGGGATTGAGTATAGGATCAGGTTATACAGACATCACCATTTCGCCAAGTGCGATTTACAATATAAACTCAATTGTTGGTGTTGGAACTGCCTTGCAGTTTGGTTATGTTTCTGCAAAAAATGACTACACCTCTACTATTTATGGAGCAAGTTTAATTACCTTGGTTAATCCAATTCCTGAAATTCAGCTTTCGGTAGAGTTAGAAGAAATCAACGTCAATACCAACTATAAATATTATGGCGTTTCGGATTCTTTTTGGAATACAGCCTTGTATGTTGGTGCGGGTTACAGAACAGGAAATGTTACCATAGGGGCTCGTTACAATGTTTTATTTGATGAAAACAACAGCTATTACAACGATGCATTTATGCCTTTTGTTAGGGTTTATTTTTAATATTTATTCCTAAACCACACTTTTTGCCATTCTCTTTTCAAAATCAAAAAGGCTACATTCTCGGCTAGGATTACTAAATCTGAACCATCCAATTTTTTGATTTGATCTTCAGATACATCTATGATGTATAGTAAATTTAAATATTCGGCAAATTTGTATTGAATCATTCGATAGATTTTTTCATGCATTTGAATTTTCAATTCTTCGGGTGAAATGCTCTTGGGAAAATCTATTCCTTCATTGGCCAAATTAAAATCCTTATTGATTTGTTCAATTAATTTCAAGTATAAAGATTCCTTTTCGGCTTCTTCGAGTAATTGATTTGTATTTATTGGAGCAATGAAATTCATTCGATAAATTCTTTTGAAGTGGTTATCTGTAATTAATTATTTTCTATTAGCATAAAATGAAATCTAAATTTGGAATAAAAACAGCCCCAAATAACGAATCCTATTCAAGCCAGTAAAGATGTTTTAAAAATAATTCGACTCGAAAATATAAAATAGGAGATGAAAAACAACTGTTTTTAAGAATTAAATTTTTGCTTCAACGATAAAACAATCAAATTAGGTATTTCTACTCCTTAAATTTTCTTCTAATGTTTTTAACCAAAAAGACCATCAGCGCGAACTGATGGTCTTTATTGAATGTATATTGAAAAGAAATATTATTTTTTTTATGTAGTTTTTACGCTAACAAAAACACCAGCAGCAGTAAAAGTTAATTTCAGTTTAGTTCCTGTAGCGGTTATAATGGTTACATCATAACTTCCATCTGATTCTAAATGAGCTTCTTTTATTGTCGCACCAGCATAATTTGTGCTGATATACGTTTTAATGCTAACTATTAAATCATTAATAATAACCGAAACTGATCCTGCTGAATGATTGTTATTAGAATCAGAACCCACTACAAAAACTCCTGCCGCGGTAAAATTCAATTCTAATCGAACTCCTGCTGCAGTGGTAATATGCACTTCAAAACCACCGTTCCAATCTTTTTCTGCAGATGTAATCGTGGCTCCAGCATAATTTGTTGTGATGTATGTGGTAATTTCTGTCAGTAAATTGGCGACAGCAATTGGAGTTTCGTGATTGGAATGATTATTTCCGCAAGAACTTACAGAAACAAAATCGCCAGTAGCACTAAAATTTAAGTTTAGGTTAGCACCTGCAGCAGTAGTAATAAACACGTCAAAACTTCCGTCAGACTCTTTGTGGGCCGAAGTAATAGTAGCACCTGAATAAGTTGTGGTAATATAAGTTGTTATGCTTGTCGCTAAATCAGCAATGGCAACTGGAGTTTGTGGTTTATCATGATTGTGACGGTGATTTCCGTTTGTTCTAAAAACACGTGCAGATTCAAAGGTTCCATCGGCTGTAAAATTCAATTTGATTTTACTTCCATCGGCCGCAGTAATTAAAACATCAAAACTTCCACCAGTTTCTGTGTGAGCAACATTTATTGTAGCACCTGGATAATTGGTAGTGATGTAAGTTGTTATTGCTGGCAATAGATCAGCAATGGCAATTGGAGTTTCTATTTTTGTAATTATTAAAACGCCTTTTGCATTGAATTTTAATTTTACAACTACATTAGTAGTTTTTGCTGTTGAGGTTGTTTTTGCTGTAGCACCAGCAGCAAGAGTTACATAAGTTACATAAGTTCCATCAGCATTCAAATTTACTTCGGTTGTTGTAGAACCTGCATATTTAGATGTAATGTAATTGGAGATTGTAGTCGGTAAAGCGGCAGCAGAAACCACTTCATAAGTTGAAGTTGCACTTGTGTCTGTATTTGATGAAACTGTGTCATTATTTGTGCAACTAAATAATACACAAGATAATGCTAATGCTAAAATAGTGTTTTGATTGGTTTTCATTTGTTAAAAATTTAAAATTAGGTAAAACTATATCATATATTTTATACGGATTTTTTATAATTCTATTAGAACTTGTCATTTAAAACATTTTAAAATAAAATTACCCTACCTTATTTTCTGTTTTTTTTTAGGTTTAGTACTACTAGTGCCCATTAAAAAATAATTATAATTTTTTAACTAGCTGTAAATATTTGTGTTAAGAATCATTTTTGAGGGTGATGATTTGAAATTATTATTTTCGAATAGAGTAACAATCAAGATTACTATGATTTTTTAATAAAACTAAAACACAAAAAAACAGGCAATCACGCCTGTTTAATTCTTTGTTCATTGATATGGTAACGGAAATTCTATTTTAGCTTATGTATTTCTGCTCATCAAATTTTCGCCAAAAGCTTTCAAAATGGCTTTTTTATCTTCTGAAATTTTTATTTGTTCTAAGGTTTCGAATGCTTTCAAAGTGTATTCTTCAATTGTTTTTTGTGTGGCTTTTGAAGCTCCAGTTGTATTGAAAATTTCTTTTACGGCAGCTATTTTATCGGAGTTGTCGTCTAATTTGGTCGAAAATAAATGCAATAATTGTTCCTTTTCGGTTGGTTTTGCAAATTCGAGCGCTTTCAAGTACAAATAGGTTTTCTTGTTTTCGATGATATCGCCACCCACTTGTTTTCCGAAGGTTTCAGGATTACCAAAAGCATCCAGATAATCATCTTGCAATTGGAATGCCAAACCTAAATTAAGACCAAAATCATAAATTAAACTTCTGTTTTCTTTAGAAGAACGAGCCACAATGGCGCCCATTTTCATTGCTGCAGCAACGAGAACAGCGGTTTTATATTCAATCATTTTTAGATATTCGGGAATCGTAACATCATTTCTGGTTTCGAAATCAACGTCATATTGCTGTCCTTCGCATACTTCGAGAGCTGTTTTACTGAATAATTTGGCCAGTTTTCTAAAGGTTTCTGGTTGGTAATTTTCGAAATATTTATAGGCCAAAATCAACATTGCATCGCCAGATAGAATTCCAGTGTTGATGTTCCATTTTTCGTGTACGGTCTCGTTTCCTCTTCGCAGTGGAGCATCGTCCATAATGTCGTCATGCACCAAGGAGAAATTATGAAAAACCTCGACTGCCATTGCTGCTGGCAAAGCTAATTTGTAATCTATATCAAAAATATCTGCAGTCATCAAGGTTAAAACTGGACGCAATCTTTTGCCTCCCAACTGCAAAATGTAGTCTATGGGTTGGTATAGATTTTTGGGTTCTTTGTCAATATTTTGACTTTTCAAATAGATTAAGAATTGCTCTTGATACTCGCTGATGGTAAGCATTACTATTGTTTTTTAAGGTTCTGATTTTAAAGACTACAAAGTAACTTAAAAAACCTGAGACTTTAATTCCAGAAAAAAAAAATAAAAATACTTTGGAAACTATTTTGGTATTCAAAGTTTCCGTTCTATATTTGCACCAGAAATTAAAAACTAAAAAGTCTTTTTACCTTATAAAACTAACCTATTATGGCAACTAAATGGACTATTGATTCAGATCAATCGGATGTGTTAATCCAAATGAAAGATTCAACAATTACTTATTTGGGAAATGAAATCAATCATTTTGATGGATTTGTATCTCTTGATGAAGATGGAATTGAAGATGCATCGGTGGAATTTTTCTTAGAAAGTAAAACGTTTTCTTCAAAAAACAGCCAAGCTAGATTGGAGAATAAAAACAATGTTGGATCTACAAAAAAACCTCTTATTCGATTCAAATCGACTTCTTTTCAGAAATTTAAGAACAATATCAATTTCTTGAAAGGCTATTTGACCATAAAAGATGTGACAAAAATGGTTGAACTCGATGCCGAATTCATTGGAATTAATAATTACAGCGGAACCAAAAAAGCAGCTTTTGAAATAAAAGGAGATATTAATCGAAACGATTTTGGTTTAGACAAAAACTTCAACAATTCGCAAGAGAAATTTGGATTCGGAAAAAACTTGAAATTGGTAGCTAACTTGGAATTTTCGATTTAATTCTTTTAGATAAACTCCCAAAAGTTAAGTTTTCGTGAACTTTTAGAAAACTAGAATTTCAATAAAAGTTTACAACATACATTTGAATAAATAATAAAGAGTCTGAATTCGTTCAGCAAAAAAATGAAAGATAAAATTATAGCAAAAGCAACCGACTTATTCTTGAAATTAGGATTCAAGAGTGTCACAATGGATGATATTGCTGGAGAAATGTGTATTTCTAAAAAAACAATTTACAAATATTTCTGCAATAAAGAACTTTTAATTGAGGAATCGACAGCATTAGTTCACAAAGAAGTACATCAAATTATTGATAATATAGTAGTTAAAAATCACAATGCTATCGAGGAAAATTTCGAGATTCGAAAAATGTTTAAAGAAATGTTTAAAGCAGGCGATTCGTCACCGGTTTATCAATTGAGAAAACATTATCCCGAAATTTACGATAACGTAATGTCGAGAGAAATAGACGAATGCAATGTGGTTTTTAAACAAAACATCGTAAAAGGAATTGAACAAGGTTTGTATCGAAAAGAAACACCAATTGATACTTATGTTGAATTTTATTACACGCTAATTTTTAGTATTAATGGAAAGATAAGCTCCGAAAAAGAAGCAAATGAAAAGGAATTGTTGGCCTTAGAATACCATACCCGAGCAATGGCAACTCCCGAAGGAATAATAGAACTAGAAAAACAATTAATAAACTACCATCTATAATGAAGAAACTATTTATCATACCCTTATTCGTTTTTGCCCTGACGGCAAAGGCGCAGGAAACACAAAAAAGCTACAGTTTTAACTTAGAACAAGCTATTGCTCACGCTACAGTCAACAACTATTCGGCCATCAATGCAGCAAGAGATATTGAAGCCTCTAAAGAAAAGAAATGGGAAACAACCGCTGCGGGTTTGCCACAAATTAATGGAGGAGTTGATTATACAAACAATTTCGTTTTACAAAAATCGGTTGTTCCAGCAGAATTTTTTGGAGGAGAGCCAGGAACTTATGCCACCGTTGCTTTTGGAACCAAACACAATATGTCAGCTCACGCTACTTTGAGTCAGTTAATTTTTGACGGATCCTATATTGTAGCACTTCAGGCTTCTAAAACCTATATGAAATACTACGAAAATGCAAAACAAAAAACCAGTACCGAAATTCGAGAAATGGTCACCAATTCTTATGGTAATGTATTGCTGGCAGAAGAGAGTATTGCCATTCTAGAAAAAAACAAAAAAGCGCTCGAAAAAACCTTATCCGACACTAAAGAAACTTTCAAAAATGGATTGATTGAAGAGGAAAATGTGGAACAATTAGAAATCACATTGACCTCAATAAACAGTACATTGAACTACAACAAAAGATTGGTTGACGTAGCTTATAAAATGCTAAAAACCAACCTAGGTATCGAAATCGCTAGTGATTTGAAGCTGACCGATAAATTAGATAATTTAACCGTTTCTAATTTGGATATGGCATTTTCTCAAAGTGAATTTAACGTTTCGAATAACATCAATTATCAAATGGCTCAAACGTTTCAAGAGCAAAGAGAATTAGAGCTGAAACTAGAAAAAAGCAAAGCTTTGCCCTCATTATCAGCCAATCTTAATTATGGAACCAACGCATTCAAGGATGAGTTTCAGTTTTTTACTCAAAATCAAAATTGGTTCAATTATTCCAATCTTGGTGTAAGTTTAAGAGTGCCAATATTCAGTAGTTTGGCCAGAAGTTCGAGAACCCAACAAGCCAAAATTGCTTTGGATCAAGCCAAAACCCAATTGACAGAAACCGAGCAAAAATTGAAATTGCAATATGCAAGTGCGAAAAGCGATTATGAATTTAGTGTAGAAGAATATGCTACGGCAAAAACAAATTTGAATCTTGCTGAAAGAATTGAAAAAAAGCAACAAATAAAATTTACCGAAGGACTTTCGACTAGTTTTGATTTTAACGATGCGCAAAGACAATTATACACTGCACAACAAAAATACTTGCAGTCGATGGTAGATGTAATCAACAAAAAAGCCGCTTTAGAAAAAGTAATCAACAAACAATAATCCACTATAAATAACTATAAAAAATGAAATCGAAGATTCACGAATTCCAAACAAAAAATATAAAAGTTATGAGTAAAAAAATATTCCTCATCGCCACCGTTTCGTTAGTGCTTTTCGCTTGCGGTAAAAACGAAAATAGCACCAATATTGATGACTTAATTGCATCCAAAAACGTTAAAGAACTTCAAGCAAAAAAAGCATTAATCCAAGGTGATTTAACCAAAATTGATGAAGCTCTAGCTATCTTAGACGTAAAAACAGAAGAAGCATTAGTTTCTGTACAAACCGTAAAAGACACCGTTTTTAGTCATTATCTTGAAATTCAAGGAAGTATTGATACTAAAGAAAATATTTTGGTGCAACCCGAATATCAAGGAACTTTAGTTTCATTGAATGCGAAAGCAGGACAAAGAGTTTCGAAAGGACAAATTTTGGGAAGAATTGACGACGCTGGATTGAGCCAACAAGTAGCCAGTTTAGAAAACCAATACGCTTTGGCAAAAACTACTTTCGAACGTCAAAAAAATCTTTGGAATCAAAAAATTGGTTCTGAAATTCAATACTTGCAAGCACAAACCCAAATGGTTTCTGCTCAAAGAGGGGTTGCTCAAATCAAAGCGCAATTGGCAAAAACAATCATAAAAGCGCCATTTACGGGCACAATCGATGAGGTTTTTGTAGAAAAAGGTCAAGTAGTAGCACCAAGCGCACAAGGATTGATGCGTATCGTGAATTTATCGAATATGTATGTTTCGACTTCGGTTCCTGAAACATACATTGGTAAACTAAAAGTGGGTACTGAAGTGGATGTGGTTTTATCTTCTTTAGGAAAAACCTATAAAGGAAAAGTACGCCAAATTGGAAACTTTGTGAATCCAAACAACCGTAGTTTTGGAATTGAAGTAAGTGTTCCAAATCCTGAAAATTTATTGCGTCCAAACCAAGTAGCTAATCTTAAAATCATTGATTACGTAAGCAAAGATGCTGTTGTAGTTCCTACGAATGTCATTCAGGAAGATGGTCAGAAAAATAATTTTGTTTTTGTAGTAACCAATTCCAACGGAAAAACAGGAATTGCTAAAAAAGTTATTGTAAAACTAGGACAATCTTCAGGGAATGTTACCGAAATTCTAAGCGGGTTATCCTCCGAAGTTATAATTGTTACCGAAGGAGCGAATGCTGTTTCAGAAGGAATGAAACTTAATTTTTAAAAGGGTTTAAAGGTTTAAGAGTTTAAAAATTGTTTAATATCGGCTTAAAATATTAAACCTTTAATCAACTTTAAACCATCTTAAACCATTTTAAGCAACATTAAACATTAAACTAAAAATAGAAAGATGCACAGTATTAATCATAAAAAATTCGGCATTTCCAATTGGGCGGTAGATAATCGAGTTACCGTTTATATCGTAACGGCACTGATAGTAATTACAGGAGTTTACGCCTATATCACAATGCCGCGTGAAGATTTCCCAGAAATCATCGAAAACAAAGTATATATTTCGTCCGTTTTCCCTGGGAATTCAGCCGAAGATGTAGAGAAATTGGTTATCAAACCATTAGAAAAAGAAATCAAAAACATTAGTGGGGTTACTAAGGTAACTTCGAGTTCGTTTCAGGATTACGGAATGATTATCGCAGAGTTTGATGACGATGTTTCTATTGATGCCGCTAAAGTAAAAATCAAAGACAAGGTTGATAATGCCAAAGCCGACACCGATTGGCCAAATCTAGACAACGGAAGCAAGGTAGAACCGAATGTTTTTGAATTGAACATTTCCGAAGAAGTGCCTATTTTGAACATCAATCTGCAAGGAAATTACACTACGCAACAACTTAAAAAATACGGCGAATTAATTCAGGATGATTTGGAAGAAATCTCCGAAGTGAAGAAAGTCGATATTCTTGGTGTGGATGATAAAGAGGTAGAAATTGCTGTAGATATTTTCAAAATGACAGCTGCACAAGTAACTTTCGATGAAATTCAGAATGCGGTTAAATATGAAAATATGACCCTTTCAGGCGGAAACTTAGTTTCTCAAGGTTCTAGAAACAACATCCGAATTGTGGGAGAAATTAAAGACCCGAAAGAACTGGAAAATGTGGTGGTAAAATCTTTTGGTGGAGCCGTTTATCTAAAAGACATTGCTGTTGTTAGCTTCAAAGAAAAAGAAAAAACGACTTACGCTCGTGAGAAAGGTACAGAAGTAGTGATGTTGAGTGTGAAAAAACGCTCGGGACAAAATATGATTTCGGCTATCGAACAGGTGAAAGAAAGAATTGAGAAAGCACAAGCTTCTTATTTGCCAAAAAACCTGAAAATCGAAATGACAAACGACCAATCTTCTCGTGTAGAACATCAGGTAGATGAATTGTCGAATCACATTATTTTCGGGATTATTTTGGTAATGATTGTGTTGATGTTCACGATGGGATTGCGAAATTCCTTGTTCGTTGGAGCAGCAATTCCGTTATCGATGATGATTGCTTTTGCTATACTTTCGGCTTTGGGATTGACATTGAATACGATGGTACTTTTTGGATTGGTAATGGGATTAGGAATGCTGGTTGATGACGGAATTGTGGTCGTTGACAACGTTTTTGCCAACATGAAAAAAGGAATGGATCGAGTTACGGCTTCCAAAGTGGGTATTGGAGAAATCGCTTGGCCTGTAATTTCATCGACAGCTACCACCTTGATGGCGTTTTTACCTTTTGCCTTATGGCCAGGAACTATGGGTAAATTTATGAAGTATTTCCCAATGACTTTGACCGTAACGCTTACCGCTTCGTTATTTGTGGCGATGGTTGTCAATGCAGCAATGACCGGAGGTTCGATGGATACTGAAGACCGAAATATTTCTAAAAAGAACCTGAAATTCTATACCATTCTATTTTTGGCATTCGGAATATTCTTGGCTTTTATTGGGTCAAAATATACGTATGATAGTAAATTGGTGCGAGGAATTGGGCATTTATTGTTGATTTCCACCGGTTTAATGTGGTTGTATTTCCTTAAATTGTACCAATGGACACAAGATTTTCAACACAGTTTTTTCCCAAGAATGGAAGAAAAATACAAAGTGTTTTTAGCCAAAATCTTAACCCAAAGAAATTCTTGGATTGCCTTAGTATCCATCATTGGAATGTTGTTTTTCTCTTTTGTTTTACTAGGTATTTTCCCGAGAAAAGTATTGTTTTTTCCAGACAATATCCCGAATCAGGTTATTGCTTACATCGAATATCCACAAGGAACTTCGATAGAGAAAACCAATAAAGCAACCCTATATGTAGAAAATCAAATCATTGGAATTTTACAAAAATATGTAGAAGACCCAAAAACAGATAAAAACTTCCTTGCAGAAAGTATCGTTTCGCAAGTGGGAATTGGTGCTGGAAATCCAAATGTTGATGCAGGCTCGGCTTCGGAAACGCCATTCAAAGGAAAAGTAACCGTAAGTTTTTCTGAATTCAAATTCCGTAAAGGCATTAATACTTCGGATATTTTAGAAGAAATTCGGTCTAAAGTAAAAGCCATTGCGGGAGCAACCATAACTGTCGAAAAAGACGCCAATGGGCCTCCAGCTGGTTATCCTATCAGTATCGAATTGAAAGGAACCGATTATGATTTGATGTTGAAAGAAGCCGATAAAATGATTGCTTTTGTTAATTCGAAAAACATTCCCGGCATCGAAAAATTGAGCGTGGATATCAACAGAGACAGCCCTGAATTAGAAGTAAAAGTCGATAGAGTAAACGCAGGAAGTATGGGTGTTTCTACAGGACAATTAGGTTTTGCCTTGCGACGTTCGGTTTACGGTCAAGAAATTTCGACTTACAAAGAAGGTGATGATGATTATAATATTGTGATGCGAATGCAAGACGATCAACGCAAGAACGAAAACATCCTTTTCAATCAATCGTTGACTTTCAGGAACCAGAATAACGGACAAATCGTGCAAGTTCCCGTTTCCGCGATTTCACAAACTGAAAAAACGAAGACCTATAATCAGATTAAAAGAAAGAATCACAAACGAATAATGACTATTTATTCGAATGTCTTGACTGGTTTTAATGGAGATGAAATTACCAAACAAATCAAAACGGAATTAAAAAATTATAAATTACCAAGTGATGTGAGTTATTCCTTTTCTGGAGTTCAAGAAGAACAAGGCAAGAATCAAAGTTTCTTGATGTATGCACTCTTCTTGGCATTAGCAGGAATCACGCTAATTATTGTTTTGCAATTTAATTCGGTGTCGAAAACAATGGTGATTTTATTCACTGTTATCTTGAGTTTTAGTGGCGTTTTTTATGGTTATGTAATTGCAGGAATGGATTTCGTAATCCTAATGACGATGATGGGAATCATATCGCTGGCGGGTATTGTGGTGAAAAATGGAATTGTATTGATGGATTTCTTTGTCTTATTATTAGATAAAAAAGTTACCGATAATAAGTTAAAAAGCCATGATGATTTAACCTTAGACGAAATTAAAGAAGTAATTATCGAATCGGGAAAATCTCGTTTGCGTCCAGTATTGTTAACGGCTTTAACGGCAGTTTTAGGATTGATTCCGTTGGCGATTGGTTTGAACTTTGACTTCTTTACCCTAATCACCGATTTTAATCCGCACTTTTTCATGGGTGGAGACAACGTGATTTTCTGGGGACCTTTGGCTTGGACGATTATCTTCGGATTAACTTATGCCACGGTATTGACCTTGGTTATGGTTCCTGTAATGTTTTATTTGGTAAAAAGAACCAAATACTGGTTGCGAGATCGAAGATTAGCTAGAGCTGAAGTATAATAAATTTATAGATTTTAATTGAAAAAAACCACCTAAAATTTGATTTTGGGTGGTTTTTGCTATTAAAAGGGTGATGATTAATTAAATTCAAAAGTATAGAAGAGTTGCTCCATTTGAAAAAATAGCAGCTTAATAGTTAAATTAAAATACCAAAATGTGTATTTTTGAAATTTAATAGAGTAAAAGATAAACATGAATAAAAAAGTATTTGTTAGCGGATGTTATGATATGTTGCATAGCGGCCACGTAGCATTTTTTGAAGAAGCAGCTCAACAAGGTGATTTATATGTTGGCATTGGTTCAGACAGGACAATCAACGAATTAAAGGCTCGAAAAACTATTAATTCCGATGCCGAACGACTATATATGGTTAATTCATTGAAAGTTGTAAAACAAGCTTGGATAAACAGTGGCGGTGGATTATTAGATTTTGTTGAAGAATTGAAAGAACTAAAACCCGATATATTCTTTGTAAACACCGATGGTCATACGCCTCAAAAAGAAGCTTTGTGTGAGGAGATGAATATTGAATACATCGTTAGCAAACGAGTACCACACGGCAATTTGCCAGCTCGTTCCACAACAGCCTTGCGTCAGGAATGTAGAATTCCATATCGTATTGATATTGCTGGTGGTTGGCTCGATCAGCCTTATGTTAGCAAATATGTAAGTGGTTCAGTGATTACCATTTGTGTAGAGCCCGATTACGAATTTAATGACCGCAGTGGAATGTCCACCAGCAGTAGAAAAAAAGCCATTGAACTTTGGCATACTGATATTCCTGAAGGAGAAAAAGAAAAATTGGCTAAAACCTTATTCTGTTTTGAAAATCCTCCCGGAACAAAATATGTGAGTGGTTCTCAAGATGCACTTGGTATAACAATGCCAGGTTTAAATAAATATTACTACGACGGTGAATATTGGCCATCTGATATACAGTCGGTTATGGTTTCGGAATTGCTGGATTGGATTGAACAACGCATTTGGATGATTCCGCTTTATCCTCGTGAAATGGATTATGATGTTTTAGCAAATACTCAAATAGACGAAAAAGGAGCTCGTTGGTTAAGTGAAGCCACAGATGCTTGTTGGAAAGCTTTGCAACAACAAGATGCGCCAGCCGTTGGAAAAGCAATGACTCAAAGTTTCGAAGCTCAGATTTCGATGTTTCCTAATATGGTGACGCCAGATATTATGGCTCAAATTGATTCTCACAAAAAAGATGTTTTGGGTTGGAAAGTTAGTGGCGCTGGTGGAGGAGGTTATTTGATTTTCTTTAGTGAAAAACCCATTGAAAATGCAATTCAAATACGAATTAGAAGGTAATTTTTTTTGAAATCAAGAAAAATTAACCATTTATAAAATCAAAATCGGCTGTTACAAATTTTTGTGACAGCCGATTTTTTTATAGACGCTATAAGTATTGATTTAATACACAGAAAGAGAAATTTATTGTCTAAATTTTATCTCGAATTTCTGAAATCATGAACGTCTTTCTATGTAGTAAATTTAAAAAATTAATGTTTACTAAAAAAACATTTCACAAAGAAATTGATCATATTATTCAAAAATGAAACAATTCTAACTTTTTGACAATAGTAGTCTTACAGCTAATTCAAAAGCGAGTCTAATACTTTTTGCAATTCAATTTCTGAAAGGCAAATTAAGATTAACACTATTTTAAAGTATTAATTAAACTAAGTTTTACCAATTTAGAGTTTAAGTTGATTTTTGTTTTTACTTTTGCAGTCTAAAATTTAGATTATGTATAGAAGTCATAGCTGTGGCGAATTGAACGCCTCACACATTAATACCGAAGTTACGCTTGCGGGTTGGGTTCAAAAATCTCGTGATAAAGGATTTATGAATTGGGTCGATTTGCGTGACCGTTACGGAGTTACACAATTAATTTTTGACGAAAGCCGCTCTCAAAAAGAAGTTTTTGAATTGGCCAAAACCTTAGGACGTGAATTTGTAATTCAAGCCAAAGGAACCGTTATCGAACGCGAAGCAAAAAACCCAAATATGTCCACAGGAGATATTGAAATTCTAGTAACAGAGCTCAAAATATTAAATGCATCAATAACGCCACCTTTTACAATCGAAGACGAAACCGATGGCGGTGAAGATATTCGAATGAAATACCGTTACTTGGATATTCGTCGAAATCCTGTAAAAAACAATTTGCTTTTCCGTCATAAAGTAGCAATGGAAGTTCGAAAATACCTTTCGGATTTAGATTTTTGTGAAGTAGAAACCCCTTATTTAATCAAATCGACTCCTGAAGGCGCTAGAGATTTTGTGGTGCCATCAAGAATGAACGAAGGGCAATTTTATGCATTGCCACAATCGCCACAAACGTTCAAACAATTATTGATGGTGGGCGGAATGGATAAATATTTCCAAATCGTAAAATGTTTCCGTGACGAAGATTTGCGTGCCGACCGTCAGCCCGAGTTTACACAAATCGATTGCGAAATGGCTTTTGTAGAACAAGAAGATATTCTGAATGTTTTCGAAGGATTGACCCGTCATTTATTGAAAGAGATCAAAGGAATTGAAGTAGAAAAATTCCCAAGAATTACCTACGAATATGCCATGAAAACTTATGGAAACGACAAACCAGATATTCGTTTCGGAATGGAATTTGGCGAGTTGAATGAATTTGCACAACACAAAGATTTTTCTGTTTTCAATTCGGCTGAATTGGTGGTTGGAATCGCTGTTCCAGGAGCAGGAAATTACACTCGTAAAGAAATCGACGGCTTAATTGATTGGATCAAACGTCCACAAATTGGCGCCAGCGGAATGGTTTATGTAAAATGCAACGAAGATGGCACTTTTAAATCATCGGTAGATAAATTCTATGATCAAGATGATTTAACTAATTGGTCAAAAGCAACAGGAGCACAATCTGGAGATATGATTTTTGTACTTTCGGGACCAGCAGACAAAACTAGAACCCAACTTTCGGCTTTACGAATGGAATTAGCTGCTCGTTTAGGTTTGAGAAAATCAGATGAATTTGCGCCACTTTGGGTGGTTGATTTTCCGTTATTAGAATTGGATGAAGAAAGCGGTCGTTATCATGCTATGCATCATCCGTTTACATCGCCAAAACCAGAAGATATGAGTTTGTTAGAAACTGAACCCGGAAAAGTTCGTGCCAATGCTTATGATATGGTCCTGAATGGAAACGAAATTGGTGGTGGTTCGATTCGTATTCACGATAAGGCAACACAACAATTGATGTTTAAATATTTAGGATTCACACCTGAACAAGCCGAAGATCAGTTTGGATTCTTGATGAATGCTTTTCAATATGGTGCACCACCTCACGGAGGCTTAGCTTTTGGTTTGGATAGATTAGTTTCAATACTTGGAGGTCAGGAAACCATCCGTGATTTTATTGCTTTTCCGAAAAATAATTCAGGAAGAGATGTGATGATTGATGCTCCCTCGGTAATTGATGAATTGCAACTGAACGAATTGCACATTAAATTAGATTTATAGCCGTTTATCGATAAAATAGGTTAGAAATCGTTGAATATCAAATATTTTAATAAAATTTTTGCAATATCGGCTTTCGTATTAGATTAAATATTACATTTGCCACATTATAAATTATTATTACTATTACAATGCGTACAGGTACAGTTAAATTTTTCAATGAATCTAAAGGTTACGGATTCATTACAGACGAAGAAACAGGAAAAGACATTTTTGTTCATGCATCAGGAATCAACGCGGAAGAACTTCGTGAAGGTGACAGAGTAAGCTATGAAGAAGAAGAAGGAAGAAAAGGAAAAGTTGCTGCGAAAGTAGCAGTAATCTAAGCATAAAAATTCATTTTTATTGGCTAAGAAGGATTAAAGCGTCCCGAAGTAATTCGGGACGCTTTTTTGTTTTATAGCCTACTTGAATATTGGAATGTTTTTCCGAAAACGATATTGTATTTCCTTTTGCTAAATTTTTGCATTTAACTTGTGTTTTAAAGACACGAAGCCTATCTTTGTGGCTTATTTAGACTAAACCAATATTATTTATGCAATCAAGTCAATTAGATTATTTACCTATACTAATGCAAATGCTATTAGCTGTAGGATTTGTTGTGGCAATAATTATTATTTCTGGAAAATTAGGCCCAAAAAGATCCTCAAAAATCAAAGATACCAATTTTGAATGTGGGATTGAATCTATCGGGAATGCTAGAATTCCCTTTTCTGTTAAATTTTTTGTGGTAGCCATTCTTTTTGTACTATTTGATATTGAAGTCGTTTTTCTTTATCCCTGGGCTGTCAATTTCAAAGAATTAGGATTAGAAGGAATGATTAAGATGGTCGTTTTTATGGCTTTGTTGTTGATTGGATTTTTCTATATCATCAAAAAGAAAGCATTAGACTGGGAATAAAAATCAATTTGAAATTTAGAAATTACGAATTCTATTTTCTAAATATATTTACTAAAAACATCTTAGATTTTAAATTGTGAACTCATAATTCATAATTCATAATTCATAATTTTAAAAAAATGAGTGATTCAAATATAAAAATGGTTGCCCCTCCTGAAGGCGTTTCTGGCGAAGGTTTTTTTGCTACTACGCTAAATGATGTTGTAGGATTGGCTCGTGCTAATTCGCTTTGGCCATTGCCTTTTGCCACTTCTTGTTGTGGTATCGAATTTATGGCTACAATGGCATCTCATTATGATTTAGCGCGTTTTGGTTCTGAGCGTGTGAGTTTTTCTCCACGTCAAGCCGATATGTTGTTGGTTATGGGAACCATTTCCAAAAAAATGGGGCCAATCTTGCGTCAAGTTTACGAACAAATGGCAGAACCAAGATGGGTAATTGCTGTTGGAGCTTGTGCTTCATCTGGTGGTGTTTTTGATACCTATTCTGTTTTGCAAGGAATAGATAAAGTAATCCCAGTTGACGTTTACGTTCCGGGTTGTCCGCCAAGACCAGAACAAATTGTGGACGGTGTAATGAGATTGCAAGAATTAGTAAAAAGTGAATCGGTAAGACGAAGAAGTTCTCCTGAATATCAGGAATTACTAGCTTCTTATAACATAAAATAAGAAAATGAGTTTAGAATCGACAACCGTTCAAGATAAATTAGTGGAAACATTTGGAGAAAGTGTTTTCCAATTCAATCAGGAAAAAGATGTTTTTTCATTTGAAGTAGCAGCAGACAAAATTACTGCAGTAGTTCTTTTCTTGAAAAATGACCCTACATTGCGTTTTCATTTCCTAACCGATATTTGCGGTGTTCATTATCCGGATAATGCTGTCGAAAGACAATTCGCAGTAGTCTATCATATGCATAACTGGTATGAAAACAAACGTATTAAAATAAAAGCTTTTATCAATGGAGAAACACCAGAAATAAAATCTTTGACAACCATATTTCCAGGTGCCAATTGGATGGAAAGAGAAACTTATGATTTTTATGGAATCATTTTTACGGGTCATCCGCAGTTGAAACGTATTTTAAATATGGATGAAATGGTATCGCATCCAATGCGAAAAGAATTCCCGATGGAAGATGGAGGAAGAACTGATAAAGACGACCGTTTCTTCGGAAGAACAGCTTTTAATGGATAATTAACAATTAACAATTGATAATTAAATCAATTATCAATTATCAATTTTTTATGTCAGAACTATTATTACCACCAGAGCATAGATATGCTAAAATAATTCAAGAGCGTCATAACGAAGACGGAAGCGAACTTTCAATTCTGAATTTAGGACCAACGCACCCAGCGACTCACGGTATTTTTCAAAATATCTTGTTGATGGATGGCGAGAAAATTATAGAAGCAGAGCCAACCGTTGGATATATCCACAGAGCTTTTGAGAAAATCGCCGAAAACCGTCCTTTTTATCAAATCACTCCACTAACAGACCGAATGAACTATTGTTCGTCTCCTATCAATAATATGGGATGGTGGATGACATTGGAAAAATTATTGGATATTGAAGTTCCGAAAAGAGTACAATACCTGAGAGTTATTGTGATGGAATTGGCTAGAATTACAGACCACTTGATTTGTAATTCGATTCTTGGTGTAGATACAGGAGCTTATACTGGTTTCTTGTATGTTTTTCAGTTCAGAGAGAAAGTCTATGAAATCTACGAAGAAATTTGTGGAGCTCGTTTAACTACTAATATGGGAAGATTAGGCGGTTTCGAAAGAGATTGGTCACCAGAAGCTTTCCGTAAATTAGATGTGTTTTTGAAAGATTTTCCAGTGGCTTGGAAAGAATTTGAAAACTTATTCGAAAGAAATAGAATTTTTATTGACAGAACCGTAAATGTAGGTCCAATTACAGCCGAAATGGCAATGGCTTACGGATTTACAGGTCCAAATTTACGTGCTGCCGGTGTAGATTATGATGTTCGTGTGGCGCATCCTTACTCTTCTTATGAAGATTTCGATTTCATAGTGCCTGTTGGGAAATCAGGAGATACTTACGACCGTTTTTGTGTTCGTAATGCCGAAATTTGGGAAAGCTTGAGCATCATTCGTCAAGCATTAGACAAAATGCCTGAAGGAAATGTATATCACGCTGATGTTCCTGAATATTATTTGCCTCCAAAAGAAGACGTTTATCACGATATGGAATCTTTGATTTACCACTTCAAGATTGTAATGGGAGAAATTCCTGTTCCAGTTGCCGAAGTCTATCACGCTGTGGAAGGCGGAAATGGAGAAGTAGGTTTTTATCTAGTAACCGATGGAAGTAGAACTCCTTATAGATTACACTTCCGCAGACCTTGTTTTATTTATTACCAAGCTTATCCTGAAATGATAAAAGGCGCAATGCTTTCGGATGCGATTGTGATTTTATCCAGTTTAAATGTTATTGCAGGAGAATTAGACGCTTAAAAAAGATTGCAGAATACAGATTTTAGAATGCAGATTGAAAAATCTAAATCTAAATCTAAATCTAAAATATAGAATGGAAAGAACAGATTACAAACAAGAAATAAATATGACTGAAGCATTGATGACTCGCATCAATGAATTAATCAGTCATTATCCCGAAGGGAAACAAAAATCGGCTTTATTGCCTGTTTTACACGAAGTTCAGGATGCACACGAGAACTGGTTAAGCATTGAATTGCAAGACAAAGTAGCCGAAATTCTTTCGATAAAACCTGTCGAAGTCTATGAGGTAGTTTCCTTTTATACAATGTTCAACAGACGACCAATTGGTAAATATATGTTTGAATTTTGTCAAACTTCGCCTTGTTGTTTGAATGGTGTTGAAGATTTAATGGACTATACCTGCGAAAAATTAGGCGTTGGAATTGGCGAAACTACTCCAGACGGACTTTTTGAAGTAAGAGGCGTAGAATGTTTGGGCGCTTGTGGTTATGCTCCAATGATGCAATTGGGTGATTTTTACAAAGAACACTTGACCAAAGAAAAAGTAGATCAGATCATTGCTGATTGTAGAGATAATAAAATTACGTTACACGATAAATAATATGTCACAAAAAATATTATTAGACAAAGTAAATATTCCGGGAATCAAGACCTACGAAGTGTATCGCCAAAATGGTGGTTATGCTTCAGTAGAAAAAGCCTTGAAAACGTTAACTCCAGACGAAGTGGTTGAAGAAGTGAAAACTTCTGGATTACGTGGTCGTGGTGGTGCAGGTTTCCCAGCAGGAATGAAATGGAGTTTTATTGATAAAAAATCAGGAAAACCAAGACATTTGGTTTGCAACGCTGACGAATCAGAGCCGGGAACTTTCAAAGACAGATATTTGATGGAATTTATTCCTCATTTATTAATTGAAGGAATGATTACTTCCAGCTATGCTTTGGGTGCGAACCTATCTTACATTTACATTCGTGGTGAATATATGTGGGTGTACAAAATTTTGGAACGTGCCATTGCCGAAGCAAAAGCTGCGGGCTGGTTAGGAAAAAATATATTAGGAACCGGATACGATTTGGAACTATATGTTCAAATTGGTGGCGGAGCCTACATCTGTGGAGAAGAAACCGCATTAATCGAATCATTGGAAGGAAAAAGAGGAAATCCTCGTATCAAACCACCATTTCCGGCAGTTTCCGGACTTTGGGCAAATCCAACAGTGGTCAACAATGTAGAAACGATTGCTGCAGTGCCTTGGATTATAAACAATTCAGGTGCTGATTATGCCAAAATTGGTGTGGGAAGATCAACAGGAACCAAATTAATTTCGGCTTCAGGACACATCAAAAACCCGGGAGTTTATGAAATTGAAATGGGATTGAGCGTTTACGAGTTTATGAATTCTGATGAATATTTGGGCGGAATGAGTTCAGACAGACCTTTAAAAGCGTTTGTTCCTGGAGGAAGTTCAGTTCCAGTTTTACCAGCTCATTTAATTTATAAAACAGCCAATGGCGACGACCGTTTGATGACTTACGAAAGTTTGAGCGACGGTGGTTTTGCAACGGGTTCAATGTTGGGTTCAGGAGGATTTATTGTTTACAACGACACATCTTGTATTGTTAGAAACACTTGGAATTTCTCCCGTTTTTACCACCACGAATCTTGCGGACAATGTTCACCTTGTCGTGAAGGAACCGGTTGGATGGAAAAAGTATTGCATAGAATAGAAAACGGTCACGGTCGTGAAGAAGATATCGATTTGCTTTTAAGCATTCAAAGTAAAATTGAAGGAAACACGATTTGTCCTTTGGGTGATGCAGCAGCTTGGCCAGTGGCAGCAGCCATTCGTCACTTTAGAGAGGAGTTTGAATACCATATCCGTTTCCCAGAAAAAATAAAAAACAGAGATCATTTTGTTGCCGAACCTTTTGAAAGTGTAAAGCATTTAGTTTCTAAAGTAACGGTATAATAGGCAAATAATGAAAAGAAATATTCAAATTATATTGTTTTTATTGCTCATAAATTTGTCATTTACTTCAAAAGTAAGTGCTCAAATTGCAATTGATAATATTGAAGAACTTTCTAAAATTAAAGGGGGAACTACATACGTTGCAATGAAAGACCCTAATGCCGAAAAATCTAAAGAATATGTAGAAATATTTAAAAATAACTGGACTTATACTAAACTTGAATTTATTAAATATACAGATATCACCAAATATATTGCTCCTGGGAATTCTTTTTTGACCCTATCTGGATATGTTACAGATGTACAAATGATGAGTTTGTATAACAATGGAATACGTCCGGGTATTGATTACTCTCACACTCACATCTTTCTACAACTTTGGACTGTGGACGATAATTACTTTAAGAAAAACAAAGAGTTTAACGATAAAGATAGAATTCAAATCGCTCGTTTGGAATTATATACAGATTTTGAAACCATTGTAAGACCAAGCAATCTCTATCAAAATGATTATGATGCTGATAATCATATTCGCAATTGGGGACCAGGAATTCTTAAAAATCACATTCAAAATCTGAATACTTATTTGAACACTGGAAAGAAAAAAAGCTTGTTTTCAGACATCTTAAACGAAAAGGAAATAAAAAAATTAGCTAGTGAAACATTGTATATACCAGATTATATTCTAGTTAAATTCAATAAATTTACTGGTGACGAATCAGCTAAATTAAAAGAAGAAGAGCTTTTAGAAGATTATAAATTCAAATATAAAATGCTATCTACAAAAGAATTGAATGATAAAATTTTAAGTGACACAAAAGGATTTTATTATTTACAATATATAAAAAGTAGCACCAATAAATACATTAGCGTAATAAATTCATTAACAGGTGAAATAATATATTCTATATATGTGCCTGTATCATACAATCTTAAATCCGATGATTTGAAAGATTTGTCAAAAATAATTCAAAAAATTAATTAACTATTTTCAACATAATGAAAGTAACAATAGACGGTCACGAGATAGAAGTAGAACCAGGAACAACAATCCTGCAAGCAGCCAGAATGATTGGAGGAGAAGTAGTTCCGCCAGCGATGTGCTATTATTCTAAGCTAAAGGGCAGCGGTGGAAAATGCCGAGCTTGTTTGGTAGAAGTAGCCAAAGGAAGTGAAGCCGACCCAAGACCAATGCCTAAATTAATGGCATCTTGTGTAACAAGTTGTCAGGATGGAATGGAAGTAAACAGCAAATCTTCACCAAGAGTACAAGAAACAAGAAAAGCAGTGACGGAATTCTTGCTGATTAATCACCCTTTGGATTGTCCAGTTTGTGACCAAGCGGGAGAATGCGATTTGCAGAACTTGAGTTTCGAACACGGAAAATCAGAATCTCGTTATATTGAAGAAAAAAGAACGTTCGAACCCGAAAATATTGGCCCGAATATTCAATTGCATATGAATCGTTGTATTCTGTGCTACCGTTGTGTAATGGTTGCGGATCAATTGACAGACAACCGAGTACACGGAGTGATGGATAGAGGCGATCATTCGAATATTTCGACTTGTATTTCTAAAGCGATTGACAACGAGTTTTCAGGAAATATGATTGATGTTTGTCCTGTTGGTGCTTTGACCGACAAAACTTTTAGATTCAAATCGAGAGTTTGGTTCAACAAACCATTTAATGCTCACAGAGAATGCACCACTCCAGGATGTTGCGGAAAAACAACTGTTTGGATGTTTGGAAACGAAATTCAGAGAGTTACAGGAAGAAAAGACGAATACCACGAGGTAGAAGATTTCATTTGCAATACTTGTCGTTTTGACAAAAAAGAGGTTTCGGATTGGGTAATTGAAGGGCCAAGAGAATTTGAAAAAGATTCGGTTATCAACCAGAATAATTATACTCAAAAATTAGAAAAAGTGATCATCAACACCGAAGAAACGATTCTTAAAGGAAGAGAACAAGATCGAAAAAAAATAAGTATGGCAGAGATTGATTACAACGAAAAAATAGACGGTAACCCATTAAACGCAAAGAACAATGGATAGTACATTTATTATAGAAAAAAGTGTTGTAATTCTGGTTGTATTTGGTGTAACCATGCTTATGGCGATGTATTCTACTTGGGCAGAACGAAAAGTTGCGGCTTATCTTCAGGATAGAGTTGGTCCTAATCGTGCGGGTTGGGGAGGTTTGTTTCAGCCGCTTGCCGATGGATTAAAATTGTTTGCTAAAGAAGAATTTGCTCCAAACACACCCAACCAATTTTTATTTAGAGTGGGTCCTGGTATTGCTATGGCAACTGCCTTGATGACTAGTGCTGTAATTCCTTGGGGAGATCGATTGCATCTTTTTGGTAGAGATATTTTGCTACAAGCTACGGATATTAATGTTGGTATTTTATATATTTTCGGTATAGTATCTGTTGGAGTTTATGGAATCATGATTGGAGGTTGGGCTTCTAACAATAAATTTTCATTGATTGGTGCTATTCGTGCAGCCTCTCAAATGGTTTCTTATGAAGTTGCCATGGGATTGTCAATCGTTGCCTTGTTGATGATGACTGGAACATTGAGTTTAAAAGAAATTTCAGAACAACAAGCTGGAATGAATTGGAATGTTTTCTATCAACCTATTTCTTTTTTGATCTTCTTGATTTGTGCTTTTGCCGAAACCAATAGAACTCCTTTTGATTTGGCAGAATGCGAAACCGAATTGATTGGCGGATATCACACCGAATATTCGTCTATGAGAATGGGGTTTTATTTATTTGCTGAATATGCCAATATGTTTATTTCATCTACTATTTTGGCTGTTTTATTCTTTGGAGGATATAATTATCCAGGAATGAGTTGGGTTGCTGAAAATTGGGGAGTGAATCTTGCTAATATCATAGGAATTGGAGCCTTGTTTGTAAAATTATGTGGATTCATATTCTTTTATATGTGGGTTCGTTGGACGATTCCAAGATTTAGATACGATCAATTGATGCATTTGGGTTGGAGAATATTAATTCCACTATCGATTATCAATATCATGATTACTGGAGTTGTAATTTTGAGAGGAGAAATCTTTGCTTATCTTGGATGGTAATTAGATATCAAAGCTTCAAAAAATAAATTTAGAAATTGATTTTAATTTCGGTTTTCAAATCGCAAATCTAAAATCGTAAATCATAAATTATAAATGTCAATACAAGAAATATCACTTTCCGGCAGAAAAAAGCTAGTCTCAAATAAGGAGATGACTTTTTTAGAGAAAATGTATCTTATAGCTATATTAAAAGGCTTAGGGATTACTATTAAGCACTTTTTTAGAAAAAAGGCTACCATTAATTATCCTGAACAGGTGCGCGAATTTAGTCCTGTTTATCGTGGTCGTCATATGTTGAAACGCGATGAACAAGGTCGTGAGAACTGTACGGCTTGTGGTTTATGTGCGTTGTCATGTCCTGCCGAAGCCATTACGATGAAGGCCGCTGAACGCAAAGCCGATGAAAAACATTTGTACCGCGAAGAAAAATACGCTTCGATTTATGAAATCAATATGTTGCGTTGTATTTTTTGTGGTTTGTGTGAAGAAGCTTGTCCAAAAGATGCCATTTATTTAACAATTTCAAAAGAATTGGTTCCTGCAAATTATGATAGAGAAGATTTTATTTTTGGAAAAGATAAATTGGTCATGCCTTTAGAAATGGCTATTAAAAATACTCAACTTAAAAACAGTAATTAATGATACAGATTCCAGACATAGCAAATGCAACTCCAATACAAATTTTATTTTGTGTGTTGTCTGTTATTACATTGGCTACGGCATTTTTGACTATTTATAGCAAAAAACCAATGCACAATGCCATCTATTTAGTAATTTGTTTTACTTCAATTTCAGGACATTATTTATTGTTGAATGCTCAGTTTTTGGCATTGGTGAACTTAATTGTTTACATCGGTGCGATTATGATTTTGATGTTGTTTACCATTATGTTGATGAATTTGAACAAAGAAAATGAAGTACATAAACCCCGAATTACTAGACTTGGTGCTATTGTGGTGTTTTGCTTGATGTGCTTGGTTTTGATTGCAATGTTCATGAATTCGAAACCTATTGCCGATGGAAGTTATGATGTAACAGGCGAAGACTATCAATCTATACAAGTATTGGGTAAATTGTTGCTTAATGAATATATGGTACCTTTTGAATTTGCTTCGGTATTGCTTTTAGTGGCAATGATTGGTGCGGTTTTATTGTCTAAAAAAGAAAAAATAGAGAAATAATATGGATAATATTTTAAACCAAATTGGTATAGAAAATTATATCTTCCTGAGCGTTATACTTTTTTGTATTGGTGTTTTTGGAGTTTTATACAGACGAAATGCTATTGTTGTATTTATGTCAATCGAAATTATGTTGAACGCAATCAACCTTTTGTTTGCAGCCTTTTCGACTTATCATCAAGATGCACAAGGCCAAATTTTTGTGTTTTTCTCTATGGCTGTTGCTGCTGCAGAGGTTGCCATTGGATTGGCAATTTTAGTGTCGATTTTCCGTAATATGGGAACAATTGATGTTGGAAATTTAAAAAACTTAAAAGGATAATCATCAATGGATACAAATTTAGTTTTAGTCTTACTATTAGCTCCTTTTTTAGGGTTTTTATTTAATGTTTTTCTGGGTAAAAAAGCAGGAAAAAACGTTGTTGGAATTGTGGGAACACTTTCGGTTGCGGTTTCTTTTGTCATCACTTTATATTTATTTGCAAATGCAAGTCAAGAACCAGTTGTTATTAATTTATTCGATTGGATTTCGATTCAAAGATTCGATATAAGTTTTGGTTTCCTTATTGACCAATTGTCTATTCTTTGGTTGTTGTTTGTAACTGGAATTGGGTCGCTGATTCATTTGTATTCTATCAGTTATATGCACGATGACGAAAAAATGCATTCGTTTTTCGCTTATCTGAATCTGTTTATTTTCTTTATGATTGCACTTGTAATCGGAAGCAATTTATTGATGATGTTCATTGGTTGGGAAGGAGTAGGTCTTTGCTCTTACTTATTGATTGGATTTTGGTATAAAAATCAAAACTTTAATGATGCTGCCAAAAAAGCATTCATTATGAACCGAATTGGAGATTTAGGATTTTTAATCGGGATATTTATCGTTGGTTCGTTGTTTAATACTTTAGATTTTACCAGTTTAAGAACTACAATAGAATCTGCAAAGGATGTTAGTGATTTATGGATTGCTATAGCTGCTTTAGCTTTATTTATTGGAGCAACTGGAAAATCAGCGCAGCTTCCTTTATATACTTGGTTGCCTGATGCAATGGCTGGACCAACGCCAGTTTCGGCATTGATTCACGCTGCAACAATGGTAACAGCTGGTATTTTTATGCTTACTAGATTGAACTTTTTGTTTGATATGGCGCCAAGCGTTCAAAATATTATTGCTATTGTCGGAGCTTGTACTGCTTTGGTGGCTGCAACGATTGCTTTGGTTCAAAACGATATCAAGAAAGTTTTGGCTTATTCTACCGTTTCACAATTAGGGTTAATGTTCTTGGCTTTAGGATTGGGTGCTTATGAAGTAGCCGTTTTCCACGTA
This sequence comes from Flavobacterium alvei, assembly GCF_002920895.1. Lineage (GTDB taxonomy): Bacteria > Bacteroidota > Bacteroidia > Flavobacteriales > Flavobacteriaceae > Flavobacterium > Flavobacterium alvei. The sequence goes on from NZ_PQVG01000003.1 coordinate 113,754, forward strand.
ATCACTCACGCTTTCTTCAAAGCTTGTTTGTTCTTAGGTTCAGGATCTGTAATTCATGGTTTGCATGGTGAACAGGATATGCGCAAAATGGGTGGTTTGAAAAAAGCGATGCCAATCACTTTCATCACGATGTTAATTGCTTCATTAGCCATTGCTGGAATATTTCCATTAGCAGGATTTTGGTCGAAAGACGAAATTTTGATGACAGCTTTCAATCATAGTAATAACAAAGCTTTGTGGGTAGTTGGTTCTATCGCCTCTATAATGACAGCTTTCTATATGTTTAGATTAATTTATCTAACTTTCTTCAACTCGTTTAGAGGAACCGAAGAACAAAAACATCATTTGCACGAAAGCCCAAGTTTAATTACAGTGCCATTAATAATTTTGGCAATATTGTCTTTTGTTGGTGGAGCCATTAGTTTGCCTGGTCACAGCTGGTTAAACGACTATTTAGCGCCATTATTTACAAAAGTAGCTCACGAAGAACACACATTAGGAAGTACAGAATATATGTTGATGGCGATAGCCACAATCGGAGCCCTAATTGGAATCGGAATTGCCTACAAAAAATATTTGAAAGACAATACCATTCCAAGTGAAGATGCTGAAATCACAGGTCTTTCAAAAGTGTTATACAACAAATATTATGTTGACGAAATTTATGATTCAGTTTTTGTAAAACCAATTAATCTGTTGTCTGATTTGTTTAGAGAACATGTAGAAAAATCACTTTCAGCATTGGTTTTCGGATTAGGAAAAGTGACTAACGAAATAGCGATTCAAGGGAAAAAAGCACACAACGGAAGTGTTGGGTTTTATTTATTTGCTTTTGTTATAGGCGTTATTGTCATACTAACTTATTTATTTTTACAACAATTTTTTATATAATGGATGTAACTACACTATTAATTATTCTTTTGCTTGGCGCATTTGCAACTTATTTTTCGGGCGATAAATGGGCTCCAAAAGTAGCTTTACTTTTTAGCTTGACCGCTTTTGCTGGTGCAATTTGTTTGTTAAGTCAATACAATTTAGGAAACGAAATAAGCTACTCCAAACTTTGGATAGCCAAACCCAAAATCTATTTTGCTTTACAAGCTGATGGATTGGCGCTTGCCATGGTATTGCTGACAACAGCTTTGACACCAATAATCATTTTCTCTTCTTTTGGGAATACGTATAAAAATTCGAAAGCATTTTATGCCTTAATCGTATTTATGAGCTTTGCAATGTCAGGAACATTCTTAGCATCTGATGGGCTTTTGTATTATATTTTTTGGGAGCTATCACTAATTCCTATCTATTTTATAGCCTTGATTTGGGGTAATGGAGATGCTGAGGAGCGCAAAAAAGCAGTGGTGAAATTCTTTATTTACACACTGGCTGGTTCGTTATTTATGCTAATTGCCTTTGTTTATTTGTTCCAAAAAGCAGGAAGCTTTTTAATAAGTGATTTAACTGCGCTAAACCTTTCTTCATCTGAGCAATTTTGGATATTTATGGCTTTTTTCTTGGCTTATGCCATTAAAATTCCATTGATTCCTTTTCACACTTGGCAGGCAAAAGTGTATCAAAAAGCACCAACCGTTGGCACAATGTTGCTAGCAGGAATTATGCTAAAAATGGGATTGTATAGCGTTATTCGTTGGCAATTACCAATAGCTCCTTTGGCTGCAAAAGAATATATGTATGTATTTATCGGCCTTGGAATTGCAGGAGTAATTTATGGTTCAATAGTCGCTTTGAAACAAAAAGACTTGAAAAAATTATTGGCTTATTCCTCTATGGCTCACGTTGGATTGATTGCTGCTGGAGCTTACACATTAACATTAGACGGATTGCGAGGTGCCGTATTGCAAATGATTGCACACGGATTTGTGGTAGTAGGATTATTTTTTGTAGCGGAAATTATTTTTAGAAGATATGAAACTAGAAAAATTGCTGAAATGGGAGGTATTCGTGCTCAATCGCCTAAATTCACATCGATGTTTATGATTTTGGTTTTAGCATCGGTTGCTTTGCCATCTACATTTAACTTTGTTGGAGAATTTACCGTTTTATATAGCCTTTCTCAAGTGAATGTTTGGTTTGCTATTTTGGGCGGAACCACCATCATTTTAGGAGCTTATTATATGTTGAAAATGTTTCAACACATAATGTTGGGCGAAACCAACGCCAAATTATTTGCTGATGTAACCTTTAATGAAGGTTTAGCATTAGTAGTTGTTATTGCTGTTTTGTTCTTCTTTGGTTTGTATCCAAAACCAATTATGGAACTAATAACTCCAAGTTTGGAAAATATTTTAACTCAAATAAATAGATTTAACTAAGTCAAATAAAAAATGAATACATTAATAGCTATAACAGGATTGGGTATTTTATGCCTTTTATTTGAAATTTTAAATTTTAGAAAAGCCATTATTCCAGTTACAATTATCGGTTTATTGGCCGTTCTTGGATTAACCTATTTGGGATATAATGCACCAACAAGTTATTATAACAATATGATTGTGGTTAGTAAATTTTCTTCTGTTTTTACAGGATTGTTTACCGTTCTCACTGTTTTCTTGATAGCCTTGTCTCACGATTTCTATGAAGATCATCAAACCAAAATTTCTGATTTTATCGCCATAAAAATATTTATGCTAGCTGGAGCAGTTGCTATGGTTTCTTTCGGAAACTTAGCTATGTTCTTTCTTGGAATTGAAGTTTTGTCTATTTCATTATATATTTTGGCAGCAAGCAACCGTTTGAATGTAAAAAGTAACGAAGCGGGAATGAAATATTTCTTGATGGGCTCTTTTGCTTCCGGAATTATATTGTTTGGAATTTGTTTTATCTACGGTGCAATGGGTTCTTTTGATGTTGCCGAAATTACTGAATGGTCGCGTTCTGCCGAATTGCCAGTTTGGTTCCCAATAGGAATTTCATTGGTTACCATCGGAATGTTTTTCAAAATTGCAGCCGTTCCTTTTCACTTTTGGGCTCCAGATGTTTACGAAGGTTCGCCAACTTTGACTACTACTACAATGAGTACTTTGGTAAAAGTGGTTGCCATTGCTACTTTGTATAAATTGCTAACAGCGATGAATGCTGACCTTTCTGATGCTTATATTAATATTATTATAGTAATTTCAATAGCATCGATGACCGTTGGAAATATAATGGCTTTGAAACAAAACAATGTGAAACGAATGTTGGCTTTTTCTGGAATTTCACACGCTGGTTTTATGTTGATGACTTTGTTGAGTATTAGCAACTCGGCTAGTAGTTTAGTGTATTATACAACGGCTTATTCATTGTCTGGAATTGCTGCTTTTGCCGTGATTTTATACGTTTGCAAAAATAAAGACAACGAAGATATTAGCAACTTCAACGGATTAGGAAAAAACAATCCATTGATGGCGGCAATCCTAGCAGCTTCTTTACTTTCGATGGCGGGAATTCCAATCTTTGCTGGATTTTTTGCCAAATTATTTTTGTTCAATCAAGTAATTGAAGCAGGGTATTTGGTAGTTGTAATTGCAGCAGTAATCAACTCTATCATCAGTGTTGGATATTATTTCAAATTAATCTTGGCGATGTACAACAAAGAGCCGAATGAAGAAGCAGCGAAAACGCCGTTCGTGTTTTATGCCGTGGCTGTCGTGGCGATTCTTTTGAATATTGCTTTAGGTTTATTTCCATCCGTAGTGTTGGATTTATTGGGATAAAAGTCAGTAGGACTGCAAAATAACTTAACCGCAGATTCGCAGATTTTTAAATTTATCAAAATCTGCGAATCTGCGGTTTTTTTAAATATAGGACAATAAACCATTTTGCCCAAAAGCGTGATGTTTTTTGTCTCATAATACAACTAAAATATGTTTTTTAATTCATTAGCCTTTGCTGTTTTTCTACCAATAGTTTTTCTGTTGTATTGGTTTGTTTTCGGCAAAACCAAAAGCATGCAAAATGCATTTTTGGTGGTGGTGAGTTATTATTTTTATTCTTGTTGGGATTGGCGTTTCTTGTTCTTGTTGATTTTCTCGACGCTTTTATGCTATTTCACCGGAATTCAAATCGAAAAAAACACTCAAAAAGCCCGTAAATTTTGGTTTTGGCTGAGTATCATCCTCAATTTGGGCTTTCTGGGAATATTCAAATACTATAATTTTTTCGCTTCTTCTTTATCGGAAGCCCTGAACAACATTGGGTTGCAATCCAGTCCGCTTTTGCTGGACGTGATTCTGCCTGTTGGAATTTCTTTCTATACATTTCACGGACTGTCCTATGTCATCGACATTTATTACAAAAGAATCCAGTCCGAAAAAAACGTGGTGGATTATGCCTTGTTCGTGAGTTACTTTCCGCTTTTGGTGGCTGGTCCCATCGAAAGAGCCACGCATCTTTTGCCTGAAATAAAAGTAAAAAGAACCTTCAATTTCGAAAAAGCCAAAGAAGGCGTTTACCAAATCATTTGGGGCTTGGTCAAAAAAGTGGTCATTGCCGATACTTGTGCGACTTATGCCAATGCCGTTTTTGACAATTACAGTTCAATGAATTCCTTGTCGTTAATTTTGGGTGCGGTGTATTTTGCATTCCAGATTTATGGCGATTTCTCGGGTTATTCGGATATGGCTTTGGGAATGTCAAAATTGTTTGGTTTAGACTTATTGCGCAATTTCAATTATCCTTATTTTTCTAGAGATATTGCCGAATTTTGGCGTCGTTGGCACATTTCGTTATCCTCTTGGTTTCGAGATTATTTGTACATTCCGTTGGGCGGAAGCCGTGGCAGCAAAATCAAACAAGTGCGCAACGTATTCATCATATTTGTTGTGAGCGGTTTTTGGCACGGAGCCAATTGGACTTTTGTGGCCTGGGGATTCATTAATGCAATGTATTTCTTGCCTTCATTGTTGTTAGGAACCAACCGAAACAATATGGAAACAGCCGAATTGCATTGGGATTTCAATTCGATAAAAGTGTTTTTTAGCATTTTGGCCACTTTTACTTTGGCTTGTGTGGCCTGGATATTTTTCAGGGCAAATACAATCCACATCGCTTTTGATTACATTGGTAAAATTTTCACCGACGGAACTTTCGCATCGCAATTCCTGCCCAACCAACGTTACAGCTACGAATTACTTTTACTCGTTTTAGCTTTTGTATTGGTCGAATGGAACAGCCGTTACAAAATTGAACCCATTTCTGGAAAATACAGTTGGCTCAAAATGACGTTGTGCATTTTGGCGATTATCGCTTTAGGAACCTATGCCGATTATAAAGAATTTATTTATTTCCAATTCTAATGAAGAAGTTTATATCATTAATCGCCAAAATTTCACTCACGATTCTAGTGCTTTTAGTGGTGCTGGACTGGGTTTACACGAGCGTTTATCTACATTCTTCGAATCGTGGAAAAGTGGAAAAGGTTTTCAATTCCAAAGACGGAAATTATGATGTGGTGATTTTGGGTTCATCGAGAGCCAACAACCATTTTGTGCCTGAACTTTTTGAAAAGAAAGGACTGAAAACCTTCAATTATGGAATGAGTGGTGCCCATTTATTCGAAGCTTCGCTAATGCTAAAATTGATGGCAGAACGCCAGTACAAAATCAAAACCGTGATTCTGGAAGCTGATTTGGGTCTTTGCAACGAAAAAGAATCCGATATGATTGCGGCAAAATTCCTGCCCTACATCCATCATTCCGAAGTAATCAAAAACCATTTTTCGAAGCTGGAAAACTTCAATGAGTTGTATTATATTCCTTTCTACCGTTATATCGATTTTGACGCGCTGATTGGTTTCCGGGAAATGTACAATACCGCAACGGACAAACCGACGAATATTTTGGACAATCTGGGTTATCATCCTTTGGGCCACAAACCTGGCAATATGAAGAACGACATCAGGGCTTTGAAACCCATTCGCAATAAATACTACGAAGAAATCAAGCAAATTTGCAAACAGAATAATTACAACTTAATTACCGTAATGACGCCAATGTGCACGAATGTAAAAGGTTTGGATTACTTTGAAAAAGCCAACAAAATCTACCCCGAAATTCACAATCTGGTAAACGTCGTGCAAGGTGACCAATACTTTTCTTCCTGCGGCCATATGAATGATGCGGGTGCTCGGCTATTTACGGAGATAGTTATCAATAAGTTTTTTGAAAAGAAATAAATAAATTGGAACGCTGATGATACGGATGTTCCGCAGATAAAACTGATTTATTATTTAATTTGGAAATTTAGCAGTTCTTTTGGCTCAATTTCTAAAGCGTTAGCAATTTTAACGAGAGTTTTTATTGTAGTGTTCATTTCAGCTCTTTCGATTCTCCCTATAGTAGTCTTTGGCAAATCACATATATCAGCTAAATTTTGTTGAGATAGATTTTTTCTTTCTCTTATTTGCCGGATGTGTCTTCCTAAATTTATTAAAAAATTTGCCCCTGAAATCATAATCAAAGGTCAAAAACAAATAAAAACAACTTGGACGCGTAAAAGCGACCATTTTTCTTAAATTTGAATAATATTTTCCTCAAATGTGGAAAGCCGTAAAGGAAAGTAGTTTAGAATGTTTACTATTGTTGAATTATTAATCTAAATGAAAATGAAAAAAATTATATTAAAGATTAAAAACTCCCTTTTTTCTTCGAATTTGGAAAGAGAAAAGCAAAACACAAATGATCTAAAAACAGTTTGTAAAGATGAAAATAATAAAGAATTTACACAAGAAATAAAGAATGAGCAGGAGGTGTTTGAACTAGACAAAGGGTATTCAAAGAAAGAAAGAGAACGAGGTTTTGATGAAGTATACAACGCTCGTTTAAGTGGAAATTTAGATGAAATGCTACAAGTTTCTGATTTGAAAACTACTCTTATCAATAGACATTTTTTACTCCAAGGAATAATTTCACAAACTTATAAATTACGAAATGCTGAACGTTTTAATAATCTTTGCATAGAATACTGTGAAAAGCACTTAAGCGAATTACCAATACTTATGGAGGCTTTACAAAATGAATATGGCGAATTGCCAAGAATTTTAGTTTTTCAAATTTATTCAACGGTTCTTACAGAAATTGGAGAATATGAAAAAGCAATAAATATTTGCGAAATGGCTATTTCTTTTGGTTTAGATGATGGAACTAAAGGTGGTTATTTAGGAAGAATTGCTAAGATTAAGAAGAAAATAAAAATTAAAAGCTAACTAAAATAAGGATGCTTAACGCTTATGCCCTTTTAATTACTAAACTAAAATACAAAATGAAAAAAATACTATTATTTGCTTTGATAACATTTACTTTAGGTTGTTCAAAAGATGAAACAGTCATTTCCGATAACAAAATGGAATCTGACTTTGTAATTGAGATTTCTCAAAGCAGACAAAAACGTTCTGATAATGAGTTTCAAATTGGATGGTCAGATTGGGAAAAAGAGGAGTCTAAAATTATTTGGAATGCTAAAAAGAAAGAATTAACTATTGTATATTTTGATGGACAAATTGACATAATCCAAAACTGTAATGCGGAGAGCAATAAAGTATCTGCAAAAATAGAAGACATAAAAGGTGATGGAATAGATGATTGGATTGAAAACCCAACGGAAATCGTATTTGATTTCAATAACGATGATTTGATAAGATCAAATATGGAATTTGATTCACAACACGATACTAATGGTAATGGGATATTGATAGTTAGCAGAATTACATCAGATGTAGAACTTAGAGTAAAAAAGTAATTGAATGATTATTTTAATTTAATCAAAAAACAGCTTTCTAAGTAACTGATGTATATTGTCCCAAATATTTCATAAAATTTTGAAACAAAAAATATGTATAAAGATAGAGAAACAAATTTTCAAGAACATTCAATTTTTCTTTCAGAAATTGCCAAAAGCATTTTAGAGGGGGATTTAAAAATACTTTCAATACCAGGTGTAAGTGAAATAATCGCTCTATATTTATTAATTCCATACATAACAAACGATCAACTTGACACAGGAATGCACTTAAAAATTCCACAACTTGATTTAAATGAGGAATTTATTAATGGTGTTAATTTGCAGAATTTACGAAATGCTCTCAGTCACTCTTTTGTAAGTGTTGAAGAAAGTACCGAAAAAGGTATTGGACGCATAATAATAGATGATAGATCTCAAATGAATAGAAAAAATCACGATGAACAGGAAAGTAAAACAAAAGGTGTTTTTATTGATATAATAAAAGCAAATGAGAAACTACAAGAATTGCACAATAAAGTAATAAATACAATACCGTAAAGGATCACAATCTCTTAATTCCCTCAACCCGAAATCTCGGATTTAGATAAATTATCTCGTTAACGCTAGCGCGGAATTGCATTCCGTGCCCACCAACACAATCAAAATATCATAATTTCCTCAATCACAATATATTCCCTAAAAAAATAATTTATCTAAAATAATTTTATACATTTGAAAATAAGTAGCATTCAAATTATGAAAACGAAAAACGAAAATTCTAACAATCTTGCCACTCCAGGCAAACCAATGTCTCAAAAGAAACTGGCTTCTTTGATAAAAGAGGCTGAGGAAGGAGAATTTTTAACATTAGATGAGTTCAAAATTAGATTCGATAAATGGAGATTACAAAGAAAAAAGTAGTCAAATCCGTTTATTATTATAAAGATATTCAAGATATTTTTGAATATGGAGAAGCAACCTTCGGTGAAAAAGCTGCATTGTCATTTTTTGATGAACTATTAATGGACACTCAAAATCTCGAATCGCGATATTTACTTCATCCTGAATGTCACCATCTGGAGACAAAAACCAAGAAATACCGAAATATAATTTTTGGTTCCTACCTCATCATTTACAGAATTACACCCACCAGAATTGAAGTTTTGAGAGCTTTTCACGGTAGTCGTTCTCCAAAATCCATCAAAGAATCAAGAAATATTAAAGTTGATTAATTTTTTCGACAGTACCTCAAATTAATTCTTCATCCTCACGACTATTATCGGCTATTCTGTTATTTTTACAAATTAAAATATTGAAATGGCAAACAACACCGAAAACACAAAAACAATCCGTTGGGGCATCTTGGGATGTGGCGACGTTACTGAACTAAAAAGTGGCCCAGCCTACCAAAAAACTCAAGGTTTCAAAATTGAAGCCGTGATGCGAAGAGATGCCGAAAAAGCGGCCAACTATGCCAAAAGACATCACATCGACAAGTATTATTCGGATGCCGATGCCTTAATCAACGATCCCGAAATTGATGCCATTTACATTGCCACTCCGCCGGACACGCATCATTTTTATGGTTTGAAAGTGGCGTTGGTGGGAAAAATTTGCTGTATCGAAAAACCATTGGCACCAAGTTATACCGAAAGTCTCGAAATATACGAAGCTTTTAAAACCAAGAACATTCCTTTGTTCACAGCTTATTACAGACGAACTTTACCTCGTTTCGAACAAATAAAAGCTTGGCTTGACGAGAATAAAATTGGCGAAGTGCGTTCTATTCGATGGAATTTGACCAAATCGGCTTCTGAACAAGATTTGTCGGGAAAATACAATTGGCGTACCGATGCCAAAGTAGCTCCTGGTGGTTATTTTGATGATTTGGCGAGTCACGGTTTGGACTTGTTCACTTTCCTTTTGGGAGATATCAAAGAGGTTTCGGGTTATAGTTTGAACCAACAAGGATTGTATTCGGCCAAGGATGCCATCACCGCTTGCTGGCTTCACGAATCGGGCGTTACAGGAAATGGCAATTGGAATTTTGGAAGCCAAAAACGTGAAGATATTGTTGAAATTGCTGGAACCAAAGGCAAAATCAATTTTTCCATTTTCGAAAATGATGCCATCATCCTTTCCAATGACGAAGGCGAAACGGAATTGTTTATCGAACATCCCGAAAACGTGCAATTGCATCACGTGGAACGAATTAGAGAACATCTTTTGGGTAATAGCGAACATCCATCTGCCGATTTTTCGGCGGTAAAGACTAGTTGGGTGATGGATAAAATTCTTGGTAATTTATAAACACAAAAAAAAACAGCTCCAAAATGAAGCTGCTTTGATTAAAAATTTTGATATAACTATTTGTTATCGAAAGATTTTATAAATGACTTATCATCATAATTTATCACAAATGTGTATCCATCAGACTTAATGTTAGACAAATCAAAACTTTTTGATATCTTTTGATCTTTCAACAATCCACTATCATAAACTTCGTTATCTTCGTGGTCATAAATTTTAATAGTTGCTGAAGATTTTTGAGAATTAATGAAGCTTACTGTTAACAGTCCGTCTTTTTCTATGAAAACTGGTTTGTATATATCTGAAATAGCGGTTTCTGATAGCACAGCTGTTGACCCAACGACTGAAATTTTGTATCTAGAAATTTTCAATTCAGATTCAGCTTCTAAATAGTAAGTCCCTTCAGGTAAATCTTTCAAATCATATGTTCTATTAATAACTTTCTGAGAAGCTACATTTTCTGAATGGATTAATCTATTTTTTACATCATAAATAGACAGATCCATTTTTTTTGCATCATTTAGCACAATAGTTATAATTCTTCCTTCTTCTTTTTTTACACCTAGCGAAAAATCAATATCACTAGCATGTACGTTCATAGTTAATAATGCTACTCCCAACACTAAACTAAATTTAAATAAATTTTTCATAATTTTAATTTTTAGGTTTATAATGATTTATTTGAAGCAAAGATATTGTAGAGATGTGATGCGAAATAGCACTTTCTTTTCATATTTGTGTGATATATTACCTTTTACGAAAACGAAATAGGTTAAAATTGGTAATCATGTGTTAATTTGGGTTAATTTTGTACTCATTCTAAATAACAGCATTATGAAAAACATACTCCCAGCATTAGAAATTATAGAACCATCCTTCGGAAGTTCCTTTTCTTTAACTAAATATGTAGATAATGATTATAGTACAGCAACCTTCTGGCATTACCATCCCGAAATACAATTAATATATGTAAATGGAGGTTCTTGCAAGCGCCAAGTAGGTAGCCATATTTCTTATTACACCAATGGAGCTCTTATTCTTGTTGGAAGTAATTTGCCTCATTGTGGTTTTACCGATGAGAATACAGGTAACACAAAAGAAACAGTGGTTCATTTTAGACCCGATTTTTTGGGAGAGCATTTTTTTGAAATTGCTGAAATGAAAAAAATCAAACAACTTTTTGAAAGAGCCAAAGCAGGTATTGCTTTTATTGGCGAAACCAAAAAAAGAATTGGAAGTAAATTAGAAACGATGGCAGATCAAATGCCTTTTGAAAGATTGCTGACATTGCTTTCTATTTTAAGCGAACTTGAAGAAGCCACAGAATTCAAGGTTTTGAATGCCGAAGGATTCTCGATGGATTTACAAATGCAGGACAATGACAAAATCAACACTATATTTAATTATGTGAAAAATAATTTTCAAGAACAAATTACGCTCGAAGAAGTAGCCGATTTGGTCAGTATGACGGTGCCGTCTTTGTGTCGCTATTTCAAAAAGATAACTCGAAAAACGTTTACCAAGTTTGTTAATGAATACCGTTTGGTTCACGCGTCAAAGCTGTTGGCCGAAAAACCCATTAGTATTACCGAAGTTTGTTTCGAAAGCGGATTCAATAATTTTAGTTATTTCAACAAATCATTTCAACAGTTTACAGGCAAAAGCGCATCACAATATCGCAAAGAACATCGTTCGGTTTTAGTATAATTCTAATGGAATTAATTCAAATTAAAACCCCTTAAAATAATTTCGTTTTAAGGGGTTTTCTATTAAATAGACATTTTTAAATTATTCTTTTAATCTTCTAGAGTTTAATTCCACAGTAATTTCGTCCATCTTTTTTTGGTTAAGCGGATATAAAAACATAAATCCTGCTGCGATAATGGTTATAATGGCAGGAACCCAACTCATTAGCATAATTATGCCTGGAATCGAACCGTTTATTGATGCTGTATCTTGGCCATTGTAGTGAAAAGCACCTAATATTAAACCAATAATAGCTCCGGCAATTCCACCTCCAAATTTTGTAGCAAATGATCCCGCCGAATAAATAAGTCCAGTGGCTCTTCGTCCGTTTTTGAATTCAGAATAATCGGCTGCATCTCCAAGCATAACGAAAAATAGGGTAGGAAACATAGCAGCAGCAAATTCAGATGCCATTCCAAGTCCAAAAATAGCCTCAATATTGGTTGGTCCACAAAAAACTAGTAAAGCATTTACTGCTCCAGAAAACAATAACGAATAAATGAATAAATTACGTTTGCCAAATTTCTTTCCTAAAGGAGCTGTAGCCAATGCACCAGCTATTGAAACTATCATTAAACCAATCAAAAAAGAGGCTGATAACAATTGATTGTTTAAATAATGGGTAAAATAGATAATTACAATTCCTTGTTTTATCGAATTATAAACATTGAATAATAATCCAACAAACATCAATACAACCCAAGGTTTGTTTGTAATTAATTCCTTCAAATCTTGTTTTAAATTGTTTTCTTGAGTTTTTGGTGGTTGAACCCTTTCTTTTGTGGTGTAAAATGTGACGAACATAAAGAACGTTAAAAAGACCGACATCAAATACATCGAGTTGCTATAACCCCGATTTTGATCAATGATAGAAATAGAACTTTCGTTGATATTAGGCTCTCCCTCAACAATAAATGAATATTTTTTATCGGCTTCCATAGAAAAACTTTTTCTATTGGTTGGCTCATTTTTATCAGGACTTAAAGTGGAGTCGTTGTAAGCAAATGTTGCAAAACCGTTTTCGGTTTTGATAGTAGCATTTTGTACATTATTTGAAGTAAAAACCACAACATTGAATTTTTTGTCTGCCAATTGATTCACTTCGATAGATGGATTCACATTTCCGTAATAAGCAACCAAAAAGAGTAAGGCTCCTTGCACGATCATTCCGCCACCAAAAGCTCCAGCCATTCTAAAAGAGCCTAAACTAGTTCTCTCTTTGTCATCACCCGTCATTACAGCCATTAAAGCTCCGTAGGGAATGTTGTTTACGGTGTAAATTAGAGTAAAAAAGATATAGGTTAAGTAGGCATATAATAATTTTCCCGAAGATCCAAAGTCAGGATTTGTAAATAATAAGGCAAGAATTACACCCAAAGGAATGGCAGACCATAAAATCCAAGGACGAAATTTTCCATATTTGGAGGTGGTTCTGTCTGCAATTATTCCCATCAAAACATCGGCAATTCCGTCGCTAAAACGAGCGACTAACATTAAAACACCTACAACTACGGGACTTAATCCTAAAACATCGGTATAATAAATAAATAAAAAGGTAGCAACTCCTCTCCAAGCAATATTGGCAGCGCCGTCTCCTAATGCATATCCTATTTTTTCTTTTAACGATATTTTATTATTCATATTCAAAATGGTTTTGGTTGGTTTTTAAATTAATTTTATTGGTTAATAGTATTGATTGCGTTTACAAGAAAAGCTAGTGGAGCATTCCAGTTAATGGCAATTTCATTGGTAGAATAACTGCATTCCATATCTAAATAGGAAAGTGCTGGAAAGTTTGATTTATAGTTACTTTCTCCACAATCTGATCGAGCTGCTGTTGTAGGGCCACCCACTAAAAGACCTGGAATTGGAGTCTCGATTTTATCGGCTGAAGAGCGTCGGTCGTGAATATGTTTTGGACTATTTTCTCCAAAACTAGTTACAAAACACATATTTAATGGATTGGATCCTAATATATAATGCAAGCAATCTTCGGCGGTTTTTAAATATTTTTTATCACCAGAAATTTTATAGGCGTGCAGTAATAATAGACTTTGATTAGCTAAATCGCTATTGCTTCCCCAAGAAAAAGAATTCATCGAAATTCGGAATGGAGAGACTTGGTTTGCCTGACATAATTGATCAGCCGTTTTTAATAAATTTTGTTTGACCAACTCTATTTTGTCTTTTATTTTACTGTCCGGTACTTTGTCAGTAGAGGCAATTAATGAAAAAGCACCAAGCGATTCGACTTGTGACCAAGTTGGAGTTGTTATTTTTAAATTAGTAGGCAAATCATTCAAATAATCCGCATTTTTAGTAGAAAGATACAATTCGATTGCAGCCCAATATTTTTCATCTTCTATTTTATTGTCGCCATATTCGCCAGTTGAAATATCCTTTGGTTGCACATACAATACATTTGGATTTTTTTGCGCCCAATTCCAAGCATTTTTCGATGCAACCAAACATGAATTGGCAAAATTGGGATCCATCTTAAAAAAAATGCGATTGGCTTTTGCCATTACGGCAGCAAAATCTAAAGTCGCTGCGGTAGATTTCATCACTACAAATCGTTCGAGTTTGTCGTCCTCGGGCATCACCATTCCGCAAAAATATTTGGAGGTCAATTTGTGGTAAACTCCACCGTCATTAGGATCTTGCATGGTTAGCATCCAACGCAAGTTTACCAATGTTTCATCTAAAAGGTCAGGAACTTGATTGGAATTTTCTGGAATTTTCAATTTCAAGGTTTTGCAATATTCAGGAAACAATTCGTAAAGTTGAAGTAAAGTATGAACCGTAATCCCAGAATTCACGATATATTTATTGTAATCTCCAGCATCATACCAACCCCTTGGTGAAAAAATGGTAGTTCCTTCGGGTCTTTTATCAGTAGCAGCCGAAGCGTGAATAAATACAATGTTGTCAGGATGACCTAATGGACGAGCGTAAATTCCAGCATATTTTTCTAATACAGGTTCTGATGCACGAGCCAAATAAAAGGCTTCAAGCGATTTTGTTCCTAAAGCCTCATAAACCGAATTGTCAATAGTAATTGTTTTGGAAGAATTCCCCACAACAATAGAGTATTTACCCGGTTTTTGAATACTCGAAAAATCAGCAATACCCACATTTGTGCCAGAAGGTTCCCAATATTTTGGACTGGAAATTTCGCCTTTAAAAACTATTTCTTGGTTTGAATTATTAATTATTTTAAAGTTTCGTTCTTCGGAATCACTGATAAAAGCTCTTTTTTCGGAATTGGGTTTAAATCCAAGCTGATTTACTAAAATGGTTAGCCCTTTGTTTTCTTGCTGAGAAAACACACTAATTGTAACCAGTAAAACCAATGTCGAAAGGAGAGTTTTCATGTTTTATTGGATGGTTATTTTTATTTTTTTCGAAATCGAAGCCGATGAATTTCCGATATAAATCAAGTAATCGCCTTTTTCTAAATTCCAATCCGCAGTGGTTTCATCATAAAAACTTAAACTTTTGGCATCTATCGAAATTTTGAAACTGGCGTTTTCTCCTTTTTTAACTGCTACTTTTTGAAAACCTTTCAATTCTTTTTCGGCTCTAGCCACTTTTGAATTTAATTTTCCGATATAGACTTGCACCACTTCGGCTCCGTCAACATTTCCTTTGTTGGAAACATTTCCTGAGATTACAATTGATTCGTCTTTTGAGTACGCTTTCTTGTCGGAATCTAAGTTCGAAATTTCGAAAGTTGTATAAGAAAGTCCTTCTCCAAAGGCGAATAAGGGTTTAATTTTCTTGGTGTCATGCCAACGATAACCCACCAAAATATCTTCTTTGTAATATTCATTCACGCCATCTCCTGGAAAACTCAATTCTCCGAAAGAATGTGCTCCATTATCGCTTAATTTTTTAGGAAATGAAAAAGGTAATTTCCCAGAAGGATTAACATCTCCGCTAATTACATCGGCAATGGCATCGCCAGCAACACTGCCTAAATACCAAGTTTGCATAATGGCTTTTACATTCGAAATCCAAGGCATTTCTATAGCATTTCCGCTAACTAATACTACTCCTGTGTTTTTATTTACTTTTAAAATTTCATTTAACAATTCATCTTGTCCGAAAGGCAGTTTGTATTCTGTTCTGTCGCCACCTTCGCAATCTTGGAGATAATTTTTATTTAATCCACCAAAGAAAAGCACAATATCTGCTTTTGAAGCCGCTTCAATAGCTTCTTGTTTTAATTTATTGGCATCTAATGATGAAGGAACCACTCTTCCATAAGCCGAAGGCCCAGAAGCATAACCCATAGCATGAATTATAGTGGCGTTTTTGAATCGATTTTTCAATCCGTCAAGCGGAGAGACTTCGTTTTTGGCTTTCAATTCAGAGGATCCACCGCCTATTGTCATTGGTTTTGTAGCATTTTCGCCAATAACAGCTATTGTAATTTTTTTGGTCGCATTTATCGGAAAGAAAGAAGCTTCGTTTTTTAATAACACAATTCCTTCGCCTGCAATTTTTCGGGCTATATCAAGGTGTTCTTGATTGTTAATTCTCCCTAAAGGACGATTTGGATTCATATTGGTGCGAAACATTAAGCGCAAAATTCGTCTCACTTTATCGTTTAAAATGTCTTCTTTTATTTCTCCATTTTTAATTAATTTCAAAAAGGGATTGGCTAAATAGTAATAATCGTAAGCATTTTTTTTAGAGCTAGTCAAGCCATCTGTACCTGTTCCCATTTCGATGTCCAAACCATTAAGGGCTGCTTGTTTGGTGTCGTGAGCTCCACCCCAATCGGTGATTACAACGCCATCAAAATTCCAATCTTTTTTTAAAATATCATTCAATAAAACGCTGTTGTGGCAGCAGTGTTGCCCTTTGAATTGATTGTAAGACCCCATTATTGACCAAACTTTCCCTTCTTCGACGGCAGCTTTAAATGCGGGTAAATAGATTTCGTGCAGGGCTCTATCGCTGACTACTACATTAATTTTGTCTCTCCAAACTTCTTGATTGTTTAATGCATAATGTTTTACACAAGCAGCCACTCCATTTTGTTGCACTCCTTGAATGTATGGAACCACCATTTTCGAAGCTAGGAAAGGATCTTCTCCCATGTATTCAAAATTTCTCCCATTTAATGGAGATCTATAGATGTTAACACCAGGACCTAATAACACATCTTTTTTTCGATAGCGTGCTTCTTCTCCAACATTGATACCATAATCTTTAGCTAATTTTGGATTAAATGTCGAGGCCAAACAAGTTAAAGCAGGAAAAGCTGTTATTGAGTCGTTTGTCCAATTAGCATAGCCCCAATCGTCCCAATTAATTTCACCGCGAACTCCATGAGGCCCATCAGACATCCAGAGTTCTGGAATTCCCAATCTTTCGACTCCGGGAGAACTAAATTTAGACTGAGCATGGCACATTGCCACTTTTTCTTCTAAAGTTAGAGAGGAAATAATTTGGTCTATTTTAGTTTCTATAGCTTTTGAGCTAGTTGTTTCTTGAGCATTTATAGCTATCATGGCATTACAAATAATTGTAAATAATGTGATTTTGAATGCGTTTTTAATCATGTGAAGTATTGTTATTAATAGATGTAATTTTTATTTTGTCAAAAGTCATTTTTTTAAAGATAACAATTCTATATAAACAGGCAAATGGTCTGATGGGTATTTTAAATCTTTAGAATCGCTTAAAACCGCAAATTTTTGGACTTTGAAATTGCTGTTTTTCGAAAGAAAGATGTAATCTATAAGTTCAGTTACAGGTTCGTTGTGTTTGAATCCATTGAATGTTCCTGTGGGGCCAAATGGTTTTTCTACCGCAATATCTCTGGTGTCAAGCATTATTTTTTTTAGGGAAATTATTCTCTCCTCAGAAGGGTTCGAGTTGAAATCACCCATAAAAAACACGGGATATTTGTTTATGTTTAGCGAGCTTATTTTCGAAAGAATGAGCAGGATGGCGTTGGTTTTTGCCAATTCTCCTTTGTGATCTAAATGGGTGTTAAAAACCCAAAAAACATTTTTTGTTTTCAAATCTTTAAACAAACCATAAGTACAAATCCTGTTGAGTGCTGCATCCCAACCTTTAGAAATGACATCGGGTGTTTCTGAAAGCCAAAAAGTATTGTTTTTCAAAACTTCAAAACGGTCTTTTTTGTAATAAATATTCGAAGATTCCCCTTTATTTATTCCGTCTCTTCCAATCCCAATGTGGTTGTAAGTCGAAAGGGCTGAGGCAATGTCAATAACTTGATTGGGTAAGGCTTCTTGAATGCCAAAAATATCGGGTTCGTAGAATTGTATTTGCGAAGTGAAAAACTCTTTTCGATGAGACCAATTGTTTTCTCCATCTCCCTCAACATCCAAACGAATGTTATAGGTCATCAACTTTAATGATTGAGCATTCCCTAAAGTGAGAATGAAAGTAGTCATTATAGCTAATAAATATTTCATTTTTAAATTATTATAGTATTGATAGTAAATGATTTGACTTATTTTTTTGTTTTCATTATTGCTTCTGTTAATGGCAACAGAAGCAAATAATGAAAAGCTAACTAACCAAAACCATTAATTATATACTCTAACATAATCAATTTCAAAAGTGGAAGAAACAAAATTGGGATCAATTGTGCCTCCAAAGTTACCTCCAATGGCGCAATTAATAATCAAGAAAAATTTGTCATTAAAAGGGGTACTTGCTGTATTTGCAAAGGTTTTAAACAATTGATTGTCAACATAAAATTTAATATAATCGGCTCGCCAATCCACTGAGTAAAGATGAAATTCTGTATCGGCATTAGAAATCATCGTAGTCGATCCATCGGCTGTTGCTCCAGAATGTCCAGGATAATGAAGGGTTCCGTATATTTTATTCATTTGATTTCCAAGATGTTCCATTGCGTCGATTTCTCCACACGCAGGCCAAGATGCAGTGTCAATGTTGTCACCCAGCATCCACAAAGCAGGCCAAGTCCCTCCACCCGAAGGCATTTTAGCTCTGAATTCAACTTTGCCATATTTGAAAGAAAATTTGCCTTTTGAGAGAAGTCTTGCAGAAGTATAACTACTTCCTGAATAGTTTTCTTTTTTGGTGATAATTTTTAAAACACCTCCTTGAACAATGGCATTATCAAGACGATTGGTGTAGTATTGAGGTTCATTGTTTCCCCAACCACCAGCGCCTAAATCATATCCCCATTTGGTACTATTTGGTGCTCCGTCAACATCAAATTCGTCACCCCAAACCTCAGTAGGTGCCACAAAAACTACAATAGATTTTGTTGCACTAAAATATTTTAATCCGTCGAAGGCTGTTACTTGTACTTCATAAGTTTTTGTTCCACTTGAAGTGTAGGTATGAGTAAAAGTTGCTGTTGTTGTTTCTAAAGTTTCGCCATCGCCAAATACAATTTTATAAGAAGTGGCATTATTTGGACTGACGTTAAATTTAACCACGCCAGTGCCATTTCCATTGGGCAATAGAGTAGTTATACCAACAATTTCAGTGTTTATTACTACTGTTGATGTAGTGTTAGGGGTGTTTTTGTCTCCACTATCGCCTGAACTGCAGCTAAATAAGGCTACTAATATAAGTGTTGGTAATGCGACAATTTTTTTAAATATTTTCATTTTTTGAGTAGATTATATTGGTGTAAAGTATTCACCACCAAATAAATTGTGCCCTAAATCAGTATTCTAATGATTTTAAAAAATCTATTATTCAAAAAAGGGAAGCATAAAATCTTCCCTTTTTGAATATAAACTAACTAACTAATTATTGTGGTTTGAAAACAAATGTCCAACCTGTTCCATAAGTTTCGCTATTGTTTAAATAAAGCACCATTCTGGTTTGAGTAAGCTCAAGAATTTGATATACTCCATCTTTATTTCCAGCAGCAGAACCTAACATTTTTGAATTATTGATAATCAATTTTTTATTAGCTACATCAAGCACAAAGCTACCTTTAGTTGGTGTTGCAGTTTGGGTTTCGTAATGGTTGTAGTTTGCAGCTCCATTTAAATCGAATTTCATTTTTCCTGCAAAGTCACTAGGAGGACAACAAGTTCCACCAGCATTCCACCAAGCTCCCATTGCACCATCAGGATTGTTAGGCGGCGACATAAACCACCAAAGTTTATCATCATTTGCAGTGCCATCAAACACCCAAGTTTTACCCGCAGCGGTGTTGTTGCTCACTAAGTCATACCAATCTTGATCTAAAGCATGGTCTAGTTTGTCAATCTGTACATCAATTGTTTTGGAAAAGAATTGAGATCCTAAAGTTCCAACATATTTAAATGTAGCTTTTCCTGGTATTGGATAAATGAATTTTTTTTCATTCGTTAGGGCAAGTCCTAAGTTATAATCCCAATAACCAGAGATTCCGGGAGTTACCATACTAAGGGTGATTTCGTTTCCTCCAGGAGTACTTTGAGTAGCTACTAATTGAACCCCTTCAACATTGGTTGTGTCGGATAAGTTTTCTTCCTTTACAATTGGATCGCAGGCTGAAAAAAGCAGCATAAACGAAGCCAATAGGAGATACATTAATTTTATATTTTTCATAATAATAATTGTATTAATAGTTTATTAAATTTTACCAACCTGGATTTTGAACATAAACTCCATTTGACAATCTCATTTCTGTTTCTGGGATAGGAAGTAATCCTTTGGTTTCAGCTCTGTATTTTACAGAATAAGTGGCGTCTTTTCCAGAATTTCTCACAGGGAAAGTATCGTTGAATGCTGTAGCTACATCTCCCCAGCGAACCAAGTCAAACCAGTGTAAGGCTTCGAAAGCTAATTCGTGTGAACGTTCGTCTTTTATAGCATCTAATGAATAGGCAACAGGTGCTAAACCAGCTCTTGCTCTAACAGCATTCATTCCTGTAGCTGTTTTAGTAATTTCAGAGTGCATTAAAAGTACATCGGCATAACGCATAAAGATAAAATCTTGGGCGTGCATTAATTGCATATCGGTATTACCCCATTTATACATTTGAACAAACATCCCCACATTGCTACCAGCAGCATTTGGATATTGCAATGCAGTATATTTCTTATTGAATAATCCAGTTTCGTGATCACCTTTGTCACCTTTGTAGCCATCTGTTCCTTGCTCTACTTTTCCTACTTGAATAATTGAGCCTACTTTTCTAGGATCGGTATCTGCCCAACTGCTCCAGAATTTTGGACTCACAGTACCCATTCCCCATCCTTGTCCGTAAGGTACCAATGAGTTGTCACGCAATCCTGTGAATAAGGAAAGTCTGTTAGTGTAAGAAGGGCCGTTAGTCCAGTTCCAGTCTCCAAATGAGAAACGCTGAACAAACATGGTTTCTAGATTTCCTGTTCCAAAAGTTGGTTTAGAACCATCTTGACCAACCCAAGACAAATTGTTAGTGGCTGCCCAAGGCAATATTGTTTTACCAGCGGCTTTGTTGATATAAGAGTATGGCCATAGATTTCTAAAATCAGAAGCTAAAGCATGACCACTATTGCTCATACAATCATTTAAATAGGCAGCAACATCAGTTGCACTTAATTTTCCTCCTCCAACTAAAGGTAAATCTGTAGTGGCTTTTGCTTCTATGTTGGTCATATAACCAGTATAATGTAAGTAAACACGAGCCATATAAGCCTCGGCAACCCATTTGTTAGCATGTCCATAACTAGCTGTTGGAATGCTTGGGAATGGAGTAGCTGGTAATTTTTCGATGGCCAATTTTAAATCACTAGCTATTTGTGCAAAAGTTTCAGTATAAGTTGATCTTGCTACAGTTCTGTCAGCATCAAGTGAATTAATTAACGGAATTCCACCAAAAAATTTAGCCAATCTAAAGTTAAAGAAGGCTCTCATAAACAAGGCTTCACCAATGGCTTGACTTTTGAATTTATCCGCTTCTTCTTTAGTAGAAAAATACTTGGAAAAATCTGCAGTCTCTGTTTTATCGATAATTGCATTAGCTCTTGTTATTCCATAATAAGATTGTTTCCACATATCAATATAGGTGTCTTCAAGCGGGTCTTCAAAATTATCTACCCATTTGGCGGCTTTATCATCAGGACCACCACCACCTAGCATTGTATTGTCCATTAAATTGGCAGCCATTTGTTCTTCACTCATGGCGTTTGGTAGGTATATGGCATTGTAAACACCCGCCATTGCTTCATTGATATCTGTAGGTGTTTTATAAAAATTCTCTGAATTTTTTCCGTAAAGATTCTCAGAATCTAAGTAATCCGTGCAACTAGTAGCAACAAAAACGGAGGCAATTGCTATTATATATGTTATTTTTTTCATTGTCTTTGAGTTTTATATTAAAAATCAGCACTTAAACCAAACATTACTGTTCTTGCTTGTGGGTATAAACCAAGATCTATTCCAGAAGCCCAACTAGCATCGTGTCCAAAACGAACTTCAGGATCCATACCACTATATTTAGTAAAGGTATATAAATTATTTACTGCTGCATATACTTTTAGGTTCGAAACAAATTTAAAAGCAGATAGCATTTTATTAAAATTATATCCTAAAGTTAAATTGTTAATTCTTAAATAATCGGCATCGTGCATATAGATGTCAGAAACATATTGTGTATTTCTGTTAGATACAGCAGATAATCTAGGCATTGTATTAGATGTGCCTTCACCATGCCAACGATTGAAAACATCTGATGTATAGTTTTGTTTTGGACTATCAGCAAATGATCTGTAAGATTGCATTACTTGCATGCCATATTTACCAGCCATTGTAGTGTTTAGATATACATTTTTGTATTCTAAATTCAACTGAATACCCAATTCAAAATCAGGATTAGGATTACCTAAATACACTTTGTCTTTCTCGTCAATTAAACCATCTTGATTTTGATCTACAAAACGAACGTCACCAGGGCGTTGATCATTGAAGTAGGGTGTTCCCGCTGAAGTTAACCACTCGCTTGCTTCTTTTTGGTTTTGAATAATACCTGCAGTTTTGTAGCCGTAGAAATAGCCTATTGGTTGTCCAACTTGTACTCTGGAAACTTCTCCTGTTCCTTGAGACAATACATTGCTTGGTCCGTGGATGATTCCATCTGCATTAGCAATTTTGGTCACTTCATTTCTGTTATGAGCACCACTTAGGGTAATGCCATATTTGAAATCTCCAATTTTATCATTCCAGTTAACAGAATATTCAATACCTGAATTTTCAACATTTCCGCCGTTGATAAAAGGAGCTGGTGCACCATTCGTACCTTGACCATCAGGTTTTACTAACCAGTCTATGGTTGTTTTTTTGTACCAATCAAATGTTACTCCTAGTTTTGAATCCAAAAGTTTTGCATCAATACCAAAGTCTAATTGTTCTGAAGTTTCCCATCCAATTTCAACATTAGGAACATTGCCAATTACAGCTGTAGTACCAGAAACAGGTTTTGTGTCTCCAAAGAAGTATCCTGGGAAAGAATAATTAATATTGGCTATATATTGAAAAGCATCAATAGATTGATTTCCGTTTTGCCCCCAACTTGCTCTTAGCTTGGCAAAATTAAGTACGCTTGAAGTACTGGCCATAAAATCTTCTTTGGTAATTACCCAGCCCGCTGAAACTGAAGGAAAATAACCCCATCTGTGGTCTGGATGAAATCTTGAAGATCCATCAGCACGCATTGTAGCAGAAAGCAAGTACGTTTCTTTATAATCGTATTGTGCTCTAGCAAAAAAAGATTGTGTAGCGCCACCACCTGCAGCCCAATCTGCACCACTAGCATTAATGTCACTAATAGAAGCAGGACTTTGAGTGTTGTTTAAATAGGCATATTTTGGATTGCCTGGAAATAATAAATTATTTCTAGTTGCACTTAAATTAATATTGCTTTGGTCACGAAGTAATTCTGTTCCTATTACAGCTGTAATTTTATGCTCTCCAAATTTTTTGTCATAAGATAGTGTATTAGTCCAAGTAGTGTTGGCTCCAAAATAGGAGTTTTGAGAGGCCCCATCTGTAGCATCATTATAAAGTACGCCTAAATGGTAGGTTGGATTCATAGATCTTCCGTTTCCAAACCAAGAATCAACTCCATAAACCGATTTGAATTTTAAATTCAAAAAAGGTTCAATTTCTAAAAAGGCATTTCCAGTAATGTTATTGCCTTTTCCATAGTTGTAATTATGTCTGTAATACATTACCGCTAAAGGATTGGTTTGTCCTGTATTCAAACCATCTAAAGTAGGAGTGTATCCAAATTCATTAATGTTTCTGTCAATAGAAGTTTGCCAATAAGCAGGTTGTAAAGGATTTTGAATTAACGCGTTATGCAAATCATTCCAATAAATGTTACCAGTAGCAATAGATCTGTTTTGAGTGTTAGAGTAGGTAAAGTTTTCGCCTACAGTAATAATATTGTGTCTATCATTTTTTTTCAAAACCATTGTAGTATTGAATCTAGCCGTAAGCCTTTTGTAACCAGCATCGGTAATGTTGCCACCAAGAATACCGTCTTGGTCAAAATAAGAAAGACCTGCAGAATAAGTGATGTCTTCGCTACCACCAGTCATATTAAGTGAGTGGCTAACAACAGGAGCGTCTTTTTTTGTCATTTCATCAATCCAATTGGTGCCTTTCCAGCCTACTTGAAGTTTACCCCAAACATCATCGCCTAGCTGTTTTCCTGCTCCAGGATAATTAGTTTCTAGCCAGTTGTTGTCGTGAACCATTGCATTCCAGTCAATTGGTGCTAAGCCGTCATTAACTCTTCCTTCGTCATTAATATACATGTATTCTTGGGCATTCAATGGATCCAAGTTTTTGTATATGTTTTGTAGTCCAAAATAGTAATCATAGCTAATTTTTGCAGGACGACCTTTACGACCTTTAACAGTAGTTACCAAAACAACACCATTGGCTGCTCTAGAACCATAAATTGCTGCTGAAGCGGCATCTTTAAGTACATCAATAGATTCAATATCAGCTGGACTTAAATAATCGATGCTTCCTACTGATACTCCATCTACAATGTATAATGGACTTGAGTTACCAATAGTTCCCAATCCACGAATGGTTACTCTTGTTCCTGCTCCAGGCGATCCATTATTTTGTGTAATGCTGATACCTGCAGCAATACCTTGTAGTGCACTCATTGCAGAACCAGTGTTCAGTGCTGCAAGATCTTCACCTTTAAAGTTGGAACTTGCTCCAGTAATCAAGCCTTTCTTTTGAGTTCCATACCCAATTACAACCACTTCCTGTAACGATTGCGATTCAGGTTTTAAATTAGCATTAATGGTTGTTCTACCTTTAATAGGTTCTTGTACGGTGGCATAGCCCACGAAGCTAAAAACTAAAGTGCCATTAGAATCGGCCTTTAATTGATAATTTCCATCCATGTCCGAAGAGGTTGCCTTTGGCGTTCCTTTAATTAAAATGGAAACTCCTGGAATGGGTAATCCGTTTTCGTCAATTACCTTCCCTTTTATGGATACATCTTGTGCTTGTCCATAAACTGAGAATAGAACGGATAAAAAACAAAAAATAAGTAATTTTGTTAATTTCATTTTTCTAAAATTTTGGTTAGTTAATAGTTAAAAAGTATTATCTCTTAATGAAAAAAAGTAATACATTTACAAATGTAAATATTATGTTAATTTTATATTAATTGATTTTTGTCAATTATTAATCCATTTTTTACTAATCATGAAATTATTCTTCAAATTAATTATTATATATAAAATTTATTTATGATTAAAGACGCATATAGAGAGATAACTAGATTGATTCCTGAGGATAGTTTTTTGGTTGAACAGAGGGTCAAAGATGATTTTGATTTTCCTATACACTTTCATCCTGAATATGAACTTAACTTTATCTATAGAGGAAAAGGAGTGCGAAGAATTGTTGGCGATCACACAGATGAAATTGATGATTTAGAATTGGTGTTAGTTGGACCTAATGTGGTTCACGGTTGGGAGCTTCACAATTGTACTTGTAAAGAAATTTATGAAATCACGATACATATTCACAATGATTTGCTAGATAAAAAAATGTTGTCGAGAAGAATTTTCAAGCCAATCAGCGATATGTTTAATAGAGCAAGATTTGGTATTCTTTTTTCTCGTGAAACCACAAATTTGATGATGCCTAGAATTATGCTATTATCAAGAATTACGGGTTTGCCATATTATTTAGAGTTTATTTCTATTCTGAATGACCTTGCGCTTTCTGAAGATCAAAAATCGCTTTCTATTTTAAGTGATGAAAAAGAAGATTTTCATAATAGTGATCGAATTAAAAAAGTGTACGATTATATTCAAGAAAATTTTTCGAAAACTATCACATTAGATGAGATTTCAAAGTTGGTCAACATGAGTCCTGTTTCATTTAATAGATTTATCAAACAAAGAACAGGAAAAACATTTGTTCATTATTTAAACGACACCCGAATTAGTTTTGCCTCGAGATGGTTGTTAGAGACTGATTTGAGTATTGGAGAAATTAGTTTTAGATGCGGATTTAATAATATTGCCAATTTTAATAGATTGTTTAAACAAGCTAAAAATACAACTCCAAAGGAATTCAAAAAACAATTTATAGGGGTAAAAAGAGTTTTGTAACTCCTCATTATAATAGAAAAACTCTCAAAGAAGACTAAAATTCTAAGAGAGTTTTTCATTACTAACTAACAAATGCCTAGCCCATAATTACAATTATTTCATGGGTTTTATTTTTTTCTAATATTGGAATGATATTCGAGTGTATTGTAGTTCCATTTACTATTATTTTTTCGACACCTTTACTAATATGTTTTGGGTTTGACACCTCAATATTGTATGTTGCTCCTCTAAATTTTCGAGTCATTTTGAAACCATCCCATTTAGTTGGAATACAAGGATTTATCGAAAGTCCTTTGTAATCTGGTTTTATACCTAAAATATATTGTGTTATGGCATAAAAGTTCCAAGATGCTGTTCCTGATAACCAAGAATTTTTAGCTTCTCCGGGTTTAAAAGCTTCTTTACCAGCAATCATTTGGCAATAAACATAAGGCTCTACTTTGTGCAATTGAGAAATGTCTTCTAAAAAACTTGGAGCAATTTTGGTGTAATAATCATAAGCTGCATCACCGCGTCCTATCATCGTTTCGCCAATCATAATCCAAGGGTTGTTGTGACAAAAGATACCGCCGTTTTCTTTGTAACCCGCTGGATAAGTTGAAATTTCGCCATATTCGATATAATATTTTGTAAATGCGGGACTATTCAATACTATTCCGTATTCGCAATCTAAATGTTCTTTTACTGCATTCAAAGATTTCTCGACCAAGCCTTCTTCTTTGCCAATCTCGGCCATAGAACACCAACCTTGCGACTCAATGAATATTTTTCCCTCTTCATTTTCGTTAGAACCTATTTTTTTGCCATAATAATCATAAGCTCTCAAATACCATTCGCCATCCCAGCCGTGTTGTTTTACAGCTTCAATCATATTATTTACGTGAGTTTCGGCTTCAATTGCTTCGGTTTCTTTTCCTATTTGTTGGCACAGTTTCACAAACTCTTTGCCATAAACCACAAATAATCCAGCAATCATAAGGGATTCGGCAGTTTCGCCTTTTTTGTTTCCAGTAGTTTGAAAAGATTCGTTCGGGTCGTTTGAAAAACAATTCAAGTTCAAACAGTCGTTCCAATCGGCTCGTCCTATTAAGGGCAATTGATGAGGTCCTAAATTATTTACGACGTGGTAAAACGAAATTTTCAAATGTTCAAAATGACTTTTTGCTTTTGAAGGATCATTGTCAAATGGAACTAATTCGTCGAGTAGCGAAAAATCGCCAGTTTCTTTGATGTATTCAGTGGTTGAAAGGATTAGCCAAAGCGGGTCATCGTTGAAATCGCCTCCGATTGCGGCATTTCCTTTTTTGGTCAAAGGCTGGTATTGGTGGTAGCAAGAACCATCTTCAAATTGTGTTGAAGCAATATCAACAATGCGTTCTCTGGCTCTTTCAGGAATTTGATGTACAAAACCAATTAAATCTTGATTGGAATCTCGAAAGCCCATTCCGCGACCAATTCCCGATTCGAAAAACGAAGCAGAACGTGACATATTAAAGGTAACCATACATTGATATTGGTTCCAGATATTGACCATTCTATCTAGTTTTTCGTCACCCGATTGGATATTAATTGTGCTAAGTAAATTGTCCCAATAGATTTTTAATTCATTAAATGCGGCTTTTACTTTTTCGACTGTATTGTATTTTTCAATCATCGCCTTTGCTGGTTTTTTATTGATGATTGATTTGCTTTCCCATTTTTGGTCATCGGCAACTTCAACATAACCAAGCATGAAAATATAATCTTTGCTTTCTCCTGGTTTTAATTCGACTTCGATATAATGGGAGGCTATAGGAGACCATCCGTGAGCTATGGTATTTTTAGGTTTTCCATCGGTTACTACTTCTGGGGCTTCAAATCCATTGTACAATCCGATAAATGATTCTCTATCGGTGTCAAACCCTTTGATGGCTTCGTTTACAGAATAAAAAGAATAATGATTTCGGCGTTCTTTGAATTCTGTTTTGTGATAAATTACGGAATCTTCGACTTCCACTTCGCCAGTACTGAAATTTCTTTGAAAATTGGTCATATCGTCCTCAGCATTCCAAAGTGCCCATTCGATGAAGGAGAATAATTTTAATTTTTTTACTTCCGACGAATTATTTTTTAAGCTTAATTTTTGAATTTCGCCCCAAAACCCTAGTGGAATAAACTGTAAAACTTCGGCTTGAACTCCGTTTTTAGAACTTTTGAATTTAGTGTAACTCATTCCGTGACGACATTCGTAGCGGTCTAGTTCTGTTTTTACGGGTTTCCATCCTGGAGACCAAACGGAGTCACCTTCTTTTATGTAAAAATATTTTCCGCCATTATCAACAGGAACATTATTATATCTATAACGAGTTAATCTTCTAAATTTTGCATCTTTATAAAAAGTATAACCACCTCCAGTATTTGAAGTTAAGGAGAAAAAATCTTCATTCCCCAAATAATTAATCCAAGGGTAAGGTGTTTTAGGGTTTGTGATTACATATTCTCTAGAATCATCATCAAAATGGCCGTATTTCATTTTTATTATATTTTAAATTAACTTCAAAACACAATCAAAGTTGTGTTTTAGGGTTAATAGTAACTAATTCGTATTGGTAGATAGGTTTTTTTGCTAATTTGATAATAGACAGGTGGTATAATTAGCATTTTTCAAAATTAGCCAACTAACTAAATATTTCTTTATACTATTTTGTCTATTACCTATCTTTTTTTAACTCAAACTAGCTTTCGTATCAGAAAATAAAGAGTTTTAAACAGTCGATAGGATTAGTTTTTTCTGGATTTATGAGATTAGTTTTTATTGCCAAAAAAAAAGAAATTTTTGCTGTTGTGTTTTTTTATAACTTTATCCCTTAAAAAATAAGGTATGCGATTATTTCTTTGCTGTTTGCTTTTCGTATTAGTTCTTCCTGTTTTTTCGCAAGAGACAGAAAGTTTAGTTGAAACTCCTAAAATAAAAATTGACTCTCTTTATAGAGAAGATCAGTTTTATTTTAGTTTCGCTCTTAATACTTTGCAGAAGAAACCCGTAGGTTTAACACAAGATAAATTTTCGTCTGGATTAACTTTGGGTTTTCTTAGAGACTTTCCCATCAATAAAAAACGAACCATTGCCATAGCACCAGGAATAGGATTTGCATTCAACAACTACAATCAGAATCTTAAGATTACAGAGTCTAACCAAATTCCGGTTTATGAAATAATTGAATCTAATGTTACTTATAATAAAAATAGATTCAGTCAGCTTTTAGTCGAAGTGCCCATTGAGTTTAGATGGAGAACATCTACTTTTGAAAGCCATAAATTTTGGCGATGGTATGCAGGATTTAAAACAGGCTATTTAATGTATGACAAATCAATTTACAAGGATACCAATGGTAAAATTGTAGTGAGTAACAATAAAGACTTTAATAAATTTCAATACGGAACTTATTTTTCTGCAGGGTACAATTCGATAAATGTTTATGCTTATTATGGTTTGAATCCGTTGTTTAAATCGGCAAAAACTAATACTGAAACGATAGACATGAATTCATTTATTGTTGGAATCATGTTTTATATTCTATAACCAAAAAGACAACAAAAACAGTTGCGGAAGTAAGCCTGTTAAAAAACCAATCACTAATTCTTTTGGCGAATGTGCTTCCATTTCTAGTCTAGATGAGGCTACAAAACCATTCATAAGTACAAGAAAAGCAATCCAAATTAAATTCTGAGTTTGATTGTGAAGACTTAGCGCCAGTACAAAAATCGTTAAAGCACTACTGGATACCATATGCAAACTAGCTTTTGTTTTAAAAAACAACAAAATCAAAGCTACAATTGTACTTAGCAATCCTCCCAAAAAGAAAAAATACAATTCGGTAAAATGGTAGATTGTAATGCTTTTTTGTATCAATAAAACGATCATAAAACATTGCAAAAACAATGGTATTTTGCGCTGAGAAACATCGGGAATCATTATAGAATTCACTTTTCCTGTAGATTTTAAAATAAAATACGTCAGGATGGGTAAGGCAATTGTAATTAAGACAATTTGAAAAAGAGCAAAGTATTTTTCTGGATGGGTATGATAGGAATTGTTGATAAAAAAGTAATATAAGGCTGCATATACCGGAATGAATAACGGATGGAATAAATAGGAAAAAAAAGGAAGGATTTTTTTCAAGTGTGCTTGTTTAAATTAAATATTTAAATGGGAATTAAATCATTTTCAAAATCATTTAATTTTAGAGTCTTTACTGATAACAACAAATCTGAAATCAAAAACCGTTAATCTGCAATCTAAAATCCCTACATTTTCTTTCTCATTCTCGCCACTGGAATATCCAGTTGTTCTCTATATTTAGCGATGGTTCTTCGAGCAATTGGATAGCCTTTTTCTTTTAGAATTTCGGCTAGTTGATCGTCTGGAAGTGGTTTGTGTTTGTCTTCTTCTTCGATAGTGTTTTTCAAAATTTTCTTGATTTCAAGGGTCGAAACATCCTCTCCTTGGTCATTTTTCATTGCTTCCGAGAAGAATTCTTTAATCAATTTGGTTCCATAAGGCGTTTCTACATATTTGCTATTGGCAACACGTGAAATGGTCGAAATATCCAAATCTACCATGTCAGCAATGTCTTTTAGAATCATGGGTTTGAGTCTGGTTTCATCGCCTTCTAAGAAATAGTCTTGCTGATAATGCATAATGGCGTTCATCGTTACATACAGTGTTTCTTGGCGTTGTTTGATAGCGTCAATAAACCATTTGGCCGAATCCAGTTTTTGTTTGATGAACTGAACGGCATCTTTTTGTGCTGTCGATTTGTCGCGCGAACTTTTATAAGTCTGCATCATCTCTTGATAATCTTTAGAAACGTGCAGCGACGGAGCATTTCTTCCGTTTAGGGTCAAAACCAATTCGTCTTCTTCTATTCGAATAGAAAAATCAGGAACAACATGTTCGGTAATTTTGTTGCTTCCTGTGAAAGAACCTCCCGGTTTTGGGTTCAGTTTTTCTATTTCGTGAATAGCAGTTTTGAGTTGCTCATTCGAAACGGCATATTTTTGCAAGAGTTTGTCGTAATGTTTTTTGGTAAAAGCGTCAAACTGATTTTCGATGATATCAATGGCCAAAGCTACGTATTCTGTTGGGGTTTTGTGCTTTAATTGCAGCAATAAACATTCCTGTAAATCCCGTGCTCCAACGCCCGAAGGTTCGAGTTCGTGAATGATATGCAACATTCTTTCGACGTTTTTTTCATCGGTATAAATGCCTTGTGTAAACGCCATATCATCGACTAAATCTTGTGTGCTTCGTCGAATATAACCCATATCGTCGATGCTTCCTACCAAGAATTCGGCAATTTCTCGTTCGCTATCATCGAGTATAAAAGTGTTCAGTTGATTGATTAAATCTTGGTGAAAACTAATGGGTGCCACCAATGGCGATTCGCGTTCTTCATCATCATCGCTATAATTGTTGGCTTGGGTTTTATAATCTGGAGTTTCGTCGCTGCTTAAATAGTCATCAATATTAATGTCACTGAGGTCTTCGTTGTCTTTGTCATCATAATCGTCGAATTCGTCGTTAGTATCATCGTTGTTGAATTCGTCTTTGTCGTAAATTTCTTCCTCATCATTTCCTGATTCCAAAGCCGGATTCTCGTTCATTTCTTCTAATAAACGTTGTTCGAATGCTTGGGTAGGCAGTTGAATTAACTTCATCAACTGGATTTGTTGTGGAGATAATTTTTGAGATAATTTTAGATTTAAAAATTGCTTTAACATAAAAGACACTAATTTATTTAGCCACAAAGGCGCAACGTTTTTTTTATTAAATAGAAAAAGTCTCTAATTATTTATTTTAAATGACTACTAATCAAGTTATACGAGACAGATTGAATAAGTTGATTATAATCAGTTTGCAAATTTACTATTTTAACCCGTTTCAAAGACAAACAGATTCGTTTTTTTAAATAAGATAGACACGAATTTCACGAATTTACACGAATAAAAATTTGTTTTAATTGCACGAATTCAATTCGTGAAATTCAATTTTAAATAATTTAAATTCGTGCAATTCGTGTCAAAAAAG
Organism: Flavobacterium alvei; assembly: GCF_002920895.1. Classification (GTDB taxonomy): domain Bacteria; phylum Bacteroidota; class Bacteroidia; order Flavobacteriales; family Flavobacteriaceae; genus Flavobacterium; species Flavobacterium alvei. Next base: position 146,200 of record NZ_PQVG01000003.1, read on the forward strand.
CAATCTATTTACCTAGTTTTTTGTATCTTAACATGGCTTCAACCAAATAATAATCGCCATAGGTTAACGGCACATCAATTTCTGATTTTTGAGGGATATGACCCACACCATGTTTTAATAAAAAACCTCCGTTTGTGCCTTCCTCAGCTATATATTCGTTCGTAGTTAAGGTTTCAAGTATCGTTTTTGCAGCATTCAAATATTTTTTCGAATGCTCTTTGTCAACATAAGAATTCAATTCTAATAATGCCGAAGCCATAACCGCACCAGCCGAAGAATCTCTTAAAGCATCGGGAATATTGGGCGCATTAAAATCCCAATAGGGAACTTTGTCTTTGGGTAAATTAGGATTATTTAAAATAAATTCGGCTATTGCCACTGCTTGATCTAAATACTTTTTGTCTTTGGTAGCACGATACATTACGGTATATCCATAAAGTCCCCAAGCTTGCCCTCTTGCCCAAGCGGATTCGTCAGCATAGCCTTGAGCCGTCTTTTTTTGTTTGACTTCGCCTGTTTTGCTGTTGTAATTTATGACATGATAGGAGCTGTGGTCAGGGCGAAAATGATTTTTGAGAGTGGTATTGGCGTGTTTTATTGCAATATCATAATAGCTTTTGTCTCCGCTATATTCGCTGGCCCAAAACAACAGTTCCAGATTCATCATATTGTCGATGATTACCAAATAGCTGTCATCTTTAGCGTCCCAAGATTTGATGCAACCCACTTTTCCGTCAAAACGAGAAGCTAATGATTTGGCGCTATTCATCAAAATCGTAGCATATTCTGGTGTTGGATTTAAGCGATTGGCATTTCCAAAACTACAAAACATCATAAAACCCAAATCGTGTGTGGTTTTGTTAAATTGTTCTTTTTGTAAATCTTGAAAAACGCGGTCAATTTCTTTTTCGAAAACCGATTTTTTTGTGGCTTCATCTAAATAAATGAGTGTTCCAGGATAAAAACCGCTACACCACCAGTCGGATTTGCTGGTTTCGAATTTTTGTTTATCGGCATAATAGGTTTTGGGATATCGGTTTTCGGGCAAATTTTTCATCATATAACTGTATTGATTTACGCCACGACTCAGGGCAAAATCAATCTGCTTGTCTAATTTATTTCCCGCACACGAGCTAAAAAGCAATGCTATTCCTGCTCCAACAATTAGGGTTCTTTTTAAATTTCTCAAAATATTCGATTCAATAAATGGTTTCATTTAAGTTTGTTTTTAAATTATTTAGGCAAATGATTTACTTCTAAGACACTTACATTACTTGGGGCGATTTTGGCTAATCCTTCGCCGTCAATTTGGGTGACATTTTGCATAAAAATATGTAATTTATTTTCTTTTTCCCATAAAGAGTTGTCGTAATTAGGTTCCCATTGTCCAACGGAATCTTTAGTCAAATCAACAATTTTCCAGTTAGATTCTTTGTTAAATTGGATATAAGCCAGCGAAATTTTGTTGCCTCTTTCTTCATCTCTAAATAGAAGGTATAATTTTGAATTATTACCTTTGTTAGCAATCAATATATCGGGTCTCGAAATCGGAATTTGCTTAGTTCCTCCTCCTCCTAGATAAAAAGGAGTTTTCCTGAATTGAGTACTTATTTTTTTCCAATTCCCGTTTCTTAAATAAATGATTTGATATTGCGGAATTTTATTTTCACTCCAATAGGTTGCAATATAAGGATTTCCATTTTCGTCAGTTGCCATCGAAGTTTGATTAATAAGGCTGCTTTTTTGAGGAATTTTCCAAGCAATTTCGGCTGTTGATGCCGTAATGGGGAGTTTGTAATTTTCGCCTGAAGACTTTTCCCAAGTGATTCCACCATCTTTGGAACGAGCATAACACAGATCATGATTGGTGGAAACATCCCAACTTTCGCGCCACACCCACGATAGATGAATTACACCTTGCTGATCGACACAAGATTGCCAATAGGCACTTCTTTTTTCTTCGCCGTTTACTAAATTCTGTTGCAACTGCGACCAAGTTTTGCTTTTTAAATCATACCAATTAATGACCATATTGCCTCTGCCCGAAGCGCCAGAGCGGTAGAAAAAGAGTAAATTGCCATTGGGCAAATTATAAAACTGTGGATAGGTTACTTTGTTTTCTTCCTGACTTGTCATCGGCTGTTCTTCGTTGAGTTCTAAACTCAAAGGGGTTTTGCTTTTAGCATATCGTAATCTAGTATCGTGATGATCCCAACTCACATGCAAAAAACCATCGCCGTCAATGGCAATACTAATGTCGTTGTGAGCGTCTTTTGTGTTGCCTTTATACGGAGTTTTTACTTTTTCCCAGTCGGAAGAATTTACTTTTCGTTTGGCGAGAATAAGATAACTATTCTCATCATAATAGGCTGTAAATTGATAGTTTTGAAAAGTGGTTAAAGCATTTTTTCGAAATTTTACAACGTTCACCGAATTGTTGTTCCAGCCGTAACCAATGTCTGTTTGAACCGTTTTTACAGAAGTGCAAGCCGTTAAAAACAGCAGCAAACCGCAAATAAATCCTTTGATTATTTTTTTGTTTTTCATTAATTTCTACTTGGAAAAACTTAAATTTTTTGTTTCAAATATACCAATTATAAGTTGATTTTTTTTGATGGAATTATTAAGTAACTTTGGTTTTTAAATTATTATGAAAAAAAGAATTTTATTTATATTGTTGCTTCTAGCGTATTTTCAAATAGGTGCTCAAGAGCAAAAAAAGGTTAGGAATCCCACAGATAATACTATTTTTGAAATCGTAAACCCCAATTACGAGTTAAGCCCTTACACCGGAATGACCAAACAGCATTGGAAAGACGCTGCCCTTTATTTATTGAAAGGCGCTTTTTCATATATCCACACTTTGGATGATCCGATGCAATTTCCCAAACAACCTGGCGTTAGTTATCCCAAAGATGAAGCCAAAGTACCAACAGAAAAACTAGAAGGGCTTTGTAGAACGCTATTTGTTGCCGCTCCTTTATTGAAAGATAATCCCAACTTAGTTATCAATAACATAAAAGTTGCCGATTATTACCGCTATCAAATGGGTTTATTGACCAATCCAGCGAGTCCATCTTATATTGTTCCTCGTCCTAAAAATGGAGGTCCCAACCAGAATTTGGTCGAATTTGGTGCGTTGTCTGTTTCGATGTTGATTGCTCCAGAAATACTTTGGGATCCACTGCCGCAAGTTCAAAAAGATGAACTTGCCCAAACGATGTTAAGTTATGGCGATGGTCCAACAGTTCCCTCCAACTGGAAGTTTTTCAACATTTTTGTAATGAGTTTTTTCAAATCAAAAGGCTATGCTGTCAACGAACCTTTGATGGTAGAATATTTACAAAAATCATTAGACCATTATCGTGGCGATGGATGGTATAATGACAATCCTGCTTTTGATTATTATAGTATGTGGGCTTTTCAAATGTATGGAATGCTGTGGTCAGAATATATCGGAAAGCAATATTATCCTGAGTTTGCTGCCAAATTCGAGGATAATTTTAAAGATGTAAAAAATAATTATCCTTATATGTTTAGTCGAAATGGCGAAATGATTATGTGGGGACGTAGCATCAGTTATCGCATTGGAGCTACGATTCCGTTTCCATTGATGGGATTTGAAACCGATAAAGCAGCCGTGAATTTTGGATGGATGCGAAGAATATCGTCTGGTGTGTTGCAACAGTTTTTGCAAAACCCCAATTTTATGAAAGACAATGTGCCAACTTTAGGATTTTATGGTGCTTTTGAACCTGCCGTGCAAAGTTACAGTTGTCGAGGAAGTGTTTATTGGATGGGGAAAGCATTTCTGGGTTTGATGGTTCCCGATGATAATCCGTTTTGGACTGCAAAAGAAAATGAAGGTCCTTGGGGAAAGGAATTTGAAAAAAACACCGTTTACAATAAATTCCAAAAAGGATCAGAAATTTTAATCACCGATTATTCTAATATTGGTGCAGCTGAATTGAGAGCTTGGTGCAATGTTCCTGTAATCAAAGCTTGGGAAAAATTTCGTGGAAGCGAAAACTACAACCGACTTTCTTATAACAGTGCGTTTCCTTGGCAAGCCGATGGCGCAAATGGGGAAGTGGCAATGAATTATGTTTTCAAAAACAGTAAAAAAGAATGGGAGCCTTTCAGAATGTACACTTTTAAAAAGTTTGAAGAAGGAATTTATTACCGTGATGTCGTTTTGGAAACCAATCCTAATGTTAAATTTAATTTGGCCGATATTCCTTTGGCGAATGGCATTTTAAGAGTAGATAAAAACAATAGTTCAGATTCAATCGAAATGCGATTAGGACATTATGCTTTGCCCAAATTAGATGTAGAAATTAAAACTACTGTCAAAAAAGTAAAAGGACATCAAATAACGATTATCGACAACGGAAAATACCAATTGGTAATGATTCCGCTTTTGGGTTGGGATAAAATGGAAGTCCTAAAATCAAAAGGTTTGTATCCTGCTGCCGACGAAAGCGCTGTAATCAACTTGAGTCATAATTTTGTGCCTCAAAAAGACCATTCTGAAATTTTTGCTACCTTAATGTTGTGGAAAAAGTCGGGCGAAAAATGGACCGACAAAGAATTGTTGCCCGTAAAAACAATCCAATATTCAAAAACTACAAATACTGCAAAAATTAGTATTCGAAAAGGTGGTAATAGAGAAGTAAAATTTTGACAGTAAAGGGTTAAAAGTGTTTAAAGGTTTAAGAGTTTAATGTAGTGGAAGTTTTAACAACATTAAACTCTTAAACAATTTCAAACCTTTAAACTAGTTTTTTAAAAAGCTGCATTTTGTGGTGTTCTTGGAAAAGGAATTACGTCACGAATGTTAGTCATTCCAGTAACAAACAACACTAATCTTTCGAAGCCCAATCCAAAACCAGAATGAACTGCCGAACCAAATCTGCGAGTGTCTAAATACCACCACAATTCTTCTTCGTCAATTCCTAAGGCTTTCATTTTTTCGACCAAAACGTCAAAACGCTCTTCTCTTTGTGAACCGCCTACAATTTCTCCAATTCCAGGGAAAAGGATATCCATCGCACGGACGGTTTTTCCATCTTCGTTCAAACGCATATAAAATGCTTTGATATTCGCTGGATAATCAAATAAAATCACAGGTGATTTAAAGTGTTTTTCCACCAAATAACGCTCATGTTCCGATTGTAAATCAGCACCCCATTCGTTGATGAGGTATTGAAATTTTTTCTTTTTATTGGGAGTTGAATCTCTTAAAATATCAATCGCTTCGGTGTAAGAAACGCGTTTGAAATTGTTTTCCAACACAAAGTTTAATTTTTCTAGTAAAGCCATTTCGCTTCTTTCGGCTTGTGGTTTTGATTTTTCTTCTTCTAAAAGTCTTCCTTCCAGAAATTTCAAATCATCGCCACATTTATCCATTGCATATTTAATTACATATTGGATAAAATCTTCTGCCAAATCCATATTATCATCCAAATTATTGAAAGCCACTTCGGGTTCAATCATCCAAAATTCCGCCAAGTGGCGCGATGTATTCGAGTTTTCGGCTCTAAAAGTGGGACCAAAAGTATAAATCTGACCCAAAGCCATAGCAAAAGTTTCGCCTTCTAATTGTCCAGAAACGGTTAAGTTGGTGTGTTGTCCGAAGAAATCTTTTTTATAATCAATTTTGCCTTCTTCGTTTTTAGGCAAATTATCTAATGGCAACGAAGTTACTTGAAACATTTCGCCAGCACCTTCTGCATCAGCTCCCGTAATGATGGGCGTGTTTACATACACAAACCCTTTTTGCTGAAAATAATTGTGAACCGCAAAAGACAAAACCGAACGCACTCGCATTATGGCTCCAAAAGCATTGGTACGAACTCTTAAATGCGCATTTTCACGCAAGAATTCTAGGGAATGTTTCTTAGGCTGCATCGGGAATTTCTCGGCATCCGAATCGCCAAGAATTTCTAGTTTTCGTACCTTAATTTCAAATTTCTGTCCAGCACCTTTGCTTTCGACCAAGTCTCCCGTAACCGAAACCGCCGCTCCAGTAGTAATTCTTTTCAAAGTTTCTTCGGCTGTGTTTTCAAAATCGACAACACATTGTATATTATTGATGGTCGAACCGTCGTTCAAAGCAATAAACTGATTGTTTCTAAAGGTTCTTACCCATCCTTTTGCATTGACTTCGTGAAGGGTATTGGTGCTGTTTAGTAAGTCTTTAACTCTTGTATGTCTTAATTTCATTGTAGATTTCGTATTTAATTTTTCAATTCTTCAATCGATGTGTAAATATAATCGATTTGTTTCAAATAGCATTGTTTGAAATGGTCTATTCAAAAGCTATTTGCTTCTAAATTTTGTATCTCACTTTTTATAAAGTTAAATGGAGAGCTATTTTTCCTAGGCGAATTTCTAATTAAAATGATAAAAAGCACCCAAAAACCATTAAATTGGATTTCAGGTGCTTTTTTATTCCTAAATAGTTTGAAAATTTCTTAAAACCTTTCTTAAAATAATTTAGTTATTCTCTAAAGCGTCAATTTCTTCATCGCTAGCTTCGATGATGTCAATCATTGGTTCGATGAATTCTTGCTCGTTGGCCAATGTTTTGTTTAAAGTTAATACCAAGGCAGGCAATAGCATTAAATTAGATAGCATTCCGAATAATAAAGTCAATGAAATCAACCCGCCAAGGGCAATGGTTCCGCCAAAACTAGACAACATAAATACCGAAAATCCGAAGAACAACACGATAGAAGTATAGAACATACTCAAACCAGCATCGTTAAAAGTGGCGTAAACTGATTTGCGTATTTTCCAGTTGTTTTTCTTTAATTCCTCTCGATATTGCGCCAAGAATCGGACGGTATCATCGACCGAAAGTCCAAATGCAATTCCGAAAACCAATATGGTTGAAGGTTTTAGAGGGATATCAAAAAATCCCATAATTCCAGCCGTTAGTAACAAGGGCAAAAGATTTGGAATGATAGAAACCAAAATCATTTTGAAAGAGCGGAACATAAATCCGATTAAAAGTGCGGTTAAGAAAAAGGCAAAAATCAAGGACGAAAGCAAGTTGTCGAGCAAGTAGCCAGTTCCTTTTTGGAAAACCAATGCTTTTCCAGTAATAGTTACATTGAATCGGTCTGGCGGAAAAATTTTAGTAGCTTCTTTTCGGATTTCGGCTTCAATTTTTGGTATTTCGCCTCCGTTTTCGTCACGCATAAAAGTAGTAATTCGGGCAAATTGTCCTGTCGAATCTACATAGCTTTTCATTAGATTCTCTTTCGAGTTTTTGGTGGCATTTTTGGCATACGACAAGATGAAAGCTTGCTCTTGGGAGGTTGGCAATTCGTAATATTCAGGATTTCCGTTATAGTAAGCTTGTTTAGAATATTTCACTAAATTGACAATCGAAATGGGTTTTGATAATCCTTGAATTTCGGTAATTGCTTGTTCTAGTTCGTCCATCCGCTTGAGCGTAGAAAGTTTCATGACTCCTTTTTTGTGTTTGGTGTCAATCATAATTTCCAAAGGCATCACGCCATCAAACTCTTTTTCGAAGAAAATAATGTCTTGGAAAAAGGGGGCTTTTTTAGGCATATCTTCTATGATGCTTCCCGAAATACGCATTTTGTAAATTCCAATTATACTGATTACCAGAAGCGAAACAGCAACCACATAAATAGAAAATCGATTTTCTTTAACATTGCGTAGTATCCAATCCATAAATGATTTTACATAACCTCTGTCTAAATGCTCGATGTGACGGTCTTTAGGGGCTGGAATGTAACTGTGAAAAATAGGAATAACAACTATACATAAGAAAAATAAAGCTAAAATATTAATGGAAGTAGCATTTCCAAACTCAATAAGCAGCTTATTGTTTGAAGAAATAAAAGTAAAAAAACCAATAGCTGTGGTTACGTTGGTCAAAAGTGTTGCCATACCCACTTTGGTAGTAACCCTTTGTAGTGCCTTAACTTTATTTCGATGAATTTTATATTCCTGGTGGTATTTATTGGTGAGGAAAATACAATTTGGAATCCCGATTACAATGATTAAAGAAGGAACCAATGCGGTTAAAACTGTTATTTCGTAATTCAATAATCCCAAGACGCCAAAAGACCACATTACACCAATAATGACAATAATTATAGAAATCAAGGTGGCTCTAAAACTTCTAAAAAAGAAAAAGAAAAGTAGCGATGTTATCAATAATGATGCACCAATGAAGATGCTGATTTCGCTAATAATGGTTTGTGCATTAAGTGTTCGAATGTAGGGCATTCCAGAAACACGCAAATCGATTTGTGTCTCTTTTTCGAATGCTTCAATGGCAGGAACTAATTTTTTTAGGATAAAATCTTTTCGAGCTGGTGTGTTTACAATTTTCTTGTCTAAATAAATAGCAGATCGAATCGTTCCAGATTTTTTATTGAATAGTAACCCTTCGTAGAAAGGCAAATCGTTGAAGAGTTCTTTTTTTATTTTTTCTAGATATTTGTTGTCTTTAGTTTTACTTTGATCGACAAAAGGAACCAATTCAAATTTCTGGAGAGTTTCGTTTTTTTGTAGTTTTTTTAAATCGTTTATAGAAATTACTAAATCAATAGATTTGTCTTCTTTCAGGCTGTTCATTAATTTAGCCCAAGCGGCATAAGCCTTTGGGGTAAAAAAAGTTTTGTCTTTTACGCCAATTATGACCAAGTTTCCTTCTTCGCCAAACTTGTTTAAAAAAGCATTATACTCAATATTGACAATGTTGTCGTCGGGCAACATGTTGGCTTCTGTTTGGGTGAAATGGATATTTTTCCATTGCAAGGACAATAAGATTGTTATCGCTACAACAATCGACAACATTAAAATTCTATTTCGAAGGACAACACGGGCAATTAATTCCCAAAATCCCAAACTAAACCACTTAATCATTATTCGTTTTTAAATGCTGCAAAGGTAGTTAATCAACTTATTATATTATTGATTTTAAATGTCCCTTTTTGTTAATTTTTTGTTTTTATTTTACAATAAATTCATTTAATGAGATGTAATTTATATATTTGAATTCTGCATCTTTGTACGAAAAATATTGAAGCAATACTTATGAAAAATTACAGAAATACTATATTTTATCTCGTTGTTACAGGCTGTTTTACTGCTTTGATTTATTGGATTTTGACTATGGGAAAAGGTCTGGAAGTTCATAAGAAATACTTGCATCCTGTAACTGAAAATGGGCATTGGAATGATTTTGTTGATTCAATCTCGCTTAACGTACACCATCCTCTGGCCATACTTTTGGCACAAATTGTAACCATCGTTATTGTCGCTCGCTTTTTTGGTTGGGTTTTTAGAAAAATTGGTCAACCTTCTGTAATTGGTGAAATTATCGCAGGAATAGTTCTTGGTCCATCCTTATTGGGTTTGTATTTTCCGGAGTTTTCATTAGCCTTATTTCCAGTTGATTCATTAGGAAATTTGCAGTTTTTAAGCCAGATTGGACTGATACTTTTTATGTTCGTCATTGGAATGGAACTTGACTTGAAAGTTTTGCAAAATAGAGCCAAAGACGCAGTTGTTATTAGTCATGCTAGTATAGTAATTCCTTTTGCATTGGGTATTGGCTTGGCTTATTTTGTGTATTTTAGATTTGCACCAGAAGGAGTTGCATTCTTGCCTTTTGCCTTGTTTATGGGGATTGCTATGAGTATTACCGCTTTTCCAGTTTTAGCAAGAATTGTCCAAGAAAGGGGAATTAATAAGACTAAATTAGGTGCGGTAGTAATCACTTGTGCTGCTGCCGATGATATTACGGCTTGGTGCATTCTTGCTGCAGTTATTGCCATTGTAAAAGCTGGAACCTTTGTAAGTTCGCTCTATATTATTGGAATGGCAATGGTTTATGTTTTAGCTATGCTTTTTGTTGTAAAACCATTTTTAGCTAAAATTGGGGAGTTATATGCAACAAAGGATAGTATAAACAAACCAGTGGTAGCCATTTTCTTTTTAACCTTGATTATTTCGTCATATACAACTGAAATTATTGGGATTCACGCACTTTTTGGTGCTTTTATGACAGGAGTTATTATGCCTGACATAACCAAATTTAGAAATCTATTTATTGAAAAAGTTGAAGATGTTTCGTTGATATTGTTGCTTCCTTTGTTCTTTGTTTTTACAGGTTTGCGAACAGAAATAGGATTGATAAACGATCCTTTTTTATGGAGAGTTACAGGTTTTATTATCCTTGTTGCGGTAATTGGTAAGTTTTTGGGAAGTGCTTTGGCAGCCAAATTCGTAGGACAAAGTTGGCGTGACAGTTTCACTATTGGTGCCTTGATGAACACAAGAGGGTTGATGGAGTTGATAGTTTTGAATATTGGCCTAGATTTGAAAGTGCTTACTCCCGAAGTTTTTACGATGATGGTTATAATGGCACTAGTTACTACTTTTATGACAGGGCCGACATTGAATTTTATAAATTATATTTTCAAAACAAAAGACGATGCTGATTTAGAAGAAATTTCTATTGCGAATATCAAAAAGTATAAAATTTTGATTTCTTTTGGAAATAATGAAAAAGGGAAGTCGCTCTTGAGGCTAGCCAATAGCTTAGTCAAAAAACAAAATGAAAAGGCAGCCATAACAGCCATGCATCTTACATTAAGTGACGAAGTGCATGCTTATAATTTAGAAGAATACGAAAAAGATAAATTTTTGCCAATAATTGAAGAGTCAAAGACCTTGAATCAAGAAATTACAACTCTTTTTCAGGCAACTGTAGATATTGAATCTAATATTGCTGAGGTTGCTAATAATGGAGACTATGATTTACTTTTGATTGGGCTTGGAAAATCTATTTTTGAAGGTTCTCTACTAGGAAAAGTATTAGGGTTTACCACAAGAATAATTAATCCCGATCGTTTGATTGATAAATTTACGGGAAAAGAAGGTCTTTTCGAAAATTCTCCTTTTGATGAAAGGACTCGACAAATAATTGCAAAAACTAAAACCCCTTTGGGTATTTTAATCGATAAAGATTTGCAACAAGTAGATCGAGTTATTATTCCAATTTTTAGTTCTGAGGATGCTTTTTTATTAGACTATGCTCAAAAATTAATTACTAACAACAATTCGAAAATTAAGATTTTGGATGTAAATGCAAATAGTAATGACAATTTTGTACTTAAAAGTGCCATCAATTCTTTAGAACAAAAATACCCCAAAAACATTATTTTAATAGATGAAAACAGCATCAAAAAAGATTTATTAGAGCATTTAGATTTGATGATTATCGGGGTCGAAAGTTGGAAAGTACTTTTAGATAAATATAGTGTTTGGCTGAGAAGAGTTCCTTCAGTTTTGATTTTAAAACATTAGTAAATAAAAAATCCGCTCAAAGCGGATTTTTTATTTACTAAAATGAGAGATTTTAAACCTTCATAATTTCGGCTTCTTTATGAACAAGATGTTCGTCAATTTTTTTGATAAAACTATTGGTCAAATTTTGAACTTCTTCTTCGGCTTTTTTACAAATATCTTCAGAAGTTCCGTCTTTTTCTAGTTTTTTTATTTCGGTATTAGCGTCTTTACGCGCATTTCTAATCCCAATTTTGGCATCTTCGGCTTCGGCTTTTGCTTGTTTTGCCAATTCACGTCTGCGGTCTTCTGTCAAAGGCGGAACGCTAATGATGATTACATCTCCGTTATTCATTGGATTGAAACCAAGATTTGCTATCATGATTGCTTTTTCAATTGGATGAAGCATATTCTTTTCAAAAGGTTGAAGTGTAATGGTTCTTGCATCTGGAACACTAATTTTTGACACTTGAGAAAGCGGTGAGGCCGATCCATAATAATCTACAAAAACGCTTCCTAACATTGCAGGTGAAGCCTTTCCAGCACGAATATTCAAGAAAGATTTTTCTAAATGCGCAATAGTGCCCTCCATAGATTCCTGAGTGCTGTCTAGTATAAATTCAATTTCTTCAGTCATAATTTTCTTGTTTGTTGCTTGTTGTTTATGGTTTGTAGTTAACAATAAACAACAAACCATAAACCATAAACTATATATTTACTTCTGTTCCTACGTTTTCTCCTTCACAAATTTTCAACAAATTCCCTTGTTTGTTCATGTCAAAAATAACTATAGGTAGTTTGTTTTCTTGACTCAAGGTGAAGGCAGTTGTGTCCATAACATTCAATCCTTTTTTCAAAACATCATCAAAAGTGATGTAGTTAAATTTGGTTGCAGTGGCATCTTTTTCTGGATCGGCGGTATAAACACCGTCAACACGAGTTCCTTTTAGAATCACATCGGCGTTAATTTCTACTCCACGCAAAACGGCAGCAGTATCGGTTGTGAAATACGGATTTCCTGTTCCGGCACCAAAAATCACAATTCTTCCTTTTTCAAGATGACGATCTGCTCTTCTTTTGATATAAGGTTCTGCAATAGATTCCATTTTCAAGGCAGTTTGCAAACGAGTTTTCATTCCTTTGTCTTCAAGGGCTCCTTGTAAAGCCATGCCATTAATTACGGTTGCTAACATTCCCATATAATCGCCTTGAACTCGATCCATACCATTGCTTGCTCCAGCAACTCCTCTAAAAATATTTCCACCACCAATTACAATCGCAATTTCCACACCTTTAGTGTGAATTTTTTTAATTTCATCAGCATATTCACCTAATCTTGCAGGGTCAATACCATATTGTCTTTCGCCCATTAAAGCTTCGCCACTCAATTTTAGAAGGATTCTTTTATATTTCATTCCGTTTTATATTTAAAAATTGGACACATAATGTTCCAAAAAACTAGTTAAATTAGTTCAAGTTATGTTGTGCAAATATAGGCATAATCTGTTTTTTTAAAATGCTGTTTTTTAAAAAAAAATAATTTGAGTTCTATTTATTTTTGTATGATAGGAATAATTTTTTTTATTTAAAAAAAAATTGTAATTTAGCGGTTCCAACCAAATCTACTATTACAATTTACTTTTTTGTGGTGTTTAAATGTTGTTTAACAATAAAAAAACACGCCATGAAAACTTTATTTGACAAATTTTACAATTACATTTCAACCTTATTGTTTGGAGGTGAAACCACCAGCCATTATTAATAAAATGGCGTAAATTGATCTTCTATAAAAATCAAAGTATGGTATAAAAATACTTTGATTTTATAAATGTACACTCTAAAATTTATTTTGGAGTGTATTTTATTGTAATAAACTTTGTTCGAACATTGTGATGTCCACGGCGTTGTTTACGTCGTAATCACCAATTTTTGTTCTGCGCAACACCGTCAAGTGTGAGCCTGTTTTCATTGCTATGCCAAAATCATAAGCCAAAGAGCGAATGTAAGTTCCTTTACTGCACACCACTCTAAAGTCGATTTCAGGAAGTGCAATTCGAGTGATTTCGAATTCATGAATAGTGGTTTTTCGACTTGCAATTTCAACAGTTTCTCCTGCACGTGCATGTTCGTACAAACGTACACCTTCTTTTTTTATAGCTGAAAATATAGGTGGTTTTTGATCTATTTCTCCTAAAAATTGATTTACGGTTTCGTAAATCAATTTTTCATCTATGTGCGAACTGTCGAAAGTTTGATCTATTTCGGTTTCTAAATCATAGGAAGGTGTGGTTGCTCCAATGTAGAAAGTTCCCGTATATTCTTTGGCTTGACCTTGAAGTTCGGTAATTTTTTTGGTAAATTTTCCAGTGCAAACTAATAATAATCCACTTGCCAAAGGGTCTAAGGTTCCTGCATGACCAATTTTAAATTTTTTAGGAAGTCCAACTTTATTAATTAAAGCATATTTCATTTTGTTAACAGCCTGAAAAGAAGTCCAATGCAAAGGCTTGTCAATTAAAATGATTTGTCCGTTTAAGAAATCTTCCGCAGTTTTCAAGGAAATTTATTTAAAGTATGAAAAGTAAATCAGCAAATAAGTTCCCATAATAATTCGATACCAACCCCATGGTTTAAAGCCGTATTTATTGATAATTCCAATAAAAAATTTGATAGCTAAAACAGCAACAATAAATGCTACAACATTTCCAATCAAAAACATTATAATGTTGTCATTTGATTTTAAAATCAGTTCATAGCCCTTCATTTGTGAAGTTTCATAGGTTTTTAGGAATACAGAGTAGCAGGTAACTGCTAGCATAGTTGGGACTGCCAAAAAAAATGAAAATTCTGCAGCAGTATTTCTTGATAATCCTTGTTGCATCCCGCCAATGATGGAAGCCGCAGATCGACTTGTTCCAGGCATCATTGCTAAGCATTGCCAAAAACCAATGGTCACTGCTTTTTTAATAGTGATATCTTCTTCATTTACAATAGTAGTTTTGTCTTTGAAATATTGGTCCACAAAAAGCAAAACGAAACCGCCAATAATTAATACAATCGCAATAGGAATAGGATCTCCTAGGATGGCTTCGATTTTATCGTCGAATAATTTACCTAAAACCAAGGCTGGAATTACAGCAAAAGCCAATTTGGTATAAAAATTCATTCCGATTTTTAGAGTTGGAAAAGCCAAGAATTTTTTCCAGTATAAAGTCACAACAGCTAAAATAGCTCCAAATTGAATGGAAACCTGAAAAAGTTTTACAAAATCGTCTTCTTGAATTCCAAAATAAGAACTCGTAAAAATCATATGAGCTGTAGAAGAAATAGGAAGATATTCTGTTAATCCTTCAATAATTGCAATAATAATAGCTTGAAATGTATTCAATTGATTTAAGATTTTAGAGTGTAGATTTTAGATTTTATTTGTGCTAATTGAACACTGAAAGCTGCCAACTATTTTTTAGGGTTTTTAAGAATGGCATAAATAGTAATCCCAAAACCAATTAAAACGGTTGTTGGCGCCAATCTAATCCTTCTAAAATTAAATATTTCTTCGTTAAATACATTGGGGTCATCGCTTCCGCCGCCAGACATTAATATAAATCCAAGTGCAATTACGGCAATACCTATAAGTAGTATGATGTAGTTTGTTTTCTCAAAAAGAAATTCGTGTTTTTGTTCTTCTTTGTTTTTCATTTTTATTTCTGTTTTTTACTGAAAACGGATGACTAATATAAATCGTCTGTTCTTAAATTCAAAAAGCGTTGTGTTGCAAAATAGGTACTTATCCAAGTGATCAAAACACCTACACCAAAAACTAATAACAATACAAGTGCAACCAGTAATTTATCGTCAAGAATTCCTAAACCTGGAAAATTAGTTTGAATATAAATTAAAACACCAATTAGAGCAATAATTGCTAATCCTGCTCCAAGCATTCCAAGTTTTATGCTTCGCATGACAAATGGTTTTCTGATAAATGCTTTTGTAGCACCAACCATTTGCATCGTTTTGATAATAAATCGATGAGAATAAATGGATAAACGCAAAGAGCTATTAATCAATAAAACCGCAACAAACGTCAAGAAAATACTGATTATTA
Organism: Flavobacterium alvei; assembly: GCF_002920895.1. Classification (GTDB taxonomy): domain Bacteria; phylum Bacteroidota; class Bacteroidia; order Flavobacteriales; family Flavobacteriaceae; genus Flavobacterium; species Flavobacterium alvei. The sequence continues at coordinate 161,645 of NZ_PQVG01000003.1, forward strand.
AAATCCACATACTCACTTTTTTGATATTGTCATTCACTAAGTTCACTAATTGTTTGTCATAAACAATGTCTGAAACCATAGGATTTTTGTGCAAAAGACTTTCAATTTTAGCTATGCTATCTCTTTCTACATAATCGGCTTTCAGGTGAATGTCATAAGAGTTTTGCAAAGGATTTGTGCCTAAAAAAGTCATAAAATCTTCGCCAATAATATCGGTATGTTCCTTTGCTGCTTTTTCTTTTGAAACATAGACAAACGATTTAGTGAATTTAGCTACTTTCAATTCTTTGGCAAAAGCTTTTAGAATTGTGTCGTTCGCATCGTTCTTAAAAAATACAGTCATAGCAATTTCTTCTCTAAAATTGTTTGCCAATTTCCTAGAATTTATAATGAAAAACCCTAGTATTCCTAAAAGAAATAAAACCAAGAATACACTTAGTACAACTGAAAAATAGGAGGAAAGTAATCTGCGTTTTTGAAATTTATCAAAGTTAGAAGCCATAGTTTATTCGAATTATGGGGTAAAAATAACAAACAATTTCTTTATTTAAAGTTAATAACGCTCAAACTTTCAGTTTTCGTACAATAAATGTAAATTTGGCATCTCAAAATAAACTTTTTTCAGAAAGTCTTTGTGACTTTAAATCATATCAATACAAATGAAATACAATCCGAACGAAATAGAAGCCAAATGGCAAAAACATTGGGCAGACAACAAAACTTTTAAAGCCGAAAATAACTCCGAAAAACCAAAATATTATGTTTTGGATATGTTTCCTTATCCTTCTGGTGCGGGGTTACACGTTGGACATCCGCTGGGTTACATCGCTTCGGACGTGTATTCGAGATACAAAAGACATCGTGGATTCAATGTTTTGCATCCAATGGGCTACGACAGTTTTGGATTGCCGGCCGAACAATATGCGATACAAACGGGTCAGCGTCCGGAAGACACGACTTCGGTAAATATTGACGGAGGCGTGGACAAAGAAGGAAACAAAATTGCGGGTTATCGTAAACAGTTGGACAAAATTGGATTTTCATTCGATTGGAGTCGTGAAGTACGTACTTCGAATCCGGATTATTACAAACACACGCAGTGGATTTTCATTCAGTTATTCAATTCGTGGTATAATAAAAATACGGACAAAGCCGAAGATATTTCGACTTTGGTTTCCATTTTTACAACAGAAGGAAATGCGAATGTAAATGCAGTTTGCGACGACAATATTCAAGCTTTTTCATCAAGCGAATGGAACGCATTTTCATCAGACGAACAACAAAAAATACTATTACAATACCGACTAACTTATTTAGCGGAAACCGAAGTAAACTGGTGTCCTGGATTGGGAACTGTTTTGGCGAATGATGAAATCGTAAACGGCGTTTCAGAACGTGGTGGTTTTCCAGTTATTCGCAAGAAAATGACCCAATGGAGTATGCGAATTTCTGCCTATGCGGAACGTTTACTACAAGGTTTGAATGATATTGATTGGAGCGAAAGCATCAAAGAAAGTCAAAGAAACTGGATTGGAAAATCCGTCGGCGCAATGGTTTCATTTAATGTGCTTCCATCAACCATCAACCAACAACCATCAACTATTCAAGTTTTCACAACCCGTCCTGATACAATTTTCGGAGTGACGTTTATGACATTGGCACCGGAACACGAATTAGTGGCGCAAATCACAACTCCTGAACAAAAATCAGCAGTTGACGCCTATATCGAAAAAACTGCAAAACGTTCCGAAAGAGAGCGTATGGCGGATGTAAAAACCATTTCGGGAGTTTTCACGGGAGCGTACGCTGAACATCCGTTTACCAAAGAGCCGATTTCGGTTTGGATTGGTGATTATGTTTTGGCAGGTTACGGAACAGGTGCTGTGATGGCGGTTCCTTGCGGTGATGAAAGAGATTATGCTTTTGCGAATTTCTTTAAAGGACAAAACGGAATGCCGGAAATCAAAAACATTTTTGATAAAGACATATCGGAATCGGCTTTTGGAGCCAAAGAAGGTTTTCAATTGGTAGATTCTGATTTCTTGAATGGGTTGGGATACAAAGAAGGAACGAAGAAAGTAATTGCTGAATTGGAAAAAATAGGTCAGGGAAAAGGGAAAATTAATTACCGTTTGCGTGATGCGGTTTTCTCCCGTCAAAGATATTGGGGCGAACCGTTTCCGGTATATTATGTGAATGGCTTGCCACAAATGATTGAGGCGAAACATTTGCCAATCGTATTGCCGGAAGTAGAGAAATATTTGCCAACCGAAGACGGATTGCCTCCATTAGGAAATGCAACAATCTGGGCTTGGGACAGTGTAAATAATAAAGTGGTTGACACGGATTTGGTTGACAATGCAACAATTTTTCCATTAGAATTGAACACGATGCCGGGTTGGGCGGGAAGTTCCTGGTATTGGATGCGTTATATGGATGCTAAAAATGACGGAGAATTTGCGAGCAAAGACGCTTTGAAATATTGGGAAAGCGTGGATTTATACATTGGCGGAAGCGAACACGCAACCGGTCACTTATTGTATTCTCGTTTTTGGAATAAATTCCTAAAAGACAAAGGTTTTGCACCAACAGAAGAACCATTCAAAAAACTGATTAATCAGGGAATGATTTTGGGAATGAGTGCTTTTGTTCATTCTCTTAATATTACAGTATTAGGGGATATTGATGATATATTTTATCGTATAAAAATATTAATAACTGAAAGTATTTTTAAAAAATATAACAGTTGTTTCATAGATAAAAATTTTCTTTCTTCAGATGAGTTTTTAAGAAATATTGTGTTTAATCAATTACCTAAAGAATACGCAGAAAATGATGATTTTGATATTAATTTACAGTTCTTCAAAGAAAGGAATGTTGATATTTCATTAATAAATGAAATTACAAATGAATTAGATGTAGATGGTTTTAAAAATGATTCTAAATATTCTGATTTTAAATATTCTAAATTCATTACCGAAGAAAACGGAAAATACATCGTTGGTCGCGAAATCGAAAAAATGTCGAAATCCAAATACAATGTTGTAACTCCGGATGATATTTGTAACGAATACGGAGCCGATACTTTGCGTTTGTACGAAATGTTTTTAGGACCATTGGAACAAGCAAAACCTTGGAACACGGCAGGAATTTCGGGAGTTTTTGGCTTCCTTAAAAAATTATGGCGTTTGTATTTTGACGAGAATGGTTTAATTGTAAACAATGACGCGCCAACGAAAGACAACTTAAAATCATTACACAAAACCATCAAAAAAGTAGCAGAAGATATTGAAGGTTTCTCTTTCAACACTTCGGTTTCGCAGTTTATGATTTGCGTAAATGAATTGTCAACGCAAAATTGTCATTCCCGTACGATTTTAGAACCATTAGCGATTTTGATTTCGCCTTACGCGCCACATATCGCAGAGGAATTGTGGGCTCAATTAGGAAATACAGCATCTATTTCAACAGTTGATTTCCCTGTTTTTGAAGCAAAGCATTTGGTAGAATCGGAGAAAGAATATCCGGTTTCTTTCAACGGAAAAATGCGTTTTACGATGACTTTGCCTTTGGATTTAACCAAGGAACAAATCGAGGAAATCGTAATGAAAGACGAAAGAACCCAAAAACAACTGGACGGGAAAACGCCAAACAAGGTGATTATTGTTCCAGGGAAAATTATCAATTTGGTGGGGTAAATTAATGGTGAATGGTAAGTTGTGAATTGTAAATGCAACTAACCTAAATATTTTAAGAATCCAAATTTCAATGACATTGTGTTAATTGGAGTTTGGATTTTTTTGCTCCTAGTTTGAGATTCCTACGGAATGACAAGATGATGGGATTTTTTGTTTGAATGATTATCAATCGTAGTTTGTCATTCCGTAGGAATCTTTTTAATTGGAATTTAGATTTTTTTTATTACTACCCCTTTATTGATATTGCCATTGATATTGCCATTGATTTTTTAAAACTTTTTTAACAGATGTCAAATTGTCATTTTCTAAATTTGGTTCACAATTTGATGGTTTAATTTCAAACAATTAAAAAATAAAATTATGGGAATGGGATATATGCTTTTAGCAGGATTGATTATGCTGGCCAGTTGGTTAGTGAGTTCAAGATTAAAAAGTAAATTCGAACAATACTCTAAATTGCATTTGCAAAACGGAATGTCGGGTGCCGAAATCGCCGAAAAAATGTTGGCAGATAACGGAATTAGAGATGTTCGTGTTATTTCGACTCCAGGTCAATTGACAGATCATTACAATCCTGTGGACAAAACAGTGAATTTAAGCGAAGCAGTTTACAATCAAAGGAACGCTGCGGCAGCTGCGGTTGCGGCTCACGAATGTGGTCACGCCGTACAACATGCTGTGGGGTATCAATGGCTGACAATGCGTTCGCAATTGGTTCCAATTGTTAATGTGGCGTCATCTTATATGCAATGGATTTTGTTGGCAGGAATCCTGATGATTAGAACTTTTCCTCAGTTGTTATTGATTGGAATTGTGATTTTTGCTGCAACGACTTTATTTTCGATTGTGACTTTGCCAGTAGAATATGATGCGAGTAATAGGGCTTTGGCTTGGTTAGAAAACAAACGAATGCTTACGCAACAAGAACAAGCAGGAGCGAAAGATGCTTTGAAATGGGCTGCAAGAACCTATGTAGTTGCTGCGCTTGGTTCGATTGCGACTTTATTGTATTATGTTTCTATTTATATGAATAGAAGATAAATTGCATAATGTGATATGACTTCGGTTCATCGCAATGACAAAAAACAAAAACGGCTGTTTCCAATGTGAAACAGCCGTTTTTTATTTCATAAATATTTTTTTATTCAGGCATATTTTGTTGTTGCCATTTTACTAAAAGTGCTATTTGATCAGTTGTCAAAGCGGGTTTTTTGTTTGCAGGTGGCATAAATTTACGATTGTCCTGTGATAGTTGCACACGTTCCAAGATTTCGACAATGTTTTCTTTGACGTGAATGTAGTTTTCTAAAGGTTCTTTTCGACCTTGAGGTGGCATGTGGCACGGAGTGCAACTATTCGAAATAATAGGTGCTATATCTGTTTTGTAACTGATTTTGGGATCTGCTGTTCCTTTTTTAGAAGAGCTACAATTAACAATTACCAAGGATAAAGAGATCATAAGAATAATTAATGGGATTTTTTTCATAGTTTTAGTTTTTGGTTTATATCAAAAGTAGTTGAAATGATTTAAAAACAAACATTTTCCAAATAAAAAAGTTCTAAATTCCAATGGTAAAATTGGAGTTTAGAACTTTAAATGTTGAGTTTCAGTATAAGTTTATTTTCCCTTATTCGCTTCTGAAATATATTTTTCTAATGCCATCGTCATCGAAGGTGTTTCTGGTGTTGGAGCAAGAATATCAATTCTCAAGCCTTTTTCAAGAGCAGCTTTTTGAGTTGTACTTCCAAAAACAGCTATTCTAGTATTGTTTTGCTCAAAATCAGGAAAATTAGTGAACAATGATTTTATTCCGGTTGGGCTAAAGAAAGCCAAAACATCATAATAAACATCGGCTAAATCAGACAAATCACTGATTACTGTTTTGTAAAAAACAGCTGGTGTCCAATCTACTTTCAAAGCATTAAGAGTTATTGGTGCATCTGCATTCAGTTGATCTGAAGCGGGTAGCAAAAATTTCTCGTCTTTGTATTTTTTGATAAGTGGAGATAAATCGGCAAAATCTTTTGGGCCAACGTAAATTTTACGTTTTCTATAGACTACGTATTTTTGAAGGTAAAATGCAATTGCTTCTGATTGACAAAAGTATTTCAATCCTTCGGGAACTTTATAACGCATTTCGTCTGCCACTCTAAAAAAGTGATCTACAGCGTTTTTGCTGGTTAAAATAATTGCAGTAAAATGGTTAAGATCAATCTTTTGGAGTCTAATTTCTTTGGCACTAACTCCTTCAACGTGGATAAAAGGCCTGAAGTCAACTTTTACTTTATGCTTATTTTGAAGTTCAAAGTAAGGGGAGTTTTCCACTTTAGGTTCGGGCTGTGACACCAAAATTGTTTTCACTTTCATATTTGACATTTTCTAAGCAATACCTTTTGTAAACCAATAATATAAGAAATAATACGGTGCTATTTCGAGAGCGCAAAGATATAAAATAAAATAAAACAACTTGCTAAATATTATATTTTGATAATTTTTTATTGACACTAAATATATTACCACATTGAAAATCAGAACTATAGAAATAAGTATGATCATAAAATTTCTTGAAACTGCATCATTGTAGAACAAGATTATGTTGATTGGCAATAAGATTAACCCTATGTAGGTTCTGAAAATTACCTTTTGAAGGTTGAATTGTTCAATGACTTCTTCAATATTGAAGGCGGTTGCAATAATTTTTTCGATTAAAAATTTACTTAAAACGAAATAGATTAGAAACGTAATTACTTGAATAAACAAAACCCAATCTGTTTTTGAACTATAACCAAAATAAGAAAACGAAAGTTGAATGAAAAAAGCAAATGAGATGAGTTGGACAAAAAATAAAGCTATTGTAAAACTGCTTTTAAGGTGGCTGCCCTCTTTATAAACATTCGTGTATTTGTCGGAGTAAATTAATTTTGCAAATTCAGCAAAACGATTTTCAAATGCCGATTTTGTTATTGCAACAGTGGCAAATGAAAGTACAAACAAGATTGTTGCCCAATCTTTGTTCTCGATTACCCTTAAATGAAGTACATTATCAATCATATTGCTGCAAAATTACTAATTTTTTATTTCATTATTTAGATTAAAAAAGTATTAAAAAAATGTCCTGATTGAAAATCGTAAATATACAAGAAGAATACAGCTGTTATATTATTTTATAAACAATTATTTGAATTCAGATAGGCATCAAATCGTATAAAAAGTTTACTTTTGCGGTGAAATTACGCAAGATATGAATGATTGTATTGTTATAATTCCAACCTATAACGAAATTGAGAATATTGAAAGCATACTTAGGGCAGTGCTTTCCCAGCATAAACCGTTTCATGTCCTTGTTATTGATGACAATTCGCCAGATCATACCGCGGAAAAAGTAACTTTACTTCAAACGGAATTTGAAGGGAGATTGTTTTTGGAAAAACGAACAGGAAAATTGGGTTTGGGAACAGCATATGTTCACGGTTTTAAATGGGCTTTGGAGCATAATTATAGCTATATTTTTGAAATGGACGCCGATTTTTCGCATAATCCAAAAGATTTAGAGAGATTGTATGATGCTTGCCATTTTGGAGGTGCCGATTTAGCTATTGGTTCTCGTTATGTAACAGGAGTAAATGTGGTAAACTGGCCATTAAGTCGGGTTTTAATGTCATATTTTGCATCGGTTTATGTGCGATTTATTACAGGAATGAAAATTCACGATGCTACAGCTGGATTCGTATGCTATAAAAGTGAGGTTTTGGTTGGGATAAATTTAGACAAAATAAAATTTGTGGGATACGCTTTTCAAATTGAAATGAAATATAGAACTTTTTGCAAAAAATTTGATATCACTGAAGTCCCCATTATTTTTACCGATAGAACTAAAGGACAATCTAAGATGAGCAGTGCCATTTTTAAAGAAGCTGTTTTAGGAGTAATTGCACTACGTTTAAAAAAATTATTTAACACCTTATAAAAGGAAATGACGATGAATAAGGTTTTAATTAAAAATGCTAAAATAGTTAACGAGGGAACTATTTTTGAAGGAGATGTATTAATAGAAAACGACTTAATTGTTGAGATTTCGGATAGTATTAGCGCAAAATCATCTGAGTGTAAAATTATTGATGCCGAAGGAAATTATTTAATTCCAGGGGCAATTGATGATCAAGTTCATTTTAGAGAACCTGGACTTACACACAAAGGGGATATTGAGTCAGAATCGAGAGCTGCAGTAGCGGGAGGAATCACATCGTTTATCGAGCAGCCCAACACGGTTCCAAATGCTGTAACTCAAGAAATCTTAGAAGAAAAATATCAAATTGCGGCTGAAAAATCATATGCAAATTATTCGTTTATGATGGGCGCAACCAATGATAATTTGGAAGAAGTTTTGAAAACTAACCCGAAAAATGTTGCGGGAATCAAAATATTTTTGGGTTCATCAACAGGAAATATGTTGGTAGATAATGAAGTGGTTTTAGAAAAAATATTTTCAAGTACACCGATGCTTATTGCAGTGCATTGTGAAGACGAAACTACCATAAAAAACAATTTAGAAAAATTTAAAGCTGAATATGGCGAAGATATTCCAGTAACGGCACATCATCTTATAAGAAGTGAAGAAGCTTGTTTTATTTCTTCTTCAAAAGCCGTAGCATTAGCCAAAAAAACCGGTGCAAGATTGCATATTTTTCATCTTTCAACAGCGAAAGAAATGGAATTGTTTACTAATAAAATTCCATTAGAAGACAAGAAAATAACTGCCGAAGTTTGTGTGCATCATTTATGGTTTTCCGATGAGGATTATAAGACCAAAGGCAATTTAATAAAATGGAATCCTGCAGTAAAAACCACAAATGACCGAAAAGTGTTGTGGGACGCATTGGTCGATGGTAGAATTGATGTGATTGCCACAGATCACGCACCTCATACTTTAGAAGAAAAAAAACAATCTTATTTGAAAGCACCTTCTGGCGGCCCACTAGTGCAACACGCAGTTGTAGCAATGTTTGAAGCCTATCACCAAGGGAAAATTAGTATTGAAAAAATAGTGGAGAAAATGTGCCACAATCCAGCCAAAATTTTCAAAATAGAAAAACGTGGTTTTATCAAAGAAGGGTATTATGCCGATTTAGTCATCGTAAATTCAGGTTTGCCTTGGAGTGTAAAAAAGGAAAATATTCTATACAAATGTGGCTGGTCACCGTTTGAAGGTTTTACTTTCAAATCTCGAATTACACATACTTTTGTTAACGGACAAATGGTGTATTCTGCTTCTAAAGTAAAAGATATTCGTGCTGGAAAAAGATTGACATTTGATAGATAATATTTAAATATGAAAAAAATACTTCCATTTTTTATTGTTTTGTTTATCCTTGTTGGCTGTAAAAAAGAGCTGGTCAAGGAACCAAAACGTCTTATTGAAAGAGAGGAAATGGTAAATATTATGTATGATTTATCACTGTTGGAAGCCATGAAAGTGGATAATCCAATCTTATTTGATTCTTTAAAAAATAGTCCGAACCAATATATATTTAAAAAATATAAAATAGATAGCATTCAGTTTGTTCAAAGCAATATCTATTACGCTTCTGATTCTAAAGAATATCAGAAAATGTTCGAAAAAGTTAAAGTTCGATTGGAAAAGGAAAAAATACAATTGGCATCTTTGCAAAAAGCTGAAGCGAAGAAAGAAATCTTAAAAGCCAAAAAAAAGAAAAAATTACTTGAAAAAAAACAATCCGATTCTATAAAAAGGGTGCACATTGAAGTGTCCAAAACCAAGAAGAAGTTAAGCAAAAAAGAAGTCTCAGATTCGATAAAAAAAGCTAAAACTAAAGCGGCAAAAGCTAAAATGACTAGAGAAATAGATTCACTAAAAAGAATTGTTGCTGAACAAAAAAGAAGGCAACAAATAAAATAGTTACAACTTCGAAATGTCGTTGATATACTGATGAATGGCTATAAATTCAGTTTGCAAAGTAGTCTTAATTTTTGCGTTCGAATAGTGATTTTCAGTATAAGATGCTTTGGCAGTAGCACGATCTAATTTTCTTTTTTGCCTTAATACATTTGACAAGAACCAATCTATTTTATAGGCAATATTTACCAAAAATGGAGTTGCGTGAATGGTGGGTCTTTTTACTTTCAAAGAATCTGCAATAGAATTCAGCAAGTCTTGGAAAGTAATATTTTCTGCAATTAGAGTAAATCTTTCGTTTTTAACGTCGCTATCCATCAATTGAATCATAATTTTTACCACATCGGTCACGGCAATAATTCCTGTTGAGCCTTTGGTGAAAAATAACAATCCTTTTTCAACTTTCTTAAAAAGTAATCCGCTGCCTTGTTCCCAAAAACCTGCTCCAATAATGATTCCAGGATTTACAATTACGGAATTTAAACCTTCTTGTTGCCCTCGCCAAATTTCCATTTCGGCTCCATATTTAGAAATGGCATAATCACTATGGGGTTTCTCGGGATTCCATTCGGTTTCTTCTGTAATGGTGTTTTCGTTTTCTTTCAAATCTCCCAATGCAGCAATCGAACTCACAAAACAAAGTTTTTTTATGCTGTTGAACAAACAAAAATTAACTATGTTAGCCGTTCCTTCTATATTGGTTTTGCGAAGCAAATCTTCGTCTTTTGGGTCAAATGAAATTAAAGCGGCACAATGATAAACATATTCCACGTTTTTAAAAGCGATTTCCAATGAAGGAATGTCAATAATATCAGCCTGAATCCAGTTTATTTTTTCGAATAAAGTTTCTTTTTGGTAAATAGAAAAAAGATTTTTGGTTTTTTGAATGGATTCCAAATTACGATATATGGCACGAACACTTTCTCCATTTTCAACTAAATGAAGCAATAAATGTGCGCCGACTAAACCTGTTCCTCCTGTGACTAAAATCATTTTGCGAATTTACGAATTACGGATTACGGATTGCGATTTTTTTTCAATTAACCGAATAAACAATTAACCGAATCAACATTATATTTTATCTTTGCCGAAATTGATTTTAAAAAATGAAGAATTTTATAGAAGAAGTCACTTGGAGAGGAATGCTCCACGATGTTATGCCAGGCACCGAAGAACATTTGATGGAACAAATGCGTGTGGCCTATGTGGGGATTGACCCAACTGCCGATTCCTTGCATATCGGGCATTTAGTAGGAGTGATGTTGTTGAAACATTTCCAGTTATCTGGACATAAACCATTAGCTTTAGTGGGAGGAGCCACAGGAATGATTGGGGATCCATCCGGGAAATCGAACGAAAGAAATTTATTAGACGAAGCCACTTTGCGTCACAATCAAGAAGCCATAAAAGAACAATTATCCCGTTTTTTAGATTTTACTTCCAATGCTGAAAATGCTGCCGAATTAGTGAATAATTACGATTGGATGAAGAATTTTTCTTTTCTGGAATTCATTCGTGATGTGGGTAAGCACATTACCGTAAATTATATGATGGCGAAAGATTCTGTAAAGAAACGTTTGTCGTCCGAAGCTGCCGAAGGAATGTCTTTCACGGAGTTTACCTATCAATTGGTTCAAGGATATGATTTCTTGCATTTGTACAGAGATAAAAGTTGTACGCTACAAATGGGCGGAAGTGACCAATGGGGAAATATTACTACTGGAACTGAATTAGTGAGAAGAATAGCCAGCGGAAAAGCGTACGCATTGACTTGTCCGTTAATCACCAAAGCCGATGGAACTAAGTTTGGAAAATCAGAAGGGGGTAATATTTGGTTGGATGCCGCTAGAACATCGCCTTATAAATTTTACCAATATTGGTTAAATACTTCCGATGTGGATGCTGAGAAATACATCAAGATTTTTACTTTTTTATCGAAAGAGGAAATAGAAGATTTAACCGAAAAGCATAGAGAAGCACCACATTTGAGATTGTTGCAAAAACGTTTGGCTGAAGAAATCACGGTTATGGTTCATTCTAAAGAAGATTTAGAAAATGCCATAAAAGCGTCTGGAATTCTTTTTGGAAATTCCAATGCCGAAGATTTAAAACAATTGGACGCTGCGACTTTCTTGGAAGTTTTTGACGGTGTTCCTCAAGCAGAAATTGCAAAAACTGAAATCGAAGCAGGAATCAATATTGTAGATGTTTTGAACGAAAAAACAGGGTTTTTAAAATCAAACGGAGAGGCAAGACGCGCTTTGACTGCCAATTCTATTTCTGTAAACCGTGAAAAAGTAACCGAAGAATTTGTGCTTTCGAGCAAAGATTTGATTAACTACCAGTTTGTTTTGTTGCAAAGCGGGAAGAAAAATTATTTTGTGGTAAGAGTGGTTTAAATCTAACGTGAGATGGCTAAGTTTCTCTTTGTGAACTTTGTCCTTCTTCGAGTCTTTGTGGTTAAATCACCATCAAATTACAACCCCGAATATCTGAATTATCAAAACGTCCCAATACCTCGAAAGAGTTGTTGGGATTTTTTTTACCCAAATCCTGCGTGGCAATAAAGGAGCAGGAATTGATGTTGGCCAAATCAATCACGTTGATGCCGCCTGTTTTTCCTTGTTGAACATAAGTCAACGCATCTTCAGTATCGCGAACTAGTATTTGCATCCAAGAAGGGCATTCAAACACACCATTCCCGAGGGAATACGCTTGCGACAACAATTCGGTCATACCGTATTCTGAATGAATGGCGGTGACGCCAAAACCTTCGCAAAGTTGTTGGTGCAATTCTTCTCGAATCATTTCCTTTCGTTTGCCTTTCATTCCACCCGTTTCCATAATGATGGTGTTTTGCAAATCAAATTTTTGTTTTTCAATTAAATCCAATAAAGCATAAGTCACGCCAATCAAAATCACATTTTGTCCTAAATTGTCCAGTCGAATTAATTTTTCGATGAGTTCTTCGTGGTTGTGCAGGTAAAAACCGCTTTCAGGATTATTGGTCATTTGAATTAAATCTTCGACCATATATATTAATGACGAACCTTCACGTTCCAAATAGGATGGAAGTAAAGCTAGAACTACATAATCTTCGATATTACCATAAAACTGAGAAAATCCTTTTCGATAGCTTTCTTCATATAGAAAAACATCAGTAACGAAATGTTTGCTGGTTGCCATTCCGGTTGTGCCGCTGCTGGTAAAAATGGCTTTGGCGGTATTGGTATTAGAAACTACAGTATGACTTTTGAAAAATTGAATCGGTAAAAAAGGAATTTGTTCCAACGATTTTACTTTTCGCACATCGGTTTTTAGAAAATCACAAAATTCTCTGTAAACCAAGTTGTTTTCGTATTGGAAACGAAAGGTTTTCAAGGCAATTTTTTCGAATTGCTTTTGGCTTGAAATGGCAAATATGTCGGGAGTTGGAATCAAGAATTTTTTTTGCAAAAGTAATTAAATAAAAAAAACTCCAACTTTGCAATTGGAGTTTTTAGAAATATAGTTTGAAATTAATTATTCTATAATTAATTTTTTGGTATCTGTTTTTCCTTCTTCCGTAATTTTTACTATGTAACTTCCGGCTCTCAAGCTAGAAACATTAACAGTGCTATTTGAAGTTTTAGTATTCAAAACTTGTTTTCCTAATAGATCAAAAACAGAAACTGATTTTGCTTCGCTACTGTTTGAAGTGATATATAAAGTTCCTTTAGAAACAGGATTTGGATACATATTTAAGCCAGCAATGGTGTTTTGTTTAACTCCTAAAACTTGATTAACACTTATGATAAAATTATCGATGGCATACATTCCATTGGTTCCAGAGTCGTTTGTATCTACCCATTTAATCCATAAATTGGCTCCATTTGCCCAATTCAATCCAGAAATTATATTTGCCATATTAGTGTAATTAGCTGATAAATTTCCATTGACTGCCGAATTAGTAGTGGCTAATGTTAATTTTTCGTTTAAATTTAAGGTGCTTACAGGAGTCCAAGTTCCAGTACTTAAGCTTGTAGCATCTAAACTATAATAAAAAGCAACTGTTTCATTTATGCCTGCGTTTCCTGATTCTTTCCATTGCTCCATTCTAGTTTGGATGGATATTTTTGAAACTGTACTACCGGTATTGTTTTGAAAAACGGCACCTAAGGCAGGAGTTATTGTAGCATCTGCCAATGTTCCAAAAGCTCTTTCTTCGTCTCCTATTGCACCAACATTGTAAGCATTTCCAGTACTTGCTACGCCATTTGTTACAGCCATGGATAATGTTGCTCCGTTACTAATGTTAATCGCAGTCCAACCAGGAAGGTAAGTTGTTAGAGTAGCACCCATTCCGCTGAAATCCTCAATGTAAGGAACATTTACTCCAATAAGACCGATGGGTGTTTGTCCAAAGGACAAAGAGGCCAATAAAACAAATGATAATGTGTAAAGTTTTTTCATTTGGATAAATTTAGAATTAAGATGTAAATATAGTAAGTATTTTCTTTGTAAGAAAGAAAAATCTACTTTTTTTCTTACTTATCGGTTTTTAATTAATTGCCAGTGAAACTTTTAGATGTAATTTAACGTGTGATTAAAACAAAAAAAGCCCTAATTTTCATTAGAGCTTTTAAAAGAATATGGTAAATTAATTACTCAATAATTAATTTTCTTGTATCGGTTTTTCCTTCTTCAGTAATTTTTACAATGTAAGCACCGCCTTTTAAGTTGGAAACGTTTACAGCATTGTTTGAAGTTTTAGTGTTTAAAACTTGTTTTCCTAAAATGTCATAAACCGCTACGGTTTTTGCTTCACTACTGTTTGAAGTGATGTATAAAGTACCATCAGTTACTGGATTTGGATAGATATTTAATCCAGCGATTTCGTTTTGTTTTGCGGATAAAACAAGCGTAGAAGTTGTAACATAAGCCCAAGTGCTTCCAGCTCTTACATCATCATATTCAACATTTCCAGTTCCAATTGTTGCATTTCCAGCTTGTCTTAAGCAAATACTTGCAATTGAGGCTGGAGCAGCAGTTGTTCCTGTTGCATTTGTTAGACCTGGTATAGGTTCGGTACTATCTAATGCTGGATTTACAAATAAATAAGCTGTGTTGTTTGATCTGTCATATTTAACTACTACAAAAACAGGTGTACCTGTAGGATAATCGGTTGTCAGATAAGTTGGTGTAGTTCCTGTACCGCTAGTATTTACAAGTCCAATATTAAAAGTATTTGCGGCAACACCCGTTTTAAGCATTAACCTTCCATACAATCCAGTAACAGTAGCTCCTACTTGTGCGCCAAGAGAGATTGAATAATCCCCAGTAGTTGTTAAGCCAGTAGTGTTTGGCAAGTTTAAAACCGCTGAATAGTATGCGGTAGTGGTGATTGCGGTACCAACACTTTTATTCATGTCTTCTGAGTTTCCTGCAACTAATGCGATTTTATTTCCAGTTGGTGTTAATCCTGAATAAGTTAATGAACCAGATGAGATAGTTAATTGACTTGCTGTTCCACTGTGAAGTGTCCAGCCATTTGCGCTTAATAAACCTGTTCCAGTAAAAGTGTCTGTTACTTGACCAAATGACAAAGTGCTCAATAAAATAAAAGATAAAGCGTAAAATTTTTTCATAACATTTGTTTTAAATTAGTTATACAAATATAACAATAAAATCGCTTTGTAAGAATAAAGCAATGTAAAAAAAACATTAAATTGTGAAAAAATATGAGATTCTTTTACCGAACGATAAGTTTTCGGGTTGCAGTAGATTCAGCTTCGTTGATCTTGATGATGTAAACTCCAGGAGTTAAATTAGAAATATTAAGTTCTTTTGAACTCAATGTGGTTTGAAGCACTTTTTTTCCTAAAACATCAAAGATGGTGATGTCTTTATCAAGATCATTTTTTGATGTGATATATACTTTTCCATTACTCACAGGATTAGGGTACAAGTTTAACCCTTCAATAACTGTAGTTTCTTGAAGTTTGGATTGTTGCTTACCTTCTTGAGCTGAAACGCTCAAAGTGAAGAAAAAACCCAATAAAAGAGTAATATAAAAGTAATTTTTTGCCATCATATAGATTTGGAGTTGTAAAGATATAAAAAAACATTTCAAATTTTATACCAAAATTTATAAAATTGCGTTAAAGTGGGTTTTTAAAATTGAAATTCAGAAAAGTTTGATAATAATTTGATTCTTTACTTTTCAATTTGTGATGGTGATAATTAGATTTTTAATAAAAATCTGAGACATTTTTTTGCTTCATTAGAAAATTGTATTACTTGTATTTAAAGAATTTATTAGTTGAATTTTCTAAATAAGTAAATTTTAGGGAAGGTTTAAATGAGTAAATTATTATAATTTTGTTATTCCAGTGTTATTAATTTGTTTCGGATGTATTACCAAATAGTTAACTTATAAAAAACGGTTTTACAGATGCAATTGTTTTGTTTTATATTTACCTTTACAAACCTAAAAGCAGTATTGTGCTATTATGAAAAAACGAAACACCAAGATTTTATTAGTCGATGACGAACCAGATATTTTAGAAATTGTTGGTTACAATCTCAGTCAAGAAGGCTATCAAATTTATACCGCTTCAAACGGAAAAGAGGCTGTTGCTAAAGCTAAAAAAGAAATCCCAGACCTTATTATTATGGATGTAATGATGCCAGAAATGGATGGAATGGAAGCTTGTGAAATGATTAGAAAAATTCCAGAATTGAATAATGTCATCATTACTTTTTTGACTGCCCGAAGCGAAGATTATTCCCAAGTAGCAGGTTTTGATGCGGGTGCTGATGATTACATATCCAAGCCCATAAAACCCAAAGTGCTTGTTAGTAAAGTTAAGGCATTGTTAAGAAGGTTGAAAGAGCAGGAAAAAAACAGTGAAACCCTTAATGTTGGCGGAATCGAAATCAATCGTGAAGAATATCAAATCATAAAAGAAGGCGTTGTAATTGCTTTGCCTCGAAAAGAGTTTGAATTGTTTTATTTATTAGCTTCAAAACCAGGAAAAGTTTTCAAACGTGATGAAATACTAGATAAAGTTTGGGGCAACGAAGTGGTGGTTGGCGGAAGAACAATAGATGTTCATATTCGAAAACTTCGTGAAAAAATAGGTGATGATTACTTTAAAACCATAAAAGGGGTTGGGTATAAATTTGAAGTGTAATTTTTGAGTAAATTTGCAATAACAACCAACTCAAAAAAATGAAAATAAACTTCCAAAAAACCTATAAGTTTGCCGTTATATCGGCTTTGTATATAAGTCTTTTTGCTTCTTTTTTTGCTCTTTTTTTAGCAAAAGCGATATTTAAAATTCCATTCAAAAGTTTGCTTTTGTTTGGATTTTTTTTTCTTTTCTTTGTTTATATCTTTTCCTTTATCGTATTGCAATATAGAGTCGAAAAATTCATTTACCGAAGGGTAAAAAAAATCTATGACGATATTTCTCTTTTAGAATCCAGTACTTTTATAGATCAGCCTATTACTACTGATATGGAAGCCTTGACAAGGGAAGTTAAAAAGTTTGCTACCGACAAAAAACTCGAAATAGAAATGCTTAAAGTTCGAGAAAAGTACCGAAGAGAATTTCTGGGCAATGTTTCTCACGAGTTGAAAACCCCGTTGTTTACCGTCCAAGGTTATATTTCTACACTACTTGATGGTGCGATGGAAGATAAAAATATTCGAAAAAAATATTTGAAGCGTGCCGAAAAGGGAGTCGAACGATTAATTTATATTGTCGAAGACTTAGATATGATTACCAAATTGGAAGTAGGCGATTTGAATCTCGAAATTTCAGAATTTGATGTTGTCGAATTAATTCAAAATGTTTTTGATTTATTGGAGATGAAAGCCGATAAAAAGAAGATTACCTTGGCGTTTGAGAACGATCACATTCAACCCGTTTTTGTGAAAGGGGATAAAGACAAATTGCAGCAACTTGTAGAGAATTTGATTGTCAACTCCATAAAATATGGTAATGAAGGTGGGCTAACCGAAGTGAGTATCATCAATTTGAGCAAGAAAAAAGTTTTAGTTCGAATTACAGATAATGGTGAAGGAATAGAACAACAAAATCTTCCAAGAATTTTTGAACGTTTTTATCGAGTGGATAAAAGTGGAGCTCGAACAGAAGGCGGTTCAGGATTGGGATTGGCAATTGTAAAACACATTGTCGAAGCTCATAAAGAAAAGATATATGTAGAAAGTGAATATGGAATTGGCTCAGAATTTTCTTTTACTTTGACAAAAGCTAGGCTAAATATCAAAACAAATTAAGAGATTTAATTAACAAATGGATAATCTAATTTTTGATGATTAAATAATTGAAAAACAAACAGTTGTATTTTATTTTTGATTGTACCCTTCAAGTTTTACATTAATATATCGTCAAATCATCATTAATTTATCATCAATATAATGTTATGTTAACATTAGCTTAACATTGCAATCTACCTTTGCAAAAAAATTAAATCATAAAAAATGAAAAAGATTTTATTTGCAAGTTTACTTTTTGTTTCATTTGCAACTCAAGCACAAGATGTCAAAAAAGACGAAATCAAAAAAGAAGTAGTTCGTATTTTAGATTCTATCAATTCAGTTAACAAGGAAAAGCAAGTTGATAAAGAAAAACAAGTTGCAAAAGAGAAAGCCGACAAAGAAAAAGCGGATAAAGAGGCTTGGTACAACAAATTGTCTATCCGTGGATATGTGCAAGTTCGCTACAACGGATTATTTTCTACAAATGACAAAGTATCTTGTGAACAATGTGACAAATCTTGGGGAACAACTTCAACCGCTCCAGATGCAAAATCAAACAATGGTTTTTTTATAAGAAGAGCTCGTCTTGTGTTTTCGGGGCAAGTTCATCCTAATGTATATGTTTATTTTCAACCTGATTTTGCAAGTTCACCAGGGTCAGGTGTAAATCATTTTGCCCAAATTAGAGACGCTTATGCTGATATTTCTTTTGACAAAAAAAGAGAATTCAGAGTTAGATTGGGTCAAAGTAAAATACCTTTTGGATTTGAAAATTTGCAATCAAGTCAAAATCGTTTGACTTTAGACCGTAACGACGGATTGAATAGTGCTGTGGCTAATGAACGCGATTTAGGAGCATTTTTTTACTGGGCTCCTGCTGAAATCAGAGAACGTTTTGCGATGCTTGTAAAAGAAGGATATAAAGGTTCGGGAGATTATGGTGTGTTTGCTTTTGGAGCTTATAATGGGCAAACCGCAAATAAATCAGAAGCAAATAGAAACCTACATGTAGTAACTAGAGTAACCTATCCGTTTGTTATTGGAAATCAAATAATCGAGCCAGGTTTACAAGCCTACACAGGAAAATGGGCTTTTACTAGCGAATTATCGACCGGAGTAACAACTCCAAATAAACAATACACCTTAGATCAACGAGTAGGAGCTACTTTTGTATTGTATCCAAAACCATTTGGTATCCAAACAGAGTACAACATTGGAAAAGGACCACGTTATGATAAGGTGACTAACACAGTTGATGTTTCAAGTCTTGAAGGTGGATATATTACTTTGAATTATAAATGGGATGTAAATTTAGCCAAACACCATTTTTTATATCCTTTTGCTAAATTTCAATACTATGATGGTGGAAAGAAATTTGAAAAAGACGCTAGAAGTTATGTGGTAAGAGATTATGAATTGGGTCTAGAATGGCAACCATTCAAAGCATTCGAATTAGTAGCCGAATGGGTGATTGCTGACAGAACATTCGAAGATAGTGCACTTCCAAACAACAGACAGCGTGGAAATTTATTAAGACTGCAAGCACAATTTAATTTTTAAATTTCATTCAATAAAAAAAAGAGGCTATTTCTGAAATCGGGAAATAGCCTCTTTTTTTTGACTTTGAAGATTACCCTAGTTTTTCTTTATCGTAAAACAATTGTAAAAACAACCCAAATAGTAAAGATTGAATAATACTAACATAACACAGACTTAACATTGCGATTATACATTTGTCAAAAATTAAAAACAATATCAAAAATGA
Organism: Flavobacterium alvei; assembly: GCF_002920895.1. Classification (GTDB taxonomy): domain Bacteria; phylum Bacteroidota; class Bacteroidia; order Flavobacteriales; family Flavobacteriaceae; genus Flavobacterium; species Flavobacterium alvei. The sequence continues at coordinate 181,292 of NZ_PQVG01000003.1, forward strand.
ATACAACTAAATTAAGAATTGCAGCCTTGTTAGTAGTCGTAATGACTATTGGATATTCGTTTACTACTTTGAGTAAAATAACGATTAAAGGTTCAGATACAATGGTTATTTTGTCCCAACAATGGGCAGAAGCTTATATGAAAAAACACCCAGGAACTACTATTCAAGTTACAGGAGGTGGATCGGGTGTTGGTTTGGCAGCCTTGCTTAACGGTTCTACGGATATAGCCAATTCAAGTCGTCCAATTAAACCTGCAGAAGTTGAAAAGTTAAAAGCAAAATACAATAAAAGCGGAATCGAAATTGCTTGTGCTAAAGATGGTTTGTCTGTTTTCTTGAACAAAGGAAATACAGTTTCTGAATTGACAATAGCACAATTAGGAGATATTTTCTCTGGAAAAATTACCAACTGGAAACAAGTAGGTGGAGCTGATGCCAAAATCCAATTGTACGGAAGAGAAAGTAGTTCAGGAACTTTCGAATTTTTCAAAGAACACGTAGTAAAAACTGATTTTTCTCCAGCTTGTCAAACTTTGCCAGGAACTGCTGCGATTGTTAATGCAGTGAAAAAAGATAAATATTCTATTGGTTACGGTGGTGCAGCTTATGCCGAAGGCGTGAAAGATTGTAAAGTAAAAAAAGATGCTAAAAGCAAAGGTGTTTTACCAACTGAAGCAACAATAAAAAACAAAACGTATCCAATTTCAAGATACTTATATATGTATTTGAAATCGAAACCAACTGGCGAAACCAAAGCATTTATTGATTGGGTTTTGAGTCCAGAAGGTCAAAAAATGATTGCTGCAGTAGGATATTTTCCAGTAAAATAATAAAACATGAAATTCCTCTCTATTCATTGGAGAGGGATTTTTTATGAATTCTTAAATCTAATAAATGAATTCTCCACTTCCAAAAGAACCCACTTTTACCAAAGAAAGTTTAAAAAAACAATTCAGACTTTCTGAATTTCTTGCTGAAAAAGTTATTTCTTCGGTAGCCTTTCTTTCGATTGCTATCATTTTCTTGATTTTTATTTTTGTTTTCAAAGAGTCGCTGCCGCTTTTTAGTGCAGCTGAAAAAGTCCAAGTTCAAACGGAAACGCAAACAATTACTGGCGCAACAGTTGAAACCTACGGAAGCGAAACTTCAACAGAAAGCGAGCCAGAAACCTATGGCGAACCAGCCGAAAGTTTAGAACCCGAAACCTACGGAACACCTACAGAAGAGTTGAATCCAGTAGCTGAAGAAAGTTCAGAACCCGAAACCTACGGAACGGTAACCGAAGATTTGAATCCCGATTCTGCTTCAGAAGAAGTAGTTGCTGTTGACGAAAAAGTTACCCAAAACAACGAAGGAGAGGATAGAACGTGGAGTACTTTTTTCACTACCGAATGGGTGCCCGTTTCCGATAATCCTCGTTTTGGATTAATTGCTTTGCTTATTGGAACTTTAAAAGTTACCTTAATTGCAATGTTGATTGCTGGTCCTTTGGCAATTTTAGCGGCAGTTTATACTTCTTGTTTTGCATCCAATAGAAGAAAAGAAATCATCAAACCGATTATCGAAATGCTAGCGGCTTTTCCGTCTGTTGTGATTGGATTTTTTGCAATGATGGTTTTGGCTACTTTTTTCCAAGATATTTTTGGCTATGATTCCAGATTGAATGCTTTTATTGGCGGCGTGGCGATGGCATTGGCTGCGATTCCAATTATTTATACCATTTCAGAAGATGCTTTATCGGCAGTTCCTAAAACCTATACCGAAGCCAGTTTGGCATTAGGAGCCAGCAAAGCTCAAACCGCTTTTTCGGTGATTTTGCCAGCAGCTACTCCGGGAATTTTTGCAGCCTTACTTTTAGGTGTAGGTCGTGTTTTTGGCGAAACAATGATTGCTTTAATGGCAACAGGAAACGCCGCTTTATTGTCGGCAAATCCATTTGAAAGTGTGCGAACTTTTGCTGCAACTATTGGTTCTGAAATGGCCGAAACAGTTTTTGGAGAAACTCATTATAGTGTGTTGTTTTTCATCGGTTCGTTGCTTTTTATTTTCTCTTTCATATTAAATGCCGTAGCGGAATTTTATGTCAAAGGAAAATTAATCAAAAAATTCCAAGGTAAATAATATGGAAAATACAATGGATATAATAGAAAATCCGTTTTCTAAATCGAATAATAACAAAGGCAAAGAAATTAAAGAAAAAGCAGTAATTGGGATTACTCAAATTGCGGTTCTTTTGATAATTGCCATCTTATTTGTTATTTTAGGAATCATTATTTACCAAGGACGCGATAAGTTTTCTTGGGAATTCATTAGTTCCTTTCCAACAGATGGAATGACTAAAGGTGGAATATTTCCAGCCTTGATTGGAACTTTTATTTTGGTTATTGTAATGTCGATTGCGGCAGTTCCTTTTGGGACAATCACAGCAATTTACTTAACAGAATACGCTCATGAAAAATCGAAATTTGCAGCAGCGGTTCGGTTTTCAATTCGAACATTGGCAGTAGTACCTTCGATCATTTTTGGACTTTTCGGATTGGGCTTTTTTATCCAATTTATGGGAAAAGGAATGGATTCGACTTTTAATGGAGGCGAATTGCATTGGGGGCAACCCAATATTCTTTGGGCGAGTTTAACAATGGCGTTATTGACTTTACCTGTGATTATAGTTTCAGTAGAAGAAGCCTTGAAAACAATTCCAAGAGAATTGCGAGAAGCGAGTTTAGCATTGGGAGCAACCAAATGGCAAACGATAAAACAAGTCGTTTTTCCGGGTTCTATTTCTGGAATTATGACAGGAACAATTCTTGCAGTGAGTAGAGGTGCTGGCGAAGTAGCCCCTATTTTATTTACAGGAGCAGCTTATTATTTGGCCACATTGCCAGGTTCTTTGAGCGACCAATTTATGAATTTGGGCTATCACGTTTATATTATGTCAACCCAATCTTCGGATGTCGAGAAAACAATGCCTATTCAATTTGCAACTACATTGGTGTTGTTGATTTTAACATTATCATTGAATTTAGTTGCAGTAGTTATTAGATCCAGAATTAGAAGAAAAGCAAAATAAAGATTGCAGATTTCAGATTAACGATTTTTGATTGCAGATTAAAAATCGTATTTTCTATCAAATAAAAATATAAAATGAGAGATATAAAAATACAGGTTAACGATTTATCTTTATACTACGGCGAAAAGAAAGCATTAAAAGAAATTTCGATGCAGATTCCTGCCAATAAGGTCACTGCTTTAATCGGGCCTTCGGGTTGTGGTAAGTCAACCTTTTTGAGATGCATTAACCGAATGAATGATTTGATTCCGAGTGTAAAAATCACCGGAGAAATGCTAGTTGAAGGCGTTGATATTTACGATAAAAATGTCGATGTGGTTAACATTCGAAAAAAAATCGGAATGGTTTTTCAAAAATCGAATCCTTTTCCGAAATCTATTTATGAAAATGTGGCTTACGGACCAAGAATTAACGGTTTGAAAGACAAAACACAATTAGACGAAATCGTTGAAACTTCTTTGCGTCAAGCTGCTATTTGGGATGAATTCAAAGACCGATTAGACGATTCGGCTTTGGGATTATCGGGAGGTCAACAACAACGTTTGTGTATTGCTAGAACATTGGCTGTAAGCCCAGATATTATTTTGATGGACGAACCAGCAAGTGCTTTGGATCCGATTTCAACTTCAAAAATTGAAGAATTGGTGCATCAATTAAAAGAAAATTACACCATTATTATTGTGACTCATAATATGCAACAAGCTGCTAGAACTAGCGATCATACCGCATTTTTTTATATGGGAGAATTGATTGAAATGGGGAAAACAAATGCTATATTTACCAAACCAGAAAAGAAACAAACCGAGGATTATATCACGGGAAGATTTGGATAATGGTTTAAATTGGTTAATCATTTAATTGTTTTAACCAATTAACTAATTGACCGATTGACCTTTTTAAACTAAAAATTGTAAGATGACACATTTTGAAATGGAATTAGAAAAACTAAAAAACGTAATTATAAAAATTGGGACTCTTGCTGTTAGCCAAGTTGGCGAATCGGTTAAAGCCCTTTTGTTTGAACCTATTGAAGGGAAAGAAGTCAAGAAAACCGAAATAAAAATTGATAAATTAGATGTGAAAATCGACGAAATTTGTCAAAGTATTTTTGCTTTGCAACAACCAGTAGCTTCTGATTTGCGTTTTATTATGGCTTCCATGCAAATAAGTAACGAGATTGAAAGAATTGGTGATTTGGCGGTGAGTGTTATAAAAAGAGCCAAAAACATTAAGGAAAAGCACGATTTAATCACAAAGTTTGAAATAGGAGATTTGGCCAAAGAAGTTGAATTGATTACTGCAAAAACTAATGAGTGCCTATCGACACTAGACGAAAAAACAATCGCCGAAATTTTAACTTTGAATAAAAATATCAAAACTAAAGGCGATGAAATAATCGACCACATTATTGATGAAATGAAATCCCATTCTAAAGTAGTGGTTTCAGGAACTAATTTGGTTATAGCATTAAAACATTTAGAGCGCATCTCAGATCATTGTTCTAATGTGGCCGAATATGTTTATTTTATGGTGAATGCTAAAATTATTAAACACGAAAAACACGATGATTTGAATATAAATTTAGATAAATAATCTAATATTTCTCTTGAAACCGCCCATTTCGCATCAAAATTATAAGATGGAAATGGGCGGTTGTATTTTTAAGATTAAACATTTCCTTTTTTCTTATCGTCTTTCCAAGTAATGTAGCCTAGAATGGCATTAAAAAAATAGAAAATATATTTTACTGTATTGGCAATATTCATTTGCAAGATATTTTGAACCATTTTGGTTAAATTATAGATTTGCCACATAAACCAATTATCGGGATACATCCTAGCCATATTAAAGGTGCCTCCAAAAGTCAATCCCGCTGGAATTGTTACTGCAAAAAACAATTTCCAATCAATCGATTTTTCAGATAAATATCTGAAGGCAATATAGTTTAATAGAAAAGAAAAAACAAAACCTAGAATTAAATTTCTATAAAAAATAAAATCTACAGAACGAAGAACTTTGCTTTTCTTCCAAGCTTTGAAAACGAGATAATTCCCAATAAAGGTTACAGGATAAGTCAAAATTGCACCAATATTCCCGAGTAAATAGTCGATAGAACCACTCAAGAAAGTATTGCAAGTAGATAAAATATTTCCAATATTATTTTTCTTGGTTACCAATCTGTTACCAATCATCGAAAGACTAGTATTTACAATTGAAAGATAACCCAAATAAAAAACATATTTCTGATGCTGAAATGTAAAATTGAAAACCGTTTTTTGGTATTCTAAAATAAAGGATGCGGTAATTACAATCACTAAACCAATGATATCCAAATAAGAACTATTGGTTATTGATTTAATCTGTTTTATTGATTTTTCGGAAAGTGAAAGTGAGTTCATCCAATTGTGTTTAGGCAAATATATAAAGATTATTATCCAAATTCCTTGCTTTTATTTCAACATCAAAAGAAAAATATTATTTTCTTGCAAAGGAAATAGTCAACTTAATGATACAAAGAGAATAGACTTGGAACTATAAGATTTACAAATAAAAACAAGAAAATTTAAAAAAAAACGTATTTAAATTTAGGGTTTTTATACTTTTTTAATTTCTCAAAAGGGACTAAATAAGTTTCTTGACAAGCTCTTATTACATGTGGAAAAGAGGGAGTAAATTCGATTCCTTTTTCAGTGTAAACCCAAGTTTCATCGCCCCACCATCTATCTAAGTCTGTCATATCACAAGAATCTTCGTCATTTTCTTTTGGTTTTACAAAATGTTGTTCGCTGTTTACAATGGCAAATAGTTTAGGTGCAAAATAGTTCTGTCTGTATTTTACCCAAGTGTCAAAATTACTTTCTTTTTCTGTTGTAACACTTTTGTCAAAAGCAATGATTTCATCTATCTCATAATTTTTGCCCGTATTCAAATCAATTAAATATCCTGTAGTTCCATTGTCAGGATAAGCTCCGCCGCAATACCAACTTGAGGATGTTTTAAAACCAAGTAAATTACTGTTTAAAAAAGTTAATTCGGTATCAAAACTTATATTTCCTCCCGTATTATATTCAAAATTTGATGAACAATTTAATTGGGCTAAAGTGTTTTTAATATGAGTTTTTTCTAAAACGGGATTAACTATATTTCTGTTTTTTTCCAAAAAAGTATCTCCTAATCTAAAAAAAAGGGCGTTACAATGTTTTTCGGTGTACCAAACAAATTCTTTGTTTTTGTAAACAGTAGTTTTTTGTTTTTTGAATTCAAGAAATTTATTTTTTATAAGATAGAATTTTTCATCTCCATAATAATCTTCTAATAAAGTTGATTTATAATTGGAAAAATCAATTTGGGAGAGTTTTACAGGAAATGATTTTCCTTGAGCATTACTCCAAGTTCCTTCAAAATTATTCTTTCCTGTTTTTGTTATAATAAATTTTTCGTAAATCGTATCTTGGTTTTTAAAAACAAGAGTAAAAACATTGCTTTTTTGTGTTCCTTCCAGATGAATATCTTTTAATGAATTTTGGTAAAAATAAACACCATTCGCATTTGGTTCTTCAGTAGCAGAGCCAAAAATATGTATCCTCATATAGATTTTACTTTTGGCTATTGTGCCTTCTAAATAGGTGTCTTCTTGACTCTGACAAAATGCAATTATGGAATGAAATATAAAAAAGAGTATAATTAATTTTTTCATTATTTTGTAATTTTAATTGCAACTGATTACTAAAAACTGCCAACTGAACACTATTTTCTAATGTGCTTCCAACCAATTTTTCCCCATTCCAATTTCAACATCTAATGGAACATCCATTTTAAAGGCATTTTCCATTTCGTGTTTAATCATCGGTTGAATTTTCTCTAATTCGCTATTATGAACATCAAACACAAGCTCATCGTGTACTTGCAGTAACATCTTCGACTTCCAGTTTTCAGAAACTAATTTTTTGTGAATATTAATCATTGCAATTTTGATGATATCGGCTGCAGATCCTTGTATTGGGGCATTTACAGCATTTCGTTCCGCGCCACTTTTCACCATCATATTAGCAGAATTGATGTCTTTCAAATAACGTCTTCTTCCCAAAACCGTTTGAACATATCCATTTTCTCTAGCAAAATCTACTTGATTCGACATATAAGATTTCAGTTTGGGATAAGTCGCATAATAAGCATCAATTAACTCGGCACTTTCTTTTCGCGAAAGCGAAGTCTGGTTGCTCAATCCAAAGGCAGAAACCCCATAAATAATCCCAAAATTCACGGTTTTGGCATTGCTACGTTGTTCTTTGGTGACTTCTTCCAAAGGCACATTGAATACTTTGGCAGCGGTCGATTTGTGAATATCTTCGTTATTTTGGAATGCTTTAATCATATTTTCTTCTCCAGACAAAGCAGCAATTATACGCAATTCTATTTGGGAATAATCAGCAGAAACTAAAGTGTAATTTTCGTCACGAGCAATAAAAGCTTTTCGAATTAATCGACCTCTTTCAGTACGAATCGGAATGTTTTGCAAGTTCGGATTATTGGAACTCAAACGTCCCGTTGCGGCCACTGTTTGCATATAATCAGTGTGAACGCGACCTGTTTTTTTATCGACTTGGTTGGGTAATGCATCAATATAAGTGCTTTGTAATTTTACCATTTGACGCCATTCGAGAATGTCGCGCACAATTTCGTTGTCGTTTGCCAAATAACTTAAAATTTCTTCTCCGGTGGCATATTGGCCGGTTTTGGTTTTCTTTTGTTTGGCTCCGCCAATTTTTAATTTGTCGAACAAAATGTCGCCGAGTTGTTTGGGTGAAGCCAAATTGAATTTTTCTCCGGCTGTTTCGTATATTTTTTGTTCCAATGCAGCACTTTCTTTTGCCATTTCAACGGACATCGATTTCAAGAAAGGAACATCTAGATTAATTCCTTCCAATTCCATTGCGGCAAGAACAGGAATTAATGGAATTTCGATTTCGTCAAACAGTTTTTTGGTTTCGGCTTTGTCGAGAATCGGACTGAAATTTTGTTTTAATTGAAAAGTAATGTCGGCATCTTCGGCGGCGTATTCTTTGATTTCTTCCAAGGCAACGTCGCGCATCGATTTTTGATTCTTACCTTTCTTTCCAATCAAATCTTCAATCGATTTTGGAGAATATTTCAAATAAGTTTCACTCAAAACATCCATATTATGACGCATATCTGGATTGATTAGATAATGCGCAATCATTGTGTCAAACAATTTTCCTTTGATTTGAACGCCATAATGTGAAAGGATTTTCAAATCATATTTGATGTTTTGACCAATTTTTTCGATGCTTTCACTTTCGAAAAACGGTTTGAATTTATCTACCAAAATTTGTGCTTCGTCTTGGTTTTCGGGAAAAGGAACATAAAATGCTTTTCCTTTTTCGAAAGAAAATGACATTCCAACCAATTCCGCATTCAAGGCATCAATTCCTGTAGTTTCGGTGTCAAAACAAACCGAAGTTTGGTTCATCAAATTTTGCAGCAATAATTTTACGGCAAAATCGCCTTGAATACTTTGGTAAAAATGTTCCGTGTTTTCTAAAGTCGCATAATGTGAACTCGATTTTTCTTCACCACTTTCTTCATCCGAAAATCCGAATAAATCAAATTGGTCTTCGTTCGATTTTTTCGCAGGAGCTTTTTTTATTGCTTCAGGTATCTCGCTAGAAGTTCCATTTCCGTTGGTGTCGATTTCGTCGTATTCTTTTCCGGTTCCAAAATATTTATCAAACTGCGCTTTCATCTGGCGAAATTCCAATTCTTGGAACAATTCGTCTGTTTTTTCAACATCGGGTTTTGATAATTCGTAGTCTTCGGCATTGAATGTCACGGGACAATCCAGTAGAATAGCGGCTAATTTTTTGGATAATAAACCCAATTCGGCATTGGCTTCAATTTTATCTTTTATGGCTCCTTTTAATTGATGTGTATTGGCCAAAAGGTTTTCCATCGTGCCATATTCTTTCAGGAATTTCTTGGCTGTTTTTTCGCCAACACCTGGTAATCCCGGAATATTATCGGCTGCGTCGCCCATCATTCCCAAGAAATCAATCACTTGTTCTGGACGGTCGATTTCGAATCGGGCTAGAACTTCGGGAATTCCCCAAATCTCGATATCGTTGCCCATTCGAGCGGGTTTGTACATAAAAATATTTTCGGAAACCAATTGGGCAAAATCCTTATCAGGAGTCACCATATAGACTTTGAAATCTTCTTTTTCGGCTTGTTTGGCTAAAGTTCCAATTAAATCATCGGCTTCAAAGCCTTTGACTTCGATAATAGGAATGTGCATCGCTTTCAATAATTCTTGAATATAAGGAACGGCAATTTTTATGGCTTCGGGAGTTTCATCGCGATGGGCTTTGTATTCTTGGTACATTTCGTAGCGATAAGTGCTTCCGCCTTTGTCAAAAGCTACTGCCAAATGGTCTGGTTTTTCTCTTTTGATTACGTCCATCAAGGCATTCATAAATCCCATAATGGCCGAAGTGTCCATTCCTTTGGAATTGATTCTTGGGTTTTTAATAAAAGCAAAATAACCGCGAAAGATTAAAGCGTAAGCATCGAGCAGGAAAAGACGTTTTTGTGACATTGAAATAAAATTTGAGGTGTAAAAGTAACGAAAGTTTAAAACTTTTTGGGTTGTTTATTTTTGAACTTTGTGTTTAAAGCCCTTTTGCTTTTTGAAATGAGTTGACATAAAGAGATTTGTAGTCCCTTTTTAGTTTAAGAAGTGCTTTTTTGATACTGTTTTAGTTAAAATTGAATTAATGCCGAGTAATGAAACGAAGCAGTTATTTACATTTGCTAAAAAATACCCAAAATGATATCTCGTTTATTACTATTTTTATTTATTATTTTACTAATTGAATTTTATTCTTTTCAAGTTGTTAGAACTATGACTAATACTAGGTGGATGTTAATCGCCTATTTGTTGCTTTCTGTTGCTGTTATTGGTTTTATTGTCTATCAGTTTTTAAATTTTGATAGAAGTGTAGGGCAAACTCAAATGACAATGATGACTTTAGGGCTTTTGTTAGTAGTTTTCTTGCCCAAAATACTTTTAACATTTGTTTTGTTTTTAGAAGATATTTACAGATTTTCATCAGGAACCATTAGTCATTTTATTGGCGATACTAAAAACAGTTCTTTCTTGCCTGAGCGTAGAAAATTTGTGAGTCAAATGGCATTGGCGTTGGCAGCTATCCCCTTCAGCTCTTTGATTTACGGAATGACTTTAGGGAAATACAACTACAAAGTAATCAAACAACAAGTTTTTTTTCCTGATTTGCCCGATGCTTTTGATGGTTTTACCATTACTCAAATATCCGATGTGCATAGCGGAAGTTTTGATAATCCCGATAAAATAAATTACGCCATTGACTTAATCAACGAGCAAAATTCGGATATGATTTTGTTTACAGGCGATATTGTCAATACCGATGCCAAGGAAATGCATCCTTGGATTGAGACATTCAAGAGGATTAAGGAACATCAATACGGAAAATATTCAGTGCTAGGGAATCACGATTATGGAGAATATGTGACTTGGCCAACTGAAGCAGCTAAAAATGATAATTTTCAAGCGATCAAAAATTTATACGGACAAATAGATTTTAAATTGTTGCTGAATGAACACCAATTCATTCAAAAAGGATCGGATAAAATTGCTTTGGTTGGTGTTGAAAATTGGGGAGTTAAGTTTAAAAAAGCAGGTGATTTGAACAAAGCTTCCAAAGGCTTGGCTAAAGAGGATTTTAAAATTTTGATGAGTCACGATCCGAGTCATTGGGATGCCGAGATTAATCAACACCCAAAAGATTTTCATTTAACGCTTTCTGGGCACACACATGGTTTGCAATTTGGAATAGAAATACCAGGGTTTTTTAAATGGAGTCCTGCAGAATATGTCTATAAACAATGGGCTGGTTTGTTTGAAACCGAAGGGAAATATATTTATGTGAATCGAGGTTTCGGATTTCACGCCTATCCTGGTAGAGTAGGGATTATGCCTGAAATTACAGTAATTCAACTAAAAAAAGGTAAGAATGTAGCATAATTCGTTTAAAATGCTACATTTGTATTATATTTATCTCTTTTCAATAGATTTAGAAAATTAAATTCGTTGGTTTTATGTCAAAATTTGGAGAACTTATAAGTGCGCAAGTTCCTGTGTTAATTGATTTTTACACAGATTGGAATGAATCATCAGTTTCGATGCATCCAGTAATTCGAGATGTTGCCGCAGCTCTTGGAGACAAGGCAAAAGTTATTAAAATTGATGTGGATAAAAATCAAGAGCTTGCTGAAGCCTTGCGAATCAAGGGTCTTCCTACGTTGATGATTTACAAAGGAGGCCAGATGATTTGGAGACAATCAGGAGAATTAGATGCTAATACTATTATTGGCTTGGTTCAAGATTATCTTTAATTGAAAGCAAGAACAATTTATTTAATTGCCTCAAAAACGAATCCCTTTTCATTCAAAATTTCCAGAGCTTTTGGCAAAGTATATTCCAAATTTGGAAATGCTTTTAAACTGTCGTGAAATACGATTATACTTCCTGATTGAACATTTTTGACTACATTTTCCAAACATTTTTCTTTGGTAATTGTTGCGTCATAATCGGCACTCAAAACATCCCACATAATTATTTGGTAGCCTAATTGTTTAAGTTTTTTTGCCTGAGAGGCTTTGATTTTGCCGTAAGGAGGACGAAATAGATTGCAGATCGTTTCACAGAGACGAGAATTTTCTAAATAATCGTCAGTCGAAGTTTTCCAACCATTCAAATGATTGAAAGTGTGATTCCCAATAGAATGTCCCTTGGAGATTAACTTTTCGAAAATTTCTGGATGTTTTTTGATGTTATTCCCAATGCAAAAAAAAGTAGCTTTGGCATTGTGTTTTTCTAATTCTTCAAGAACCCATTGGGTTATTTCTGGTGTTGGTCCATCGTCAAAAGTGAGGTATATTTTATTTTCAGTATTAGGAATATCCCAAACATAATTGCTGAATAGCTTTTTAATAAAACGATTTGTTTTGACCCAATAGAAATTCATTATTCAGTTTTTATTAGATGAAAAAAAATGCAGCGTTATTTTTCAATAAGGCTACATTTTGATTTCAATTTTTAAAAATAGTTATTCTCTGTCTCGACCAAAACGTTCAAACATTTTGATATAGGTGTTGAATACTGGTCGGCTTTTGTTGTACAATTGGATGTCGCCACTTTCTTTCATTACGTGCAATAGACTTCTGTAACGTTCGATGTCTGTAATGATGTCAATAGCTAAATCAACTTGGTCAGAAGAGCTTAAAGTACCGTAATAATTTAAGTTTTCGTTATATTTTCCAATCAATTTTCCAAGAAGTTGTTGTGCTTTTTCTTTTTCACCTATTTGGTAATATCCTTTTGCGAATGGTTCTACCATTGAATAATAACCAAATTTTTCGACAGGCATTTTTGTTAAAGACAAGTTGATTATATTTTTGGCTTTATCCAATTTTCCTTCGGCAATTAGTTTGTCCATTAGTCTAGATAAGACAGAACGATAAGAAATGCTGTTTTTTCGAGTTTCAGGGTCGTGATAAATGTCTCCATTGCTATTGCCCCAATCCCATTTCATTACAATTCCATACATTTTATCAGCATCAAGACCACCCATATCCATAGGATTTGTGTCTTTGTCAACTTTGGTTTTTATAGGGACTAATTTGTAAATCATTCCTTCTAATTGGAGGTAGTTTTTCATCCACAAATAATCTTCATCCTCAAATGCACCTGGGCTAAAATAAATAGGTCTTTTCCAATTGTTGTTAGCTACAAGGTCAAGCATCATCAAACGATTTTTGTATAAGGCATTTCCTTTGATGTCGATGTCGATGTAGGGAACAATAGAATCATTGAATTTCGCATCCACCACTTTGTTCTGAATTATATTGTTTTTATCAACTGGAATCCTGATTTTGTTTGTTGGATAGAAATGAATAGTTTGTCCATTTTGCATTTCAACGGTTGACTTTGGATGTTTAATAAAATTGATAAAATCTTTGATTTCCCATCGGCTTTCTACTTTTTGAATATGAGCTACATAATCAAGTTTGTCTCCAACATATTCGTCGTGATTAAATGAAATTGGCAACGGATTCGATTCGTATGTTTTGCTTTTCATTTGATCAATATACCAGTCTGTCATAAACAGACTTGTATTTACAATTTTGACATCGGTTCGGATGTGTTCAATTTCTTGTGCATACCAAAGCGGGAACGTATCGTTGTCACCTATGGTAAATAAAATAGCATTTGGATCGCATGATTCTAGATATGCTTTGGCCAATGCTGTTGCAGTATATTTCCCAGAACGGTCGTGGTCGTCCCAGTTTTGAAATGCCATAAGAGCAGGAACTGCTAGTAAACTTGCACCAATAATAATGGGTCCAGCAATTTTTGGAGCTAAATATTTTTGAATACTTTCATATAATGAATAGACTCCAAAGCCTATCCAAATGGCAAAAACATAAAACGATCCAACTAGTGCATAATCTCTTTCGCGAGGTTCAAAAGGTCTTTCGTTGAGGTAAATTTTTAGAGCAAGTCCCATAAATAGGAATAAAACTAATAGTACATAAAAGCTTTTTCGATCTCTACTAGCGTGATACATTATTCCTATTAGACCTAAAATTAGGGGTAAAAAGAAATAAACATTGCGTCCTTTGTTATTTAACACATCCGACGGCAAGTTTTGTTGGGTTCCCAAATGCAATTCGTCAATAAAAGTAATGCCGCTTAGCCAGTTTCCGTCCTGATAATCGTATCTTCCTTGAATGTCGTTTTGGCGTCCAACAAAATTCCACATCAAATATCTGAAATACATATAGCCAAATTGATATTCAGCCATAAATCTCAAATTATCAAATGTCGAGGGTTTCTCTACAATTAAATAATCGCTGTAGGTTCTTAAGAATTTGACATAGTCGTCATTGTCAAGTTGTTTTTGAGCATAAGCTTTTCTGAATTCAACAACCGTTTTTTCGATTTCATTTCTTAACTGTGCTGTTGCTTTTGCTAAATCTTCTTCCGAAAGTTGGTTGGGGTCAACGCCATATTTTGGCAAATCCTGTTCGTAAGCATAATCAGGATTTAGTTTAAATTCAGGAGGATTTGTAAAACTAATGTAGCTTGTAATATTCTCACCACTCCATAATCTAGGCAAAAAGGTTTTTTGATTGTCATCGCTATTTTGTTCAGCATTTTTGAAATTATTTACAATAACATATTTGCCTGTTTTATAATCTCTTTCATAATTGGGAGCCTTGTCTAAATAAGGATTGTTTTCGTCTAAACCTGCAAAAGCTTCAGTATATTGTGGGCCATAAAACAAGGGGTTTGAACCGTATTGTTCTCTATTATAATAAGCCAAAACTTCACGCGCATCCGATGGTTTGTTCTCGTTAATTACTGTATTGGCATTAGCACGAATAGGCAGCATCATCCAAGTCGAAAATCCGATTAGGATAAAAAGAATGCACAATATAAGAGTGTTGTATTTTATTAGACCTTTAGCTCGAGTGTATTTTAAGCTAAAATAAAAGAACGCAATAAGGAGTAAAACCACGAAAATAGTTCCTGAGTCAAATGGCATTCCTAATTCGTTGACCATAAAAACCTCAGTTTTACCAAAAAATGCCATTGTTAAAGGCAATAATAACTTGAAAATAAATAATAAAACAGCTACAACAACGATATTGGCAATAATAAAATTTTTGACTGTAACCTCTTTATAGTGTTTGAAATAATATAGAAAACCTATAGCAGGAATAGTTAATAATGCCATAAAATGAACTCCAAATGTAAGCCCAACCACTAGCGAAATGACTAACAACCATTTATTTCCTTTTGGAGAATCCATATCTTGTTCCCAACGCAAACCCAGCCAAAAAAGCAAGGCGATGAATAAGGATGCCATTGCATAAACTTCAGCTTCGACTGCACTTGCCCAAAAACTATCGGAAAAAGTAAAGGCCAATGCACCAACAAAGGAACTGCCAAGAATGGCAATAGCATTGTTTTTATTGATTTCTGAATATTGCGAAATTATTTTTTTCAAAATCATCGATGAAGACCAGCACATAAACAAAATCGTGAAAGCACTTGAAAACACAGACATCATATTTACCATTAAAGCAATATGTTTGTCATCCATCGCAAACATAGCAAAAAAGGCACCCATCATTTGAAACAAAGGAGCTCCAGGAGGATGTCCCACTTGAAGTTTTGCAGACGTAGCAATGTATTCGCCACAATCCCAAAAACTCATCGTTGGTTCAACAGTAAGTGTATAGGTGATTAATGCAATTGCAAATGCGCACCAACCCGTAATTGTATTCCATTTGTTGAAATTAAATGTTGTCATATTTTGTAAGCAAAAAATTAATTATTTTTCAGATACAAAGAAAATGTTTTTTTATTGAAACATACGTGCATTAACAAAAAATTCCCAAAAAACAGATTCAACAAATTTCTCTTTTGGGTAATATGTGTTTAAGGGCGTTAAAATCAATTAAAAAATAATTAAAATAAAATTGGTTAAAAATTTGTAGAAATTAAATTTTGTATTAAATTTGCACTCGCTTAACAGCAATGGAATTGGTCTATGGTGTAATGGTAACACAACTGTTTTTGGTGCAGTCTTTCAAGGTTCGAGTCCTTGTAGACCAACAAAAAACCTCTCAAATTTTTGAGAGGTTTTTTTATGCTTAATTGTCAACGAGTTAACTTTGGGATTTAAATTTTGAAAGTTATAACGGGTTTTATGGCGTGATTAATTAAGTCTTCACTAATACTTCCGTTATAAAAATGCGCCAATCCTGTTCGACCATGAGTACACATACCAATTAAATCGGCATTTACACTTTTTGCAAAATTAATAATTCCATTTTCGATATTTGTGTCGTTATAGATGTGAGTGGAGTAATTTTCGATATCGAAATGAGCGATAAAATCATTCATGTTTTTTTCGGTAGCGCTCGTGGTTTTAAAACTGGAAGGCGTACAAATGGTTACTAAAAATAATTTTGAATCGAAAAGTTTTGCAAATTCAAGCATTTTTCGGAATGGTTTTCGAGTTTCTTTTAAAAAATCGGAAGCAAAAACAAAGTTGCTTGCTTTAAACTCTTTCACACCTTTTTTGATTACCAAAACTGGAATTTCTGAATATCGAACTATTTTTTCAGTATTAGAACCTACTAATAATTCATTAAATCCCGATGTTCCGTGAGACCCCATTACAATTAAATCGACATCGTTTTTTATACTTGCATCAACAACTCCTTCATCGACCTTTTTGAATTCGATAGATTCAAGCACTTCAATTCCTTGCAAAAAAGGAGAGTCCATTAATACTTCAAGCTTTTCAATAGCTTTGTTTTTAAAAAATACTATCTCAGGAATACTATTAACATTTCCGAAAGCATCACTTGATTGATGTGGTAATTCTAAAAGGTGTAAAAGGATAATTTTGAAATTGTTTTTTCGGGCAATTTGAGCGGCTACTTTTAGAGCTTCAATTGAATATTCCGAGAAATCTACAGGTACTAAAATCCGTTTCATAATAAAAAGTGTTTAGATTATTGAACAAACAGGACATGAAATTTGGTTGATTAAATTTACAAAATATTTTTAACATGAAACAATCATTTTTGATTTATAAAAAAAACACTATATTTGCACAGTTATTTATTAAAAAACTAGATAATGAGGCACGCAAAGCGTGCCTCTTTTTATAAAATATGACATTTAAAGATAAAGTAAACGGCTTAGTAATTGAGGCATTGTTGGAGAAACCTTCTGTTTTTCTGATTGATTTGACAATAACGGATAGTTTTAAAATTATCGTGAATTTAGATGGCGATAATGGAGTAGCTTTGCAGGATTGTATTGATATAAGTCGTGCAATTGAAAATAATTTGGACCGAGAAGAGCAAGATTTTTCTTTAGAAGTAGCCTCGGTAGGTGTTGGTTCCCCCTTGAAAATGGTACGCCAATACAAGAAAAATGTGGGTAGAACATTAATAGTAAAATTAGCAACCGAAACAATTGAAGCAGAATTAGTTGAAGCTAATGATAATTTTATAATTTTGTCATGGAAAGCTAGAGAAGCCAAAAAGCTAGGAAAAGGAAAAGAAACGGTTCAAAAAAGACAAGAAATACCGTACGTAGAAATAAAAGAAGCAATTGTTACAGTAACATTTTAATTAAATAGTTGGCATGGAAAATTTAGCATTAATCGATTCATTTTCAGAGTTTAAAGATGATAAACTTATTGATCGTGTAACGCTTATGGCGATATTAGAAGATGTGTTTAGAAATGCATTGAAGAAAAAATTTGGATCAGATGATAATTTCGACATCATTATCAATCCAGATAAAGGAGATATGGAAATCTGGCAAAGAAGAGTTATCGTTGCGGATGATGATTTAGATTTAGAGCATTTAGAAATTACATTGTCTGACGCTAGAAAAATTGAGCCTGATTTTGAAATAGGAGAAGAAGTTTCAGAAGAAGTGAAACTAATAGATTTAGGAAGAAGAGCTATTTTAGCATTGCGTCAAAACTTGATTTCTAAAATTCATGAGCACGATAATACTAATCTTTACAAACAATTTAAAGATTTAATAGGCGAAATTTATACTGCCGAAGTACATCACGTTCGTCCAAGAGTTGTAATTTTGATTGACGACGAAGGAAATGAAATTGTTTTGCCAAAAGAAAAACAAATTCCATCTGACTTTTTCCGTAAAGGAGATAACGTTCGTGGAATCATTGAAAGCGTTGAATTAAAAGGAAATAAACCTCAGATAATTATGTCTAGAACTTCAGAAAAGTTCTTAGAAAAATTATTTGAACAAGAAATTCCAGAAGTTTTTGACGGATTGATTATTGTAAAAAATGTAGTGAGAATTCCAGGCGAAAAAGCAAAAGTAGCTGTAGATTCGTATGACGATAGAATAGATCCAGTTGGTGCTTGTGTGGGAATGAAAGGATCCCGTATTCACGGAATTGTTCGTGAATTAGGAAACGAAAACATTGATGTTATCAACTATACAAGCAATATTCAATTGTATATTACTAGAGCATTGAGTCCTGCAAAAGTTTCTTCTATCAAAATAAATGAAGACACAAAAAGAGCGGAAGTGTTTTTGAAATTAGAAGAAGTTTCTAAAGCAATTGGTAGAGGTGGACACAATATTAAATTGGCAGGTCAATTAACAGGTTATGAGCTTGACGTAATTCGTGAAGGTGATGTTGCGGGTACGGTTGCAGATGAAGACGATGTTGAATTAACTGAGTTTTCAGATGAAATTGAAGAATGGGTTATCGAAGAATTTGCAAAAATTGGTTTGGATACAGCAAAAAGTATCTTGAAACAAGATGTAGATGATTTGGTTAGAAGAACTGACCTAGAAGAGGAAACAATTCTAGATGTAATGAAAATACTAAAAGAAGAATTTGACAGCTAGTCAATTCTTTAAAAAAATAAATTTCAAACCTTATTTTCTTCTCTAGCAGAGAGTTAGTTTGAGGAACAATAAAGAAGGTAATATTAAAAAGGTTTTATGTCTGAAGAGAAAGTTATTAGAATAAACAAAGTTTTGAGGGAATTAAATATTTCTTTAGAAAGAGCTGTGGAATGTCTTAAAGATAAGGGGGTTTCTGTTGAATCAAATCCTAACACAAAAATTTCTGAAGCAGAATTCAATATCCTGCAAAATCAATTTGCTGGCGACAAGGGGAATAAAGAGGCTTCCAAAGAAGTAGGGGAAGAGAAAAGGAAAGAGAAAGAAGCATTGCGTATTGAACGAGAAAAAGAAGTTGAAGACAAACGCAAACAGGATGAAGAGCGTCAAAAAAGTCAAGAAGTCATCAGAGCTAAGGGTACTATCTCTGGGCCAGTTCACGTTGGAAAAATTGATCTTAATCCAAAAAAAGTAATTCCAACTCCAACACCTGAACCAGTTGTTGAAAAAACTCCACCACCAGTTCCAGTAGCCGAAATTCCTCAAGCAAAACCTATTCTAAGCGAACCAATTCAAAAAGAGACTCCGTTAAAAGTGACTCTTCCAAAAGAACCAGTTCAAGAAAAAGTGATTCCTGAAGCAATAGTGAATAAGCCTGTTGCTGAAGCTAAAGAGATTAAAACGGAAGCTGTAGCTCCTAAAGCAGCAACTCCTCAAGTAAACGAAGTGCCTGCTGAAGAAACAATCACAACAAAATACCAAAAATTATCTGGTGCTACTTTAACGGGGCAAACCATTGATTTATCTCAATTTAATAAACCTAAAAAGAAAAAAGAAGAGCCAAAAATCACGCCTAACAAACCCGGAACTCCTGGAGCTCCTGGAAGTGCGGCAAATAATGCCAACAAAAATAAAAGAAAAAGGATTGCTCCAAAACCAGGTGCGCCAAGACCACCAGCAACGCCTGGAGTTCCCGGAGCACCAAATCCAAATAAAATCACTCCAAATGCTGGAGGTGGTGGAGGATTTAATGCTAACAGAGGTGCAAGACCTGGCTTCGTAAAAGGAGCGAGACCTGCTATTGTTGCTAAAGTTGAGCCTACCGAAGAAGAAGTTAAAAATCAAATTAGAGAGACTTTAGAGAAACTACAAGGAAAAGGTGGTAAATCGAAAGCAGCAAAATATAGAAGAGATAAAAGAGATACACACCGTCAAAAGTCCGATGATGAACAAAGAGCATTAGATGAAGGTAGCAAAACCATTAAAGTTACAGAGTTTGTAACTGTTGGTGAAATCGCTATTATGATGGATGTGCCAATTACTAAAGTGATTGGAACTTGTATGTCACTTGGAATTATGGTTACCATGAATCAGCGTCTTGATGCAGAAACGCTAACCATTGTTGCGGATGAATTTGGCTATGAAGTAGAATTTATCACTGTTGATATTGAAGAAGCGATTCAAGTTGTTGAAGACAAAGAAGAAGATTTAGTTTTCAGAGCTCCTATCGTTACTGTAATGGGTCACGTAGATCACGGTAAAACATCTTTATTGGATTATATTCGTAAGGAAAATGTTATCGCAGGTGAGTCAGGAGGAATTACACAGCACATTGGTGCTTACGGAGTAACTTTGGAAGACGGTCAAAAAATTGCTTTCCTTGATACACCAGGTCACGAAGCGTTTACCGCAATGCGTGCGCGTGGTGCTCAAGTTACCGATATCGCTATTATTGTAGTAGCTGCCGATGATGATATTATGCCACAAACCAAAGAGGCCATTTCTCACGCTCAAGCTGCTGGTGTTCCAATTATATTTGCTATCAATAAGATTGATAAACCAAATGCTAATGTTGAAAAAATAAAAGAAAAATTAGCAGGTATGAATTTATTGGTTGAAGATTGGGGAGGAAAAATTCAATCACACGATATTTCAGCTAAATTCGGGATGGGTGTTAAAGAATTATTAGAAAAAGTATTATTAGAAGCAGAACTTTTAGATTTGAAATCTAATCCTAATAAAGCGGCACAAGGAACTGTTGTTGAAGCTTATTTAGATAAAGGGAAAGGATATGTTTCTACCATATTAGTACAACACGGAACTCTAAGAGTTGGAGATTACATGTTGGCAGGAAAACATCACGGTAAGATTAAAGCGATGCATGATGAACGTGGAAATATTGTTAAAGAAGCTGGACCTTCTACACCTGTATCTGTATTAGGTTTAGATGGTGCTGCAACTGCTGGTGATAAGTTCAATGTTTTTGAAGACGAAAAAGAAGCCAAACAAATTGCGGCCAAACGTTCTCAATTGATGCGTGAACAATCTGTTCGTACACAACGACACATTACTTTAGATGAAATTGGACGTCGAATCGCTTTGGGTCAATTTAAAGAATTGAACATCATTCTTAAAGGTGACGTAGATGGTTCTGTTGAAGCCTTGTCTGATTCGTTCTCTAAACTTTCGACTGACGAAATCCAAATTAATATTATTCATAAAGGAGTTGGAGCGATTACTGAAACCGATGTTATGTTGGCTTCTGCTTCGGATGCGATCATCATTGGATTTAATGTTCGTCCTGCTGGAAATGCAAGACAATTAGCCGACAAAGAAGAAATTGATATCCGTTACTATTCTATCATTTACGCCGCAATCGACGACTTGAAAGATGCGATGGAAGGAATGTTGGCACCAGAAATGAAAGAAGAAGTGCTTGGTACTGCCGAAATTAGAGAGTTGTTTAAAATCTCTAAAGTAGGTACCATTGCAGGATGTATGGTTGTGGATGGAAAAATTCTAAGAAATGCCAAAATCAGAATTATTCGCGAAGGTGTTGTGGTTCACACAGGTGAGCTAATCGCCTTGAAACGTTTCAAAGACGACGTGAAAGAAGTTGCCAAAGGGTACGATTGTGGTATTCAAATAAAAGGATACAACGACATCGAAGAAAGAGACGTTATCGAAGCCTTCCACGAAGTAGCTATCAAAAAGAAATTGAAATAAAATTTCGATTATTATATAAAAATCCCGAGCAATCGGGATTTTTTTTGTTTTAAATGGCAGTTATTGTTTTTCTCAAATAACAGGAATTTTTAGTAGATTTGTTTAGATTCAATTAGAAATAGCACAGAAAGTAATTCTGCACTATTTGTGTAAAATTAAGTTGAAAATGTTGGAACCTAATAAAAATCAAAACAAGATAATATTAATATTCTTAATTAGTATTTTATCGCTTGTGTTTTCCTGTAAGAGGGATAAGCTTATAGAAAAAAGAAGAACTAAAAACTTAACTGAAACTACAGCTTTTGTAAAGTTTGTTTTTCCTGACACTGTATATGTAAATAAATTATATAATGGTAAAATAGAATATAAAGGAGTTTTAGATACTATAACAACTAGCTTTGATGAAAAAATAAAAAGTAGATACATCTCGTTTTATATGACTAAAACCAAAAACATAGATTATGAAATGAAACAATTATATAAGATTAAACTTGATACTTTTGGAGCGATTGATAATAGAACAATACCCTTTTATGATTTAAAATTTACTGAGTTGGGAGTCAATTATATTGATGGAATAATAAATGATCATATAACTATTGATACATTAACTAAACCAAAACCTACTGATAAAGTTAGATACATTGAAAACGTACTTCGTGCAACTCACAAAGTTGTTGTAATTGAAAGTCCAAAATAGGAAATCAAACTATTTTAGGTATAACGAAAATATCTCGTAAACATTAGCTTAAAATTGCATTCTGTAGCATGAAACACAAACAAAAAAAGCAACCCAATTGGAGTTGCTTTTTTTGTTAGAATTAATCAGAAAATCTATCTACTCGGCTTTATCAAAAGTACATTTTTGTATCTGTCTTTAATGTCTGCCAAAGTTTTTTCAGCTTCGATTCTGGTTTTGTAATTGCCAACCCAAACTTTATAATTTGGCGTATTAAAGATAATTGTAGCATCAATATCTTTGAATTCCTGCCTGAATTCGGTCAAAGTTTTTTTAGCAATTTCGCTAGTGCCTGTATAAATTTGAATTTTATAGGAGTCATTTACAGTAAGCGAAGCATTTATTTTTCTTTTTTCATTCAGTAATTGTTCAAATTTGGGGTCTTGATTTACTGTGTTATTTTGGTCTTGAGCTATGGCATAATGCGAATAAAAGCCAAGGAATAAGAAGGTTAGTATGGCTTTGATAGGGGTTATATTTCTCATAGTGATAGTGTTTTTATGCAAAAATAGTGTTTAATAAATAATTCAAACGAAAGGCGCTTATTTAGAATTGGTATAAATTATATTTAAGACTATTTTAAGGTTTTGAGAATAACACATAAAGTGTATTTTTGTCGAATATTTTAAGAAAAATGATTTTTGTCATATTTTATGTTTACAAAAAGTCATATTCAATATTGTAGATAATCACTAAACTATATGAAAAAGGTGGGTTACCATAATTCGATTACAAGAAAATTATATTTAAGTTTAGCTTTAATGCTAAGTTTATCGTTAAGTTCTTATGCGCAAGAAGCGGCTCCAGCTGCAACAGCAACTCCGGCAGATGCTACTGCAGCTCCTGCAGCTAGTTCTGGTGGAGATGCAGTAAAAGGAAAAGAAATTTTCAATACAAATTGTGCTGCATGTCACAAACTTGATGCCAAAGCAACTGGTCCAGCTCTTAGAGGTGTTGGAGCTAAGTATGAAAAAGCTTGGATTTACAAATGGGTTCATAACAGTTCTGATTTAATTAAATCAGGTGATGCTCAGGCAGTAAAAGTTTTTGAAGCTAATAACAAAATTCCAATGACTGCTTTTCCTCAATTGTCGGAAGCTGATATTGATAATATCATCGCTTACACAATGGAAGAAAAAGCTGCTGCTCCTGCTGCTCCAGTTGGTGGAGAGAAAGTTCCGGGAACTGATGCAAATACTGGTGGAATTTCAAACAATGTAATTCTTGGTGCTTTGTGTTTAGTAATGGCAATACTTATTGTAATGCTAGTTTTGGTAAACAATGTTTTAAGAAAAGTGGCTTCTGCAAATGGAATTGATGTGGTTTTAAAAGAGCCTAAAATATCCATTTGGAAAGCATTTGTTAAAAATCAATTTTTAGTTTTGGTTTCTGTAATATTCTTAATGTTGTCAGGTGCTTACTTTGTTTATGGTTACTTTATGCAAGTAGGTGTTGATCAAGATTACTCTCCAATTCAACCTATACATTATTCTCACAGAATTCACGCAGGAAGTAACGGAATCAATTGTAATTACTGCCACTCGGCTGCAAGGGTTGGAAAATCTGCTGGAATTCCATCTTTGAATGTGTGTATGAACTGTCACAAGAACATTTCTGAAGTTTCTGACACTACTGCAACTGCTGAGTATTCTAAAGATTTTTACGACAAAGAGATTGCAAAACTATACAAAGCGGTAGGTTGGGATAAAGACAATCAAAAATATACCGGAAAAACAGAACCTGTAAAGTGGGTTCGTATTCATAACTTGCAAAGTTTTGTTTACTTCAATCACTCACAACACGTTAATGTTGCTGGAGTTGAATGTCAAACCTGTCATGGTCCAGTTCAAACTTATGAAGTTCAAAAACAATTTGCGCCACTAACGATGAAATGGTGTGTAGATTGTCATAGAAAAACTGAAGTAAAAATGGAAGGGAATGAGTATTATACCAAAATTCACGAACAACTTTCTAAAAAATACGGTGTAGATAAATTGACTGCAGCGCAAATGGGAGGTTTGGAATGTGGTAAATGTCATTATTAAAAAAAGCTAAAAAGAAAGTCTTTGGTTTGTAGTTTGTAGTTTCAAACCAAAAACCAAAAACCAAAAACAATAAACAATATTTATAGAATATGTCATCAAACAAAAAATACTGGAAAAGTGTTGAAGAGCTAGACGGAAATAGCTCTATTGTTGAGGCGCTTAGAAATAACGAATTTGTTGAAGAAATTCCTACTGATGAATTTTTAGGAAATGGCGATAGTTTGTCATCTTCTGCTACAACACGTCGTGACTTTTTAAAGTACGTTGGGTTTACCACAGCGGCAGCCACACTTGCAGCTTGCGAAGGTCCTGTACATATGTCAATACCTTACGTGGTTCAACCAGAACAAATTATTCCTGGAATTGCAGATTATTATGCAACTACAGTTTTTGATGGTTACGATTTTGCTAATCTGTTAGTAAAAACTCGTGAAGGGCGTCCTATCAAAATTGATAATAATACAATGCCTGGTGCAAAATTTGCCGCCAATGCTAGAATCCATGCGTCAGTATTGTCATTATATGATAGTATGCGTTTGAAACAACCAAAAATTGCAGGTAAAAATGCTACTTGGGTTGAAGTGGATTCAAAATTAAAATCAAGTTTGGCTGATGCTAAAGCTAAAGGAGGCACTGTTGCTCTTTTGACTAGTACTTTAGCAAGTCCTTCAACCGAAAAGTTGATTGCTGAATTTCTTAGTAAAAATCCAAACGCAAAACACGTTGTTTACGATGCTGTTTCTGAATCAGAAACATTAGATGCGTTCGAAGCAGTTTATGGAGAAAGAGCTTTGGTTGATTATGACTTTTCAAAAGCTTCGGTTATTGTTTCTGTTGGTGCAGATTTCTTAGGAGATTGGCAAGGTGGGAATTATGACTCCGGCTATGCAAAAGGAAGAATTCCACAAGGACCAAAAGGAAATCAAAAAATATCTCGTCATTTCCAGTTAGAAGCTAATATGACTTTGTCTGGTGCTGCTGCTGATAAACGTGTTGCAATTTCAACCGCTAATCAAAAACAAGCATTAGTCCTTATATATAATACAATTGTTGGTGCTTCGGTTCCAGTATCATTGGATGCAAAATTAAAAGCTGAAGTTACTAAAATTGCTCAAGAACTTGCAAAAGCAGGAAGTAAAGGTGTTTTAGTTTCTGGTATTCAAGATAAAAACGCACAATTGTTGGTTTTGGCCATCAATCAAAAATTAGCAAGTGAATCTTTTTCAACTGTTGGAACTAGACAAATTAGAAAAGGATCTAATTTATCAGTATCTCAGTTGGTTGCTTCTATGAAATCAGGAGGCGTTCATACTTTGATAATGAGTGGAGTGAATCCAGTTTATTCTTTATCAAATTCAAAAGATTTTGTTGAAGGATTGAAAAAAGTAAATCTTTCTGTTTGCTTCTCTATGAAAGAGGATGAGACTGCTGCCGTTTCTACAATTGCTGCTGCTGCACCTCATTATTTAGAATCTTGGGGAGATGTAGTTATTACAAAAGGAACTTATAGTTTGACTCAACCAACGATTCGTCCTTTATTTGATACTAAACAATTTCAAGATGTTTTATTGTCATTGAATGGTATTCCTGGAACGTATTATAATTATTTAAAATCAGTAGCTTCTTCTGTAATCGCTGGTTCTTCTTGGAATCAAGTATTGCACGATGGATTCTATGTAGGAGCAATTTCTTCTGCAAGCGCCGGTTCTGCTGATTATACAGCTGCTGCAAGTGCTTTGTCTCGTGCAAAAGCATCTTCAAACTTAGAGTTGGTTTTATATACTAAAACAGGTTTAGGGGATGGTCAACAAGCAAACAATCCTTGGTTGCAAGAATTTCCAGATCCAATTACAAGAGTTTCTTGGGATAACTATGTTACGGTTTCGAATGCTGACGCTAAAATTTTGGAATTATCAAACGAAATTGTTGCTAACGGAGGTTTGAACGGAAGTTATGCTACTATCAAAACGGCAGATGGAGTAACATTAGAAAATGTTCCTGTTATCGTTCAGCCAGGACAAGCTGTAGGTACTGTAGGCTTGGCTTTTGGTTATGGTAAAAAAGCAGCATTAAAAGAAGAAATGCAAGTAGGTGTAAATGCTTACTCTTTATATAAAGACTTTAATAATGTACAATCTGTTACTTTGACAAAAGGAGCAGGAGAACACGAATTTGCTTGTGTTCAAGGACAAAAAACCTTGATGGGTAGAGGAGATATTATCAAAGAAACAACTTTAGAAATATTTAATACCGCTAAGAATCCTGAAATATGGAATCCGCAACCAATGGTTTCATTGGATCACAAAGAAGTTAAATCAACAACTGTAGATTTATGGGATTCATTTGATCGCTCTGTTGGACATCATTTTAATCTTTCGATAGATTTAAATGCTTGTACAGGTTGTGGATCTTGTGTTATTGCTTGTCACGCAGAAAATAACGTTCCTGTAGTTGGAAAATCTGAGGTAAGAAGAAGTCGCGATATGCACTGGTTGCGTATCGATAGATATTATTCTTCTGAAGAGACTTTTGAAGATGACAACAAGAAAAAAGAAGAATTGGATGGTTTAGATTTGACAGGATTTGTACTTGGAGATGAGGAAACAAAAGGTTCTTTAGGTGGATTTAGAAAAATGGAACACGCATCAGATAATCCACAAGTTGCTTTCCAACCTGTAATGTGTCAGCACTGTAATCACGCACCTTGTGAAACAGTTTGTCCTGTTGCAGCTACATCACACAGCCGTCAAGGTCAAAACCATATGGCATACAACAGATGTGTTGGTACTCGTTACTGTGCAAACAACTGTCCTTATAAAGTACGTCGTTTCAACTGGTTCTTATACAACAAAAACAGCGAATTTGATTTCCATATGAATGACGATTTAGGTCGTATGGTATTGAATCCAGATGTAAGCGTTCGTTCTCGTGGGGTTATGGAAAAATGTTCTATGTGTATTCAAAAAACACAAGCTACTATTTTGGCAGCCAAAAACGAAGGAAGAGTTATTGTTGACGGAGAATTCCAAACAGCATGTTCAAGTGCTTGTACTACTGGTGCAATGGTTTTTGGAGATGTTAACGATACAGAAAGTAAAGTTGCCAAATTAGCTGAAGACGAAAGAATGTATCATTTGTTAGAACATGTAGGTACAAAACCAAACGTTTTCTATCACGTTAAAGTTAGAAATACTTAAGATAATTTTAAAAATCAATTTAAAGGATTATGTCTCATATATACGACGCGCCCATTAGAAAACCTTTAATCATAGGTGATAAAACTTATCACGATGTAACAGTAGATGTTGCTGCTCCTGTTGAAGGAAAAGCCAACAAACAATGGTGGATTGTATTTTCAATCGCACTTACAGCTTTCCTTTGGGGAATGGGCTGTATTATTTACACCATTTCTACTGGTATTGGAACTTGGGGATTAAACAAAACAGTAGGTTGGGCTTGGGATATTACTAACTTCGTTTGGTGGGTTGGTATTGGTCACGCAGGAACCTTAATTTCAGCAGTACTTTTATTATTCCGTCAACGTTGGAGAATGGCCATTAACCGTTCTGCTGAAGCAATGACGATTTTCTCTGTAATTCAAGCGGGTTTATTTCCAATTATCCACATGGGGCGTCCTTGGATGGCTTATTGGGTTGTTCCAATTCCGAATCAATTTGGTTCACTTTGGGTAAACTTCAATTCACCATTACTTTGGGATGTATTTGCAATTTCAACTTATCTTTCGGTTTCATTAGTTTTCTGGTGGACTGGTTTATTACCTGATTTCGCAATGCTAAGAGACAGAGCTGTTACTCCTTTCAGCAAAAGAGTGTATTCAATTTTGAGTTTCGGCTGGAGCGGTAGAGCAAAAGACTGGCAACGTTTTGAAGAAGTTTCCTTAGTTCTTGCAGGTTTGGCAACACCACTTGTACTTTCGGTACACACTATTGTATCTATGGACTTTGCTACTTCGGTAATTCCAGGATGGCATACTACAATTTTCCCTCCATACTTTGTGGCTGGAGCGGTTTTCTCTGGATTTGCAATGGTAAATACCTTGCTTATTATTATGAGAAAAGTTTCTAATCTTGAAGCTTATATCACTATTCAACATATCGAATTGATGAATATCATCATTATGATTACGGGTTCTATCGTAGGTGTTGCTTATATCACTGAATTGTTTGTTGCTTGGTATTCAGGAGTTGAATACGAGCAATATGCTTTCTTGAATAGAGCTACTGGACCTTACTGGTGGGCGTATTGGTCAATGATGACTTGTAATGTATTTTCACCACAATTTATGTGGTTCAAAAAGTTAAGAACAAGTATTATGTTTTCTTTCATTATCTCGATTGTAGTAAACATTGGAATGTGGTTCGAAAGGTTTGTAATTATTGTAACTTCATTACACAGAGATTACCTTCCTTCATCTTGGACAATGTTTTCACCAACATTCGTTGATATTGGAATTTTCATCGGAACAATTGGTTTCTTCTTTGTATTATTTTTATTGTATGCAAGAACATTCCCAGTGATTGCACAAGCAGAGGTAAAAACAATTTTGAAAGGAACTGGAGATAATTTTATAAAAGCGAGAGCAGCAAATAAAGATTCACACCATGAGTAATAAAGTAATACACGCCATTTATAATGACGATGATATATTGATGGATGCCGTAAAGAAAACACGTGCAGCTCATCATCATATAGAAGAAGTTTTTACTCCATTCCCAGTTCACGGGTTGGATAAAGCAATGGGTCTAGCACCAACCAGATTAGCCATTTGTGCTTTCATTTATGGTTGTGTTGGAATATCATTTGGAACTTGGATGATGAATTTTATTATGATTCAAGATTGGCCACAGGATATAGGTGGTAAACCAAGTTTTAGTTATATCGAAAATATGCCAGCATTTGTACCAATTATGTTTGAAGAAACGGTATTTTTTGCAGCACACTTAATGGTAATTACTTTTTATATGAGAAGTAGATTGTGGCCATTTAAAGAAGCTGAAAATCCTGATGTTCGTACTACTGATGACCATTTCTTGATGGAAGTTGCAGTAAATAATAACGAAAAAGAATTAATTTCTTTCTTCGAAAACACAGGAGCAGTAGAAGTTAAAGTAATTGATAAGCATTAATTGTGGATATGAAAAGCATATATAAAATAACACTTTTAGTAGGTATTACTATTTTGGTTTCATCTTGTAAAAATGATTCAAAACCAAATTACCAATACATGCCTAATATGTATGAGCCAGTAAGTTATGGTACTTACTCCCAAGCTGACGTTTTTAAAGGTGGTAAAGAAGGACAACTTCCTGTAGAGGGCACCATAAATAGAGGATTTGAAGTTTATGAATATCCAAATACTCCTGAGGCTTTGATTGCTGTTAAAGCAGCAAACTTGAAATCGCCTCTTGGTGTTTTGTCTGAAAAAGATATAGAAAAGGCTAAAGGTCTTTTTGAAATTTATTGCGCTATTTGTCACGGAAATGCAGGTGATGGACAAGGGAATCTTGTTAAGCAAGGTAAGTTTTTGGGTGTTCCTAATTATAAAGATAGAGAAATCAACGAAGGAAGTATTTTTCATGTTGAAACTTATGGTCTTAATAATATGGGTTCACATGCCAATCAATTGAGTAAAAAAGAGCGTTGGATGGTTGCGTCTTATGTGATGGATCTAAAAAGTAAATTATAATTGTAGAACAAACTCATTGTATTAGATATGTATACATTTTCAAGTAAATTAAAAACATTTTCTCTAGTCTTAATGGTTGTAGGCTTTTTAGGAATAGGATATGGTTTTTTATCTGCACCCAAAAATATTCAAGACGTAGAAAAAATTCTAGCTAAACAAGAACATGGTGGTCATCAAGAAGCAACACATGCCTCTGCAAATGAACACGCTGTTGCTACTGAAGAACACGCTACAACAGAAGTAGAGCATATTGCCGTTGAGCCGAATGCTGAAAAAGCAGTAACTGATTCGGTTACTGAAGTTGCTGATTCTACTGAAGCAAAAATTGCAACTGAAGCAGTACAAGCTGTAGCATCTCATAAAGCTGAGCCAGTTAAACACGAGGTAAACGAAGCAGCTGAACACGAAGAACATTTAAACCACGTTTTACATCAATTGCAAAACAAACCTTGGTCTGCATTATATGTTGCTTGTATTTTCTTTATGTTAGTATCTCTTGGTGTATTAGCTTTTTATGCTATTCAACAAGTGGCGCAATCGGGTTGGTCTCCAGTTTTGTTTAGAGTAATGCAAGGGATTACGGCTTATCTTCCAGTAGGATCTGTTATCTTTTTTGTGATATTACTTCTTTGTGGATTGCACATTTTCGATTCTAATCATTTATTTGTTTGGTTGGATCCTCAAGTTGTTGCTCACGATGAATTGATTCAAGCTAAATCGGGTTATTTGAATTTCCCTTTTTGGATCGTTAGAGCGGCAATATTTTTAGCTGGTTGGAATCTTTACAGATTTTATTCAAGAAAAAATTGTTTGGCTCAAGACGAAGCTAATGATGATAATTTCTATAAAAAGAATTTTAAATTGTCTGCAGGTTTTCTAGTATTCTTTATTGTTTCTGAATCTATTATGTCTTGGGACTGGATTATGTCAATAGATCCACATTGGTTTAGTACATTATTTGGATGGTATGTTTTTGCTAGTTTCTTAGTTAGTGGTGTAACAGTTATTTGCTTAACTACTTTGTATTTGAAATCAAAAGGATATTTAGAATATGTAAATACAAGTCACATTCATGATTTAGCAAAATTTATGTTTGGTTTTAGTGTGTTTTGGACTTATTTATGGTTCTCTCAATTTATGTTGATTTGGTATGCCGATATTCCTGAAGAAATTACTTATTTCGTAACAAGAATCCAACTTTATAATCTTCCGTTCTTTGGGGCTGTAGTTATGAATTTTGTTTTCCCATTGTTGATACTAATCAATACTGATTTCAAAAGAATATCTTGGGTACTTGTAATGGCTGGTACAGTAATATTATTAGGTCACTATGTTGATTTTTTCAATATGATTATGCCAGGTACAGTAGGTGATCAATGGTTTATTGGAATTCCAGAAATATCTTCTGTGTTTTTCTTCTTAGGTTTATTCCTTTACGTAGTATTTACAGCATTGACTAAAGCGCCTTTGTTGCCAAAAAGAAATCCGTTTATTGAAGAAAGTAAACATTTTCATTATTAATATTTAAAAAAAAATAGATGACAAGTTTGTTGGTAATTATAGTTTTAGTTTTATTATCTATTGCTTTGTGGCAGTTGACTAAAATTTTCGATTTGACACAGGTAGGAAGCATTAAAGATGATTCACAAGTCGCTAATGATGGTGATAATAACGTTCAAGGTTATTTGATGTTTGGTTTCTTGGCATTCATTTATATTTTTACAATCTATGGATTGATAAAATGGGGTCCATTAGTACTTCATACTCCAGCATCAAAGCATGGTAGCATGGTAGATAGTTTGATGAATATTACTTGGGTTCTTATTTTTATAGTTCAGGCTATTACTCAGGCATTAGTTCATTATTTCTCATTCAAATACAGAGGAAATAAAAGTAATAAAGCCTTGTATCTTGCTGACAATAACAAATTAGAGGTTATATGGAGTGGTATTCCAGCAATTGTTTTGACAGGTTTAATTCTTTATGGTCTTTATGCTTGGACTGATATTATGTTTGTGGACAAAGATGAAGATACAATCGAAATCGAATTATACGCTCAACAATTTAAATGGACTGCAAGATATTCTGGAACAGATAATGTTCTTGGTAAAGCCAACGTTAGATTAATTGAAGGTGTAAATACTTTAGGTGTAGATTTATCTGATCCTAACGCACAAGATGATATTGTTGTTTCAGAATTGCATATTCCTAAAGGAAAAAAAGTACATTTCAAGATTAGATCACAAGATGTATTGCACTCAGCTTATTTTCCACATTTTAGAGCTCAGATGAATTGTGTTCCGGGAATGGTAACAGAATTCGCTTTCGAACCAGTTTATACTTCAGATGAATATAGAGCTATGCCTTTTATGGTTGAGAAAGTAAAAAAAATTAATGATTTGCGTCAAGCTAAAAGTAAAGAACTTGTAGCAAATGGTTTGCCAGCTCTTGATCCTTATACTTTTGATTACCTTTTGCTTTGTAATAAAATATGTGGTGCTTCTCATTACAATATGCAAATGAAAGTTGTTGTTGATACACCAGAAGATTTTAAAACTTGGTTAAGTGATAAGCCAACTTTGGTTCAAGAAGTTAAGGCTGCTAATGCACCAAAACCTGTAGAAGGTGCAATAGGTGCGGATTCAACAAAAACAAATGATACTGCCGTTATTGCTAAAATTGCAATGAAATAATAATAAAGAAAAATTTAAAGTAAAACAGATATGTCAGCAGAAGGTCACGATCACGAACATTCACACGAACACGAACACCACCATAAAGACACTTTTATTACTAAATATATTTTTAGTATAGATCACAAAATGATTGCCAAACAATACTTGATTACAGGTATTATTATGGGTGTTATTGGTGTGGTGATGTCAATGCTTTTTAGAATGCAATTAGCTTGGCCAGAAGAATCTTTCAAAATTTTCAATGTTTTGTTGGGTGATAAATGGGCTCCAAATGGAGTTATGGCCAATGATATTTATTTAGCCTTGGTAACGATACACGGAACTATAATGGTTTTCTTTGTGTTGACCGCAGGTTTAAGTGGAACTTTTAGTAATTTATTGATTCCATTACAAATTGGAGCAAGAGATATGGCCTCTGGTTTTTTGAATATGATTTCCTATTGGTTATTTTTCTTATCTAGTGTTATAATGGTAAGTTCTTTATTTGTTGAATCTGGACCTGCTAACGCTGGTTGGACTATTTATCCTCCTTTGAGTGCTTTGCCACAAGCTATTTCGGGTTCTGGAGCAGGTATGACACTTTGGTTGGTTTCAATGGCATTGTTTATTGCGGCTTCCTTGATGGGCTCTTTAAATTATATCGTTACTGTAATCAATCTTAGAACAAAAGGAATGTCTATGACAAGATTGCCACTTACTATTTGGGCTTTCTTTGTAACGGCAATTATCGGAGTTATTTCCTTTCCAGTTTTATTGTCAGCGGCTTTATTGTTGATTTTTGACAGAAGTTTTGGGACTTCTTTCTTCTTGTCTGATATTTATATTGCTGGAGAAGTTTTGCATTATCAAGGTGGTTCACCAGTTTTGTTTGAGCATTTATTTTGGTTCTTAGGTCACCCTGAGGTTTATATCATTATTTTGCCTGCATTGGGTATTACTTCTGAAATTATTGCAACAAATTCTCGTAAACCAATTTTTGGTTATAGAGCGATGATTATGTCTATATTGGCAATCGCATTTTTATCGACAATCGTTTGGGGTCACCATATGTTTGTATCAGGAATGAATCCATTCTTAGGGTCTGTGTTTACATTTACCACTTTATTGATTGCAATTCCTTCGGCTGTAAAAGCTTTTAATTACATTACAACACTTTGGAAAGGTAACTTGCAATTAAATCCTGCGATGTTGTTCTCAATAGGTTTAGTATCTACATTTATCACAGGTGGTTTGACAGGAATTATTCTTGGCGACAGTACTCTAGATATTAATGTTCACGATACTTATTTTGTGGTAGCTCACTTTCACTTGGTAATGGGTATTTCTGCTCTTTACGGAATGTTTGCTGGAATTTACCACTGGTTTCCAAAAATGTTTGGTAGAATGTTGAACAAAAACTTAGGGTATGTTCACTTTTGGGTAACTGCTGTTTGTGCTTATGGTGTTTTCTTTCCAATGCACTTCATCGGATTAGCTGGTTTGCCAAGACGTTACTATACAAATACAAACTTTCCATTATTTGACGATTTGCAAAATGTTAACGTTCTTATTACTACATTTGCTTTGATAGGTGGGGCATTTCAATTGGTGTTCTTATATAATTTCTTCTCTAGTATTTTCTATGGTAAGAAAGCAGTTCAAAACCCTTGGAGATCAAACACTTTAGAATGGACAACTCCTGTAGAGCACATTCACGGAAACTGGCCAGGTGAAATTCCAGAAGTACACCGTTGGCCATATGATTACAGTAATCCTGCTCACGATGAGGATTTTGTACCGCAAACAGTTCCAATGAAAGAAGGAGAAGTAGTTCTTCATCATTAAAATTTAAAAATATTATATTAAAATGCCTTTCGTTTTGAAAGGCATTTTTATTTGCTCATAACTTTGTTATATTTGTAGAATGAATGAAAATTTAGACCCAACAAACAAAGGCTTTAACTCAGAGGAACTTGATCTTGAAAAAAGATTAAGACCCTTGTCTTTTGATGATTTTGCAGGTCAGGATCAAATACTCGAAAACTTGAAGGTTTTTGTTCAAGCGGCCAATCAACGAAATGAAGCCCTTGATCATGCACTATTTCACGGCCCTCCAGGATTAGGAAAAACTACTTTGGCTAATATTCTCGCCAATGAATTGCAAGTTGGAATCAAAATTACTTCTGGACCTGTTTTAGATAAACCAGGTGATTTGGCAGGTTTATTGACCAATCTCGAAGAAAGAGATGTTTTGTTTATTGATGAAATTCACCGTTTGAGTCCCATTGTCGAAGAATATTTATATTCGGCTATGGAAGATTTCAAGATTGATATTATGATTGAATCAGGGCCAAATGCTAGAACCGTTCAAATCAATTTGAATCCGTTTACATTAATTGGTGCTACAACTCGTTCTGGATTATTGACCGCTCCAATGCGAGCTCGTTTTGGGATTTCATCGCGACTACAGTATTACACCACCGAACTTTTAACAACAATAGTCGAAAGAAGTGCATCCATCCTTAAAATGACTATTTCTATGGAAGCCGCTATCGAAATTGCAGGTCGAAGTAGAGGAACACCTCGTATAGCCAATGCCTTATTGCGAAGAGTGCGTGATTTTGCTCAAATCAAAGGAAATGGAACCATCGACATAGAAATTGCTAGATATGCTTTAAAAGCCTTAAATGTTGACGCTCACGGTTTGGACGAAATGGATAATAAAATCCTAAACACCATTATCGATAAATTCAAAGGAGGACCTGTAGGATTATCCACTTTGGCAACAGCCGTATCTGAAAGTAGCGAAACTATCGAAGAAGTGTACGAACCCTTTTTGATTCAAGAAGGTTTCATTATGCGAACACCAAGAGGAAGAGAAGTAACTGAGAAAGCTTATAAACATTTGGGGAAGGTTAGAACGAATGTTCAAGGAGGTCTTTTTTAGGTTTTAATTTTCAAGTAATTGTTTAACAATAAAGAAAAACATACCCAATTCATCAAATCCGAGGCTAAACGCCTCGGTTTTTTGTCTTGTGGTATATCCAAGGCGGGGTTTCTCGAAAAAGACGCACCACGATTGGAAAAATGGTTGAATAAGCAAATGAACGGTCAAATGTCTTATATGGAAAATAATTTTGACAAGCGTTTGAACCCAACTTTATTAGTAGATGATGCCAAAAGTGTGGTTTCGCTTTTGTTGAATTATTATCCTTCCGAATTTCAGAATGAAGAAAGCTATAAAATTTCAAAATATGCCTACGGTCAAGATTACCATTTTGTCATTAAAGACAAATTGAAAGAATTGTTGTTTTCGATTCAATCCAATATAGGCGAAGTATCAGGAAGAGCTTTTGTAGATTCGGCACCCGTTTTAGACAAAGCCTGGGCAGCCAAAAGCGGTTTGGGTTGGATTGGTAAAAACGGGAATTTATTGACACAGAAAGTGGGGTCTTTTTATTTCATAGCCGAACTTATTATCGACCTCGATTTAGAATACGATCACGCAACCACCGATCATTGCGGTTCTTGCACAGCCTGTATTGATGCTTGTCCGACCAATGCTATTGTTGCGCCTTATGTGGTTGACGGTAGTAAATGTATTTCCTATTTTACCATCGAACTCAAAGAAAACATTCCACAAGAAATGAAAGGTAAATTTGATAATTGGGCATTTGGTTGCGATGTTTGTCAAGATGTTTGCCCTTGGAATCGCTTTTCGAAAGCTCATAACGAACCTCTTTTTACTCCGAATAAAGAAATGCTTTCGATGTCTAAAAAGGATTGGACAGAAATCACTGAAAATACTTTTAATTTGGTTTTTAAAAATTCTCCTGTCAAAAGGACCAAATATTCTGGAATTAGGCGAAATATAGATTTCCTAAAAGAGTGATTTTTAAGTTAAAATTGTACTGTGTTTTATAATTTTTTGTTTTAAATATTTGATTAGGGTGTTGTAAAATTAGTTTTTTTTTCTAATTTTATAATTCAATTAAATTATTCTATTATGACAGTAAATCAAATATTAGCAAAAAAGGGGAAAGAAGTATATTCAGTACCGCCTTCCATCACAGTATATGAAGCTTTGGTAAGCATGAGTGAAAAAAATATTGGAGCTATTTTAGTAGTAGAAAACGATCTTTTGATAGGAATTTTATCCGAAAGAGATTACGCTCGAAAAATTGCTTTGAAAGCTAAATCTTCGAAAAAAACATTTGTACATGAAATTATGGCAAATAATGTTATTACTGTAAAACCTAGTGACAACTTAGATTATTGTATGGATTTGATGTACAACAAAAAAATTAGACACTTGCCAGTAGTGGAAAATGACAACATTCTAGGTATTATTTCTATTGGTGATGTTGTAAAATCTATAATAGATTTACAAAAAGAAACAATTCAGTACTTAGATTCTTATATAAGCGGTGGAAAATCATAAATTATTATCACAAAATAGTTAAAATAGCTGCGAATTTTGCAGCTATTTTTTTTTAACATAAGACTTTATTTTTGTACAAAAATGAAGTCTAAAAAAGCCTCCTTTTTAATGCAAATCTGCTATCTTTGATTGTCAGATTTAAAATTAACATAATGGATAAGAATAGCAAACGATTAGAAGCATTACTATATCATGCAAAACCAACACCTGGAAAAATTCAGGTTGTACCTACAAAAAAATACGCAACCCAAAGAGATCTTTCTTTAGCCTACTCACCCGGAGTTGCTGAACCTTGTTTAGAAATAGCAAAGGACATCAATAACGTTTATAAATATACTGCAAAAGGAAATTTAGTTGCAGTAATATCAAATGGAACCGCCGTTTTAGGACTTGGCGATATTGGACCAGAAGCAGGAAAACCAGTAATGGAAGGAAAAGGATTGCTGTTCAAAATCTTTGCAGGTATCGATGTATTCGACATTGAAGTTGGGACAAAAGATGTAGAAGAATTTATTCAAACCGTTAAGAATATTTCGCCAACCTTTGGCGGTATTAATCTTGAAGATATTAAAGCTCCTGAATCTTTTGAAATAGAAAGAAGATTGGTCGAAGAATTGAACATTCCAGTGATGCATGACGATCAGCACGGGACAGCAATAATTTCGTCAGCAGCATTATTAAATGCTGTAGAATTAGCGGGAAAAAAACCTGAGGATTTGAAAATGGTAGTTTCAGGTGCAGGTTCAGCGGCTTTGGCTTGTGCTAATATGTATGTTTTACTTGGACTTAAGGTCGAAAATATATTAATGTTTAACAGCAAAGGCGTTTTAACAAAAGACAACTCATCATTGTCAGCTATGCAATTGTTGTATGCAACAGACAAGAAACCTATGAGTCTTGAAGAAGCCTTGGTGGGCGCAGACATCTTCTTAGGATTATCTTCGGGAGATATTATGACTCCAAAAATGTTGTTGGGAATGGCAGAAAATCCTATCGTTTTTGCGATGGCAAACCCAAATCCAGAAATTGCATACAATCTTGCTATTGCCACTCGAAAAGATGTTATTATGGCAACAGGACGATCTGACCATCCTAATCAGGTGAATAATGTACTAGGTTTCCCCTATATTTTTAGAGGAGCTTTAGATGTTCGCGCTACCAAAATAAACGAAGAAATGAAAATGGCTGCCGTGAGAGCTCTCGCTGCATTAGCTAAAGAACACGTGCCAGAACAAGTAAATATTGCCTATGGAGCAACTAAATTAACTTTTGGTCGCGAATACATCATACCGTCTCCATTCGATCCAAGATTGATAACTGTTGTCGCTCCAGCAGTTGCAAAAGCAGCAATGGATTCTGGTGTGGCACAAAATCCAATTCACGATTGGAAAAAATACGAGGAGGAACTATTAGACCGAATGGGTAGTGATAATAAAATGCTTCGAATGATTATCAACAGAGCCAAAACTAACCCTAAGAAAATTGTATTTTCTGAAGCAGATCATTTAGACGTTCTTAAAGCTGCACAAGTCGTATATGAAGAAGGAATTGGCTTCCCAATTTTGTTAGGAAAAAAAGATGTTATTTTAGCATTGAAAAACGAACTTGGTTTTGATGCCGATGTTCCAATTATTGACCCTAAAACTACCGAAGAAGAAGTTAGAAGAAATAAATATGCCAAAGCCTATTGGAAAACCAGACAAAGAAGAGGAATCTCTTTGTTTGATGCTCAGAATCTAATGCGAGAAAGAAATTATTTCGCCGCAATGATGGTCAATCAAGGGGAAGCAGATGCATTATTGACGGGGTATTCCAGAAGTTATCCGTCAGTTGTGAAACCAATGTTGCAACTAATAGACAAAGCACCTGGAGTTTCACTTGTAGCAACTACAAACATGATGATTACGAGTCGTGGTCCAATGTTTTTATCGGATACCGCCATTAACACAAATCCAACTGCAGAAGAGCTGGCTAAAATTGCCATTATGACTGCGAATGCTGCAAAAACACTCGGAGTTTCGCCTGTAATAGCTATGATATCTTTTTCGAATTTTGGTTCTTCAACCAATGAAAGTGCATCCAAAGTGAGACAAGCGGTAGAATATTTGCATAAAAACCATCCAGATATGATTATTGATGGTGAAATTCAAGCCGATTTTGCTTTAAATCCTGAAATGTTGAAAGCAAAATTCCCGTTTTCTAAACTAGCAGGCAAAAAAGTAAATACCTTGATTTTCCCTAATCTTGAAGCTGCAAATATTACTTATAAACTGTTGAAAGAATTGAACAAAGTAGATTCTATTGGTCCAATTATGTTGGGAATGGGAAAATCAGTTCACATCTTCCAATTAGGGGCAAGTGTAGAAGAAATGGTAAGCATGGCTGCAATTGCAGTGATTGATGCTCAAGAAATGGAAAAGAATAAATCAAAAAAGTAAAATAATTTTTACTCAATAGCAGGACTTATATAAATTTAATAAAAATTTATATAAGTTTTGTTATATTTGGGCACATTTATCAAACCGTATGATCGCACATTTACAAGGTAAATTAGTAGAAAAAACGCCAACTCAAGTAGTAATAGACTGCGGTGGAGTAGGTTATCACGTAAATATATCTTTGCATACCTATTCATTGCTTCCCGCAACTGATTTTATTAAATTGTTTACACATCTTCAAATAAAAGAAGACTCCCATACTTTATTTGGATTTGTAGAAAAATCTGAAAGAGAAATATTTAAATTATTGATATCGGTTTCTGGAATTGGAGCAAGTATAGCCAGAACCATGTTGTCTTCATTAGATCCCAAACAAATTACAAATGCAATTGCATCAGGTGATGTGGTCACTATACAATCTATAAAAGGAATTGGCAGTAAAACGGCTCAAAGAGTAATACTCGATTTGAAAGAAAAAGTGCTAAAACTTTATGATTTAGATGAAGTTTCGATCTCGCAAAACAATACAAATAGAGATGAAGCGTTATCTGCTTTGGAGGTTTTAGGTTTTGTTCGAAAAGCTTCTGAAAAAATAGTAGAAAAAATCATTAAAGATGCTCCAGAGAGTTCAGTAGAATATATTATCAAGCAAGCTTTAAAAAACTTATAAAACTTGAAGTTACCCAATTTTAAAAAGAACCCAAGCGTGTATAAAATTTGTGCGTTTTTAATACTAATGTTTTGTGGATTTGTATCGCAGGCCCAAGTAAATCCTACAACTCAGGATACTGTTAAATCTGGGTATTCCACAGGAAAAATTGAAATTAAAGACCCGCCAAGTATTGTAAAAGCGTATTCCTATGACCCTGTTACGGGAATGTATATTTTATCAAAAAACATTGGCGATTTTCCAACAAGTTATCCTGCAATTTTGTCTCCAAAAGAATTTGAAGATAGAGTAAGAAAGGAATCGATGCGCAGTTATTTTAAAGATAAATTAGACGCTATTGATGGAAAAAATGGAGACAATGATCTTGCCAAAAAGGATTTATTACCCCGTTACTATATTAAATCAGGACTTTTTGAAACCATTTTTGGGAGTAATACTATTGATATAAAACCAACAGGATCTATTGAAATGGATTTTGGTATGCGTTATACAAAACAAGACAATCCTGCCTTTTCTCCTAGAAATAGATCAACACTTTCTTTCGATTTTAATCAAAGAATAAGTATGAGTTTGATGGGGAAAGTAGGAACCCGACTCAATGTAAATGTCAATTATGACACCCAATCTACTTTTGCATTTCAAAATTTAATCAAGCTCGAATACACGCCTACCGAAGACGATATTGTTCAAAAAATTGAAGTAGGAAATGTAAGTATGCCTTTGAATAGCTCTTTGATAAAAGGAGCTCAAAGCCTTTTTGGGGTGAAAACCAAATTACAGTTTGGCAAAACCAGTATTACAGGTGTTTTCTCTGAACAAAAATCACAGACCAAAACTGTTGTTGCCGAAGGTGGCGGAACGGTTCAAGATTTTGATATGTTTGCACTAGATTATGATAATGATCGACACTTTTTTCTTTCGCAATATTTCAGAAATAAATACGATGCGGCCTTAAGAAACTATCCATTTATTGATAGTAGAGTTCAGATTTCTAGAATTGAGGTTTGGGTTACTAATAAGCAAAACCGAGTAACCACTACCAATAACAATCTTAGAAATATTATTGCTATTCAGGATTTAGGTGAAGCCCAATTAACGGGTTTGCAAGATAGCGAAGTAGTAGTTTTAAGCCCGTCAACAGGGATGTTTAATAATCCGGCTGATTCTCCTGCCGACAATACAAATAATGATTATGATCCAGCACAAATTGCAGCTGGAACAGGTTTGTTGAACAATAATATTCGTGAAATTGCTACTTCAAGTTCTGGATTTAATGCTAATGTTAATGAGGGTGCCGATTATTCGAAATTAGAAAATGCTAGAAAATTAAATGCAAACGAATATACTT
Source organism: Flavobacterium alvei (assembly GCF_002920895.1). Taxonomy (GTDB): domain Bacteria; phylum Bacteroidota; class Bacteroidia; order Flavobacteriales; family Flavobacteriaceae; genus Flavobacterium; species Flavobacterium alvei. The sequence goes on from NZ_PQVG01000003.1 coordinate 222,972, forward strand.
TCAATCCTCAATTGGGATATATTTCGCTCCAACAACGTCTTGCTAATGATGAAGTTCTTGCCGTTGCATATCAATACACCATTGGTGATCAAGTCTATCAAGTAGGTGAATTTGGTAACGATGGGGTAGATGCAACGATTGTAACCGGTACAACTCCATCTGATCAAGCCATTATTTCGCAAAGTTTGGTGTTGAAAATGCTGAAAAGTAATTTGACCAATGTTAAAAATCCAGTTTGGAATTTGATGATGAAAAACATTTATCAAATTCCGGGAGCCTATCAATTGAAACAAGAAAATTTTAGATTCAATATCCTTTATACTGATCCTTCTCCAATAAATTATATTACACCAGTTTCAGGAAGTACTTTCCCGCCCAATCCATCCGTAGGAAATGAAGTAGCCGAAACACCATTGTTGAAAGTATTTAATTTAGATAAATTAAATTTCAATAATGACCCTCAAGTGGGTGGTGATGGTTTCTTCGATTTTATGCAAGGTTTAACCATTGACACTCAAAATGGTCGAATTATATTTACTACCAAAGAGCCTTTCGGGGAATTATTGTTCTCTAAATTATCTACAGGAACAGGAGAAAATTATAAGGATGTAAATACTTATAATGCCAACCAAAAGAAATATGTGTTCCGAAATATGTATTCTAATACACAATCGGGAGCTTTGCAAGACAGCGACAAAAACAAATTCTTGCTAAGAGGTAAATACAAATCTACAGGAGGCGATGGAATTCCGATTGGTGCTTTCAACGTGCCTAGAGGTTCAGTAGTTGTAACAGCAGGCGGAAGAGTTTTAGTAGAAGGGATTGATTATAGTGTCAATTATCAATTAGGAAGGGTTCAAATTCTAGACCCATCTCTTCAAGCATCGAACACGCCAATTAGCGTTTCATTAGAGAACAATTCAATTTTTGGACAACAAACCAAACGCTTTTTTGGGGTTTATGTAGAGCATCAAATTTCAGACAAGTTTCTCCTTGGAGCCACTTTCTTGAAATTGAACGAAAGACCTTTTACTCAAAAATCTAGCTTTGGACAAGAAACGGTTAACAATAATATGTATGGTTTCAATGGAAATTATTCTTCCGAAATTCCATTTTTTACTCGATTGGTAAACAAATTACCTAATATGGATACTGATGTTCCTTCGAATCTTTCTATAAGAGGTGAAATCGCATTTTTAGAACCTCAAGATCCTAAAGGGAATAGTTTTCAGGGAGAATCAACCATATATGTAGATGATTTTGAAGGGTCGCAATCTACTATCGATATGCGCTCTCCTCACGCTTGGAAATTATCTTCAACTCCAACTAATGATACCGAAAGTTTGTATAATTTTAATGCAAGTGCCAACGATTTGAGTTATGGTTTCAAAAGAGCCAAAATGTCTTGGTACACCATTGACCCCGTTTTTTATACAACAAAACCATCAGGAATTTCAAACGACGATTTGTCGCTTAATACTACAAGGAGAATTTTTAGCGAAGAATTATATCCACTAACTGATATTGCACAAGGACAATCACAAGTAGTAAACACTTTAGATTTGAGCTATTATCCTGCCGAAAGAGGTCCTTATAATAACGCTTTGAATGTTGATGCCAATGCCAAAGATAATTTTGGAGGGATTATGCGTTCGCTAAATTCTACCAATTTCGAACAAGGAAATGTTGAATACATTCAGTTTTGGGTTTTAGACCCTTATGTTGGTGCAGGTGAAATTCCAAAGACCAATACTGGAAAAATTTATTTTAATTTAGGTGAAATTTCCGAAGACGTTTTAAAAGACGGAAGAAAACAATACGAAAATGGATTGGGGCCAGATCAAGTTAAAGTTAATCCTCAGCCACTTTGGGGAGATGTTCCAGCTTCGCAATCCTTGATTTATGCATTCGATGCCAATGCTGCAAATAGAACCAGTCAAGATTTAGGTTTAGACGGTTTAGAAAATGCTAAAGAAGGAGATATTTATAAAAATTATGCCTCTGATCCCGATCCAGCTGCAGATAATTACAAATATTATTTGAATGCAAGTGGAGGAGTTGTAGATAGATACAGAGATTATAATGGAGTGGAAGGAAACTCTGCGGTTGATATTAATGATGCCAACAGAGCAGCAACTTCTGACCCAGATGTTGAAGATATCAATAGAGATAATACGATGAACACCATCAATGCCTATTATGAATATAGCGTAGATGTGAAACCCAATATGAGTGTAGGTCAAAATTATATTACTGATATTAGAAATACTCAGGTTACCTTAGACAATGGGCAAGTGACAGATGCAAGATGGTTACAATTCAAAATCCCAGTTTCGCAACCCGAAAATACTATTGGAAATATTTCTGATTTTAGATCGATTCGATTCATGAGAATGTTTATGACCGGTTTTAGCAGTGATGTTACCGTTCGTTTTGGAGCTTTAGATTTAGTAAGAGGAGATTGGAGAAGATATACAAACACCTTGGATTCAAATGATCCCAACCCGGCCGATGACAAAACAAATTTGGATGTTTTGGCAGTAAATCTTCAGGAAAATAATGATAGATGTCCAATAAATTATATCATACCTCCGGGTGTGCAACAAGAGCAATTGTATAGTGGTAATACGGTTATCAATCAAAATGAGCAATCATTATCATTAAGAGTTTCGGGCGATGGATTAGAGCCAGAAGATTCAAGAGCCGTGTTTAAAAATGTCAGTGTCGATATGCGTCAGTTCAAAAAACTGAAAATGTTTTTGCATGCCGAATCGTTGCCAAGCGAAATTCAGCTTCGTGATGATCAAATGGTAGGTTTTATCCGCTTTGGAAACGACTATACTCAGAATTTCTATCAAATTGAAATCCCTTTAAAAGTAACATTGCCTTCGGGTTCTGTAGGTTCAAACTGTGGCGCGCTTAGTGCCGAAGTCGTTTGGCCTGCCGAAAATGAAATTGACCTTTCATTGGCATTATTGACCAAATTGAAAATTCAAGCAATGAGTATTGATCCAAGTACACTGCCAGCTGATGGAATATATTATCAAAATGAAGAAGATTTAGATCCTTCATTGGCAGGAAAAGCTAATAAATTAAGGATAGGAATTAAAGGAAATCCAAATTTCGGATTAGTTCGAAATTTGATGTTGGGTGTAAAAAATAATGACCTCCACCAAGATATTAAAGGGGAGGTTTGGTTTGACGAACTTCGCGTTGCCGATATGGACAATAGTCGAGGTATGGCTGCTGTATTAAATGTGGATACCAATTTTGCCGATTTCGCAACCGTTTCGGCCACAGGTAGAAAAAGCACCATTGGTTTTGGAGGTATTGAACAAGGACCAAACGAAAGAAATCGTGAGGATACTCAGCAGTATAATATTGTAACTAATTTTAGTATGGGTAAATTATTGCCACCAAAATGGAGAATCACTTTACCTTTTAATTACGCCATTGGAGAAGAAACAATCACTCCAGAATATGATCCGTTTAATGCCGATATTAAGCTGAAACAGTTATTAGACAATACTACTGATGAAGCTGAAAAAGACAATATCAAAAATAGAGCAGTTGATTATACCAAAAGAAAAAGCATCAACTTTATTGGTGTAAGAAAAGAAAGAGGTCCTGAACAAAAACAAAGAGTATATGATGCTGAAAACTTTACATTTTCGCAGTCATATAACGAAGTAGAGCATCACGATTATGAAATTGAGCAATATACAAATCAAGAATCGAATACTACTGTTGACTATGCTTTTAGTTTCCAGCCGAAACCAATTGAACCTTTCAAAAAATCAAAATTCACTAAAAAAAGCAGCTATTATAAAGCATTAAGTGACTTTAATTTTAATTATTTGCCAACCAATATTAATTTCAATACTAATATTAATAGACAATACAATCGTCAACAATTTAGACAAGTAGATGTTGTTGGAATTGGTATCGATCCAATGTACAGAAGGAATTATGCATTTAATTATAATTATGGGTTTAATTATAATTTGACTAAAAATTTAAAATTTACCTACACTGCATCTTCAACCAATATTGTAAAAAACTACATGAATGATGATAATGTGCCCAACGATGATTTGAATATTTGGGATAGTTATTTAGATATTGGAAATGCTAATCAACACATGCAACAATTGGTGATGAATTATGAAATTCCAATTAACAAGATACCTTTGTTAAGTTTTATAAAAGCTAATTATTCTTACACAGGCGACTATAATTGGCAACGTGCTTCAGTGGCATTGTCTGAATATACCGCAGCAGATGGAACTACTTATAATTTAGGAAACACAATTCAAAATGCAATGTCTCATAATTTGAATGCCACGCTTTCAATGGATACATTTTATAAGTACATAGGATTAACCCAAAAAACACAATTAAAACCAAACCCGAAAGCAGTTGCTCCTAAACCAGGTGAAAAAGTAGCCAATACGAATGCGTTAGTTCCAAAACAAAACAATTTCTATAATGGTTTGATAGGCATTTTAACAAGTGTGAAAAATATTCAGGCCAATTATACTAAAAATAGTGGTACCGTTTTGCCAGGATATACGCCAGGAATTGGATTCTTTGGTTCTTCAAAACCAACACTTGGATTTATTTTTGGAAGCCAAGATGATGTAAGATATGAAGCCGCAAAAAACGGTTGGCTTACGACTTATTCCGACTTTAATCAAAATTATACTCAGGTAAGCAATGAAGTATTTAAATCAACGGTAAACATAGATTTGTTGCCCGATTTAAAAATAGATTTGTCGTTAGACAGATCTTATTCTGAGAATTTTTCTGAACAATATGACGTTACCAACGGAATTTACAATCCAAGATCTCCTTATAGCTATGGAATGTTTTCTATTTCTACGGTTTTGATAAAAACTTCATTCTCAGCAAGCGATGAAGTTTCATCAGCAGCTTTTGATGATTTTAGAAGTAATAGGCTTGAGGTTGCTAATCGATTGGCAATTGAGCACCAAAAACGTGATCCTTTATATGATCCAACTATTAAAGACGCAGATGGTTTTCCAAAAGGATATGGCAAAAACAATCAGGCCGTTTTATTACCAGCTTTTTTAGCAGCCTATTCTGGGCAAAGTGCCTCAAGTGTTTCTACAGGAATTTTCAAAAGTTTTCCGGTACCCAATTGGTCTATCAAATATAATGGATTGATGCGTTATGAATTCTTCAAAAAGAATTTCAAACGATTCTCATTGCAACAAAACTATAGAGCTTCTTATACAATTAATGCTTTTAGATCCAATTTTGAATTTGATAAAAACCCAAGTGGAGTCGATGCAAGTGGCAATTTCTTTAACAAAACCATTATGTCTAACGTCAATTTAGTCGAGCAGTTCAATCCGTTGCTTCGAATGGATTTCGAATTGAAAAACTCCTTAAAATTGCTTACCGAAATCAAAAAAGACAGAGCATTATCGATGAGTTTTGACAACAATTTATTGACCGAAGTAAAAGGCATAGAATATATAGTTGGAATGGGATATAGAATAAAAGACGTGGTTTTTTCTTCTCAACTTGCCGATAATCCTACAGGAATTATAAAAAGTGATATTATAATAAAAGCCGATTTGTCGTATCGAAACAACAAAACTATCGTGAGATATTTAGATTATGACAACAATCAATTGGCTGGAGGACAAAATATTTGGTCGCTCAAACTAACCGCCGATTATTCTTTTAGTAAAAATCTAACCGCTATTTTCTATTATGACCATGCCTTTTCGCAAGCAGTAATATCAACTTCTTTTCCATTAACCAACATCCGTTCTGGTTTTACGCTTCGATATAATTTTGGGAATTAATTTTTTGAAAACGGAACTATTTTTGAACAGAAGATTGTTACATTTGTGCCATTAAAAAAAAACTTAAATCATATTAAAATGAACGTACCAGCAAATTTAAAATATACAAAAGACCACGAATGGGTTAGCATTGAAGGTGATGTTGCAACAGTAGGAATTACTCATTTTGCACAAAAAGAATTGGGAGATATCGTTTATGTTGAAGTGGAAACTTTAGACCAAACTTTAGATAAAGACGAAGTTTTTGGAACAGTTGAAGCTGTAAAAACAGTTTCAGATTTGTTTCTTCCATTATCAGGCGAAATCTTTGCATTTAATGATGATCTTGAAAGCAATCCTGAAAGTGTAAACTCTGATCCTTATGGAGCGGGATGGATGATTAAAGTGAAAATTTCTAATCCAGCCGAAATTGATTCTCTTCTTTCTAGTGAATCATACAAAGAATTAATTGGTGCGTAGAACTATTTTTTTATACTCAGCCATATTCTGGACCGGAATCATTTTGTTTTTGAGTTTAGAAAATGCCAACGAAATCAAACAAATCGAAATACCAAACTTTGATAAACTAATTCACGCGGTTTTTCATTTTGTCTTTACAACACTTTGGTTTTTGTATTTAAAAAAGAAATTAGTTACTATTACTAACTTTCCTCTTTTGAGTTTTGCATTAATGGGTTCCTTCTTTTTTGGTATTGCAATTGAATTGATGCAACAGTATTTTACAACAACAAGAAGCGCCGATGTTTTGGATGTTTTGGCAAATCTATTTGGTGCATCTCTGGCCGTAATTTCAATTATTTTGTTGAATAATTACAACAGATTTATAGATAAGATTTAATTTTTACACTAATGAATATCAAGCAATATTTAGATTCTACTTATTTAAAAACGCCTTCTCAAGCGGGACTTAATGAAGCCGAAAATACTGTTATAGTCAAAGAGTTTATTCAAGAAGCTATCGATGAGAATTTCAAACTCATTATGATTCGACCCAACATGGTCGCATTGGCAAACCAAATGATATCTCAAGCAAATTCGGCAGTGCAAATTGGAACAGTAATCAGTTTTCCAGGAGGAACAGCAGGAATTGAAGCCAAACTTGCCGAAGCGACTCAAGCCATTCATGATGGAGCTGACGACCTTGATTTTGTTTGTAATTACGAGGCTTTCAAAGCAGGAAATGTAGATTTGGTAAAAGAGGAAATCCTAAAAGGAACTCAATTAGGTTTGGCTCATAACAAAGTTGTAAAATGGATTATCGAAGTGGCAGCACTTACAGATAAACAAATTATGCAACTTTCGGCATTGATTAAAAACATTGTTATTACTAATTTTAAAGAAGAAAATTACGCTTCGGTTTTTGTAAAATCGTCCACTGGCTTTTATAAAACTGAAAATAATTTGCCAAACGGAGCAACGGTTCCAGCCATAATTATCATGCTCGAAAATGCTTCTCCGCTTCCTGTAAAAGCAGCCGGCGGAGTGAGAACTTATGAGGAAGCAGTCGAAATGATTCGATTGGGCGTAAAACGAATAGGTACTTCTGGAGCCAAAGCGATTGCTAATGGACAAAAAGCTTCTGGCGAATACTAAAACTATAGACACATTATGAAAAAAGGATTTTTGACATTGCTTTCTACTCTTTGCCTTTTTGTTACTTTTGCTCAAGAGGTAAATGATAAAAAACAAACCAGTTTTTCTCCCGAGCAATTTCCTGTTTTTCCAAAATGTGAAAATTTACAATCCAAAGAATTAGAAAAGTGTTTCTACAACCAAGTTCAAGATTTTGTTTTTGAAAATTTTGTAGTTCCTGAAAATTTAGTTCAAAATAATTTTAAAGGAAATGTAAAAGTCCTGTTTGAAGTGGATAAAAATGGCTCATTCAATGTGATTTATGTAAACGCTGTTGATGACGCATTAATCCAAGAAACAAAACGGGTTTTTGCTAAATTTCCAAAGATAAATCCTCCTACTTACAACGGAAATCCAACTTTTGCACAATATAATATTACCATTGCAATTCCCTTAAAAAGCGCTGAACAAATGACAGCCGAAACGGTTGTTGTTGCTGAAACGGCAAAAGCAATTCCCAAACAACTTACCGAATTGGATAGTATTGTGTATAAAAAATTCAACAATCCGCAGTTCAATAGTCATTTGAATGTTCCTTTTTCACACAGTTATTATGCTCATTTTGATGGAGCAATGAATCAGGTTGGAGCCAATAATCATACTGCTTCTAAACCTTATTCTTATGTAGAAGTGGCTAAATATTACAATATTGCGGAAGAGAATGAAAAGATTAAAAAAAATAAAACAGGCTGGTGGGGACGAAAATTGTGGAACGAAAACTTGGTCGAAATTCAAGGCGAAGATTATTGGTTGCTCTTAAATCCAATTTTCGATTTACAAGTGGGTTCGGCTTCTGGAAACAAGCATGTTAATACATTTACAAACACTCGCGGAATTAATTTGAGCGGTGGATTGGGTTCGCAGCTTAATTTTACCACCACCATTTATGAAAGTCAGGGTCGTTTTGCCGATTATTACAATCGATATGCCGAATCTATTAGACCTGCCGGTGGAAATCCAGCCATTATTCCCGGAATTGGAATTGCAAAAGATTTTAAAACTGATGCTTATGATATTCCTTCGGCTGATGCCAATTTGACTTTTGCACCCTCAAAATTTATTGATTTGCAATTGGGTTATGGTCGAAATTTTATTGGCGATGGGTATCGTTCTTTATTTGAAGGAGATGGAGCAAGTCCGTATCCTTATTTTAAAATCAACACCAATTTTTGGAAAATAAAATACACCAATACCTATATGTGGCTCAAAGATGTGCGTCCAGAAGTCACTTTAGAAAAAACATATGCTACCAAGTATATGGCCAATCATTATTTGAGTTGGAATATTTCTAATCGCTTTAATCTAGGTCTTTTTGAATCGGTGATTTGGACAGATACTAATAATCGAGGTTTTGATATGCATTTTGTAAACCCAATTATTTTTTATCGTTCAGTCGAATTTGCCTCATCGGCAAGAACTGGAAATGCTGTTTTGGGCTTGAGTTCTAAATACAAATGGAATAATAATGTAATCTTTTATGGGCAATTCCTGTTAGACGAGTTTTCTCTAAATGAAGTTAAAAACGAAAAAAACAGCTGGAAAAATAAATTTGCTTATCAATTGGGTGTGAAATATTTCAATGCATTCAAAGTAGATAATTTATTATTGCAATTAGAATACAATCATGTGCGTCCTTATGTGTATTCGCATAGCGACCCGATTACCAATTACGGACACAATAATCAAAGTGTAGGGCATCCTTGGGGAGGAAATTTTGAAGAACTTCTTGCCATTGCTCGCTATCACAAAGGGAGATTGTATGCCGATGCAAAAATTACTTTTGGTACTAAAGGGTTTGATTTTGCCAATTCAGGAGCCAAATCCAATTACGGAGGTAATATTTACAGAGATTATGAGCTAGATCGTTATGCTGACAGTGGAGTAACAGTTGGTCAAGGAAACAAAACCAATATTTTCATCACCGATTTACAAGCGGGTTATTTGGTCAATCCAATGACGAATTTGAAACTTTTTGGTAGTATTATTTACAGAAACTTCAACCCAAATCAAAATACAGCCACAGTCTTTAACGAAAGCACCACTTGGTTTTCTTTCGGAATTCGCTCAGATGTGTTTAATTGGTATTTTGATTATTAAAATTTCGGGAATATTTCGGGTAAAAGGGTATAAGCAAACTTTTTCAATTATAAAATGATAAAACTCCTGTTTTAAGAATTATTTTTATTTGCCAAATCCCTTTTGATAAACTACTTTTGCAAAAGTTTTAAAAAACAAACAAAACAAACATTGAGTAGTACGCCCAATACCATTTCTATCAAATCAATTTATACTGATTTCAAAGCAATTACTAAAGCTGGTTTAGCCATTAGTGTTGTTTTCTCATCAATAGCAGGATTTTTGTTGGGTGTTTCTGATTTTCATTCTTTGCATTGGATTATTTTATTAAAGCTAGCTGTTGGTGGTTATTGTATGGTGGGTGCGTCAAATGCCTATAATCAAGTGATCGAAAAAGATTTGGATGCTTTGATGGACAGAACTAAAAACCGTCCTGTAGCCTCGGGAAGAATGAAGTCGAATGCGGCATTGGTTGTTGCCAGTATTCTTACGGTTGTTGGAATTGTTTTGCTTTATACAATCAATCCTAAAACAGCGATGTTTGGTGCGATTTCTATATTTTTGTACACCAGCATTTATACGCCTTTGAAAACGGTGACTTCGTTGTCGGTTTTTGTGGGTGCTTTTCCGGGAGCGATTCCTTTTATGTTAGGTTGGGTTGCCGCAACGGGCAATTTTGGCATTGAAGCTGGAACCTTATTTCTGATTCAGTTTTTTTGGCAGTTTCCTCATTTTTGGGCAATCGGTTGGTTTTTATATGAAGATTACGAAAAAGCAGGGTTCTTTATGTTGCCTACAGGGAAAAAAGATAAAGGAACGGCCTTGCAAATCATTTTATACACCATTTGGCTTATTGTGGCGTCGCTTTTGCCATCTTTAGGTTTTACAGGACAATTGTTTATCTCGCCAGTGGCAGCAGTTTTAGTCTTTTTGCTTGGTCTTTGGATGCTTTTTTATTCGGTAAAATTGTATCAATTAAGAACAGCAAAAGCAGCAAGAACATTGATGTTAGTAAGTGTTTCTTACATTACATTATTGCAATTAATTTATATATTTGACAAAATTTTAAGATAGATATGGCAACGACAATGACCGCCGAAGAGCATAAATCAAGAACAGCAAGATCGTACAAATTGCTGCTATTGTTCGCTATGATCAGTATGATTATGATGTTTGCAGGACTTACAAGTGCTTTTGTGGTAAGTAAATCAAGAGCCGATTGGTTGAAAGATTTTCAATTGCCAACTGCATTTTATTTCAGTACAGCAGTTATTATTGGTTGTAGCATCACTTTTCATTTGGCCAAGAAAGCCATTCAAAAAGACAATCAAAAAGCAACAACATCCCTTCTTTTGGCGACTTTAGCTTTAGGGATTTTATTTGTAGTATTGCAATTTATGGGCTTTGGACAAATTATCGATAGCGGATATTACTTCACAGGTGCCGAAAGTTCGATTACGACTACATTTTTATACATTGTTACAGTAGTTCACTTGCTTCATCTTGCTGGCGGATTAATTGCGCTTTTTATTATCATTTATAAACAACTAAAACACAAATACAATTCGAATCAAACACTAGGAATAGAACTAGGTGCCATGTACTGGCACTTTCTAGATTTGTTGTGGATTTATTTATTTTTATTTTTATTTTTCTTTGAATAAGAAAAAATTGTAGATTTGAAAACTTTTAACTAATATTTTTTTATGGACACAGTTACAACTGCGAATAGCGGAGACAAAGTTTGGGGGGGTGGAGACAACCAACCAATGGGAGCCAGTTATGGTAAAATGATGATGTGGTTTTTTATCCTATCAGATGCTTTAACCTTTTCGGGATTTCTTGCCGCTTATGGATTTTCAAGATTTAAATTTATCGAAACTTGGCCTTTAGCCGATGAGGTATTTACACACTTTCCGTTTATGCACGGAAATCCTCAGCCCATGTTATATGTGGCATTCATGACATTTGTTTTGATTTTTTCATCAGTTACAATGGTGCTTGCTGTTGATGCTGGTCATCAATTAAAAAAAGATAAAGTAGTCCTTTATCTGTTTTTAACGATTATTGGTGGTTTAATATTCGTTGGCTCACAAGCTTGGGAGTGGAAAAACTTTATTAAAGGCGAATATGGTGCAGTAGAAACCAAAGGAGGAAGTTTACTTCAGTTTGTTGACACAGAAGGTCACCGCGTTGCACTTGCTGATTTTGCTGCTACTTTACCTGAAGAAAGAGAGCAATTGACACGAAATAAAGGGCGTTGGTTTATGGATGAAGCTTCTTTGCCAGCCTATTCAGTTGCCGAAGTTCAAGCTGGTTTCAAAGCGCATCCAAATATTTTGGTAAGAACCGAACATATTGATGCCAATAAGAAAAAGACAGTTCTTTCTAGAAGTGAATCAGAATTACGTTTGAAAGATGCGAGTCTAGTTGTTGAAGGTGCAAACCTTACAAGAAACGAATATGGTAGCAAGTTATTTGCTGATTTCTTTTTCTTTATCACAGGTTTCCACGGTTTCCACGTATTTTCTGGAGTAGTTATCAATATCATTATCTTCTTTAATGTATTACTTGGAACTTACGAGAAAAGAAAAAGTTATGAAATGGTAGAAAAAGTAGGACTATATTGGCACTTCGTTGATTTAGTTTGGGTTTTTGTATTCACAGTTTTCTATCTAATTTAATTCACAAAAAAGATATTATTATGTCACACGCACACGTTTCTAACACAAAAAGAATTTGGACCGTTTTTGGTTTATTATCCATAATAACAATTGTTGAAGTAGCTTTGGGGATTGCAAAACCTGGTTTTTTGCATAACAATAATTTGGTAGGTGTAAATTTGTTAAACTGGATATTCATCATTTTGACATTGGTAAAAGCTTATTATATTGTATATGCTTTTATGCATATGGAAGGGGAGAGAAAATCATTGCAATATGCTGTAATTTTTCCGCTTATTTTCCTAGTGATTTATTTGCTTTTCATCCTTTTGACTGAAGGTGATTATGTCTTCGAGGTATTTAAAAACTCTACCATTAAGTGGAATTTTTAACAAAATATTAATTCAATAAAAAGGTGCGCTTTGCGTGCCTTTTTTTATTTTTGCAGACTATACTTCGGCACAATTATGAAAAAAAATATTGTTCTCTTCATTCTTTTTGTTTTGCCAATTGTTGCCTATCTTTTTTTTGCATCAGGTGTAAACAGTTTCACAAAGCTACCCGTTATTACTACTAAAGTTGCTGATTTTGGCAATTGGAAATCTTTGAAAAATGAAAAAGTTAGTTTGAATGGCAAGATTACAATTCTTGGCTTTTCGGGAACTAATTTGTTAAAAAATAGAGGAAACTATTTCAATTTAAACGAAAAAATTTATCAACGATACCATACTTTCAAAGATTTGCAATTTGTGGTCGTTTGTCCTTTAGGAACCGAAATTCAAGCTGCGAAATTAATGGACAATTTGGATGATTTTACAGATGTTAGTCAATGGCATTTTATTTTTACATCGCCAGAAGAAATAACTAAATATTACAACCAATTAAAACTTGTTGGGAAATTGGATGCAGATTTGGGAACACCTAATGTTTATATTCTTGACAAAGAAAGAAATCTTAGAGGACGTAAAGAGAAAAAAGGATACAAAGAAGGGTACAGTACTTTTCATCCAGCAGATTTGAGCAACGAAATGCTGGACGATTTCAAAGTTATTCTCTACGAATATCGTGCTGCTCTGAAGAAAAATCATAATGCAACAAAACAACTTTAATCTTTAGAAATAATGCTTAAAAACAAATCATACATTGGGATTTCGTTTGTTATTTTGGTTTTCGGAATTTATGCCATTCCCAAGATTGTAAATCGTTTTCAAAACAATGAAATTGTAAAAGGAGATCGATTGGACAAGGTTTCGAATGCAACAGTGGATAATGGAAAGTTGGAAAAAATTGGACCAGCTCCTAAATTCGAACTGGTTAATCAAGATAATAGTAAGATTAACAATGAAACTTATAAGGGAAAAGTGTATGTTTTAGAATTTTTCTTCTCTACTTGCCCTTCCATTTGTCCGAAAATGAATTTAAGTATGTTGCAAATCGAAAAAACATTTTTTGGCAATCCTAATTTTGGAATCGTTTCTATTACAATTGACCCAGAACATGATACTCCAGCAGTTTTGAAAGAACACAGGGAGTTATTAGGAGTAAAATCTTCGAATTGGAATTTTTTAACAGGCGATAAAACCTATATTTTTGATTTGTCTAACAAAGGATTTAATCTTTATGCTGGGCAAGACAACAAAGCAAAAGGTGGTTTTGAACACTCTGGATTATTTGCCCTAATCGATAAAAATGGCGATATTCGTTGTCGTAAAGATGATTATGGAAATCCCATTTTGTATTATGATGGTTTAGATAAAAAAGGAGTTAGAGACATTCAACAAGATATAGCAATTTTACTAAAAGAATAAAAATGGAACAGAAATCAAAATCAATTGAACAAAAATTCAGCACATTTATAATACTAGTTTCTATTTTAATTCCGGTTGCAGTAGCGGTTCTTCTTAGTGTTAGACTAAAAGATTTTGGGATAAATGTTGAGCCACTTCATTTTCTACCTCCCATTTATGCGACGATAAACGGTTTAACTGCTATAGTTTTAGTAACTGGAGTTTGGGCAATCAAAAATGGAAATAGAGAATTGCACAAACGACTAATGACAACGGCTATTGCACTTTCGGTTGTTTTTTTAGTGATGTATATTGCCTATCATTTGACTACTGATTCGACTAAATTTGGAGGCGAGGGATTTATAAGACCCATTTATTTCTTTATTTTAATATCGCATATTGTTTTGTCCATTGCGGTTATTCCATTAGTAATGATTACTTATGTTCGCGCTTTGGCAGAAAAATTCGATGCACATAAAAAAATTGCAAAAATCACATTCCCAATTTGGTTGTATGTTGCTGTAACTGGAGTAGTTGTTTATTTAATGATTTCGCCTTATTATGTTCAGTAAAGTTAGAAGTGAGAAGCGGGGAGCGGGGATCGGGAAGCTGGTTCTTTTTGGAATTTGCTTTTTGTTTTTTGTAATGTCATCCTATGCTCAATGCGCTATGTGTCGAGCAGCTTTGGCAGGTGAAGATAATAAAGTTAAAGCCCAAGCTGTAAATGATGGTATCGTTTATTTGATGATAATTCCTTATGTGCTTGTGGCTGGAATTGGGTATTACATTTATCGAATGAGGAAAAAGAAGAATAATTAATTTTTCAGAGTCCTACTTTCCAACACCTAAGACCCTGAACCCAATGCCTATTTCAACCCATCAACAGCAACATTCACTGTTCCGTTTACTTTTATAAAAGCAATAATGGCTTTGTTGGTCAATTGCACTTTTTGAAATTGTAGGTTGTCCATTTTTCCATTGACAAAAACACCTGGCATTGGCGAATAATTTTTTAAATAGTTTGCCATTGTTTGTTTTCCTTCTTCAAGATTTGGAACGATAGAATAGCGACAGCTTTCCTGAATTTTTCTTAAAACTAGTCCTTGTGCAAGCCAATTGGCAGTTCGCATTAATTTATTTTTGGTATCCAAAGCATAATCTAATTTATCGAAAAAAATTTCTTTGGTTTGCTCATTATATTGTGGGAAACCAGTTAAATAAATAGTTCCGTTAACAGTTCCTATAACGTCCAAAGCAATAACCATTTTGTCGTTTTTATGCCAGATATCAACTTTTTGAACAGTTATTTTCTTACTTCCAGAACCAAATTCTTGGCCTGCAAAATTCTTGTTCATAATTTTTGCAGCTTCGGCAAAAGTTGAAACGGCTGCAATATTTGCTGAGATTTGATTTGGAATTTTAGTTACGGGTTTCAGTATGATTTTGGATGCATCAAATTTTGATTCTGGTTTCGTGCCAACCAAAGTGGTCATAGTGCATTTCATTCCCATGTCCATCAAAAAAGTATCGTTTTTGAGGACAGCATCAGTCGAATAGATTTCAATTGGAGTAATACGCAACCAACTTTCATAAGCTTCGCTCATTTGAAAAGGAGAACAAATTTTTTCTAAAGCTGCCAAAACATTAGGTTTAAAATCCATCGATTTTTCTATCGCCCCATCAATTTTGCTCTCTATTTTTGAACTGAAAATCTTGATTGCTGGAGTCATAAGATAGGTAACAGGGACGTTTTTCCCGAAAACAACCATCGTCGGACTTTCGTTCCAATCCAACGATTTAAGTTCGGTTTTGGTTATGAGTTTCCAATTAGTCAAAGCCACATCGCTCATCAAAGTAACCACTCCGTTAAGGTTGAATTCTTTCGTATTATATAAATCTACGCCTAAACTTTTTGTTCCAATTCTATATTTGAACAAGACTTTCAAAGGTAAAATAGTTTTTATTTTTCCGCCATTCACTTGGGGATCGTTCGTGATAGAAATGGGAGCCAATTTCCAAATTTTCATCTCGATATTATCGTCTTCGATATTGTTGTCTTCATAAATCAAACCATTCAAGAGTGTGTTGGTTTGGTTTTCGACATCTTTTAATTTTACACTAATGGGCAAATTAATAAAGGAAACAGAGTTTTCATAAACCAATGGGTCGGCATTGTCGGGTTCTGGTTTTAAGGCTGCTATTTTATTAGAAGTAGAACAACTTGAAATCAAGAAAATGATTAGAAAAACAACTAGGACGGAAAGGAATTTGAGCATTTTATTTTAGTTTGATTCAACAAAATTAACAAAACAAATATATTTTAGAATTAAACTGTAACATTTTAAATCGAAATAAGTCTTATTCACATATATACGATACCGTATTAACATTCCGTTATTACAATTTCTTTCGCAGAATAATTAATATTGCTCTCTAATTCAGGTAGATATGATTGAAATTAAAGATTTACACAAATCCTATAAAATGGGTAATTCCGAGCTGCACGTGCTAAAAGGAATCAATTTCAATATTAAAGAAGGCGAATTGGTTGCCATTATGGGCTCTTCTGGTTCAGGAAAATCTACGTTGCTTAATATTCTTGGAATACTGGACGAAGCGGATTCTGGTGACTATATTTTAGATAAAATGCCAGTCAAAAATCTTAATGAAACAATTGCCTCTAAATACCGAAACCAATTTTTGGGTTTCGTTTTCCAATCTTTTAATTTGATAAATTACAAATCGGCTTTAGATAATGTGGCGATGCCATTGTATTATAAAGGAGTAAAACGAAAAGAACGCAACGAAATTGCAATGAAATATCTAGAGAAAGTAGGTTTGGTTTCGCATTCACATCACTTGCCAAGCGAACTTTCTGGTGGACAAAAACAACGTGTGGCGATTGCAAGAGCATTAGCTTCAAATCCAAAAGTTTTATTGGCCGATGAGCCAACAGGAGCTTTAGATACCTTGACTTCTTATGAAGTAATGGAACTCATTCAGGGAATCAACGATGAAGGAAAAACCATTTTGATTGTAACCCACGAACCCGATATTGCCGCAATGTGCAAAAGGAACGTGGTTTTGAAAGATGGAGTAATCATCGATGATAAATATGTAGAACAAGTAAGAGCCTCTTCTTATGTTTAATATTGAACGCTGGCAGGAAATATTTGAGGCCATTGCCAAAAATAAACTGAGAACCTTTCTCACGGGAACTTCTGTGGCCTCGGGGATTTTTATTTTGGTCATTCTTCTCGGAGCAGGAAAAGGACTCGAAAACGGAATCGCCAAACAATTTGAAAACGATGCCGATGGCGTAATTTGGATTTGGGCAGGAACCACAACCAAAGAATACAAAGGACTAAATCCTGGAAGACGCATTCAATTGCGAAACAGTGATTTTGAAATATCGAAACAAAAATTTGAAGATCAAATTGATAAAAAAAGTTCGAAATTCAGTATTTGGAATGGCAACATCGTTTACGGAAAAGAAACCGGAAACTATGACTGTCAGGGGGTTTCTCCAGATCATCAAGCCATCGAAAAGGTAACCATTACAGAAGGAAGGTTTGTTAATTTACTTGATATAAAGAATAATAGAAAAGTAGCTGTTATTGGGCAGAAATTAAAAAATGATTTGTTTAAAGAAAAAAATGCCATTGGAGAACAAATCGCCATTAGTAATGTCAAATTTGAAGTAGTTGGCGTTTTTACAGACCCAGGTGGTGAGCGAGAAGAAACTAGAACCTATTTGCCTGTCACAACAGTGCAACAAGTTTTTGGAAGCGGAAGTGATAAAATAAACGATATGTCTTTTACATTACACAAAAAAGACACTTATGAAGAAGCTCTTGCTGAATCGAAGAAATTTACTGACGGAGTTAGTCAATTGCTTAAAGGCAAAAATACCGTCGCTCCTGATGATACAAGTGCTATAGGAATTAATAGTACAGTCGAAAATATCAAACAATTTTATGATTTGAATTTGTATATAAGATTGTTTTTTTGGTGGGTGGGAATTTGCACCATCATAGCCGGAGTTGTGGGAGTAAGTAATATTATGTTGATTATTGTAAAAGAACGAACCAAGGAAATTGGAATTAGAAAAGCCCTCGGAGCAACACCACTTTCCATTGTGGGGATGATTTTGCACGAATCTATTTTTATTACCACAATAGCTGGATTTGTTGGGCTTTTGTCAAGCTTGGCGCTATTGGAATTAGTTGGACCACAAATAAAAAGCGACTATTTTTTAAATCCAGAAGTCGATTTTACCATAGCATTAAGCACATTGATATTGTTAGTAATTGCAGGAGCTTTGGCTGGTTTTTTTCCAGCATATCGAGCAGCCAAAATTAAACCTATTGTAGCACTTAGAGACGAATAATTATGTTGGATAGAGATAAATGGGCTGAGATTTTAGAAGCATTGACAGCAAATACTTTTCGGACATTGCTTACTGCTTTTGGTGTTTTCTGGGGGATATTCATCTTGGTAATTTTACTTGCCGCAGGAAATGGGCTGGAAAATGGAGTGAAACAAGGATTTTCGGGTATGGCAACCAATACGATGTTTATGTGGACACAAACCACTTCAAAACCGTATAAAGGGCTACCAAAATCGAGACAGTTTAGTTTTCAAAATAGTGATGTTCCTGCTTTAAAAGAAAAATTTCCAGACCTTTTGTATGTTTCGCCTAGAAATCAATTAGGAGGTTTTAGAGGTGGAAATAATGTGGTTAGAGGAACAAAAACAGCTGCTTTTAGTGTTTATGGAGACTATCCTGAATATGTGAAGCAGGAATCTATGGATATTGTAAAAGGACGTTTTGTAAATTATCAAGACATTGAGTTGAGTCGCAAAGTGGCCGTAATCGGTCAGGGTGTAATTGACGGATTGTATGATAAAACAGAGGAGGTTATAGGTTCTTACATCAAAGTCAATGGTGTGAATTTTATGGTTGTTGGCATTTATAAGAAAAAAGCAAATGGTAATGATGGCAATGCCGAGGAACAGCAAAAAAATATTTTCACGCCTTTCACAGCTTTTCAACAGGCTTTTAATTTTGGTGACAAAGTGGGTTGGATGGCAATTACCGCCAAAGATGAAGCTTCAATAACCGAATTAAAACCCCAAATTCTAGAGTTTATGAAATCCAGACATTCCATAAGTCCAGATGATGAAAGAGCCATAGGAAATTTTGATTTGTACGAGCAATTTGCAAAGATTTTGGGATTGTTTTCCATACTTAGATTTATTGCTTATTTCGTTGGAACCTTGGTTTTGCTTTCGGGAGTTATTGGGATTTCGAATATTATGCTCATTGTGGTGAAAGAACGCACCAAAGAAATAGGAATTAGAAGAGCTTTGGGGGCAACACCTATGGCTATTCGATCCCAAATATTATTAGAAGCTATTTTCCTGACCATATCTTCTGGAATGTTAGGCATTGCCGCCGCAACAGGAGTTTTGATACTTGTCAATAATATTTTAGATTCAATGCCAAGCGAGGGGTCAATGTTTGCCAATCCAAGTGTCGATTTGGGAGTAGTGTTTTTTGCCTTAGTAATATTAGTGGGTTCTGGATTATTAGCCGGACTTATTCCCGCTCAAACCGCTATAAAAGTAAAACCAGTTGACGCATTACGAACCGAATAAAACAGCAATCAATATAAATCGAATTAAACAATCATCAATATGAAAAAAGGAGTAACCATAACCATTTTAATCTTTATAGCCATTGTATTTTTCGGTGCGCTCTATTATTTGTATGCCAAAAACCAGGAATCTCCTGTTGTTTTTCAGACAGACAAAACCGAAGTTAAAACTATTGTCAAAAACACAATCGCAACAGGAAACATTGTTCCAGACGAAGAAGTGCTCATAAAACCAAATATTTCAGGAATTATCGAAGAAATTTATATCGAAGCTGGACAAACGATTAAAGCAGGCGATTTAATTGCAAAAATAAAAGTGGTTGCCAATGTTTCTAGTTTAAACAATACGCAAAACCAAGTTCAAACGGCTAAAATAAATTTGGATAACCAAGAAAAATTGTTCCAAAGACAAAAAACCTTGTTTGATAAAGGAGTGATTTCAGCCAATGATTTTGATGCAGCTCAAGTAGCTTACAAACAAGCCAAGCAAAATTATGTGGCAGCCCAAAAAAGCAACGATATTGTAAAAACAGGTACCACTTCAGGAATGGGTAATTATGCCAATACTTTAATTCGTTCTACTGTAAACGGAATGGTATTAGAAGTTCCCGTGAAAGTTGGAAATCAGGTAATTGAAAGCAATAATTTCAACGAAGGAACGACTATTGCTAGTGTTGCCGATGTTGGAAAAATGATATTCGTTGGAAAAATTGACGAATCCGAAGTTGGAAAAATAAAAGTAAACTTGCCTATCGAAATTACTGTTGGAGCCATCGAAAATAAAAAGTTTGATGCCGTTTTAACCGATATTGCTCCAAAAGGAAAAACCGAAAACGGAGCCATACAATTCGAAATAAAAGCTTCGCTATCCAACAGAGACGATACTTTTATCAGGGCAGGTCTGAGTGCCAATGCCTCGATTATTCTAGAAAAAGCCGATAAAGTGATGGCTGTAAAAGAAGCTTTAATACAGTTTGATGCCAAAACACAAAAACCGTTTGTAGAAGTTGAAACTGCGAATCAAAAATTTGTTAGAAAAGATCTTGTTTTAGGTGTAAGCGATGGGATTTATGTAGAAATAAAAAGCGGTTTGAAATCTACCGACAAAATAAAAATATGGAATCAAGGCTTGAATACAGAAGAGCCAAAACCGTAAGTTTAGCTTTTAAAAAGAATTTCGATTTTAAAAAAAATGTAAAATTTGTGTAGTACCTTTGCTATGCTTTCATTCCAAAAATATGAAAAAAATAAAAAGTATCAGTCTCGTTATATTCTTGCTGTTTGGCTTGTCGATTCAGGCTCAAACTAAAACTTGGACATTAGAAGAATGCGTTAAATACGCCATAGACAACAATATTTCTATCAAGCAAACCGAATTAGATACTAAAACGGCCGATATTGACAAAAAAGGAGCCATCGGGAATTTTATTCCTTCGTTAAACTCTAATGCTTCGCATTCATGGAACGTGGGTTTAAATCAAGACCCAACTACTGGACTTTTAAGAAATCAAACCACTCAATACTCCTCAATGGGAGTTGGTGTTGGTGTTGATATTTACAAAGGAATGCAAAATCAAAATACACTTCGAAGAGCTAATCTTTCCATAATTGCGGCTAAGTATCAGTTGACAAAAATGCAGGAAGATGTCGCTTTAAATGTTGCTAATGCCTTTTTGCAAGTGCTTTTTAATAAAGAAAATTTAAAAGTACAAAAAGAACAAAAAGCCAATAACGAAAAGCAATTGTCTCGTTCAGAAGAATTGGTAAAAGCAGGTTCTGTTCCAAAAGGAGATTTATTAGACATAAAAGCAACTGTAGCATCCGATGGCCAAAAAGTAGTGGCTGCTGAAAATGCGTTGTTGATTTCAAAATTATCTTTGGCTCAATTATTACAGTTGAAAGAATTTTATGATTTTGATGTAACAGATGAGACTACGGTTAAAGATGAAAATAATATCTTGGCTCAAACTCCATTGGCTATTTATGATAAGGCAAAAGAGCAAAGAACTGAATTGAAAATTGCTAAAACTAATCTTGAAATTGCCGAGAAAAATGTAGCTATTGCCAAAGGAGGTTATCAACCTACATTGCAAGGTTTTTACAATATTAATACTCGAATTTCTTATGCTGATTCGTATAATTTTCAAACAGGTTTAAGTTCTCCAGCACCTCCATTTTCACAGCAATTTGCTGACAATAGAGGTCAAGCTTTTGGGGCACAACTAAATATACCTATTTTTAATGGTTGGTCTGCAAAAAATAATGTAGAACGATCTAAAGTAAATTTAGAAAAATCAAAAATTGCGGTTGAACAAGAAGAATTGGCTTTGCAAAGAAATGTCTATACTGCATTTACGGATGCTAAAGGAGGTTTAAATGCCTATGAATCGGCTCTTTCAGCTTTAGAAGCAAGACAAGAGGCCTACAATTATGCTAAAGAAAAATACGCAGTTGGAATGATGAATTCTTTCGATTTTAACCAATCGCAAACTTTATTTTCAGCAGCACAATCCGAAGTGCTTAGAACTAAATACGATTACATTTTCAAAATAAAAATACTCGAATTCTATTTTGGAATTCCAATCATAAAAAACTAATTCATTATGTCAAAAAAAACCATTTATTTATTAATAGGAGGAGCAGTTGCACTAATTGCTTTATTAATAGCACTTTCTAAAACAGGAGTTATTGGAAATAAAGACAAAGGAAAATCTATTGAAATCGCAAAAGTCAATTCTTCAACAATCGTCGAAACCGTTTCTGCTACAGGGAAAATTCAACCCGAAATCGAAGTGAAAATTTCCTCGGAAGTGTCGGGCGAAATTATTGCTTTGAATGTAATTGAAGGTCAAGTAGTTAAAAAAGGCGATTTGTTAGTAAAGATAAATCCCGATTTGTACACATCAGGATATAATCGAACACTTTCGAATTTGTCGGGAACTAAAGCAAATTTAAGCCAAGCCGATGCTTCGTTTAAAGAAGCCAAAGCCAATTATGACCGAAATAAAACATTATTCGACAAAGGAATTATTTCTAAATCGGATTGGGATAAATCAGTAGCTTCTTTTGAAGTGGCCAAAGCCAACAAACAATCGGCTTATTTCAATGTGCAATCTGCTTCGGCAACAGTAAATGAAGCCAAAGACAATCTAGGACGAACCACCATTTATGCACCTGCCGATGGAACAATTTCTGTACTTAACGTGGAATTGGGCGAAAGAGTTTTGGGAACCCAACAAATGGCAGGAACCGAAATTCTTCGAGTAGCCAATTTAAATAATATGGAAGTTGAAGTAGATGTAAATGAAAACGACATCGTAAAAATAAAAGTAGGAAACGAAGCCAAAGTGGAAGTGGATGCTTATTTGAAAAAACAATTCAAAGGAATTGTGACCAGTATTTCCAATTCAGCCAGTTCGACTTTAACTGCGGATCAAGTAACTAATTTTAAAGTAAAAGTTAGAATTTTGAAAGAATCCTATCAAGATTTATTGGAAGGGAAACCAGCTACTTATTCGCCTTTTAGACCAGGAATGACCGCTACGGTTGATATTATTACCAAAACTAGAGCCAATGTTTTGGCAGTACCAATTAGTTCTGTAGTTGTAAAATCAGATACTACAGCCGTAAAAGGATTTAAGGTAGAAGATGAAGATGAGAAAAAAGCTGCTCCCAAAAGCGACAAAAAACTGGAATGTGTATTCGTAAAAGTGGGTGATAAAGCTAAAATTCGCATTATCAAAACTGGTATTCAAGACGATACCAATATCGAAGTGCTTACTGGACTTAAAAAAGGAGATGTTGTCATCACAGGACCCTATTCGACAGTTTCAAAAGATTTAAATTCTGGTGATAAAGTAACTACCGATAAAGTCGAAGAGAAAAAATAGTGATCAGTGTTCAGTGATCGGTAATTACAGAAAACTCATAACTCATAATTCATTCCCGTTTTGTCTTATATTTTAAACATCGAAACCGCTACCAAGAATTGTTCTGTTGCTTTGGCAAAAGAAGGAAAAACAATTCTATGCAAAGAAATTGCCGAAGAAGGCTATTCGCATGCTGAACGTTTGCATGTTTTTATCGAACAAATCATCCAAGAAGCTGGAATAACTTTCAAAGACATTTCTGCGATTGCAGTGAGTCAAGGCCCAGGTTCCTACACAGGTTTGCGAATTGGTGTTTCTGCGGCAAAAGGCTTGTGTTATGCCTTGGGAATTCCGCTGATTGCAGTAGATACTTTACAAGTTTTGGCTTCGCAAGCCAAGGTTTCTAATGGATGGATAATTCCAATGCTCGATGCCCGAAGAATGGAAGTCTATAGTGCTATTTTTACACCCAATTTCGAAAATAAAAGAGCCGTTCAAGCCGAAATCATCACCGAAAACTCTTTCGAAGATTTACAGGAAACCCTTTATTTTGTTGGTGATTGTGCGGAGAAATGCAAGCCAATTTTGACCAAGGAAAATTATATTTTTTTAGAAGAAATCAAATATCCTTCGGCAAGGGAAATGAGTTACTTAAGTTTCGATAAATACAAAAAAAACGACACTGTGGATGTCGCTTATTTTGAACCTTATTATTTGAAAGACTTTATGATGACCGTTTCGAAGAAATAATTTTTTAATTATTCTTAGAAACCTCTTTCACAAAAGGTTGAATCACGATTCCAGCGGCATCAAAAGCTAATTTACAATTTTCTAAAGTATCGGAAGAAACAGAACCAAAATCGGCATTGTTTGCCCAAGGTCTAACAGCGAGTTGAATCGAGCTGTCTGTCAAAAGTTTTACGGAAACTTCGGCTTCGGGGGTTTTTAATACTTTTGGATTGTTGTTTAAAACTTCGGTAATCAGGTCTTTTGCTTTTTTGATATCGGTGTCATAAGAAATGGAAAGGGTCAAATCGGCTCTTCGGATTCCTTGCAAAGAATAATTGATAATCGTGCCATTCGACAACGAACCATTCGGAACAAAAATAGTTTGGTTGTTGGAGTTGATTAATTTGGTCACGAATATTTGGATTTCGGCTACTGTTCCAATGTTGCCTTGTGCTTCGATTGTGTCGCCCACTTTGAACGGTTTGAAAAGAATAATCAGCATTCCACCGGCAAAATTAGACAAGGAGCCTTGAAGTGACAATCCTACCGCAAGTCCCATTGCGCCTAAGATGGCAACAAAAGAGGAGGTTTCGATTCCTAATTTAGAAATAAAAGTCACGAACAACAAGACTCTCAAAATCCAAAGCAGAATGTCAGCGAGAAATTTGGTCAATGTTGGGTCTAATTCTCTTTTTACCATAATTCTCCTAATGAGTCTATTGATTACTCGAATTACATAAAGTCCAACAAATAGAATCAGGAAAGCCGAAATTAATTTTGGTGAATAATCAATTAAAACTTTAATAAAAGTTTCAGCATAGTTGGCAATGTGTTCTGGATTGACTGTCATTATGAAATAAGTGAAGTTTTAAATTAAATTAGTAATAATTTCTTGAAAATCTGAGTCTGGAGTTTGACACGTTTTATTTTGACAAAGATAAAATAGGGTTTGGTCGGCAACAAATCGGTCTTTCAAAAAGGGAAGATTCGAAACTTTTTTGGCTCCAGCCAAAACTACATTTGGAAAGTAGAAACTGTTTATTTTATGGCAATATTCTAATGCTGAATCTCCGCAAATCGCCAATTCTTTATTTTGTTCAGAATAATTCAAAGCCAAATCCATCCAATTCGAATAGGCCGACGGATATTCTATAAACGAAATTATATTTTGCAACATGCGTTGACTTACTTTTTCGTAATAGGAATTATTGAAATAAATACTCAACTGAAATAGATTTTTACCCATAACCGAGTTTGAGGCCGGAATTACATTGTCTTCTGTTTCAAAATGCGAACTGATCAAAGCTTCGTCTAGATTGGAAGTAAAGGCAAAAAAACCTGATGTTTCGTCATAAAAATGTTCTAAGCTGTAATCGGTTAATTGCTTTGCTTTTTGAAGCCATTTTTCGTCAAAAGTTACTTCATACAAACTGATAAAAGCAGCAATTACAAAGCAATAATCTTCTAAATATCCGTTGATGGTACTTTTTTTGTTTTTGTAATTATGATACAAATTGCCCTCGCTTGACCACAGATTTTTGATGATGAAATTGGCGTTTTGTAAAGCTAATTTTAAATAGTTTTTGTCTTCTAAAGCTTTGTAGGCATCAACAAATCCTTTGAGCATTATAGCATTCCAAGAAGTCAAACACTTGTCATCTAATCTGGGTTTAGAGCGTTTTTCTCTTTTGAGATAGAGTATTTTCTCCCAGAAAATTTTCTTTTTTTCGAGGCTTGAAACTTTGATATGGTTGAGTTCTGCAATGTCTTTCAAGCTTTTGTTTTGTATCAAGACATAATTCCCGTCTTCCCATAACCCAAAAGTATTGATATTGAAAACCTGACTAAATAATTCGAAATCATCTCCAATGATTGTCTTCAATTCTGGAATTTTCCATACATAAAAAGCTCCTTCTTCAAGATGATTTTCTGTATTCAAGCTATCTGCATCGAGCGCACAATAAAATCCGTTTTCGGCATTCATTAATTCTCTTTCAACGAAAGAAAGTGTTTTTATGACTACTTCTTTATATAATGGGTTTTGGGTCAATTTATAAGCATCGCTGTACAAAGAAACCAATTGCCCGTTGTCGTAAAGCATTTTTTCGAAATGAGGAACGTGCCATTTATTATCTACCGAATAGCGAGAAAATCCACCATCTACGGTGTCAAAAACTCCTCCATAAGCCATTCGAGTTAAGGTTAGATTTACAAAATCGAACAGATTCATATCTTTTTTTTGGAATGCAAAACGCAACAAAAACTGATAATTGTTGGGCATCATAAATTTGGGAGATCTTGACATTCCTCCAAATTCCAAATCAAATTCTTCTTTCCATTTTTCGACTAATAGAGTTAAATCTTCTTGATTTACGGAGGTCCCTGATTTCAAGTTTTCGATAATATTCAGCGATTGAATTCCTTCGTGTAATCTTTCGGCATAATCAATCACTTTATCAGGATTCGATTGATAAACTTCTTGCAATTGACCAAGCGTTTGCATCCATTCCTCTTTTCTAAAATAAGTGCCGCCCCAAATAGGTCTTCCGTCAGGAAGTGTCACCACATTCAAAGGCCATCCACCTCGGCGAATCATTATTTGAACGGCTTTCATATAAACGGCATCCACATCAGGTCGTTCTTCGCGATCGACTTTGATGTTGACGAAATTTTTGTTCATAACATCAGCAACTTCCTGATCTTCGAAACTTTCGTGCTCCATAACGTGACACCAATGACAAGCTGAATAGCCAATACTGATAATAATGAGGCTATTTTTTTCTTTGGCTTCGGCCAATGAATTGGCATTCCAAGCCTTCCAATGCACAGGATTATTAGCGTGTTGCAGCAAATACGGACTGGTTTCTTGTGAAAGTTGATTCATTTTTTTAAGTATTTGTTCAGTTTGAAGTGACTGAATGCTGAAATCGGAATGCTAATTGTGTTGTTTAATGATTTTCAGCTAAGCCCTAACAGGTTTCTAAAACTTGTTAGGGCTAACCCGAATTTATCCATTTACAGCTTCAACTTTGATGTTTTCGTCATTAAGCATGCTTTTCAACATATTTTCAATGCCACTTTTTAGAGTAAATGTTGATGATGGACATCCACTACAAGCACCTTGAAGAGTTACATTGACAATTTTATTTGTTTCGTCATAAGAGTCAAAAGCAATATTCCCTCCATCGGCTTGAACGGCTGGTTTTACATATTCTTCTAAAATATTGATGATTTGTTGCGAAGTGACATCAAGATTATCGAAGTTTTGATTTTTAGTTTTTTCCTGTTCAGCGCTGGCTTTGATTAAACTTTCGTCAAGAACTGTCCCGCCATTTTCGATATATTGTTTAATGAATGTTCTCAATTCTAGAGTGATTTCATCCCAATTATTGACTTCATATTTAGTTACAGAAATATAATTTTCATCCATAAAAAGTTCTTTTACATACGGAAATTTGAATAATTCTTTTGCCAATGGAGAAGCCGCCGTTTCATCAATATTTTTGAATTCAACAGGGCTTTTAGTCAACATTCTGCTTACTACAAATTTCAAAGCAGCTGGATTTGGTGTGGTTTCACCATAAACAGTAATGGGTTGTTTTTTGGTTTTGCTTTCAGATTGGTTTATGATTATTCCACCATTGGCAACAAATTTTTCAATTTGATCGGCAACAGCATCTTGCACATCTTCCCATTCAACAATACTGAATTTTTCGATGGCAATAAAATTTCCAGAGATATAAACTGTTTTTACAAAAGGCAAGTAAAATAATTGTTGTGCAAGTGGCGAATTTTTGGTTTCGTCAATATTTTTGAACTCAAAGCTTTCATTATTTGTGATAAAATTTTCAAATTCAAATTTTAATATACTTGGGTTTTGTGTTTCTTTGATTGTTATTTTAGACATAATTTTTTTATTTTTTTACAAATTTAACAAAGTTATTTTCCACTATTAACTATATTTGATTTTTTAAAGAATAAATTAACTTTAATGGCGTTTTCAGTTAAATAAGAATGCCTTTTTTGAATTGATTCTTCATTATCAAAACATAATATTATTTGGATGTATCAAAAATTAAAGATTGCTATAGTTTTATTATTTATAGTCCAAAATTCTTTTTCACAAGAAGGAATTCCAGTGTATTCAGACTATTTGTCGGATAATTATTATTTGCTCCACCCTTCTATGGCTGGTGCTGCAAATTGCGATAAAGTTAGGCTTACTGCTCGTAAACAATGGTTTGATCAGACCGATGCACCTGCATTACAAACCTTAAGTTATAATGGGCGAGTTGGCGAAAGGTCGGGAATTGGAGTTATTCTCTATAATGATAAAAACGGGTATCATTCTCAAAAAGGGGCAAAACTTACTTATGCCCATCACCTTATGTTTTCAAGGGATGAGATTGATTTGAATCAATTGTCATTTGGTATGAGTGCCAATATACTTCAAAGCCAATTAGACGAAACAGAATTCTTGCAGTCGGGTGATTTTGATCCAATTATTAACGGAATTATTGTTCAGGATGCCTCTTATTTTAACCTTGATATTGGAGCTTCTTATAATTATCTAGATTTTTATGTTCATGGAACTATTCAAAATGTAATTGAGACTAAAAGGAAAATTTACACTGAATTTGAAAGTGCCAATTTGAGACGATATATCTTGAGTGCAGGATATGTTTTTGGAGATAAAAACCGAATTTTATGGGAACCCTCCCTAATGTTTCAGCTCGTTGATCTAACTAAAGAAAAATCGATTGACTTTAATATAAAGGCCTATAAAAGTTTTGATTTTGGAAAGCTTTGGGCTGCTTTATCTTATCGTTCTAGTTTTGATGGTGCTGAATATCTTAGTGGTAGCGGTGTTTCTTCTCAAAAGCTAAACTATCTTACGCCTATTTTTGGAGTAAATTATAAAAATTTTATGTTTGCCTATACGTATTCCTATTTGGCAGGAGATGTAAATTTTAATACAGGTGGTTTTCATCAAATTACTTTGGGAATTGATTTGTTTTGTAAGCGTGAGAAATACGAATGCAACTGTCCTGCTATTAACTAATTTTGTTTATATCAAATTAATTTACTTAAAATGCTAATCAAATCTGTAAACGGAAAAACACCTTCTATTCCTGAGGATTGTTATGTAGCCGAAAATGCTACTATTGTTGGCGATGTTAGCTTCGGACATTCTTGCAGTGTTTGGTTTAACGCAGTGATTAGGGGCGATGTTCATTTTATAACTATTGGAAATAAAGTGAATATTCAAGATGGAGCAATTGTTCATTGTACCTATAAAAAGCACCCTACAATTATTGGGAATAATGTGTCTATTGGTCACAATGCAATGGTTCACGGCTGTGTGATTCACGATAATGTTTTGATAGGAATGGGAGCGATTGTTATGGATAATTGTATTGTTGAAAGCAATTCCATTATTGCAGCAGGAGCCGTTGTTACTCAAAACACGGTGGTTGAAGCGGGTAGTATTTATGCAGGAGTTCCAGCAAAGAAAGTAAAATCAATCAATCAATCTGATTTTGCAGGTGAGATTGAACGCATTGCTAATAATTATGTAATGTATTCTAGTTGGTATAAAACAGAAGAGTAACTTTTTTAGAAATCTTTTTCGATTACTTTATATTTATTTTTTAAGATTTCCGAAAGTACTTTTGGGTCAGAATTGCTATAAAACAAGGGTTCTCTATTTTTAATTGTTGAAACCCCCACTTTTTCATTCAAAATATTTTGTGTTTGTCTAGCCACTGCTTCACCCGAATCGATGATGTGGATTTGTGATGGAATTATTTTTTTTATTTGAGGAATCAAATAAGGGTAATGACTGCATCCTAACACTAGGTAATCGATGTTTGCCTCAATCATTGGAGTGAGATAAGATTGAAGAAGATTGGTCATCTCTGGCGAATTAATTTGGCCGCTTTCAATGAGTGGAACTAATCCGTGACCTACTTGCTCGATTATTTTTGTGTCGTGAAACTTCTCGGCAGTTTTATGAAAAAGATCGCTATTTAGGGTGCCTTGTGTGGCTAAGATTCCAATAGTTTGGGTTTTTGAATGCGTGGCTGCAGGTTTTATGGCAGGTTCAATTCCAATGAAGGGAACGTTATATTTTGCCCGCAATTCTTGAATAGCATTTGTGGTAGCAGTATTGCAAGCTACAACTATCAACTTGCAGTCCATATGGAGCAAGAATTCAGTATTCTTGCTGCTTAGAGCAATAATTTCTTCTTTTGATTTTTGTCCGTAAGGGGCATTTTTGCTATCGGCAAGATAAATCGTTTTCTCGTTAGGAAGTAAGCGATGAATTTCGGCCCAAATGGAAGTGCCTCCAATGCCTGAGTCAAAAATTCCGATAGGTTTGTTGTTCTCCATAGAAACAAAGTTAGTCGCTGCTTTTTTAAAAACCTAAAAATTGTGGGTATAAAAAAACGCTCAACCAAATTTTTTGATTGAGCGTTTTGTTTAGAGTGATTTTTTTTAGAAACCTAATTCTTTTTTTACGTCAAGAGTCAAGTTAGGACCGTCAGCAAGCAAAAGAGTTGATCCATCAAGAACATATTGAAAACCTTTAGCTTTACCCACTTTTTGGATAGCAGCTCTAACTTTTTCGTAGATAGGTTTTGTGATTTCTTCTTGTTTTGTTTGCAATTCTTTTTGTGCATTTTGTCCAAAATCTTGGATTCTTTTTTGCATATCTTGAACTTCTTTTTGACGTTCAGCATTTACAGCATCAGTTACAGTTGCAGCTTCTGCATCATACTTTTTTAATTTTGCTTGAAATTCTTCAGCCATTTTTTTGTAATCTGCATCATAAGTAGCGCTCAATTTTTCTAATTGTTTTTGGGCATCCAACATTGCAGGCATTTTTGTCATAATTTCACTTACATCAACATGGGCTGCTTTTGCTTGTGCATTCATAGTAGTGCTGGCTCCTAAAACAAGTATTGCAGCAATTAGTAAAGTTTTGATTTGTTTCATCGTTTAAAATATTAATTAATTATTGTTTGTATTTGTTGTTTTTAATTTTTCTTCATTCGCTTTTTTGGCAGCTTCTCTATCTTCTAGAATTTTTTTCCTTTTTTCTTCTAAAGCTTTTTTGCGTTCTTCAATTACTTTATTTCGTTCTTCTAACGTTTTTGCTCTTGCTTCGGCTTGTTTTTGTTTTGCTTCTTCAGCAGCTGTTTTTGTTGTTTTATCTTTAGTCGTTTCTGTTTCTGTTTTAGCTGGTTCAGTAGCAACTACGGGCGTTTTTACATCTTCTTTTACGGTATTCTCAGAAACCGTGCCAGTTTTTTTAGTGTCTTTTGCTTCTAAGGATTGTTTTCTTTTTTCCTCTTGTGCTTTTTTATTTTCCTCTGCCACTTTTTTGCGGTCTTCTAGCGTTTTTGCTTTAGCGTCAGCTTGTTTTTGTTTAGCTTCTGCGGCTGCCGTTGTTGCTTCTGTAGTTTTTGCGGCCTGTTTTTCTACATTGTTTTCAACTGCTGGTGTTGTCGCTTTAGGAGCAGCTCCGGTTTTTTTAGCTTCTCTTTCTTCTAGTATTTGTTTTCTTTTTTCTTCTTGAGCTTTCTTATTTTCTTCAGCTGCTTTTTTGCGATCTTCCAGTGTTTTTGCTCTGGCATCGATTTGTTGTTGTTTAGCTTCTGCAGCAGTTATTTTGGCAACTTCTTTTTGTTGTTCGTTGCTTGTAACTATTGTGCTAGGTGCTTCAGCAGTAGTTGTCGGAACAACTTTGGTTCCATTTTTTTTAGCTTCTTTGTCGGCAACTATTTGCAACTTTCTTTCTTCAGCTGCTTTCTTTCTTTCTTCTTGGGCTAATAGTCTTGCTGCTATGGCTGCATCTCTGGCTGCTTTTTTAGCGTCTAAACTTTTTTGTCTTTCAGAAAGAGCAGGGTTGTCAGCTATTGCTTCTTCCTTGGCTTCTTTAGCTGCTTCTTCTTGAAGTTGTTTTTTTGTTAATTGTTCTCTTTTTTCTATTCGATTCAAAATTCGAACGATTTGGTCACTGATGTCAAATCTTTTTGCTGCAAAAAGCATAGTCATATCAGACGTTTTGTCAAAAATGAAATCGTATTTTTTTACTTCAGCAATATCTTGAACAGCTGTAAAAACTTGGTCTTGGATAGGTTTTGCTAACGCATTTTTTTGCGTCATTAAATCACCATTTGGCCCAAATCTTTTTTGTTGGTATTCTAAATTTTCGTTTTCAAGAAATGCTATTTCACTTATTCTTTCTTCTATAAGACCTTTTGTCAATAAGGCTTTCTCCGCTTTTAGGGCTTCTTTGAGTTTATTGATTTCTATTTTTTTGGCTTCAATTTCTTGCTTCCATTTTTGAGCTTTTTGTTCTAATTGGTTTTGAGCTTCGGTATATTCGGGTACATTTTGCAAAATGTATTCCATATCAATATAGCCAACTTTCGTACCTCTAGTTTGCGCCTGAACTGTATTTATTACAATCAGGGCTAAAAATAGAATTAAAAATCCTTTTCTCATAACTTTGATGTTTTAGAAAAAATTATATTCTTCTTTTAAAATTGTTGTCCAATAATAAAGTGCGTTTCCCATCCGTTTGGTGTTGTTCCTAGTGTGCCGTTTGCTTTTGGTAATCCGTCAAATCCGTAACCAAAATCAATTCCTAATAATCCAAATGCAGGCATAAATACTCTTAAACCTACTCCTGCAGAACGACTTAAAGCAAAAGGATTGTAGTTTTTGAACGTGTCAAAAGAGGATCCAGCTTCAAGGAAAGTGAGTGCATAAATAGAGGCTGATGCTTTCAAGGTTATTGGATATCTCAACTCTAATGAATATTTGTTGTATATGGTTGCTCCAATCGGCTCACTTGAATTATTTACAGGAGTTAACGAACTATTTGGATACCCTCTTAATGCTATTGTTTCTCTACCATCCATAGAATAATTGGCCATTCCATCTCCTCCTAAATAGAATCTTTCAAAAGGGATTATGCCTCTTTCTTGATTGTAGGCACCCAAGAATCCATATTCTACTAAAGATCGGAGTACTAATTTACCATAAACTTTGGTGTACCAATCGGCTTTGAACTTAATTTTGTAATATTCTAACCAATTGTATTTTTTTTGATCCACTTTTGCTGGGTCGGCAACCGCATCTTGATAATTAACAACACTATTTGGTGTTGGATTTGTGGTTGTTGGAAGTGATTCTAAATAATCACCATTATTAACCATTATACCATTATTCCCTTTGTAAGATGCACCAGTATAGATATATTTATATTCTTTTTGATCGCCTAAAGTAGCATAATCAACTCCATTGAATAATGAGTATGGAAGTGTGAATTTACCCACTAAGCTAAATTCTGCTCCATAGGTTGGGAATATCGGGTTGATTCCTTTGTTGCTTCTTGATAATCCAATGGTATAGGCTAAATTTCTTGAGGCTCCATTTCCAAAGGTAAATAAACCAGTGTTATAATTATGCAAATCATAATGTTGGTAACTAATGGTTTGTGACAATCCGAAGTAATCATCAGGAACGGTAAGTCTTTTGTAGATTCCAGCCGAAAGAGTCAAGATGTTAAAACTTCTAGTTTTATCTACTTTTTGGGTTTGAAAATCATTATAAAACTGGCTCGTGTACGACAGCGATGTATTTAATTGTACTGGTTTCTTCTTGCCAAACCAAGGTTCTGAAAAAGACAAACTGTAGGTTCTGTAGTATGAACTTGCTTGCAATCGTAAAGATACTTTTTGTCCATCTCCCATTGGAAGTGGTTTGTAGGCACTTTTGTTGAATAAATTTCTAGCCGAGAAGTTGTTGAATGACAGTCCTAATGTTCCGATGAAACCACCGCCTCCATAACCTCCTTGAAGTTCAATTTGGCTAGCTCCTTTTTCGGTCAATGGATATTCGATATCAACTGTTCCTGCTGCTGCATCTACATTTTTGAATTTAGGCTCAATAGTTTCTGGGTCAAAGAATCCTAATTGCCCAATTTCACGAATGGTTCTTATCAGTAAATCTTTGTTGTATTTTTCTCCTGGTTTGGTTCTTAATTCTCTGTAAATTACGTGGTCATTGGTTTTGTCGTTTCCAGTTACTGTAATTTTGTTGAAATAAGCTATTGGGCCTTCTGTAATACGAATTTCAAAATCGATAGAATCGTTGGCTGTTTTGGTTTCTACAGCGTTGATATTAGAGAATAAATACCCGTTATTTTGGTATAAATTGGTAATATCATCGCCGTCGGGTTTTGATTTGTCTGCGATTCTTTTCTCTAAAAGTACTCCGTTATAAGTATCTCCTTTTTTGATGCCAAGCATTCCTAGAAGACCTTCGTCTGAATATACGGTGTTTCCTAAGAATTTTATGTTTCCAAAACGATATTTGTTTCCTTCTTCGACTTTTATTTTAATCATTATGGCTTTCAAATCTTCATTGTAAGCAACAGAATCTTTAATAATTCGGGCATCTCTAAATCCTCGCTCTTTATAAGCAGCGATTACTTTATCTAAGTCGTCTTTGTATTTTGCTTGAATGAATTTTGATGTTTTGATACTAACCAGAGTTTTTCGTTTAGTATCTTTCATTGCCGCACGGAGAGTTTCGGATTTGACTTCCTTATTCCCTTCGAAGACAATGTCTTTGATTTTAACTTTTGTTCCTTTATCGATTTTTACGACCATATTTACATGGTTTGTTTGTGCAGTATCAATAACGGTATTTATGGTTACTTTGGTATTGTAGAAACCATCTTTTTTGTATTTATTTTCGATGTAGTATTTTGTGGTTGTAATTAAATTTTCGTTAACTACTTTTTCTTTTGTGAGTCCGTTGTCTTTTATTAAACCTTCAATCTTACTTTTATTGATGCCTACAAATTTTACTTCATTTAATTTAGGCAATTCTTCTACATGCAAATCCAAGTATATGCTATCTTGCTCTATTCTATTTACATAAAACGAAATTTCATCGAATAGGCCTAATTTTCCTAATTTTTTTATGGCATTGCTTATTTCTTCTCCTGGAACGGTAATTTCTTGTCCTTTTTCAAGGCCTGCAAATGTGGTTACGGTATTGGCGTTGAAACTGATTTTACCAACTATATCAACTTTAGCAAGTATGTATGTTTTACCTTGATCGAATGGGACTCTGTCTTGGGCTTTAATTTGTGAAAAACTTCCAAAAATCAATAGGCTTAGGAGTATTTTTATGCTTTTTTGTAACACTAAAAAATTATTTAATTTGTTCACTTGTTTTTCCAAATCTGCGCTCTCTTTTTTGATAACTAATGATAGCCTCATACAAATCTTTTTCTTTAAAGTCTGGCCATAATATATCAGTAAAATATAACTCTGCGTAGGCGATTTGCCATAACAAAAAATTACTTATTCTATGCTCTCCACTTGTTCGTATTAATAAATCTACCTCTGGTAAATTTTGCGTGTAAAGATGCTCATTTATAATTGAATCGTCAATAGAGTCTAATGAAATTATATTATTTTTAACTTTATCGCTAATGGTTTTGACTGCATTGACAATTTCCTCTCGCGAACCATAGCTTAGTGCGAGAGTTAAAGTCATACGCGAATTGTTTTTTGTTTTGTCCATGACATCTTGAAGTTCGTTTTGAGCTGATTTAGGTAATTTTCCTAAATTGCCTATGGCATTCAATTTGATGTCGTTTTCTTGAAGGGTTTTAAGTTCTTTCTTTAATGATTTGATTAATATCTTCATTAAAGTTTCGACCTCAAGTTTGGGTCTATTCCAATTTTCAGTAGAGAACGCATATAGAGTAAGACATTCTATTCCTAATTTGGCACAAGATTTTATGTTTTCTTTTACCGATTTTGTGCCACTTTCGTGACCTAAAGCTCGCAAAAGGCCTTGTTTTTTTGCCCAACGGCCATTGCCATCCATAATAATGGCTAAGTGTTTGGGTAAATTGGTTAAGTCTATTTTATCTTTTAAATCCATTTTTTTATTCTGCGCAATAACAAGGTTTGTTTCCAAAGGTATAAGTTAATGTCATCCCTGAAAAAACATACCAATCATTATTATTTATATTTCCAAATTTCAGTAAACTATCGTCCTTTGGATTACTTCCGTCTAAATTGTCTGTTAATGTATATCTTGCTCCAACTTCTATAGCTAAAATAATTTTTGGCCAAATGTTCGATTTCACTCCTAAAGTCATTGGAATAGCAAATGCCTCCTTGTGATCTCCACTCATGACAATTTGACCCGACGAAACATAGGCGTCGTGCGAACTGAAATAGTTGAGCCCTGAGTGAACATATGGCGTATATTTTCTTTTACCTTCGTGTAAATTAAAATCAAAAAAATTAAATTCAAGGCCTAAAGATACTTCTTTTATACTATTTCTAAAATGATAACCTCTCAGATTTCTTCCAGGCTCATTTGAGTCTATGTCATTGGCATAAATATAGGCGCCATTAAACGAAAAACGATAGGCAAGTCTTGGATTTTTATTCCACTTATATAGTATTCCTAGTGCTAATTTGTTAGGTGCTATATACGTTGTAGCTCCAACATCGCCTATGTAGTTGCTCCCGCCAACAAAAACGCCCACTTCATGAATTTGTGCATTCATAGAAACAAATAAGAACAAGAATATTAAATTGAAAAATTTATACATTTAAATAAAAATTGCGTGCAAATATAATAATAATCAACACGAATCAATGCTGATTAGTCTAAATGTGCAACTAATTGAATAATTGAGTCAAAAACTAATGGAAATTATCGATTCTTTATATCAGAAACGATAAAAAGCGTGAAATTGTATAGCCTGTTCGCTAAAAACAATTAATTTCTTCGGTCTTCACCCCAAAAAAGTTTACTACGAAGGGTTTTAAAAAAGGTTTGGTCAGGAATTTCGACCATATTTATTTCGAAAGGTGATTTTTTTATGACTAAAATAGTTTCGTTTTTTACCGAAATAATTCTAGAATCCAGAGACACCATATAGTGATCGTCTCTTCCTGAAACTTTTAGTCTAATTTCGGTTTCATCAGGAACAACCAGTGGTCGAGCATTTAAGTTGTGAGGTGCTATAGGTGTCAAAACAAAGCTTTTTACATTTGGTGTCAAAATGGGGCCGCCACAACTCATAGAATAACCTGTTGTTCCTGTTGGTGTGGCTATTATTAAACCATCTGCCCAATAAGAATTCAAATATTCTCCGTCCAAAGAGGCATCAATAGTAATCATTGATGTAGTTTCTTTTCGGCTTACCGAAATCTCGTTCAAGGCAAAATTAATATCCTGAATCGCTTCATTGTCGGGAGAACAAGTCAAGCTCAGTAAAGTTCTTTTTGAAATAGAATATTTTTTATCAATGATAAACTGCATAAATTCAGCGATATTGTCTTTTTGAACGGTAGCTAAAAATCCCAATCGCCCAGCATTTATTCCTAAAATAGGAACACCCGAATCTCGAACTAAAG
Source organism: Flavobacterium alvei (assembly GCF_002920895.1). Lineage (GTDB taxonomy): Bacteria > Bacteroidota > Bacteroidia > Flavobacteriales > Flavobacteriaceae > Flavobacterium > Flavobacterium alvei. The sequence goes on from NZ_PQVG01000003.1 coordinate 260,697, forward strand.
TTGCAGCTCTCAAAATAGTTCCGTCTCCACCAATGCTAATGAGCATATCAAAACTACTATTCAACTCCGTATAGGATTCGAAAGTCGGATACTCTTTGTCGATGAGTTTTTTTTCGAATAATATGTTCAGGAAATTAGACTCAATGGACATCTCAACATTATTCTTAATCAAAAAAATGAAAATGTCTTTGATGATGGGCTCGGTGCTATTTTGATAGTATTGACCGTAAATGGCTACTTTCATGAAATTTTAGATTTTAGATTACAGATTTTAGATTACAGATTTAACATCAAACTGCTGTATTCTAATTTCTTTTTCCCCTTCAGAGGCTGGGTTTTTAAATATTAAGATATTTGTCCAAATAATCGGAGCGATCCTTTAACGTATTGATATAATTATCTTCAAAATGTTCCGAAATAATTTCGTAGTTGTATCTTCTGAAAGATTGAATAATTTCGTTCATTATTCTTAAACTTATTTTAATGGTTACTTGTGTGTTTTCAAAATCAGATTGTGAAACAAATAACCCCAATATTTTACCATTATTGCTTTCAATGATTTGAGTGATTTCTCCAACCGAGTATCCTAAAGTCTTTTTTTGAACCACAATTATTCCGCCAGTTTCTTGTAAAAAAGGAGTTTCATGAAAAAATTTTATGATATCTCTAATTTCATAATACCCCAAATAGTTGTTATTGTCGTTCAAAACAGGAACTAAATCGGTGTTATTTTTAGCAAAAACTTCCAAAACGTCTAGCCAAATCATTTTTTCTCTGGCAAAAAAACCTTCGAGAGCATATCTGTAATCGTAAACTTTTTTGTGACTATCAAATGTTTCAATGTCCTCAGATGCGATGCTGCCAATATATATTCCTTCATTAACCACAGGGAAATGTGAAAAAGTCAATTCTCCAAAAAAGTCTTGAACAGTTGCAATAGTTTCTTGACTGTCAATCGCTTTATAATCATTGGTGATATAGTTTGTAATCTCGGTCATAAATTAATGCTAAATATTTAATGCAAAATAATCAAAAATATGTAATAACAGCTAGTTTTACTTTGTATTTTTGCCCCTCAATACCTGAAATTTATTCAAATGACAAAATTAAGCGTAAATATTAACAAAATAGCAACTTTACGAAATGCTCGTGGCGGAAATGTTCCAGATTTACTAAAAGTAGCAACTGATATTCAAAAATTTGGAGGTCAGGGAATCACCATACATCCACGACCTGACGAAAGGCACATTCGCTATCAAGATGCTCGAGATTTAAAACCGATAGTTTATACCGAATATAATATCGAAGGGAATCCTCAGCATAATTTTATTGACTTGGTTTTAGAATGTAAACCTGAGCAAGTGACTTTAGTTCCAGATGCTATCGGTGCAATTACTTCTTCGGCTGGTTGGGATACAATAAAAAACGAATCCTATTTAACTGAAGTTATTCAAGAATTTCAACGCAATGGAATTCGAACTTCGATTTTTGTCGATCCAATTGCGGAAATGATCGAAGGTGCCAAAAAAACAGGAACCGATAGAATCGAATTGTACACCGAGGCTTTTGCGCATCAATATGGTTTAGGAAACAAAAATGGAATCGATCCCTACGTAAAATCGGCAGTTTTGGCTAATGAATTGGGATTAGGAATCAATGCTGGACACGATTTGAGTTTGGATAATATCCAGTTTTTTCATCAAAATATTCCCGGATTACTTGAAGTCTCCATTGGTCACGCATTAATTGCCGAATCGCTGTATCTCGGATTAGAAAATGTAGTGAATATGTATTTGCATAAGCTAAAATAAATTTTGCCACGAATTCACGAATTAAAATTTGTGATAATTTGTGAAATTTGTGGTTGAAAAAACATCAAAAAATGATTTATTCAAAAATAGAAGGAACAGGTAAACCACTCCTAATTATACACGGATTTCTTGGAATGTCCGACAATTGGAAAACTATAGGAACACAATTTGCAGCCGATGGATTTCAAGTGCATTTATTGGATTTACGCAATCACGGCAAGAGTTTTCATTCTGATGAATTCAATTATGAGATAATGGCTCAAGATGTTTTTGACTATTGCAATGCCAATAATCTAGAAAAAATAAGTATTCTTGGACATTCGATGGGAGGAAAAACTGCCATGCTTTTTGCAGCCAATCACCCCGAAATGGTCGAAAAATTAATAGTTGCCGATATTGGTCCCAAATTCTACCCGCAACATCATCAAATTATTTTTGAAGCCTTGAATGCGGTAGATTTTTCACTAAAACCAAGTCGTGCCGAAGTCGAAGAAATTATGTCTCACTACATAACCGATTTTGGAACAAGACAATTTCTGTTAAAAAGTTTGTATTGGAAAGAGCCAGGGCAATTGGCTTTTCGATTTAATTTGGCAGTTTTCAATCTAAACAGGGACGAAATTGGAAAACCACTTCCTGAGGATGCGGTTTTCAACAAACCAACACTTTTTATTCGCGGCGGCAATTCGAATTATATTTTGGACGATGATTTTCCAAAAATCCAACAACATTTTCCAGATTCTAGAATAGAAACGATTCCAAATGTTGGGCATTGGCTTCACGCCGAAAACCCCAAGATGTTTTACGAAATGACGAGTTTGTTTTTGAAATAATTATTTTATACATTTGAAATAAAAAAATTATGAAGCTAATTCTTAGGATTTTTATCACAGCGGTTTTAGTGGTGCTTATTGCAGGAGCAATGACATCAGTAGATGTTGACAGTTTTACTACAGCTGTAATTGTTGCGGCCGTGTTGGGATTGCTTAATATTTTTATCAAACCTATTTTAGTAATTTTGTCATTGCCAGCTACAATACTAACATTTGGTTTGTTTTTATTTGTAATAAATGGGGGTATAATAATGTTATGTTCAAGATTAGTTGACGGATTCAGGATAAATTCATTTTGGACGGCTATTATTTTTAGTATAATTCTTTCCATTTGTGAGTCTATTGTTTATAAAATTGTAGGCGAAGACAAATAAATCACAGTATATTTTGTTCCAAATAAGGGACTTAAATTCAATAGATTAAAAACTTGTTTGGGTTGTAAAATTTTTATAATTTTGCAACCCAATTTTATTATGTAAATTAACGAAGAAGATGGATATTAAAAGAGTAGCATTAGACGCAGTAAACGAAACAATTGTAATGACAGTTGTTCATATGGATTACAAAGGTCAAGTAGCCAAAAGAATAAACGAAAAAATGCCTTTGGCACAAGTAAAAGGTTTTAGAAAAGGAGCCGTGCCTAAAGACCTTGTTGAAAAACAATACGGAAAAGCAATCAAACAAGAAGAAATTAAAAAAGTGGTTGATTTGGCTTTAGAGCGTTACATCCAGTCTGAAAGATTGAATCTTTTGGGAACTCCGCTTCCTAAAGTAAACGAAAACTTGGATTGGTCTGCCGAAGAATTAACTTTTGAATTCGAAATTGGTTTGGTTCCATCTTTCGAAATTGATTTGGATGCTAAAAACGACATCATTAAATATGTGGTTACTGCCGACGATAAATTGATTGACGGTCAAGTGGCTCGTATCCAAAAACAATTTGGAACTGCAATTCCTCAGGATGTTGTAACTGAAGGTGCTGATTTGAAAGGTATTTTTACCAACGAAGCGGAAGGAATTGGAAATGAAACTACGATTTCTTTGTCTGTTTTCAAAGACAAAGCGACTGCCGATAAATTCATTGGTAAAAAAGTAGGTGATGTTGTGACTGTAAACACAAGCGGTTTATTCGAAGACGATCACCAATTGATGGATTACTTGAAAGTAGGCCACGATAATGTACACGGTTTGGCTATTGATGTTGATTTTACTATCGAAGCCATCACTATTTCTGAACCAGCTGAATTGAATCAAGAATTGTTCGACAAATTGTTTGGTGCTGGAAATGTGGCTTCATTGGAAGACTTGAAAGCAAAAATCAAGGAAGATGCTGAATCTCAATTTGCTGCTCAAGCAGATCAAAAATTATTAGGAGATGTAACCGAGTTTTTAATCGAAAACACAAAATTCGATTTGCCGGCTGAATTCCTTAAAAAATGGTTGCAAACCGTTGGTGAGAAAAAATTATCTCCAGAAGAAGCTGAAGTGGAATATGCACGTTCTGAAAAAGGATTGCGTTTTCAATTAATAGAAGGAAAAGCATTGGCGCAAAGCGACATCAAAATTACTTTCGAAGATTTGAAAACTTTTACAGCTAAAAATATCCGTCAGCAAATGGCACAATTCGGGCAAACGAATCCAACCGACGAAGAAGTTCAAGGAATCGTGGCGAGAGTTTTGTCTAACCAAGAAGAAGTGAAAAGACTTTCAGACCAAGTGGTTGCAGAGAAATTGTTGGAAATTTTCAAAGAAAAAGCCAATCCAACAACCAAAGAAGTAACTTACGAAGAATTTATTGCTGCGTCTTACGGAGAATAAATTAAAGTTAGAGGTAAGAAATTAGAAGTTAGAAGTCGAAAGTTAATTGGATTCAATCCAAAAATTCAAATAACTTTATGATTTTTTTACAAAGCCTAAACCATAAAAAATAGTTATATTTGAGCGTCAAAAATATTTTTTTGGCGCTCTTTTGTTTGAATCGTTTAGGGTTAAATAATTATAAACCATTAAACAATTTTAAACTTTTAAACCTTTAAACTTTTAAAAATGAACTACGGTAAAGAATTTAAAAAATTTGCAACAAAACACCAAGGTGTAAACGCAATGTACTACGACAAAATCGTGGCAGCAATGACTCCAACGAACATGACTCCTTATATTATTGAAGAGCGTCAGTTGAATATTTCTCAATTGGACGTTTTTTCAAGATTGATGATGGATCGAATTATTTTCTTGGGAACAGGAATCGATGATCAAATCGCCAACATCGTTCAAGCGCAGTTATTGTTTTTGGAAAGTGCCGATGCTTCAAAAGATATCCAAATTTACTTGAATTCCCCAGGAGGAAGCGTGTATGCAGGATTGGGAATTTATGACACAATGCAATACATCAAACCTGACGTAGCAACAATTTGCACCGGAATGGCAGCTTCTATGGGAGCCGTTCTTTTGTGTGCCGGAGCAGCGGGAAAACGTTCGGCTTTGCCGCATTCAAGAGTAATGATTCACCAACCATCGGGTGGAGCACAAGGAGTGGCATCGGATATGGAAATCAACTTGCGCGAAATGTTGAAACTGAAAGACGAATTGTATAAAATTATTTCGCATCATTCAGGCAAGCCTTTTGACAAAGTATATGCCGATAGCGAGCGCGATTATTGGATGATTGCCGATGAAGCCAAAGAATACGGAATGATTGATGAAGTGTTAAGAAGATAAATTAAAGTTAGAGGTTAGAAGTTAGAGGTACGATTGCGGACTTCTAACTTCTAATCTCTGACCTCCAACCTCAAAAGATGGCAAAACCAAAATTAGAATGTTCATTCTGTGGAAGAAAAAAACCGGAAACCAATTTATTGATTGCCGGAATCGATGCGCACATTTGTGATAAATGTATCGAACAAGCCCACGGAATTGTAGTAGAAGAATTAAAATCAAGTAGCAAAAATCATTTGCCTACGGACTTGGTTTTAAGAAAACCAAAAGAAATCAGGGCTTTTCTGGATCAATATGTTATTGGTCAAGATCAAACCAAAAAAGTAATGGCGGTGGCGGTTTACAATCACTACAAACGTTTGATGCAACAAGAATTGCACGACGAAGTGGAGATTGAAAAAAGTAATATCATAATGGTGGGCCAAACCGGAACAGGGAAAACATTGGTGGCCAAAACCATTGCCAAAATGCTCGATGTTCCCTTGGCAATTGTTGATGCGACCGTATTGACGGAAGCTGGTTATGTGGGAGAAGATGTCGAAAGTATTTTGACACGACTTTTGCAAGCCGCCGATTATGACGTGACCAAAGCCGAAAGAGGCATCGTTTTCATTGACGAAATTGACAAGATTGCCCGCAAAAGCGACAATCCATCCATCACTCGAGATGTTTCGGGCGAAGGCGTGCAACAAGCTTTGTTGAAATTATTAGAAGGAACGGTTGTCAATGTGCCACCAAAAGGAGGACGTAAACACCCAGACCAAAAATTTGTTGAGGTGAATACTCAAAATATTTTGTTTATTGCTGGTGGTGCTTTTGATGGTGTGGAAAGAATTATTTCCAAAAGACTAAACCGTCAAGCTGTTGGTTATTCAACTTCCAAAAATGTGGACAATATCGACAAAGATAATTTGTTGCAATACATCATCCCGAAAGACATCAAGGACTTTGGATTAATTCCTGAAATCATTGGTCGTTTGCCGGTGTTGACGCATATGGATCCTTTGGATAGGGAAACCTTGAGAGCGATTTTGACACAACCCAAAAATGCGTTAATCAAACAATATCAAAAGTTATTTTTGATGGATGAGGTGGAATTCAGCATCACGGACGAAGCTTTGGATTTTATTGTGGACAAAGCTTTGGAGTACAAACTCGGAGCCCGTGGATTGCGTTCGTTGTGCGAAGCCATCCTGACCGATGCGATGTATGAATTGCCAAGTTCTGATGATAAAACATTGGAAATCGACGTGGATTACGCCAAAGAAACTTTGAATAGAAATTTATTGAAACGATTGGAAATCGCTTCGTAACTCAATTTCAAGCTCAATAAAAAGTAAAATAAAGCTCAAAAACGTATGTTTTTGAGCTTTATTCGTTAATGATGGGAGCTTGATAAATTAAAATCTATTCTTAATAATATAAAAAGGAATTTCGATTCCAATTTTTGCCAAAGCTTCTCTTTGTTTTAGATGGTAATTTAAATTGGATAAATCATCTTCAAAGCTATCGTCATTATATTTTTCCCTATATTCATTATCGTTATAAACGCAATATTTTTTGAGCAACTCCTCGTTTTTGGGGCTGTAGTTATTATAAAAATGATAGGCTTCCATACATTCTTGTCCGTGAAATAGAATTATGGATTTATTATCAAAATTAAAATTTACGAATCCTTTATCAATATTGGTGCTGTATTTAAAATCATAGGGAGTTTGGTCAAAAATGGGGTAATACTTTACAATCCAATCAATATAATGTTGCTCTGTTTGGAATGTTTTATATTGTACATTAGCCAGTTGGATGAGCTTTAAGTTTGTATTGAAATAGTCTTTTCTTCTTTTTAAATTGTAATATAAATGAGTAAAAGGAGTCCATTTCATTGTGGGTTCAAAAAAATCATACTCGCCAATTCGTTCAGACAAAACAGCATATTTATCAACCCAATAACATAATTGTTCAAAGTCTAACAACTGTGGAGGATTAGTGCATATTTCAGCAAAGGCTTTCTCGGCAGCATTTACTTTATATAGATATTCAGGTGTTTTTACAAAAGAGGTAAGTTCATCCTCATCAAACTCCAGACTAGCCTTGCACTCCAGGTATTCAATAGTTTCGGTAGTCGCGAAACGGGAACAATCATAAATATTGCTGATGTTTTCATCTACCAATTCAAAAATAAAATCAAAATAATTATGAGAATGATTGCCCACAAACCGATATCCTGTTTTTCCACAATTATCGCAGTGGCTAATCTCGGCACCACATTTTCCTTGATACGCTATATAATAGTCATCACCTATTTTTTTATGCGCTAGGTATAATTCTTCTAACTTCTCCAAAAAAACTTCCTTGGTGGCATCTTGATAGGTTTTAGCATCATCCAAAAGGACTTCCAAAGCCGCAATATTCATTTCGGTAAAGGCTTTTATTATATGTTCCGCCTTTGTTGGTTCTTGTGCAGCATCGCCCTGATTGTCTAATGCAGCGAGTTGTTCGAGTAGTTTTTGTTTTTCAGGAGTCATAATGGTTTTGTTTTATTTCCAACCCAAAGTTTTAATTATTTGGTTTCGGTAGGTGGTGGCCATTTGTTTTGGGGTGTTGCTGTTTTTTTCTAAATTAGAAAGGCAAATCATCTAGTTCTTCATCTGTAAAATTGTAGGAGTCTAATTTTTTTTCTCGAGCTTTATTGATGAATATGTCATCCACTTTAAAACTATTGCATTTACATATATCTGTACAAACTCCATTTTCTTGTTCAAAAATAATATTGCAATAGGAATTGGAATTGTTACCTATAAATGTATAACCACTAGTACCTATATTACAATCATAAGCATTACAACTTCCACTATGGGCTATTAATTGAGTGTCGTTGTTTTCTTTGAATTCGTTAAATTTTGACTTAATATATTTTAAAAATTCTTCTCTTTTATACTTACTTAAATAATTTTCAGTCAAGATTTCAAGTTGTTCCAGATCCATTTCTGAAATGGCTTTTACAATAAGTTTATTTCGGCTAGAATCACTTTTGATAAAAGTAACATCGCCCATTTCCAAGAGTTGTTCAATGAGTTTCTGTTTCTCTTCTGACAATGCTGCAAATAATTGACTGTCAATATTTGTTTCAGAAATAGTTTCTATCTCTTCTACGCTTTCAGGTTTATTACCTACATTAGAAACCATCATAGTTGCTATTTCTTTCATACGTTTGTCTAGATTGGCTATGGTTTGTTCGGCGTGTTCTATACCAAATTGTGGTGCCAAGTCGTGTGCAAATGCTAAAGTAACCCATAATTCACAAACCGAATCTCCTTCTGTTTTGCATTCGCATCCTATATTGTCTTCAAGTTTAAAATTAACATCCTCTAAGCTACCGTTTTCCGATAATACCCGAACAACTTCATTGTAATGTGTACAGTTTTTGTAGTTCATAATTCGTTTTTTTTTTTAATCCCAACCCAAAACTTCAATTATTTGTTTTCGGTAGGTAGTGGCTATTTGTTTTGGAGTGTTGCGAATGTATTCTTCGGCTAAAGCACTTTCAGCACCTTTTAAATTTTGTAGATATTCGATTCTATCGTTTGGGTCAATTGTTTTGATAACTACTTTTTCTTCATTTCTTATTTCCCAATTTTCAGGAAGATTTGTCCAAATTACGGCATCAAAATCAGTGGTTTGAATCCAGTTTTTAATACTTTCTTTAAACAGAAAATCTATTGGAGAAAATTCATCTTTAGTTTTATCATAATATCCAATGTTTTCTTTCACAGTTCCTTCACGTTTTTTAAGATTTAATACAGCCAAATCAAGGTTGTCAAAACTAGAAACAGCATACAATGTTTGAACTTCTGTGCCATTTGGTGTAATGACCAATGTTAATCTTCCATCTTTAGAAATTCTAGCAAACTCAATGGGTAAAACGGGGCCGTTTTCTTTCCAACCTATGTTTGTATCAAATTTTAAATCTTTGGGTTGCCAAATTAAGGAACCCCAACCGAGGACTGCTATTTTCATAATTTATGATTTATCGCAGATATGCTTCATTTTGGCTTTGAAATTATCTCTTAATTCAGTGTTTTTTTCTAAATTTTCAAATGAATTGCCTGTATTTATTGCCTGCGCAATATTTTTATATGAAGTGCCTATTTGTATTGCCAACTTATATTTTGCAATTATATTTTCTAGTTCTTTTTGGAAATTTTCTCTAAAAATTATTTTTTCGCCATTAAAAACAAGCTTAGTTTGTTCAGTGTCAGAAAGAATTGTCCAACCGTTTTTAGTTTGTGTTTCGTGTAAACAAGCACATCTTACATTTATATAAAAATCGTAAGCTTTTGATTCCATTATCTTAAATGCATTATGATTTTTAAAAAATGACATAAAAACGTTTTTATTTCCTTTAAAACTATCTCCATCCATTTTAATATAGTGTGGATGTTCGTATTTCCAACCATTTATAAAACTTTCAATAGTTTCAATTAAAGAGCATTGCAAATTAACAACAGCAAATCCCTCACCGTTATTTATTTTTAGATCTAAAATTGCATTTATTGGATTCAAGTATCTTGTTCTTATCCTTTCTTCAAAAAAATGGAAAGCTAAACCCCATAATTCATCATTGTTTAGCACTAATTTTTTTTCTAAATCTTCCCAATCTTTAATTGTTAATTCTCCTGCGATTTTCATATTGTAGTTTTTATAGTTTCTTAATTCAATAAACCACTTAAAAGTATTCCGGTCTAATTTTCCATTCGTCAAATTACTTACAAGTAACAATCAAAGACATTGTATCTAATATTATGGATATTAGTCCTAAAAATAAATAACGGTGAGGGATTTGGGTGTTTCTAATTTCTCACAACTCATTTGTATTTTGAATTTTTTCTTTCTGTTTGTTTCTGTATGATTTCTCTCTATATTCTTTTGATTTTATTTCTTTAATGATTCTATTTTTTAATTCTTGATAGTTTTCAACAGGTATATAATAAATAAATATTTTCATTCCGTAATCGTGAGTTGAAACGATATTTCCAATTACACTTTTTTCTTCTTCTTCTTTATTATGTTTAAAACCCATTGAAATTATAGGATCTTTTAATCCATAAAACTTTGTTCCAAAGAGGATATACTTATTTTGGTCTACAAATATTTTGTAATCATCACAATATTCTAAACCTATTTTTTCTAAATCAATCTTTGAAGGGATTTGGAGTTTATTTAATTTGTATTTTTTATTTAAGATTTTAAAAAAATTATTTTTACACTTATCAAACCATATTCCTTTTTTTGAAAACTCTTTGGCGAATTTTTCATATAATAAATAATATTTTTCTTGAACACTATATTCTTCAGAATAACTTAACTTAATTGAGTTTTGTCTTTTTTTGATTTCAAATAAAAATTCTTGACCATCAACCAACAACGGAAATTTACCATCTTCAAGTTTACCATTTTTATTCAACTCTTTTATTTTAGTAGAAAATTCATTTTCGGACATATTTGGACTTAACCCTAAAAAAATTGATTGATATGTTTTTTTTTCTTTTTTTAAAGGAATTTTACTTTTATCTAGTCTGTTATTACAACTTGAGAATAAAAAAATCAAGCAAATTATTTTTATTAGTTTGGATTTCATAATTTTAAGTATTAAAGTATCATTTTTCAGTATATAACAATTCTATTTTTAATTCAAATAATGAATACTTGTATATAATCACACATCAAAAGGGCCAAACTCAATCAAACAATTTTCTCTTTCCTCATAGAGTTCAACGTATACTCCAAATTGATATCCTAATTGTTTCATATATTCATTTATTTTTAAATAGTCAAAATCTTTTTTTCTGTTTTTCCAAGACATTTTGATTTCAATTTCTGCTATATTTATACTCGTATCTCTTTTATGAATTATAATGTCTGGGTATACAAAACTATTTCCCTCTCCTGAATCTTCCCAATTCAATATTTTTCCCATTAAATTACCTAAATCATCGTGTTCATATTTTGTCCTCATCCTATTGTATTCAACGTCAACATCATATTTGTTATCAATAAATAGGTCAATATAATTTCCAAGTTTATTTGAAATTGTTCTTTCACCTATATTATATTCTTTTTTTAGTATCTTTTTTTCATTTAGATACAATCTGTCCAGTGATAAATGAATTATTTTTTCCAATTCCTCTCTATTCATAATATATTAATTTTATTAAGTAAATTTTTTCTTTCACAAAAAAAGATTTGAAAAAGAGTAAAAAATAAAATGTATTCAAATATTAGTAAAAAAAAAGGAACTTAACAATACTGGTTATTCTCTCCACAAATCTAAACCCTAATTTTCTATTCTCTTTACGGTTTTCCTCAAAGTCCGTTTTTTTATGTTAATTTAGAACGAATATGAGGTTGTGTTATTGTTGGTTAGTTTAAAATCAAGTTTGAACTTCCATTTTTCTCTTCCCAAAAAAACATCCAATATCCTTTTTTATCTACAATAGATTGTCGATTTTTGCCCATCTTAAATTAATACAATACAAATGGCACTAGTTGAGAAAGAGATTATTTTATTGAAAGTTTCAGGTCAGGATAAACCTGGGGTAACAGCTGGGCTGACTTCTATATTAGCTAATTATGACGCAGTTATTTTGGATATTGGTCAAGCCGATATTCACGATACATTATCTTTAGGTATTTTGTTTGAAATAAAAGCAGGTTCTAGTTCGGCAGCAGTTTTAAAAGACTTATTGTTCAGAGCGTATGAATTGGGTATTAATGTGAAGTTTATTCCAATATCTATTCCAGATTATGAAATTTGGGTAAAAGGTCAGCGCAAACAACGCTATATTATCAATGTATTGGGCGAAACTTTGACAGCAGCACAACTAGCGGCTGTGACTCAAATTATGTCAAACCAAAAATTGAATATCGATTCTATCATTCGATTAACGGGTAGGGTTTCGGTTGTAGAAAAAGAAGAATATCCGCGTTCTTGTGTGCAGTTGTCTGTGACTGGAAATATAAATGATAAAACGCTAATGACTGCCAGTTTTATGGAAATTTCGAAGGAATTAAATGTAGATATTTCTTTCCAAGAAGACAATATGTACAGAAGAAACCGACGTTTGGTGTGTTTTGATATGGATTCAACCTTAATTCAAACCGAAGTAATCGATGAATTAGCCGAGTTGGCAGGAGTAGGCGAACAAGTAAGAGCTATTACTGAATCAGCCATGAATGGCGAGATTGATTTTAGCGAAAGCTTCAAAAAACGCATGGCTTTGCTTGAAGGGTTGAGCGAAGATGTATTGCAAAATGTTGCTATCAATTTACCAATAACCAAAGGAGCCCATCGATTGATGAAAGCCCTGAAATATTATGGATATAAAACGGCAATTCTTTCGGGAGGATTCACCTATTTTGGTGATTATTTGCAAAAGGAATTAGGAATTGATTATGTCTATGCCAACCAGTTGGAGATAAAAGACGGTAAACTGACCGGAAAATATTTAGGTGAAATTGTTGATGGTCAAAAGAAAGCCGAATATTTGAAAGCCATTGCCGAAAAAGAAGGCATCAATATCAACCAAACCATTGCAGTGGGTGATGGTGCCAATGATTTGCCAATGTTGAATTTGGCGGGATTAGGAATTGCTTTTCACGCTAAACCCAAAGTAAAAGAAAGCGCAGCAACATCCATTTCTAGTTTAGGTCTTGATGGAGTTTTATATCTATTAGGCTACCACGACCGACATATTGATATGATGCAAGAGTAACTTATAGTCACATAGTCACACAAAAAAGCCTTAGATTCTTTGAACTAAGGCTTTTTTTATGCGGTAAAACTATTGATTTTGAAAAGCTATGAGTTTTTCAAATTGATAATTTCTTGTTCGGTAAGTAATCTCCAGTTTCCACGAGGCAAGTTCTTTTTAGTCAAACCTGCAAAAGCAACTCTGTCAATTCTCAAAACATCGTAGCTGAAATGTTCGAAAATAGAACGAACTACCTTCACGTTAGACGATCTTAATTTTAGACCAATTTCGCTTTTAGCCTCACCTTCAATATAACTTACTTCCTCTACAAAAACACGGTGTCCGTCTAGAACCAATCCTTTTTGTATTTTTTCTAAATCTTCAAATTTCAAGTTTTTGTCTAAAGAAACTTGGTATATTTTGGATGATTTATTGGTTGGCAAAGTAAACTTACGAATCATATCCGTATCGTTGGTAAACAATAAAAGACCAGTTGTGTTTTTATCCATTCTTCCAACAGCGCCAATTTTGGCAGTGGTGGAACCTTTTACCAATTCCAAAACATTGCGGTATTCCTGACCTTCGTCAAGTGCTGTTGTGAAGTTTTTTGGTTTGTTCAACAAGATATATACTTTTTTCTCTGGAGTTAATTTTACCCCATCAAAATTAACGTCATCGCTTGGTTTTACTAGATAACCCATTTCGGTTACTGGAATTCCGTTTACTTTTACGTTTCCAGATTGAATATAAATATCCGCATCACGACGCGAACACACTCCCGAATTGGCAATGTATTTATTCAAACGAATTTCGTCTTTCTCTTTTTGTCTCTTTGGAGCCTGATTTGGTTTTTTAGCAGTTTTTGCCGCTTCCGCCTCCGCTATTTTTACTGCTGGTTTTACTTTTTTAGGTCCTTGTGCTCTTTTTGGCATCGCAGGTTTTGGCTTATTAGAGCTTGGTCTGGAGCTGTTTGCTCTACCGCCGCTTTTTTTATTGTTGCCTTCCTTGTTATTCATAATATGCTATAATTTGCTGCAAAGATAGTTTATTATTGCTTAATTGTTGATTGTTTTTGAATTAGGACACGGCATTCAATTTTGTAAGCAAGACAATATTAATAAAAGTTACAGTTTTTAAATTATTGATTCTTGTTATTTGTCAGGCTGAAAGCGTCTTGTTTTTGTTGATTTAGGAATTCACTTTCTAAAGAAGTCGTGCAAAACTACCGTTTTTGAAGCAGTACTAATTCCATTCGTTTACTTCACTGTCAAATTCTTTGGTGTTATGATTTAAGAATTTAAGTTCTAAAACATATTCTTTATCTGTTTTTTTGTAAATAATATTGTCAGCGATGTATTTTTCAATTGGATTAAAATCAAGGTTATCAATGATGGTTTTTACTTCATTTGGATAATTGCCAAATTCAGTTTTATAAGTTTCTATTTTATTTGTTAATTGAACTCCAATTTTATTTGTTGTATAATCATATGTTTTAAAAGCAAGAACTATTAAAATCATATTTGTAAATCCTAAATAAGCTATTCTTTCCGAGTATTTTCTTAAGTTGGAGTTGTTATTTGTTCCTCTATACCATCTTGCTATCAATCCACCAATACCCATCGCAATCATTATTACCCAAAAAGCATAAAAATTACTCAAAGAAATAACGAACATACATATTAAAATTAGTACGTATGCAACATATTTTTGATTGTCTGAAATTGTATTTATTGTTTGATCAGAATTGAAGTTTTTGATTAGATTATTTCGCTGATATTTTTCAGTTCTTCTAATATTATTGATAAAATCTGTCAGCTTGGCTTCGTTAATTTTGATTTGACTTAAATTTATGTTTAATTTTTGGGCGCCAACATATTTATTTAAATTGCTTAACCAACTAAACGCATTTTTTTTAAACACAAAAGTATCATCGACAATAATTGAAATAAATTTTTGATTATATATATCTATCAAATAGCTTTCTTTAATTTGTTCCCATTTGATTTCATTCTGCTTTATTGTTCTGTCCCAAATTCCATTTTCATTTATTATAATTTGTGGTCTTTTGTCTAATAAATTAAAAATGCTAATTGGAATTCCTAAACCAAAAAATGAAATAGCAAACCAACCCATATAATAATCAAAAGTTCCATTTTGCTTTTCCGAAATCATCCAAATTCCAATTAATATAAAAGGTAAGCTTAAAGCCAAAATTTTAATTCCTTTCGAGTTAGATTTATATAATTTTAGTTCTGTCATTTTCAATTTCGTCTTTTTCCACAAATTGCAAATATATCACCACAATCCAGTTAATTTGGATGATTATTTCAATTATATAGCTTAGTATTACTCTCGAAAGATACAAAATTTCCTGTAATCGTCATTATGAAAACAAATGCCCTAGCCCTGATGGTAACGGCATCCTCTTGTGGTGGGGTTCGCCACAAGAGATATAGTGGACAGCAGGATTAAGCTCCTGAAAAATCAAATCGACCGTAACAATTTCTCTCCGTGCCAAAGTACGCTCGGATTGATAAGTATGATGCAGAAAACGCCCGCCACGATGAGGAATTTCAAGACGTTGTGAAGTAAAATATACTGTTCTTTGGTGTTAGATTTCCATAGATGCAGCAGGAAAAAAATCAAAATAATGAAAGAAGCATAGAAGTAAATATCCATATAGCCCACGTCGAAAATTTCGATTAAAACATAAACCGGAATGATTGTCGTGATGGTGAGAATAGTGATTATTTTCTTAGAAGTTTCTTCGCCATAAAGTATTGGAATTGTGTTGTAGTCATTGGCCAAATCGCCTTTGATGTTTTCTAAATCTTTGATCATCTCCCGAATTAAAATCAATAAAAACAAGAAAACGGCGTGTCCAAAAATGACTTCATAGAAATTTTTGTAATACAAAAGAATGGCAAAAAAAGGCAAAATAGCCAAAAAAGCTGCGGTCAAATTTCCTATAATGACTAGTTTTTTGATTCGGTGTGAATAATACCAAATCAGGAAAATATAGGCTGAAAAATATAAAAAGGCTCGCCAAGAAACTATAATCGCCAGCAAAGCCACAATAAAATTAAGTGCAAAATAAACCTGAAGTTTAGTTTTTTGGCTGACCAATCGGTCGAGCATTGATTTGTTGGGGCGGTTAATTAAATCTTTTTTGCTGTCGTAGAAATTATTGATAATATAACCCGAAGCAATAGTCAACGCAGAAGCAAAAACAATAATAAACAAATCAAAATCGAGTAGAACAGACAAGGCTCTTTTTTCGGGAGCGAGAATGAATATAGCCGAAAGATATTGTGCCAAAACGATTATCGGAATGTTGTACCCTCTAATCACAGAGAACAAACTGGCAATTTTCATTAAAAGAATCTTGGACTTTCTGTTCATTTTCTATTTTGGTTGGCAACGGAAAAACGCTAGGTATGTTTTTTCCTCCCCTCTCCTTTGCAGAGAGGCTTGGGGGTGAGGAGATTTAGAATTGGTAAACGACTTCCAGTTTATACTCTTTCAAGGCGCGTTTTGCTTTTTCTAAGTCTTGTGTAAAACCTAGGATATAACCACCGCCGCCAGAACCGCAAAGTTTTAAATAATAATCGTTAGAGTCAATTCCTTCTTGCCAAATGCCGTGAAACTGTTCTGGAATCATTGGTTTGAAGTGATTCAAAACTACTTTGGATAATTTTTTAGTGTTGGCAAACAACGATTTCATATCGCCTCCCAAGAAATTTTCGACACAAGCATCGGTATGTTTGATAAATTGCAATTTCAACATAGTACGGAAACCTTGGTCTTTCAATTTTTCCATAAAAATATTCACCATCGGAGCGGTTTCGCCCACAATTCCTGAATCTATTAAAAACACAGCGCCGTTTCCTTGTAAACTTTGAGTTGGAATTCCAGTAGCCTCAATATGGTCTTTAGAATTGATTAAAATAGGAATGCTCAAATAACTGTTTAAAGGATCTAATCCAGAACTTTTTCCGTGAAAAAAGGATTCCATTTGCCCGAAAATGGTTTTGAGTTGCAATAGTTTTTCACGAGTCAAATTCTCAAGAACTGTAATTTTATTTTGAGCATATTTATCATAAATCGCCGCAACCAATGCACCGCTGCTTCCTACGCCATAACCTTGCGGAATACTGGAATCAAAGTACATTCCAGTTTCGACATCGTTTTTTAAAGTAGTTAAATCGAAACTCACTAATTCAGGTTGCTCACTCTGAAGATTTTCCAGATAAGAAACATAGCGTCTCAAATGGCCATTGGATTTGATGGCTGCTTCCGAAGGATTTTCATCTTTCTTTAATGCGCCATTGTAAAAATTGTAAGGAATAGACAAACCTTTCGAGTCACGAATGATTCCGTATTCTCCAAAGAGTAATATTTTTGAGTAAAATAAAGGTCCTTTCATATGTAATTAATCAATTAATGATTGACTTCCAATTCCAATTTGGTCACAAAGGTACTGACCATTTTGACAATAGCCAACTAATTCGTCCTTAATAAATTGTAAAACAGTTTCTTTCACAGTTTCTGGGTATAAAACGTGAACATTTGCACCAGCATCCAGTGTGAAGCAAACTGGTATTTTGGTTTCGTTTCTGTACTTCCAAATGGCATTGATGATTTGCAAGGTATTGGGTTTCATTAAAATAAAATACGGAATCGAAGTCATCATCATCGAATGCAATGTCAAGGCTTCACTTTCGACAATGGTTATGAATTCTTCCAAATTGCCACTTTCGAAAACAGAAATCAATTTATCCAGATTTTCGTGCGCTTGTTTAAATCGCCTTTCGGCAAATGGATGTCCGTTCATTAAATTATGACCCACAGAACTCGAAACTTGTTTTTCGCCTTTGTCCACCAATAAAATAGAATCCTGAAAATTCTTGAAATTCTCGTGAATGGCTTTCGGAAATGCTACTCCAAACAAATCAGAACTTCCTTGAATATTGTTGTGATTGCCCCAAACGACAACTTCACCTTTTACGCTTCGGCAGGCACTTCCAGAACCCAAACGAGCCAAGAATGAAGCCTTGTGGTAAAAGTAATCATTGGTCATTTCAGGGTTTAACGCTTTTTCCAAACTCATCAAATTCATTGCCAACGCTGCCATTCCTGACGCTGAAGAAGCAATTCCTGAACTGTGCGGAAAAGTATTTTGAGTATCAATGGTAAAATGATAGTCTTTCAAAAAAGGCAAGTAAACCAAAACTCTTTCGAAAAATTGCTGAATTTTGGGTTTGAAATCTTCTTTGGGTTTGCCTTCAAAAAGCAAGTCGAAAGAAAATGTATCTTGATTTTGTTTTTTGTCGAAAGCCAGTTTTGTAATTGTTTTGCAATTATTTAACGTAAAACTCACCGAAGGATTGGCTGGAATTTGACTGTCTTTTTTGCCCCAATATTTTACCAAGGCGATGTTACTAGGAGAACTCCACTCGAAGTTTCCTTTTTCTATTGAATGAGAATAGGCAGTTGGTATGAAATCGTTTGCTGAAAACATCAATTATTTTTTTTGCAAAGATACTTTTTATCGTTTAAAAGTTTAACCGTTTAATCGTTTAAAAGTTTTGATTAATTTTGAAAAAAAATAAAGATGAATAAAATCTCAAAAATTCTCGTTGTGGTTGCCACTTGTTTAGTTGTTGGATATTTTTCGGGAGTGGTTACGCGTTCGGCAATCACGACTTGGTATCCTACATTAATAAAACCTAGCTTTAATCCGCCGAATTGGATTTTTGCTCCCGTTTGGAGTATGCTTTACATAATGATGGGAGTTGCGGCAGGATTGATTTGGGATCGAATAGATTTTGAAAAAGAAATTGTCAAAAAAGCTTTGGTGTTTTTTGCCGTTCAATTGGCATTGAATGCTTTGTGGTCCTATTTGTTTTTTGGTTTAAAAAATCCAATGTTGGCTGGACTCGAAATCATAATTCTTTGGTTGATGATTTATGAAACCTATTTTAAATTCTCAAAAATCAATAAAATTGCGGGTTATTTAATGATTCCTTACTTGCTTTGGGTGAGTTTTGCCAGTGTTTTGAATGCTAGTATTTGGTGGTTGAATCAATAATATTTATGAAAAACCTCTACAGCCAAATTCTACAATCAAAATTAGAAAACGAGAAATTGCTCGCCATTCTTCTAGATCCAGACAAAATCAATTTGAAGAATGTAGAAACATTAATCGAAAAAATAAATCAGTCACCAGCGACACATATTTTTATTGGCGGAAGTCTTGTCGAAAGTAATATTTTGGACGAACTCATCATAAAAGTGAAACAAAATTGTAATTTGCCTGTTGTGTTATTTCCTGGAAATCCATCTCAAATCTCAGGTCAAGCCGATGGGATTTTATTCCTGTCTTTAATTTCTGGTAGAAATCCGGATTTTCTAATCGAACATCAGGTTCAAGCCGTTCCGATTTTAAAGAAAACCCAACTCGAAATTATTTCTACTGGGTATATTCTCATCGAAAGCGGGACAAAAACGGCTGTAGAACGAGTTAGTAAAACTAAACCATTAGACCGAAACAATATTGAATATGTTGTTCAAACCGCACAAGCTGGCGAATTATTAGGCAATAAATTAATTTATCTCGAAGCTGGAAGTGGTGCCAAACAAGCTGTTCCGTTAGAAATGATTCAAAAAGTAGCTCAAAATATAAAAATCCCGTTGCTAGTTGGCGGTGGAATTGTAGATTTGCTTGGAATTCAAAAAGCCTATGATTCGGGTGCCGATTTGGTGGTGATTGGAACAGCTTTTGAAAATAATATAGATTTTTTTAATTCAAATGCGTAGATGATAGAGTACTTTTTTTCGCAATATGCAACCTATTCCACCTTGGATATTACTTTAGAAATCGTCGCGGTGATTTTTGGTTTACTCAGTGTTTGGTATGCCAAAAAAGACAATATTTTGGTATTCCCAACAGGATTAGTCAGTACATCAATCTATGTTTATTTGCTGTGGAAATGGGTTTTGTGGGGCGATATGATGATTAATGGGTATTATTTCATAATGAGTATTTACGGTTGGTATCATTGGACAAGAAAAAAAGGAGATGTTGTTGAATTCCCAATTTCGGTAATTTCGAGGGCTGAGAAACGAATGAGCCTAATTATTTTTATATTTACGGTCACATTTGTAGTTTTGGTGTATCACTATTTCGACAAATTTACCACTTGGTATGCTTATGTAGATACCTTCCTAACGGGAATTTTTTTCGTAGGAATGTGGTTGATGGCTAAAAGAAAAATCGAAAATTGGTTATATTGGATTATTGGTGACATCATTTCCATTCCTTTGTATTTTTCAAAAGGGTTTACTTTTACGAGTTTTCAGTATTTAATATTCACAATTGTTGCCATTTATGGTTATTTAGAATGGAAAAAAAACTTAAACAACTCTCAAATAAAGGAGATTTAGCAATACTTAAAATTGCCCTATTTGGCCCCGAATCTACGGGGAAGACTACTTTGGCAAAAGAACTTGCCGAGCATTTTCAGACGGCATTTGTTCCTGAATTTG
Organism: Flavobacterium alvei; assembly: GCF_002920895.1. Lineage (GTDB taxonomy): Bacteria > Bacteroidota > Bacteroidia > Flavobacteriales > Flavobacteriaceae > Flavobacterium > Flavobacterium alvei. Next base: position 281,355 of record NZ_PQVG01000003.1, read on the forward strand.
CCCGTGATTATCTACAAGAGAAATGGGATACTTCTGGACAAATTTGTGATGTAAACGATATGTTGCCTATTGCTTATGGTCAATTGAATTTAGAAAACCAAAGTCTTGTTTCGGCTAATAAATTCCTTTTTTGTGATACCAATTTGATGGTAACCAAAGTGTTTTCGGAAGTATATTACAACTTTTGTGACCCATTATTAGACAAAGCAGCTCGAAAACATGAGTACGATTTGTTTTTTCTTACCGATATTGATGTGCCTTGGGAAAAAGACGATTTGAGGGACAAACCTGAAGGTCGTGCAACTGTTTTTTCGGTTTTCAAACAATCGTTAATAGATAACAATAAACCTTTTATTACTATTTCTGGCACTAAAAAGCAGCGTTTAGAAAAAGCTATTCAGATTGTTGATGATTTGGCAAAAGCTAAAAAAATGGGGCTTTCTTCCCATGATTTTGTTCAAATTTTCGAACACGGAATTTCTATAGATAACATTATAAGTCAATTGGATTTATTTAAAAACGGAATTTCAAAAGCAATTTTGGTAGAGCCTGCAATGGTTTCTAAAGGCATTTTGAAACTTTCGGAAAAAGATTTTCAAGCAAAAGCCGATTTTTTTGATGCTAATAAAGCGAATTTTAAATTAGAAAAATTTGTTCCTGCATCAGGTGCCGCCAGCAGAATGTTTAAATTTTTGAATGAATTTTTGAATGAATTTGACATCGAAAAAGAAACCATCAATGCCTATATTAACAGAAAAAAAGCTAGCGAATTATCCATCTTTATTGTTGGGATGAATAAATTTCCATTCTTTGAAACCGTCTATTTAAAATTAAAATCTAAGTTTCCCAATTTTGACAGTTTAGAAAGAGATTATAAAAATTATTATTTTATAAAATACCTGCTCTCACCCGATTATTTTGATTTTGCTAATAAACCAAAAGGAGTTCTTCCCTTTCATAGATACACCGCTCATATTGCAACAGCAATAGAGGAACATTTCTATGAATGTGCTAATTATTCTAGTTCGAATGGAAAAGCAAGTTTGCATTTTACAGTTTCTGAATCGCATAAAATGCTATTTGAAGACATCGAAAAAAACACCAAAAAGAAAGTTGAAAAGGAATCGGGAATAGCAATAGAAACGCATTATTCTTTTCAAAATAAAAGTACAGATACGATAGCTGTTAATCTAAACAACAAACCATTCAGAGAAGAAAATGGAAAATTGCTTTTCAGACCTGGAGGCCACGGAGCCTTAATTGAAAATTTAAATAGTCTTGGAGCTGATATTGTTTTTATTAAAAACATAGACAATGTTGCTCAAAATCGCATCAAGAGTATCGAAATGTACAAAAAAGCATTGGCGGGAATTTTGACGGAATTGCAACAACAAGTTTTTAGGTATTTGAATGAAATGGATCACTTTCAAGAAGATGATTTAAATGAAATTGTTGCTTTTGCCACTAATGAATTGAATATTGAATTAGAAGAAAATTTTAGAAAATACAAGTTAGAATATAAAATTGATTACCTAAAAACCATTCTGGATCGACCCATTCGTGTTTGCGGAATGGTAAAAAACGAAGGTGAAGCTGGTGGAGGCCCTTTTTGGGTTAGGGATAACAGAGGAAATCATTCCTTGCAAATTGTTGAAACCTCACAAGTGGATTTGGTTAATGAAAATCAAGTAAAAATACTGTCGAGTTCCACTCATTTTAATCCTGTAGATTTGGTTTGTGGAATCCGCAATTATAAAAATGAGAAATTTGATCTGACTCAATTTATAGATCATAATAGCGGTTTTATTGTCGAAAAAAATAGTTACGGTAAGATAGTAAAAAGCTATGAATTGCCTGGTTTGTGGAATGGTGCGATGGCAAAATGGATCACTGTTTTTGTTGAAGTGCCTTTGATTACCTTCAATCCAGTGAAAACAGTCAATGATTTATTAAAAACAGCACATCAACCACAATAGTTTTGGAACCAGAGAAAATCATATCCGAATTACAGTTCAAAGCGGTTCGCAGTAGTGGAGCCGGAGGTCAAAATGTGAATAAAGTGTCCTCAAAAGTGGTCTTGTCATTCGATTTGAAAAATTCGCAAGCTTTGTCAGAAGATGAAAAAGCACTGTTAGAATTCAAATTGGCATCAAGATTAACTTCTGATACTATTTTGATTTTGAATTGTGACGAAGATCGAAGTCAGCTCAAAAACAAAGCCATTGTTATCAAAAGGTTTCTGGATATTATTACCGCTGGCCTCGTAGTTCCAAAAATTAGAAAAGCCACAAAAATCCCTAAATCGGTGATTAGAAAACGAATGAAGGACAAAAATCATATTTCTGAAATTAAAAAGTCGCGCCGGAAACCTGATTTTTAATTTTTTTGCCAACTAATAATTCATAATTCATAATTTATATTTAAGTTTGCGTCGTCTCAAAGGGGTGCTCTAAATAACGAGCTGAGATTATACCCATAGAACCTGAACAGGTAATGCTGTTAAGGGAAAACAGAAATAAAGATGAAGTGCACGTCATCCGAAAAGTCTGGAACAACAATCATTTATTAATTTAACAAAAGAATAATTCCCCCTTTTATTCGTAAAACTATTTACGGATGAACCATTTATTTTATTTACAAAGACTAAAGTCCAAAGTCCAAAGTCCAAAGTCCAAACTTTTTATAACATCTAGTTTCTTTGTTCTAACTTCTATTTTCTCTACTGCACAAGAAAAACCAAAAGACACTACTAAAGTCAATCAACTTGACGAAGTTTTGGTCTCTGCAGTTCGTGTAACTACAAAAACGCCTGTTTCTTTTAGTAATCTAGACAAAAAGGAAATTAAAACCCGAAATTTAGGGCAAGATATTCCTATTTTGATGAACTATTTGCCCTCAGTAGTGACCACCTCCGATGCTGGAAATGGTGTGGGTTATACCGGAATTCGAGTTCGTGGTAGCGATGCCACTCGGGTAAACGTGACCATCAACGGAATACCTTATAACGATTCTGAAAGCCACGGAACCTATTGGGTCAATATGCCCGATTTTGCTTCTTCATTAGAAAGTATTCAATTGCAACGCGGAGTTGGAACTTCTACTAATGGTGCTGGAGCTTTTGGAGCCAGTTTGAATATGCTGACTGAAACGTATTCTAAAAAAGCAACAGCCGAAATTTCAAGTTCATTAGGGAGTTTTAATACTAATAAAAACACAGTAAAATTCAGTACAGGTTTATTGAACAACCATTTTGAAATGGCAGGACGTTTGTCTGTATTAAAATCTGATGGATATATTGATAGAGCCAGTTCTAATTTGAAATCCTATTTTCTGCAAGGAACCTATATCGGAAATACAACCTTAATCAAAGCTTTGGTTTTTGGAGGAACTGAAAAAACATACCAATCTTGGAACGGAATTGATGCTGCAACAATGGCAACTGATAGAACTTTCAACTCGGCAGGAATATATACTGACGAAGCAGGAAAAACTCGTTTTTATGACAATGAAACCGATAATTATAAGCAAGACCATTATCAATTGCATTGGAACGAAAAGCTATCCGAAAATTGGAGTACCAATCTAGCGTTTCATTATACCAAAGGGAAAGGATATTATGAAAACTATAAAGAAGATGCTAAATTTTCGAGTTATGGATTAACTCCAATTGTTATTGGCGGGACAACCATAAATACAACCGATTTGGTACGTCAGAAATGGTTGGATAACGATTTTTATGGCACTACTTTTTCAGCTAATTACAAAAGTGAAAAACTGGATGTAATTCTTGGCGGTGGATGGAACAAATACGAAGGCGTGCATTTTGGCAAAGTAATTTGGGCTAGATATGCTTCGCAAAGCGAATTGGGCGACCGTTATTATGAAGATCAAGCAACCAAAACCGACGGAAATATTTTTGCTAAAGCCAATTATCAAATCACCCCAAAAATAAGTTTGTTTGGTGATTTACAACTGCGAAATGTAACTTACAAAGCCAACAGTTGGGAAACAGGAACAGTCGATGATACCTTTACTTTCTTCAATCCAAAGGCAGGTTTGAATTATGATATTGATGCAAAGAACAAATTGTATTTCTCCTACGCAAGAGCCAATCGCGAGCCGAATCGAACCGATTATGAAAATGGAAACCCCAAACCTGAAAAGCTAAATGACTATGAATTGGGCTGGAGATGGAATGCTGAGAAAGTAAAAATCAATACAAATATTTATTATATGGCCTACAAAGACCAACTGATTTTGACTGGAAAACTAGACGATGTAGGAAGTCCAATTCGTTCTAACAGCGATACAAGTTACCGTTTGGGGTTAGAAGTTGATGCAACAATTCAATTGTCTAAAAAGTTTATTATTCGACCTAATTTTACTTTGAGTGATAATAAAAATGTCGATATGAATATTGGGTTAGGAGATGTAACCACTAATATTGCTTATTCACCTTCGGTAATTTTCGGAAATATTCTAGTGTATTCTCCAATAGAGCAATTGCATATTTCGTTGTTGCAAAAATTTGTTGGAGATCAGTTTATGAACAATTTTGATTCAGTAGAATCCAGATTGCCAGATTATTTTGTCAACGATCTTAACATTGTATATTCCATAAAACCTAAAACCATTTTCAAAGAAATAGTTTTAACAGGTTTGGTCAATAATATGTTGAACAAGAAATATGTGTCAAATGGCTATATGTGGGATGTCTATCCGTATTATTATCCTCAATCAGGAATTAATTTCTTGGCAGGAATGACTTTGAAGTTTTAGATTATTTTTATAATGCTTTGTTGAATCCTGGCAGTTATTTCAAACTGTCAGGATTTTTTTGCTAATTGTAAATGCGTAATACTTCTCCGTTAACCTCCACGCGATATTGCTTCAATGGATATTGTTTGCCAGCACTTTGACCTGAAAACAAACTGTATTCTGCGTTGTCGCAAGGGCAAACAATTGTTGTTTTGTCAATTTTTAATGGGTCATTAGGGTCTAATTTTTTGAAATTCATTGTAGAACAACTTGTCAATGCTTGGTTAGGACAAGCACCATCAAAGGCAACATAACCACTTCCAGTATTGAAAATATACAAACCTCTAGCGCCTTGACTTGGGTAATAAACAGCATTACTCACGAATTTTAGACTGGAATAAGCAGGCAAACTCATGTTAATATCAAGAGTAAAAGAGTAATTCGGGATGTAAGGATTGTTGTTATTCGTAGAATTCGTGTCGCAACCAAAAAGCAATGGAAAGGCAATCAAGAGAAGAAGATATTTTTTCATTATTCAGAATATAATTGATTTATTAGTCAGACAAATTTAATTTATTTAGTTTTTAAATGGATATGTTTAACTTATATTTATAGATTAAAATAAAAATAGTACTATCTTTGTGAAAAGAAATCCCGTCCTGATGGGATTTTTTCTATTTTATATAAATGATGAAGTTATGACGAAAGTATCTTATTACACAGCCGAAGGATTAAAAAAATTAAGAGACGAACTAGACTATTTAAAAAGCGTGATGCGTCCAAAAGCATCTCAAGATATAGCAGATGCAAGAGATAAAGGCGATTTATCCGAAAATGCCGAATACGATGCTGCCAAAGAGGCACAAGGAATGTTGGAAATGCGAATTGCTAAGCTAGAAGAAGTACATTCGAATGCGAGATTAATTGACGAAACTCAATTAGATATGTCAAAAGTTTTGGTATTATCGAACGTGAAAATCAAGAACCAAACCAATGGAATGGAAATGAAATACACACTTGTGGCCGAAAGTGAAGCTGATTTGAAGACCGGAAAAATCTCTGTGACTTCACCAATTGGTCGAGGTTTGTTGGGAAAATCTGTTGGAGAAGTTGCTGAAATCACAGTCCCAAACGGTGTTCTGAAATTTGAAATATTAGAAGTTTCGAGAGACTAATTTTTTGTTTAAGAGTTTAAAAATTGTTTGAAGGTTTAAGTTGTTTTTAGAAGTTTAAACCTTTAAACTATTTTAAACAAAATAGTAAATTTATTAAAAATGACAGTTTTTACTAAAATCATAAACGGAGAAATTCCTTGCTACAAAATAGCCGAGGACGAAAATTTCTTTGCTTTTTTGGATATTAATCCAAATGCAAAAGGACATACTTTATGTGTTCCAAAACAAGAAATAGATAAATTATTCGATCTCGATGACACTACTTATCTTGGGCTAATGCAGTTCTCCAAAAAAATTGCAGCAGCACTCAAAAAAACAGTTCCTTGCGATAGAATTGGAATGACTGTCATAGGACTTGAAGTGCCACACGCTCACGTTCATTTGATTCCTTTGAACGAAATGCGAGAAATGACATTCAAACATAAAGTGAATTTGACTAAAGAAGAATTTGAAGTTTTGGCTAAGGAAATTCAGGCTAATTTGTAAGGAAAGTGAGTTGTAAAATAAAAAACACTAAACTAAAACACGACAAATCAATTTTTTAGAATACTCACTTGCATTGTCGTTCCTTTTCCAATTTCAGAATGCAAGACTTTTATTGTTCCTTTATGGTACTCTTCGACAATTCTTTTGGTTAGCGAAAGTCCTAAACCCCAACCTCTTTTTTTGGTCGTAAAACCAGGTTCGAAGACGCTTTTGTATTGGTTTTTTGGAATTCCACTTCCTGTATCCGATACTTTTATTTTTACAAATTCGCCCTCTTCTTCAACAGAAACAGATAACTTTCCGCGACCTTTCATGGCGTCAATAGCATTTTTTACAAGATTTTCTATTGTCCAGCCGTGTAAAGTGGGATTGAAAGAAGCAAATATTGGATTATCAGGACCTTTGAATGAGAACTCCACTTGTTTTGAAAATCGGGATTGCAAATATTTATACGATTGATGGGTTTCTTCAACAATATCTCTGTTTTCGAGTTTAGGTTCTGAGCCAATTTTCGAAAAACGTTCGGTGATGGTTTGCAAGCGTTCAATATCTTTCTCGATTTCATCGGTTGTCGATTTATCGATATTTTCAGATTTAAGAATTTCGACCCAGCCTACTAATGATGTCAATGGTGTGCCAATTTGATGCGCAGTTTCTTTGGCCATTCCTGCCCAAAGCTTGTTTTGAGTTGCCATTTTGGTACTCTTATAAAAATTATAAACCAATGCTGCAAACAAGATAATGATGAGTAATAAAGCAATAGGATAATATTTGAGTTTTTTCAATAACTCTGAATCTCCATAATATATTTTTTGAAATTTTCCGGGCACATATTCAATAATGATGGGGTCGTTTTCATTTTTTAGTCCAGACAAAAAGGCATTTGCTCTTTTTTTATCCTCAATAATTTTCTCGTCTATATTTTTAGAATTGATGATGCTGTCGTTCTCCGTTAGCATAATCGGAATAGAAGTATTGTTGCTGAAAATTTGAAGGGGAAGTTCTAAGTCAGTGTTTTCTCCAGCATTGATTAGAATTTTTTCAGCATTGGCCCAAAGACTCATTTTCAATCGTTCTTCGTGTTTGAAAATCTGAAAAAAAGTATAGGTGTTCCAAAGTATTAATGAAATAATAAAAAAGGAAGCAAAAATAATAATCCAACGACTGGTGTTTCTACTTTTGGAAAACTGCATAAATTAATTTTTGAGGCATAAATATAACGAAATAATTTAAGTATGATTGTGTTTATTTGGGAGTTATTCTTTTTAGAGAATATCCGAAAACAATCGAATTAAAATATTTTCTGAAAATTGTATTTAATTTGAAACTAACTGATAAAATACTATATTTGTGTATCACAAAAAAAATAAAAAATTAAGATGGAAGTTATAGGGAAAATCAAAATGATTGATCAAACCAAAGAGGTTGGGTCATCGGGTTTCAAAAAAAGAGATGTTGTTGTTACAACTGACGAACAATATCCACAACATATTTTGGTTCAGTTTGTTCAAGACAAATGTGATTTGTTGAATAATTATCAAGTAGGCGAAGCTGTAAAAATTGACATTAATTTAAGAGGTCGTGAATGGACTAATCCACAAGGAGAAACCGTTTATTTTAATACTATTCAAGGATGGAGAATAGCAAAAGCACAAGCAGAAGCTCCTGCGGCTCCAGCGCCACCAATACCTGCCGCTGCAGCATTTCCGCCAGCAACAAGCATCAACGAAGATGAACCAGACGATTTACCGTTCTAAATAAAACTAAAAAATCCTTGAAATTTTCAAGGATTTTTTTTGGACTTTGACGAAATTAATTCAACTGAATTAATGCTCCCATCCCGATTTGACTTCCAATTTGGGGATAAACAAAGGCCGTTGTTTTTTTCTTTTTACCCAAAGTCATCGAATGAAACGGATTCCAATAGGAAACAATCAATCCTGATGCTAATCCGATTCCAGCTCCGGCAAGAACATCCGAAGTATAATGTTTGTTGTTAGCAATTCTAAGAACTCCAGTTGCTGTGGCAAACAAAAATCCGCTACTAGCATACCACAAATTTGAATCTTTGTATTCGTAATATAATAAAGAAGCGTTGGTAAAAGCTAGTGCCGTGTGGCCTGAAGGAAAACTTAAATTATCGGATTGATCGGGTCTTTCTTGGTTGGTAGTATTTTTTAGGGCGAAAACAGTGGTTCCCATAATCAAATTGGCAACGACTATATTAATGGTTTGCTGTTTGAAATTGTTTTTGGGTTGAAATCCAAAGGTCTTTCCTAAATAAATTTGAGCAACAGGAACAAATTGAAGATAATTATCAGCCGAAGTATGAAAATTGTCGCCAAACAATTTGTTAGCATTCTTTTGTAAATCATCATTCAGTTTAGTGTTCAAAAGCAAGGTTCCTGTGGTTATCAGGGCAGCGGGAGCAATAAGTTGTTTGTAAGTTATTTTTTCTTTGGGTTTTAGGCTTGAAATAGAATCTTTGGTTTGCGCATTTCCTATGAAAACCAATAATAAAAATACAATAATAACAAGTTTTGATTTCATAGATTTTAAGATTGATTTTTTTAAATGTAAATTAGCTTTGCCAAATTTATACTTTTGTTTCAAACTATGTATTTATTAACCCAAGAATTATTTTTCCCTCCCGTTTCCGAAGCCAATGACGATGGAATTCTTGCTATTGGCGGCGATTTGTCTCCAAAACGATTATTATTGGCTTACCAAAGCGGCATTTTTCCTTGGTTTGAAGACGATGAACCTATTATTTGGTGGTCGCCCAATCCTAGAATGGTTTTATTTTTGGACGAATTGGTGGTTTCCAAAAGTATGCGAAACATCCTGAATCGGAATATTTTTAAAGTTACTTTCAATCAGAATTTTAGAGCCGTTATTTCCAATTGTCAAAACATAAAACGCAACGGTCAAAACGGAACTTGGATTACTAATGATATGATTGAAGGGTATTGCAAATTAAATGAAATGGGCATTGCCAAATCAGTCGAAGTTTGGCAAAACGAGGAATTAGTTGGCGGTTTGTACGGCATCGATTTGGGACATATTTTCTGTGGAGAAAGTATGTTTTCCAAAGTTTCAAATGCTTCTAAAGTGGCTTTTATTGCTTTGGTCGATCAATTAAAAGCCAATAATTATAAACTTTTAGACTGTCAGGTTTATAACGAACATTTGGAAAGTTTAGGCTGTCGAGAAATTGACAGAATTGATTTTATGAAAATACTAAAAAGTAAATCATTATGAGTTATATCGTAACCGAATTATACATTTATCCCATCAAAAGTCTTGCAGGTATTGCTGTTTCCAGCGCCAAAGCACAAGAAATGGGTTTCGAAAATGACCGCAGATGGATGTTGATTGATCAGAATAATGAATTGATTACTCAGCGCGAACACCCTAATTTAAGTCAGTTTTATCCCGAGATTAACGAAGGTAAAATAACCATTTCGCATCAGGATTCAACCCACGAATTTTTTATGGATGAACATATAGAAAAACCTATTTTTTCGAAAGTTTGGGACGATGATACTCAAGTTGTTGAAATAAGTAAATTGACTTCCCAATGGTTTAGCGATGCTTTGGGTTTTAGTTGTAAATTGGTTAAAATTTTAAATAATGGTGATCGAAAACACAGCAGTTCCCGATTGAATCAAACCTTGAATGTGAGCCTTGCCGACGCTTTTCCATATTTGCTAATTGGCTCTAAAAGTTTGGAATTTTTAAACGAAAGATTGGAAGAAAAAGTGAGCATTAAACGATTCAGACCCAATATTGTTATTAGTAGTTTAACCGCTCACGAAGAAGATTTTTTTGATACCTTTCAAATTGGAAATGTACAATTTAAAAACGCCAAACCTTGCGGCAGATGCGTGATGGTCAACAATAATCCTGCAACGGCAAAAGTTGCTAAAGAACCGTTAAAAACCTTAAGCACCTACCGAACGTCGAATAATAATGTTTATTTTGGAACCAATATATTCTGTTTGAATGAAGGGATTATTGCTGTTGGAGATGTTGTGAATTTCTAAAAATTCATTTCTTTTGTGATGCTATTTTCAATATGATGAATCGTGAAATTATAGGTTTTTAGGTTTGCTTCAAGATGGGCTATGGTTGTGTCGTTTGTCCATTTAATGTCAATTCTGTCTTCAAAAGCATCGTTTATGGTGACTGTTCCCAAAAAAGCATTCGAAGTATTTCTGAGTCTAATGATTTCAAGCTGATTTTTTACAATTGCTGTTTTTAGCCCTTCTTCAATGGCTTCCATAGTCAATGTGGTGCGGTTTATTTCTTTATGACCTGCACTACCGCCGTTATCGGCAGCTTCATAATTATTTTTTCCAGCAAAAAGATCCAAATACCAAACTTGTGGAATTCCAGGCATAAATAATTGTATGGCTCTGGCTAATAGCAACTTTTGTTCGTCCTCTCCCAATGCACTAAAAAAAGTAGCGTTTACTTGATAATATGAAATTTTGTTCCCTGCAGGATCATAGAGATTTTTCACGCGACCACCACGTTCTATGATGGTATTCATAATACCTTCGATTTCATTATCTTCTAATAAACCTTTATTGTATTGACCATTAACTTCTTTTCCTTTTAAATCCAAAACAGGAATTCCATCGTGGCAACCCAGCATATTTACTGTTTTATATCCTTTGGAAATAATTTCTTTTGCCCAAGAAAGTAATGCTTTACTAGTTTTGTTTTCAATGGTGTGTATTGTCAATCCGGGTAAGAAAAAATCATAAATGGGATAGCCTTCATTGGCCACTTCGTCGTGCAGATGCAATCCGTATTCAGCGTGAATTTCAGGCAAAAGCATTAAATTATTTTTGGTAGCTATTTGTTTAATGCGTTCTAAATAGTCCCAAGTACCGGGTTTGTTGAAAAAATTGGATTCGCCAATTTGTTTGTGCAAATAAGCAAAAGCATCTAAACGAAGAATTTCGCAACCATATTGACTTAACTTTTTTAGGGTTTCTTCATAAAATTCCCAAACCAATGGCGATGCGGCGTTCACATCCATTTGCCCGAGATACGAACGATGTTGTTCTACAATTTGTATTATTTCAGCTTTTAAATTAGTGTAGTTTTCAAAATTAATACTGCTAAAATCTTCATTTTTTTCTATGGCATCATTTACTTTTTTGCAAATAAATTCATGTTGTTCGGGTGTTAATTTTAAAGTTTCTAAATCAGAAGTGGTGATTTTTGCATAGGTTATCTGTTGATAAAAGGTATTCCAATACGGTTGTTCTGTTCCGTCAGGAAAACGGACTTTTAATGTAGGTAAACCCGATTTTCTCATAAATAATTTATTCAGAAAATCTTGATTCGGAATGATGATGCCTTCTTCATTCTCCATTCCATTTCCTTGCCAGAATTCGTTCCAATTGATGAAAAAGTCTTTGTACTTGGATTGATTTCCGTTTTTGAGCAAGTCTTTAAATTGTGGAGATGCTACCGAAAGATGATTTAAAACAATGTCAAACTTCAGCTTTATATGGAGTTTGTTTAAAGTCTTTAAATCTTCAGTGTTAACTAAATCTTGGTTAATATTATAATCAATAATAGAAAAACCTCGGTCTAAATCGCTATTAAAAAAGGTGGGTAATACATAATACAAAGAAAACACACCATCAAATTCGGGCATTTGAAGCATCTTTATTGTGTCACTTAATTTTTCTCCAATGCTATCGGGATAGCCGTTAAGCATAACACCATTTGCGATTATTTTGTCGTTCTGTAGCATAGTATTTTATAAAAGATTAGATAAAATATTGATGTTATCTGGCAATCGTCCCACATTTTGAAGTTTTAAAGCCGCTAATTTTAAAGCGACATCCAAGCATTCTGTAACGTTTTTTTTCTTGATGTAGGCAAATAAAAATCCCGACCAAAAAGCGTCTCCAGCCCCAGTGGTATCAACCACTTCATCAATTTTAATGGCTGGCATTTCAATCACTTCTTGTCCTTTTTGAGATAATTTAACGCCTTTGCTTCCTAATGTCAGGCAAACTGTTTCTACTCCTTCATTATGAAAAAAATCAAAAATTTCATCGTGTGGCAGTTCTTTTTCAAAAAGACGCAGCATATCATCTTCGCTGATTTTGATTAAGGGATTAAACTTGCAATAGGTTTTAATTACTTGTAAAGCTTCGGCTTGACTGTTCCAAAGTTTTTTGGCATAATTCAAATCGATGCTCAATTTGCAACCTAAATGAAAGGCTTCTTCTGCCTTTTTTAAAATGAGTTCTTGTGCAGGATTTTTGCTTAAAGCAAAACAAGTGGTGTGAAATATTTTAGTTTTGGATAGGGTATCTGTTGAAATTTGCTCTTCATAAAGATACGAATCGGCTTCACGATACGGAATGAAATCGGGTGTTCCATCGGATCTAGAAACAAAAATGACACTAGTCGATTTGTCATCTAACGATTTTATGTGAGTTGTATCTACGCCAACATTCGATAATCTTTCAAAAATATAGTCTCCAAAACCATCGTTTCCAACCGAGGCAATCATTGTGGCATTCAAACCTAATCGAGCAGCATTCATAGCAACATTAGTAGGAGAGCCTCCAATATATCTATGGTAATCTCTGGTGTTGTTGATGAGAACTCCTGTTTGATGTCCAATAAAATCTACAAGAACCTCGCCAACACAAAGGATGTCTATAGTATTCATTTTTTTAGTTTTTAAGTAATTACAAATAATTTAACGCTGTATTTTCCTCTTGTAAAATGGTTGTTAGCAACGTATTTTTAATTCGTAATTCGTAATTCGTAATTTTTAATTTAGTTTTTGTTTTGAATGCTGTTTTTACTTTTGATTAAAAGCGTTGCAACGGCACTCAATAGTAAAAGTGCTCCAGCAAAAGTGATAGCCAAACGAGGATCATTATTTAAGAAATGTTTCAATACATATCCAAAAGATAGATTTTGAATTATCATTGGAATGACTATCATCATATTGATAATACCCATATAAACGCCATATCGTTCTTTTGGAATGTCGCCAACCACCATTAAATAAGGTATTCCCATCATACTTGCCCATCCAATTCCAAATCCTGTGATGGCAAAGAATAGTAAGTATTTGTTTTGAATGTGTGGAAACAATAAAAATCCAACTGCAGCTAATAGTAAGCAAAAAGTGTGAACTTTTTTGGGACCTAATTTTTTGGCGAGACCTACTAAAGCAAATGCAGTCAAAAAAGTAACAATATTGTACCATCCATTGACCAATCCAGTCCAACTTACCGCTTCTTCATAAGCTGAAGGGTTGCTTTTGGGAGTCGCATCCCAAACTGATAAAGCAATACTTTTTGAGGAGTTTTGCCAATAGCAAAACAAAGCATACCATTGAAAAAGATAGACTAAAGCCAATTGCCACATTACTTTTGGCATTTCTTTTATGGCATCAATTATTTCGATAAGCGGTTCGAATAGGCCTCCTTTTTTGGCTCGTATTGCTGCCAACTCTTCTTTTGTTGGCGGGATTTCGGGTGTGGTTTTAATGCTCCACCAAATTGTGGTTATGGAACAAATAGCTCCTAGAAAAAAGGAAGCGTAAACCCAAGTGGGTAACGAACCTGTTTTTCCTATGATTATCATCGGAAAAATAAACAGCGATAAATTGGCTAATGTTTGTCCTAAACCCGTAAAGAAACTTTGCATTTGAAAGCCTAAAGGTTGTTGTTCTTCATCTAATTTATCGGCAATAAAGGCTCGGTAGGGTTCCATTGCTGTATTATTTCCGGCATCTAAAATCCAAAGCAATCCTGCCGCCATCCATAGTGAACTGCTAAAAGGAAATAATAATAGCGCCACACTACAAAGTAGTGCTCCAATTAAAAAAAACGGTTTTCTTCTTCCCCATTTAGGATGCCAAGTTTTATCGCTTAAGGCTCCAATTAAAGGTTGTACCAATAATCCTGTCACTGGCCCAGCAAGATTCAGCAATGGAATCTCATCAGGGCTTGCACCAAGAAAATCATAAATAGGGTTAACAGCACTTTGCTGTAAACCAAAACTATATTGAATGCCAAAAAAGCCAACATTCATACTCAATATTTGCCAAAAATTCAGTTTAGGTTTAGAAAATGCCATATCTATTTTTTTAATTTTTTAAAAATCAATTCCTGTACTTTTTATGGTACAGGAATTGGTAACTAACTATAAACTAACTAACATTTAACTTCATTGTTAAAATTTATAAGACAAAGCCATTGAGATAGATCTTCCTGGCATTGGTCTTGCTCTAACATAATTTACGGCATTGTTTGTGATATTTCCTTCTTCAGATTCGGTAATTGCTAAAGTATCGAATAGGTTGTTTCCAGAAAGGTTTACAGATAATCCTTTTGTGATTCCAACTTCAACAAAGGCGTTTACAATTACAAAACCATTCATCACTAATTGATTTGAATCTTGAGCATATGCTTTGGTTTGACCAATAAAACTCAATCCAACTGTGTTTTTATTAGATGAAAAGTTATAAGTTGGCATCAAATTGTACATCAATTTTGGTTGTCTTCTTGGTTCATTTCCATCGTTATCTCCAGAAGTAATTTCGGCTTTGGTGTAAGTGAAAGCTCCTTTTAAATTGAAGTTATCCATCACATTATAAGACGATTCTATTTCTAAACCATATGATTTATAATTGTTTTTAATAAAGCTGTTTGTAGAGGCTTCATAACCTGCTTGCTCATCCGTTTTTGAGTGAAAAGCGGTTGCATAAGCATACCCTTTTGGGAATTTAAGTTTGTATCCTAATTCGGCTTGTGTCAAAAAGTCTAAAGCGTTGATTTTGCTTCCATCTAAATAATCCAATCCTGAAAATAAAATACGATCGGCTTTTGCAGCAGCTCCTTTACTATATCTTGCAAAAAGAGATTGTTTTGCAGTCAACAAATAGTTGGCTCCCAAAGTATAAGAAACATAATCGTAATCGTAATTCACAGCAGTTTCATTAGCAGTGTTTACAGCAAAAACATTCTGTTCTGGAACTGATATTGTTCCGTTGTTGTTGATGTCATAAGCTCTTGATGTACCGCCAGCGAATGAACCTGAAACTTTTCCTAAATCATAACGCAAACCTCCTTCAAAAGAAAGATTTTCGGTAGCATCAAAAGACAAGTTTACATAAGGAGCAGAAACATTGTATTGAGTGTCATAATTTCTAGCAAGATTTCCCCAAGCTGGAGTTCCATAAGCATACAAACCGTTGTCTGATAATAATGTTCCCGTAGCATTTGTTACGTTTATTAAACGAGGATTGTTATCTGAAACTTCTTGTAAGTAAGAATTCCATAACCACGAAGTTGAGATATTTTGAAGTGATTTGAAGTAACCAGCAGTAATACCGATTTTATCAAATTTTTTGGTTATTCTCAAGTCATTCATGAAATTGCTTAAATCATTTAATTGAGTGTCGAACATATGAATTCTAGAAACCAATCCATTTGGGTTGTTAAACGGAGTTCCTGAATCGGCATAAGTCAATTTAGAACCTGCTCCAAAAGAAGCTGCAATTGCTGCTGCCGAACCCACTTCTGCTGGAAATGGAGCGATAAAACCACCGCTATTAGAAGAATAACGACCGTTTTCTGTTATTTTCCAACCGCCTTCTAAATCAAATGAAGCGTTTACACCAATTGATTTTGAAACAGGATTCATTCCATCGGCAACACTTTCTCTTCTTAATTGACCATCAGGGCCAAGACCAACATTATGGTTCAAATAGATAGATTGTAAAGCACCAGTCGTAGCATCATAACCGCTAACGCTTCCCCAACTTGGATTCGAGTTTGTTCCTGTAACTTTTACCGGCATTGGCATATAAGCAGCAGCTCTGTCGTTTAAGAATTTAGCATAAACCGTAATTTTTCCGTTTTCAAATTCTTTGGTAAGATTGAATTTTACTTGACCACCATTATTAGATGTAACACCTGTTTTTCTTACTCCTTCGCCAGCTCTATAAAAACCACCTGCGTGAAAATAAAGTCCTTCACCAATTTTTGTTCCGTAGTCAACATCGGTTCTAAAATTGTTGTAATCCAATCCGAAACTGGTTCTTACCATTCCGCCTTCAGTTTTTCCAGTTTTGCTGATAAAGTTAATGATTCCACCAGGGGAATTTGATGATAAAGTAGAGGCCGATCCACCGCGAATGGCTTCGATTTTTGCTGTGTTTCCATCAAATCTAGTAAAAATATCGGCTGTTGCAAAAGCTATATCTCCAAACAAAAGTACAGGAAGGCCATCTTCTTGAATTTGTAGATATTTAGAACCACCAGAAGAAATAGGCACACCACGAACCGAAATGTTTGAGTTTCCTTCTCCACCAGAAGATTCAGAACGAATTCCAGGAATGGATCTAAAAATTTCTGCTGTCGATCTTGGTGCCGATTGTTCAACTTGTTTTACGTCCATAGTAGTGATAGAAACACTCGATTTGATTTTTGCTTTTGGGTTGGCAACTCCAGTGATTACAATATCTTCTAGTTTTGTTGTTTTTGTGGTGTCAACAACTGGATTAGTTTCATTTTGTGAAAAACCCAAATTGAAAAGCAATAATGCTATAATCAGCCCGATTTTTTTAAATGATGAATGGTTTTTTTTCATGGTTTAAATTTGTTTAGTTAATAATTTATTTGGTAATTTTTTATCAAAACTACTTTTTTAACCATTTTAAAATAGATAAATATAATCGAAAACGTTTTCGAAATTACCGAAAACGTTTTCGATTTCATAAAAAAATTTTTCTCATATTTGTTATATGAAAGAGACCACCTTAAAAGAAATTGCTGAAACTTTAGGAATATCAATAACTACGGTTTCCAAAGCATTAAAAAATTATTCGGATGTAAGTGAGAAAACTCGAAAGGCTGTTTATGCTTTGGCTGAGGAACTTAACTACACACCCAATAGTTTTGCTGTCAATTTGCGAACCAAAGAATCTAAAACCATTGGTTTGATAATTCCTGAAGTGGTGCATCATTTTTTCTCCAATGTAATTAACGGAATTATTGCCGAGGCCGAAAAAAATGGATACCTCGTTATCATTCTGCAATCAAATGAATCTTTGGAGTTGGAAAAAAAGCAAGTGGCACTTTTGATTAATAAAAGAGTGGATGGCATTATTATGTCACTTTCTAATGAATCTAATAATGATTTTCACATCAAGGAAATCCTTCGGAAAGAAATTCCTTTTGTTCAATTTGATAAAATCTCTAAATTAATTCCGAGTTCTAAAGTGATTATTAATGACCAAAAGGCGGCTATGGAGGCTGTTCAGCATTTAATTGACAAAGGTTGTAAAAAAATCGCCCATATTCGGGGTCTTGAAAATCCTCAAAACTCCATTGATCGTTTTATAGGTTATAAAAAAGCTTTAGAAAAAAACGGAATTCCTTTTGATCCTAAATTAGTGTATGCCTGCAAAAGCATTACTTTTGAGCAAGGTGTTGTATTTGCAAAGCAAATTATTGAGGATGATTTGGGTATTGACGGTATTTTTGTCATTACAGATTTAGTGGCTATCGGAGTTTTGGCGCATTTCAATGAAATCGGAATACAAGTGCCTGGCCAAATTGCCATAATTGGTTTTAGTAATTGGTTTGTTTCTCAAGTAATCTCGCCAAAGTTGAGTACTGTAGATCAGCCCAATTATGAAATGGGGGTTGCTGCTTTTGGCTTGTTGCTTGAAGAAATAGTTTGTAGAAAGAATGGTAAGCCTTTTGAACCCAAAATAGTCGAGTTGGGAACAAGTGTTATTGTGCGTGAATCTACTTTGAAGAAATGATTTTCTTTTTTTGAAAATATGTTTGATTACAGCTGAACACTGCCTATTGATTTCTCGTCCAACAATCTTCAACGTGATCATTGACCATTCCAGTAGCTTGCATGTGTGCATAAACTACTGTTGAGCCTACAAATTTAAATCCACGTTTTTTTAAATCTTTGCTGATGGTATCAGAAAGTGGAGTAGCAGCTTGTACTTCTTTTAGTGATTTACGATGGTTGTCGATTGGTTTTCCATCTACAAAACCCCAGATATATTTGGAAAAACTGCCAAATTCTTCTTGTATTTTTATAAAAGCCTGTGCATTAGATACAGCGGAATATACTTTAAGTTTATTTCGAATAATCCCAGCGTCCAAAAGCAATTCTTGAATTTTAGCCTCAGAATAATTGGCTATTTTGATGTAATCGAAATCATCAAAGGCCTTGCGGAAATTTTCTCTTTTGTTGAGTATCGTAATCCAACTCAAACCCGCTTGAAAAGTTTCGAGCAATAGGAATTCGAATAATTTTTGGTCTTCATAGACAGGAACACCCCATTCTTCGTCGTGGTATTTTTTATACAAATCGCTGGATAAGCACCAACTGCATCTTTGAAGTTCCATATTTATTATTTTCCGTTTCCAATTTGCCAATAAAACCCTTTTACTGTAGGAATGTATGCAGCACGTCCTATCAAAATTAAATCAGAGTATAATTTCTTTTCATATTTGATGGAGATGGCCCCGCCTGAAGTGTACATTTTGTTGTCTTCGAATCTCATTTTAAGTTTTCCGTCTTTGAATTTAGCATCGGATATTTTTTCTACGAGCCAAGTTGATTTCCATTTAATATCCAGCTCGTCTGGAGCGGTTTTGGTTACACTTTTAACTAATTTCATTGCCTCTTTTGGAATCTTAAATTTGGCTACTAAATCTTCTTGAGTCATTGTTACTCCTGTTTCACATTCGTTTAATATTTTTTTGATGTAAACAAATGAAGGTGCTTTTACTTTTTTTATTTCTGGTTTAGTGGTATTTGTTTCTGAGGTGTTTTCAGTTACTGTTTTAGTTTCAGTTACTTTTTTTTCTTCAGTTGGAGTATTTGCTTTCTTTTTTGTGTATTTTTTTTCTCTTAAAATAGAGTGTTTGATGGCTATTATGCTGTCTTCTTTTGAAGTTTTTGTGGTGTCTTTTCTAGGGACTTCTGCATTAATAGTTTCGATAGTTTGTTCGTAGCTAGGTTCTTTTTTTTGTTCTAATTCGTGTTCCTGGCTTTCTTTGTTTTTTCCGCAACTAATTAAACTGAAAATAATTAAAAACAGGAGTGTTTTTTTGAAATGAGCCATTGATTGTAGTTGTGAATTTTAAAATAAGTCTTTATAGAAGCAAATATAGTAAATTTTGTATTTTGTTTTTTAGTAATAAAATTAGAATGATGTCAGTATTTTCAAAGGAAAAGGATGTAAAATAAAAAGGGAGACTTACTAATAAGTCTCCCTTTTTGGTATTGAATAATGAATTATAATTATCCTAAAGTAACTCTTTTAAAACCTGTGATTTCAACATTGAATCCTTTAACATAATCACCCACTTTTTTGCTATCATCTTTGATGAAGTTTTGATCCAATAAGGCTTTCTCTTGGTCTAAAGTAGTGTTGTCAGAGATGAAACGTTGCACTTTTCCTGGAATAATTTTATCCCAAATTTGTTCTGGTTTGCCTTCAGCTTTTAATTCTGCTTTAGCATCTTCTTCAGCTTGTTTAATAACTTCAGGAGTTAATTGAGAGAATGAAATGTATTTAGGAACATTTTTCAATGTTTTTCCTAAACGAGCAGCTTCTTCATTTTCTTTTTCGATGATAGCAATACGAGCAGCAAGTTCAGATTCAACGAAAGCTGGATCAAAATCTTTGTAAGATAAGGTGTCAGCTCCCATAGAAGCAACTTGCATAGAGATGTCTTTAGTTAAAACATCACCATTAGCAATTGGTGCAGAAATTGCAGTTAATGCAGCAATTTTGTTAACGTGAACATAAGATCCAACGAAAGCGCCTTCTAAAATTTCGAAACCACCGATTTCGATTTTTTCGCCAATAACTCCAGTTTGCTCAATTAATTTTTCAGCAACAGTAATTCCGTTGAAATCTGAAGCTAAAAATTCTTCTTTAGAAGAAAAGTTGATTGCTTTTTCAACTAATTCTTTAGCTAAAGTTACGAAAGCTTCATTTTTACCTACGAAATCAGTTTCGCAGTTCAAAGTGATGATAGCTCCTTTGGTTTTGTCAGCATTGATAAAAGAAACGGCAGCTCCTTCGCTAGACTCACGGTCAGAACGGTTAGCAGCCACTTTTTGTCCTTTTTCTCTAAGGTTTTGTATGGCTTTGTCGAAATCTCCATCAGCTTCAACTAAAGCTTTTTTACAGTCCATCATTCCGGCACCTGTAGTTTGTCTTAATTTATTTACGTCTGCAGCAGTAATTGTTGCCATAATAATATGTTTTTAATGTTATAAAAGTAAAAATTCCAACCTTCAAATCCCAAATTCCAATTTTAACAAATTACTAACTAAACGTTACTAACTTTTTTGGAATTTGGAATTTAAAATTTGGAATTTAAAATTTGTTTTATTCTTCAGTTGTTGGAGCTTCAACTTCAGCAGTTGCAACTTCAGCATCTACTTCTTCAGTAGCAGCTTCTGGTTGAATATCTGCTTCAGCACCTCTGTTTGATAAACCGTCAACTACCGCAGCAGTTACAATAGATAAAATTTTATCAATTGATTTGGAAGCATCGTCATTTGCAGGGATAACATAATCTACCTCTCTTGGGTCAGAATTGGTATCAACCATTGCAAAAACTGGAATGTTTAATTTTTGAGCTTCTTTAATTGCGATGTGTTCAGCTTTGATATCTACTACGAACAATGCTGCAGGAAGTCTAGACATATCTGCGATTGAACCTAAGTTTTTCTCTAATTTAGCACGAAGACGATCTACTTGCAAACGTTCTTTTTTAGAAAGTGTATTGAATGTTCCGTCTTTCTTCATTTTATCAATAGAAGACATTTTTTTTACTGCCTTTCTGATAGTTACAAAGTTAGTCAACATTCCACCAGGCCATCTTTCAGTAATGTAAGGCATGTTACAAGCTGCTGCTTTTTCGGCAACGATGTCTTTTGCTTGTTTTTTGGTAGCAACAAATAATATTTTTCTACCTGATGCTGCAATTTTTTTCAAGGCTTCGTTAGCTTCTTCAATTTTTGCTGCAGTTTTATATAGATTGATAATGTGAATTCCATTACGTTCCATATAAATGTATGGAGCCATATTTGGATCCCATTTTCTAGTCATGTGTCCGAAGTGAACACCTGCTTCTAGTAATTCTTTTACTTCTACTTTGTTTGACATTTTTTATTTAGTTTACGTTCTGTTGATTAGCAATGTGTTTTTTTGGTTTGTTGTTTATTGTTTGTTGTTTCAACTCGAAACTATAAACCATAAACTATAAACTTTTCAACCCATTTAGATGCTAAACTAATTTCCCAACGCATCGGGACAACAACAACATTGTTTTTTAATTTAATTATCAATTTGTCTTGTACGAATTGCACAAGACAGGCAATATTAACGTTTAGAGAATTGGAATCTCTTACGAGCTTTCTTCTGACCGAATTTTTTACGTTCAACCATTCTTGGGTCTCTTGTTAATAAACCTTCTGGTTTTAAGATAGCTCTGTTTCCTTCGCCAACTTCACACATTACTCTTGCTAAAGCCATTCTTACAGCTTCTGCTTGACCAGTTGAACCTCCTCCGTAAACGTTTACTTTTACATCAAAGTTGGTTGCATTTTCTGTCATAGACATTGGTTGTAACACTTTGTATTGTAAAGTTGCAGTTGGGAAATAAGTTGCGAATGGTTTTTTGTTTACAGTGATAACTCCTGTTCCTTCTGAAACATATACACGTGCAACAGCGGTTTTTCTTCTACCGATTTTGTGAATTACTCCCATTACTTAAGATCGTTTAGGTTAACAGTTCTAGGTTTTTGAGCTCCTTGTTTGTGCTCTGGTCCTACAACAACATTTAAATTTCTAAAAAGTTCTGCTCCTAATTTGTTTTTAGGCAACATACCTTTTACGGCTTTTTCTACTAATAATGCAGGGTTTTTTGCTTGCAATACTTTAGCAGTTAAAGTTCTTTGTCCTCCTGGATAACCTGTATGACGAACATATGTTTTTTCGTCTAGTTTGTTACCTGTAAGGTTGATTTTTTCTGAGTTGATAACAATTACGTTATCTCCACAGTCCACGTGTGGGGTATAACTTGGCTTGTACTTCCCTCTAAGGATCATAGCGACCTTAGTTGCAAGACGTCCTAAGTTATGACCGTCAGCGTCTACCACGATCCATTCTTTAGATGCGGTTGCTTTGCTTGTCGATACTGTTTTGTAGCTTAATGCGTTCACAATAATTTATTTTAATTAAACATTCCATTCCCAATAAAGGGAGTGCAAAAGTACAATTATTTTTTTGAAATGCAAATACTCAGTAATTTTTATTTTATTCTGATAATCAGTCTGTAAACGGTTTGTTTTTTTGGACTGTGCTTTTCAAATTGTTTTGAATCTCTTTGTGTTGGTTTTTTGATGAAGCTTGTTTGATTTGTTTGACCATTAAGCAAGTCCTTTTTTTATTCTAAAAGAGTTGTTGCAGCAATGAGAATGGCTGTCTTTTTAGTTTTGAATAACAATACAAAAGTTTGTTTTTCGCTATCCGAAATTGGTAAGTTAAATTAAAACAGGGTTTAATTTTCTTTGAGGACTTTACTCACAACCCAATTTCTATCAAATAAAGTATTTTATTAAGGTTTATCATTGAGGCAACAATTCATTCTTCGTATTTTTTATTACCTTAGCAATTTAAAACTAATTTTATATATGAAAGCTAAAGCTACTTTAAAACAAATCGCTAAAGAACTAAATGTTTCCGTTTCTACTGTTTCAAAAGCTCTAAATGATAGTCCTGAAATTAGTGAACAAACCAAAACCAGAATTAAGGAATACGCAAAACTAAAAAATTATAAACCCAATGTAATTGGTCTGAATTTAAAAAACAGAAAGACCAAAACCATTGGCGTAATCATTCCTAATATTTTAAATTCATTTTTCGCCAAAGTTTTTACTGGAATCGAAAAAGTTGCCGAAGAGAAAGGATATAATGTAATCACTTGTATTTCTAACGAGTCTTTGAAGAAAGAAATTAGCACCATGGATATGTTGAGCAATGGAACAATCGATGGCTTTATTTTGTCTCCATCAGAAGAAGCTCAAAAACTTCATGAATTCAATCACTTCAAAGAAATAATAAGCGAAGGAACACCAATTGTTATGTTCGACAGAGTTGTTGACGAAGTAGAATGTGATAAAGTGGTTGTTGATGATTTTGATTCAGCTCTAAATGCAACTCAGTATTTGATAGATATTGGATGTAGAAATATAGCTTTACTTTCTTCGGCAGATAATTTAAGTGTTGGGAAATTAAGAGCCAATGGGTATTTAAAAGCTTTGCAAAACAATAATATTAAGGTAAATCCAGATTTAATTATCCGTACCGATTCTGAGGAGGATTTAAAAGAAAAGGCCGAAATTTTATTCGACAATAAATCAATTGATGGCGTTTTTGCTTTAGATGAAAATGACTCGGTTGCTGCCTTGAGAATTAGTCTAAAAAAAGGATTTAAAATACCAGAAAATCTATCAATTATTGGTTTTGCCGATGGTATTCTTGCTTCAAGAAGATTATCTCCAAGTTTAACTACAGTTAGTCAACACGGACCAGAAATTGGTGAAGCAGCAGCAGAATTACTGATCGAAAGATTAGAAAAAGGAGAAAATGAAGCCCCGTATAAAACTACTGTAATCAAAACCGAATTAAGATTTCGAGAGTCAACAAGAACCTAATAATTGGAATTGAGAGATTTATTTGAAGTTTTTATTATTCAAAAACTTCAAATAAATGTTTCCAATTAATAGGGATTTCCAATAATGGTAATCCTTTATAATTTTCTATTTCCTTTAGATCTTCTATACTAAAATTGTCTTGTTTCGAATAAGGAACAAGACCTTCTTCTTTTAGTTTTTTGGCTAAATATTCTTGCTCATACTGACCTGGCGTTGGGATAAAATAAGCTTTTTTCTCCAATTTCACCAAGTCCATAATCGTGGTATAACCCGAGCGACATAACACAATTTCACTTTCGTTAAACGTTTGTTCCAGCTGCCTACTATTCATAAAATTGTAAAAAGTAACATGGTCAATTTGTTCCTTTTTTTGGTCTTTTTCGACAATTCCTTTTATGAAAACAACACTTCCTTTGTATTTCAGAATTTCTATTTTTAGTTTGTCTTCCAATAATTCGCGTTGGGGTTCAGGGCCAGAAAGAATAATCATCAAATCATATAGTTTTGGTGTTTCTTTTTTTTGCATTCGACTCAATGCTCCAATATATTTCAAATTAAAATCAGGATTTTCAATATGACCTAATTTGTATGATAAATTTGACGTTCCTTCAAAGTCGGGAACCCAACATTCATCGTGTTTTTTGATGATATGTTGGTGCAATATACTGGTAAACCAAGTGGTGCTTCCAGTCATTACATTCAATTGATGGGTCAAATAAACCGAGGGAATTTTTTTGCTAAAAACACCTAGCCTATTGTCAGAAATTATGCCGTCAATATCATATTTTTTAATCCATTTCCTGACTTTTTTCTCTTCTTTCCAAATCGCCTTAATCATTTCAGGAAAGTTTTTCAATAATTTCCATTTAAAATTTTTGCCATTTTTAGCATATTCAATTTGGTAAGAAGGCAATTTAAGCGTTTGAACATAAGGAAATTCTTTTTGCAATAATTCAAGTGCAATTCCATCAGAAGCTATAATGGGAATAAAGTTATTTTCTTGCAAGGCTTTAATAATTGGAATGCAGCGTGTTGCGTGACCCAAACCCCAATTTAAAGGGGCAATCAAAATGGTTTTGTTAGTAGTATTGAAACTCATATTTTTTACATCAAATTAAAAGCGAAAGGTATGAATTCAACAGCAAATCCTATTTTGAAAGTATTAATTTACCGTTAAGTTAAGGAATAAAAAAACTGTCCAAAAAAAAATAATTTTGGACAGTTTTATATTTTTCTAAAGAGTTAGTCTTGAATATAGGTTTTATTTCCGTTTTTATTGATGTAATATTTCCCTCCTCTAGAACCTGTATATACTTTTTTGCCTTTGTATTCTCCTGTTACTCTATCTGGAGTTTTTGGTGCTTTTTCGTTGGTTTCTTTATAAGTAGTTTTCTTGTTAGAATTTCCCTTAGTGTATTTTTCGTCTTTTATTTTAGCATCAATTTTGTTTACATCCGATTTGTTAGTTTTGGTGGCATTATTAGATTTTGATTTTACAGAAACATCTTTGTCATAATCATAACCCGATTTTTTAGTAGCTTCTTTAGTTGATTTGACTTTTGAATCGGCTTCTTTTTTAGTCTTTTCTTTTGTTGATTTTGTTTTCGAATCTGCCTCTTTTTTGGTAGATTTTACAGGAACATCTTTGTCGTAATTATAACTTGATTTTTTTTTGGTGGTTTCTTTACTTGTAGGTTCACTTTTTGATTTTGTGGTTTGAGCATAAAAAGTGTTTGAGAAAACAAAAAGGAAGCATAACAAAATTAATTTTTTCATAATAATTTGATTTTAAGGTTTGAAGAATAAAGTTAATAAAAAAAATAGTACGGGTTTAAATTTCTAAAACAATATTTTAAAAATAAGCTCTCAGTTGTACACTTCCCGTATGAATGGTTTGGCTAGTTTCGCTTTTTCGCCCTTGATAGTTGAAATTTATATCCAGAAAATTGGTTAGATTTTTTTGAAAAAGCAATCGCCAAGTCAGGTTTTGTCCTGCTTGCAATCCTTCAAGCATTTGAAATCCAACTGATGAAAGGTCGTTGCCAACAAATTTATTTTGGTAAAAAGAGATTTCTCCATTCATCGTAAAATTCTTTTTGCCAGCATAAGTGAAGGAGGTTCCAAATCTATTTTGGAGTAAAGTTTCTAAATTTCCAATTTGGTTTTCCTTGTTTTGAAGTTCATAAAATACATCCCAACTGGTGCTTTTGGAAAATAAATAACTGATTTTTGGCGCCAATTGATAGCCTTTTATTTCATAATTCTTGTCCGGATAATTTTCAGATGTCAAAGAGGTTTGGATGGTTTTTGCAAACATTCCAAACAACCAACTTTTTTTATATAAATGATTGTATTGTATTTGATTAGAGCTATTTTTGGCTTCTTGAGAACCAATGGAAAGTAAATTTTTATTTTCGTTTTGAACATAAGTGTAGGTTACAGAATGCCATTGTTTTCCTCGATTAAAAAACAAACTATTCCTGAAACTTGAACTCAATCCTAAAACATTTTTCTCTGATTTGCTAAACGGATTTAAATCGAAATTATCGCCTTTGTTTTCAATTTTTCGATCAACGAGATAGGAAGTTTGATTGTAAAAATAAGAGACTATTTTCTTGAAACCCGCTTCGTTTTGCCATTGATTGGGGTTTAAAATCAAGGATTGTGAAAATTTATTTTGGTGTGTTTTAATATAAATTCGGTTGGGCAAATACACTCTAATATATTTGGCTTGGTCAGGAAAAGGAGCCACTTCAAACTCTTCTAATTCCTGAATTCCGTTGCTATTGTAGTCATTCCAAGTATAAACACCTTGCCCAACGGGCACTTCAAGATAAGTAAATTCCTGTTGTGGGATAGAACCTGAATTGGTTTCAAATACAGTAGTCCATTGTACTAATTGATTGAAAAAACGGTCGTTGTACATCATTCTGGAATTCAATGAAGGTTCGTTTTTTCGGGTAGCATCTACAAAATTTAAAACACGATAATTCACAAAAAGCGACAAATCACTTTTACTAGTTTGAATCAATTTTGATCTCAAAGCCAAAGTTTGCGAATTATTTACCCGTTGAATACTTCCGTTTTGCAAACTATCGTTGGCTCTTTTAAAATAACCCAATTCCACAAAAACTTTGGTGCTGTCGCCACGTCCAGCAAACAAACCATATTCCGTAAATCTTTGACTTAATGCCGAAAATTGATTATTGACTTTGTCTTTTTCTTGATTGTCTTCCAGTTTCAAGCTGGTTCCAACCCAATTTTTTTGGAAATGATATTTTACTTGGGTTTGATTTCGCAAGAATTTTGATGTTGAAACTGTTGCATCACTATTCAAAAAACTACCTCGGCTAAGAATATCCCAATTTTTCAATTTAAAATTAGCATTTAAAATATGACGATTGCCAGAGAAATTTCCAGTAAAATCCAATTTTTCGAATTGATAAGTCAAATTTCCTTTTTCAGGAAGAGTCATTTGCAAACCCGAAACTAGATAACTTTGGTTGCCAATTGTGGTGGTTCCCAAATTCCAATCTCGCCCAAATTCAATGCTGTAAAGGCGTTCGACTGTGCTGAAATCTTTTTGTGCAAATTGATAATTGGCAAAAGCATCTACCTTCCATTTTTTAGAAAACAGTCGCTGGCGTGCATTTATTTTTGTTGCCAAACCTGTATTATTAGAATCGTCAATGGACGAAAACAAGTTTTTATCGTTGTTGCTAAGGCCAATTTCAAAATCAATCAAGGTTTTTTCGGTGGGATTGTATTTTCCTAAAAAGGTGGCAACCTGAGTTTTTATTGGTGCCACCAATAGAATAATAGGTTCGTAATTTCCTTGTGGAATTCCATTTAGGGGTTCGATATATTCATAAATTCTACTAATGGCGGCAGCGTTTTTCAGAATGTAATTTCCTTTATTGGCAGCCACTTGATTAAATTTCACATTGTACAAAACATCCTGTGAATTATTCGAATATTCGAAAACTTCGACCCCATTGATGATCGTTTTTTTGTACAAAATTTTATTATCAGAATAAGAGTCCAGATAGGCAGATGGTGCTACCATTAAATTCATATCATCACCTGCATCGGCCAAAATTTGCGTTTGTTCAGTCGAAAGACTTTGTTGCAGAGGTTGATTTTTTAAATCGCTTTCAGAATACAAATAGCCGCCTAAACTCCATTTTTTATTTTCGTGAGTTCCGCCAACATAAGTGACTAATCGGGTGTAATTTTGTTCAGAATATTGGTATTCTATTGTAATTCTCATTTCGGAAGTAATGGTAAATAGCGGTGTAAACAGGATTTCACCAGCATTATAATCTATGGTGTAATCTTTGTTTTCGCCACGATTTAAAAGAATTCCGTTGACATAAACTCGTTCGGAACCTGAAATGACAAGAACATACAATTCGCCATTTTTGCCTACTAATTTGTATGGACCTTGATTGCCTTCTTGTCCTACAAAATTACTTTTAGCATATTGCCCTTTGACCAATGCCGCCGAAGCAAAAATATTGGTTTTGTTGTCCTCGCCTCCAAAGTCAAAACTGGTCGAAATTCCTTGGGCTTTTTTATTGAAATTTAGAAATTGGCTTTTGTGGTTTTCAAGAAAAACATCACCAGCACGAATATTCCATTTTTCGCTGAAAAGTTCCATGAAAATATTGTCAAATTGATCTAGCTTTTGAGAATATCCGCCATCTTGAAGCGGAATATTGTTGTCTTGCAAGGAAGCTCTCAGACTTACTTTGTCTGAAAGTTTTCCGGTGATTTGCAAATCGAGATTGGAGGTTAAAACCGAGTTTTGGTTGTTGCCAATGGTAATGCCTCGCGAAATACTTCCTGATGTGTTAAGGCCTTCAAAAGGGATGTTTTTTTTCTGCGAAATAGTTTCTACGGTATATAAACTTCCCTTAGAAGCTTCATTACTGACCATTTTATTGGAGTCATAAATCCGATATTCTTTGGTTAAAATTTCAGGAAGTTTTAAATACTGAACTGTTATAGAATCTGATTTTGAAGTCAATTTTTCGTTTAATAATAAAATGCCTTTTTCGAAATTTATTTTGTAGAAACTACTATCAATTGGATGGTTATTGGCGTCAAGCAATTTGAAAAAACTGGAATTTAGACTTTCTTTTTCAATGGGAATAGTGTCGTTTGAAACCAAAATTTTTTTGGTTTTGTATAGCGAATTGCTTTCCTGAGCGTGGAGTTCAGAAAAGCCTAATATTGCCAACAAAATCAAGATATTTTTTAACATAAATACTTTAACTCGAAAGTGTCAAAAGTAGTATTTATAATTGGGAAAAAGTATTCATAAAAAAACCGCAAATTCTCAAATTTAAATATTTGAGAATTTGCGGTAAAATTATTTGGAAGAGGTTTGTTAACTTTCCTTAGTAACCACTTGCATCGTTTCGCGGCTTACTTGTTTTAGCAAAACGGTTTTGTTTTGTTCGACAGTTTGTGCCGCTTTATCATTAAAATGTCTGATGGTGTAAAGCGTTACATTTTCATTAAAATCGACTTTGAATTTCTTAGAAAGAATTGGATTTAAATCTTTAAAATTCTCGAATTTGTCTTCAACACAAACCGAAAAACTGATGGCTGAATTTTGAATTAAATTAACTTTCAGTTTAAATTGATGAAACAAAGCAAATATTTCGCTAATGTTTTCTTCCATAATAAAAGAGAAATCTATAGAGGAAAGCGAAATCAAAAGTTGATTTCTTTTGACAATAAAACTAGGGATTTGCCATTCAGAATCAGATCCTTTAGATACGCAAGTTCCAGGTAGCATTGGGTTTATAAAAGATTTTACATACAAAGGAATTTCCTTTTTTTGTAGTGGTTGTAACGTTTTTGGGTGAATAACGGTTGCTCCATAAAACGCCATTTCAATAGCTTCACGATATGAAATATGACTCAACAAACTCGCATTTTCAAAATATCTTGGATCGGCATTCATTACTCCCGGAACGTCTTTCCAGATGGTTACACTTTCGGCATTGAGACAATAAGCAAAAATTCCTGCGGTGTAATCTGAGCCTTCACGACCTAGAGTTGTGGTGAAATTATTTTCGTCAGAACCCAAAAATCCTTGGGTAATGTTTAGCATTTTTTTCTTTACGTTTTTGGCAATATTTTTTTGAGTTAATTCCCAATCTACTTCTGCATCTCTATAATTTGAATTGGTTTTTACAAAATTACGAACGTCCAACCATTGGGTTTTGATGCCCATATAACTCATGAAATGGCTTAAAATAGTGGTCGAAATTAATTCTCCATAACTTACAATTTGGTCATAAACAAAATTGTAATTGGGTGATTTGTTGTGTGCCAAAAAATATTCTAATTCTGAGAAAAGCGTGTTTGCAGCGGCAAAAACTTCGTTTTTTTCGTCTTCAAATAAATCCAACAAAATTTGATTGTGGTATTTTTTTACTTCTTGAACCGATGCATTTAATTCTTCCGATTTTTCGAAATAATTTTTGATTACATCTTCCAGTGCATTTGTTGTTTTTCCCATTGCTGAAACCACCAACAATACATCTTCATAACCTACTTTTTGTAAAACGTCATATACGTTTTTTATTCCTGCGGCATCTTTTACTGATGCACCACCAAATTTGAATACTCTCATAATTATTAAAATTCTATTTTTTTAAAATTCCAAATTCCAAATTTGGAGTTTTGTATTTATTAATTTTTTTCTAAAAACGCATCAATTGCAGCCTCGTCCATTTGTACAACTCTCCAATCGTCAAGGATTTTTGCGCCCGATTTTTTATAGAAATTTATGGCGGGCGTATTCCAGTCTAAAACATTCCATTCAATTCTTCGAACCTGATCTTTTTTTCCTTGTTTCATAATTTCAGAATACAAAGCAAAACCTACTCCTGAACCACGCATATTTTCTTTTACAACCAAATCTTCTAAATGAATAGTCTTGCCTTTCCAAGTGGAATATCGGTAGTAATACAAAGCAATTCCGACGATAGTAGATTCGACTTCAGCAACAAAAACATGAAATAAAGGAGTGGATGAAAAGCCATCGCGAATTAAATCCTCGACCGTAATGACTACAGCGTTTGGTTCATTTTCAAAATCAGCTAGTTCCTGAATAAGGCTTAATACGCCTGTCATGTCTTCGGGATTTCCTTTTCTGATAATCATAATTTGGGTTGTGAAAATAATTATAAAGCCAAAATTTGCTAAAATACTTGGCAAATATACAATTATGATAATCGAAAGGTACAAAATAGTTTTGATTTCACAAAAAAAGCGAGATTTGTGACTTCAATTTTGCTAAAACGATTTCATTGAAGAAACACAACAAAATTGTTGTGGGTTAATAATTTTTAGGAGAATTTACTTTTCGAAAGCATAAACCAAAGTAAAGTTTTCTATTTCTTCAAAGAATATGGTGAAGGGTTGTTTTAGGTTTTCGAATTCAAGAATGGCAGTTGTTTCTTTTTCTCCTATTTCGAATGGTTTCACTTGAATATGATCTTTGAAACTGATTCCTTTTTCGTTTCTAATTTTGAAAATGGCTTCTTTGGCTCCCCATTTTACTGTTAGTTTTTTGATGTAATCTAGAGAGTCAAAACTTTGCAAACGCTTCAATTCTTTTTCGTTTACAAATTTATCGGCGATGCGAATTATTTTTTCTCGTTGCATTTCCATATCAATTCCAACGGTTTCTTCGCTGACAATTATCGCGGCAAAATTATGGGAATGGGTGATTGAAATGTGTTGATGGTCATTTAAATAGGGTTTGCCGAATTCGTCGTAATGTAAATCAAAATCGTTAATCCCGATTTCTTGAATCAGCATACGAACACTCAAAAAAGCACGTTGGTGCATTTCGGACTTCATTCCGTTTAATCGAAGTTGTGTTTTTTCTTTTAAAACTACTTTTTCTACTAACTCATCAAAGGATTCGGTTACTTTCCAAATCAAGATTTGTGTCGTGGGAGTTATGTTTATGATTTTGAATAAAGGCATTTCCTTAAATTACGAATTAGGCGTTTTGAATTATGAAGGTTGTTTTAGCCCTGATGGAAACGGCATCCTTTTGTGGCGGGGTTCGCCACAAAAGATATAGTGAACAGCAGGATTAGCTTCTAAAAAAAATTATTTCATTACAATTCAAAAGATTAGGAAATTAAACAAATCATAAATATTCCCGAACGCTTTTTAAATTATAAAGTTATTGCGTAAATTTGCAAAAAATTTTACAATACAAATATACTATAAATGAGTACAACGACTACGCCTTATGTGGCTTTCAAAGTAAAAGACATTTCTCTAGCAGCTTGGGGAAGAAAAGAAATTGAATTGGCCGAGGCTGAAATGCCAGGTTTGATGGCGCTTCGTGCAGAATATAAAGACGAACAACCCTTGAAAGGCGCTCGTATTGCAGGATGTTTGCATATGACGATTCAAACTGCGGTTTTGATAGAAACACTTATTGCTCTTGGTGCCGAAGTGACTTGGTCATCTTGCAACATTTTTTCTACTCAAGATCAGGCTGCTGCTGCAATTGCTGCTGCTGGAATTCAGGTTTACGCTTGGAAAGGTCTTGATGAAGAATCTTTTGACTGGTGTATCGAACAAACTTTATTCTTTGGAGAAGACAGAAAACCATTGAATATGATTTTGGATGATGGAGGAGATTTGACCAATATGGTTATTGATCGTTACCCAGAATTGGTTGCTGGAATCAAAGGATTGAGCGAAGAAACTACAACTGGTGTTCATAGATTGTACGAAAGAGTAAAAGCTGGAACATTACCAATGCCTGCAATTAACGTAAATGACTCGGTTACTAAATCGAAATTTGATAACAAATACGGTTGTAAAGAATCTGCAGTTGATGCAGTTCGTCGTGCTACCGATATTATGTTGGCTGGAAAAAGAGTTGTAGTTTGTGGATACGGAGACGTAGGAAAAGGAACAGCAGCTTCTTTTAGAGGTGCTGGTTCTATTGTAACTGTAACTGAAATTGACCCAATTTGTGCTTTACAAGCAGCAATGGACGGTTTTGAAGTTAAAAAATTAGATACTGTTGTTGGAAATGCGGATATCATCATCACAACAACTGGAAATAAAGACATCGTTCTAGGTTCTCATTTTGAACAAATGAAAGACAAAACTATCGTTTGTAACATTGGACATTTTGATAACGAAATTGATATGGCTTGGTTGAACAAAAACCACGGTGCATCGAAAATCGAAATCAAACCACAAGTTGACAAATATACTATCGCTGGAAAAGACATTATCATTTTGGCCGAAGGTCGTTTGGTAAACCTTGGTTGTGCTACAGGTCACCCAAGTTTTGTAATGAGTAACTCATTTACCAACCAAACTCTAGCTCAAATCGAATTGTGGAAAAACAGCGCAGCATACAACAACGACGTGTATATGTTGCCTAAACATTTGGATGAAAAAGTGGCTATGTTGCACTTGGCTAAACTAGGTGTTGAATTGGAAACTTTACGTGTTGACCAAGCAGAATATATTGGTGTTGCGGTTGAAGGACCTTTTAAACCGGAGTATTACAGATATTAGTATTTTTAATTACGAATTAAAAATTACGAATTACGATAGAAACCCTTGCAGAAATGTGAGGGTTTTTGTTATTCAAGACTTTAGAATGCTCTTAAATCTTAAATTAAAAAACATGCTATATTTGAATAAAAAAACTTATGAATGCTGAAAACAAATACCAAAACATTCCTATTTTATTAGCATTTGCTTTTTTTTATAACTTAATTACATTCTTTTTGGTTCATAATATAAATCAAGATGAAAGTATTTCCTTAAGCTATTTATTTATTTTTCCATTATTTTGGATTGTAGCTGGAATATCAATTGCAATTTATATTCGGACTGATAAAATCAAAATAACTAATTATTTAGAAAAAATAGTTTTAGGTTTTTCAACTCCACTACCATTCTTTATTTTTCTTATTATTTGGCACTCTATTTCACCAGTCTCACATATAAATTCTACATCGGAATATGAAAGAAGCGGATTAAAATATAAACAAATTGAATATACCTACTCAAATTTAAAACCAGAAAGAAAGGAATATTATATAAGTACTGGTTATGGCTGGATAAAAGATAGTATTTGGGAGTTTTATTCTAAAGATGGGAAAATTATAAAAAAGGAAAATTATATGAAGAACAAATATCGGAAATAATCTTCAAATTGAATTAGTCAATTTCTTCCAGCAAATCCAAAATTTTAATTTTTAAATCAGGAAGATTTATTTTAATGACATCCCAAATAGTAAAATCATCTATGCCAAAATATTCGTGAATGACAAGGTTTCGTAACCCAATAATTCTTGCCCAAGGGATGGAAGAATTATCGTTTAAAATCATTTCAGACAGTCGGTTACTGGCTTCTCCAATTATTTCGAGTTGACGTAAACTAGCATTAAACATCATCGAATTTTTTACAAAATGATCAAAATCCACATCTTGTATATAGTTTTCTATTTCATTTATAGCATCTGCGATGTGATGCAAGCGAACATTATCTCCTAATCTATCTTGCATAAATTAGCTTTTTTTCTTTATCTAAAATAGGCTGAATGTATTTTGAGAGTCCTCTGGCCGAAACTAAATCTATTTTTTTAGACAGTAATTTTTGTAAATCCAATTGCATTTGAATGAATTCTAAACCAATGGGCTGGCTGTAATCAAGTTCTACCAATAAATCAATATCACTGTCTTTGTTTTCACTTCCTCTTCCGTAAGAACCAAAGAGATAGGCTTTCAAAACGGGTTGCTTTGAAAAAAAATCTTTTATGATATTTATTTGAGAATTAGTAAGACTCATTTTTTTTTAATTGGTTTTTACAAATTTAATTAAAAATTCAAAACAAATTACAAATTGATTTTCTCCTCCTTCCAATCTGCTCTATTTTTTTCCGTAAATTAGCCATTGCTTAAAAAAGCATAAAATATACTATTCAAATCATAACATAACAAATATGAAAGCAAAAAGCATTATTGAAACCATTGGGAACACACCCGTGGTTCAAATCAACAAATTGTTTGGAAACAAGAAAGAAGTTTGGATTAAGTTAGAAAGAACGAATCCGGGAAATAGTATCAAAGACAGAATTGCTCTTGCGATGATTGAAGATGCGGAAAGTAAAGGGTTATTGAATGCTGACAGCGTTATTATCGAACCAACTTCAGGAAACACAGGAATAGGTTTAGCATTGGTTGCGGCAGTGAAAGGATACAAAGTGATTCTAGTGATGCCAGATTCAATGAGCGTAGAACGCAGAAAATTAATGGAAATCTATGGAGCAGAATTTGTGCTTACACCACGCGAAAAAGGGATGAAAGGCGCTATCGAAAAAGCTGCCGAATTAGTTCTTGAAACTCCAAATGCTTGGTCACCCAAACAATTTGACAATCCAGCCAATGTAGCCGTTCACGAAAGAACTACTGCCCAAGAAATTATTGCTGATTTCCCTAATGGTTTAGATTATGTCATCACAGGAGTTGGAACTGGTGGGCACATTACCGGCGTGGCTAAAGTCTTGAAAGCCAAATTTCCTAATCTTAAAGTAATTGCCGTTGAACCTGAATTGTCTCCCGTATTAAGTGGCGGAACTCCTGGTCCACATCCACTACAAGGCATTGGAGCCGGTTTTGTTCCATCAATCTACAACAGTGATTTAATTGACGAAGTAATTCAAGTAAGCAAAGAGGATGCTTTTGAATTCGCCAGAAAAATTGCCAAAGAAGAAGGAATTCTTGTGGGAATTTCAACAGGAGCCTCCTTGGCAGCAGTAGCAAAAAAACTAGATGCTATTCCAGATGGAGCCGTTGTATTGACGTTTAATTATGATACAGGAGAAAGATATTTATCTATCGAAGGATTGTTTTAAAATCCATATAAATTATAAAAAATAAACCTTTGGCAAAGTTATAAATCCAACTTTGTCAAAGGTTTTTTAGAATGATTTTGTTCTTGATTTGCCTCGAACTTCGTATTTAATGCGTTTTCCTACCATTGATAGTATCGTATAATTCCAAAGCATTTCCGTCGGTCAAAAGGGAAACATAATGGCAAATATGAAGGAGTCTTTGGTATAAATCCGCTTTTTCTTCTAAGAATTTTTCGGGTAACATTTTCAACAAAAGTTTATCGTAATTAGACGAATTACCATCAAATTTATTATTGAATGCAGTTATGAATTTATCCAACAAGGTTTGGATAATTTGGTAACCCACAATTTCTTTTTCGATAACCTCGCGGCTTTGATAAATGTTTTTGACACTCAATTTGATGATGTCGTCCATCTGTACTTTGTATTTGCTTTTGTCGGTCAAAGCAAAAGGAAATCTTCCGTCCAAAATTGCTTCTTCATTTTCGATAAAAACTTTTACAGCATCGTTAATCAAACTGCCTATTGCCAGAGCTCTCAAATAACTGATTCGGTCTTCTTTGGTCGTTAAAGTATTGTATTTGGAAGAGTCAATACTGTCTTTAACTAATTTTATCAAATATTCTAAGGCAAAATCTTCGGGAACTAAACCTAAATTGATGCCATCTTCAAAATCAATGATGGTGTAGCAAATGTCATCGGCAGCTTCGACCAAATAAGCCAAAGGATGTCTTTCATAGCCAATGTCGTTACCGTCTTTGTTTGGAATCATTCCCAATTCAGAAGCTACGTCTTGAAAAAAATCTTTGTCTGACTGGAAGAAACCGTATTTTTTGTCGGCAATGTTGGAGGTTGGTTTTTTGGGCAAACTTTCCTTTGGATATTTCATAAAAGCCCCCAATGTGGCATACGAAATTCTTAAACCGCCTTCAATTCCAGGCCGGCTTGCTGTGAGTACTGAAAACCCATTGGCATTGCCTTCAAAATCGATTAAATCCTGCCATTCTTTTGCCGAAAGTTGGTCTTTGTATTGTTGTCCTTTTCCAATAGAAAAATATTCTCCAATGGCTTTTTCACCAGAATGTCCAAAAGGCGGATTTCCGATGTCGTGTGCCAATGAAGCGGCAGCCACAATAGCTCCAAAATCATTGGCCTGAAAACCGTGAACTTCTTTTAGATGTGGATATTTTTCGATGATTTTCTTTCCAACCAATCTTCCAATGGAACGTCCCACAACCGAAACTTCCATACTATGAGTCAGTCGGGTATGGACAAAATCCGTTTTTGAAAGTGGAATAACCTGTGTTTTGTCCTGCAAACTTCTGAAAGCCGACGAGAATATAATTCGATCATAATCGACTTCGAAACCCAAACGGGTGTCGTCTTGTTCAATTCGTAATCGTTTTCCTTTGTCGCCTTGGCGTTTTAAAGACAATAGTTGTTCCCAGTTCATTGTGATTGGAGATTTTGGATTTTTGAATTCAAAGATAATAGAAAATAGAATCAAATCGCCAATGCTGTGATTTGCTTTATTCTCTTATCAAAAAAGCCCTAGTCGATTTATTCAACAAGAGCTTCTTCTTTTAAAAACAAATTAATAACTAAAATTTTATAGTGTTGCTGCTCCACCATCCAATAACAGCTCACCACCAATCATAAACTTAGAATCATCGGAAGCCAGATAAAGAAATCCTGCCGCCATTTCTTCTGAAGTTCCTAAGCGTTTGGCTGGTATTCCTGAAGCGAAATGTGTTTTTGTTCCGTTTGCTTCTTCTTTGGAAGCTCCACCTCTTTCAAATAAAGGCGTATCAATAGGCCCAGGAGAAAGTACATTTACACGTATATTTCTATCTAATAATTCGGCAGATAAAGTTCTGGCCAGTGAACGAACCGCTGCTTTGGAAGCAGAATAAGCCGCAGTAGTTGCAAAACCTTTGTGCGCTACAGTCGAGGCAGTAATAACAATCGAAGCGCCATCATTTAGAAGAGGTAACGCTTTTTGAATTGTGAAGAAAACACCTTTGAAGTTAATATCGCTCGTTTGATCGAACATTTCTTCCGTAAAATCTGCTAAAGGTGCTGCAATAAATACACCTGCATTCACAACTAAT
The DNA here is from genome assembly GCF_002920895.1 of Flavobacterium alvei. Lineage (GTDB taxonomy): Bacteria > Bacteroidota > Bacteroidia > Flavobacteriales > Flavobacteriaceae > Flavobacterium > Flavobacterium alvei. Next base: position 319,584 of record NZ_PQVG01000003.1, read on the forward strand.
ACATCTATTTTTCCAAAAGTATTTTTAATAGTTCCGTAAGTAGTATCAATGCTGTTCAAATCCGAAACATCGCTTACCAAACCAATAGAAGCATTTCCAATTTCGAAAACCGCTTCGTCAATGGTCTTTTTATTGCGACCAGTAATGGCCACTTTAGCTCCTTGTTCTGCAAATAATTTTGCTGTTGCTAATCCTATTCCGCTGTTGCCTCCTGTAATTACAGCTACTTTGTTTTGTAGTTTTTTCATAGTTTTTATTATAATTTTATTGTTTTAAGTATTTAAATATCTAAATATTTCGATGTTTTTGATTAAAAAAAAGCTAAAGCACTAAACTGTTGATATAATCCGCATAGGCAGTACAAACTTCTTTATTAACGACAAATTTAAGATTACGTCCGTCTTTGTCAGCTATCAATAAATCAGCATCAATCAATTGTTTTATATGATGCGACATCGTTGATTGAGCTAAATTAAATTCAGCAGAAACATCACAACATTGCACACAACTTTCGCTGTTGCTGACAATCTTCATAATTTTCAAACGATATGGATCGCCCAAAGCTTTTGAGATTTTTTCGACTTGTTTTATGCTTAAACTTGTAATCATAGAGCAAAGATAAAAATATATTTTTAATATATCGAAATATTTCGATATATTTTTTAAATTTGCACTATAAATAAGTTCAACAGTTACTTTTAGCTTGAATTATTTCCTTTTAAAACATTTTCTATGAAAATATTATATGCCTACATCAAAACCCATAAAACGCTTTTATACATTGCGCTATTTTTAGCCACCATCAATCAGTGTTTTTCTTTATTTGATTCCATTATTATTGGTAAGCTGCTTAATGAATGTGGCGTTGGTGTTGCCAACTTCAATCACAATCAGCTCAGTTTCACCAAAGCGGTTCTAGGCTGGCTGGCGCTATCTTTAGGCGCAGCAATGGTTTCGAGAATTGCCAAAAACTTTCAGGATTATTATACCAATATCATCATTCAACGAACGGGTGCGCAAATGTACACCGATGGCATTCAAAAAGCCTTGCAATTGCCTTTTCAGGATTTTGAAGACCAACGAAGCGGAGAAACTTTAGGGAAACTTCAGAAAGTAAAAACTGATTGCGAAAAATTCATCACCCTATCTATTTCATTGATTTTTCAGTCTATAGTTGGGATTGTCTTTGTGGTGGTTTATGCTGTAAGTATTCATTGGCTTTTGGGGCCAATATTCTTGGCGACTGTTCCGGTGATTGCTTTCATTAGCTCGTTTTTAGGCAAAAGAATCAAAAAAGTTTCTAAAGAAATTTTAGGAGAAACCACGGCATTGGCTGGAGCTACAACCGAATCATTGCGAAATATTGAACTCGTAAAAAGTTTAGGCTTAACCGAACAAGAAGTGAATCGATTGAACACAACAACGCTAAAAATTCTTGGCTTAGAACTCAAAAAAGTACGTTTCATTCGGTCTTTGAGTTTTATTCAAGGAACAACGGTTCATTTTATGCGAACTACTTTGGTTTTTGCGCTTTATATGTTCATTTTTAATGGCATCATCAAACCAGGAGATATGATTACATTGATGTTTTTCTCTTTCTTTTTGTTTAATCCGTTGCAGGAATTGGGGAACGTGATTGCTACTTTCAATGAGACAAAAGCATCTATGGATAATTTTGCCCACTTAATGGATTCCGAAAGCGAAATTACACCTGAGAATCCTAAAACTATTGGCGCTATCAATCACTTGCGTTTTGAGAATATTTCGTTCAAACACCAAACGGCAAGTTCTTATGCTGTAAAAAACATTTCTTTTGATGCAAAAGCTGGCGAAACCATTGCGTTCGTGGGCCCATCTGGAAGTGGAAAAACTACTTTAGTAAAAATGTTGGTCGGATTATACAATCCTGCCGAAGGCGCTATTTTTTACAATGAAAAAAATGCCAAAGAAATTGACCTCACTGAATTAAGACAACAGTTGGGTTTTGTAACCCAAGATGCCCAACTATTTTCGGGAACGATAAAAGACAATTTATTGTTTGTAAAACCCAATGCCACCGATGAAGAAATTGATGATGTTTTACAAAAATCGGCTTGTCAAAATTTATTGGCTCGTGCTGAAAATGGCATTTACACCACCATTGGCGAAGGCGGAATAAAAGTTTCAGGAGGCGAAAAACAGCGTTTGTCAATCGCAAGAGCTTTACTTAGAAATCCGCATTTACTGCTTTTTGATGAAGCCACTTCTGCATTAGATTCAATTACCGAAGAAGAAATCACCAAAACTATTCGAAGTATTTCGTCCAAACAAGATCAAATTACGGTTTTGATTGCGCACCGTTTATCAACCATTATGCACGCTGATAAGATATTTGTTCTGGAACAAGGACAAATCATCGAACAAGGCAAGCACCAAGATTTATTGGATGAGAAAGGTTTGTATTATGCAATGTGGAGACAACAAATAGGAGAGAGGAAGTAGTTTTATGCGATTGTATTTGTTCTAAAAACACGTTTTAATCTAATGATTTTTTCATACAAACACTATTTTCAACACCTTTATATTGACCATAGTTTTCAATGATTGTATATCCTAATTTTTGGTATAAATAGATTGCATCTTCTTGTTTGAAGCCTGTTTCGAGGATGCTAGTAGTGTAATTTTCTTCTTTTGCCCAAAGTTCTAATTCGTGAATAATTTTTGAAGCAATTCCTTTTCCACGATATTCGGGTAAAGTGTACATTCGTTTTATTTCTGCTGTTTTAGGCTCATATTCTTTGTAAGCCCCAATGCCTACAGGGATGTCATTTTCATAGCAAATCACCGCGTTTTTCAATAAATTAGTTTTATTGAAATGGGCATAAAACTCGTGATCTTCTCCGTCTAATATCTTCAAATAAGCATCAAGTGCAATAACCAATTTTGCAAAATCTTGATTTTCTGAAGTGGTTCGAAGAATTTTAATTGTATTCATTTTGTTTTAAATAATTTATGGGTACAAGCTTGACGGTTGCGCTTGCGGAGAGGAAGTAGTGTCAACTTATTATCTTAAAAATTTTGAAACTCTAAAAACTCCTTTTTACTATTTTCTAGTTTGTCTTTTATTACCACAAATGTTTTAGAATAGTCATCGTGAAAACCTGGCTCTCTACCTCTCAAAAAAGTAAGACATTCAAACGGCATAATTCTTAAAGAAGTTCTGGCTAAAATAGTAATGAAATTTGGTTTTGAACCATCTTCTGAAACAACAATTGTTTTTGTAAAATATTTAGCAAAAGTTTTTGAAAGCAAATATTCGGTTAATCCATAATAGAAAAAACAAATTATGATTCTGTAAATAATTTTCTCATATTGATCTAATGAATCAATCCAATTTGACAATTTAGGAAAATTTGCATTGACCTTTACGAAACTGGACAATAAATACACAAATACAGACAATATATTGATGAAAAATATATCAATAACAAAGTTCAATAAACGAGTGGTTTTTGATGCTAAAATGTAGTGTGGTATCGTGAATTTTGTTTCCATTTAATTAAAAAAAAACAGTTGCCAAAAAGATAACTGTTTCAAATATAAGATAATTTTTCATTTTAAGACCCACACATTTCGCAATCTTCTGGACCAGCGTTTTTGGCCAGTTCGATCATTGCTCTGTATTCTTCGACGCTCATTTCGACTGAAGATGTAGTGTCTTCAACTTCTACGGCTGGTGCTGGCTCTGCTTTTTTATCGTTGTTCAACGTAAATTTAATCGCGTCAACTGCTGCTTTGGTTCTCAAATAATACATTCCGGTTTTCAATCCAGACTGCCAAGCGTAGAAATGCATTGAAGTCAATTTAGAGTAATTGGCGTTTTGCATAAACAAGTTCAACGATTGCGATTGATCTACAAAATAACCACGTTGGCGAGACATATCGATAATGTCTTTCATCGACATTTCCCAAACGGTTTTGTACAATTCTTTCAAGTCTTGAGGAATATCGAGATTTTGAACAGAACCATTGTTACGCATTATTTCTTGTTTCAATGTTTCGTTCCAAAGACCGCGTTCTACCAAATCATTCAGTAAATGTTTGTTAACCACAATAAATTCTCCCGAAAGCACACGTCTAGTATAAATATTAGAAGTGTAAGGTTCGAATGCTTCGTTGTTTCCTAAAATTTGTGAAGTCGAAGCGGTTGGCATTGGTGCTACCAACAATGAGTTACGAACTCCGTGCTCCATAACTTCTTTTCTTAAAGATGCCCAGTCCCAGCGTCCTGAAAGTTCTTCATCTTTCAATCCCCAAAGGTTGTGTTGGAATTCTCCTTGCGAAATTGGCGATCCTTTAAAAGTAGAATATGGACCATCTTCTTTTGCCATTTCCATCGAAGCGGTTACGGCTGCAAAGTATAAAGTTTCGAAAATTTCTTGGTTTAATTTTTTAGCTTCGTCGCTAGTAAAAGGCATACGCAACATAATAAAAGCATCGGCAAGACCTTGTACTCCTAGACCAATTGGGCGATGACGCATATTGGAGTTCTCGGCTTCTTGAACAGGATAGTAATTTCTGTCGATTACTTTATTCAAGTTTCTAGTCACTCGTTTAGTTACTGTGAACAATAATTCGTGGTTGAATTTTTTGTTTTCTACAAACATTGGTAACGAAAGTGAAGCCAAATTGCAAACCGCAATTTCATCTGCAGAAGTATATTCCATAATCTCGGTACACAAATTCGATGAACGAATGGTTCCTAGATTTTTTTGGTTTGATTTTCTGTTAACAGCATCTTTGTACAACATATATGGGGTTCCAGTTTCGATTTGCGATTCTAGAATTTTCTCCCACAATTCGTGTGCTTTGATGGTTTTTCTACCTTTACCTGCTTTTTCATAATCGGTGTACATTTTTTCGAATTCCTCACCGTGAACGTCATACAAACCTGGGCATTCATTCGGACACATTAATGTCCAATCGCCATTTTCTTGTACACGTTTCATAAATAGATCCGAAGTCCACATCGCAAAGAATAAATCTCTGGCGCGCATTTCTTCTTTTCCAGTATTCTTTTTCAAGTCTAAGAATTCGAAAATATCAGCATGCCAAGGTTCAATGTAAACAGCAAAACTTCCTTTGCGTTTTCCACCACCTTGATCTACATAGCGAGCCGTATCGTTAAATACTCTCAACATTGGTACAATTCCGTTGGAGGTTCCGTTTGTACCGCGGATATAAGAACCTGTTGCACGAACGTTGTGAATAGAAAGTCCTACTCCACCAGCCGATTGCGAAATTTTTGCGGTGTTTTTTAAAGTGTCATAAATTCCATCAATACTATCGTCTTTCATTGCCAAAAGGAAACAAGAAGACATTTGAGGTTTTGGAGTTCCAGCGTTGAATAAAGTTGGAGTAGCGTGAGTAAAGTATTTTTTCGACATCAAGTCGTAGGTTTCTATTACCGATTTTAAATCATCTAAGTGAATTCCAACCGAAACACGCATCAACATATGTTGCGGACGCTCTACGATTTTTCCGTTTATTTTCAATAAATACGAACGCTCCAAAGTTTTGAAACCAAAATAATCGTAGTTGAAATCTCTATTGTATATAATGTGTGAATCCAAAAATTCAGCATTTTCCATAATCACTTTATGTACTTGGTCTGAAAGCAAAGGAGACTCCATATTGGTTCTCGGATTGATGTAATGATACATATCGTTCATGGTTTCCGAGAATGATTTTTTAGTATTAGAATGCAAATTCGAAATGGCAATTCTAGCTGCTAATTGTGCATAATCAGGATGCGCAATGGTCATAGAAGCGGCAGTTTCTGCTGCAAGATTATCTAATTCTGATGTTGAAACTCCATCGTAAAGTCCTTCAATTACTCTCATTGCCACTTTCACGGCATCTACTAAATCATTCAAACCATAGCATAGTTTTTTAATTCTATCTGTGATCTTGTCGAACATTACGGGCTCTTTGTGGCCGTCTCTTTTTACTACGTACATAATCTTGTTGTTGTTTTTTAAAACAGAAAATCCCTTTTCTATTTTGGTGAATTTGTATTATTTTTTGGGAAACTAATCCCGAGGGTTTATTGCCGCAAAGGCGCTAGGGCGCAAAGTTTTTTAGTTTTATGTTATAAAAAACTTTGTCAAAATTTAAAACTTTGACAAAGTTTTTTAGTTTTATGTTATAAAAATCTTTGTCAAAATTTAAAACTTTGACAAAGAGTACTAACAATTGTTTTTTTAGCGACTTTGCGTCTTTGCGGTAAAAAAATATTAAAAATCAGCGTCGAAGCTAATTTTTTGAGCATCAGAATCGGTATTCATTACTCCTGATTTTTGATATTCGGCTACTTTCTTTTCGAAGAAATTAGTTTTTCCTTGAAGCGAAATCATATCCATAAAATCAAAAGGATTGGCTGTGTTGTATTCTCTTTTGCAACCTAATTCTACTAATAATCTGTCGGTTACAAATTCTAAATATTGAGTCATCAAAGTGGCATTCATTCCAATCAAACTCACCGGAATAGATTCAGTAATGAATTCTCTTTCGATATTCAAAGCATCAACAATAATTTCTCTGATACGTGCTTTTGATACTTTATGTTTCAAATGGTGATTGTGTAAATGCACAGCAAAATCACAGTGAACGCCTTCGTCACGCGATATTAATTCGTTTGAAAAGGTTAATCCTGGCATCAAACCTCGTTTTTTTAACCAAAAAATGGAACAAAAACTTCCTGAAAAGAAAATTCCTTCTACCGCAGCAAAAGCAATTAATCTTTCGGCAAAAGAATCGGATTCGATCCATTTCAAAGCCCATTCTGCTTTTTTCTGAATAGCTGGAAATCTTTCGATGGCATTGAATAATTCGTCCTTTTCGGCTTCATCTTTTACATAAGTGTCAATCAAAAGCGAATAGGTTTCGCTATGAATATTTTCCATCATTATCTGAAAGCCATAGAAGAATTTTGCCTCGGCATATTGCACTTCGTTAACGAAGTTTTGAGCTAAATTTTCGTTTACGATTCCGTCAGAAGCTGCAAAGAAGGCAAGAATATGTTTTACGAAATATTTTTCGTCTTCACTTAATTTATTGTTCCAATCGTTTAAATCTTGAGCTAAATCAATTTCTTCTGCAGTCCAGAAACTGGCTTCCATACTTTTATAAAATTCCCAAATATCTTGGTGTTTAATAGGAAAAATTACGAATCGATTTTTGTTTTCTTGTAAGATTGGTTCAATTTGTGACATTGCGATTTTTATTTTTTTGAGATTTTAACGAAATATGTGCTTTTCGTCGATTACAAAGATTGTGAATTATCACGGTTATTAAAAGCCAAACTTATTCACAATCGGCTTGAGTTTTTAACAATTTGAATATTTTTCATACAAATCACAAATAATTGTATGTCAAATAGTTATAAACAGCAAAATATGGAAAACACCCTAAAACATAGGGATTTAAAAGAGATAAAAAAGAAAGTTTCTAAATTATTTTAACGTTCTTCTTTCAGTTCCTTGGCGACTTTTTCGAGTTCAAAATACCAGTCTTCGCCAAATCGTCTAATGAGTGCTTCTTTGACAAATTTATATACAGGAACTTCCAATTCTTTACCTAAAGAGCAGGCGTCATTGCATATGTCCCATTTGTCATAATTGACTGCGGCAAATTCTGTAAAATCTTTTACACGAATAGGGTATAAGTGGCAAGAAACAGGTTTTTTCCAGTCCACGATTCCTTGATTGTAGGCTTGTTCGATTCCGCATAATGCAGTTTTTCCGTCAAAGATGACGTATGCGCAATCTTTATTGTCAATTAAAGGTGTTTCTAGATCGCCCTCGGTGCCTTTGGTCCAAGTTCCTTGTGCTTCGATGGCTGCAACACCTTCTTTGCGTAGAAATGGTTTTACCTTTGGATAAATGGCTTCCATAATTTTGGTTTCGGCTTCGCTTAATGGTGCGCCAGCATCTCCATCGACGCAACATGCCCCTTTGCAAGCTGATAAATTACAAACAAATTCTTTTTCGAGAATATCTTCCGATACGATGGTTTTTCCTAGTTGAAACATTTTGCAAATATAGGTTTCAATTCTGAATTTTGACTGTTAAATTTTTAGTTTTTTAATTCAAAAATAATTTGAATATCGTAAAACAGTTTAGTTTGAAACTGATGTAGTTGGTCTGTGTGTTTGATGGTTTTGCTAAAAATTAACCCTTATTTATGAGTTAATCGCATAGAATACACTACTTTTGTCTCATAAAATTATGAAATATGGAATTGGATTTTAAAGAAATAGCGACTGTCGGAATGGTGCTTTTTGCTGTGATTGATATTGTAGGAACGATTCCTGTTATGGTTGATTTGAAGTCCAAACACGGGCATATTGAATCAGAGAAAGCCTCTATTGTTGCAGGAATGATTATGATTGTTTTTCTATTTGTTGGTGAAGAATTACTAAAATTAATTGGTATTGATGTGCATTCATTTGCCGTTGCAGGTTCTTTTGTATTGTTCTTTTTGGCTCTTGAAATGATTTTAGGAATTCGCATTTATCGCGACGAAGAATCCAGTTCGGCATCGATTGTTCCTATTGCTTTTCCGTTGATTGCAGGAGCTGGAACAATGACGACTTTATTGTCATTAAAAGCACAATATCAAACGGTAAATATTCTTATTGCCATAGTTTTGAATATTATTGTGGTTTATATCGTTTTGAAATCATCAGCCAAAATCGAAAGAATGTTAGGAAAAAATGGTTTGGGAGTGATAAGAAAGGCTTTTGGAGTGGTTCTTTTGGCTATAGCTGTTAAATTATTTGCTGGTAATGTTAAAGATTTGTTCCTGTAGATTAATTTTTTATAAATTTACCCATCATTTTACTAAAATACTGAACATGAAAATTTTTACTAACATATTAGTAGTTTTGGCAATTGGGCTAATTTTATTTAATATTAGCTTGCTTGACTTCAAAAATCCTTTCGAAGGCAATAGTATGATTGCTTTTATCGGGATTGCTGCTTCTTTTTGCGCTATTTTAATTCTATTGATATTTAGAATGTCAAAAAGCATCGAAGAAAAAATGAACGATAAATTCTAATGTTTGATGTGTTAATTATTGGCGGAGGTGTTTCTGGAATGTCTTGTGCTTTGGTTTTGGGTTCTGCCAAGAACAAACCTTTTGTTACTGATAAAACTATTGGAGTTATTGCTCATCAGAAAAATTCTAATCTTCAAGAAGCGGTTTTAAATAATGTTTACGGAATTTCTCCAGGCAAATTAGGTGCCGATTTACTGGTCGAAAGTATTCAACATTTATCTGAAACGTATCCTCATATTACTCAAATTTCAAGCGAAAAAGTTCTTAAGATTGAAGGCCAATCGCCTGAATTTACCATTACTACAAATAAAAACAGTTATAAATCCAAAATGGTTGTTGTGGGAATTGGTGCTGCCAATACTTTTGCCATCGAAGGTTTAATGGATTTTGTGATGCCTCATCAAAAAGCACCAGCCGAAAAACAAAGAATTCAACTCCAAAACAACGACCACAAAGTGGCAGACGGCATTTATGTAACTGGAACACTTGCTGGATTAAGAAGCCAAGTAGCGATTGCTGTGGGAAGTGGTGCCTCTGTTGGGTTAGATATTCTTACGTTATGGAATGGAGGTCTTTCAGTTCAAGTTCACGATAGTATTAAGAAATAATCCTGTTTTTACTTTTATTTTCTATCTAAAGTTTCTTTACTAATCCTATTGACCTCATTGATTAGTAACGGGAAAGCTGGTTCTGGCATATTGCCGTGATTGAAGCCCTCGAGTTTGCAAAGGGTTGTTGTTTTATTTCCCACAAGTTTCATCATACGGTTCAAATACGCGTTTTCTTCATAACGTCCGTACAGTTCCATTTCAGGGTCGCCTGTAATTAAAAACATTGGTGGTGCATCTTTTCGAACAAAATAGAGGGGAGCATATTCATCTATTGTTGGTTGTGTTTCAGCAATTCCTTTTTCTTTTCGAATCGTAAAATGAGTTATTGCCTGACCACTAAAAGGGATAATTCCTGCAACACTATTGGCATCAATGGCATATTTATTCAAATATTTTTTGTCTAATGTAATCATCATTGCCAAGTAACCTCCGGCTGAATGCCCCGATAAAAAAATTAAATTAGAATTTCCTCCATAATTGTTAATGTGTTGAAAAACCCAAGCAGTTGCCGCAGCTGCATCTTCGATATATGCTGGTGCATTAACTACAGGCGAAAATCGGTATTCGACTCCAATTATTGCAAACCCTTTTTCCATTAGTGCTTTTGGAATCTCTTTGTTTCCTTCAGTTAGGCCACCACCGTGAAACCATACAATAGTGCTAAAGTTTTTCTTGCCTTTAGGGTAATAAACATCAAGAGTGCATTTTGAAGCTATATATTTGTCGTTTTTGTTAACTGATTCTGGATAGTAATGTATGTCTTTTTCTATGCCATATTCTTGTTGAGCGAACAGAGAAAATGATGCCAATAACAACATTAAAAAAAATGTTTTTCTCATAAATTTTGAAGTTTATTAATGAAATAATCTAATTTTTATTTAGACAAATTATTGAGCTACTACCTTTTTTACCATCGCATCGTTCTTTAGTATAATTTCATAAAATTTACTTTCATTATAGAGTTGTCGAGAGAATTCGGCTGCTAAATAGCGTTTAACCAATAATTTGTTATTGTCTAAACTCATATTTATGCCATTCTTGAAAAGGTGTTTTTGAAAGGCGTTGAAATACAAATCCGTTCCCTCCATTTTGGCTTTAAATTGCTCGAAAGTCAATCCTTTAAAAACGTTTCGGTTGTGGTCTAACTGCTCAAAAACAAATTGACCCAAAATTCCTGTTTGCAATAAATAAGCCGTGTGTTCTTTGCTCGATTCCAATTCAAGAGGGACAAAAATATCGGGAACAATCCCGCCACCACCATATACTATTTTACCTTTTGGGGTTTTAAATTTGGGTGTGTTTGGTGTTTTTATGCTGTCTTTATGATACAATTCTCCGCTTTTAAAACGCGATTCAGATTCTTTCATATAATCTTCGGTACCTTTTGTATAGGGTTTTTGTATCGATCGTCCTGTTGGAGTGTAATATCGAGCAATTGTCAATCGAACGGCTGAGCCATCTTCAAAATCCATTTCTCTTTGCACCAATCCTTTTCCAAAAGAACGACGACCTACAATAGTTCCTCTATCATTATCTTGAATGGCTCCAGCCAATATTTCGCTCGCCGATGCACTGTTTTCGTTGATTAAAACAAATAATTTTCCGTTTTCGAAACTACCTGTTTTTGTAGCAATTGTTTTTTCGATTGTGCCATTCTTGTCTTTGGTATAAACAATTAATTGTTTGTCTGTTAGAAATTCGTCTGCAATCGCCACAGCTTGCTCGAGATAGCCACCGCCATTGTCACGAAGATCGATAACGAGTGATTTTATGCCTTTTTCTTTCAGTTGTGTCAAACCCGTTTTGAATTCGTCGAAAGTGCTTTCGGCAAATCGATTAATTTTTATGTAACCTGTAGTTGGGTTCAAAAGTAGGGCTGCATCCACACTTTTTATAGGAATGACACCTCGTTTGATCTTAATGTTTATTTTTTTGTTTTCGGATTTTCGATAAACGGTGACTAAAATTTCGGAACCTTCTTTTCCTTTTAGTTTAGAAAATAAACTATCTGTGGGTAATTTTCGTCCAAACAATTTGGTCTTGTCGGCATAAAGAATTCGGTCGCCAGATTGAATCCCCGCTTTTTCCGAAGGCCCATTTTCGACTGGTTTTATTATCGCAACAGAATCTTTATACATATAGAAATTCACCCCAATTCCCACAAATTCGCCACGCATACTTTCGGCAACTTGTGCTTGCTCGCTGGGTGGAATATAGACTGAATGCGGATCCAATTGTGCCAAAATGTTGTCGATTGCTCGATTGGTAATGGTGTCAGCGTTTACTTTATCGACATATTCGTTGTCAATAAAATCAAGTAATTTATTGAGTTTGTTTTTTGAATTGTTTTTAGCCAAAAACTGGTTTTGCCCAGGAAAATTCAGCCATCCACCCAAAAGAATTCCAAAGGCAAGTGTTGCAAAAAGGAGTATTGGAAGGTATTTAGGGTTTGTTTTCATTTTAGTCTAAAACTTCAATTTGTTCTACTATTACACCTGCTTTTTCTAGAAAATCAACTCCAGAAGTGTCTCGGTAACCTAATTGATAAACCACTCTTTTTATGCCTGATTGGTGAATTAATTTGCTACATTCTTTACAAGGAGAAAGCGTGATATAGAGCGTTGCTCCTTCGCAAGTTTGGGTAGATTTGGCTACTTTTAGAATCGCATTTGCCTCTGCGTGAAGTACATACCAATTGGTTAAACCTTCTTCGTCTTCGCAGCAATTTTCAAAACCAGAAGGCGTTCCATTGTATCCGTCAGAAATAATCATTTTATCTCTAACGATTATAGCACCTACTTGTTTGCGTTTGCAATAGGACAAAAGGCTCCATTCTTTGGCAATTCGAAGATAGGCTTTGTCGTATTTATTTAATTTTTTCTTTTCCATTTTTAATTTTATCTAATCCAAATTTTACTCGAAATGATCATTGGCAAAACAACTCCGATGATAAATGACGACATTACGAGTGTCCAATCGCGTTTTGAAAATCTAAAGACCGTTTGAACAATATACGAAAGTATCAATACAATAAAAACCACAACTATTTGTGATGCTTCTATCCCTAATGAAAACTCAGTTAAGGGCAATAATTTTGACTGTGACGAACCGCTTACTAAGGTTTTAAAATATCCCGCAAAACTCAAACCGTGTACAATTCCAAAAAACAAAGTTACGAATCCAATTACGCTAATGCTTTCGCCTTTTGAAGATTTTCCTGCCGTGAAAAGATTAAAAAAAGCGATGATTAGAATGGTTATTGGAATTAAAAATTCGACCAAATTGACTTTTATAATCACAATTCCATAAACAGACAAAAGCAATGCTAAGGTGTGTCCAACGGTGAAAATGGTTACTAAAAGCAATAATTTTTTCCAGTCTTTGAAAGCATACGGAATCGTCAAAGCCATTAGAAATAATATGTGGTCATAAGCGGTTAGGTTTAGAATATGCCGCAAGCCTTTTTCGAAAAAAATCCAAAATTCTGACATTACTAATAGTTTTATAAGATTAGGGGTTGTCAAACTTACAATTTATTTTGAAATTAGTTTTATAGGATACTGTTAAAAGCATTTCTTGCTTCACTTATTTTATCTAAGCAGAGAAATTCATATGAAAATATTGATTTTGGTATTTGAAAAAATCGAAATAAGTTGTATCTTTATAGGACAACTTTAAAATCTGTTTATTATGTCAATAGCTGAATTATTTGATAGTGAATTTAAACACCGAGTAAAAGGACGTTTTTCTGCGGTAGTACGTGTTTTGTATGCAGATGGGGAATTTGATCCCGATGAGAAAAAGTTTTTAGACAAATTAGCGATAAAACTTGATATTTCTGAGGAAGAATATAAAGAGATTTTGAAGAATCCTTTGAAATATCCATTAAATCCACCTTATTTATATGTTGAAAGGTTGGAGAGTTTATACAATATTTCGAGAGTGGTGCATCACGATCATCATCTAGGCGATAAGCAAGAAACGCTTTTGAGAAAATTCGCTATAGCCCTAGGATTTACTACTGCTAATGTCAATTATATAGTAAATAAAGCATTGGCATTAGTGGATAAAAAAGTAGATTTAGATACTTTTATTAGTGAAATGCAAAATATGAATCGATAGGAAAATTGTAAAATAAAAACAAACCCTGTTAGAGTTTAAAACTAACGGGGTTTGTTTTTATTTTATAATTGAAAATTTTAATTATTCTTTGTTTAGTTTTCTTCCTCAGGGTCAGGTACTCGTGCAATACATTCATCATAGGCTGTATTAACTAAATCAACATCCTGTTGATATCGATATTCGGCTACCATATCACAATTACTCCACTCTTCATACCATAGGGTAAAAACTAAAAATTCTTCAACAGTTGGAGGGTTCGAAACTTCTGGCATATATGGTATCATAGCATCACATTCTGCACTATACGAAGTAGAATTAACAATAGTCATACCCTCTAGCCATTTTGCATAACAACTTTCAGCTGTCGGCGCTGGAGGTTGTGCACTAACAAAACTCGTTGAGAAAATCAACATAATTAGTATTCCGAATTATTATTTATTTTATTTTTCAACATACATTCTAGAGTTTTTATTTTCGGCTAATAATTTTCGGGAGGTTTCAAATGATATTTGGTGTTTACTGTTTTTTGCTAAAAACTCTGAAAAAGCCGTCTTGTTTTGAGCTAATTCTGGATATTTTTTCATTAATGCTAAATAGGCCATTGCATATTCCATTCTTGTTTTTGACCGAAGATCATAGTCCTTATAGCCTATTGCTTCTTTGCGCTTTACTAACTCTTCTTGTGATGTTATTTTATTGTTTTTTATGTCTTCTGTAAGAATTGCGGCTAAATTTTGGTCTATTTTTTCGCCACCATATTTAAGGGCATTTATTTTTACTTCATAAGAAGCTTTGTCCAGATTTTCAAAAAGAGGATCTGCTAATACTTTCTTTGCAAAAGCGCTATTATTGCTGCTTAATGATTCATAAGAATTTTTAGAACAAGACATACTAAAGAACACAAGTGCTATTGCAAAACACTTCAATAGCAATTGATTTTTAAATCTGAGGCTAATTTTTTTCGATTTCATAATTATTTATTTTTTTAAAAGGTTAAATAGTTAAACGTTAATGGATTAGTTGTTATTGTTGTACCAGCTTTATTTTTTTACTTATTTGTATAAGTAATTTTTTTCTTTCAAATAAAAGCATATATTTGTATGGGCAAATGTGAAAACAACATTTGTTATGTGAATTAAACATAATTGATAATCCTTACAAATAAAGATGCAGCTACACGAAACAATCAAAGCTATTAGAGATGAAAAAAAACTATCTCAAGGTTATCTAGCATTCGAGTTGGGTTTAGATCAATCACAATATAGCCGAAGAGAAAAAGGGGAAATTCCATTTACGCCTAATGAAATTGTTAAAATTTCGAAGTTGCTGGAAAGCAGTGTTGCATATTTGTTTGGAGAAGAAACTACCATCAATCAAACGGTTTCAATTGACGAAAAGTTGATAGAACAATACGAATTACGCATTAAAGAAAAAGAAGAAATTATTGCGTTGTTAAAAAGTCAAATTAAATCATTTTTGATAATCTATTTATCGCCTTTATATGCTTTTGCTCAGTGCTTATGCAATTTCGAATGTTAATATTTGGCAGTTGAATTGATAAAGCAAAACCAGTTAGAGTTTGAATCAGGACATTTGTATTATAAATTGCTCGCCAAAATAAACCCGCTTGTCCAAGCATTCTGAAAGTTAAAACCTCCAGTAATAGCATCAATATTCACGATTTCGCCAGCAAAATAAAGGTTTTTGTGTAATTTGCTTTCCATCGTTTTGAAGTTAATTTCTTTTAAATCAATGCCGCCAGCAGTTACAAATTCTTCCTTGAAAGTGCTTTTTCCGTTCACTTGAAAACTAGAATTCGTTAGTTGATTGACCAAGTTTTGCATTTGAACTTTAGATAAATCAGCCCATTTGGTTTCGGCAGAAATACCCGATGCTAAAACCAAACTTTCCCAAAGGCGGTTGGTGATTTCGAATGGTGATTTCTTAGAAACCATTTTTTTGGCGTGTTCTTGCTTTAGATTTTTAAGGATTTTTTCGGAATCTTCAGCGTCCAAATCATTCAACCAATTAATAAAAATGGTGAACTGATACTTTTTTTCAGATAGTATTCGGGCTCCCCAAGCCGATAATTTCAAAATAGCTGGGCCGCTCATTCCCCAATGCGTGATTAACAATGGTCCAGTTGAGGTAAGTTTTGTGTCTTTGACTTTTACAGAAACTTGTGCCGAAACTCCAGGCAATTCCTTTATTCTCGAATCTTTGATGTTGAAGGTGAATAAGGAAGGAACTGGAGTTACGATGGTGTGCCCCAAAGTTTGCACCATTTCCCAAATTTTTGGATTGCTTCCCGTAGCGAGAATTATTTTTTCGGCTGTAAAATTATTGCTTTGGGTTTCTATTTTCCAAAAATTTTCTTTTTTGAAAATCGATTTTAGACTTTGCCCAGTCAAAACAGTAATTTTGAGTTTTTGAGTGGCTTCAATAAAGCAATCAATGATGGTTTGCGAAGAATTCGAAACGGGAAACATTCTTCCATCATCCTCGATTTTCAGTTCTACTCCGTGATTACTGAACCATTCCACCGTATCGCCAGAGCAAAATTGATGGAAAGGCCCGCGCAATTCTTTTTCGCCACGCGGATAAAATTTTACCAATTCGTTGGGTTCAAAACAGGCGTGGGTCACATTGCATCTTCCGCCGCCAGAAATTCGTACTTTAGATAACACTTCGTTTCCCCGTTCCAAAATAGCTACTTTCAGCTTCGGATTTTTCTCCACAATATTGATTGCCGTAAAAAATCCCGCTGCGCCACCGCCTACAATTATTATGTCAAAATTTTGGTTCATATTTTATCAGGAAAATCGGAAATGATTCCGTTTACGTTGAATGATTTTATTTTTTGAATGTCTTCTTTTGAATTCACAGTCCAAGGATAAACTTCGAATTCGTTTTCTTGCATCAAAGCTACATTTTCTTTTGTTAGCAATCTATAATCAGGATGAATGGAATAGGCTTTTATTTTTTTGGCGAAAGCCAAAGCTAAGTCAACAGATTCTTCAGTCAAAACACCAATTCGGATTTTTGGATTCAATAATTGTACTTCTTCCAACATTTTCCAATCGAAACTGGAAACTAGAAAATCAGTGTGATTCCAGTTTTTTTGTGAAATGAAAAGAGCAATAAATTCGGCTACAGGTTTTGAAGTTCCAATTCCTTTTAGCTCAATATTCACAAAACATTGCTTGTTAATCAATTCTAAAACTTCGGATAAAGTTGGAATTCCAAATTGTTTTAATTGCAAAGAAGAAAAATTTTTTACAAGACCTTTTCCATTGGTAGTTCTGTCAATAGTTTCGTCGTGAATGACTATTATTTCACCATCCGAACTCAAATGTACGTCCAGTTCGATGCCGTCCACTTTCAAATCAATCGCTTTTTGAAAAGAGATTAAAGTATTTTCAGGTTCATACCCTTTTACACCACGATGTCCAATTTTGAGAAGTTGATTCATTTGCAGCTAAATTTACCGCAAAGGTACTTAAGAAAAAAGCAAAGTTCCCAAAGGATTCATTTACTTTGGGAACTTTGCGAATAATTGTTTGAATTCTTGCTCTGAATTATTTTTCCAATAAAACGATATCAAATTCGCTATCAATACTAACTTTTCCATTCGAAACCACGACTTTTTTTCCAGAATAAGCATCTTTCAATTTCGTTCCGTTTTCGAAAATGGTTCCTACTGAAATTTCTTTCGGTCCTTTTGGTAAATCCAGTCCAATAACCACATTATCCGTGAAATTATCTTGGGTAAAAGTTCGGCTAAAAACATAAGGGCTTGCCGAAATTTCTTGATGAATTCCTGCTCCAATGGCGGGATGATTTTTTCTGAAATTACCTAGCTTTTGCCAATGTAAAAGCACTTTTTGGGTTTCGGGATTGGTTTTTATTTCCTCCCAATTCATCATCGAACGCAAAGTTGCATCTCCTATAGTTCCCGGAATGTCTAGCGGACGAGCGCTTTCGTCGCCATAATAAACCTGTGAAATTCCCGGCGCAAGCAATAATTTTGTGCCACTTTCGAAGGTTTTTTCACGTTTCTTGTCATAAGGAGAACTGTCATCGTGCGAAGAAACATAGTTCATCACCGTATTGCCTTTCAAGTCATTTTGAAGTATTGAATTGTATTTAGAATATAATTTTTCGTAATTCATTTTGGCTTCGTTTCTAAAATCAAAATTGATTAAACCAGTAAATCCATTTGCGAAATAATCCACTTTTTTGTCTCCAAAATCAAATAGTTTTTTTGCTCCAATATTATAGCCATATACTTCGCCAACGGTAAAAAACGCATTGTTGTCCAATACTTTTTCAGGATTGTTTTTTTTGAAATCTGCAAAGGATTGATCGCAAACTTTCTTGAAATCAGCCCAAACATCTTCATAAGTGTGCTTCGCCGTATCCACTCGGTAGCCATCAATACCATAATCGGTGATGTAATCTGACAGCCATTTCATAATGTAATATTTTGGCGCACGAGGATAACCTGTTTTGGTGAAAAACGCATCCAATTCGGCTACTTCTTGTTCATAACGACCTTCTTTTTTCCATTTTTCAACTAAAAATGGCGGCAAAGCTACAACCTCATTGCTTTCGGTTTTTACATCTGGAAGATTTTCGACCAAGGTACAATTGATGTAAGTATCATAAGATTTGTAAGTGCATTTTGGCGTCGTTCTAACCCAATCATTTGGATAAGCTGAATCTTCGGTAGTGACTGGTCCGGTGTGATTAATGACAGCATCCAATAAAATACGAATTCCTTTTGCGTGCGCTTTTTGAACCAATTCGGCCAAATCTTTTTTAGTTCCAAAACTTGGATCTAATGCTGACCAATCTCTGGTCCAATAGCCGTGAAATCCATAGCTATAACCAGTTCCTTCGTCAACTCCATCGTGAATTTGTTCGACAACGGGCGTCATCCAAATGGCATTTATCCCCAGTTTTTCAAAGTAACCTTCGTCTAATTTTTGGATTACACCTCGAATATCACCTCCTTCAAAACCACGCAATTTTCCCGTTGGTTTATTTCTATTGAAAGTATGATCGTTCGTTTTATCTCCATTGTTGAATCGGTCGATTAAAAGAAAATACACATTAGCATTTTCCCAAACAAAAGGAGTTTTTGATGATGCTGTCGATGTTTTTGTTGAAGAACAACTGATGAAAAGCAGCGAAAGAAATGCGATTGAAAAGATGATATTTTTTTTCATATTTGTTTTGTTTTGAACCTAACAGGTTTATAAAACCTTTTAGGTTTTATAAATTATAATTGAATTTTGATTTCCATTGCTGTTCCTTTTTTCCAAGAAACTGGAATTTCTATATTGTTTTTAACGGTTTTGAAAGCAATAGTTTTTCCGTTTCCGGTTACTGATTTTGCTTTTATATTGTGAACGATAAATGAAACATTCTTATCAGATGATGGAAAGTTTTTCCCAACTTCAGAACTCAATTTAACAACTACTGTTTTGCCATTGGTATTGCCATTAAAATTCAAAACTTCAAATGCTCCTTTTTCAAAAGCGTTTGCCGTTTTTCCGTCATCATTGTATAATTTTCCGGAACTTTGAGTGGTTTTCGCATCAAAATAATAATGCAAATCGAAGTTGTCTAAAGAATATTTCGATGTGTTTTGGATGGTTTTTATCATTGGAATAAAAGCGCCTCCACGAACAAATACAGGTATATGGTCTTCAACAACGGTAATGGTTGAAGTCGTTCCAGCCAATTGTTCTTCATCGGAATAGAAATCAAACCAGTTGTTGTTTTTTGGAAAATACACGGAGGTTGAAGTCACTCCAGATTTTGTGATGGGTGTAACTAAGAAGTCATTCCCCCAAAGATAGGTTTCGCAAACGGTCAATAATTTGGTGTTGTTGGGTTCTTCAAAAAATAAAGGTCGCATCAAAGGTGTTCCTTTTTGGCTGTTTTCGAAAGCCAAAGTGTAGTTATACGGTAAAAGTTGGTAACGCAATTCTACTAGTTTCTTGGCTTTTGCTTTGGTGATGATGTCTTTGCGAGCCACTTCTGATGCCACTTCTTCTTGGGCGTGCGGACGAAATATCGGTTGGAAAACGCCGTATTGCAACCAACGAAGGTATAATTCGTTGTCGAAATAATCGCCGGCAAAACCGCCCAAATCCGAGTGCATATAAGCCATTCCCTGCATTCCCATTTGAAGGGAAATTTCGGTTTGCGATTGCAATCCACCCCAAGAACGACTCACGTCACCCGACCAAGGCATCATCCCGAAACGTTGCGAACCCGAATAGCCGGCACGCATTAATATAAACGGACGTTGATTTGGAAAGTCTTTTTTGTAACCGTCGGCGATTAATTTTGCCCAATTGTGTCCGTAAACATTGTGGATTTCGTCGGATTTTCCGCCAGCAGTCAAGGCTTCGGAAGGGAAAACTTCGGGTTCGCCCAAATCACCCCAAAGTCCGCCAACTCCTTGGTTGATCAATCGTTTGTATATATTCCAGAACCAATCTTTTCCTTCTGGTTTGAAAATGTCGATGATTCCGGTGTTGCCAAAGTAGAAATCATAGGTAAATGGATTTCCGTTTTTATCGGTTGCCACCACTTTTTTGTCCACGGCTTCTTGCCATTTCTTGGAAGTTGTGAGTACAAAAGGTTCGGTAATGAGAACTGTTTTGATTCCTTTCGCATTCAAATCGGCCATCATTTTTTCGGGGTTTGGGAAGGTTTCTTTTTCCCAATCTAAGTTGCCCATTGTGCCTTTCATTTCTTTGCCAAACCAATACAAATCGAGAATCACGGCATCGACAGGAATTTGGTCGTCTTCGAATTTCTTGATGGTTTTTTCGACTTCTTCTTGGGAGTGATACCCAAAACGAGAGGAAAAATTCCCCAAAGTCCATCGAGCGGGCAAAGGTTGTTTTCCAGTTAAATCGGTATAATTCGAAATCAAATCCGTCCAGGAATCGCCCACGATTACTTGGTAGGTTTTTCGGCCGGAAATGGTTTCATACGCCAAAGTATTCTCTTTCTTGCTGTCTAAATCCAAGTAGCCAATAGCGGAATTGTCAAAATGAACCGCATACATTTTCGACGATAACACCATTGGAATGCAGAAATTCATTAAATCAGCTCGGGTTTCGTAACCATAACTGGCGCGATTGTACAATTGCAAACGATTCCCGCGACGATTCATTCCCAAAACTCTTGCGCCACCACCGTAAATCATTTCGGAACTGTCAAGGTTGAAATCGATGACTTCGGCGTTTTCTTTTTTGGAGTAGCCGTTTTTTTCCGACAAAAACATTTGATTTCCTTTTCCATAAAAAATTTGAAAAGGTGATTTTTGAACTGAAACTAATATTCCTTTGGTGTAAAGATGAATAAAACTTGGCGTTTCAATTATTTTTGAAATTCCAGTTTTTGGAGCTAAAACGACGGCTTGAGAGTTTGGATTAAAGGTTTCTCCCTTTGGAATAAAAGAGGTTTCTACAATTTTTTCAGAATAGGCTTTGATGATATATTGACCTTCCGAAGTGTTTATTTCTAATGTATTGTTGACTTCTTTGAAGCTTTCGAATTTTCTATTTGCGTTTTGTGCAAAGGAAAGTGAACTTATCAATAATAAGAAAAGTAATTTTTTCATTGTTTGTGTTTTTTGAACCCTATAAGTCATATAAGGTCATTTAAGTTTTTCTTATATGGTTTAAATTATTTCAATTCCAATATCAAAACTGATTTGGGTTCCAATCTAACTTCTTGTGTAATGTCAATTAGTTGGTCAGTGATGATGTCTTTCCCCGTTTTGAAGTTTCCTATATTTTCGGCAAAGCGTTCCGTTTTTAGTGTTTTGGTTTCGTTGCTGTTGTTGAATGCAACCATCACGATTTCAGTTGCATTGTGTCTGAAATAGACATAAGTATTGTTTTCTGGAATGTAGTGCGTCATTTTTCCGAAATGAACGACCGATTTGTTTTTTCTCCAATTGAAGAGTTTGGAAGTAAAATCGAAATAGTCATTTTGAACTTGGCTTCGGCCTTCTTTGGTAAAAGCATTATTGGTATCGCCTTCCCATCCGCCCGGAAAATCTTGACGAATATCGGCATCGCCTTTGTCTTTGTTTCCTGCCATTCCAATTTCGGAACCGTAATAGGTTTGTGGAATTCCTCTTGCAGTGGCTATCAATGCCATCGCCATTTTGTATTTTCGAAGGTCGTTTTGATAGATGTGATTGATGCGATGCGTGTCGTGATTTTCGGCAAAAATCAACAAATTGTTGGGGTTTGGAAACAGAAAATCATTGGTGAAATTATCATAGATTTTGTCCATTCCAAGTCCCCACTTTCCTTCATCTACATTGAAAACTTGTAATAATTCATCTGATAAATTAAAATCCATTACGCTGGGTAAATGGGAATTAAAATTCTGGATTTTACCTATCGGACTGTCTTTTTGCCAATAGGAAAGTTGAGCTTGATCGCGCATCGAAATTTCGCCAACGATATTAAAATTTGGATATTCGTCGGTGATGGCTTTGGTCCATTTTGTGATGGCAGTTGGATCGGCATAATTGTAAGTATCGACTCTGAAACCGTCTAAGTTGGCAAATTCAATCCACCAAATGGCGTTTTGAGTAAGGTAATTTAATACCAACGGATTGGTTTGATTCAAATCGGGCATCGATGGCGCAAACCATCCATCCATGCATATTTTGGTATCGCTTTTTGATGCGTTTATATCGTGAATTACTGTTCTTCTATGATTGGTTTGTGTGAAATTTTCAAATTGATGAATCCAATCTTGAGTAGGTAAATCCTTCATCATCCAATGTTGCATTCCCCAATGATTGGTAACATAATCCATCACTAATTTTAAGTTTTTTTTATGCATTTCAGAAGCTAATCTGGCATAATCCTCGTTGGTTCCGTAGCGAGGGTCAATTTTGTAAACATCGGTTTGGGCGTAGGTATGATAGGAATATACGGCTTCGTTGTCTTCGCAAAGTGGTGTAATCCAAAGGGTTGTTGCGCCGAGTTCTTTGATGTAATCTAAATGATTGATAATGCCTTGAATGTCGCCTCCGTGTCGTCCTTCGGGTAATTCTCGGTTGTATTTTTCGGTGGTTGAGGCATCGCTGTTGTTATTAGAATTGCCGTTAGAAAATCGATCTGGCATGATCAAATACATCATATCTGAAGCGTCAAAACTTTTGCGTTCGGCTGAGTTTTCTCTTCGCTGTTTTAAGTTGTATTTTTCAGTAAAAACAACTTTATCTTTTTCTTTAAAAAGGAAATGAAACTCTTTTGGAGGTATATTTTTGGTATTAATGGTAACGAAAATGTAATTTTGATTTGATGTTCGCTCCACTTTTGTAATGGGAATAGAATTGGTGGTAGAAACATTATATTTCGTAATGTTTTTGCCATAAAACATGATTTGTAATTCGGGATTTTTCATCCCGGCATACCAAAAAGGAGGTTCTATTCTTTCGATTTGTGCGAACATAGTTGAGGACGTAAAAATTAAGAACAATAAAAATAGTTTTTTCATTTGACAAATAATTAAATTTATTTCAACTTTATTATTAAACATATAAGGCATATAAGTTCATTTAAGTTTTCTTATATGTCCTTATATGCCTTATGTGATTTTAATTTTTAAACCGTTTCTAAAGATTTGGTTTCACCAAAACGGCATCTTCATTGACAAATACAGTCAGTTCTTGTGTTCCTTCGAGCGAGAATTTGGTTTCATTGTGATTGATTTCCACTTTCAAAATCTGGTTTCTGAAATTGATTTTAAAGGTATATCCAGTCCATTCTTTTGGAATTTTTGGAGAGAAATGAAGCGCATCATTTTTGACTCTCATTCCGCCAAAACCTTCCACAATACTCATCCAAGTTCCTGCCATCGAGGTGATGTGGCAACCTTCTTCTACTTCTTTGTTATAATCGTCAAGGTCTAAACGTGAGGTTCTTAGATAAAATGTATAGGCTAAATCCATCTTATCTAATTTTGCCGCTTGAATGGAATGCACGCAAGGCGAAAGCGAACTTTCGTGAACGGTAAACGGTTCGTAAAAATCGAAATGTTTCTCTAATTGTTCCGTTGTAAAATGATCTTCAAAGAAGTAAAACCCTTGTAAAGTATCGGCTTGTTTGATGTAAGGCGAACGCAAAACTCTATCCCAAGACCATTTTTGGTTGATGGGGCGTTGCGATTTGTCTAAATCTTTAACAGGTACTAAATGTTTATCTAAGAAACCGTCTTGTTGCAAATAAACACCATATTTTTCTGAGAAAGGGAAGTACATATTGCCCGAAACTTTTTTCCAATCTTGCAATTCAGCATCGGATAATTGTACTTTTTCGATGATGCTTTTGTGGTCTGATGGATATTCCAATGATACTTTTTGAATTTGTTCGTGAGCATAATCAATACACCATTTGGCTATATAATTGGTGTAGAAATTATTGTTTACGTTATTTTCATATTCGTTTGGACCAGTAACTCCAAGGATTACATACTGGTTTTTTTCGGTAGAAAAATTCGCTCTTTGATACCAAAAACGGGCAATTCCGATTAGAACTTCCAAACCTTTTTCGGGAATATAGCTGTAATCGCCAGTGAAACGATGATAGTTGAAAATCGCAAAAGCTATCGCGCCATTTCTGTGGATTTCTTCGTGAGTGATTTCCCATTCGTTGTGGCATTCTTCGCCATTCATGGTCACCATTGGATACAAAGCGGCTCCGTTTGTAAAACCCAAATTGTCTTTCGCATTTTCAATGGCTTTGTCCAATTGATTGTATCGGTATGTCAATAAATTTCTGGCGACTTGTTGGTCTTTTGTAGCCATATAGAATGGAATACAATAGGCTTCGGTATCCCAATAAGTCGAGCCTCCGTATTTTTCGCCAGTAAATCCTTTTGGACCAATATTCAAACGAGAATCTTTGCCAGAATAGGTTTGATTCAATTGAAAAATATTAAAACGAATGCCTTGTTGTGCTTTCACATCGCCTTCGATGGTGATGTCTGACATTTCCCAAATTTTGGACCAAGCTTCGATTTGGTCAGCTAATAATTGGTCATATCCTTTTGCTAAAGCTTCTTTTATTACAGTTTCTGCGGCAGTAACAGTGTTTTCGTGATTCATAGAAACCGTGTAACCACCAATTTTTTGAATGGACGATTTTTGTCCTTTGGCAATAATCACATCGTATGAAAATTGAATTTTATCGGTTCCTGTTTTTATATTGGAAGGAGAAATGTTGCCGTTTTTGTCGTTTACAAAAATGCTATTTTGCATAAAAGTTGTAACCTTGAAATGCGTTTTGAAGGTTTGAGCGGTTACAAATGCAGCATTTCCGGTTCTTTTTACATCCAATGGTTCCCAGAATTTTTCTTCCCAGTTGGCATCTTCATTGGTTACACCAGCATCAACATAAGGTTTGTAAACTATTTTTGTATCTTTATTTAAGGCGGTGATTTCATAGTTAATGATTCCCACTTCGTCCAGATTCATACACAGGAAACGACGAATAGTTACGCCAATTTCGGTTCCGTTTTGCAAAGTAGCTTCGAAGGAACGGTTGTACCAACCTTCTTTCATATTCAACTCGCGACGGAAGTTTTTTACTTCTGTGCAAGTGTTCAAATCGAGGATTTCATCATTGATTTCGATGTCGATTCCAATCCAGTTTGGAGCGTTGAGTACTTTGGCAAAATATTTTGGATAACCATTTTTCCACCAACCTACTTTGGTCTTATCAGGATAATAAATTCCTGCTATATAACTTCCTTGAAAGGTTTTCCCTGTGTAATTTTCTTCAAAATTCGCGCGTTGCCCCATCGCACCGTTGCCAATGCTGAAAAGACTTTCGGACGATTTTACGCTCTCTGCATCAAATCCCTCTTCAATGATGGACCAATTGTCTGCTTTTATATAATCTTGGTTCATTTTTTTTAGTTTAAAGGTTTCAGGTTTCAAGTTTCAAGTTCTTTGACCTGAAACTTGAAACTTGAAACAAATTTATTTAATCAAATTATCGATAAAGGTTTTATCCATTTGGGTAAAATCTTTGAATAAATATTTTGCTTCGTGCAGGGTTGCTGCTTCACCAATTCCCACGCTTGTCATTCCGCCAATATTGGCTGCTTGAACTCCTGCAACTGAGTCTTCAAAAACAATTGAATCTTCTGGTTTAGTGTTTAACAATTTGGCAGCAAGCAAGAAAACTTCGGGATCGGGTTTGGCATTCGACACGTCATTTCCGTCAACAATAGCATCGAAATAAGATAAAGTCCCTGTTTTTTCGAGAATAGGTCTAGCGTTTTTACTGGCAGAGCCTAAGGCTATAAGTTGTTTTTTTTCTTTCAAATAGTTTAAAATAGGCATCACTCCTGGTAGGATTTCGCTTTCGTCCATATCGACTAAATAGGACAAATAATCTTCATTTTTTTGAATGAGCCATCTGTTTTTGTCTTCTTGTGGAGCTTTTACTTTTCCTAATTCTAAAATTATATCAAGCGAGCGCACACGGCTAACTCCTTTTAGTAATTCGTTGTTTTGGTGTGTGAATTCGAAACCTAGAGAATCGGCGATTTTTTTCCATGCTAGAAAATGATATTTTGCGGTGTCCACAATTACGCCGTCAAGGTCGAATATAAATGCTTTTGTGTTCATTATTATAATTATTTATTTAGCTGTTGAAACGCTTTCTTTGACAAAAAATACGGCTAGACCAGCAATCAACATTGAAACTCCTGCAATAACAATAATTGCCATTGGAAAACCTCCAAACAAAGCAATAATTGTGCTTCCTAATAGTCCTGCAGCAATTTGTGGAATGGTAATGGTGGCATTGAATAATCCCATATAAACTCCCATTTTGTCGGCTGGTAGCGAACCTGAAAGCATAGCGTAAGGCATGGCTAAAATAGCTGCCCAAGCCAATCCTACTCCAGAAATCGAAAGTAATAAAATGGTTTTGTCGTGTACAAAATACATCGAAGCCAAGCCGATTCCGCCCATTAAAAGTGAAAAGCTATAGGTTTTCTTTCTTCCTATTGATTTGGCAATTGTTGGGATTAGTAATGAGAATAAAGCTGCAACCGCACTGTAAAAGGCAAATAATACTCCTGTCCAATCTCCTGCTTCGTTGAAACCAATGGATTTTGGGTCTAAAGCTTCTGGTCCCCAAACTTGGTTAGCAATGGCTCTGGTGGTATAGACCCACATTAAAAATAAAGCAAACCAAGAAAAGAATTGTACGATTCCTAATTGCCAAAATATTTTTGGGGCGTTTGAAATTAATTTGAGAATGCTTGTTTTTTCGGTTACATGCTCAGCTTCTAAGTCGATGTCGTTGTATTGAGCATGTTCTTTAGGTCCGTATTCTTTGGTTCTAAAAACCGTCCAAAGCACAGTTATCAATAGAATTGTTCCACCAATATAAAAAGACCAGATTACAGATGCTGCTACTTTTTCGCCAGCTGCGGGCACGTTTGCAATTCCTGCTTTGGCCAGAATCCAAGGTAATAAGGAACCAAAAACAGCTCCAAAATTGATTAAAGCACTTTGCAAAGAATAGCCCAGATTTTTCTGTTCGTCGTTGACCATATCGCCAACGAGAGCTCTAAAAGGTTGCATGGTTACATTAAAAGAAGTGTCCATTAACAGTAGCATTACAGCGCCAAAAATTAAAGGCGGTAACAAATAAGTAAAGTATTCTGCATTGGGCATAAAGAACATTGCCAAAGCCGAAACAATGGCTCCAAAAAATATAAATGGAATTCTGCGTCCAAGACGAGTCCAGGTTTTATCACTAGAAAGACCAATAATTGGCTGAACAATCAAACCAGCAAGTGGTGCTGCGAGCCAAAAATATCCAATACTGTGAACATCGGCTCCGAGCGCTTCTAAAATCCGGCTGGTATTGCCATTTTGGAGAGAATATCCGATTTGTACTCCTAGGAATCCAAAGCTTAGATTCCAGATTTGCCAAAAACTTAATTTGGGTTTTTTCATTATCGTATATTGTTTTAAATGTACGATAAGCACCTTGCTTATCAAAACTTAACTCATTTTTCGAAGTAAAAGTAAAAGTTTTGAAAGGTGTAAATATATTAAAAGAAGTTAGAAGTTAGAAGTCGGGAGTTGGAAAAGTATTTATTTCAAAAACTACAACGTAATAGTGTGAATAAGTTTTAGTTAGAAGGCTAGTGGGAATGTCTATTTCAATGGCAATATTGAAAAAACTGAATTTTGAAATTGCCATTGAAATTGAATTTTAAAGAGTGGATTCTCTTTCTATCAAATGGGTTTCGATTACCACTGTTTTGTATATTTCTTCTAATTCTTCTTCTGATTCTTCATCTTCGGCTTCTAATCTTTCGATTAAAATTTTTGCTGCAACAGCTCCCATTTCTGCTCCGTTTTGGCTTACTGTTGTGATGGTTGGAGTCGAATATTTCGAAATAATTCCATCGGTAAATGCAATAACAGCTAAATCTTCTGGAACTTTTATTCCCATTTTATGGGCTATTTTGATGATGGTTACTGCAAAAAGTTCGTTTACAGCAAATACGGCATCAAACGCTTTTTCTTGAAGTAATTGAGCGATTGTAATTTCGCAATTGTCCACATTTTCTATTTTGATAATTAAATTTTCATCAAAATGTAAACCGTTATCTATCAGGGCTTTTGTGTAGCCATCGGTCCTAAATTTTCCTACACTCACATAATCTACTGTGGTTACGAGGGCGATTTTTTTACGTCCTTTGTCGATCAAATTTTGAACGGCTTCATACGCGGCTAATTCATCATTTATAATCACTTTGTCACAAAGAATATCATTGGTAACTCGGTCAAACATTACTACCGGCATTCCTTGATTGATCACTTCGGTAATGTGATGAAAATCGCCTTTGAATTGGGTTTCTTTGGAGAGTGACATAATAAATCCGTCGATGCTACCATTGGCAAGCATTTCCATATTAAGGACTTCTTTGTCGAAAGAATCGTCTGACAGGCAGATAATTACGCTATATCCATTTTCGTTGGCCACATGTTCGATTCCGTTGATAACGGTCGAGAAGAAATAATGAACAATTTCTGGAATGATAATCCCGATGGTTTTTGTTTTTCTGTTTTTTAAACTTAGTGCAATATTATTGGGTTTGTAGTGATAAAATTTGGCAAAAGCCTGAACTTTTAATCTAGTTTCTTCTCCTATTTCAAGGCTGTTTCTTAGTGATTTTGAAACGGTCGAAATGGATACATCTAGTTCTTTTGCAATTTGCTTTAGGGTTACCTTTTTTTTCATATTAAAATTTGATAAAAATCATTTTCGTAATAAAGATAAAATATTATTTAGATTATGACAATTTTAGGGCTGTAAAATTATAGAAAATAAAAAACTTTTCAACACTATCACGTTTTCGTAACTGTTTTAAGCTTTGCCTTTGTTGTGCGTGTTAATAATTATCTAATTTTACCATTCGAAGTAAAGGTAATATTAAACAAAAACCAAATTAATTTAAACTAAAAGTATGAAAACAATTTACAAAAAGTTGTTATTTTTATTGTTATTCCTGCCTTTTTGCGTTCTAGCTCAGAACACAATAGGAGGAACTGTTCTTGATAAAATTACAGGGCAGCCCATTCCAGGAGTAAATGTAAATGTACAAGGAAGCACTACTGGTGCTTCGACAGATCTAGACGGAAAATTTAGATTATCAAATGTTAAAAAAGGCGATAAAGTCGTTTTTTCTTTCGTTGGTTACAAAAGTGAAACTATAGTATTTAGTAGTCAGCAATCGATTTCGGTACAACTTGAGGAAGATTCAAGTCAGTTGAAAGAAGTTGTTATTCAGGTTGGTTATGGAACTGTTAAGAAAAAAGATGCAACAGGAGCAGTAGCTGTATTAGGAGCCAAAGACTTTAATAAAGGAGTTACCGTGAATGCGGATAATTTATTTAACGGTCGTGTTGCTGGAGTGACTGTAAATGCTGGAGGTGGTGCTCCAGGTTCTGGATCAACTATTCGAATTAGAGGAGGAGCTTCTTTAAATGCTTCAAACGATCCATTGATTGTAATTGATGGTTTGCCAATTGAAAATTCTACAGGTACTGGATCTACTTCGTTTTTGGCTTCATTAAATCCAAGTACGATAGAATCTTTTTCTATATTAAAGGATGCCTCTGCTACTGCCATTTATGGTTCTAGAGCGTCTAACGGGGTTATTTTGATTACGACCAAAAAGGGAGGTAAAAACCTTTCGGTAGAATTTAATTCTATGCTTGGAATAGGAAATTTAATTAAAACAGTTGATGTTTTTGATGCCGCTACTTTGAGAAAAGTTGTAACAGAACAAAATCCAAGTTTGCTTTCTAGATTAGGGAATGCAAATACCGATTGGCAAAAAGAAATTTATAGACAAACAACCTACACAGATGCCAATGTATCTGTAAGAGGAAGTTTGCTAGGCGTATTACCAACTCGTCTTACAGTTGGAAAGACCTATCAAGAAGGTTTGCGTTTGACTAATGTTTTTAATAGAAATACGGTTGGTTTAGCTTTGAATCCTACTTTGTTTCAAGACCACTTAAAATTGCGTTTGAATGCCAATTATAGTAACGAAAACAACTCTTTTGCAGATGCAGTAGAGAGTAGTGCAATAAATTTTGACCCAACACAACCAGTGTATGACAATACTTCAAAATTTGCTAATTTTTATGAAAATTACAATCATGCAACAGGAGCTTTAACTCCTCAAACTACTCGAAATCCTGTAGCTCAATTGCTTCAAACGGACAATACAGGATATAGTAATCGTCTTTTTGGAAATTTTGAAGCAGATTACAAAATGCACTTTTTGCCAGAATTAAGAGCTGTTGTAAATGTTGGTTTTGATGAAACTCATGGTCAAACTTCTAGATATGCAGGACTAGATGTAGCCTCTTCAGGTTCTAATAATAATATCCCTTACGGGACTAATGAAATATCAAGAGGTCATAGAAAAAACACATTATTTGACGCTTTTTTAGCCTATAACAAAACTTTCGATAAATTAGTTTTCGATTTAACAGGTGGTTATTCTTATCAAAAATTCGAAAACAATACTTATATACAAGGGAATCTTAATGATCCTAATTTACCAACTACAGGAGTTGGAGGATTTCCACAATATAAAGTGGCAACTCCAGTAGTATTGTTAGGTTATTTTGCTAGAACTAATTTAAACTATAATGACAAGTATTTATTGACTTTGTCTTACAGACGTGATGGTTCTTCACGTTTTGCTAAAGAGAATCGTTTTGGTAATTTCCCGGCTGCCTCTTTTGCTTGGAAAGCGAGCAATGATTTCTTTAAAGACAGCGAAACTGTATCTGATTTAAAAGTAAGGGTAGGTTGGGGTATTACAGGACAACAAGATATAGGTGATGCTGCTAATATTTATTTACAAAAATATGTTACAGGTAGTGGTTCTTCACAATATACTTTTGGAACTACAGCTCTTCCTATTGCCATTTCATCGGCTTACAACGAGCAAATTAAATGGGAAGAAACCACAACTTATAATGCTGGGGTAGATTACGGTCTATTCAAAAATAGAATAAATGGTAGTGTAGATGTTTTCTATAAAGTTTCTTCAGATTTGTTAGTAAAAGGACCATTAGCAGATGGTAGTAATTTTTCTAATGCTATATTTCAAAACGTAGGTCAATTTACTACTAAAGGTGTTGAGTTTACGATAAATGCTGATATTATTAAATCAGATAATTTTAATTGGAATGTTAACTTCAATGCCACCCATTTTGATAGAAAAATTGACGAATTGATTTATCACACCATTATTAGAACTGGCGATAATATTGCAGGAACAGGTACTCAAGCAAAAGTGTATCAAGAAGGTTTTGCTCCAGATTCTTTTTGGGTTTACAAACAATTATATGATGTAAGTGGCAAGCCTATTGAAGGAGCTTATGCTGACTCAAACGGTGATGGCGTTATCAATGCCGATGATAAATACATTTACAAAAATCAAGATGCAAAACTTGTTTTAGGATTTACAACCAATTTGAATTATAACAAATTTGATTTATCATTCGCCTTGCGTTCCAACATTGGCAACAGCGTATTTAATGCTGTAAATGCTAGCCGAGCTCAATATGGTAGGCTTAATACAGGTGCAGATATAACTAATTTGCCTACCTCTGTAGTGAATACAGGATTTAACAATACATCAACTGTAGTTTTATCTGATATTTATGTTGAAAATGCTTCTTTCTTGAGAATGGACAACATTTCCTTAGGTTATACCTTCCCAAAATGGTTCAATGACAAAATATCTTTAAGATTAACTGCAGGATGCCAAAACGTGTTTGTTATTACTAAATATTCAGGTTTAGACCCAGAGATAAATAATGGTGTTGATGGTGCTATTTATCCAAGACAACGTTCCTTTTTATTTGGTACTAATATAAAATTTTAATAAAATAATCTAAAGACATGAAAAAAATAAATTTAATAGTATCTATATTTTCATTAGTGACATTATTATCTTGTACGCAAGATTTAGATGTAATTTCTACTGACAGTACAGTAAAAACTCCAGAAGCACTCTTCTCTACCCCAGAAGGGTACAAGCAAGCACTTGCAGGAGTTTATGGAAACCTTTCCTTGACAGGAACAGGTGATGCTGGTTCTTCCTTTTTAGAAGGGATAGATGCAGGTACCAGCCAGTTTGGACGTTGCTTGTGGTATTTACAAGAAATGACCACTGATGAAGTGGTTTGGAGTTATGAAAATGACGAAGGAACAGCAGAATTAAACAGAAATACTTGGGGTTCTAGTAATCCAATTTTGTTAGGATTTTTTAGTAGAACAATGGCCGAAGTGGCTATTGCCAATGACTTTTTACGTCAATCGGCTCCTGAAAAATTAACCTCTCGTGGTATTACAAATGCTACCGATGTTGCAAACATAAATATGTACCGCAACGAAGTGAGAGTTTTAAGAGCTTATGCTTATTATAACTTAATGGATATGTTTGGTAAAGCGCCTTTTTATGATGAAAGTTCGGCTATCAACTCGCAAGGTCCAGAATACAACAGACAACAACTTTTCACTTTCATAGAAAGTGAATTGAATGCGGTTTTGCCAAATTTAAAAGCAGCTAGAACAAACGAATATGGACGAGTAGATCAAGGTGTTGCCAATATGATTTTGGCAAAAATATACTTGAATGCTGAGGTTTACATTGGAACACCAAAATATACTGAGTGTATGACAAAATGTTCAACAATTATCACAAGTGGTTATGCTTTGAATACTAATTATTTAAATAATTTTAAGGCTGATAACAATACTTCATCCGAGATTATTTTTGCCTTACAATCTGACGGGCGTGTAACACAAAACTATGGTGCTACAACCGTAATCATCAATGGTCAAGTAGGTTCTGTAGAAAGTAATGGAGCTGATTTTGGAGTAGGAGGTTGGGGCGGAGCCTTTAGATTAAGAAAACAATTTGTTCAAAAATTTGATGGTTCTGATTATGCAGCTGATGTTAGAAATACTATAATTAGCGGTTCTAGACCTATTGATATTACTAATATTAGTACTAATGGTCAAGGGTATGTTTTGGCTAAATGGTCGAACAAAACTGTTGCAGGTGTTGCAGGAAGCAGTTCAAATTTTGTAGATACTGATTTTCCGGTATTTCGTTTAGCCGATGCTTATCTGATGTATGCCGAAGCTCAAATGCGTAAAGGTGGAGCTATAAACGGAGGAACTTTGGCCAATGCCGATGCCACTTCTTTAGGATACATTAATGCTTTGCGCACTCGTGCCAAAGGGGTTAGTGTTGGGGCTACTGCTGTAAATCTTGACTTCATTATAGACGAAAGAGCAAGAGAATTACATTGGGAAGCATTTAGAAGACAAGACTTAATTCGTTTTGGTAAATATACTACAGGTTACAATTGGGCTTGGAAAGGAAACAGCTTGAATGGAACATCTATTTCAGATAACATGAAATTATTTCCAATTCCTGCTAACTCACTCAAAGCAAATCCAAATTTGACTCAGAACAATGGTTATTAGAGAATTTAAAAAGATATAAAAATGAAAAACACACTTAAATTATTAATTGCTTTCATTAGTTTTCTTACACTTTTGTCGTGTACTGAAGACGTGGAACATAAAACTGCGGCAGCTAAAAGTACAGGAATTAATTTACTGACACCAACTTCCAGTTTTAACTTGGTTTTAGATGGAGCTAAATTAAACGAATTGGCCACGACTTTCGTTTGGAATGATACAGAAAATAGTGCTGCGGGTACTTCGGTAAGTTATACTATCGAAGCAGCTAAATCAGGTACTAACTTTGCAAAAACCGTAGTCTTAGGTTCAGCAACCACTAGTCTTTTTAAAGATATTACAGTTGGTAATTTAGATGCTGCTGCAAAAGCACTTGGAATGCCAGCTCTTGTAGAAGGACTTATGGATGTTCGTGTAAAATCAGCTGCGGGAACTTCTAATTTTTATACCTTGAAAGTCACTCCATATCAACCCAATTGGGGTATTATTGGCGATGCCACTTCAGCGGGATGGGATCTTAGTACTGATATGATTTATAATGCTGCAACCGATACTTATTCTATTTCACTTGGTTTAAAAACGGGTGCATTCAAATTTAGATTAGATAATGCTTGGACTACAAATTATGGAGATACTGGAAATAATCTTTCATTAGAAGCTGGCGGAGATAATATTCCTGTAACAGCAGGAAATTATACTATCGTTGCAAATTTCAAAACCCTTACTTATACCATAACTCCAATTGTAAATGCTTGGGGGGTTATAGGAGATGCAACTCCAACAGGATGGGATAATGATACATTGATGGATTACAATCCTACCACCAAAACGTACTCTATAATCATGAAGATGAAAGTAGGAGCTTTCAAATTCAGACTAGATCATGGTTGGGCTTCTAATTATGGTGATGATGGAAATAATCTAACATTAGATGCTGGAGGGGCTAATATTGCTATAACAACAGCTGGAACTTATTATATCACGGCCGATTTTACCGGATTGAAATATACTATCAAACAATTATAATTAAGAAGAATATGAAAAATATAATTAAATTTCTAATTGCTTTAATAAGCATAGCGGCGGTATCTTGTACTGATTCTGTAGAAGATAGAGAAGCTGTTGCAATTGGAACTGCGCCAGTATTAGTGGCGCCAGTAAACAATCTTACTATTGTTTTGGATAAAACCAAACCAAATGATTTGGCAACAACCGTAGTATGGAACTATGCAGCTTATGAAGGAACTCCTACTATTGTAAATTATAGTATAGAGTTTGCAGCAGCAGGAACAAATTTTGCATCACCTACAGTTGTTGCAACTTCTACAGACCGATTTAAAAATTTCACTGTAGATGAGCTAAATTCAGCAGCATTAAACTCAGGATTTCCTCCGTTTGTAGTAAGTTCTATTGATGTTCGAATCAAATCAACTGTAGGGACGACAGGAAGTGTTGTGCAAACCTCTAATTCTTATACTATTAAACTAACGCCTTATCCAGCTTGGCCTGATTGGGGTATTATTGGAAGTGCAACTCCAACAGGTTGGAACTCTGATACGAACATGGATTATGATTTAGCCACTAAAACATATTCAATTACTATGGATATGGTGGTTGGTGCTTATAAATTCAGATTAGATGATGGTTGGGGAACTAACTATGGAAGCAGTAGTGCGACTGGTGGAGCCTTAGTCTTAAACGGATCTGATATTCCAATAACTGTCGCTGGTAGTTATAAGATAACTGCAGACTTTAATGCTAAGGCTTATACGGTCAA
The DNA here is from genome assembly GCF_002920895.1 of Flavobacterium alvei. Lineage (GTDB taxonomy): Bacteria > Bacteroidota > Bacteroidia > Flavobacteriales > Flavobacteriaceae > Flavobacterium > Flavobacterium alvei. Next base: position 355,308 of record NZ_PQVG01000003.1, read on the forward strand.
AAAACTATAAACGTTAAAAAAAAAGGGCTGTTTTTAGGAATGGCCCTTTTTAATATTAAATAGATATTTTATGAAAAAAATTATTTTTTTATTTTTTTTAATTGCTTCTGTAGGTTTTTCACAAACTACAACAACTCCATCACCAGCACTTGCAGAAGGAGCGGTTACTATTAATTTCAATAAAGGTGGAACTCCATTAGCAAGCACAACAGATATTTATGCTCATATTGGGGTAACTGTCAATGGCACAAGATGGCAAAACACTAAGGGCAATTGGGGAACCACAAATGCGCCTCTATTGACTTTAGTTTCGGGAACTACTTATAAACTAGATCTCGGACCCGATTTGTACACTTATTTTGGTGTTCCAGTTACAAGTTCAATTACAGAAATTTGTGTGGTATTCAGAAACGCTACAGGAAGTGTGCAGACCTCACCTGATATTTTTATTAATGTTGGAGTTTTTCAGGCCACCCTTACGGCTCCGGGTTTGAACAGCACAAATATCATTAGTTCTGGAAGCAGTTTAAACATTACTGCTAACAATACAAGTGGAACTGCTAATTATAATTTATTCGCAAACGGAACGAGTATCAACACTTTTACAGGCTCTTCTTATTCTTTTACGGATACCAATATTGTTGCTAACAAAAACTATGATTTGCAAATTACACAAGGAGCTACAGTTTTTTCTAAGAAATTCTCAGTAATTGTAAGACCCGTAGTTGTTTCTGAAACAATACCAGCAGGTTTAGTCGATGGTATAAATTATAATTCTGGTGACCTCACGAAAGCTACACTTGTGTTAGATGCACCAGGAAAAGACTTTGTTTATGTAGCTGGAAGTTTCAATAACTGGCAACCGGGAACTGGCTATGCAATGAAAAAAGATGCAACAGCAGGTTCAACTAAATTTTGGTTAGAACTCACAGGATTGGTTTCAGGGACAAATTATACCTACCAATATTGGGTAATTGATGAAACTCCCATAGCAGGTTCTCCAACATTAGTTAAAACCGCAGATCCTTATTCTACTTTAGTTTTAAATAAAGAAGACGATCCCACTATTCCAGCAGGAAATTATCCAAATCTTCCAGTTTATCCAGCTGGTCAGGACAGAGAAGTTACCGTTTTGCAAACAGGGCAAACGCCTTATGCTTGGAGTACAGCTACAACCAATTTTGTAAAACCAGAAAAAGATAAACTAGTAGTTTATGAAGTTTTGGTTAGAGATTTTGATTCCAACAGGAGTTATCAGAATTTGATAAACAAAATCGATTATTTTAAAAATTTAAAAATCAACGCTATCGAATTAATGCCAGTAATGGAATTTGATGGCAACGAAAGCTGGGGTTACAATACCTCATTTCACATGGCTTTAGACAAAGCATATGGGCCAAGTTCCAAGCTAAAAGAGTTTATTGATCTGTGTCATCAAAACGGAATTGCAGTAATCCTAGATGTGGCTTTGAATCACGCTTTTGCGAGAAACCCAATGGATAGAATGTGGATGAATGATCCTGATGGAGACGGTTGGGGAGGTCCAGCTGCCGACAATCCATATTTTAATGTATCGGCAATGCACAGTTATAATGTAGGAAATGATTTTAATCATCAATTACCTAGAACAAAAACTTACGTAAAAAGAGTGGTGAAACAATGGATTGAAGAATACAAAATTGATGGATTTCGTTGGGATTTAACCAAAGGATTTACGCAAAATTGTCCCTCGGCTGTTGCTGGAGGTCAAGATAATTGTACAAATACTCTTCAGCAGGATAGAGTAGATGTCCTAAAAGAATATGCCGATTATTCTTGGAGTTTAGATCCAACTCATTACGTTATTTTCGAACATCTTGGCAATGACAACGAAGAGCAACTATGGGCAAATTATAGAATAACCGAAACGCCAAGCAAAGGGGTTATGATGTGGGGAAAAATGACTACTGCCTATTCTCAATTATTAATGGGATGGAATTCAGATAATGATATTTCAAGAATTGGAAGTAATGCACACATTGGTTTTCAAGGAAAAAGAGTTATGGGGTATCCAGAAAGTCACGATGAGGAGCGAGTGATGTATAAAGCGGTTACTTACGGAAACAGTACAAATCCATCACATAATGTAAAAACACTGACTACAGCACTTTCTAGAATGTCTGCACTTGGCGCTATTTCTTTATTGGTTCCGGGGCCAAAAATGATTTGGCATTTTGCCGATTTAGGAATGAATAATTCTATTTTTACAGCTAGTAATGGAGTCGTAAATACTGATTCTGATGCTACTCCAGGTGATGCTAAACTAGACACTAAACCGCAACCACAATGGACTAGTAATTGGTTAGCCGATGCTGATAGAAGTAAAATATATGCCGATTGGTCTAAAATGATTAATTTAAAATTGTCATTGCCAGTTTTCAACGGAAGTTATTCCATCACTTCTGGGTATTCCGCTTTAACACCAAAAGTTTATATTTGGGACAACAATATACCTTTGTCACAATTAAAAAATGTTGTAATTCTTTCAAATTTTGATGTTACAGATCAAAGTGTTAACCCTAGTTTCCCTTACACAGGAACTTGGTACAACCTGATGGATAATACTTCAATAAATGTTACAGATGTGAATGCAACACTACTTATTGCTGCAGGTGGATTTAAAATTTATGGCAATCAACCTTCTACTTTAGGAGTTGTAAGTTTTGGTCTTTCACAAGATATATTTTTGTATCCAAATCCTTCTTCGACATATTTTACTATAAATGCAAATACTTCAAAAGTGGAGGTTTATTCAGTTACTGGTCAATTAGTAAAAAGTTTCAAACCAAATCAATCTAAGGAGTATCAATTTGCCATTAGTGATTTAAATAAAGGAGTTTATTTTGTAAAAGCATTAAATGAAAACAACGAAGTCAAAGTGCTGAAGTTTGTCAAGCAATAAAGTTACCTTTGATTATTAAATATAAAAAGGCTGTCTTTTCGGACAGCCTTTTTTGTTTATATCACAATTAGTATTACAATTTTCCGTTCTTAATTTCATCCACAATTTCTGGATTCAATAAAGTAGTGGTGTCTCCAAAGTTAGAGAAATCTCCTTCGGCAATTTTACGAAGAATGCGACGCATAATTTTGCCTGAACGTGTTTTTGGCAAACCAGAAACAAACTGAATCTTATCTAATTTAGCAATTGGTCCAATGTGATCTGAAATGTGTTGGTTGATCTCTTTAGTCAAGTTGGCTCTATCTCTGTATTCTCCTGATTCTTTCAAAATTACAAATCCATACAAAGCGTTACCTTTAACATCGTGAGGGAAACCTACAACAGCACTTTCTGCAACAGCTGGATGTTCGTTTATCGCATCTTCTATAGGCGCAGTTCCAAGGTTGTGTCCTGAAACGATAATAACATCATCTACACGACCTGTAATTCTGTAGTAACCTACTTCATCACGCAAAGCTCCGTCTCCTGTGAAATATTTTCCAGGGAAAGTACTAAAATAAGTGTCTTTATAACGTTGATGATCGCCCCAAATGGTTCTTGCAATACCTGGCCAAGGGAATTTGATACAAAGACTTCCAGTAACTTGGTTGTCTTCAATCTCGTTGCGTTTTTCATCCATCAAAACTGCTTGAATTCCTGGTAAAGGCAATGAAGCATAGGTTGGTTTTGTTGGTGTTATAAAGGCTAAAGCCGAAATCAAGATTCCTCCAGTTTCGGTTTGCCACCAAGTATCAACTAATGGGCAACGTTTTCCGCCAACGTGGTCGTTATACCAGTGCCAAGCTTCTTCGTTGATAGGTTCTCCAACTGATCCAATAACTTTTAGTGATTTTAATGGGTATTTTTGTACGTAAGACAAATTCTCTTTCGCCAAAGAACGAATGGCTGTTGGAGCAGTATAAAATTGAGTGACTTTGTGTTTTTCGATAATTTCCCAAAAACGGCTATAATCAGGATAAGTAGGAACTCCTTCGAACATTACTGTTGTTGCCCCGTTTAATAATGGACCATATAAAATATAAGAATGTCCGGTAATCCAACCTATATCAGCAGTACACCAGAAAACATCATTTTCTTCGTAATTGAATACATTCTTGAAGGAATAAGCGGTGTAAACCATATAACCTGCAGTGGTGTGAACCATTCCTTTAGGTTTTCCGGTTGAGCCAGAAGTATAAAGAATAAATAAAGGATCTTCGGCATCCATTATTTCGGCTATATTATTATCCGATGCTTTGTCTAAAAGCGGTTGTAGCCATTGGTCACGACCTTCTTTCAAAGTTATTTCAGAGTTGGTTCTTTTAACAACCAAAACTTTTTCTACACAAGGACAATTGTTTAGAGCCTCATCGATGATTCCTTTTAAATCGATAGTTTTTTCCCCTCTAAATCCACCATCTGATGTGATAACCATTTTACATTCGCTATCGTTGATTCTTGCAGCTACCGCCGATGCTGAAAATCCAGCAAAAACTACTGAATGAATTGCACCAATTCTAGCACAAGCCAAGGCCGAAATGGCTATTTCTGGAATCATTGGCAAATAAATACAAACTCTATCTCCTTTTTCGACTCCTTGTTCGCGTAGCACATTTGCCATTTTCGAAACTCTAGTGTATAAATCGTTATACGAGATATGTTGTGCTTCTTCGGTTGGATTGTTTGGTTCAAAAATGATAGCGGTTTTTTCGCCTCTTTTAGAAAGATGTCTGTCCAAACAGTTTTTTACGATATTGACTTTTGCATCAACAAACCATTTAATTTTGGCTTCTGCCATATCAAACTCAACTATTTTTTCAGATTCTTGATACCAAGTAAAGTTTTCTGAAGCAATTTTACTCCAAAATTTTCTTGGTTCTCGAACAGATTTATTATAGTGTTTGAAGTATTGTTCTAAATTTTCAATTTTGTAGTAACTCATTATTATATTTATTTCTGATTATAAACGCCTTAAAATTAATAGTATGAAGGCAACAAATTTAAAACCTATTTCTTATTTTAGTAAGTAAAGGTCTTGTTTTAACATTAAATTATGCTGTTTTTTATAACGGAAGAACTTTTCTCCCTGTTTTTTCATTAATCACTATAGCGGCTCCTTCATAAAAAGCAAAAAAACCACACAAGATACCTTCATAGCCTGCAAAGGTATGAATAGATTCGCTACCAGTGAAACTTGCTGCCGAAAGTAGCGCAAATAAAACAACTAACGATCCAAAAATAAGTTTCCCAATAGTATTGCCATTTAATGTTCCGATAAAGAAGGCTAAAGTAAATAATCCCCACATGGCTAAATAACATCCCATTGAAGCCCCATCAGGTTTTGCAGTGAGGTTTAATGCTGGCATGACCCATAAAGCCACAAGTGACAACCAAAAGAAACCATATGAAGTAAATGCAGCCATCCCAAATCCATTTCCTTTTTTCCATTCCATAACCCCAGCAATTACTTGTTGCGTTCCACCAAAAAAGATGCCCATTCCCATTATCATCGAATTGAGTTCGAAGAAACCGGCGTTGTGAATATTTAATAAGATGGTTGTCATTCCGAAACCAAAAAGGCCTAATGGTGCTGGATTAGCGGTGGTGTCTTTGATAATTTGTTCCATAATTTAAAAAATAATTAAGTTGTTTATGTGGGTTATTGAATCTGAATTTTATATAAAAAAGTATCTTTTATTAAGATTGAATTCACAAATATATCAAACCTGTTCGATTTTCCTAACTTTTTTTTAAATAGTCTTGCCAAACATTAAAATTACATTAAAGTATATGGTTTAGAGTTGTTTTGGCTTCTAATAATTTACCCCCAAATTTATTTATTAACACGATTTAAACCTGCTTCAGCAATGTTTTGAATTTTAGCCATAGAGTTATTAATTATGAGCGTTTTATCTCAATTTTAAAATGATATTTATCATCTTTTACAAAAATTTTTGCTTTTATCTTTGAGATAAATATAACAATATTATAGTAATCATAATAAAAATATAACAATATGGCACAGGAAAAAAAGGCTCCTAAATATGTGTATTATTTTGGTGGCGGTAAAGCAGATGGTAACGAATCTATGAAAAATTTATTGGGTGGAAAAGGGGCAAATCTGGCTGAAATGGCTGGTCATCCAAATCTTTTATTGCCAGTCCCCCCTGGGTACACACTCACTACTGAAGTTTGTACGGCCTATTATGAAAATAAAAAGAAATATCCAGCCGAACTAAAAGCCCAAACCGATAAAGCATTAGCTGCTGTAGAAAAAGAAATGGGCAAAAAATTTGGCGATGTAAATAACCCTTTACTGCTTTCAGTTCGTTCTGGTGCCAGAAAATCGATGCCTGGAATGATGGAGACGGTTTTAGATATTGGACTTAACGAAAAAACTATCGAAGGAGTAATCAAGCAATCCGGAGATGCTCGTTTTGCTTATGACGCTTACCGTCGTTTGATTATGATGTATGCCGATGTGGTAATGGAAAAAGCAGGCGGAATTGAACCTAAAGGCGGTAAAGGAATCCGAAAAGTATTAGATGAAAAATTAGAACATATAAAACACAAACAAGGCTATCAATACGATACCGATTTAACGGTTGCAGAGTTGAAAGATTTGGTAAAAGACTTTAAAGCTACCATTGTTAAAGTTTTAGGCGTTTCATTTCCCGAAGATCCAAACGAGCAATTATGGGGAAGTATTGGAGCGGTTTTCAGCAGTTGGATGGGTAAAAGAGCCATCGAATACCGCCGCATCGAAAATATTCCACACGAATGGGGAACTGCCGTAAATGTTCAGGCGATGGTTTTTGGAAATATGGGAGATTCTAGTGCAACAGGTGTGGCTTTTACTAGAAATCCCGGAAATGGTGAAGATTATTTTTATGGAGAATATTTGGTAAACGCTCAAGGCGAAGATGTTGTGGCAGGAATCAGAACCCCAGCTCCTGTAAACGAAAAATCTAAAAACGATCAAAGCAAACATTTGCCAACTCTCGAAGAAATAATGCCAGAGGCTTATAAACAATTATTCGATATTCAAAATAGGTTGGAACAACATTATAAAGACATGCAAGATATTGAGTTTACGATCGAAAAAGGAAAACTATTTATGTTGCAATGCCGAATCGGAAAACGCAATGGAGTTGCTGCTGTAAAAATTGCTAGCGATATGTATAATTCAAAATTAATTGATGCTAAAACGGCCGTAATGCGTGTGGCGCCAAATCAATTAGTAGAATTATTACTGCCTATGCTAAATCCCGATATTCAAAAAATAACACGACCTATTGCAAAAGGGTTGCCAGCTGGTCCAGGTGGAGCAAAAGGGCGTGTGGTTTTCTCGTCTAATGATGCTGTTGAATGGGCTAGTCGAGGCGAAAAAGTAATCTTAGTCAGAGAAGAAACTTCTCCAGAAGATGTGGATGGAATGCACAAATCACAAGCTATTCTTACTACAAAAGGCGGAATGACTTCTCACGCTGCATTAGTAGCAAGAGGCTGGGGAAAATGTTGTATTGTGGGTTGTAATGATATTCAAATTAACAGCGAAACAAAGTCGTTCAAAGCCAACGATGGTACAAGTATCAAAGAAGGCGATTGGTTAAGTTTAGACGGTACAAAAGGGCTTGTTTATCTCGGAAGTATGGAATTGGTTGATGTAGATTTAGACAAAAATCAATCCTATAAAAACTTAATGAAATTGGTAGATAAAACCAAAGTATTAGGAGTTCGTACCAATGCCGAAACACCTGGCGATGCCGAACAAGGCGTGAAATTTGGAGCCGAAGGAATTGGTTTATTCCGAACCGAACACATGTTTTATGGCGAAGGAAGCGACCAACCTTTGTTTTTATTGCGCAAAATGATTGTGAGTAAAACCGAAAATGAAAGAAGAGATGCTTTGAATGGTTTGTCTGTTTATGTGAAAAAAGATATTAAAAAAACATTGGAAGTGATGAGTGGTCATCCCGTAACCATTCGATTATTAGATCCTCCTTTGCACGAATTTGTGCCTCACGACAAACAAAAATTAATTCAGCTGAGCAAAGAATTAGGAATCAGTATGAGCGTTTTGAACAGAAGAGTTTTGGCTTTGCATGAAAATAATCCAATGCTAGGACATCGTGGTGTACGTTTAGGAGTGAGTTATCCTGAAATTACCGAAATGCAAATCCGAGCCATTTTTGAAGCTACTGCCGAATTGATTCAAGAAGGCAAAAAAGCATTGCCTGAAATTATGGTGCCGGTAACTTGTTCCAAAAATGAATTAAAACATCAAAAAGAGATTGTAAACGAAGTGTATAAAGAAACTTGCGAAAAAATGGGAATCAAAAAAATCCCCTATTTGTATGGAACAATGATCGAAATACCTCGCGCTGCTCTCAAAGCCGATGTGATGGCAGAAGAAGCCGATTTCTTTAGTTTTGGAACCAACGATTTAACTCAAATGAGTTTCGGTTTCAGTCGGGATGATATTGGAGGATTCCTTCCAAAATACCTTGATTTAGGAATTCTTCCTTCCGATCCATTTCAAACTATCGACCAAGACGGTGTTGGCGAGTTAATTCGACTTGGAGTAGAAAGAGGTCGTAAGACAAAACCAAATCTAAAAGTAGGTATTTGTGGCGAACACGGTGGCGATCCTGATAGTGTGGTTTTCTGCCATCGAATGGGGATGAATTATGTAAGTTGTTCTCCATTTCGTGTGCCAATTGCAAGATTAGCAGCAGCTCAGGCGGCTTTAGAATATCCAAGAGAATAATTTAGAATACGCATTTATAATAGTGGGAAACGGCATCCAAAATTAGGTTGCCGTTTTTTCTATTTTCAAGCCAAAAAAAAAAGATTTGTTTATTGAAATTTTCAATTTTAGTAAAAATTAATTGGTTAAATTTGATTTTCCGAATGAGTCAATTTCTAATTGATTTTTCGCTATTTTTTACCAAGATAAAATGAATTGATGTATAACTTTTTAATAATTAAAATTTAAATGAAAAAAATATTGCTTCCAATACTTGCACTTGCAGTTTATTCAAATGGAATTTCTCAAGAAAATAAAAAACCAAGTTCAGAAAAACTTTTAAAAGAACTTTCCGAAAAGGGTTGCAAATGTGTCGATTCTATTTCTACTTACAATAGACCGGATAATGAAATTGCAATGGATATTGGCGAATGTATTGACAAACAAGTTGGTCCCTATCAATTGGGTTCAAAGCTTATAGGGATTGATGTTTCGAAAGAAAAAGCTCCAGTAGTTGATGGAAAAAAGCAAATTGATATTTCCTTTAACACTAATGAAAATTCAGAAGAATACAAAAAATATTATTACGAAATCGAACGCTATATGATGGCAAATTGCTCTTCTGTAAAAGAGAAAATGGCATCTAACGAAAAGCAAAGTGCTAAATCATTTTCTAAGAATAAAAAAGCCATAGAATACTATAATAAAGGATTGGATGAAGTCGAAAAAGATAATTCACAAAAAGCAGTTGAATACTTTGGAAAAGCAGTCAAAGAAGACCCCGAATTTGCCTTTGCTTGGGATAATTTGGGTGTCAATTATAGAAGGTTAAACAATTATGACAAAGCCATCGAATGTTATGAAAAGTCTTTGAAAATTGACCCAAAAGGGTTAATGCCTTTGCAAAACATTGCATTAGTATATCAGTATAAAGGACAATATGACAAATCAATTGAAGCTTATGGGAAATTGGCAGAAATTGATAAAAACAACCCAGAAGTATATTATGGAATTGGAAATGTGTATGCCACTAATTTGAAAGATTATGAAAAAGGATTAGATAATATGTGTAAAGCCTATAATTTGTACGTGTATTTAAAATCGCCTTATAGAACCGATGCCGAAAAAATGATTAGTATAATTCATAAAGAAATGAAAGAACAAGGGAAAGAAGAAAAATTCAATCAAATATTAAAAGACAATAATATTTCACAAAACTAATTGTCCAGTATAGGTTTTAGGGCATATTGCAATAACATCAACTTTAATTTATTGGCAGGTTTTTCTTGCGAAATTCAATAAATTTTTATAATATTTAGTTCGGTTTTAATTCCTAATTTATGCTACGAAAAAGAGACGCTACTAATCTGTATAATTATCATAATCCTGATGGTATTTTATTAACCATAAACAGCGATTATAAGCTTATTTCGGCAGAACTTAAAAGTATTAATGTAGATTACGAAAACAGAACTATTGAGGAAATTACACAAGAATTAACAGAAATTAGAACATTATATTCTTTTGAATTTTGTGACGAAATTAATGGATTAGACCCCGAAATTATTGATGACGAAGATTTTATTAAAATAAATTTCTTGATTGAGTATATGGCGAATTTGAAGTTGTATTTTCAAGAAAAATTAGTTTAAAACTTAAAACAGTTCTCTAATTTCAATTTTAAGAGCTTTACAAATTTTATAAAGAGTTGAAATTGTAGTGCTTATTTCCCCTCTTTCAATTCTGCCTATTTGGTTTCTAGGGATATTTGCATCATAAGATAAAATTTCTTGAGATAGATTTAGTTCCAATCTTCTCAATCTTATTTTCTCTCCAACGCCTTTTATTAATTCTATTTCTTCATTTTTTACCACAATTTAAAATTGCACATTCAGAAGCAATTAACCTGACACATATTTGTGTCTTTCAATTATTTTTTCTAATATTTGTTAAAAATAATTGGGCTTTTACGGTTTCCCGTAAGGAATACAAAATAAACCGTCCTAAACTTGTAGAAATTTTAAATCAATACATTATGAAAAAGTTATTATTAGTGCTTATTAGTACAGTTTTTTTGTTTGGTTGTTCGTCTGATGGTGGCGATTCGGGAAGTAGTTCTTCTTATAATCCTCCAACTTGGATTCAAGGTACTTGGGGAATCAAAGCGGATGGTAGTATATATCAAAATGACCAACCTTTTTTTAAATTTACCTCAGATAATTTTTGTCTAATCGCTGGTGGTATATCACAATGTTGGAAGGAAGTTATTCAACAAACTCCACAAATTATGTCTGGCTCGGATAGTCATACCGATAGTACTTATGAAGTAAATCTTATTCAAAGCAATGGAGCTGTAACTGTAACTTACAACTTTAAAAAAGTTTCTGCAACAAAGATTATTTTGGTTGATGCTTTAAGTGGCAATATTGAATTAGAAAAATTAAATTAAATAGTATGGTAATATTTATAATAATTCTGTTAGTTGTCATAGTCTATATTTATAAATTTAATAATAGGGATAGAAATTTAGATTATAAATATTCTCCTGAATTTAAAAACCTGTCCAATGTCGATAAAATGTTAATAGAAATTATCAATGGATTAGAAGCCTCAATTAAACAAGATGTATTAAATAAATTCGCTGACGACTACACTAAAATTGTGGCGATTACATCTATTATAAACCAAAGAGAAACTTCATTTTTAAATAGTATTAATGAAATTGCAAATCAGGAAAATATATCAGTTGCATTAGCTAAAAAAGTCATTAATACTGCTTGTAATACTGTTAGAATGACTTATGGACTAGATACAAAAGACTATTAATATTTAAATCAAAATTAAGAAGAATTTAAATGGAAAATATAGATGATAAAATACAGTTTGTTATAAACAAAACTATTAATGAGCAATATAATGTAGTGATTAAACATTTAGAAGATAATGTTTTTATTCTATCTCCAGCAGGAAAATTTCAAGCTTGGATTCTTACATCAACAATCTTTATTTATATTTTAAGAAAATATGACATAATAAATAATCAAAACATTATGACATATACTCGTCATATTAGGGAAATTAGCGCCGTCAAATATTTTAGACTAATGAATGAATCTAAGAGTTATAAAATAAAATCCATCGGAAGTGATTTTTTAGATAATTTATTAATGGAAGGCAATAAAGCATTAAATATAGATAAAATTGATAGTATAGCAGATTGTGTAAAGAATGATAATTTTTATAAAGAGGCAGTTGAAGTTAGTATTAGCCACTTTTATGTGGAATTAGACGAATTATTTAACTCTTTTATTACATTTCAAAAAACTAAAAAGGGACTAATTAGACCCCTAAATATTTTTACAAATTTGTATGTTTTCCCATTTTTTAATATTCTCGTTCCTAATGATGAAAAGGAGAAGTTGATTTCTAAAATTTATTTTGATATTCAAAACGAATCTTTTTTAAGTTATATACTAGAAGATTTCATAACGTCACCTTTTAAAATTTATAATGAAATTCTTGACCTAATAAATAAAGACAAAAGATTTATTGACTTTTTAAAAATATCAATTCAATAAATTTAAGACTAAGAAGAGCTTTCATAAAATGGAATTAATAAAAATCCATACCAAGAAACCCGAACAAAAGAAATATAATATTGAGTGAAATAATGTTAGATTAATTTTTGTAAATATAATATAATGAGTAATTATCCTCGTTTTGAATCTCAAGTTGAACTTTTATTATTTTTCAATTATGAAGATGCTTTAGCCTTTTTTGAATCAAATGATTTAAAATTAAGTCCTGCTGGTAAATTTCATTTGTGGCTTTTATCAACAGCATATTACACCGAAATACTATATACAAAAAAAATCATAAATAGTTTTTATGAAACAACTATATTAATTGAACATTTTGAAAAATACACTAAGAATTTTTACCTTCATTGTAGAAAAAATCATAAAGATGAAATAATTGATATTTGTAAAAATAGAAAATCAAATATTTTAGACAATGTCAAAATCAATGAGTACTATACTAAGAGTAACGAGTTTTTCTTAAATACTGATTATAATTTTAATAAACTATTGCTAATATCGTATAATTCATACATATCAGAATTGTCAAAATTTGAAGATTATTTTGATTACAAATTGAAAAATATTTCAATAAGTGCCGAATTGGAGAAAACTGAAAAACCTGAGTTTACTTTCCTTAGTTTGTTCATTTATCCTTTTTATTATGCAATGATAAATAATGATAAAAATATTTTAAAAGAAATATTAAATGAAACATTTAAACATATTGAAATATGGTTTAAATACGACGAATTTATAAATGTTCCGTATCAATTAAATCAATTTTTATTAAACAAATTTGAAGAACAAGATATAGGAAAAAGGTTGGTTGTTCAACAAGAAATAATTAAAATTTTGAATGCAAATAACAAGATAAATATCAAATCCAATGAATCTTGCTACATCGCCACAATGGCTTATAAAGACATTAACCACCCTAAAGTTCAAAACTTTAGAGATTTTAGGGATAATTATTTATCAAAAACGGTTTTAGGAAATCATTTTATCAAGTACTATTATAAACATTCTCCAAAATGGGTTAAAGTTTTAGAACATCATAAAACAATTAATAAACTAATCCGTTTTGGTCTTGATATTTTAAATTGTTTCATCCCAAAATCTAAATTATGAAAATCAACCAATATCACAAAAAAAGAAACGAAGAAATCATTAAAAATGCTAAAAAACAACCTAAAAATACTTTAAGCATCGAAGAAGTTACAGAACAGTTCAAAAGAATTAAAAATGGTAGAAAAACCAACACTAAATAATTATCACATTCAAAAATCAAAAGAGGCAATAATAGAAATTGAATTGCAAAGAAAAGAGCATAGACCAATAGAACAAGTTAAAGAACAAGCAAAAAGAATCAAAGAGGGTAGAATCAACAAGTACAGCCCACAATAAGAGTCTCTAAGCAATCTAATCCGTTCCTTTAATATCAAACTAGAATTTAAGTTTACCGCTTATATTTTAGGTTTTTTTACGTTATAAAGAGAAGTTAACTATAAAATTAAGTAAACGTTACAATCTCTCTATAGTCTTCCCGCAATGGGTACGGGATTAAAGACCATTACCCGCCTCTATACCCTCGCTTAAAAATATTGAATAATAATTTTTCAAACTTCTAAACAATATTCAGTTAGGTTTTGCTAAGTTTAATTAAAGTAACTAATAATGGATTAGTAATTTAAAAACACCCTGACAAGCACCCTAAAAACAAAAAACCCTTAAAATCATAATGAAATTAAGGGTTGTAAGTGGTACCTCCAGGGATCGAACCAGGGACACATGGATTTTCAGTCCATTGCTCTACCATCTGAGCTAAGGTACCGTGCTAATGCGGGTGCAAATATAGAACCATTTTTAATTTATCCAAAACAATTATTAAAAAAAATCTATTCGTACCTTCGTAACGTTAAATTAAAAATATGGTTTTAGCTGTTGATGTTGGAAATACCAGAATTAAATCTGCTGTATTTGAGGGTAATACCCTTTTGGAGTCTTTTGTTTTTCAAAAAACAGACCTTGAAAAAAGTATTCAAAATATTTTAAATAAATTTAAAAATACCACTTATTTAGTCGTCGCTTCGGTTTCAGATGTCGAAAAACAAGCGTTTTTGAGTTTTGAAAAAGTTGTAAAAATTCATTTTGTTTCACATTCTGATGTATTTCCGTTTGTCAATTGTTATGAAACGCCTCAAACTTTAGGAATCGACCGCATGGTGCTTGCCGCAGGAGCAACGCTTCAATATCCTAATCAGAACCGGCTGGTGATTGATGCAGGAACTTGTGTAACTTTCGATTTTATAGATGAAAATAACCGTTATCTTGGTGGAGCCATTTCTCCAGGATTACGATTAAGATATGAATCTATGCATAATTTTACTGCAAAATTGCCTCTGCTAACTTTGGAGAATCCCAAAGATTTTATCGGTAAATCAACTTCAGAATCCATGCATTCAGGTGTTGTAAATGGATTGGTATATGAAATAGACGGTTTCATAGACGATTTTAAGGTACAATATTCAAAATTTATAATAATTTTAACGGGTGGAGACGCAGATTTTTTGGCTAAACGATTAAAAAATACCATATTTGCCAATTCAAATTTCCTTCTCGAAAGTTTGAACCAAACATTTCAATATAAAATCAAAAATGATTAAAAAATTTTTAATAAGTTCTTGTTTATTGTTGTCCCTAGTTTCTTTTTCGCAAGAAGGTACTTCATCACCTTATTCATTTTATGGAATTGGTGAAGCAAGGTTTAACGGAAGTGTCGAAAGTCGTACAATGGGCGGAATATCCATGATTCCTGATAGTACCCGAATTAATTTTCAGAATCCTGCAGGATATGCAAACATAAAGTGGACTAATTTTACCATAGGAGGCAGTAGCAGTTACAACAAACAAAAATCAGGAACGTCTAACGCCACCACACAAAGAACAACTTTGGATTATTTAGCTCTTGCGATACCTTTAGGGAAATTTGGCGCTGGATTCGGATTAATACCTTATTCTTCTGTTGGTTATAAAATTGAAAATATTTATCCAGATGGTTCTCAAAACAACAAACGCTTTAATGGTTGGGGCGGAACAAATAGAGTTTTTTTAGGAACAGGTTATAGAATATTGCCTAATTGGAGTATAGGTGCCAATGTGTATTATAATTTTGGAAAAATTCAAACCAATAGTTTAGAGTTTATACCAGATGTTCCAATAGGAACTCGTGAGTTGAATGTTAATGAATTGTCGGGAGTGAATTTTAATATTGGAATGATGTATCAATACAAATTAAAAGAAAAATTACAGTTTTTTAGTAGTTTATATTATACCCCCAAAAGCACTTTGGTTTCCAATAATGAGCGAATTATTGGCACGGTTTCATATAACTCGAATTATGATTTATCAACTGTTGATACTTTTGATCCGGTAATTACCAAAACTGATTTGCAATTGCCTCAAAAATGGTCGTTAGGTTTAGGGATCGGAAACGCCAAAAAATGGGTTGCAGGTGGCGAAGTTTCTATACAAGATGTAGGCAAATTATACAATAACTACAATACTTTAAGTAATGTAACTTATGGAAAATATCAAAGATATAGCGTTGGAGGATATTTTACTCCTAATGCAAATCCATTTATGAGTTATGCAAAACGAATTACTTATAGAGGAGGTTTTGTTTTTGAAAAAACAGGATTAATAGTCAATTCAACTTCCATAAATGATGTTGGTATGACACTTGGATTAGGATTTCCTATTACGGGTTCACTTTCTAATTTGAACCTTGGTTTAGAGTTTGGAAAAAAAGGAACTACCTCAAATAATTTAGTTCAAGAAAATTATTTTATTTTTAACATAGGATTTTCGCTAAACGATAAATGGTTTGTAAAAAGCAAATACAACTAAAAAAGCATTTTCTATTTCGAATTTATTTCACACAATTTGTTAGTTCAGTAAATGACTTCATTTAAAAAAAAATCTATCTTTATGCTTGTCACATGTGTTGTTGTGGCATTGTTTGTTGGATGTGAAAGTAATTTTAAAGAAGTGCAAAAAAGTAATTTTTCTGAATTTGTTCCCAGCGGTGAAGCCGAAAAAATAAATTTAAAATACACTGATTCAGGTCGGATTACGGCTATTTTGGTAAGCCCAAAAATGATGGAATATGCTACAGTTGATTTTCCGTTTACCGATTTTCCTAAAGGAATTGATGTTACTTTATATGACAAAAACAAAAAAAGAACGATTATTTTGGCGGATTATGCCACTTCCTATAAATTAACAAATATTATTGATTTAAGAGGACACGTAAAAATATCTTCTCAAGACGGTCAAATATTAGAAACTGATCAATTGTTTTTTGATCAAAAGAATGAATGGTTTTTTACCGAAAATAACTTTACATTTACAGACCCAAAAGGCTCGTCAAAAGGAAAAGGAATCGATTTTAGTAAAGATTTTAAGGTGATTAATTCCCAAAAAATTTCGGGCGAAATTGAATCTGACGATTAAATAGTAACATTATGCAATACATAAAATACACTCCTTTTTTATACCTTATTCTCGCAGCAGCATTTTTTTATGACGCTTTTACCAAATGGAATTTGCCTAATGAAACACCTAAAATAAGTTTGCTTATTGGAGGATTAGCCGTTTTTATGTTTTTTTTCAGAAGAAGATTTGCAAAAAAATTGGAAGACAGAAATAAAAAATCCTGATTATGGAAATTAGTATTATCATATTGTGTTTAATACTATGTGCTTTTTTCTCAGGGATGGAAATCGCTTTTATTTCTTCTAATAAAATATACCTGGAACTCGAGAAAAAACAGGATAACTTTATTTCAAAAACCCTTTCAAAACTTACCGAAAATCCCTCAAAATTCATTGCTGCCATGTTTATTGGCAATACTATTGCATTGGTGATTTACGGGTTTCTTATGAGCAATCTATTATTGGCTTGGTTAGGAAATCTAGGGTTTTATTTTTCGGGTTTTCTAACTATTTTTCTGCAAATACTTTTCTCAACAATTTTAATTTTGGCGACAGCCGAGTTTTTATCCAATGTTTTCTTTCCCATTTACGCCAACTCCTTAATTAAGTTTTTTGCAATTCCGGCTTATGGATTTTACCTTTTATTTTATTATATCTCGTCGTTTTTTATCAGGATTTCTGATTTTATTTTAATACGATTCTTCAAAACACAAGGCGATCAAGTGTCTTTATATTTCAGCAAAGCTGAACTTGGAAATTATATTACCGAACAAATGAGCACTGTTGAAAATGACGACGAAATGGATTCTGAAATTCAAATGTTTCAAAATGCGCTCGACTTTTCAGGGGTAAAAGCTCGAGATATTATGACACCCAGAACCGAAATTGTAGCTACAGATGTATTCGATTCAGTAACTGAATTGAAGGATTTATTTATTGAAACAGGCTATTCAAAAGTGTTAGTATTTCAAAATTCACTCGATGATATTGTGGGTTATGTGCATTCTTTTGATTTGTTCAAAAAGCCTAAAAATATCAAGTCAATTTTAATTCCAGTAGAATTTGTGCCCGAAACAATTTTTATTAAAGATGCCATGAATTTGCTCACAAAAAAAAGAAAAAGCGTAGCCGTTGTGCTTGACGAATACGGAGGAACATCAGGCATTATTACCATTGAAGATATTATCGAAGAACTTTTTGGAGAAATTGAAGACGAACATGATTCTGATGAAGAATTGACCGAAAAAGAACTTGAAGATGGTGTTTTTGTTTTTTCGACTCGATTGGATGTCGAATATTTAAATCAAACCTACAAACTTACAATTCCCGAAAGCGATTCTTATGGAACATTGGGCGGTTTTATAGTAGATTCTACCAAAGAAATTCCTCAAAAAGGCGATGTAATCACTATTGGAATCTATCATTTTATTATTGAAGAAGCCACCGACAAGAAGATAGAATTGGTTAAAATGACAATAAAAGAATGATTTTTTTTTGAAAATCAATTTTTCTTGTAAATTATAGAGCGACTATTGTAATTATTAAGTAGATAATTGTATTTTCGCAAACTGAATATAAAAATTAATAAAAATAGAAATGGCAGTTTTACAAAAAATTAGACAACGTTCCGCATTATTGATAGTAGTTATTGGATTTTGTTTATTTGCATTTATTGCAGGGGATGTTTTTACTAAAGGTAACTTTGGTAAAAGTTCAAATGAAGTTGGTAGTGTTAACGGAAAAGATATTCCATTCGAGGATTTTAGAGTTAAAGTTAGCAATGTCGAAAAAAGCCAACAAGGTGTTACACCAACTGCTGCTGCCAACAGAGTTTGGGATCAGGAAGTTTCAATCGCTTTGTTAACCTCTGAATTCGATAAATTAGGTTTGAGAGTAGGTGCTGACCATATCATGCAAATTTTAGAGTCAGATCAAAATATTGGAAAAAACCCAATGTTTTTGAATTCAGCAGGGCGTTTTGATAAAGATAAATTCAAAGAAGCTACCAAAACTAATCCTGAAATTGCTCAATATGTAAAAGACAGAGAAAAAGATGCTGAGCTTAACGCAAAATATCAAATGTATGCTACAATGATAAAAGCGGGTTCTTACACAACTGAAAGTGAAGGAAAACTGAAATATCAAATGGAAGCTGATAAAGTTAACTTTGCATACGTTGCTGGATTATATTCTACCATAAAAGATAGTGATGTAAAAGTTTCTGATGATGATATTGTAGCTTTCATGAAAAAGAATGAAAAAAAATACAAATCAGATGAAACTCGTGAAATCGAATACGTTTTGATTGAAGACAAAGCTTCGCCAGAAGATGAAGCTGAAGTGAAAGCAAAAATCAACGGTTTGTTATCAGGAAGTGTAGTTTATAATACAAAAACTGGAAAAAATGATACTTTGCCAGGATTTAGATCAGCAACAAACGTGGTTGAATTTGTAAACTCAAATTCAGATGTGCCTTATGATTCTACTTATGTCGCCAAAAAAGATTTACCAGCTATTGATGCAGATAAATTATACAACTTGGCTCCAGGTGAAATCTACGGTCCATATAAGTTCGGAAAATACTATTGTTTATCTAAATCTTTAGGTAGAAAAGTAGGAGTAAATGCAAAAGCAAGTCACATTTTAATTAGCTACGAAGGAACTCAAGTTCCAAATCAAAAAGAGAAAAGAACTAAAGAACAAGCCAAAGCAAAAGCCGAAGAAATTTTAGCTCAAGTAAATGCAAATCCAAATAGTTTCTTGATGTTAGCTTTTACAGCTTCTGATGATTCATCTGCACAACAAGGTGGTGATTTAGGTTTTTTTGGTCCGAACCAAATGGTAAAGCCATTCAATGACTTTGTTTTCAATAATCCAATTGGAAAAGTTGGATTAGTAGAAACTCCTTTTGGATATCATATCATTAAAATTACAGACAAACAAGACGGTGTTCGTTTAGCAACTGTAGCTCAAAAAGTAGAAGCTTCTGAAGCTACTTCTGATAAAGTATTTACTCAAGCGACTCAATTTGAAATTGATGCTAACGCTAAAGATTTTGCAAAAGCAGCTGCAGCATTAAAACTTACAGTTTCGCCAGCAGTAACTGCAAAATTAATGGACGAATCATTTGGACCATTGGGTAACCAAAGAAATATTGTTAGATGGGCTTTCGAAGACGGAACGGATGTTGGTGCTATCAAAAGATTTGAAGTAGCTAACTTAGGTCACGTAATCGCAAAACTTAAAAAAGTAAATCCAGAAGGATTGATGGCAGTAGATTTAGTACGTTCTTATGTAGAACCAATCCTAAAAAACAAGAAAAAAGCAGAATTAATCAAAGCGAAAATGGCAGGAACTTCATTAGAAGCAATTGCTAAAGCTACAGGTACTTCTGTTCAACAAGCTACAGCAGTTACAATGGAAAACCCTGTTTTAACTGGTGGTGTGGGTCAAGAACCAAAAGTAGTTGGAAATGCATTTGCATTAACTGCTGGTAAACTTTCTGCTCCAATAGAAGGAAATACAGGAGTTTATGTAGTGAAAAACATTAGTACTGCAAAAGCACCAGTTTTAAAAGATCATACTGCTTATGTAGCCAAATTGAAAGCTCAAAGTGCTGGAGATTTAAACAGAGTATTGCCAGCCTTAAAAGACAAAGCTGAAATCAAAGACAACAGAAAACAATTCAATTATTAGAATTGACGTTTTTGTAAATAATAAATCCCGTTTGGTTAATACTAAACGGGATTTTTTTATTCTTATTTCAAAAAGAATAAAGGGTAATAATTATAGAATCATATCCTTATAAGAAACAATAGTTTTAAATCCTTTTTCATTAAAATATTCTACAGGATTTTCATCAGATAATACCAATACAAAATCGCCACCCCAAGCACCAAGACTTTTTATTACTCCGTCAAAATCTGGGAATAGTGATTCTTTTATGGTTTGCATTTCTAGAATAGTACTCATTTCAGCTTCGTGTTCTTCAAGAGCTATTGCAAAATCTGCAAGGGTTTTTGCTTTCAAAACGGCTGAGGTTATCTTATTGTTTTCGACAATCTTTTGGTCTAATCCTTCATTTTTATTGTTGTAATAAGAAACAATAGAAGCTTTGCTACTTTGCTTTTTCTCCAAATAAACAAAATATAAATTTTCAGAATACTTAGGCTCAAATTGTACTTTTTCGATTATGGGTTTTCCATTATTCAAATGATACAAAATAGGACTGTCATTTTGAGCACAAGCAATATCATAGCCACTACCGCCAAAACTATTATTCAATAAAACAAAGGCATCTACTTCTATCCATTGCGCAATATTGTTGATTAAAGTTGAGGAAGTGCCTAAACCCCAATTTCTAGGAAAAGTCAATTGAGTAGTTATAGCAAAACCGTCACTATTTTCAATGAAATTTGGGTTTAATAAATAACCTTGATGCAAAATTTCAATCAAGGTATTTTTTACTGACTCCGATTCAACGAGCGTATTTTTATTTAAAATATCTTCGAATGAAAGTTGTAAATCAAGCCATTTACTACCGTCAGCGTCAAAACTAGTCCATTTTATTCCTGGATGTTTTCCTTTCTCGACAATCAGTTTTTGCCCAAATTTGGTGGGTAAAGCAAAAGCTTTGGCACCGTCAAGAACTAGATATTCTCCAGTGATTAATAGTTTTCCGTTGCTGTAAAATTCTTTTTTCATTTGGTAAAATAATCCATTTAGCTCTCAAAAAACTAAATAGGATTGTGTTGCAGGTTAAAGTCTAAATTGTTCAGAATTCCTTAAAGTTTCAATGTATTCTACCACAGAGCTGTGTGAAACTACTTGATGTTTGAAATGTTTGTGAATCAAATGGCGTTCGTCTTCTGTGGCTTCAAATTGGTTCAGAATATTATTCAGGTGCATTTTCATATGTCCGTCTTGAATTCCAGTTGTGGTCAAGGAACGCAAAGCAGCAAAATTTTGTGCCAAACCCGCCACCGCCACAAACTGCATCAATTCTTCGGCCGATGGATTTTCAAGCATTTCAAGAGAAAATTTCACCAATGGATGCAAGGAAGTCAATCCGCCGACAGTTCCTAAAGCCAAAGGGACTTCTAACCAAAAAGTAAAAATATCATTTTCGATTTTGGCGTGTGACAAACTCGAATAGCTACCTTTTCTCGAAGCATAAGCGTGAATTCCGGCTTCAACTGCACGAAAATCATTGCCTGTAGCAAGCACAACAGCATCAATTCCGTTCATAATTCCTTTGTTGTGGGTTACGGCTCGAAAAGGTTCTACTTCGGCGATTTGAACCGCTCGAATGAATCGCTCTGCAAATGCTTTTGGATTTGGAATGTGTTTTTCTACTAAATCTTCGACTGGGCAAGAAACTTCGGCACGAACTATGCAATTGGGAACATAATTAGAAAGAATACTCATTACCACTTCGATGTTTTTTTCTTCTTCCGAAAACAAATCCCAAAGTTGCGCTTCTTCTTGGAGTGTTTTGGCAAATTGCTCTAAACACGAATTGATAAAATTGGCGCCCATCGAATCTTTAGTGTCGAATGTGGCGTGCAATTGATAGTAATTGGGTAGTAAATGCGTTTTGACTTTTAGTTCAATATCCAGAATTCCACCACCCCGTTTTTGCATGTTTTTGGTAATGTTTTGGGTGTTGGAGAAAAATTTAGCTTTAATTATAGCAAAAAAAGATTCTAATTTCGATTCGTCGCCTTTGTAAATAAAGTGAACTTGACCAATCTTTTCAGTATTGAGAACTCTAGCCTTAAATCCACCACGAGTGGACCAAAATTTTGCTGCTTTTGAGGCTGCCGCTACTACCGAACTTTCCTCAATCGCCATCGGAATGCTATTGTATTTTCCGTTAATCAGAAAATTGGGAGCAACACCAAGCGGAATATAGAAATTGCTTATCGTATTTTCGATAAATTCATCGTGTAGTTTTTGTAATTTTTCGTCCGAATTCCAATATTTTTTTAGGGTTACAAGGGCTTCTTGCGGATTAGAAAAGTACTCTTTGGCAATCCAGTTTATTTTTTCTTCTTTGGATAATTTAGAAAATCCAGCAACTGCGTTATTCATTCTCAATTGATTATGGGATGATAGAGTGCAAAGATACGGTTTTAGTAGTTTTATTCAGATTCGATTTGTACTCAAAAAAGGTTAAATCGTATATTTTTTTAACATTTAACAGTTGAAACGTGAAATAATTGTAAAATTTTCATTAAAATTGGGGACTTTTAAATTAACAAATAATTAATGATTTCAAATAAGATTAACCTGCTGTTTTTGTTGCTGTTAACTTCTGTTTTTGCACAACAAAAAGTCTCCGTCGAAGCCATTTATACCGGGCAATTTCAAGCCAAACA
Organism: Flavobacterium alvei; assembly: GCF_002920895.1. Taxonomy (GTDB): domain Bacteria; phylum Bacteroidota; class Bacteroidia; order Flavobacteriales; family Flavobacteriaceae; genus Flavobacterium; species Flavobacterium alvei. The sequence continues at coordinate 378,491 of NZ_PQVG01000003.1, forward strand.
GATGGATGAATTGCAGTCGATGAAAAATACCAATCAATATACAGTTTTAAATTATGACCAATCCAGTAGAAGTTTGCAAATTGATGTATTTGATTTTGCTACTTTAAAAAAAGTAAATACCCTGATTGAGACCAAAAATCAGCCCAAATTATCCGACGGAATTGATAGTTATATTTTTAGTTCAGACGAAAAACAGCTGTTGATTGCCAATAATTCTAATCGAATTTACCGTCATTCCTTTACTGCCGATTATTTTCTGTACAATCTCGAAACGAAAGAATTGAATAAAATTCTTGAACAAGTTCAGGAGCCTACTTTTTCGCCTGACGGAAAAAAAATTGGTTATGTAAAAGAAAATAATATTTATATTTTTGACATAGCTTCAAAAACAAATTCCCAAATTACTACAGATGGAAAGAAAAATGCCATAATAAATGGTATTACGGATTGGGTTTATGAAGAAGAATTTGCGTTTGTAAGAGCTTTCGATTGGAGCAAAGACAGCAAAAAAATAGCTTTTATCCGTTTTGACGAAAGCCAAGTTCCAGAATTTTCAATGTCGATTTTTTCTAAAGATTTGTATCCAAAAATAGAAACTTTCAAATATCCGAAAGCGGGCGAAAAGAATTCATTGGTTTCTTTGCATTTATATAATGTTGATTCCAAAACCACCAAAAAAGTTGATTTAAGCACCTATTCTGATTTTTATATTCCAAGAATTGAATGGACAAATGATGCTAATGTTTTGTCTGCAAAACTATTAAATCGCCATCAAGATAATCTAGACTTGTTATTTGTAGATGGAACAAGTGCAGCAACCAAAGTGGTTTTGAACGAAAAAGATAAGTCGTATATTGATTTTGTTGATAAAGATAATTTGACTTTCCTGAACGATAACAGTTTTATTTGGACTTCTGAACTAGATGGTTTCAATCACATTTATTGGTATGATAAATCAGGAAAATTAATCAATCAAATTACCAAAGGCAATTGGGAAGTGACTGAATATTATGGTTTTGATGAGAAAACCCAATCGGTTTTTTATCAATCGACTGAAGAAGGTTCTATCAATAGGGCTGTTTTTAGAATGGGTTTGGATGGAAAAAACAAAACCCGTTTATCACAAATATTAGGCACTAACGCTGCTACTTTTAGTCCAAATTTTCAATATTTTATTAATACTTTTTCGACCGCTTCACAGCCAACTATTTATTCATTGAACGAATCTAAAACTGGAAAACAACTTCAAGTAATAGAAAACAACGAAGCTTTGGCGACAAAATTAAAAGAGTACAATTTGCCGCAAAAAGAATTTTTTGTTCTAAAAACGGAAAAGGGCAATGAATTAAATGCTTGGATAATGAAACCAAAAGATTTTGATTCTTCTAAAAAATATCCCGTTTTTATGTATCAATATTCTGGACCAGGTTCACAGCAAGTAAATAATGAGTGGGGGAGCTATGACGATTATTGGTTTGCAATGCTCGCACAACAAGGCTATATTGTAGCTTGTGTTGATGGTCGAGGAACGGGTTATAAAGGAGCTGCCTTTAAAAAAGTGACTTATAAAGAATTAGGAAAATACGAAGTCGAAGATCAAATTGATGCCGCTAAAGTAATTGGAAATTATCCTTATGTCGATAAATCTCGAATCGGAATTTGGGGTTGGTCATATGGTGGTTTTATGTCTAGCAACTGTATCCTGAAAGGGAATGACGTTTTCAAGATGGCAATTGCAGTGGCTCCTGTAACTAACTGGCGTTTTTATGACAGTGTTTATACTGAAAGATATATGCAAACACCGCAGGAAAATCCTAGTGGATATGATAATAATTCACCCATAAATTTTGTAGAAAAACTAAAAGGCAAGTATTTGTTGATTCACGGATCGGGTGACGATAATGTTCATGTGCAAAATTCGATGCAAATGATGGAAGCTTTAATTCAAGCCAATAAGCAATTTGATTCCCAAATATATCCCGATAAAAACCACGGAATTTACGGTGGAAAAACAAGAATTCAATTGTTCAATAAAATGACTAATTTTATCAAAAATAATTTATAATAAAAACCTTAACCAAAATAAATAATATGAGTGAAGCAGCGGTAAAAACAGGACATCCAAAAGGACTTTGGGTATTATTTGGAACAGAAATGTGGGAACGTTTCAATTTCTATGGAATGCGAGCAATCCTAACATTATTCCTCGTGAATTCGTTAATGATGAAAGAGGAAGACGCTTCTTTGATTTATGGAGGTTTTCTCGGATTATGTTATTTAACTCCAATGTTAGGTGGTTTTGTCGCTGACCGTTTTTTTGGAAATAGAAATTGTATTTTATTAGGAGGTTTGATGATGGCTATTGGGCAATTTTTATTGTTTGCTAGCGCTAGTATTTTCGGAACAAATTTAAGTCTTGCCAATACCTTAATGTGGTCAGCTTTAGGGATTATTATTTTTGGAAATGGGTTTTTCAAACCAAATATTTCCAGTATGGTGGGAAGTTTGTATCCAAAACAGGAGAAAAGTAAGTTGGATACTGCGTTCACCATTTTCTACATGGGGATTAATTTAGGTGCTTTTTTAGGGCAGTTGATTTGTCCAATTGTTGGAGATGTTAAAGACAATGCCGGAATCCGTGACATTCATGCTTTCAAATGGGGATTTTTGGCAGCATCAGTAGCAATGTTAATTGGAACTGCTATATTTTATATGTTGAAAAACAAATACGTTGTTACACCCGAAGGAAGACCTCTTGGTGGATTGCCATCCAAAAATGAGGCTTCTGATTTTGAAGAAGGCGAATCTCAAAAAGCCGTTTTCTCTCAAACAGCGTTAATTATTGCTGGGGTTGTATTTTTGGCATTAGGTGCAATTATTCACTTTGTTTTTGATCAAAATTTAATTTATACCTTAATTTATTCGAGCGGTTTAACATTAGCTGGATTAATTGTTTCTGACACTTCATTAACCAAAGTAGAAAGAGATAGAATATTTGTAATCTATATCGTTGCTTTCTTTATCATTTTCTTTTGGGCAGCATTCGAACAAGCAGGTTCTTCTTTAACTTTTATAGCCGATAATCAAACCGATAGAAACTTCTTTGGTTGGAATATGCCACCATCTATGGTTCAAATTTTTAACGGATTGTTTGTAGTTGCTTTTGCTATTCCGTTTAGTATGCTTTGGGATTATTTGAGAAGCAAAGGCAGAGAGCCTATTTCGCCTATGAAACAAGCTTTTGGTTTGGCTTTGATTGCTTTGAGTTACTTTATCATCGCTCACAACGTAAAAGATTTAGGAAATAATGGACTTTTGGCTATCAAATGGTTGATTCTTTTGTATTTAATTCAAACTTGTGCCGAATTGTGTTTGTCGCCAATAGGCTTGTCTTTAGTAGGTAAATTATCACCAAAGCGTTTTTCTTCTTTATTATATGGAGTTTTCTTTTTGTCCAATGCTTCGGGTTATGCCCTTGCAGGAACTTTAGGCTCAATTATGCCTGCAACAGGAGATAAATTTATTAAAGCCAAAGAATTAGGAATCGATTTGCAGGGTGTTTTAGATAAAACTGTTGTTCCAACGGCAGAACAATTAAAATTATTGGCAGCCAATCAAATTAGTGATCATAACCCAATTTTTGCAGGTTTTGAAATCCATAATTTATATGAGTTTTTTATGGTTTTTGTTATTTTATGTGGAATAGCAGCTATTATTTTAGCGTTCTTAACACCAAAATTGAAAAAAATGATGCACGGCATTCGTTAATTTTTTTATTCTTTTTTCAAACCTACAAGAGATTCCTGTAGGTTTGTTTTTTAATACTATTATATGACTCAAAACACCACCGATCAATTTTTCAAGAATCCCGTTTTAGGACATCCTTCAGGATTGTTTATTTTGTTTTTTACTGAAATGTGGGAACGATTTTCTTTCTATGGAATGCGTTCTTTACTTATTTTATTCTTGACAGCATCGGCAATGGACGGCGGTTGGGGATGGACTAGAGAGACAGCATCCTCACTTTTTGGATCTTATGTGGGATTGGTTTATTTGTCCACGATGCTAGGCGGTTATTTTGCCGATAAAATTATTGGTTTTCGTTGGGCTGTAGTCGTTGGAGCTTGTTTGATGACTTTAGGACATGCCTCGATGGCAATAGAAACCGAATTTTCTATTTATCTTGGATTGGTTTTACTGGTTTTTGGTAACGGATTTTTCAAACCCAATATGACTTCCATCATTTCTGAAATGTACAAAGACCGTCCAGAGAAAAAAGATGGAGCTTATACCTTGTTTTATATGGGTGTCAATGCTGGTGCTTTCTTCGGAATATTGCTTTGTGGCTATTTGGGCGAAAAAGTAGGTTGGAGTTACGGTTTTGGTTTGGCTGGAATTTTCATGTTTTTTGGAATGCTACAATTTTGGTTATCCCAAAACATCTTTGGAACCATTGGTTTAAAACCTAGTGCGGAAAGTAAAGCAAAAGTACAAGCGGCCGATAGCGACAAAAGAAATCCCTTCACGCCAATTCAATTGGGATTAATTGCTATTATGGCCACTTTAGGATTGCTATGGATTTTGAACGCTCCAGTTTCAAAAATTTCTGGTGGTAAAATAGATGTTTTCGCTTTTCTAGGCGAAAACGGAAATTCGATAGCAATTCTAACAGCCTTAATTTTATTTATAGGCTTACTGGTTTACAGATTTACTCATTATTCTCAAATTACAAGAGAAAAATTAATGGCAGTTACTTTTTTTGCTTTTCTAACTATTTTCTTTTGGGCCATATTCGAACAGTCACCCAATAGTTTAACCATTTTTGCTTCTGATTATACCAATCGTGTTTTGGAAGGCAATTGGAGTGTGACTTTTTTAGTGATAAACTCCTTAATTACTATTTTGCCATTAGCCATTATCACTTGGGTTTTACTGTTATTATTTAAGCAAACTTTTAAGACCTATACTTTGGCTTCGGTGATTTTAAGTAGCAGTTTTGTTATTATTTGGACCATTGCCATTTGGATGTTGGTTAAAGATTATTACAGTGCAGGCTATTTATCCTTATCCGATGAAACTTTATCATTTTTGAAAATTGAAAAAGTAACAGAGCCTTTGACTGAAGTTCCTGCAACCTGGTTTTCGACTTTGAACTCTTTATTTATCATTTCTCTCGCTCCATTATTTTCGAAATGGTGGGAAAGCAAATACAATCCATCTGCCAACAACAAATACGGAATCGGAATGGTTTTACTTGCCATTGGGATGGCTTGTATCGCTTTTGGAGCCAGCGGAATTGAACCTGGAGCCAAAACAGCTTCGGTGAGCATGATTTGGTTAATATTAGTGTATCTTTTTCATACCATGGCCGAATTGTGCATTTCGCCAGTGGGGTTATCCAATGTGAGCAAATTAGTTCCAGCCAGAATGATTGCATTTATGTTTGGCGTTTGGTATCTTGCCGTCGCAATTGGTATGAAAGGAGCGGGAATGTTTGGCGAAAATATCGATAAAATTGCCGATGAACACGGGCTAAGTTACTTTTTTTGGATGCTAACAATTATTTCAGTTGTGGTGGCATTTTTTGCATTTGTAATGGCTCCAGTCATAAAAAAATTAATGCACGGAGTAAAATAACGGCACTATTTTTGAAACTAAAAACGAATTAAATTATATAAAAATGAAAAAAATATTTTTAACATTACTATTAGTTGCGGGCTCTTTTGCCATTCAAGCTCAGGAACTAAAATGGGAAACCGATATCAACAAAGCAATAACTGTATCTAATAAAACCAAAAAACCAATGTTGCTATTTTTTACCGGTAGCGATTGGTGCGGTTGGTGTATTCGTTTGCAAAAAGAGGTTTTGAAAACTCCAGAGTTTGCAACTTGGGCAAAGAAAAATGTGGTTTTAGTAGAATTGGATTTTCCTAGAGCTGTGCCACAATCGGATGCGATAAAAGCACAAAATAATGCTTTGCAGCAAACTTTTGGAATTCAAGGATTTCCTACGATTTATTTTGCTACTGCAAAAGTGAATGCAAAAAAAGTTCCAGCTTTTACAGGTATAGGAAGCACGGGTTATGTCGCTGGTGGTCCAAAAGCGTGGCTGGCAGTCGCCGATGGCATTTTGAAAACAAAATAGTTTTATTCAACTCTATAAAATCCCTTTTCGCCAGTTGCGTGAAAAGGGATTTTTGCTTTCAAGCAAGTCGCTTTCCACAGTTTTTGAATATTCCTAAAATTCGAAGCATCGGCAATTACTATTTTGGGTTTTATAGTTTGTAGAAAACGTTCCATATTTATTTTTGGTGATTGGGTCATTACTACAATATCAGGATGAATGTCTTTTGGATAAACTCCTAAACTATCCACAATCAGAATTTTATTTCCATCAAAATAGAGTAGGTTTTGTACTCTCTTCGTACTCGTTAAATGACTAAAATTTCCCATCAAATAAGTGGAAACTGTTGTATTTTTTGAGGCCGTTTTCATCAGACTGTCATTAGAATATAAGATCACATTTTCTCCATTTCGTTCTGCAATCAGTGTATTTTTCTTCGAGTTGAAAACCACCAATTCTTTTTGGTTTCGAATCATCCAATGGTTTCCAAAATAGGAAACTTGGAAAATAATTACGGCTATCAATGCCAAAACCAATCTATTGAAATTCGGTTTTTTGAACCAAATTATTGTGGTAATGATCAAAAGATAACAACTCAATAACAATTGCCAATTGAATGGAATTTCTTTAAAAATAAACTGTTCTAAAGATGCGATAGTATTGATGATTTTATCCATAAACCAAATACTCCATTCCAAAGATTTAGACAAAAACATCGGAAGCCAATCAACCGCTGCCAAAACCATTACCAAAACGCCCAAAGCCATTATCACAGTCAAAAACGGAATAATGACCAAATTAGTTATAAAAAACAAACCTGGAAATTGATGAAAATAATAAATACTCAACGGTAAAGTACCAATTTGTGCCGCAAACGAAACCGTTAGAATTTCCCAAAAGTATTTGCTGATTTTATATTTTGGAGTGCAAAGTTGGGCTAATATTGGTTGCAACCAAAGTATAAAAAACAAAGCAAGATAACTCAATTGGAAACCCACATCAAACAAAAATGAAGGTTCAAAAAGCAAAATTAGCAACATAGAAACCAACAAAGTGTGGAAAATATTGGTGCTTCGTTTGAGATACATTCCAATAGCAACAAACGAAAACATAGTCACCGAACGAAGTACAGATGGAGCCAAACCAGCAATCACACCAAAAGCGGCAAGCGAAGCCAGAATAATAATTAATTTGATGAAAGAACCTCGTTTAGTATTAGGAAAAGGCTTTAAAATAAAAGTTACAAAAAGCAAAATAAATCCAATATGCAAGCCCGAAACCGACAAAATATGTACCGCACCGGCATATTGATAATCCTTGATAATATCAGGCGAAATGTCCTGTTGTTGTCCTAAAATCAAGGCAATAGCAACATGGAGTTCGGCTTTATTGAAGTTGTTTTTCTCTAGGTTCTTGATAATTTTTGACCGTAATTTTGAGGTATAATACCAAATATCTTTTTTGATTATTGAACCTATTTTAATATCTGAAATATCGGCATACATTTGAGCATAGATTTTTTTGCTTTCAAGATATTTGCCATAATCAAATTGGTTTGGATTTTTGGCAGGACCACTTTTGTAGAGATTTCCAGTAATTTGCAAATGAGTACCAATCTCGAATGGACGATTTAAGCTGTCTTTTCGAATATTTAACAAAAGTCTCCCCGTATTTGTTGCATTGTCAATTCGATTCACAATCACAATATAGCGGTCGTTGTAAATAGAACTTCGCAGTTTTTCTCGAATAGTAATCGACACCGAATGTGGTTTTTCGAAAACGGCTTTGTTGTAAATATAATTGCTTTTCTGGAAGGAATTAGTATGGATGATTTGGGTTGTAGCTCCAATTCCAAAGGCCATAATATAGGTCGTGAATTCAAAAAATAGTGGATTTACAATTTTGGTTTTAGAAATGAAAAATAAAATTCCAAAAGCGCAAAAGCCAATAAAAAGTGCTGTAAAAACAGCTATTGGATTGGGTTGAAAATAAGAAGTGGCAAGAATTCCAGCCAAAAAACCTATTGTAATTCTCGCTAAAGGAAATTGTAATACTTTCATATTCATAAAAGTACGTAATTTATTAATCCAAAATAAAATTAGGCTTCATAATAGCCTGTTTTATTCTTACATTTAGACCTTTAAATAAAAACCCAGCAATGTCAGACGAACAAAAGAAACTTCTAGAATCCCAATTATGGGCAATAGCAAATATATTAAGAGGTAAAATATCAGCTAATCAATTTCAAGATTATATACTTGGTTTTATATTCTATAAATACCTTTCTGAAAAGTTAGAAAAAAAAGCAAATGAATTTCTGAAATCAGATGGTATTTTATTTAATGACATTGATGAAAACAGCACCGATGGAAAAGCTATTTTAGAAGCCTTAAAAGAAGCAACTGTTGACGCATTAGGTTATTTCTTAAAACCATCTGAACTATTCACAAACCTAGCTAAAAAGGGTAATGCAAAGGTTATCAATGAAGACGATGAAGAACAAATTCAAAGCACATTCATTTTAGAAGATTTAGCCAATGTTTTAAACGCTATCGAAAAAAGTACAATGGGTTCAGAGAGCCAAGACGACTTTGATAACTTATTCTATGATATTGATTTAAACTCAACTAAAATTGGTAGAACTACCAAAGATAGAAACGATGTTATTGTAAAAATACTTACAGCTTTAGATGAAATTGATTTCGATTTAGACAATACCGATGGCGATGTTCTAGGCGATGCTTACGAATATTTAATCGGACAATTTGCAGCAGGAGCAGGACAAAAAGCAGGTGAATTTTACACGCCGCAACAAGTATCTTCTATCTTGGCCAAAATTGTTACTACTCGCAAAAGCAAATTAAAATCAGTATATGACCCAACGTGTGGGAGTGGTTCGCTGTTACTTCGAGTAGCTAGAGAAGTTGATGAAGTAGGGCATTTTTATGGACAAGAACAAAACCGAACTACTTACAACTTGGCTCGAATGAATATGATTTTGCACGATGTCAATTATCATAAATTCGATATTAAAAACGAAGACACTTTAGAAAAACCACAACATTTAGATTTTAAGTTTGATGCTATAGTAGCCAATCCACCATTTTCTGCTAAATGGTCTGCAAATCCATTATTTTCTAATGATGATAGATTTTCACAATACGGTAGATTAGCACCAGGAACAAAAGCCGATTTTGCTTTCATTCAACATATGGTACACCAGTTAGATGATAACGGAATTATGGCTTGTATTGCTCCTCACGGTGTTTTATTTCGTGGCGCTGCCGAAGGTCACATTCGTAAATATTTAATTGAAGATAGAAACTACATTGACGCCATTATTGGTTTGCCTTCTAACTTATTTTACGGCACAAGTATTCCAACGTGTATTTTGGTTTTAAAGAAATGTAAAGAAACTCCAGAAAATATTTTATTTATTGATGCAAGTAACGATTTTGAAAAAGTAAAAAATCAAAATGTATTAAGAGAACAAGACATTGATAAAATTATTAAAACCTATCAAAATAGAGAAATAATTGAAAAATATTCAAACGTTGCAACACTTGAAGAAGTAAAAGCAAACGATTATAATTTGAATATCCCTCGTTATGTAAATACGTTTGAAGATGCTATTGAAATTAATATTGATGCTATTGCAGTTAAGTTACAAGGTATAGATAATAAAATGAAAGAAGTCGATAATACCATTGCTTCGTTTTGTAAAGAGTTAAATATTAAAACACCTTTTTAATATGGAAACATTACTACCAAAATTAAGATTTCCAAAGTTTAAGGTAAATTGGAAAGAAGATATTTTTAGAGATTTAGTAAAAATAAATCAAGGTTTGCAAATTCAAATCTCAGAAAGATACTTGACTCAAGTAAAAGATTCACATTTTTATATTACAAATGAATTTTTAAAAGAAGGTTCAGATAAAAAGTATTTCATTAAAAATCCAACTCAAAATGTTCTATGTGATTATGATGATATTCTTATGACAAGGACTGGGAATACAGGAATGGTAGTTACAAATGTAAAAGGGGCATTTCATAATAATTTTTTCAAAATTGATTATCCCAAAACAATAGATAAAGGCTTTTTATACTATTTTTTAACAACCGTAAAGACACAAAATATAATTAAAAGTTTAGCTGGAACTTCAACTATTCCAGACTTAAATCATACTGATTTTTATAAAATAAATTTTACATATCCATCAATTGAAGAACAAACTAAAATAGCAAACTTCCTATCATCTGTAGATGAAAAACTAAACCTTTTAAAAGAAAAAAAATCACTTTTAGAAGACTATAAAAAAGGTATAATGCAAAAAATCTTCAACCAAGAAATTAGGTTTAAAGATGATAATGGTAATGATTTTGAGAAATGGCAAGAAAAGAGTTTAGGTGAAATAGGTACTTTTCAAACTAGTAGTATAGATAAACTTTCCAGAAATGAAGAAGAAGAAGTTTTTTTAGTAAACTATATGAATGTTTACAGACACGAAAACATTAATAATTACAGTAAGGCAAACCTACAAATTGTAACAGCAAAAGATAGTCAAATAACCTCTTGTAATTTAAAAAGAGGGGATATTTTATTTACTCCATCATCTGAAACTCCTGATGATATTGGACATTCAGTTGTAATTTTTGAAGACTTAGAGAATTGTGTTTATAGTTATCATTTAATGAGATTTAGACCAAATATTGAGATTGATATTTTATATTCACATTATTTTTGTAACAATGCAAAAGTCTTAGGTCAAATTTCGCGATTAGCCACAGGAAGTACAAGGTTTACTATTTCTGTAAAATCTTTTTCGTCTATAATAATTGATTTACCTAGTTTAAAAGAACAAAGAAAAATTGCTAATTTCTTTTCAGCCATTGATGAAAAAATAGAGTTAGTTTCCAGTCAAATACAAGATACCCAAGAATATAAAAAAGGGTTGTTGCAACAACTGTTTGTATAAAAACTTCGAGATTTGTCAAGAATCTCGAAGTTTTTACTATATTTGAATCGTTTAAAAGAACTCTTATTATGGAAGAAGCACCAAAAATGATTTTCAATCAGAAAATATTTGCTTTAGCAAATAAACCTGAAGTGGTTATTAAAATAAAGGAGATAAATAACGAATATTTATATTGGGATAAAGTTAAATATAAAAAAATAGTAGATTTAGATCCGGTGCAATTATGGTCTGCCGTAAAAATGGCACGAGCGGTTAACTATAAAACAATTTCTTTTGGCAAATACCAATTTAATTATGTAACTACCGATTATATTCAAAAAATCTTGCATTATTTTGATATGAATATCGGTGGTTATATGGGAGCTAAAAATGTGGTGCCCGATGCCGACAAAACACGTTATTTGGTAAGTGCCATTATGGAAGAAGCTATTTCGAGCAGCCAGATTGAAGGGGCAAATACCACCAGAAAAAAAGCCAAAGAAATGCTTCGTAAAGAAGTAAAACCAAAAACCAAATCGGAACAGATGATTGTAAACAATTATCTTACGATTAAGCACATTACTCAAAACCGTAATGACGATTTAACACCCGAAAGATTACTTTACATTCATAAACTAATTTCTTGTGATACTTTAGACGATAAAAAAGAAGAAGGTGCCTTTAGAATTTCAGACGATGTATATGTTGTCAATCATATTGATGGAGAGGTAGTGCATACGCCTCCTTCGCATAAAGAATTGGAAGTGCTTATTAATGATTTGTGTGTTTTTTTTAATGAAGATAGTCCGGAAACTTTTGTTCATCCTATTCTAAAGGCAACTATTATTCATTTTATGATTGGTTACATTCATCCCTTCACCGATGGTAATGGCAGAACAGCCCGAGCCTTGTTTTATTGGTATCTGCTTAAAAAAGGCTATTGGTTAACCGAATATTTATCGATTTCAAAAATCATTCAGGATACTAAAAATCAATATGAGAAAGCCTATTTATATACTGAAGCCGATTCTAATGATTTGTCTTATTTTATGACCTATCATTTAAAAGTGATGGATAAAGCCTTTGAAGCTTTAAAAGAATACATACAGTTAAAACAAAAGGAAAATTTACAAATTGCCAGTTTTGTAAAAATTCCTGGAGTGAATGAACGTCAGGCCCAATTATTAAAAATAGTATATGATGAACCCGAAAGTATTTTTACCGTTAAAGAATCTGAAAATAGATTTTTAATATCCAATTTTACTGCACGTACTGATTTGTTAGGCCTGGTAAATCTTGGTTTTTTAGATGTGATTCAAGTTAATAAAGTAAAACAAAATTTTGTGCGTTCAGTAAATTTCTTAGAACTTTTAGCTAAATATAAAATCAAATAAAACTTCGAGATTTATAAAGAATCTCGAAGAATTTACAAGATATGACATCACAATCCGAATTAATATTAGAACAAAACTTAATCAGTCAATTAGCAGCTAATGGATATGATAAAGTAACTATTAAAGATGAAACCGATTTATTGGTTAATCTAAAAAAGCAATTAGAAAAACACAACAACAAAGTTTTTTCTGATAGTGATTTCAAACAAATTCTAAACCATCTTTCCAAGTCAAACAACATATTTGAAAAAGCTTTATTACTTCGTGATAAGTTTGCTTTCAAAAATGACAATAACGAGTTAGTGTATGTAGAGTTCATCAATATGGATTTTTGGTGTCAAAACCAGTATCAGGTTACCAATCAAATTACAGTTGAGGGAACCTATAAAAACCGCTACGATGTTACTATTTTAATCAATGGCTTGCCTTTAGTTCAAATCGAATTAAAGAAAACCGGCATAGAATTAAAAGAGGCCTACAATCAAATCAATCGGTATCAAAAACATTCATTTTCTTCTAACACAGGCTTATTCAATTTTATTCAATTATTTGTAATAAGCAACGGAGTAAATACAAAATACTTCAGCAATTTTGGCAACAAAAAACCCGATTTTAAACAAACATTTTATTGGACAGATGATAACAACAAGCGTATTTCTAAATTAGAAGATTTCGCTAATACTTTCCTAGAGAAATGTCATTTGTCTAAAATGATAACCAAGTACATCGTTTTACACGATACAGATAAAATGCTTATGGTGCTGCGACCGTATCAATTTTTTGCCGTAGAGCGAATTATTGATAAAGTAAAAAACAGCAACAGCAACGGCTATATTTGGCACACCACAGGATCTGGAAAAACACTGACCTCTTTCAAAGCCAGTCAAATATTATCGCAATTGCCTAAAGTTGACAAAGTGGTTTTTTGTGTTGACAGACAAGATTTAGATTATCAAACCGCCAAAGAATTTAATGCTTTCAAACCCGATTGTATTGACCCGACCAATGATACTAGAAATTTAGTGCAACAATTTAAAGACACTAACAATAAACTGATTGTTACCACCATACAAAAATTGTATAATGCGATTTCAAAAGAGTATCATCTGAAAACGATGGACAATCTGAAAGACAAAAAGATTGTCTTTATTTTTGATGAATGTCACAGAAGTCAATTTGGAGATACTCATAAAAAAATCACAAAGTATTTCAATAATTACCAACTTTTTGGTTTTACAGGAACACCCATATTTGTAGATAATGCACAATCAAAGAGCAAAGAAAACCAAACTACAGCCAGTTTGTTTGGTACGCAACTGCATAGTTATGTGATTACAGATGCCATAAAAGACGAGAATGTTTTGCGTTTTTCAGTAGAATATGTGGGCAAATACAAAGAAAAAGAAAACTCTCATAACGAAGTTGATATTGATGTAGAAGCCATTGACACCAAAGAGTTGATGGAAAGCCCCGAACGATTGGAGAAAATTGCTAATTATATCATTCAGCAACACCCCATAAAAACACATAATAAAGAGTTTACGGCAATGTTTTGTGTGAGTAGCGTAGAGGTTTTGATTAAATACTACGATTTATTTCAGAAGTTAAAGCAAGAAGGCAAACACAATTTGAAGACAGCCACCATATTTAGTTATGGTGCCAACGACGATATGATAACCGATGTGGAAGATTTTGATTCCAAAGATTTTAATGAAGTAGCCGAACCAACAGAGGATTATTATGCCTATCACAAACGAGACAAATTAGAAAGTTACATTCAGGATTACAACCAAACCTTCAAAATGAATTTCTCTACCCGAGACAGCGAGTCTTTTTACAACTATTACAAAGACATTGCTAACCGAGTTCGGAACAAACAAATTGATATATTGTTTGTAGTAAATATGTTTCTTACGGGTTTTGACAGTAAAACATTAAACACCTTATTTGTAGATAAAAATTTAAAACACCACGGATTAATACAAGCCTATTCTAGAACCAACAGAATATTAGGCGAGAAGAAATCACAAGGAAATATTGTCGTTTTCCGAAATCTTAAAAAAGCTACTGATGATGCCATTGCTTTATTTTCGAATAAAGAAGCTAAAGAAATTATCATAATGCAACCCTATGATAAGTATGTAAACGATATCAACGAAGCCTATCAAAAGTTAATTGAAATTGTACCTAATTTTGAAGCCGTTGACGAATTATATTCAGAGGAGGAAGAACTAGAGTTTATAAGAGCGTTTAGAGATATAATTCGTTTAAAAAACATTATTTCATCCTACGTTGATTTTAGTTTTGAAGATATAGAACTAGATGAACAAGAATTTGAAAATTACAAATCAAAGTATTTGGATTTATACGATAAGACTAGAGAAGTAAAAGAAAAAACTTCCATACTGGATGAAGTAGATTTTGAATTAGAGTTAATTCATCGCGATGATATTACAGTGAGTTATATTCTAGCATTGCTTGCCAATCTAAAAAACAGCACACCCGAAGAAAGAGCACGCAAACAAAAAGAAATACTAGATTTGGTTGCAGGCGAAACCAAACTGCGAAGCAAAAGAGAGTTAATCGAAAAGTTCATTGTAGAAAATCTTCCCTTAATTCAATCCGAAAACATCGAAGAAGATTACACTAATTTTATGAATTCTGAAAAATTAAAAGCATTCAACAAATTTGTAGCAGACGAAAAACTAAATGCAGATAAGCTGAAAAAACTAACTGAAGATTATATTTTCACACAAAGAACCCCAACCAAGCAAGAAGTAGTGGCTGTATTAGAAAATCAACCATCAATTATGCAAAGATCTTCGATTGGGGATATGATTTTGAGCAAGTTTATGAATTTCGTGAATACGTTTTTTAACGACTAAAATAGTTTGAAAAATGGTTAAACAAAACGAATGTTTTACATTACTTCAAATCCCCCACAATTAACTTTGCGGTTTTTTCGCTAGCGCCAATGCCTCCCAATTTTTGTTCTAATAGTTCATATTTTCCCAAAAGGTTTTGGCGATAATTAGGTTCTGTAATTTTTTTCAATTCTTCACGAATGCGTTTTGAGTTGCAATCATCTTGAATCAATTCGGTAACCACTTCTTCGTCCATAATCAGGTTGACTAGCGAAATGTATTTTAGAGTAATGATGCGTTTGGCTATTTGATAGGAAATCCAGCTGCCTTTATAGCAAACCACTTCAGGCACTTTAAAAAGAGCTGTTTCCAGCGTTGCGGTTCCCGAAGTAACCAATGCTGCCGTGGCATTGCTTAATAAATCATAGGTTTTATTCGAAACAAATTTGATATTTTCTTGTGTAATAAAATCTTTGTAAAAAGAAAACTCCTGACTGGGCGCGCCTGCAATTACAAATTGATAATCCGGAAAATCATTGACTACACTTAGCATCACCGAAAGCATTTTGGTAATTTCCTGTTTGCGACTGCCTGGCAAAATGGCAATAATAGGTTTTTCGTTTAGTTGATTTTCTTTTCTAAAAACAGAGGCATCTATCGCAGGATGATTATGAATGGCATCAATCAACGGGTGGCCTACAAATTCAACCGGAAAATGATGCTTCTTTTCATAAAAATCTTTTTCGAAAGGCAGAATCACAAACATTTTATCGACATCATGTTTGATTTCAGTAATTCGGCTTTCTTTCCAAGCCCAAATTTGAGGCGAAATATAATAATGCGTTTTGATGCCAAGAGGTTTTGCCCATTTGGCAATTCGCAAATTGAAACCTGGATAATCAATAAAAATAAGCACATCGGGTTGAAAATCGACAATGTCTTTTTTGCAAATTTTGATGTTATTCAAAATAGTTCTTAAATGAAAAAGCACTTCAACAAAACCCATAAAAGCCAAATCGCGATAATGTTTGACCAAAGTGCCGCCTACATTTTGCATCAAATCGCCACCCCAAAACCGAATATTGGCGTTTGGGTCTTCTTTGTACAAAGCTTTCATCAAATTGGCACCGTGCAAATCTCCCGAAGCTTCTCCTGCTATAATGTAGTATTTCATTTTTGTAGAAGTTTATGCAAATATCGTTAAAATCGCAATGCAAATTACAGCCAAAACCACTCCACGAGCCATAAGGTCTTTTTTGAGTTTTAGTAAAATGCCAAAAGCGGCCAAATCAAGAATGGATCCTAAAGTGATTAATTTTCCTAATTTTCCTTCTGATTTTAAACTTTGGATTCCAGCCAAAAAGTCAAAGTGGGTAAAAAATGTGATAAAAAGAAAACTACCCAATATAGAAGCTAAAATTCCAATTGCAAAACCTATTAAAATATCAGTTTTATTCATTCCATTTCCAAGTATTAAGTTGTTGAATAGCGTGATGAGCTGTCAAATCAAATTGAACGGGAACTATTGAAATGTATCCATTTGCAAGAGCCCATTCATCGGTATCTTCGCCTTTGTCTTGATTGACAAATTCACCGGTTAGCCAATAATAATCTTTACCTTGAGGTGTTTTGCGCTTGTCAAATTTTTCGATCCAAAGCGCTTTGGCCTGACGACAAATTTTTATTCCTTTAATTTCTTTTTCCTTTAATTTTGGAAAATTGACGTTCAAAACAATATTTTCGGGTAGTCCTTTTTCTAAAACTTCCAAAGAAATAGTGTGTATGAATGTTTTTATTTGCTCAAAATCAGCATTCCAATCGTAATCTAATAAAGAGAAACCTATTGCTGGAATTCCTTCAATTCCTGCTTCGACTGCGGCACTCATTGTTCCAGAATAAATTACGTTTATCGAAGAATTCGAGCCGTGATTGATGCCAGAAACACATAAATCTGGTTTTCTTTTCAGAACTTCGTTAACGGCCAATTTTACACAATCTACGGGAGTTCCCGAGCAGCTATATTCTAAAATGGGAGCGTTTTCTTTTGATATTTTGTTGATGTACAAAGTGTCGTTGATGGTAATGGAATGTCCTGTGGCGCTTTGTGGACTGTCGGGCGCAACAACGACAACAGTTCCAATCTTGGACATAACATCAATCAATGTGCGGATTCCAGGTGCCGAAATACCATCGTCATTAGTAACTAAAATTAAAGGTTTGTCTTGATTCACAATGAAGGTTTATTATGTATTAGCTCTAAAATTTAAATAAAAAGCAGGGTGTTTTTTGTAAACAAAGAAACAAAATTAATCTAGTTTGAAAGTTAAACCCAAAAAAAATAAACAATTTTATATCTTTAACAAAAATTTATAGAAGGTTTTGCTTTTGTTGGCACAGTTTTTACCGTAATTTGGTTTTTAAATATTTATGGATACAATTATTAACTTTATGAAAAGAAATTATAAAATCCTTATAGCCGTAGTCCTGCTTTCGGCGACGTTATTTGCATTTAAGATTAATTCTGAAAAAAGTGCAGATCCAGAAAAAGACAAAATGTTGTTGGAATTATTGACTTTTGTAATTGAAAAAGGTCATTATAACCCAGCCAAAATAGATGATGCTTTTTCAAAAGGAATTTACAAAGATTATATTGAAGCTTTGGATCCTTCCAAAAGGTTTTTCTTGCAATCGGATATCGATGAGTTTTCTAAATACGAAACCCTTTTGGATGACCAATTGTTGAACAAAGATTTAACGTTCTTCAATCTTACCTATACTCGTTTGATGAAAAGAATGGATGAAGGCAAAGAGTTATACAAAGGTATTTTAAGCACTCCTTTCGATTATTCTATAGACGAAACTTTTAATACAGATTATGAAAAATCACCTTATGCCAAAAATTCACAAGAATTGAAAGAAAAATGGCGTAAGCAACTTAAGTTATCTACACTTTCTTCATTGACTGATCGTTTGAAAATTCAGGAAAACAAAGAAAAAGGGATTGTAGAAAAAGTAGAAAAAAGCGATTCTGATTTAAAATCAGGAGAAATGATTGATAACTCAGCCAATACAGAAAAAGATAATGCATCTGATGGTAAGCCAAAAACATTCGAAGAATTAGAGAAAATCACTCGTGAAAGTTCATTGAAATCTTTAGATGAATATTTTGGTTTTATGAAGGATTTAACCCGTGACGATTGGTTTTCGGTTTATATAAATTCGATAACTGCTAGGTTTGACCCACACACAAATTATTTTCCAGCTGAGGAGAAAGAAAGATTTGATGTTAGCATTAGTGGAAAATTCGAAGGAATTGGAGCTCGTCTTCAAAAGAAAAATGATTTTACCGAAATCACTGAACTTATCTCAGGTGGACCAGCTTGGAGAGGGAAACTATTAGAAGCAGGTGATGTTATTATGAAAGTTGCCCAAGGAAAAAGCGAGCCAGTAGATATCGTTGGAATGCGTTTGGATGATGTTGTCAAAAAAATAAAAGGCCCAAAAGGTTCTGAAGTTCGTTTGACTGTAAAGAAAGTAGATGGTTCGATAAAAACAATATCAATTATTAGAGATATTGTCGAAATTGAAGAAACCTATGCTAAATCGAGTGTTGTAGAAAGAAATGGTGTGAAATACGGTGTTATTTATTTGCCTAAATTTTATATTGATTTTGAAAATAAAGATGGTCGTGATGCAGGGAAAGATGTTGCTGCTGAAGTTGAATCTTTGAAAAAAGCAGGAGTCAACGGAATTGTACTTGATGTTCGTGATGATGGAGGAGGGTCGCTTTCGACAGTGGTTGATATTGCAGGATTATTTATCGAGCAAGGGCCAATTGTACAAATAAAATCGGCTGGAAGACAAAAAGAAGTTTTGTTTGATAGAGATAAAAAAATAGAATGGGATGGACCTTTAGTAATTATGGTGAATAGTTTTTCGGCTTCGGCTTCTGAGATTTTGGCAGCAGCTATTCAGGATTATAAGAGAGGAATTATCATTGGTAGCAAACAAACCTACGGAAAAGGAACGGTTCAAAACGTAATTGATTTGAATCAGTTTGTGAGAAGTAGTGACAAAGGCGATTTAGGAGCTTTGAAAACTACCACACAAAAATTTTATAGAATAAATGGAGGTTCTACACAGCTTGAAGGAGTGGCAAGTGATGTTGTTATGCCAGACCGTTATGCCTATTTGAAAATGGGGGAACGCGATGTGGATAACGCAATGCCGTGGGATAAAATTGATCCTGCACAATACAATGTTTGGACCAATAATTCTAAATTTAGCAAAGTAATTGCTGATAGCAAAAATAGAATTGCTCAGAATCCACAGTTCAAATTAATTGAAGAAAACGCTAAATGGATTGATGAAAGAAGCAAAGAAAATAATTATAGTTTGAAATTAGAAAACTTTAAAAAGAATCAAAAATTAATTGAGGATACTAATAAAAAATTCAAATCAATTGCTGATTATAATTACAATTTGAAGTTTACTTCTTTACCAAAAGAGGCCGAAGCGATGAAAACAGATGTTTCTCTTAAAGAAAAAAGAGAAAGATGGCACGAAAGTTTATCAAAAGATATTTATGTAGAAGAGGCCTTGAATATCTTGGATGATTTGCAATCAAAACCTGTTGTTAAAAAAGAAATTTCAGAAACGGCTAAAAATAAAAAATTAGTAAAATCATAAGAATTTAAATGATAAAATTAAATTCGTTTAGTGTATCAATGCTCCAAAAAAAGAATATGAGTTTTTGGGGCATTGTTCGTTTTTGTAGTTTAGTAGTATTTGTTTTTGGAATTTTTTCAGCTTTCGGTTTTTATAAAAGTCTAGAAACAACAGCTAGTAAAAGCCAAAAATATCCGTTTGATTATTTGCCAACATCAACGACAAATCAAATCATAAAACACAATTATTTTACGTTGTCTTATAATGAAAAATACGAACAAGCCGAATGGGTAGCGTATGAATTGAAAAAAGCGTATGTGAAGAATAGTAATTTTAATAGACCTTATTTCATTGAAGACCCAAAGGTAAAAACAGGTTCGGCTGATTGGCGAAATTATAAAAAATCAGGATATGACAAAGGCCATCTTTGTCCAGCGGGTGATATGGAATTTGCTATCAATGCTTATAATGATACTTTTTTTACTTCGAATATTTCTCCGCAAACACACGATTTCAATGGTGGAGTTTGGAACCGATTAGAACAAAAAGTGCGTTATTGGGCTACTAAATATGATGGAGTTTATGTCATTACGGCGGGAGTCTTACAACCTAATCTAAAAACTATTGGTCAAGAAGAAGTTTTGGTTCCCAATTATTTTTATAAAATTTTGTTGGACAATTCTAATGGGCAATATAAAATGATTGCTTTTTTGATACCAAACTCCAAAAGTGACAAACCTTTATATGAATTTGTGGTTTCTGTAGATAGCATCGAAAAAATGACAGGAATTGATTTCTTTCCAAAACTAGATGATAAAACCGAAAATAGTTTAGAGAAAAATAGCGATTACAAGGCTTGAAGTTTTTGAAAAAATTTAATTCATTTATTTTTTGGTATCTCCATTTTGAAGTGGGCACGAGCCTGAGGCATCGCGCTAGCCGTTGAACTTATTTCTGCTCGGACCAGCTGGGGGAGTCTAGTGTTACTTATTGCTTGCACTGTTAGAAAGCACTTTCGAGAATGTAAATTCATTTATTATGTCTGTAGTTTCTTCATCTGATTTTATGGGTCTTAATTGCAATTCTGCACCCTTAATTTTAAAATAATGTTCAGATTTTGAAATTCCTCGACCTAAAGATAAAATCGAATCATGCTTTATGATGTACTTAAAGTAAATTGTGCTTTTAAAATTTGAGTAAAATATTGAGCCTCTACCATCTTTATTAAAATATAATTCGGCCGAAGTCTCAGGAATCTTTCCAGTCCAATGTCCAACCAATCTATTCTCTTCTAATTTTATATTAGAGCAATTTATCATTAAAAACAAACACGCTAATCTACTGTATTTAAAAAGGTTTGTTGACATAATCTCTTTTTTGTATTGTTATCCCGATCGATCGGAGATCTAAAATAGCCCTTGTTTGGAAAGCGCAAATTTCTAATCTGTGCCCATAAAGTTAATCCATAAACTAGCCGCCAAAGAGAGCCATATAAACAAGGTTTTAAACCTTACCACTCATTTACCTTATTGGCATCCATTTTTATAAAAATAAAGAGCAAAATAGTGAAGCCCCAGCTAGTCCGAGCATTAGTAAATTAAAGGCTAGTGCGAGCTTCAAGCTCGTACCCACAATCAAAAATGAACTTAATATAATGCTCGGACAAGTGGGGTTTTTAAAGAAACACTACCACTCATTCACCTTATTGGCATCCATTTTTATAAAAATAAAGAGCAAAATAGTGAAGCCCCAAAGTCCAGAACCTCCATAAGAAAAGAAAGGCAATGGCACTCCAATGGTTGGAAAAACACCTAATACCATTGCTATATTTACAAAAAAATGTGTGAATAAAATAGCTGCTACGCAATAGCCATAAACACGACTAAATTTTGTTTTTTGTCTTTCGGCTAGGTAAATTATTCTAAGAAACAAACCAACAAACAAACCGACTACAATCAATGAACCTATAAATCCCCATTCTTCTCCAACCGTTGTGAAAATGTAATCCGTATGTTGTTCGGGTACAAATCCACCTTTTGTTTGTGTTCCTTCAAGAAACCCTTTTCCAATCCAACCACCCGAACCTACGGCAATTTCTGATTGGTTTGTATTGTATCCAATACCTTTCATATCGACTGATTTGCCAAGTAAAATATTGAAACGATCTCGGTGATGTTGCTTGAATACATGGGTAAATACATAATTTACAGATAGAACAAATCCAGAAATTAAAACAAAAAGGATGCTGCTAAATACAATGTTTCTATCTCCTAATCTGGATTTAAAATAGATAATTACTATGACTAATAATGCCAAAAGAATTACATATTGGGGTTCTAAAATGAGCGTTAATACAAATAGAAGAATAGAGCAAAATCCTGTCAATAAATACCAAGCAGGTAAGCCTTCGCGAAATAAAACGATAAAAAAGATACTATAAATTAATGCGCTTCCTGGATCGGGTTGAGGTAAAATGAGCATTACAGGTAGAAATACGATTGCTAATGCCTGAATTTGTCGATTTACATCTTTCAAATTAATTTGTGAATCGCTTAAATATTTTGCTAAAGCTAGTGCTGTTGCCGCTTTTGCAAACTCCGAGGGTTGAATTGTGAAGCTTCCAATACCATACCAACAGCGTTGGCCAGCGATGGTTTTTCCTAAGGGAAATAAGCCTAACAATAATAATAATGCGATTCCATAAATGATACTAGCATATTTTTCATAGAATTTTCCATCAGCATATAGAATAATAAAAATTAATGGAATAGTTAATATGATAAAAATAAACTGTTTTTCGGCTGTTCCTTCCATAGAAGACAAGGAGGAAGAGTAGATGTTCAACCAACCCAGGATAACCAAAACTATATAAATAGCAATGCAAATCCAGTCGATATTATTGGTTAAACTTTGGTTTTTCATTTGGTATGAATCTTTTAGGGTTTTTTAGTAGTATCTATTTTTACTTTTGGGACAACAATTTTGCTTTTTAAGATAGAATCCTTTTTTCTCATTTCTTTTTTTACCACTTCCGAAAGTCCACCCAACTTGGCATATTGATCTTGCAAACTTCTTTCTAATGTTCTTTTTTCTAAATCGGTTCTTGTGATTTTTCCTTTAAGGTATTTTTCAATCATTAAACTGGCAATTGGTCCTGCAATTACTGATCCAAATCCTCCATTTTCTACCAATATGGCGATAGCAATCTTAGGGTTATCTTTCGGAGCAAAAGCAACAAAAATGGAGTGATCTTCTAGTTGAGTTCTTTTGCCATTTATTTTTGCAAAATTCTCGGCTGTTCCTGTTTTTCCGCAAATATCAATGCCTTCTACACGTAAACCCGCTGCTGTACCAAAATTATATACATCAAACAAACCTTGAATCATAGGTTTGAAATGGCTTTTGTCAATGGTTGTAACGTGTTTAGTGGTGAATTTTTTATCGATTTTTTCACCTTCAATTTTCTTGATGATATGAGGTGTATAATAATAGCCTTCGTTAGCAACGGCCGACATCATATTGGCCAATTGAATTGGAGTCAACAAAACTTCTCCTTGACCAATGGCATTGGATATGATGGTTTTTCCACTATATCCCCAACCAGGATATATTCTTTTATATGTTTTTGAATTGGGTATTTTGCCTTTTTTTCCTGTTGGCAAATCATAGCCCATAAATTGTCCGAGACCAAAACTTTTGACATGATTACTCCAAACATCTACAGCGTAAGGGGTACTTTTGTATTTGCCAATGGTTCGTAAATACACATTAGAAAAATAAGCGTTACAAGATTTATAGATGCCAACATTAAGATCTCTCGAGCCACCACCACAATGGCACCTTTGGAATCGTCCTGGAGCATAAGCAAAACCGTGGTTGCACATAAATGTAGAGTGGGTGTCAATCACATTTTCTTGAAGACCAACAAGCCCTGTCAATATTTTAAACGGTGAGCCAGGAGGGTATTGTGCCAGTAGTCCTCTATCAAAAAGTGGATTTGCGATAGAATCACGATACAACATCGTATAGTTTTTAGATCGTTGGCGACCTACTAAGATTGCTGGATCATAATTTGGTGCGGTCACCAAGGCTAATATTTCACCTGTTTTTGGCTCAATAGCCACAATTCCACCTCTCTTGTTTATCATTAATTCCTCGCCATACTTTTGAAGTTCCATATCAATGGTTAGGTTAATGTCTTCTCCTTGAACGGCGATTGTGTCATATTTTCCTTCTTTGAACGAACCAATTTCGCGATTGTATTTGTCCTTTTGAATGTATTTCACCCCTTTAATTCCGCGCAAAACTTCTTCATAGCTTTCTTCAACCCCTTGTTTTCCAATTAAATCACCGCTATTGTAGTATGGATTTTTTGCTATTAAATTTTCGCTAACCTGTGTAATAAAACCAAAAATATTCGCTCCAAAATTAACTTGATAGTCTCTTAAGGAACGTTTTTGAAAATAGAATCCTTCAAATTTTCTAATTTTTTCTTGAAAAGCTGCAAATTCACTTTTGTTCAGTTGTGCTAAAAAAACAGACGGCAATCGAGGACTATATACTTTTGCTTTAGCAATTTTTTCTAAAAAATCTTCTTTTGAAATAGCTAATAATTGGCAAAATTCTAAGGTGTCTAAATTTTTTATATCTCTTGGAATGACCATAATGTCATAAGACGGCTGGTTGGCTACTAGCAATTTGCCGTTTCTATCATAAATATAACCTCTTTCGGGATAGTCATATTGTATTTTGATAGCATTATTGTCTGATTTTAATTTAAAGGAATCATTGATAACTTGCAAATAGAAAAGGCGTAATACCAGTAAAGACGCTGCAATAATAATCATTGAAGGGAGCAATACTTTTCTCATCGTCTATTTGGCTTTGTAAGATAGATTATAATGATGCAAATTAATAATGTAAAGATTGTGCTTAGTACGGTTCGTAATAAAATATCTAATAGTAAAGTAAATTTAAACGCTTCTAGAGTAAAGAGAATTAAATGATGAATTAATACGGATAATAATAGAAAAGAAAATCTTTCGGGTGTTAGAACATCATTTAGCTTAATAGTTTGGTATTCATAGCTTAATCCGAACGAAAACTTAAAAAGATACGGTCTGTAATAGGCCAAAATGACACAAGCTGCGGTGTTAAATCCTCCCGAATTACTGAATAAATCCATCATCAACCCTAGAAGAAAACTTGCTGCTAAAAGTCCAGATTTATTGCCGTTTACAGGATATAATATAATAAATAGAATATAAGGATATGGACTAATAAAGCCCCAAAAGTTCATATTATTGAAAATAATAATTTGAACTGTTAGCAGTATTATAAAACGAAAAATATTTACGAATAAAACACTATTCATCTTTTTCTTCCTTTTTTTCTAAATTGATAATTTCTTCTCGATTTTCGTTCTTGATGATATACACATGACCTAAATTGGTCATATCATTAAATAATTTCACCTCAATGGTGTAATAATGAGTTTGATCATCTATTTTTATTCTATCAATGGTTCCAATATTAATGTTTTCAGGAAATATAACTGATTGTCCACCTGTTACAATGGTATCACCTTTTCTAATTGAGGCTAATCTTGGAACATCTGTCAATTGAACAAAACCTGTGCTTTTTCCATTCCAAGTCAAAGAACCAAAATGATTTGACTTTTTCAGCTTAGCGTTTATTCGAGATTTGTTATTTAAAATACTTATTACCGTAGAATAATTCTTAGAAGTATTGTCAATTATTCCAACAATTCCCAAACTATTAATTACTCCCATATCTTGTTTCACTCCTTGAAGGCTACCAGAGTTTAAAGTAAGGTAGTTTTCTTGTGAACTAAATGAATTGTGAATTACCTTTGAAACTATGATATCTGAGGGTTTTATACCTTTTATAGAGTCTAATTTAGGAGCTGCAGTGGTGTCTTTGGTATGAAAAAGCATGCTCCTTAACTGAGCATTTTCTTGAGCAAGTGCATCGTTTT
This sequence comes from Flavobacterium alvei, assembly GCF_002920895.1. Classification (GTDB taxonomy): domain Bacteria; phylum Bacteroidota; class Bacteroidia; order Flavobacteriales; family Flavobacteriaceae; genus Flavobacterium; species Flavobacterium alvei. Next base: position 404,494 of record NZ_PQVG01000003.1, read on the forward strand.
GAGTTTTTAAATTCAAATATTCATTAACATTATTGATTCTTTCATAAACTCCTCCGCTCAAAAAATTGGCCGAACTGATAATCTTACTTCGGTGATAAGAATGGGATTGAATAGAAAGAAATAGCGAAATGCCCAAAAGCAGCAAAAACAGCAATCTATTACTGTTTTTATAAATAAAATTAAATATTTGCTGCATTTTTTAGCTGTATAATGTATGTTGAAAATTGAAACTCGTCACCCTAACTAAACATTTTTATTTGATTAGAACACTTTTAAATCGGCTAAGATTTTTAAGTGCCATTCCTGTACCGCGAACCACAGCTCTTAAAGGGTCTTCAGCGATATATACAGGTAAATCTGTTTTTTGTGAAATTCTTTTGTCAAGACCTCTCAACATCGATCCTCCACCAGCAAGATAAATTCCGGTGTTGTAAATATCTGCTGCCAATTCGGGCGGGGTTTGAGACAAAGTTTCCATAACAGCATCTTCTACTCGTTGAATCGATTTGTCTAATGCTTTGGCAATTTCTCTGTATGAAACTGATACTTGTTTTGGTTTTCCAGTCAATAAATCTCTACCTTGAACTGACATATCTTCTGGAGGAGTTTCTAAATCTTCGATAGCGGCTCCCACTTGAATTTTTATTTTTTCAGCAGTACTTTCTCCAACAAAAAGGTTGTGTTGGGTACGCATGTAATATACAATGTCATTGGTGAAAACGTCACCAGCAATTTTAACCGATTTGTCGCAAACAATTCCGCCCAAAGCGATTACTGCAATTTCTGTAGTTCCACCTCCGATATCGACAATCATGTTTCCTTTAGGTTGCATAATGTCAATGCCAATACCGATAGCTGCTGCCATTGGTTCATGAATCAGATATACTTCTTTACCATTTACTCTTTCACAGGATTCTTTTACCGCTCTCATTTCTACCTCAGTAATTCCAGAAGGAATACAAACTACCATTCTTAAAGCAGGAGTAAACATTCTTTTTTTCAATGCTGGAATACTTTTGATAAGCATGCTTATCATTTTTTCTGAAGCATCAAAATCTGCAATTACACCATCTTTCAATGGTCTTATCGTTTTAATGTTTTCATGGGTTTTCCCTTGCATCATGTTGGCTTCTTTACCAACAGCAATGATTTTTCCTGAAACTCTATCACGAGCAACAATCGAAGGGCTGTCAATTACAACTTTATCATTGTGGATGATTAAAGTGTTTGCGGTACCAAGGTCTATCGCAATATCCTCGGTCATGAAATCAAAAAATCCCATAAGTTTATAAGGGTATAAAATTTATAAAAAAATAATGTACAAAGCTAAACAAATTAATGTTTAAAATGACGTGTTCCTGTAAATACCATTGCAACTTTATTTTCATTGCAATAATCAATACTCAATTGGTCTTTTATAGAACCTCCTGGTTGAATTACAGCTGTTATTCCAGCTTCTTTTGCCAATTGTACACAATCTGGAAATGGAAAGAATGCATCACTGGCCATTGAAGCACCTTCTAGGCTAAAACCAAAAGCTTTTGCTTTATCGACAGCTTGCATCAAAGCATCTACTCTTGAAGTTTGTCCCGTTCCTGATGAAATTAAGGTGCCGTTTTTGGCAAAAACAATCGTATTCGATTTGGTGTTTTTGCAAACTTTAGACGCAAAAATCAAATCTTCTACTTCTTGCGTAGTTGGTGCAGTTATGGTAACGGTTTTTAAGTCTGCTTTAGTATCGGTAATGTTGTTTCTTTCTTGAACTAAAACTCCGTTTAGGCAAGTGCGCACTTGTTTTTGTGGCAATTCTACTTCGTTTTGAATTAAGATAATTCTGTTTTTCTTTTCTTGTAAGATGGCTAGTGCTGCTTCATCATAGCTTGGAGCAATAACAACTTCACAAAATAATTTGTTGATTTCGGTTGCAGCGGCTACATCAATTTTGGTATTGGCAATCAAAACTCCTCCAAAAGCAGAAGTTGGATCGCAAGCTAATGCTGCATTATAAGCTTCGGCAATAGTTGACCTTGTTGCCAATCCGCAAGCGTTATTGTGTTTTAAAATGGCGAAAGTTGGGCCATCGTTTTTGAATTCGTTAATCAAATTTACGGCTGCATCAACGTCTAATAAATTGTTGTATGACAATTCTTTTCCGTGAACTTTATTAAACATGGCGTCGAAATCACCAAAGAAAAATCCTTTTTGGTGTGGATTTTCTCCATATCTCAAAACTTGACCGTTGGCAATACTTGTTTTAAAAATAGTTTCGTCGGTATTGAAGTAGTTGAAAATTGCGGTATCATAATGAGAAGAAACATGGAATGCTTTGGTAGCAAACAATTTTCTGTCTTCTAATGTTGTGGCACCATTTTGAGTACTAATCAAATCCAAAAGCAAAGAATATTCAGCCACCGATGGAACGATTACTGTGTCCTTGAAATTTTTGGCAGCAGCACGAATCAATGAAATACCACCAATATCAATTTTTTCGATAATGTCGCTTTCACTAGCTCCAGAAGCCACAGTTTTTTCAAAAGGATACAAGTCCACAATCACCAAATCAATTTGAGGAATGTTGTATTCCTTCATTTGTTGCACATCGCTTTCATTGTCTTGACGGTTTAAGATTCCACCAAAAACTTTTGGATGCAAAGTTTTAACTCTTCCTCCAAGAATGGATGGGTATGATGTTACATCTTCTACAGGAACAACCGGAATACCTAAGTTTTTGATAAATTCTTCAGTTCCTCCAGTAGAATAAAAAGTTACATTTTGCTCGTGTAATTTCTTAATTATTGGTTCCAAACCTTCTTTTGAAAAGACAGAAATTAATGCTGATTGGATTTTTTTTGTTGTGCTCATCGTGTAGTTAAAATTTTGTGGTGCAAAAGTAGTTTTTTTGATGATAAAATTCAAATCTATTTCTGTAACAATATCTTAAAAAAAGCTACCAATGAGTTATTGATTTTTCATTAGGATTATGAAGAATATTTTTAGAATTTTACAATAACACAAAACCCCGTTTTATGCTAGTTTATTTTCGACTATTATCTGAGAGTTTCCGCTTTGCAATGAATGCTTTGCGAAACAATAAACTGCGTACTTTATTATCCTTGCTTGGTGTTACTATCGGTATTTTTTCGATAATTGCTGTTCTGGCTGCGGTTGATTCCTTAGATAAAAAAATTACTAAAGATTTGAGCTCATTAGATAAAAATACTATTTATTTGATGAAAATGTCTTTTGGTCCTTCTGAAATTCCACAGTGGAAAAGAGAACAATTTCCGAATGTAAAATACGATGAATATCTCTATTTGAAAGGAGCAATGACCAACACAGATCAAATGGGCTACCAAATATTTACCAAAAGCGAATCTTTAAAATACGGTTCGAATACGGTAACATCTGTAAATGTTGTGCCAGTTTCGCACGAGTTTATTGACATACAAGGGCTGGAATTCGATGAGGGCAGATTTTATACCGAGTCTGAGGCCAATTCTGCAGCCCCAGTAGTGGTAATTGGAAATGAAATTGCGAAGTCTTTGTTTGAAGATTCTGAACCTATTGGAAAAAAAATCAGAATGTATGGACAACGTTTTACGGTTATTGGAGTTTTGAAAAAACAAGGCTCAGGGATGTTTGGCAATGATGATAGTTCTGCTTTTATCCCTGTAAATTTTGTTCGTCAACAATTTGGGGACAATAATAAAGGATTAGTGAATGTAATTATTTTTAAACCTGAAAAAGGAGTTGATATGGACGCTTATAAAGCTGAAATCTCTCAAAAACTAAGAGCCTTTCGCGGTGTTAAATCGGGTGAAATCGACAATTTTTTTATTAATGTGTTTTCTGGATTCACCGATTTTATTGACGGAATTATTTCTCAAATGAATGTTGTGGGTTGGATTATTAGCGGATTTTCCTTGCTTGTGGGTGGTTTTGGTATTGCCAATATAATGTTTGTTTCTGTAAAAGAAAGAACCAATCTTATCGGAATTCAAAAATCGCTGGGTGCCAAAAACCGTTTTATTTTGTTTCAATTTTTGTTTGAAGCCATTATTCTATCAGTAATTGGCGGAATTATTGGATTGCTTCTTGTTTGGATTATTGCCATGATTTTGACCAAAGCATTAGATTTCGAATTTGTTTTGGGAATGGGAAATATCCTTTTAGGAACTGGATTGGCAGCCATTATTGGACTCATTTCGGGAATTCTTCCAGCCATTTCTGCTGCAAAACTTGATCCTGTTGAGGCGATTAGAACAGGGATGTAAGGAAGTGTTCAGTAGTCAGTTTTTAGTGATCAGTTGAAAATCCTAATCTGGAAATTTAATTTTGGTTTTGTCCCATTTTATTGAATCTGAGTAATAAAAAGCATTCTTTTTCTTGTAACTAAGAACCGTGTCTTCTTCTTGTGTTGTTCTTCGTATTAGATACGTCGGGACTTTTATTTTATAAAAAAAGGATAAAATCTTTTGGTCGTTGATGGTGTCAGTTTGCGATCCTACAACTAAAATCTGTCTTCTTTTTTCTTTAGTCATTACATTTTCATCAATAAATTTCTCAATACAATCTTTTGGTATTTTTATTAAGTCCTTTGGCTGTAAATCTAGGAATTGAGGCAGAGTGTCATTTTCCATTTCTGTACCACATATTCTGCCAACTTTTTTATTTTGAAAATACAGAACATCTCCATTCCTATCAATTATTAGGTTACATTCTCCATAAAACCCTTTCAAGGGTAATACTCTAATTTTGCTTCCACTATTTTTTAAAGAATCTGAATATTTTTGAATTTTTATATTTGCTGCAGAAATAATATAAGGTTTTTGAACCTCACTATCTTCTTTTTTATTACACCCAAAAAGCAAACAAATCAATATCAAAACAACTACTTTTTTCATCTTCCAAAATTTAAAATAAAGATATAAAAAAACACAAAGCAATAACTTTGTGTTTTTTGGTATTTGTGTGTTTGTAAAAAACTATCTAATATCGATATTTTGTATCAAATCGATATACAAATTGATAGAATCTTTCAATTCTTTTCTTGGTGTAATAAAATCCAGAAATCCATGTTCCATAACAAATTCGGCAGTTTGAAAACCCTCTGGCAAATCTTTTCCGGTGGTGTCTTTTACAACTCTTGGTCCAGCAAAGCCTATTAATGCTCCTGGTTCTGAAATGTTGATGTCACCAAGCATCGCATAAGAAGCTGTTGTTCCTCCAGTTGTTGGGTCGGTACACAAAGAGATGTAAGGTATTTTTGCATCAGCTAATTGGGCTAATTTGGCCGATGTTTTTGCTAATTGCATCAACGAAAAAGCGGCTTCCATCATTCTGGCACCACCTGATTTTGAAATCATTACAAATGGAATGTTGTTTTTGATAGAATAATCTATTCCACGAACAATTTTTTCTCCCACAACTCCTCCAACTGAACCACCAATAAAAGCAAAATCCATGCAACAAACCACTAAATCTTTTCCTTTTGATTTTCCAACAGCTGTTCGAACTGCATCATTCAATTTGGTTTTAGAAATCGTGTCTTTTAGCCTGTCAGAATATTTTTTGGTATCTACAAAATGCAAGGTGTCTTTTGATGTCATTTTGGCATCCAATTCCTTGAACTCATTGTTGTCAAATAATATTTCGAAATATTCTTTACTTCCAATTCTTACGTGAAAACCATCTTCTGGACTTACGTATAGATTGCGAGCTAATTCTTCGGCATCAATTATTTTTCCTGTAGGCGATTTGTACCAAAGCCCTTTTGGAATGTCCATTTTGTCTTCGGTAGCTGTAGTGATTCCTTTTTCTGTTCTTTTAAACCAAGCCATTTTTTTAGTATTCAGTGTTCAGTATTCAGTATTCAGTGTTCAGTAAAAAAGCATTCAGTTTTTAATAATCAGTGTAAAACTGAATACTAAAAACTGAACACTGAACACTTTTTATAGTGTATTTACGTTATTCAAATCAGCAAAAGCTTGTTCTAATCTTGCATTGAATGTAACTTCTCCTTCACGCAACCATTTTCTTGGATCGTAATATTTTTTGTTAGGAGCGTCGGCACCAGTTGGATTTCCGATTTGAGTTTTCAAATAATCGATATTGTTAACCATAAAGTCACGAATTCCTTCTGTTAGAGCAAATTGTAAGTCAGTATCAATATTCATTTTGATAACGCCATAGCTAATTCCTTCTCTAATTTCTTCAAGAGTAGAACCTGATCCACCGTGAAAAACGAAATCAACAGGATTTGGTCCAGTTTTGAATTTTTCTTGAACGTAATCTTGAGAGTTTTTCAAGATTTTTGGAGTTAATTTTACGTTTCCTGGTTTGTAAACACCGTGAACGTTTCCAAAAGAAGCAGCAATTGTAAATCTTGGGCTCACTTTTGATAATTCTTCGTAAGCATAAGATACTTCTGAAGGTTGAGTGTATAATTTTGAACTGTCAACATCTGAATTGTCAACCCCATCTTCTTCACCGCCAGTGATTCCTAATTCGATTTCTAATGTCATTCCCATTTTGCTCATTCTAGACAAATATCCTTTACAGATTTCGATATTTTCTTCGATTGGTTCTTCAGATAAGTCAATCATATGTGAAGAAAACAAAGATTTTCCTGTTGCTGCAAAATGTGCTTCAGAAGCATCTAATAATCCGTCAATCCAAGGTAATAATTTTTTGGCACAGTGGTCTGTGTGTAAAATTACAGTTGCTCCGTATGCTTCGGCTAATGTATGTATGTGTTTTGCTCCAGCGATTGCTCCAGCGATTGCAGCTTTTTCTCCAGCATTTGAAAGTCCTTTTCCAGCGTTAAATTGCGCTCCTCCATTCGAAAATTGAATAATAACGGGTGCGTTTAATTTTGCTGCTGTTTCTAAAACTCCGTTTATTGTGTTTGAACCAGTAACGTTTACCGCCGGTAATGCAAAACCTTTTTCTTTTGCATAGTTAAAAATTTCTTGTACCTGATCTCCTGTGGCTACGCCTGGTTTTATATTATGTGCCATTGTAAATTGTTTAAGTTGTTTTTATATTGTTGTTGTTTTTACGTTTGCAAAAATAAGAATTAATTAGCATTAGAATGGATAATTTATACCAAAATTAAAGACAGAATGTGCGAAATCGTAATCGTAAAACCATCGTTTTCCCATTTCATTAGCAGGATTGAAGGTTTTAAATCCTAAATCAAATCGAACTACAAAAAAATTCAAGTCATATCGGAGTCCAAATCCTGTTCCGAGTGCTAGTTCTTTTAGATCTTGAATTCCATCGAACGTGGCTCTTTTATCAGTAATATTGTCAAGTACGTTCCAAATGTTGCCAGCATCGGCAAAAATGGCTCCTTTGACACTTCCTAATATTTTAAATCTAAATTCGGCGCTCAAAGCGATTTTCATATTGGCCTCATTGTAGTCATTAGTAGCGCCTGTACTTCCTGGTCCTAAACGATAGGATTCCCAAGCTCTGTTATCATTAGATCCTCCTGCAAAATAACTTCTTGAAAACGGAATGTTTTTTGAATTTCCGTACGGAATTGCTATCCCAAAAAAGCTTCTAACGGCCAGAACTTTTTCTTTTGAGAAATCCCAATATTTAATATAATCGAATTCTGTTTTTATATATTCAGAATATTCTAAGTTGAAAATTTCATAATTGCCATTTGCGTTTTTAGGTAAATTTGCTGCATTTGAAATCAATGACAAAACCGATCCAGCCGATTCAATTTTGGTTCTGAATTGATAGAAAGTATTGTCTTTTAGATCGGATTTTGTGGTTTTTGAAAACGAATAACTGGTAGATAAAATAAAGTCATCTTCAGTTAGTCGTGTTTTTCGTTCATCAATACTGCTCACAGTTTCGTAATCTGTATCTGAAACGGTAATTGCCTTAGTTAAAACTTGATCTGTAAATCCATCTGTACCTTCTTCTATTAATAAATTTCCATCAATGTCAACATGTTCAGTATAATTGTATGTTTTTGCAAGGTTGTTTAATTCATTATAGGAAGACTCATAAACATTATAATAATTTTCAGGATTTAAATTTCGTACATATTGGACATTGAAAATATCGAATCGAGCGGTATTATTTTTTTTTGGGTTCCAATTATAAGCGAGCATTCCTGTAACATTTTGTTTGTCTAAACCAATGTTTTTTTGGTTTGATAAACCTACAGACACTAAAGTCGAGGGAATCATACTTTTAGGAATAATTTTTTCGGTGGCAAAAGGAAACCAAATTCGAGGAAAATTTAATTTAGCGTCAATTCCATATTCAGACACATTAAAAAACTTGCTTTGAGGATTGGCCAAATCTTTAGAAGAACCAATGTTTCCGCGTGCAGAAAGTTCTAGTGTTTCGGCTCCATTAAATACATTTCGAATGGTTTCAGAAATGCTTCCAGCAATTCCAATGTCTTGAATGTTCGAATGCGTCACATCTAATGTTGTTTGTAAACTGTATTTTTTTCGAGGGGATAAATACACTTTTGCAATAAGCGATTGGGCTGTGGTATCTCTTTTATCTACTTCATATAAAATGGTTGGATAATTAAAAATTTTCAGATTGTTAAGGTATCGTGTTGTCAAAACGGTTCTAAAATCAGCAAATAAACTTCCTTTGGTAATAAAAACAGCATCGGTAATTGCCTTAGGTTTGTATTTCAATTTAGAGTGACTGTACAAATTGAAATTATTATAGGTGGTGCTATCGGCAAATACAGCGCTATTATTGGTTGCAGAATAATCGGTATAAATGTTTACATCGCTTATTTTGTACATTTTGAACGGTTCTGTTCTTGTTGTGTCTTTGTCTTGATAAGAATAATCTTTAATGATCAAATTGACATTTACTTTTTTGTTGTGGTTCAACGTATCTAAATCAAACGTCACATAATTAGGCTGAAAATTATAGACTCCATTATTTCTGAGGTGTGTACTAATGCGTTCTTTTTCGTTGGTGAAATCTTCGGTATTGTATAGTTTGCCAGTCTTTATAAAAGAGTTGGAAATTTTTGTTTGATACAATGAATCCAAAACCGGAGTTTGAATAGAGGTCGATACAGTGTCAATTAAAAAAGGATTTCCAGTAGTAATGGTGTATTTTATTTTTGCTTTTTTCTCACTTAAACTGTCTAATTTGTAGGCAGCTTTTACATCAAAAAAACCTTTGTTAAAATAATAATATTTTACTCTTGCAATAGATTTTTGAGTTCTTGCTGTGTCAACAATTACAGGTGGTTCGCCAGTTTCTTTTAAAAAATTATGAAGACCATGATACCAAAAAGATTGTCCCAATCGATCGACTTGTTTGGCCGATAACCATTTTGACATTCGTTCGTATTTCTTTGGATTATTAGTAAACTTCGCTTGAAAAGCAGAATCAGGATTGGGTTTGGCAAGATTAAACAAATTCAATCGCAGATGATACCCCAGAAAAGTGGAATTTGGTTTTTGGTACAATTGATTGGTAATGTCTTCGCTTGTTGTTGATTTGTCATTTACGACAATTTCATTTTTAGTGAGGAGCTGTTTGCCTTTAGGAACGCGCTTCTCAGCATCACATGCCGAGATTATTATTCCAATTACAATAAATGTTGCTATTTTTGTGCTAATATTTTTCAAGTGTTGGGAAATATTTAATTCAAAAGTACATTATTTTATGCTTAGTAAAAACCAAATCAAGCTAATTACAAGTTTACAACAAAAAAAACAGCGAATAGCTTCTCAATTGTTTTTTGCCGAAGGGATAAAAGTAATTCATGAATTGCTAGAATCAAAGTTTGAATTGGTTCATTTGTACACCACTCAAAACGATTTTCAGGAAGTTTCGAATCATAAAAAAGTATTGATTGACGATAGTGAATTGAAAAAAATTACGGCATTGGCTACAGCCAATACTTGTTTGGCGGTATTTAAAATCCCATCCGAAAAAAAAATCATCGACTCAGGATTAATTCTTGCGTTGGATTCGGTTCGTGATCCTGGAAATTTAGGAACCATTTTGCGTTTGTGTGACTGGTTTGGTATTGACCAACTCATTTGTTCAAGAGAAACGGTCGATATTTACAATCCAAAAGTAGTTCAGGCTACAATGGGGTCTATTGCAAGAGTCAATGTCAATTATATTGATTTAGAATCCTTTATTGTTCAAACAAAATTACCTGTTTTCGGAACTTTTATGGATGGGAAAAATATTTATAAAGAAAACCTGCCTCAAGAAGGAATTATCATTATGGGCAATGAAGCCAATGGAATTTCGCCTACTTTAGAAACATTAATACAAAATAGACTTACCATTCCACGATTTGGAACACTTCAAAAAACAGAAAGTTTGAATGTGGCAACAGCAACAGCAATTGTTTTGAGCGAGTTTCGACGAGGATAATATTTTTATAACATTATAAACAGCTAACTTTTTCTAGTGAAAAGTAAAATTAATAAAAACGGCTCTACTTTTTAAAGACTCAATATTGCCAGTCCAAGGACTATCTGGATTTTTGTCACGAATTAGTTCATCGGTTAGTCCAAAAACACCTCTGATGGAAGGTGAAAAAATAAAATATTCCGAAAAAATATCAATTCCAAAGCCCAATTCATAGTTTGTAGTCCAGGATTTTACTCTAAAAATCTGTTCGTAATTGTCATCTATAGATTTTGCATTGCTAGACAAATTTAATGTTGCCGAAAGCCCGCCCAATAAATAAGGCCTAACATTTCCTGTTCTGAGCGAAGAAAATTTTAGTAACAATGGAAAATGAATATAAGTACTATTAACCTCTCGCAACCTATCAGAATAGGTTGGAGTTGATTCAAAATAACTGCTTGGGTAGCCCAAATCTCTTTTGGTGTAATATAAACCGGGTTCAAAACGCAAATTAATATATTCTTGAAGTCGCAAATCAGCAACAAGTCCAACATTGAAACCTGTATTTTTTTTCACTTGAATATCTTCACTTACGGTTTTGTAATCTACTTTGAAATCATAGGAATTAAAACCCAAATAGAATCCAAAATACAATTTTTGCTTTTGAAAATTTTCTAGATTTATAATAGGATCTTTGCCAAAGAGTTTATTCTGTGCAAAACCTTGTGTCGAAAGGGCTAATAAAATTAAAACAACTATTTTTTTCATATTATTTTTTGGAAGCTGAATAAATGGTGGCCACGCCAAAAGTTTGAGGCAAAGCAACTACATCTATAAACCCAATTTTTTTCAAAATATTGTTCAGAGCCTCTCCATAAGGAAAAGCTGCCGCCGATTCTGATAAATATCCGTAGGCCACATTGTCTTTTGAAAATAATTTCCCAATGATTGGAAGTATGTTTTTACTATAAAAAGTGTAGCCTTGTTTGTAAGGTGTTTTTTCTGGAACCGAAGTTTCGAGGATGACGAATGTTCCATTTGGTTTCAAAACTCTTAAAATTTCAGTCAAGCCTTTTTCTAAATTCTCGAAATTTCGTACCCCAAAAGCGACTGTTATGGCATCGAAATAATTGTCTTCAAATGGCATGTTTTCTGAATCGGCCAAAACCATCTCAATTCGATTAGATAAATTTTTGTCTTGAATTTTTGTCTTTCCCACTTCAAGCATTCCTTGAGAAATATCCAAACCAATGATTTTTTCGGCCTTTGTTTGTGCCATCAAAATAGCTAAATCTCCCGTTCCTGTTGCAATATCCAAAATGGTTTTTGGATTGTTTTTGGCTACAATTTGCAAAACTTTTTTGCGCCATTTCACATCAATTCCAAAAGAAATAACCCGATTAAGATTGTCATAATTGCCCGAAATAGTATCAAACATGGTGGCTACTTGCTCTTTTTTGCTTAAAGTCGAATCTTTATAAGGTGTTATATTTTTTGACATTTTCTAAAATTTGTGACAAAGGTAAACTAGATTTTTGGATAATAAATGGTAAACTGAAATTTTGGGTTGAAATAAGGATTTTTATGTTTTTCTAACAAAGGTTTGAAAAGTATAATCATAAAGATGTTTTTCATCTTTGTGATTAAAAATCTCTGAAGTTAATTCCCAAATTTTGGAATTAATTTCTGGGAAATAGACATCAGCTTCAAACGAATGATGTACCCTTGTAATGTCAAGTTGATCTGCTAAATGAATCGATTGTGAGTAAATTTCGCCTCCGCCAATAACAAATGCATCTTCGTTTTTTGGGCAAACAGCAATGGCGCTTTCTAAATCTTGAACCACAATGCAACCTTCGTGAACATAGTCTTTTTGCCGAGTAATAATGACGTGAGTTCTGTTTGGTAAAGGTTTGGGGAAACTTTCAAAAGTTTTTCTACCCATTATGATATGATGTCCTGAGGTAATTTCTTTAAATCGTTTAAAATCTTTGGGTAAATGCCAAAGTAAGTCGTTGTTTTTGCCAAGAGCATTGTTTTCGGCAACAGCCGCAATCAAAATAATCATGTAGTGTTGTTCTTATTTGGTAGAATTCTCTTCTATTTGGTTGTGCAATTGTACGATTTTTTGTTGTTGTTTAGCAACAAGTTTATCAATTTGGTCTCTTTCCCAATTTTTATTCATAAAACGATCGGTAATATACACTTTTATAAAATGCAAAATAAAGAGGAAAGCCCAAAATGTAATCACCCAAATAGCCCAATTTGCTGTAAACCCAAATATTGAATAATGATTAGCAATAAACATAAATATACTGCCTAAAACCAATAGTACAAAATGAAAGTAAAGTCCCTTTTTTTGTTTTAGCCTTTTTCTGGCATATTCATATTGTTCGTGTTGTTCTTTTTCCATGAAGCAAGATTTTGATTATAAAGATAAAATATTTTTTGAAATTTAATCATTTTTTAATTTAAGAATATTCAAAGTGAAAACGTTTTTGGATTTAGAATATCTGAATTTTTATTGATAAAAATTGGTGATGCTATTTATTATTAAGAGTTTATTTGTCGAAATCCTAAAACTTGTCTTAGGATGTTGAATCTTCGGCAGAATTTGTTTCCTTTGCGGCATAAATCTATAAATGAAATAGTTATGTCAATCAAGAAACAATTTATAAAAACAAAACCAGTTTGTAAAGTTACATTTTCGGTTGAGGCAAAAGAAGCGACTACTGCTTCGGTTGTAGGGGATTTTAACAATTGGAATTCGGCAGAAGGGGAATTGTCAAAATTAAAAAATGGTACTTTCAAAGGCGTTTTCGAATTACCAAAAGATACAACATATGAATTTAAGTATCTGATTGATGGAGTTTATGTTAATGAGCCTGAAGCAGATTATTTTATATGGAATGAATTTGCAGGAGCCGAAAATAGTGTATTAGAAATTTAAAATAGTAAAAAAGCCCGCAATTAGCGGACTTTTTTGTTTTTAAGCAAATGGAAGCTGGCTTTACAGTCCCGCTTTTATTTTCTCAATGACTTCAGCATATTCGGTATCAGAAAGAGTGGTTTTTTGAGGGTTCATTTCGAAAACCCCTCCAAAACCATATCCTTCTTTGTATTTAGGAACGATGTGCATATGCAAATGCGATAAGGTATCAGCATAAGCGCCATAGTTTATTTTGGTTGGATTGAATGCTGCTGCTATTGCTTTTGCCGTTGTTGCAACATCGCGCATAAAAGCATTGCGCTGGTCATCGCTTAGTTCGTGAAATTCCACACCGTGGTCTTTGTAAACTACATTGCAGCGACCTGTATGAGATTGTTCTTTAAATAGGAATAATTGTGATACTTCTAAATCACAAATTTTGATCATTAAATTGTGTAATGTTTCATTGTCTTGACAATACAAACATTCTGAAACTGGAGATGGCATGTTAGTGTTTTATTTAGTTTTTTTATTAGTGAATAGACAAGCTGTTTTACACCGCAACGCTACCTTTTATGGAATCATGTGGTTCATAATTTTCTAAGGTGAAATCGTCATATGTAAACTCGAAAATGTTTTTGATTGCTGGATTCAAAATCATTTTTGGTAATTTTTTTGGCTTGCGTGACAGTTGCAATTCTAGTTGCTCAAAATGGTTGTTGTAAATGTGAGCATCACCAAAAGTGTGAATGAATTCGCCTACTTCTAAATCACAAACTTGAGCAATCATCATAGTAAACAAGGCATATGATGCTATATTGAAAGGCACTCCAAGAAAAATATCGGCACTTCTTTGATACAATTGACAAGATAATTTTCCATCGGCAACATAAAACTGGAAGAAGGCGTGACAAGGAGGTAAAGCTGCTTTATTGTTGGCAACATTTTTTGCAAAAGATATGGATGTGTCTGGCAAAACACTTGGATTCCAAGCCGAAACAAGCATTCTTCTGCTGTTTGGGTTGGCTTTTAGCTCATTTATAAGATCTGCAATTTGGTCTATTTCTTCGCTATTCCAGTTGCGCCATTGATGACCATAAATAGGGCCTAAATCTCCATTTTCATCAGCCCAAGCATCCCAAATTTTTACTCCGTTATCTTTTAAGTATTTGATATTGGTGTCTCCTTTCAAGAACCAAAGTAGTTCATGAATGATTGATTTTAAGTGTAGTTTTTTGGTGGTTACTATCGGGAAACCTTCGGCCAAATCAAATCGCATTTGATAACCAAAAACGCTTTTGGTTCCAGTTCCAGTTCGATCTCCTTTTTGATTTCCGTTTTCTAAAACGTGTTTTACTAAATCTAAATATTGTTTCATTCTTGGTTTAAAAGTTTAATGTTTAAAGTTTAAAAGTTTCGGAATTTGGAACCTTAACATTTGTTAATCAACATTTTTTTTGCTACCTGCTACCTGAAATTATCTTTTTGAAATTTCGTCTCTAATTTTGGCTGCTTTTTCGTAATCTTCATGTTCTACAGCCTGTTCGAGTAAATCATTTAGTTGTTCTAAAGTATATTTTGAATACGTTCCGCCTGATTCATTGCTTTCTTCTTTTTGTTTGAAAGTTTCTGGATTTGAAAGCACATCGTCAATTTCTTGAGCATCTTTTTCGGGATTCGAGGGATTGGATTTTAAGAAAATACCCGCTTTATCTAATATGTTTTTGTACGTAAAAATAGGTGCATTAAATCGCAATGCCAATGCAATTGCATCCGAAGTTCTGGCATCTATTATTTCTTCGATTTTATCTCTTTCGCAAATGATGCTTGAGTAAAAAACGCCATCTACTAATTTGTGTATGATGATTTGTTTAACCACAATGTCAAAACGATCGGCAAAATTTTTGAATAAATCATGAGTCAAAGGGCGAGGTGGTTTTATTTCTTTTTCCAAGGCAATTGCAATAGATTGAGCTTCGAAAGCACCTATAACAATTGGTAGTTTTCTTTCTCCATCGATTTCATTTAATATCAAGGCATAAGCTCCATTTTGGGTTTGACTATATGATATTCCTTTTATGGATAATTTGACTAAGCTCATTTTTTTAGAGGAAAAGCACGGTGTGCTTGTTTATATAAAGTTATTTTTAATAAATCAGGATGCAATTTTAAACAAAAAAAGCAGAACAAAAAAGCTACCTAAAGCAAAGATACGATTATCTTATTTTTAGGCAGCTATTTTTGGTATTAGAATTATATTTTTTTTAATGTTGCGCTTTAAATACTTTCAATTTTTCGATTAATTGTGGTACAACTTCAAAAGCATCTCCTATAACTCCATAGTCGGCAACTTTGAAGAATGGTGCTTCAGGATCTGTGTTTATGACTACTTTTACTTTGGATGAATTGATTCCAGCAATGTGTTGTATAGCTCCTGAAATTCCCACTGCAATATATAAATTTGCAGCAACGGGTTTTCCTGTTTGGCCTACGTGTTCTGAATGAGGTCTCCAGTCTAAATCAGAAACAGGTTTTGAGCAAGCTGTTGCGGCTCCAAGTACTTGTGCTAATTCTTCAATCATTCCCCAATGTTCAGGGCCTTTTAATCCTCGGCCTCCAGAGACAACAATGTCAGCATCGGCAATAGAAACTTTTCCAGAAACTTTTTCGATTTTTTCAACTTTTATTCCAAAATCAGCCTCACCAATGGTTGGATTAAAATCTTCAACAGATAAATTTGATGTATTTTCAAAAATGCCATAGGAGTTTTTGGCTAAGCCAATTATTTTTACTTCGCTACTAATTTCGGTAATATTGAAAGCTTTGTTCGAAAAAGCATTTCTTTTCACCTGAAAGGGAGAGGTGTTTATTGGCAATTCTACAACATTAGAGGCTAAACCAGCTTCGAGCGAAACAGCAACAAGTGGAGCAAGATAAATACTATCAGTTGTTGAAGATAGTATTACCAGTTTAGTCCCTTCTTTTTGTGCGGCTTGTTTGATGACATCGGCATAGGCTTTTGCTGAAAAACTCGATAATTTTTCGTTGGTAATTTTCAAAACTTTGTCCACACCATATTTTGATAATTCCGAAACATCTTCAGTATTTATGGTTATGGCTGTTACTGTAGTACCTATTGATTCAGCTACTTTTTTGGCATAGGAAGCTAATTCGAAAGCTACTTTTCTGAATTTTCCTTCTGCGGATTCTGCATATATTAATATTGACATAAATGTAAAAGTTTAGAGTTTAGAGTTTAGAGTTTAGAGTTGAGTAACTGTAAACCGAGACTGCAAACTGATTGTTAAATTACTTTCGCTTCGTTGTGTAACAAATTAATTAATTCGTCCAAATTATCTGCTGCAACTAATTTTACAGCCGATTTAGGAGCAGGTTTTTCAAATTTAACTGCTTTTGTGTTGATGGAGGCATCAATAGGTTCAACTACCGTTAAGGTTTTTGTTCGAGCTGTCATAATTCCTCTCATATTCGGAATGCGTAAATCTTTCTCTTCGACTAATCCTTTTTGACCACCAATTATTATAGGTAAAGTGGTTGAAATGGTTTCTCTTCCGCCATCAATTTCACGAATTGCTTTTACGTTAGATCCATCAACTAATAAATCGATGCATGAATTTAAAAAATTATACCCTAAAATTCCCGCTATCATACCAGGAACCATTCCGCCATTATAATCTAATGATTCTTTGCCGGCAATGATAATATCGTAAGAGCCATTTTTGGCAACTTCTGCAATTTGTTTGGCAACAAAGAAACTATCCGTTGGATTGGCATTTATACGAATGGCGTCATTTGCTCCAATGGCCAATGCTTTTCTTAAAGTAGGCTCTGTTTCTGCATTACCAACGTTTACAACGGTAATGGTTGCTCCTTGTTGTTCTTGAAACCAAATAGCACGAGTCAATCCATATTCATCGTTCGGATTGATGACAAATTGAACGCCATTAGTATCAAATTGAGAGTCGCCGTTGGCGAAATTAATTTTTGAAGTGGTGTCTGGAACGTGACTTATGCAAACTAATATTTTCATATGTGGGTATTTAATATTCTTAGATTCTCGCACAAAAATAAAATATTAATTCGGATATTATACTATGCGTGCATAATATTTTTTAACAATTATATCGATTTCGTAAATCTTTTTTAATTTAAAATTATTGGTAATGCTTTTTTAAGATTCATTTACATATTATTTTAAACAAAAATTATGCTTTTAACTGATTTAAAATATTATTTTTGCGGTTCGAAATTTACAGAACTAAATGAAAACTATGAGAACGATACAATTTAGAGAAGCCATTTGTGAGGCGATGAGCGAAGAAATGCGTCGCGATGAGTCAATATATTTAATGGGTGAAGAAGTTGCAGAATATAATGGTGCGTACAAAGCATCTAAAGGTATGCTTGCTGAATTTGGTGAAAAAAGAGTAATCGATACACCTATCGCAGAGCTAGGTTTTACTGGTATTGCAGTAGGATCGGCAATGAATGGTTGCAGACCAATTGTTGAATATATGACTTTCAACTTTTGTTTAGTAGGTATAGATCAAATTATAAATAATGCTGCTAAAATGCGTCAAATGACAGGAGGACAATTTAATGTTCCTATCGTTTTTCGTGGCCCAACAGCTTCTGCAGGACAATTGGGAGCAACGCACTCACAGGCTTTAGAAAATTGGTTTGCCAATACTCCAGGGCTAAAAGTAGTAGTTCCATCGAATGTATATGATGCAAAAGGACTTTTGAAATCGGCTATTCGTGATAATGATCCTGTAATTTTTATGGAATCTGAACAAATGTATGGCGACAAAGGTGAAGTTCCTGATGGCGAATATACCATTCCAATTGGTGTTGCTGATATCAAAAGAGCAGGAACAGATGTAACTATCGTTTCTTTCGGAAAAATCATTAAAGAAGCTTACATAGCTGCTGATGAATTAGCTAAAGAAGGAATTTCTTGTGAAATTATCGATTTAAGAACGGTTCGTCCAATGGATAATGAAGCGATTTTAACTTCTGTAAAAAAGACAAATAGATTAGTAATTCTTGAAGAAGCTTGGCCTTTTGCTAGTATTTCTTCTGAAATTACCTATATCGTTCAAGAACAAGCTTTCGATTTTCTTGATGCACCAATTCAACGTATTACTACTGCAGATACACCAGCTCCGTATTCACCAGTTTTGCTAAAAGAGTGGTTGCCAAATGCTAATGACGTTGTCAAAGCGGTTAAAAAAGTAATGAATAAATAAGCTGTTAAACTTTTCTGAATATTAGAGAATTTAGGAAATCTAATATAAGAAATCAACTATATTTGAAACTTCATCGGAATCCAAATTCGATGAAGTTTTTTTTTACGATTATGCTGAAAAATATTATTTTATATCTGTCTTTTATTGTTGTTTTTACGAGCGCTGTTTTTTCGCAAACCAAAGTAAGTGGTGTCGTTTTAGACCAGTTAAACAAACCTATTCCTTTTGCAAATGTTGCCTTCAAGAATTCAAGTGAAGGTGTAGTATGTAGTGAAGACGGTGTTTTTTATATAGAATCTTCCAAAGATTATAAAACCATCATTATTACATCGGTAGGCTATTCAGACAAGGAAATTGATTTGGAAAAACCTATTAATTATAATTTTAAAATTCAATTAAAAGAAATTGAAACGCTAAATGAAGTTGTAATTTTCAGGGGAAAAACATCAAAAAAGAACAATCCTGCTTTAGATATTCTTAGAAAAATTTGGGAAAGAAGGCGCAAAAACGGTTTGCATTTGTTTAATCAATATCAAATGGAAAAGTACGAAAAAATAGAGTTTGATATGAACACTATTGACAGTACTTATATGAAAAACAAGTTGTTCAAAGGAATGGAATTTATTTTCAATCATGTTGATACTTCTAAAGTTACTGGAAAAACCTATTTGCCTATTTTTATTAATGAAGCTTTGACTGATGTTTACGGAGATAATAAATTGAAGAAAATTAAAGAGAAAACTAAAGCCAACAAAACTTCGGGTTTCAACGGGAATCAACAAATTCTGGCTTTTGTAAACGATTTATATACAGATTTTGATATTTATGACAATCACCTTACTTTTTTCGATAAAAGTTTTACAAGTCCATTATCGACAACAGGAATAGATGTCTATAATTATGTTTTAAGAGACAGTGCCTACATTGATGACAAAAAGTGTTATAACATTGTTTTCTATCCAAGACGCAAAAATGAATTGACTTTTAAAGGTGATTTTTGGGTGAGCGACACCACTTTTGCTATCAAAAAAATCAATATGGCTGCCACACGAAGTGCCAATATAAATTGGGTAAAAGATATCTATATCGAGCAGGAATTTGAAGTTATGAATGATTCCATTTTTTTGATGACAAAAGATTATATGATGACGGATTTTGCTTTAAGTAAGAAAGAAAAATCCAAAGGAGTTTATGGAAAACGAACTTCATTATATCGAGATCATAAATTCAACATCGAAAAACCGGAGAAATTTTACAAGGAAGAGGTGAATTATTTAGATAAAGAGGTCTATAACAAATCCGATGACTATTGGGAAAAAAACCGATTCGAAAATCTTACCAAAGATGAAAAAGGGGTTTATAAAATGCTTGATACTCTGCAAACAGTCAAGAAATTTCAACAATTATATAGTTTGGTTGAAGTATTAGATAGTGGTTATCTTCATTTTGGAAATTTAGATTATGGCCCTATTTATTCAGTAATTGGACAAAATTCAGTCGAAGGATTGCGTTTGCGAACAGGAGTAAGAACTTATACTGGTCCAAATGATCCTTGGCGATTGCAAGCGTATGTTGCATATGGATTTAAAGATGATAAATTTAAATATGGAGTAACTGGTAAATGGATGGTTGAACCTAAAAAAAGGGTTATTATTTCGGCAGGAAATCGTAGAGATATAGAACAAATTGGGGCATCGCTTACTACTACAAATGACATTGTAGGGCGCAATTATGCATCTTCTGGCTTGCTTACTTTTGGGAGCAATAATAAATTAACAAATGTCAATTTGAGTAACGTTCAGATTGAAATGGAGCCTATTAAAAATTTGACTTTTTCGACTGGAGTTTCCTATCGAACGTTGCTATCAGCTTCGCCAGAATTCAGTTTGGATTATTATACTGATTTATCACAAACCAAAATTCAAAGTCAAGTAAAACAATCTGAAGTAAATTTGCAAGTTGAATACACGCCTAATAGAGTTCCTATAGCTTTTGGAGTCGAAAGAGACAATGCCGATAGCCCTTTTACTACGCTGCTGGTGACATATAGTCAAGGATTCAAGAACTTATTTTCGAGTGATTTCAACTATAAAAAACTGCAATTGTATTACAGACAACCTATTATTATTGGGCCATTAGGACGATCTAATATAACTTTTGAAACGGGAAAAACATTTGGTTACATTCCACTCGGATTGATGAGCGTTGTGCCTGGGAATCAATCGCTTTTTGATATTTCTAATACTTTTAGCAATTTGAAATACTACGAATTTGTTACGGATCAATATGTAACTTTTAAATGGGATCACGATTTTCAAGGGCGATTTTTTGCTAGAATTCCTTTTATGAGAAAATTAAATTGGCGTGAAAATATTGGTGTAAAATCGGTTTACGGAACGGTTTCAAACGACAACAGAACCATAAATGCTTCAGGTTTGGAGTACCATGCGCCAGACAAAGTCTATTGGGAATACAGCGCGGGTGTAGGTAATATTTTCAAATTTTTTCGTGTTGATTTTTCATGGAGAGGCAATTATTTAAATGTGCCCGATGCCAATAAATTTGCTACAAAAATATCATTTGGATTCTATTTCTAATATGGAAAATGCGATTCAATATCTTTTAGAAAAAGAAGCTATTTTTAAGATTATTATCGAAAAATATGGCTTGCCGACAATTCCAAAACGACCACAAGGATTTGAAACTTTGGTTTTATTAATTCTTGAACAACAAGTTTCTATAGATTCGGCCAAAGCCACTTTTTTAAAATTAAAAGCTGAACAACCCAATTTCAATCCTGAATCGCTATTTTCTTTTTCGGATGAGGCGTTTCGGAACATTGGCGTTAGCCGACAAAAAACGTCCTACATAAAGGCTTTATCTCATTCGATTATTAACAATTATATTGATTTAGAAAGTTTTGCAACCAAATCATCAGAACAAGTTCGTGAGGAATTAATCAAAATCAAAGGCATAGGCCATTGGACCATCGATATTTATTTGATGTTTTCACTCCAAGCTCCAGATATTATTCCTCTTGGAGATATTGCCGTAGTAAATACCATCAAGGAGTTGCTGGACATTCACGACAAGAAGGAAATGGAAGTTTATGTTGCAAAATGGAGTCCTTATCAATCTATTGCCACTTTTCTTTTGTGGCATTATTATTTGAATAAAAGAAACCGGAAACTGTTGTATTGAAAAGTTATTTAAACGCAGAAATAGGCTATTTATCGATTTTATGTTGTATAAGTTCTTAGTTTATCTATTTTTGCGCTACTAAATAACAAAAAACAAAAATGGCAGCAGATAAAATTACCACTTTCGATGTCTTGATTGAGATACCTAGAGGAAGCAGAAATAAATATGAATATGATTTCAAATTGAAACGAATTCGATTTGACAGAATGTTATTTTCGTCGATGATGTATCCCGCCGATTATGGTTTTATGCCTCAAACATTAGCACTAGACGGCGATCCACTTGATGTTTTAGTGCTCATCAACGAGCCAACTTTTCCGGGTTGTGTGATGGAAGTTAAGCCAATTGGGGTTTTCCATATGGCCGATGATAAAGGGCCAGACGAAAAAATAATTTGTGTTCCTGTTTCAGATCCGATTTGGAATTCTTTGAGTGATTTGTCAGACATCAATCCCCATTTATTGAAAGAAATCGAACATTTCTTTCAGGTTTACAAAGACCTTGAAAATAAGGTTGTCGATGTAGGAGGTTGGGGAGATCTTAGTGAAGCTCTAGCGATTATCGATGAATGCACAGAGCGTTTCAATCAGATCGAGAACAAACCTGCAGATTTATTTAATATTTAATAAATACACTTCAATTTTTTTCATACAAAGCAATATTCATTCGTTTGAATATTGCTTTTTTAGTTTCAATATAGTACGTTTGCATCATAACTGTGTAATTTTAACCTAAAACACAACAAAATTAACTTTATGAATGCAATAATGATTTACGTGCCTATGCTAATGGCATTACTTGGATTGGTTTTTATGTTTTTAAAAAGAGCTTGGGTATTAAAACAAGATTCTGGCGATGGTAAAATGAAAGAAATTTCAGAATATATCCAAGAGGGGGCTTTAGCTTTTCTAAAAGCAGAATACCGATTGATGACTCTATTTGTAATTGTAGCCAGTATTGTTTTGGCTGGCATCACTTTTTTGCCTAATGCAACAACGCATTTATTAATAGTGGTTGCTTTTGTTTTTGGTGCATTTTTCTCGGCTTTGGCTGGAAATATGGGAATGAAAATAGCAACAAAAACTAATGTTAGAACGACTCAAGCCGCAAGAACAAGTTTGCCACAGGCCTTGAAAGTTTCTTTTGGTGGTGGAACTGTAATGGGATTGGGTGTTGCAGGATTGGCAGTTTTAGGACTTACAGGATTTTTCATCATCCTTTTTAATGTATATATGAAAGGCGTTTGGACGTCAACTGAAGATATGACTGTTGTGCTAGAAACATTAGCCGGTTTCTCTCTTGGAGCAGAATCTATTGCTTTGTTCGCTAGAGTTGGAGGCGGAATTTATACAAAAGCTGCCGATGTTGGTGCGGATATCGTTGGTAAGGTCGAAGCTGGAATCCCAGAAGACGATCCTAGAAATCCTGCTACAATTGCAGATAATGTGGGTGACAATGTAGGGGATGTAGCTGGAATGGGAGCCGATTTGTTTGGTTCTTATGTAGCAACAGTTCTTGCTGCAATGGTTCTGGGCAATTATGTGATTAAGGATATGGGTGGAAACATTCAAGATGCTTTTGGTGGAATTGGTCCAATATTATTGCCAATGGCAATTGCTGGTTTCGGAATTTTATTTTCCGTAGTAGGAACTATGTTGGTTAAAATTAATTCTAATGATGCTAAAGAAGCTGATGTACAAAAAGCTTTGAATATTGGAAACTGGGCTTCTATTTTGCTAACAGGACTTGCCTGTTATTTCTTAGTTGATTATATGTTGCCTTCTAAAATGAATATGAGTTTCTTTGGTGAAGGTTTAAAAGAAATAGCATCAATACGAGTATTTTATGCTTCAATGGTAGGATTAGTTGTAGGCGCAATCATTTCTTCTGTTACTGAATACTATACAGGATTAGGTACAAAACCAGTTTTGGCAATTGTTGCAAAATCTTCAACAGGAGCAGGAACCAATATTATTGCAGGATTATCAACAGGAATGATGTCCACTTTTCCAAAAGTAATTGTACTAGCTGCAGCTATCTGGATTTCGTATTCTTTTGCTGGTTTCTACGGAGTGGCGCTTGCGGCTTCTGCAATGATGGCAACAACGGCTATGCAATTAGCAATCGATGCTTTTGGACCTATATCGGACAACGCAGGTGGAATTGCCGAAATGAGTGAATTGCCAAAAGAAGTGCGTACCAGAACAGATATTTTAGATTCAGTTGGAAACACCACAGCTGCAACTGGAAAAGGATTTGCCATCGCTTCGGCAGCAATGACTTCTTTAGGATTGTTTGCTGCTTATGTTACTTTTACAGGAATCGACGGAATCAATATTTTTAAAGCACCTGTTTTAGCTATGTTATTTATTGGCGCAATGATTCCAGTAGTTTTCTCCGCTTTAGTAATGAATTCAGTTGGAAAAGCAGCGATGGATATGGTGAATGAGGTGCGTCGTCAGTTTAAAGATATTCCAGGAATCATGGAAGGTACCGGAAAGCCAGAATATGCAAAATGTGTCGATATTTCTACAAAAGCCGCTTTGAACGAAATGCTGCTTCCTGGTATTTTGACCATTGGTTTTCCAATTGGAATTGTATTATTGGGTAAACTAGTTTATATGAACGATGCCAATGCCAATTCAATGGTAGCCGAAATGCTTGGGGGTTATATGGCCGGGGTAACAGTTTCTGGTGTAGTTTGGGCTATTTTTCAAAACAATGCTGGAGGAGCTTGGGACAATGCTAAAAAATCTTTTGAAGCTGGAGTATTAGTTGATGGCGCAATGAGTTTCAAAGGATCGGATGCACACAAAGCTGCCGTAACTGGAGATACTGTTGGAGATCCTTTCAAAGATACTTCTGGACCATCGATGAATATTTTAATTAAATTGACTTGTTTGATTGGATTAGTAATTGCTCCAATTTTAGGAAATGGCAGCGCTAGTTCGGATGACAAGATGATGAAATGCAAAATGGAAATGAAGATGTCTTGTCCAATGGGAAAAGAAGCAATGCCAATGGGTTGCGATATGTCTAAATGTGCCACCATGACCAAAGATGAATGTGCAAAAATGTGTGACGAAAAAGGATGTTCACCAGAGCAAAAAGAAATGTGTTTGTCACATTACGATGCTAACGGAAAGTTCATTCCTGATGGAAAAGCATGTTGTGTTAAAAAAATAGCAAATCAAAAAGAAGTAAAGATTGAAATCACAAATACTAATGGTAAAACGTTAGGACTTGTTACTTTTACTTCTAATGGAGAATCTACATCCAAAGCTTTTAGAGGAACTGAAGCTGAAGTGAAAGCTCAAATTGACTCATTAGTAGAATAGATTTTAATTCATAAACAAAAAAATGTCTCGAAAATTTCGGGACATTTTTGTTTGAATATGTATGAAACTATTGTTCTAAAGCATATTCTTTAATTAAAGTGGAAGCTGGAATATGAAGATTTTCTGTTAGCAAACGAATTTGTCTAATTGTTAAAGCTCTTTTGCGTTTGAAAATTTCAGTTACTCGAGAACGACTATTTAAAATAACGCCCAAATCCGCATCTGAAAGTCCGTTTTGTTCCATCATAAATTTAATAGCTTCGATTGGATCTGGTTCCGGAATAGGGTAGTGAATTTGTTCGTATTTTTCTATGAGCGTAACTAAAATATCTAATTCATCTCCTTCATTGGTATTGGGTTTCGCATCAAAAAGGGTGTTTACTCTTTCCAAAGCAAAGTTGTAATCTTTTTCTGTTTTTATAGGGCGTATTTCCATTTTTATAAGTCATCAGAAATATATTTTAAAAGTTCATCAAGTTCTTTTTGAGAAAGTGTTTCTTGATCGCTTTTGTCATAAATAGAGAGTAAATAGACGGTATCTTTAGAGATGACAATATGAGTTATGATTCTCGCTCCTCCAGATTTTCCTTTTCCTTTGGAAGCTATCGAAATTCTAATTTTATAACAGTTTTTACCAATTCTATTTCCTTGTTCGGGATTTTCTTTTAGTTCCTGAACCAATTGTATTAGTTCGCTTTTTAGGGAAGGATATTTCTTCAAAAGCCTTTTCGTTTGCTTTTCAAAAACAGCAATCGTTTTTATATTAAAGCTCATTCAAAAAGTCTTCAGCGTTGCGAGCTTGTTTTTTGCTAGCTTTAATCAAATTTAATTCTTGAACAGCTTCTTTTATTTCTTCTATCAAAACGAATTTTTTACCAGAGATAGGACTCGCTTTTTTTACAAACGCAAGATTACGCAATACCTCTAATCCAAAGTCTGCTTTATTGTCGGGAATATCTACTAATACTTTCATAATCTTGTGTGTTTTTTTAAAACAAATTTAGTGAATAATTTTTAAGAATATTTCATCCCTTTAATATTTCAAAAAATTGTGAGGAGTTTTGCTAAAATAAACTTTGTTGAAATTATTATTTTAGTTTATTTGTTGTTAATCGTTTTGTTGTTAGGGGTGATTAGCTTTAAATTTGGAAAAATATTATTAAACCAAGTGAAAATGAGACAATTAATATTTCAGTTATGGTAATTCCTTTTGCTCTGCAAATTCTTTTATTTTCGTGTATTATTTCTTTTAATTATGGAAAAGCAAAGAGTTAACTGTTTATTTTAAAGGCTGTCTTTTTCAAGACAGCCTTTTTAGTTTTTGTTCTAAAACAACCCGTTCAACTCCGCATCAATTTTATTGATAATCATTCCTAAATCTTCTGGATTATCTACAAAATTAATGTTGTCCACATCAATGATTAGTAATTTTCCTTTGGTATAAGTCTGAATCCAAGCTTCATAACGTTCGTTCAATCGGTTAAGGTAATCTATGGAAATGGTGTTTTCGTACTCGCGACCGCGTTTGTGAATTTGGCTAACTAAATTAGGAATTGAACTTCTCAAATAAATCAACATATCAGGAGCTTCTACCATAGACTCCATTAATTCAAACAACGAAGAATAGTTTTGAAAATCACGATTGGTCATCAATCCCATAGCGTGAAGATTGGGTGCAAAAATATGGGCATCTTCATAAATGGTTCTATCTTGAATGATTTTTTTGCCACTTTCACGAATTTGCAACACCTGACGAAAACGGCTGTTCAAGAAATAAATTTGTAAATTAAATGACCAACGCTCCATTTGGTGATAAAAATCATCCAGATAAGGATTGTCAACAACGTCTTCAAAATGAGGTTCCCATTTAAAATGTTTGGCTAATAAACGGGTCAATGTCGTTTTTCCAGCTCCTATGTTTCCTGCTACTGCTATGTGCATTATGGTATTGTGATTTTATAATTTGTAATTTCTTGGTTGGTAAAAATAGACAAAATTTGGTCTTTGTAGAAGAAATTTTTAAATGATTTTTCCACATTTTCTATCGTGTAAATACTATTCGTTTTTAAATCTTGTAGAAACAATTTTCCATCTTTCAAAAAAACAATTTCTTGGTTAGAAATGATTTGAATCTGATCGAAGTCAGCAATTTTCCCCAAAGTGGTAATTTTTCCAAAAACATCACACGAATACCAATTCAGTTGGTCGTCAATCCATTGAAAAGTAGTAAAGCTGGTTTCGTAATATTTTAAATTTCCGCTCAAAGATGGTGTTAAAGTTTGAATTGTGTTTTTTAAATAATCAAAAAACCCCAATTTTTGGGTCAAACTATTGTAAACCCAAAGCCGATTTTGAGAAGCAATTCCCGCAGCATTAGCCACTATTGGAATATCATTTTCCGAAAAATTAATTTTTTGAGTTTCACTCAATTGATTGTCCAAAAGGATTGCGGTGTTGAAGTTTTCATAAAACAACATAATCTTTAATGGATTTTGTATGTCGATTTTTGTGGGTTTTCCAAGAGAAACATTTTTGTATTCAAACGATTCTTTTGTGTTATTTTTAGAAAGAACATTGTTTTTTATCGAATAATAATATCCAAATGAATCGTATCCTATAAAATAATCAGTGTTTAGTGTTGTTGAGCTTTGTTTGATTGCAATACATTTTTCATCTTGTCCAAACGAAAAAGTGAAGACTGAAATAAAAGCTATAAGTAGAATGTTTTTCATAAGTGTAGCAAATTACAAAAAATAGGATTGCAAGAGTCAGATATTTTTAATTTCAAAAAGAGATTTTTATCCTCATCATCAAAAAAATACAATTCGTCTATTGGTTTTCGCAACTCGTATATTTAATTTCAATTTAAAGCCATATAGTTTTACTTTTGAATGGATTGTGTTCAAAAAAGTAGTTTAGGAATTATTTATAAATGAATTAAACCTTTTTAGCAGACTATTTATCTAAACAGCTAAATAGGTATTAAAATTGTAACAAAAAAAACTTTTAATAGTCAAATTGAGAATATAAAAAAATTAGAATTATGTTAAAAATTATTCATTACGTCACATTATTTTTGGCTATCAATTTCGGACTTCAAGCCCAGGAATTTCAAGGAATGGCTATTTATCAGTCTAAAACAAGTACTGAAGATTTCAAAGCTCGAATGGCTGGAAACAAAGACATTACTCCCGAAATGCAAAAAAATATGGAAGAAAGAATGAAAAAAATGTTCGAAAAAACATTCATTCTCAATTTCGATAAAACAGCTTCTATTTATAAAGAAGAAGAAAAACTAGAAGCACCAACACAAGGTGGAGGTGGTTTTAGAATGATGGGTTCAATGATGGGAGCTGGAGGAACATTTTACAAAAACATTAAAGAAAAATCATATACTGTCGATAAAGAGTTTATGGGAAAAGAATTTTTAATTAAAGATTCTTTACCTCGTTTAAAATGGAAAATGGAAGGTGAAACCCAAGTAATTGGCGGATTCAATTGTTTCAAAGCAACAGCCGTTCGTCCAGTAAGTAAAACCGATTTTCAAAATTTAAGACCTAAAAAAGAGGATGAGTCAGCGGCTAAACCAAAGACAGAGGATAAGAAAACTGATTTTATGAGTGGATTAGAAATGCCAAAAGAAGTGGTTGTAACGGCTTGGTACACTCCTGAAATTCCAGTAAATCAAGGTCCTGACAGTTATTGGGGGCTTCCTGGATTAATTTTAGAAATCAATGATGGTAAAACTGTTATTTTATGTTCTAAAGTGGTTTTAAATCCAAAAGAAAAAGCAGAAATAAAAGCCTCAACCAAAGGGAAGCTAATTTCGCAAGCGGAATATGATGAAACCGTGATCAAAAAAATGGAAGAATTCCGTGAAATGCGTTCTCGTGGAGGAAACAGTGGACCGCCGCGAATGAATTAAAACAGTATTATTAAAAACTCGAAGTATTTTATAGTTCAAATACCACCTAATGAAAAATATATTTTTTGCTGTTCTTTTTTGTGTTAGCTCTTTTTCTTTTGCCCAAGCTGTAAAACTTGAAGGAACGATTTCAGACACTAAATCACTTCCTGTAGAAATGGCTAATGTTATGGCAGTAAACCAAGCCACAAAAGGAATGGATTCTTATGCTATTACAAATGATAAAGGAAAATACTCCCTGAGTTTGAAACCTAACACAACTTATAGCATCAAAATTAGTTTTCTAGGAATGCAAAGCAAAGAGGTTGAAATTGTAACAACAGCAACAAATATTAGCAAAAATATTACCCTAGAAGACAGTGCTGTCGAACTTGATGGAGTCGAAATTATTCGCGAAATGCCGGTTTCTATCAAAGGCGATACTATTGTTTATAATGCCGATTCTTTCAAATCCGGGACTGAAAGAAAACTAGAAGATGTGCTAAAAAAATTGCCAGGAGTCGAAGTTAATGCTGATGGAGAAGTAGAAGTAGAAGGCAAAAAAGTGACCAAATTAATGGTCGAAGGCAAAGATTTTTTTGATGGCGATACCAAATTAGGGGTCAAAAATATTCCTGCCGATGCTATTGATAAAATTCAAGTGCTTCGAAATTATAACGAAAATTCCATTCTTAAAAGCGTCGAAAACAATCAAGACAATGTGGCGATGAATATCAAACTCAAATCCGGAAAAAAGAATTTCTGGTTTGGCGATTTGACTGCAGGAATCGGAGTCGGAATGTTGGATAGTCGCTATTTAATTAACCCAAAATTATTTTATTACAGTCCAAAATACAGTATCAATTTAATCACAAATTTCAATAATATTGGTGAATTGCCACTTACCATTCAGGATTATATGAAATTGACAGGTGGTTTTCGAGGATTATCAGCTAAAGGTGGTTCTAGTTTCAATATTACTTCCAATGATTTAGGGATTTCATTGATGCGAAATAACAGAGCCAAAGAAATTGAAACTCAATTTGGAGCAGCAAATTTCTCCTATAGTGTTAACAAAGCTTGGACTTTGAGCGGTTTCGGAATTCTTTCTTCTTCGGTCACTGAAACGGAAACCCTGTCGCAAACGAATTATTTAGATCCCAATTCTTCTGAGATTCAATCAGTCGAAAACAAAAAAGAATTGTCCAATCAAAAAAGCAACTTGGGAATGTTTAAACTCAGTTCGAGTTACAAACCTTCAACTAATTTTCAGTTTGATTACGATATTTTAGCAAAGCTTTCAAAACAACAAGAAGATGCCCCTTTGTTTCGAGAAGCGATTGTCAATTCTATGACTACATCAGAAGTGATCAATACAAAAAAAGAGCAAAAACCCATTTCGGTCAATCAAAACCTGAGTTTGTTCTATACGATGAATGAAAAAAATATTTTTGCAGTCGAAATGCAGCATTTGTATCAAGAAGAAGATCCTTTTTACAATGCAAATTTAAAGTCGCAACCTTTTAATTTGGTAGGATATGTTTCTGGACAAGATAGAAATAATATCAGTCAAAATCGTTTTGTAACCACAAGTAAGTTAGATGCGAAAGTAGATTATTATTATATGATTACGCCAAAAAGTAATTTCAATATTACCTTAGGGAATACCTATTCGTATCAAAATTTTAATTCCAGTATGTATCAAATTCTAGACAATCAGGATGTCAATGAATTAGACAGTCAGGTCAATGTTAATGATGTAAATTATAGATTTAACGATGCCTTTTTGGGATTGCATTACAAGATTTTAACGGGTAAATTTACTTTTACACCAGGGGTAAGTTTGCACAGTTACAATATGACGAACACGCAATTGAACACCGATTACAGTCAAAACTTCACCAGAGCTTTACCTGATTTATTAGCGATTTATCAAATCAAGAAAGCGGAATCTTTGACTTATAATTTTTCATACACTAATAATTTTACCGACATCAATCAGTTGTCTGAAGGATTTGTGTTCTCCAATTATAATAGTTTACGAAAAGGAAGTCGAACACTCGAAAACGCAACTGCACGTCAACATTCATTGCGTTATTTCAAATACAATATGTTTAATTTAGAAAATATTTCGGCCTTTTTGAATTATTCTAAAAGAATTGATGCCATAAAAACCAAAGCCTTTTTTGATGGAGTAAATCAATCATCGGTGCCTTACAATTCAGACTTTGCCGACGAAACGCTTTCAGGAAGTGGTTCTTATGGGCGTTCTTTCTTGAAGAATTATAAAGCCTCTGTATCAGCAAATATCAATTGGTCGCTATTTAATAATATTCAAAATAATGTGTCATCCAAAAAAGAGAGTTTTACTCAAAGCTATACCCTGAGAACTTCAACCAATTATAAAAAATTACCCAATTTAGAAGTAGGTTATAATATTGTAATCAATAATTATGATAGTAATGTTTTTTATACTGACAAACCCTTTGCTAAATTGGATTATTACTTTTTAAATGCCTTTTCGTTCGTGGCAGAATATGAATTTTATCATTATTACAACACCGACAAAACGGTCAATAATCAATATGATTTTCTGAGTGCAAGTCTAATTTATCAAAAGAAAGACAGCAAATTCGAATATAAAATTGGCGCAACAAATCTCTTAAATACGAAGTCTATCAACGATGACAGTTTCTCACAATTTTCTACTAGAACTTCACAATATACTGTTCAACCTCGCTATTTAATTTTCTCTTTAAAGTATAATATTTAGGAGCTTAATCCAGCTATCCATTACAATCTTCGCTGAAAAAGATAGTTTTTCTAAGCAAAAAAAGGAGCTTTCGTTGGTCGCTCTTTTTTTTGCAAGAAAAACAAATTTTTTTTCAACAAAGGATTTTCATTACTATCTGGGCTACAAACAAAAAAACCTGACCAATTTAATTTCGTCAGGTTTTTTCTATGTTATGATTTTTTACTTCCCTCTCCTTTGGAGAGGGTTGGGGGTGAGGATTACAACCCAAAAGCCGTTTTCACTTGATCTACAAAATCTAATTTTTCCCAAGTAAACAATTCTACGGTTACTGTTTTTTCAATTCCACCTGGAGCTTTGAAAGTTTTAGTTACGGTTTCTGGTTTACGTCCCATGTGTCCGTAAGCAGCAGTCTCACTATAAATAGGGTTTCTCAATTTCAAACGTTGCTCGATAAAATAAGGACGCATATCGAAAATTTCTTCTACTTTTTTGGCGATTTCACCATTGGTTAAATTCACTTTTGAAGTTCCGTAAGTGTCAACAAAAATTCCCATAGGTTTTGCAACTCCAATAGCATAAGAAACTTGTACCAAAATCTCATCGGCAACACCAGCTGCAACAAGGTTTTTGGCGATATGTCGTGTGGCATAAGCGGCACTTCTATCTACTTTACTTGGATCTTTTCCTGAGAAAGCACCACCACCGTGAGCTCCTTTTCCTCCGTAAGTATCCACGATAATTTTTCTTCCTGTCAATCCAGTATCTCCGTGAGGTCCACCGATAACAAATTTACCTGTTGGGTTGATGTGGTATTGAATTTGGTCGTTAAACAAATGAGCGTATTGAGGATATTTGGCTTTAATTCTTGGAATCAAAATAGAAACTAAATCACTTTTGATTTTCGCCAACATTTCAGCCTCTGGTGCAAAATCGTCGTGCTGGGTCGAAATTACAATCGCATCAATACGTTGTGGTTTGTTGTCGTCTGAATATTCTAAAGTTACCTGTGATTTAGCATCTGGACGCAAATAAGTAATTTCAGTATTTTCTCTTCTGATATTGGCCAATTCAATCAATAATGCGTGCGCAATATCCAAAGCCAAAGGCATATAGTTTTCAGTTTCATTGGTAGCATAACCAAACATCATTCCTTGGTCACCAGCGCCTTGCTCTTCTTTGCTAGCTCTGTCAACACCTTGATTTATATCGGCAGATTGTTCGTGAATGGCAGAAAGAACACCACAAGAATTGGCTTCAAACATATATTCACTTTTGGTATAACCAATTTTTTTGATAACGTCTCTAGCAATGGTTTGAACGTCTAAATAAGTCTCAGATTTCACTTCACCGGCCAAAATAACTTGTCCAGTAGTCACCAAAGTTTCACAAGCTACCTTTGATTCTGGGTCAAAAGCCAAGAAATTATCAATTAACGCATCCGAAATTTGATCCGCAACTTTGTCTGGATGTCCTTCACTCACAGATTCTGACGTAAATAAATAAGCCATAATAATATAATTTTAAAATTAAGCGAGGAAGAAAAAAACAATTGCTGGAAAATAGTGCTAAAGGAGAGTTGCTGCTTTAGCATTTTTTTAACGAGGTTGCAATCAGTTCAAATTTTTCCTCTAATCGGCTGCAAAGGTATGAAACCAAATTGAATTGCAAATTAATCTTAACTTTTTTTTGATGTTAAAAATTAAGGCATAGAATCCTTTGATTTATAGATTGTTTAAAGATTTGCCTGTTTGTGTAATTTTTTTTTAAAAATATTTGGATTTCTAAATAATAGTTTAGATATTTGTCACAACAAAAAAGGAAAGCAAAATGATTTTAAATGTATGTAAAATGTCGAAACAGATTAAGGATATATCCTGTGGGTCGCCTATTGCATAAATTTGATTTCAAATTCACATAGCAAAAAGCTTCCCAACTAACGGGAAGCTTTTTTTTTGCAACACAAATAATTAAAATAATTTACAATGAACAACTTACAACAAAAACAAATGAACAAATGCAATGTCAAATCGATGATTTGTGCAAAGTCTATGATGTGTGCTCGTGTCTGTTGATTCCGAAAGTATAAGTTGAACAAAACTTAAAACCCTTTTGGATATGTGTCTAAAAGGGTTTTTTGTTTTAAAGCATTGAACAAACATTAAAAAAATAAAAACAATTAAAAAAATAAAATAAAGAAAATATGAGCACACCAAAATTCGCTACAAACGCATTACACGCAGGACACGACGTTACTAAAACAGCAGGAACAAGAGCGGTACCTATTTATCAAACCAGTTCTTATGTGTTTAATAATTCGGATCACGCGGCCAATTTATTTGGACTTGCCGAAGCGGGATTTATATATACCAGATTAAATAATCCAACAAATGATGTTTTGGAACAACGTTTAGCAGCTCTGGAAGGCGGAATTGCAGCAGTAGTTACCGCATCAGGCACGGCGGCTATTGCCACTTCGTTATTAGTCTTGTTGAAAACTGGCGACCACATTGTGGCTTCCAATAGTTTATACGGCGGAACTTATAATTTGTTTAGCAATACTTTGCCAAGATTAGGAATTACCACCACGTTTGTAGATCCATCAGATGCAAGCAATTTTACCAAAGCTGCTAATGAAAATACCAAAGTATTTTTTGCAGAAAGTTTAGGGAATCCAAAATTAGATGTTCTGGATTTGAAAGCCATAGCAGCTGAAGCCAAAGCATTCAAAGTGCCTTTTATTGTGGACAACACAGTTCCTTCGCCTTATTTGCTAAATCCGATTGAACACGGAGCCAATATTGTGATTCACTCCTTGACCAAATACATTGCAGGAAACGGAACTTCGCTTGGTGGCGCGGTTATTGATGCAGGAACATTCGATTGGAGTAGCGGAAAGTTTCCTGAATTTACAGAGCCCTCGGACAGTTATCACGGATTGGTTTATCACGAAGCATTAGGGAATGCCGCTTTTATTGCCAAAGTTCGGATTGAAGGGTTACGAGATTTTGGAGCTGCTTTAAGTCCGTTTAATGCTTTTCAGATTCTTCAAGGTTTAGAAACTTTAGAAGTCCGTGTCCAGAAACACAGCCAAAATGGATTGGAATTAGCGCAGTGGTTAGAAAAGCAGGAAGCCGTGGCTTGGGTCAATTATCCAGGATTGAAGTCCAGTAAATATTACGATTTGGCAACACAATATTTACCCAAAGGACAAAACGGATTGCTAACTTTCGGCCTTAAAAAAGGATTTGAAGCCGCCAAAAAAGTAGCCGACGAAACCAAGTTATTTTCGCTTTTAGCCAATATTGGAGACACCAAATCATTGATTATCCATCCGGCGAGTACCACGCATCAACAGTTATCCGATGCAGAGCAGGTTACCACGGGAGTTACCAAGGATTTAATCAGACTCTCGGTTGGATTGGAAGACATAGAAGATTTGAAGGCCGATTTAAAAGCCGTTTTCGACAATTTAATAGCATAAATCAAACATATTTGAACATAGGAAAAACTGAATTCGATATGTTTTAAAAAAAACAAAAACATTAAAAATATACGATTATGAAAACACTAAAATATATAGCAAGAGTATTTCCTTTTTTCAAAAGTTTGAGTAAAAAAACAGAAAAGGATACAGAGGAAACGACTAACTTTGAATTTGCATACCCAAAATTTGGGATCAATTTGTACCAAAGTTCAGCAGTTAAAAAAGAATCAAAATCTTTGTTAACGCAAATGTATTCTGAAGAAAATGAAGTTCTTTTTATCTAAAAAAAGGTAGAAAGTAAACTTTTACATACCATCATTGGAAAGTGTTTAAATTGAAACTCTTTCCAATGATGTCTTTAATTCTAAAGAAATGCCAAACTATTTAATATTTGGTAATTCAAAAAAAATGTAGTTATTTTGCAACTTAAAGTTCACAAACGTATTGAAATGTTATAAAGAAAGCTCGAGGGAATAGACCCGATGAAAGCTTAGCAACCCTTTGCCAACGAAGAAGGTGCTACATTCTATCCCGATTTATTGGGAAAAGATAACAACAAGAATCTAGACACTTCTAGTTTTCTTTCTAATATTTCCAAACACAAATCAAAAAAATCTAAAAAGATTTGAAAATTGGAAAATAAACCAACAACAATTAAAATACAAAATTTCACCACCGAAAGTGGCGTGCTAATTCCTTCCATAAACTTAAGTTATCAGGTTTTTGGTCAAGTGTTGAATACCGCTCCTATTGTTTTGGTGAATCACGCCTTGACCGGAAATTCCCATGTAGTGGGCGAAAAAGGTTGGTGGAATAATCTTATTGGTGACAACAAAACCATCGATACTAATAAATATTCTATTCTAGCTTTTAACGTGCCAGGCAATGGATTTGATAAGACATACATCGAAAATTACTTGGATTTTACAGCTCGCGATGTGGCTAGGCTTTTCTTAGAAGGCATTCGATTTCTAAAAGTGAAAGAATTATTTGCACTCATCGGCGGTTCTGTTGGTGGCGGAATTGCTTGGGAAATGATTGCTTTGGATCCTAAATTAACCCATAATTTTTTCCCAATTGCTTCCGATTGGAAATCGACCGATTGGTTGATTGCGAATTGCTATTTGCAAGAAAAAATTCTTTGCAATTCGTCTAAACCTATCGAAGATGCTCGTATTCACGCAATGTTGTGTTATAGAACACCAGAATCCTTCAAAGAAAAATTTCAAAGAAATTCAACTGATTCTTTCGAATCCTTTCAAGTGGAAAGTTGGCTGAATCATCACGGCGAGAAACTGCAAAAAAGGTTTCAGCTTTCGGCTTATAAAATGATGAATCAGTTGCTGAAAACTATCGATATTACAAGAGGAAAAACTTCTTTTGAAGATTTAATTTCTCAAGTAGATGCTAATATTTATATCATTGGAATAAATTCGGATTTGTTTTTTACGGCTAATGAAAATAAGGAAACCTACAACGAAATTAAAAAATTCAAACACAATGTTTTTTACAGCGAAATCGAATCGCAACACGGACACGATGCTTTTTTGATGGAATACGAACAATTAAACAATTTATTGGATGTTGTTTTTAAAAATAAAAAAAATAAGATGAAAATATTAAAATTTGGCGGAAAATCATTAGCCAACGGAGAGGGAATCAATAAAGTTTTAGATATTATTATCGATAAAAAAAGCAAGGGCGAAAACATTGCAGTTGTTGTTTCGGCAAGAGGAAATGCAACCGATGAATTGGAAGATATTTTGACCATTGCAGCCAAAAATGGCAATTACAAACCGTTGCTAGAAAGTTTTAAAAGCTACCAGCAAGATGAATACAAGGTTGATTTTTCAGAAGAATTTGCCATTTTAGACAAACTTTTTGAGGGAGTAAGTTTGATTGGTGATTATAGCGAAAAAATAAAAGACCAAGTTTTGTCACAAGGCGAAGTAATTTCGGCAAAATTAATTACCGCAGTCTTGAATGAAAAAGGGATTGCTGCTCGTTTTGCTGATACCAGAGAATTAATAAAAACCGATTCTAATTTTGGGGATGCACAACCTATTGAGCAAATTTCTAAGAAAAATGTAATCCATTATTTCAAAGAAAATGCTGCTGTTGTTAACATTGTTACAGGTTTTATCGGTTCAAATAGCAGCGGTGAAACCACCACTTTAGGGAGAAATGGTAGTAATTATTCGGCCTCTTTGATTGCCAATTATGTCGATGCCGAAGAATTGCAAAACTATACGCACGTTGACGGAATTTATACTGCCAATCCAGATTTAGTTCCCGATGCCAAAAAAATTGATCGTTTGTCTTTTAACGAAGCCAATGAAATTGCCAATTTTGGTGCAACTATTTTACACGCCAAAACCATTATTCCGTTGTTGGAAAAAAATATTCCACTTCGAATTTTGAATACTTTCAATCACGAAAATCAAGGAACATTAATCACATCCAAATCGAATAAAGAAGGGATTAAAACACTTTCGGTGCTCGAAAATGTAGCTTTGGTCAATCTTGAAGGAAGAGGATTGCTTGGAAAAACAGGTGTTGACGCTCGAATTTTTAAAGTAATGGGCGATAATGATATTAGCGTAAGCATCATTTCACAAGGTTCGTCTGAAAGAGGAATTGGACTTGTGGTCAACTCTAATCAAGCCACAAAAGCAATGATCGAATTAGAAAAAGAATTCGAAAATGATTTCTATTCGAAAGACGTAAACAAAATTTCAATCACCGATGATGTTTCGGTTATTTCGATAATTGGGCAGGATTTGAGCACTTTTCACAAACCTTACACGGCTTTGATTAAAAACAGAATTGTGCCAATCCTTTTCAATAATACTGTAACAGGAAAAAATGTGAGCTTGGTGGTCAAAAAAGCACAATTAAACAAGGCGTTGAACGTGATTCACGGTGAGATTTTTGGCGTTTCTAAGAAAATAAATATCGCAGTTTTTGGTCACGGATTGGTGGGAGGAACATTGATTAATCAAATTTTAGAATCGGCTCCAGCTATCGAAAAAAGGAAAGATATTAAATTGAATGTTTTTGCGATTGCCAATTCTAAGAATTTGCTTTTGAATAAAAACGGCGTTTCACCCAATTGGAAAAATGAGATTCAAACCAATGGTTTCTCCTATACAATAGATGATGTTATCGCTTTTGCCAATGCTAATAATTTAGAGAATTTGATTGCCATTGACAACACGGCAAGTGCAGCATTTGTTGAACATTATACCACTTTAGCAGAAAATAGTTTCGACTTGATTTCTTCGAATAAAGTGGCGAATACCTTGAGCTATAAATTCTATAAAGATTTGAGAAAAGTATTGGCCGAAAATCAAAAGAATTATTTATATGAAACCAATGTGGGTGCAGGTTTACCATTAATTGATACCATCAAATTATTGCATCTTTCGGGCGAAAATATCACTAAAATCAAAGGTGTTTTCTCGGGAACTTTGAGTTATTTATTCAATAATTTTTCAGCCAAAGATGTTCCGTTTAGTGAAATTTTGAAAGAAGCGATTGATAACGGTTACACCGAGCCCGATCCAAGAGAAGATTTGTGTGGAAACGACGTGGGTCGAAAATTATTAATTTTGGCAAGAGAATTGGATTTGCAAAACGAATTTGAAGAAATTAGCATTCAAAACCTGATTCCAGAACATTTGCGTGAAGGTAACGTTGCCGATTTCTTGAATAAATTAAAAGAATTCGACCCAATTTACAACAAAATAAAAGAAGAGCAAGAACCGAATCACGTGTTGAGATACATCGGCGAATTGTCGGGCGATTTACAAAACGACAAAGGAAATCTAGAAGTAAAATTAGTTTCCGTACCTTCGGATACCGCTTTGGGCGGATTGAAAGGCTCCGATTCCTTCTTCGAAATTTACACAGAATCTTACGGAGACAGACCAATTGTAATTCAAGGTGCTGGTGCAGGATCGGCTGTTACAGCGAGAGGAGTTTTTGGTGATTTATTAAGATTGTCGGAGAAAGGGTAGAGATTTAAGATTGTAGAATTTAGATTTAAATAAATATAAAATCCGCGTTTGAAATCCGTTTCATTCGCGTCCAAAAAAATAAAAAATGAAAGTAACATTAAATAGAGTAAACGAAAACTTCCACTTCGAATTGAAAAACGAACGTGGACATATAGTAAATGTAGATGCAAGACCTGATTTTGGAGGCAATGATATGGGGCCAAGTCCAATGGAATTGGTTTTAATGGGTGTTGCAGGTTGCAGTGGAATCGATATGATTTCCATCTTGAAAAAACAACGTCAAGAAATCACTTCTTTCAAAGCCGATGTAGAAGGCGAAAGGGTGCAAGTGGGAGATGCCAAACCATTCAAAGATATTCAAGTAGTCTTTTATTTGGAAGGAACTATTAAAGAAGACAAAGCTTCGAAAGCAGCCCAATTGTCATTCGAAAAATATTGCTCGGTTGCCAAAACGGTAGAACCGACAGCAACCATACATTATAAAGTAGTTTTGAACGGAAGCCCATTAGAAAAGATTTAATCAATTAAATTATTAGTTTAAAGAGTAAAAGTCGAAATGCAGTTTTCCAACCATTTTAAACTTTAAACTTTAGACTTTAAACAAAATAGAATGAACGAACAAGAATTCGGTTTCGAGACCCAAGCCATACGCAATCAATTAGAGCGCACCCAATATTTAGAGCATTCAGTGCCTTTGTACTTAACCTCTAGTTTTGTATTTGAAGATGCCGAAGATATGCGTGCCTCTTTTGCTGACGAAAAAGATAGAAATATTTACAGTCGTTACAGCAATCCCAATACCAATGAGTTTGTGGATAAAGTGTGCCAAATGGAAGGTGCTGCTTCTGGTTTTGCTTTCGCATCCGGAATGGCGGCGGTCTATTCTACCTTGGCGGCTTTGTTGAATTCGGGTGATCATATCGTTTCGGCGGGAAGTGTTTTTGGAGCGACACATTCTTTGTTTATCAATTATTTTCCAAAATGGGGAATTGAAACTTCGTATTTCGACATTGACAAACCGGAAACTATTGAAAGTTTTATCAAACCCAATACCAAAATACTTTTTGCCGAATCACCAACCAATCCTGCTGTTGATATTATTGATTTGGAATTGCTTGGTACAATTGCCAAAAAACACAATTTGATTTTGATTATCGACAACTGTTTTGCCACGCCTTATTTGCAACAACCTATAAAATGGGGAGCTGATTTGGTTATCCATTCGGCGACCAAATTGATGGATGGTCAAGGACGAGTTTTGGGTGGAATCACTGTTGGTGATGCCGAATTGATTCAAAAAATATATTTATTTTCTCGATTGACAGGGCCTTCTTTATCGCCGTTTAATGCTTGGGTATTGTCCAAAAGTTTGGAAACTTTGGCGATACGTTTGGACAGACATTGCGAAAATGCATTGAAAGTAGCCGAGTTTTTAGAACAGCATCCGAATGTGAGTTTGGTAAAATATCCTTTCTTGAAATCACATCCTCAATATGAAATTGCTCAAAAACAAATGAAATTGGGAGGCAACATTGTAGCTTTCGAAATCAAAGGTGGCATTGAAGCCGGAAGAGCTTTCTTGAATAAAATAAAATTATGTTCGTTGTCACCCAATTTAGGCGACACCAGAACCATTGTAACACATCCAGCCTCAACAACACATAGCAAATTGTCTGTCGAAGAACGTTTGGCAGTAAGTATTACCGATGGTTTGGTGCGTGTTTCTGTAGGATTGGAAACGGTGAAAGATGTTATTGCTGATTTGGAGCAAGCTTTGGTTTAAAAATTTATAATTATTGTTATACCATATTTTATTTCTTGTTAAATTTTTGTTAAATTTAATTAATAATTTGTTAAATTAATTTTTTTCAATTTTCAATTTTACTGTGATATATCAGAAAACAATTATTAATTTTAAATAGCAAAAATGAAAAAAATTATTATTTTATTTGTGGTTACAATGGGATTGTTTGGTTGTGAAGATAATTCATCACGGAATGTTGTGAGTTCTCAAGAAATAAAAGACAATACAAAAGAAATTTTTGAATTAAAGCAAAAAGCGATTGTTCCAATTTTGGAAATGTCCAAAAATAAACAATTTAAACAGTTTATTTTGAACGAATGTTTAAAACAGGAACATGGTGAATATAATGTTTATTTATCTAAAATTATTGCAGAATATAAGGATAATATTAGTTTTAGTGAGCCTATTCAAGAATTAGCAGCATTGTCTGCTAGAATTAAGTCTCTAAATGGTGGAATAGAACCGCTTCTTTTTTATCCAAGAGCTGAAACTATTGAAGAAAGTAGATTAAATCAAAAGTCATCTGCAACTGCAAAATTAGCTGAACAAACTGTGGGTGTCAATCAAGATGTTTATGATCCAATAACAAATGCAAGTCCTGGTTATGTATTAACTTTTGATGGTGAATTAATTTTTTATGATAATATTACAGAAGATTTTGCTTGGGAAAATGATGTTTGGGTTATTGGACAAGAGGAAACAGGTGTAAATATGTCTTCGGTTGGAGATGATGTTTTTTCGAATTACTTTTCTACAACTGGAATTCCATCAAGGTCTGATGGTCAAGCGGAGTTTGGAGGAATAGTGCAAGTAACTGATTTAGGTGCAATTGAGCCTTGGGTAGCGGGAAAATTAGAATTTGCGATAATTTGTAAAGGGACTAGTGGCAATGAAGTCAAAAAAGAATTTGACAAACGTAAAAGAAGTCATTTTAGAAATAATAAGTGGTACGATTATCAGTTTTTTATTGGTAATTGGACTACTGTTGCATTTGGCAATTTAATGGTGGAAAAATGGATGGAACTTGATGGCGGACAATCTGCGTCTGTATCTATGACAATCCCTCCAGCCGTACCAGGAGGAGTATCAATCTCAGTAACTGTACCCAGTAAAAGTAAGGATGATGATCTTGGTCAAACAATAGTACAATTCACGGATTCAATGGAACAAGAGTATAATCTTTCTCATATTAATATTAAGCGCAAGCATCAATAAATTTTGATAAACTTATAAAATTTTAAACGATGATTTTAAACAAAAATGTTATCCAAAGGAATTATTTTAAATATATAGTTTTTTTAACTTTATTTTCTATTAGCAATAACACTAGTGCGCAACTTGCAGTAACAGGATATTCTAGTTATGTTTTTGGAATAAATACTGAGAAAACCAAGAAGATAAGTTTCGAAATGAAGATTTTTGCTAATAATTATATTGATAATTTGCCAATTGAATTGAATGCTTTTTATAATTTTAAAACTAAGGAGTATCATAGATTTTCAATTGGAATAGGACTTAATGTAAGCCCATTCCGTGGTTTTGATGAAGTGAATGCAATTGTAGTTCCAGCGTCATTAGAAATTTTCCCTATCAAAGATTTTAAGAGAATAGCTGTTGTTTTAGAACTAACACCTGAATTCAGAGTTGAAGATGATGTTACTATTAGGAGTCTTTTGGGAATTAGATATACTTTCGACCAAAAAAGATAGAAAAAGGCTCTGTGTTTTAGATTTAAATTAAATGAACAAAAACTGTTTAGAAGAAATTTTAAACAGTTTTTTTGTTTTATCGCAAGAAAATTTAAATTTAAAAGAGTTAAATATGAAAAAGTTTGTAGTTTCGTAGTATATCAAGATTTTTAATTTTTTATTAACCGAATGCTCTCAAAAAAAACAAAATACGGAATCAAAGCATTGACTTTTTTGGCTCGCC
Source organism: Flavobacterium alvei (assembly GCF_002920895.1). Taxonomy (GTDB): domain Bacteria; phylum Bacteroidota; class Bacteroidia; order Flavobacteriales; family Flavobacteriaceae; genus Flavobacterium; species Flavobacterium alvei. The sequence goes on from NZ_PQVG01000003.1 coordinate 447,507, forward strand.
AGAAAGACAATACACCAGTTCAAATTGCTGAAATTGCAAAAGCGGAGCATATTTCGCTCAAATTTTTAGAAAGTATTTTGTTGCTCTTGCGACATTCTGGTTTTTTGGGTGCCAAAAAAGGCAAAGGTGGTGGTTACTATCTCATCAAAGAACCCAAAGATATCAATATGGCAAAAGTGTATCGAATTCTTGAAGGTCCCATTGCATTGTTGCCTTGCGCTAGTCACAATTTTTATGAAAAATGCGATGATTGCACAGACGAATCTATTTGTGCTGTTCGCAAACTAATGATGGAAGTACGGGACAATACTTTGATGATTTTAGAAAATAACACCCTGGCAGACATTGCATTTTAACTCTTAATTTTTTTTTAATATTATTTTGTTATTTAGAATAAAGTCGTATTTTTGCGCACTAATCTACAAAACCGATAGGGTAATAGATTTAATAATATAATTTTATATCGATGAGTGTATCAATAGTGAATACTTTATTAGAAAAAACCAAAGAATTTTCCATTGAGGAAACTTTGGCGTTTTTGGCTAATGAATACAAAGATAAAGTGGTTTTTTCTACTTCTTTTGGGCAGGAAGACCAAGTGGTTACGGCTTTAATTGCCAAAAACGATTTGCCAATTACTATTTTTACTTTGGATACTGGGCGTTTGTTTCAAGAGACTTATGATGTTTTTCATAGAACTTTGAAAAAATATAAAAAAGAAATTAAGGTTTGTTTTCCAGAAGCTGCTGCGGTAGAAAAATTACTTCAAGAAAAAGGGCCAAACAGTTTTTATGAATCGGTAGAGAACAGAAAAGAATGTTGTTTTATTCGAAAAGTAGCGCCATTGACCAAAGCCTTGAAAGGAAATTCTATTTGGATTACAGGTTTAAGAGCCGAACAATCAGAGAATAGAAATAATTTAGATTTGTTTGAATATGATGCCCATTTCGACATCATCAAATTCAATCCTTTGTTGAAATGGACATTGAAAGACGTTCAAAAATACATTGATGATAATAATGTTCCGCAAAATGCTTTACATAAACAAGGATTTATAAGCATTGGTTGTGCGCCTTGTACTCGTGCAATTGCAGAGGGAGAAGATATTAGAGCGGGAAGATGGTCTTGGGAATCGAGTCACAAAGAATGTGGTTTACACCAAAAGTAAAAAGGCAGATTTTAGAAAATAGAATCAAGAGAATAGAAAATAATAATAATGGTTTATGAGATTTTAGTAGAGGTTACAACAACCTTAAACTTTTAAACTTTTAAACTCTTAAACAAAAAAGAATGAGTTCAGTATTAAAAACAAATGCTTTAGAAAGCGAAGCGATTTACATTTTTAGAGAAGTAATTTCTCAATTTGACAAACCTGTATTGCTTTTCTCTGGCGGAAAAGATTCAATTACATTAGTGCGTTTGGCGCAAAAAGCATTCTTTCCTGCCAAAATTCCTTTTCCATTGTTGCACGTAGATACTGGGCACAATTTTCCAGAAACTATTGAATTCAGAGACCGTTTGGTAAAAGAATTAGGGTTGGAATTAATTGTTCGTAATGTTCAAGATGCTATTGACGAAGGTAAAGTTGTGGAAGAATCTGGGAAATATTCTAGTAGAAACAGCTTGCAAACCACTACACTTTTGGATGCTATCGAAGAATTTAAATTTGATGCTTGTATTGGTGGTGCCCGTCGTGATGAAGAAAAAGCAAGAGCTAAAGAGCGTATTTTCTCGGTTCGTGATGATTTCGGTCAATGGGATGAGAAAAACCAACGACCTGAGTTATTTGATTTATTGAACGGAAAAATTGAAAATGGTCAAAACGTTCGTGTTTTCCCCATTTCGAACTGGACAGAATTAGATGTTTGGAGTTATATCGAGCAAGAGCAAATCGAAATACCATCGATTTATTTTTCGCACAAGCGTAAAGTGTTCTTGAGAGACGGCATGATTTGGTCACATTCCCCTTTTGTTTTTCAAGAAGAAGATGAACCAACAGAAGAAAGAGTAGTTCGTTTTAGAACCGTTGGAGATATGAGTTGTACGGCTGCAGTTGATTCTTATGCAGGAACAATTTCAGAAGTGGTGGGCGAAATTAGACAATCGACTATTTCTGAAAGAGGTGCTAGAATTGACGACAAACGTTCGGAAGCAGCAATGGAGAAAAGAAAACAACAAGGATATTTTTAATAGTTGATGGTTGATGGTTTTTGGTTGATAGTTTAGGTATCTTCAATAATCATCTTTAAAATTTAATAATTAATAGTTGTTGTTTGATGGTTGATAGTTAAGACTACCAACAACCATCAACCAACAACCAACAACCAAAAAAAAGAATGGAAGTTTTAAAAATAGCAACAGCAGGAAGTGTAGATGACGGAAAAAGTACTTTAATCGGAAGATTATTGTATGATACGCAATCCTTGACTACAGATAAATTAGAAGCAATAGAAAAAAGCAGCAAGCAAAAAGGATACGATTACCTCGATTTTTCTTTGGCTACCGATGGTTTGGTAGCTGAAAGAGAACAAGGAATCACGATTGATGTAGCACACATTTATTTTTCGACTGCCAAAAAAAGTTACATCATTGCCGATACTCCAGGTCACGTAGAATATACAAGAAATATGGTTACAGGAGCTTCGACTTCGCAAGTGTCTATCATTTTGATCGATGCTCGTAAAGGAGTGATTGAGCAAACCTACCGTCACTTTTTTATCAATAATTTATTGAGAGTAAAAGATGTGATTGTTGCTGTAAACAAAATGGATTTGGTTGATTATTCAGAAGAAGTTTATAATAAAATTGTAGCCGACTTTCAAGCATTGAATGCCAAAAGTGCTTACAAAGAACAAAACGTGAGTTACATTCCGTTGAGCGCCTTGACTGGAGATAATGTGGTAGAAACATTAGGAAAAATGCCTTGGTACACAGGACAAACCATTCTGCAGCATTTAGAAAATTTAGAATCGAAAGATGTGTATGATAATGGTCAAGCTCGTTTTCCTGTGCAAACGGTTATTCGCCCAAAAACAGAAGAATACCACGATTTTAGAGGATATGCTGGAAAATTATATGGTAATACTATTAAAGTTGGAGATGCTGTAACAGTTCTTCCTTCTTTGACAGAATCGAAAGTAACCAAAATTCACTTTTTTGATCAACAATTTGACGAGGCAAGCGTGGGTTCATCAATTACAATCGAATTGGAAAATGATATTAATGTAACTCGTGGCGATATGATTGTAAAATCAAACGAATTACCTAAAGTAGAAAAAGACATTACAACAACTGTTTGTTGGATGGACAGCAAAAAATTAGTAGCTGGAGCCAAATATTTTGTACAACACAACACCAACAGGGTTTTGGCCAAAATCGATAGCGTGAAAAATGTAATCGCTACCGATTATTCAGGGGTTACATCAGCAAGCCAATTGAGTATTAACGAAATTGGAGAAGTGACTATCAAGTTGAGCAAAGCCATTTATTTTGATGCTTATACCGACAACAAATCAAATGGAGCCTTTATTTTGATTGATGCAACAACTAATACAACAGCAGGAGTAGGATTTATTAAATAGTTGATTATAGATGGTTTTTAGTAACGCAACTAACAACCATCAACTAACAACCATCAACTAACAACCAACACTAAAAAAAAGATATGGAAAGTTTTAGAACAGAAATAGAAAACCCAATAGTTCAAAAAGATATCATCGATTTAGAAAGAAAAATTGCTTTATTCCGTGATGGGAAAATTGATGATGAGCGTTTTCGTAGCCTTCGTTTAGCGCGTGGTGTTTACGGTCAACGTCAGGAAGGCGTTCAAATGATTCGTATCAAATTACCTTTCGGGAAAGTAACGAGCGAGCAATTGCATCGAATTTCAAAAGTTTCTGATGAATATTCAAGAGGACGTTTGCACATTACAACTCGTCAAGATATCCAAATTCACTTTGTGAGTTTAGACAGAACACCTGAACTTTGGGCTGAATTAGAAAAAGACGATATTACACTTCGTGAAGCTTGCGGAAACACTGTTAGAAATATTACTGCCAGTGAAACTGCTGGAATAGATGTTGATGAACCTTTTGATGTGTCGCCTTATGCACACGCCATGTTTCAGTTTTTGTTGAGAAATCCGGTTTGTCAGGAAATGGGACGTAAATTCAAAATGTCATTTTCTTCTTCTGATAAAGATACTGCACTGAGTTATTTGCACGATTTAGGGTTTATTCCTAGAATTGTAAATGGCGAAAGAGGTTTTAAAATTATGTTGGGTGGAGGATTAGGCTCACAACCGCATCACGCCGAATTATTATCAGAATTTGTTCCTGCCAATCAAATTATTCCAACCACCGAAGGAATTCTTAGAGTTTTTGACCGTCACGGCGAAAGATCTAAACGTTTGAAGGCTCGTATGAAATTCTTAATCAAAGATTTAGGAGTAGAAGCGTTCTTGAAATTGGTCGAAGAAGAGAAAAAAGCTTTGTCGTGTAAAACTTTCGAGATTGATACAACTGCTTTTGATGGTCCAATTCCAGACCCATTATTAGTTGCTCCAAAAGTAGAAATTGATGATCTTGAAGCGTTCGAAGCTTGGAAAAAATCGAATGTAATTCAGCAAAAACAAGCAGGATATGTAGCCATTGGAATCAAAGTTCTTGTGGGCGATTTTTATACAGACAAAGCCAGATTACTAGCCGATTTGATAAAAAATTATGGAGCTAACGAATTGCGTTTTTCATTAAGACAAGACATTCTTATTCGAAATATAAAAGAGGATAATTTAGTCTTTTTTTACCAAGAATTGAAGAAATTAGATTTCGTAGCTTTAGGATATAATTCTACTGCCGACATTACCGCTTGTCCTGGAACCGATACTTGTAATCTTGGAATTGCCAGCAGTACAGGAATTGCTACGGAATTAGAAAGAGTTTTGGCTGCTGAATATCCTCAATATGCTAACAATCAAGAAATTGTTATAAAAATTAGTGGTTGTATGAATGCTTGTGGACAACACAATATGGCACATATTGGTTTTCAAGGAATGTCAATCAATTCAGGAAAATTAGTGGCTCCAGGGCTTCAAGTTTTGTTAGGAGGAGGAAATTTAGGAAATGGACAAGGAAGATTTGCCGATAAAGTAATCAAAATTCCTAGTCGTCGTGGGCCAGCTGCTTTGCGTTCTATTTTGGATGATTTTGAAGCGAATGCCAACGAAAAATCCTTTTTGGACTATTATGATGCTCAAGGCGAAAAATATTTCTTCGACTTATTGACACCTCTTGCTGAAACTTCTAATCTTACTGACGAAGATTTTATCGATTGGGGAAATGCCGATAATTATGTAAAAGCTATTGGTGTGGGCGAATGTGCTGGTGTAGTAATTGATTTAGTAGCTACTTTGATTTTTGAAGCTAAAGAAAAAATAATTTTTGCAAGTGAAGCTTTGAATGACAAGAAATGGTCAGATGCTATTTATTTAGCTTATGCTGGATTTGTAAATGGAGCGAAAGCATTATTATTATCCGAAAACCAAAAAACAAATCACCACGCTGGAATCATTGATTTATTCGATACTGTTTTTATAGAAACCAATAAAATTGAATTGAAATCTACTTTCAAAGACTTGGTTTATCAAATCAATCAAAACGAACCGTCTGAGGAATTCGCAACAAAATACATTCAAGAAGCGACCGATTTTTTTGAAGCTATCGAAGCCTACAGAGCTAAAGAATTAGCAAATGGATAATATCGTTAAACCCAAAGTAACTTTAGTAGGAGCAGGTCCGGGCGATCCCGATTTGCTCACTATCAAAGGTGCAAAAGCGTTGGCTAAGGCCAATGTGGTTTTGTATGATGCTTTGGCAAACGAAGAAATATTGGCTTATGCACCTAAGAAATCCATCAAGATATTTGTTGGAAAAAGAAAAGGTTGTCACGAATATTCGCAAGACAAAATCAATCAATTAATTGTGGATAATGCGCTGACTTATGGTAATGTGGTCCGACTAAAAGGAGGCGATCCATTCATCTTTGGTCGTGGAAGCGAAGAAATAGAATACATTCAAAGCTTTGGAATTCCAACAGAGGTAATTCCTGGAATTTCATCATCCATTGCGGTTCCTGCTAATCAGGGAATTTCTTTGACCAAAAGAGGCGTTTCCGAAAGCTTTTGGGTCATTACAGGAACAACTTCAGATCATCAATTGTCAAAAGATGTAGCTTTAGCAGCAAAATCTACGGCAACTGTTGTGATTTTGATGGGAATGAGTAAATTGGAACAAATTGTTAGTTTATTTCAAAACGAATCCAAAGGAGAAACTCCAGTGGCTATTATTCAAAACGGAACAATGTCCAACGAAAAAGTAGGTTTTGGAACCATTGATACTATTTCGAAAGTAGTACAAGAAAATAATTTGAGCTCGCCAGCCATCATCGTTATTGGCGAAGTGGTAAAAGAGCGCAATAAATTAAAAGGATTTTACAAGGAATTTATTTCCAATAAAGTTTGCGCCAGAGAATAATGGAAAGAAATGAACTATACCCAATTTTCCTTAAACTGCACCAACTCGATGTACTCATTGTTGGAGGAGGAAATGTGGGTTTAGAAAAATTGTCCTTTATGCTCAAATCCAGTCCCAATGCCAATGTTGAGGTTGTGGCGAAACAATTTTTGCCAGAATTAGAAGCATTAGTCGAAAAACATCCTTCGGTAAAATTGACGCAATCCAAGTTTAAGAAAAAAATGCTCAAAAAACGACATTTGGTGATTGCTTGCACCGATAATTTAGAAGTCAACAAACGAGTTTACGATTTATGTCGAAAAAAACATTTGATTTGCAACATCGCCGATACACCGCCTTTGTGTGATTATTATTTAGGTGGAATCGTAACCAAAGGAAACGTGAAAATCGCCATTTCCACCAATGGAAAATCACCAACAACTGCTAAAAGATTGCGCGAATTTTTCGAAGAAATTATCCCCGACGACATCAATAAAATGGTCGAAAACCTGAACGAATACCGCAAAACCCTAAAAGGCGATTTTCAGGAAAAAGTGGATAAAATGAATGAAATTACTCAATCCTTAAAAGGCAAACAATAAACCCTTCTTATGTTTGCGATTAATCGCGCTATGTCTTTACTTTGCACCGATTATTTTTAGCACTAAATTGTAATGGAAACAGTTCATTTTTAGGCTAATCAAAATGTAATTAACGTATAGAATTTTCTTTATTGAGGTTTTATGCAACATCAAAATAAAATAAAACTTCGCGCCTTTGCGTCTTCGCGGTAAAAAAGAAAATAACAAAAAGCTTTTGCATCCTTGCGACTTTGCGGTGAAAAAATAAAAAATAAAATATGCCAAACATTCTAGAAGAAATCAAAAAACGAATTCTCGTACTCGACGGAGCAATGGGAACGATGTTGCAACGCTATAATTTTTCCGAAGAAGATTTTCGTGGAGAACGTTTCAAAGACTTTCCACATTCGCTCAAAGGGAACAACGATTTGTTGTCCATAACCCAACCAAAAGCGATAAAAGAAGTTCACGCCTTGTATTTCGAAGCGGGAGCCGATATTGTGGAAACCAATACTTTCTCAGGAACAACTATTGGAATGGCGGATTATCATCTCGAAGAATATGTCTACCAACTCAACTACGAATCGGCAAAAATTGCCCGTCAAGTAGCCGATGAATTTACTGCCAAGAACCCAGACAAACCTCGTTTTGTTGCCGGTTCCATTGGGCCAACAAACCGTACGGCAAGTATGTCGCCGGACGTGAACGATCCGGGTTACAGAGCGGTAACTTTCGACGATTTGCGCATTGCCTACAAACAACAAGTGGAAGCCTTGATGGATGGTGGTTGCGATTTACTTTTGGTAGAAACGATTTTCGATACGCTGAATGCCAAAGCAGCACTTTTCGCCATCGAACAAGTGAAACAAGAACGCAACATCGATATTCCGATTATGGTTTCAGGTACGATTACAGATGCTTCAGGAAGAACACTTTCAGGGCAAACGGTGGAAGCTTTCTTGATTTCGGTTTCACATATTCCGTTGTTGAGCGTAGGTTTCAATTGTGCTTTGGGTGCCGATTTATTAAAACCATATTTGCAAACTTTGTCACACAATACGTCTTTCAATGTTTCGGCGCATCCCAATGCAGGATTGCCAAATGCTTTTGGAGAATACGACGAAACTCCAGAGCAAATGCAAGCACAAATACGAAGCTACTTGGAAGATAATTTGGTAAACATCATAGGCGGTTGTTGCGGAACAACCCCGGAACACATCAAGTTGATTGCCGATATTGCGAAGGATTACAAACCGAGGATTTCGACTGCGGTGATGTAGAATACATACCTACAAGGTTTAAAAAAACCTTGTAGGTATGTATTAAAATTGTTTTCTGAAAACGTTAAAGATTTTTTATTTTAAAGTATGAATATAGATGATTTAATAAAACATAATTTTTGTCAGCAAATTAATAATGATTTAGAACCTTTTATAAAAGGTGTTGGATTTGCTGATATGGAAGTAATAAAAGAGAATAATATTCCTGATTTGGAGCATTATATTCGTTATACATCTTTTTATGCCGTTCATTTATTTTCACTTTGTAGACAACTTGAACAAGCTATAAGTTTATTATCTAATTATAGATATTCAATCAAAGATGATGTTGGTCGTGGTTATCATCTTTCTTATAATGTTGAAAATTATTTTATTAGATTAGATTCTCTTTATGATCGTGTGCTTCAAGTAGTGAACGCAATTTTTAATTTTGGATTCAAAGAGGGTTCCGTTAGAAAGGCAGGTATGTTGAAAAAAATACATAAAGTTGAAGGTTCTGATAAACTTATAAATTCTCTTGATGAGTTAAATAATATTTTAAAAAGCCATTCAGATGAAAGAAGGAATATTATTGTTCATAGGCATTCGTATATGGATAAGGAGTTAAATATGATTGAAATGTATTATGACCCTTTTTTTTCAAAGCTAATATTAAAAGATGTTGATAAAGCCGAAAATTTTAAACAAATTAGAAAAGAACAATTATCATTTTATCTTCGTAGAAAGAAAAAAGAGTTTAAAGAAATTAATGAGGAGTGTTTTGAAAAAATATTTTTGATTTTAAATGAAATTGAAAAGGAGTATATTTTTAATAAACAAAAAATGAGTTTTTAATTTTAACAGATATTGCAGATTTGCAATTCCCAAGCTAGCGCAAACGTGGGTGCTGTATATAAATTTACAAAAGTTGAACAATAAATAAAATAAAAACAAAATGAAAAAAGGTTATTTGACTTTTGGTATAGCAGCATTTATTATTTTAATTGCGGTCATTTCAAATCCTAATGAAGACAAACATAAATCGGCTGTAAAATCTAAAGTGCTTGCTTTTAATATGGCAAATGCTGTAAGTGACATTGCAAATAGTACAGACAATAATTATAACAATGTTGGCAGAAGTATTGGAACAGCTTTGGGAGGCGTTATAGTTGAGCAGTTAATTAATAGCATTGTAAGTTCTGATAACTATCTTGTGTTTTCGACTACCAAAGTAACTTGGGAAGGTGAAACTAAAATAATAGGATTTGGTGCTTTTGGAAATGTTTTTCTTTCAGACAAGTTAGAGGAGACATTTGAGAAAAACAGAGAGGAAAAAATCAAAAAAGAAGAAGAAGAAAAACGTCAACAAGATTCTTTACATAAAGCAATGGTTGACGAATATAAGGAATATATCAAGGACAAGAAAAACTAAATAACCCACCAGCTAGCGCGAGCGTCCCGCTCGTGCACACAAACAAAGGCTGGTAAAAGATTTTGAAAAACAAAATACGCACGAGCGGGACGCTCGCGCTAGCAACATAAGAGTTCCGTAGGAACGACGCATTTTGTAGCAACGGAATTTATTCCGTTGTTGTAAATAAAAAAATAAAAAAATGGCAGAAGTAGAAGCAAGAAGAAATTTGGTTTTATCGGGATTGGAGCCCTTAATCATTACGCCGGAAAGCGTATTTGTGAACATTGGGGAAAGAACGAATGTAACGGGTTCCAGAAAATTTCTTCGATTAATCAAAGAGGAAAAATACGATGAAGCACTAAGCATTGCCAAAGAGCAAGTGGAAGGTGGCGCGCAAATCATCGACATTAATATGGATGAGGGAATGCTGGATGGCGAATATGCGATGGTGAAATTCCTGAACCTGATTGCTGCCGAACCGGATATTGCTCGTGTGCCGATTATGATCGACAGCTCGAAATGGCACATTATTGAAGCCGGTTTGAAAGTGGCTCAAGGAAAATGTGTGGTGAATTCAATCTCTTTGAAAGAAGGTGAAGAGCAATTTATCCATCACGCTCAATTGATTAAACGCTACGGAGCTGCTGCCATCATTATGGCTTTTGACGAAGTGGGACAAGCCGATAATTACGAAAGACGTGTTGAAATTTGCCAACGTTCGTATGATATTTTGGTCAACAAAGTGGGCTTTCCACCGCAGGATATTATTTTCGATTTGAATATATTTCCAGTGGCAACCGGAATGGAAGAACACCGTTTGAATGCTTTGGATTTCTTCAGGGGAACCAAATGGGTTCGCGAAAACTTGCCACACGCACACATCAGCGGTGGTGTGAGTAACGTTTCGTTTTCGTTTAGAGGAAATGATGTGGTGAGAGAAGCGATGCACTCGGTTTTCTTGTATCACGCCATTAAAAATGGAATGACGATGGGGATTGTAAACCCGGAAATGCTTTCTATTTATGACGAAATTCCAAAAGATTTGTTGGAACACGTGGAAGACGTGATTCTAAATCGTCGTGATGATGCCACCGAAAGGCTGTTGGATTTTGCAGAGAATGTAAAAGGCGGACCAAAAACCAATGAAAAAGAAGTACAGGAATGGCGTTTGGGAACGGTGCAGGAAAGAATCACGCACTCTTTGGTAAAAGGTGTGGATGCTTTTATTGAAGAAGATGTCGAAGAAGCTAGACTAGCAGCAACTAAACCAATCGAAGTCATCGAAATCAATTTGATGGCGGGAATGAATGTCGTTGGAGATTTGTTCGGTTCTGGGAAAATGTTTTTGCCACAAGTGGTAAAATCGGCACGTGTAATGAAAAAAGCCGTGGCGTATTTGTTGCCATTCATCGAAGCGGCCAAGCAAGTGGGAGACAAAGAAGGTAACGGAAAAATATTGATGGCAACCGTAAAAGGCGATGTTCACGATATTGGAAAAAATATCGTTTCGGTGGTTTTGGCTTGTAACAATTACGAAATCATTGACCTTGGAGTAATGGTTCCTCCCGAAAAAATTATCGCGGCAGCTGTCGAACATAATGTAGATATTATTGGTTTGAGTGGATTAATCACGCCATCCTTGGATGAAATGGTGTATCTCGCCAAAGAATTGGATAAGCGTAATATGGATATTCCGGTGATGATTGGTGGAGCAACGACTTCACGCGCTCATACTGCCGTGAAAATTGCACCTCAATATAAAGGAACCGTGGTTCACGTAAACGATGCTTCGAGAGCGGTAACCGTGGCCGGAAATTTATTGGACGATAATAGAGAACAATATACTTCCGATATCAGGACCGATTATGATGCTTTTAGGGAGTCGTTCTTGGGACGTTCCAGAGACAAGAATTTCTTGAGTATTGAAGATGCCCGTAAAAATAAATTGCAATTGGATTGGGCTAATTTTACTCCAGTAAAACCAAATGTAATTGGCGAACAAGTGATCGAAGTAGATTTGGATGTTTTGGTTCCTTACATCGATTGGACGCCGTTTTTTCAAACTTGGGAATTGCACGGAAAATATCCAGCAATCTTAACAGATGAGGTGGTTGGCGAACAAGCGACTTCTGTTTTTGCAGATGCACAAGCGATGTTGCAAGTGATTCTGAAAGGAAAGAAATTACAAGCCAAAGGAATTTACGGCATTTTCCCTGCGAATCAAGTCAATGATGATGATATTCAATTGTATGATGAAAACGGAAAAGAATTGGAGAAATTCTTGACCTTGCGTCAGCAATCCCAAAAAACAAAAGGAGCTCCGAATATGGCGCTGGCCGATTTTATTGCGCCAAAAGACAACGGTGTAACCGATTATATGGGAGCTTTTTGTGTGACTACAGGTTTTGGTGTGGACGAATGGGCTGATGAATACCGTGATAATTTAGACGATTACAATTCGATTATGGTCAAAGCTTTGGCAGATCGTTTTGCAGAAGCTTTCGCCGAATATTTACACGAAAAAGTACGTAAAGAATCTTGGGGATATGATTCGGATGAAACTTTGTCAAAAGAAGATTTGATAAAAGAAAATTACAAAGGAATTCGTCCAGCACCAGGTTATCCGGCTTGTCCCGACCATTTAGAAAAACCAACCATTTGGAAATTACTGAATGTTGAGGCAGCAATAGGAGTAACTTTGACCGAAAGTATGGCGATGTGGCCGGCTTCTTCGGTTTCTGGATATTATTTTGGAAATCCGGAAAGCAAATATTTTGGACTCGGAAAAATAAAAGAAGACCAAGTAATTGATTACGCCAAAAGAAGAAGTATTTCAACTGATATGGCAATGAAATGGTTGAACCCAAACATAGCAGATTAAAAAGTTTGTTGTTTGTAAGTTTGTTGTTTATAGTAACAACAAACTATAAACTATAAACCATAAACTAAAACAAATGAAAGTAACACAACATATAGAAAACGCAAAAGGGAAACCTTTGTTTTCTTTCGAAATTGTTCCGCCTCAAAAAGGGACAAATATCAATGATTTATACGTAAATATTGATCCGTTGATGGAGTTTAAACCGCCGTTTATTGATGTAACTACTTCAAGAGAAGAGTATGTTTATATCGAAAAAGACGGACTTTTTGATCGTCGAATCACTCGTATGCGTCCCGGAACTGTTGGGATTTGCGCTTCCATCCAACATAAATATGGAGTGGATGCCATTCCGCATGTGTTGTGTGGCGGTTTTACCAAAGAAGAAACCGAATATTTATTGGTAGATTGCCAGTATTTGGGAATCGATAATTTGGTGGCTCTTCGTGGTGATCCAATGAAAGGCGAAAAATATTTTGAACCTACCAAAGGTGGAAATGCCTATGCAGTAGATTTGGTCAAACAAATCAAGGCGATGAATGCCGGACAGTTTTTGCACGATACTTTGCCAATGCAAAATGCACCCGATTTTTGTGTGGGAGTTGCCGGTTATCCGGAAAAACACATCGAAGCACCAAGCTTGGAAGCTGATTTAAAACGACTAAAAGAAAAAGTGGATGCAGGTGCCGATTACATCGTGACGCAAATGTTTTTTGACAATCAACGTTATTTCAAGTTTGTGGAGGCCGCTCGTGCCATTGGAATTACCGTGCCAATTATTCCAGGAATCAAGCCTGTAGCGGTGAAACGTCATTTGCAATTGTTGCCTCAAGTTTTTTGGTTGGATATGCCACAGGATTTAATTCATTCGATCGAACAAGCCAAAGATAATGCTGCCGTTCGTCAAATAGGGGTGGAGTTTGCCGTGCAGCAATCCAAGGAATTAATTGAATTTGGTGTGCCTTGCGTACATTATTATTCTATGGGAAAATCGGACAATATTCATCAAATTGCTAGTCAGGTTTTTTAGAAAAATCAAGCAATTTTATCAAATAATAACATTTTATCAGATCTCACAAGTGTAAAAACCTGTGGGATCTTTTTTTATGTTCATATTAGTAAATTAAAGAGAAACCTTCTCGTGATTTTCCAACTATTAAAAACAGAAAAACAAGAATTTTTTAATAGACAAGTATCTAGTTTCCATCGAGTAATCCGGCGGATTGGTATATAATTTTTGATGAACAATTTATTATGAGGTAGTTTTACTTTCATAAAATTGCTTGTTTTGAATTTCAAATGTCTTTACATACTGATTTGCGTATTTTTCTTTTCGGAACTACAAGCCCAATTGTGCACCGGTAGTTTGGGCGATCCAGTTGTGAAAATTGATTTTGGTTCGGGCACGGCCATTCACGGAAGTGCTTTGGGTACGGATATCACGAGTTATACTTATACATCCGCCAATTTTCCGAATGACGGGTCTTACACCGTTGAAAGTACCACAAATACGCCCGGAACTTGGTGGACAACTACCGATCACACTGGCGGAGGTTATATGATGGTGGTCAACGCCAGTTTTTCCACTACCGATTATTTTTATAAAAACACTGTCACAGGCCTTTGTCCGGACACCACCTATGAATTTGCGGCTTGGGTAATGAATTTGTTGCGCTCAAACGACACGAGTCCGCCCGATATTACTTTTACCATTGAATCCACGACAGGAACGATATTGGGAACTTACAGCACGGGCAGTATTCCATTAAATTCAAGTGCAGTCTGGAAACAATACGGTTTGTTTTTTACGACCCCTGCGGGTGTTTCGACGGTTGTAATCCGAATGCGTAATAATAAAGCAGGTGCCGCACCCGGAAATGATATTGCTTTGGACGATATTACTTTTAGAGCCTGTGGACCAACGGTTACATCGGCAATTCAAAATAACAGCAATACAAGCTTAGATATTTGCCAAAACGACACCAAAAGTTATACGCTTACAGGAACGGTTTCGTCGGGTTATTCAAATCCAGCTTATCAATGGCAATCGAGTGCTGATAACGGATTGACTTGGACGGATATTTCAGGGGCAAATTCAATTGATTATACTTTTGTTCCAAGTTCGGTTGCAGGGACTTATTTGTTCCGAATTGCGGTAGCACAAAATGCAAATATTGCATCCACTTCGTGCAGGGTAGTTTCTAATTTGATTACTTTTAAAGTGGGCGTGAGCCCCGAGGCTCCAACATTCACGACAGTGCAACCTACTTGCGAAGTACCAACAGGAACCATCAATATTACCACATCAAACAATACAACTTATAGTATTGATGGAACAAATTATCAATCATCGGGAGTTTTTTCAGGTTTGGCTGGCGGTGATTACAATGTTACTGCAAAATCAGTTTCGGGCTGTGTTTCTGCGGCACAAATAGCGCACATCAATAGTGTGGCGAGTTCGAATGCAACGCCTACATTTTCGGTAATTCAACCCGTGATTTGTGTCAATCCATTTGGAACTATTACAGTTACAAGTTTGGATTTTGAGTATAGTTTTGATAATGGAATTTCTTGGTCAACTAGCAATTCTAAATCGGGACTTGTTGCAGGAGATTATTGGGTGAAAACCCGAAATAGTTCCAATTGCGAAACAACCGCAGTTATGGTTTCTGTTTTGGTTCCTCCGGGTTATCCGCCAACGCCAACTGTTTTGGTAGCTCAACCTGATTGCATTACACCAACAGGAACTATAATTGTTTCGGATTCTGCCGCTGCATATAGTTTTGACAATGGTTTGAATTGGACGACTTCCAATTCGAAGAATAATTTAATTCCAGCAACCTATAAAGTACTCATCAAAAATGTTTTGGGTTGTGTTTCGCTTGTTGCCAATGAAGTCGAAATAAAAGCATACATCAATACGGAGCCGCTTCCTGTAGCCACGACTCCACAGCTTTTTTGCGTCCAACAAAAGGCAACGCTCAATGATATTGCTGTTACTGGGACAAATATCAAATGGTATGATGCAGCTGTAAATGGGAATCTGCTCCCCAATTCAACAATTTTGCAAACAGGAATTTATTATGCTTCGCAAACGCTTACCATTTGCGAAAGCGAACGAATTCCTGTGGTCATAAATATTCAAAATACGACTGCACCAACAGGAATTTCAGTTCAGGATTTCTGTACTACTCAAAAACCTACCATTGCGAGTCTGGTAGTTTCGGGAATTATTATTGTTTGGTATGACTCTGCAACCAATGGAACGCTTGTTCCAGCCACTACAGCTTTGGGAAATGGCGTAACCTACTACGCCTCCCAAACTGTAAATGGTTGTGAAAGTGTCAATAGATTGCCTGTTTCAGTTTCAATAGTGACGCCAAGCATTCCTGTAAAAGATGTTGCGGATTTTATTTGTGACGATAAAAATGACGGTGCAGAAGTAATAGATTTAACAAGTTATAATTCAAAAATAACGGCTTGTGGCAGTTGTACTTTTACTTATTTCACATCCTTGTCCGGCGCAGAAAATCAAACGACAAGTGACCAAGTCACCGCTGCCACAAGCTATGACTTGCCATTGGGAACAACCAAGATTTACGTTAGAATTGATTCCAATGACAAATGTTATCAAGTGGTTTCGTTGAATTTAACTTTGGTAAGTGAGCCGATTATTCCAATTTCGGATACAGTTTCTTTGTGCCAAAACGAGAATGTAACCATCGATGCAGGTTCTGGTTTCGATACATATTTGTGGTCAACTGGAGCAACTTCAGAAATGATAACCGTTGCAGCAGCAGGTTCTTATTCGGTTACGGTAACCCAAAATCACGTAACTACGGTTTGTTCATCGACAAAAGATTTTTTGGTTCAATTATCTAATGTTGCCACAATTTCTAAAATTGAAACCCAAGATTGGACGGATGCCGAAAATGTAATTGTAGTAGAATTAGCAGATACAAGTTTAGGGAGTTATGAGTATTCGTTGGACGGCATTACTTATCAAGACAGCAATATGTTTTCGGGTTTAATAAGTGGCGATTACACTGTTTATGTTCGGGATAAAAATGGTTGCGGAACAGTCAACCAAGAAGTTTTTCTTTTGAATTATCCCAAATATTTCACTCCAAATCAAGATGGTTACAACGATACTTGGGCGGTTAAATTTTCAGCTTCGGAACCCTCATTAATAGTAAGGATATTCGATCGCTACGGGAAATTACTAAAAGAGTTAGGTGCGACTGCTGCTTGGGACGGCACCTATAATGGTCATCAATTGCCTTCCACGGATTATTGGTTCGTGGTAACTCGGGCTAGTGGAAAAGTTTACAAAGGGCATTTTGCAATGAAAAGATAATGAATCTTAATCTCAATTATTTTGTCATTTCCCTAAAAACAGTCTCTAGATTTTTATTTTTTTGGTTAAGTTGTAAAGTTCTTAATCCATTAGCATTGGCAAAATCAAAAACGGCCGGACGCATGTCTTTATCGGCGTTGAAAGTCAATTCCCAAATAGAATCTTGTGTGTTTTTATAGGAAACTAGATTTTCGATTCTAGCGATTAATGCAAAATCAACAGTTTTGTCAAATTCTACTTCGATTACTTGTTCGGTCGTTGTGGAAATCAATTTGTCTAGTTTTTTGTCGGCAACAATTTTTCCTTTGTCAATGATAATCACTCGGTCACAAATAGCTTCTACTTCCTGCATAATATGCGTCGAAAGGAAAACGGTTTTGTCCTTACCAACATTTTTAATCACATTTCTAATTTCAACTAATTGGTTGGGGTCTAAACCCGTTGTTGGTTCATCCAAAATCAAAACATCGGGATTGTGCAATAAAGCGTTTGCCAATCCCACGCGTTGGCGGTATCCTTTGGATAATTGTCCTATTTTCTTGTGGCTCTCATTGGATAACCCCGTCAATTGAATCACTTCTTCAATTCTGGGTTTAGCTACTTTGTACACATCGGCATTGAAAGCCAAATATTCTCTCACGTACAAATCCAAATACAACGGATTGTGTTCCGGTAAATAACCGATAGATTGTTGTACAGATTTGGATTGCGAATTAACATCAAATCCATTTACAGTTGCTAAACCTTCATCGGCAGCGATATAGGTCGTTAATATTTTCATCAAAGTCGATTTTCCTGCGCCATTCGGCCCCAAAAAACCTACGATTTCTCCTTTTTGGATTGAAAATGAAACGTTGTCTAGTGCTTTTTGGACTCCGTAACTTTTCGAAATGTTGTTTACTTCTATTGACATCGCTATTATATTTGAAGCAAAAGTAAACAGAATATTTCTTGATTTATTGTTTTTTAAATATACAATAGACAAAAAGACTTGGTTGAAGGTTTTTGCTATTGAAAGTTATCCAAATTTGGTTGCTTAATTGTTATTTTAAGGATTGATTTTTAATTATTTAGCAATAAAAAGCAGTTTTTGTAGAAAATTCCTTTTTTATTGTGTGAAATTGGTCTTTTTTTTGGGTTGACAAAAAAATATTTATACATTTGCAGGGAATTTATCAAAAAGCAGAAACAAAATGTCATCTAACCGTTTTTATTTTAGCAATACTTACTATTTCTTCTTTAGGAAGTAAGGATTGTCTATGGTTATTTGAAAGATTAAGAAGCAAATAAAACTAATATACAATCCTGATGAAAATCAGGATTTTTTTTTGAGTATAAATGAAAACAAAAATTGCAATTCAAGGTATTAAAGGGTCATTCCATCATCAGGTGGCGCAGGAATACTATTCTCAGGATGTTGAGGTAGATGAATGTATGTCGTTTGAAGAATTGGTAGATAGCGTTTTGTCTGGAAAAACAGATCAAGCGGTTATGGCTATTGAGAATTCTATTGCGGGACCAATTATTCCTAATTATGCGTTGATTGACAAGAACAATTTGCATATTATCGGAGAGCATTATTTAAGTATTCATCAAAATTTTATGGCTTTGAAAGGTCAAAAAATTGAGGATATTCAAGAAGTACATTCGCATCCCATTGCTTTGTTGCAGTGTATGCAGTTTTTGAAAAAATACCCGCACATAAAAATTGTCGAGGATAAAGATACGGCCGAAACAGCTAGAAGAATTCACGAAAAACAGTTGAAAGGAGTTGCCGCAATTGCTAGTAAAGCAGCTTCTGAAATGTATGATTTGGAGATTTTGGCACCAGAAATCCAAACAATCAACAACAATATGACTCGTTTTGTGATTATCAACAAAGAAGAAAAATTTGTTGAAGAAGACGAAATTAATAGAGCTTCCATCAAATTCGAATTGGATCACAAACGTGGAAGTTTAGCCGCAGTTTTGAACGTAATGAGCGATTGCAAATTGAATTTGACGAAAATTCAATCCTTGCCAAAAATAGAAACACCTTGGAAATATTCGTTTTTTGTGGACGTGACTTTCGATAAATACGAAGATTACGCCAAAGCAAAATCGCTATTGGAAATTATGGCGGAATATTTCAAAGTGTTGGGTGAATATAAAAATACAAAACCGTAAAAAGGAAATTCCAAAAGACAAAAAACAAATTCCAAAAGGAACAGCGTTAGGAAAAATTACAAATATGATTGCAACAGCAAAGCGTTTAGACATAGTTGAAGAATATTATTTTTCTTCAAAACTTCGCGAAGTAAGACAATTGGCTTCCGAAGGGAAACCAATCATCAATATGGGAATTGGTAGCCCCGATTTGAAGCCCTCACAAGCCGTTATTGATGCAGTAACTTTGGCAATGCAGGAAGAAAATGCACATCAATACCAGAGTTACCAAGGCTTGCCGGAATTGAGAAGCAGTATGGCCGATTTTTATCAAAGCAATTATGGAGTTGCCTTGAATCCGAACACTGAAATTTTGCCTTTGATGGGTTCCAAAGAAGGAATTATGCATATTTCATTGGCGTTTTTGAACGAAGGCGACCAAGTTTTGATTCCAAATCCAGGATATCCTACTTATTCTTCGGTGACGAATTTGGTTGGAGCAGTACCGGTTTATTACGATTTGAAAGAAGCCAACAATTGGGAACCTGATTTCGAAGCTTTGGAAAAATTGGATTTATCGAAAGTGAAATTGATGTGGTTGGGATATCCTCATATGCCGACAGGAGCAAGAGGAAGTCTAGAATTGTTCGAAAAGTTGGTGGCTTTCGCCAAAAAACACAACATATTGTTGATTAACGACAATCCGTATAGTTTTGTATTGAATGACAAACCAATGAGTTTGTTGCAAGTGGAAGGCGCAAAAGACGTGGCATTAGAATTGAATTCTTTGTCAAAAACCTTCAATATGGCAGGTTGGCGAGTGGGAATGGTGTTGGGAAATGCTACTTGTATCGATGCGGTTTTGAAAGTAAAAAGCAATATGGACAGCGGAATGTTCTTCGGAATTCAAAAAGGAGCCATTGAAGCTTTGAAAAGCGACAAATCTTGGTTTGATTCAATGAATGCGGTTTACAAGAAAAGAAGAGTTCTTACTGAACAATTAGCTGAAAAGTTGGGTTGTGAAGTGTATAAAGAAGGTGTTGGCTTGTTTGTTTGGGCTAAATTGCCAGCAGGAATCACATCTTCGGAAGATTTTATAGACAAGATTTTATATGAAAAATCAATATTCATAACACCGGGAACTATTTTCGGTTCTAATGGAGAAGGGTATATCCGATTTGCACTTTGCGTGAAAGAAGAAAAAGTACAGGAAGCGATAGATCGATTTAGTTGATAGTTGATAGTTGTTGGTTGATAGCTGAAACCAACAAATATCAACCAACAACCAACAACTTTAAAAAAAATGAAAGTACACGTAATAGGAATAGGATTGATTGGCGGTTCGATGGTATTGGACATCAAATCGCTACATCCAGAGGCGACTATTTATGGAATTGACAACAATGAAAGTCATTTGGCGGAAGCCATCGCTCTTGGAGTTGTGGACCAAGCGGCGACTTTTGATGATTTGGCGGAAGCCGATTTTGTAATTGTTTCTGTTCCAGTGGATGTTGCATTGATTGTTTTGCCAAAAGTTTTGGATGCTGTTGGGGAAAATACAATTGTTTTTGAAGTGGGTTCCACCAAAACACCCATTTGCGAAGCCATTGCAAATCATCCCAAAAGAAGAAATTTCATTGCCACGCATCCTATTGCGGGAACGGAATTTTCAGGGCCTTCGGCGGCGATAAAAAACTTGTTTCAAGGGAAAACGAATATCATTTGTGAGGTCGAAAAAACGACTTTCAAATTACAGGAAAAAGCCTTGGATTTGTTCAAAAGTATGGGAATGAGAATTCGATATATGGATCCAAAGTCACATGATAAGCACATTGCTTATGTATCGCATTTGTCGCACATTAGTTCGTTTATGCTTGGAAAAACGGTGATTGATAAAGAGAAAGTCGAGCAAGATATTTTTGATATGGCGGGTTCTGGATTCGAAAGTACAGTGCGTTTGGCCAAAAGTTCCCCAGCTATGTGGACACCGATTTTCAAACAGAATAAAAAGCAAGTGGTCAAGGGTTTAGAAGAATATATTTCGAATCTTATCCATTTCAAAGAATTATTAGAGAATGATGATTACGATGCGATTTTCAACGAAATGCAGAGTGTCAATAAAATAAAAGAAATCCTGAACGGAATGAAAAAATAGACAATTGCAAAAATCAATTGCAATGTCAATAGAACAACACACAATAAAACAATAAAAATTAAATTAGAAAAGATGGAAAACAAGAAAGAAATGAGAAATTGGTTGAACGACTTCAATTTGTCTCATCCATTAGTGATAGCAGGACCTTGTAGTGCTGAAACAGAAGAGCAAGTATTGAAAATTGCCCACGAATTGAAAGATTCTGATGTAAGCGTTTTTAGAGCTGGAATCTGGAAACCAAGAACTCGTCCAGGAGGATTTGAAGGTGTTGGAGAAATTGGATTGAAATGGTTGAAAAAAGCAAAAGCGGAAACAGGAATGCTAATGGGAACTGAGGTTGCCACTGCTGCACACTGTAAATTAGCTTTGGAATATGATATCGATGTTTTATGGGTTGGTGCTCGTACAACGGCAAATCCATTTGCGGTTCAAGAAATTGCGGATACCTTAAAAGGAACAGATAAAATCGTTTTAATCAAAAATCCAGTAAATCCTGATATGGCTTTATGGTTAGGTGGAGTTGAGCGTTTGTATGCAGCCGGAATCGAAAAATTAGGAGTAATTCACAGAGGTTTTTCTACTTACGAAAAAACCAAATACAGAAACATTCCAGAATGGCAAATTGCTATCGAATTGCAAAATAAATTCCCTGATTTACCATTAATTATCGATCCATCACACATCACTGGAAACCGTGATATGATTCTTGAAGTAACTCAAGAAGCTTTGGATTTGAATTATGATGGTATGATTATCGAAACGCATATCGATCCAGAAAATGCTTGGTCTGATGCAGCTCAACAAGTAACTCCAGACGCTTTGAAACAAATTTTGAAGGACTTGAAAATTAGAAACTTGAGTGGAGATTCGGATTTTGAAAGTAAAATGACAAAATTAAGAGCTAATATCGATGTTTTGGATGCTAATTTGTTAGAGCTTTTAGGAAAACGTATGAAAGTAGCCGATGAAATTGGTCAAGTGAAAAAAGAAAACAATGTAGCTGTTTTACAAAACAACCGTTGGAATGAAATTCAAGCCAAAATGGTTGCCGAAGGTGCCAAAAAAGGGTTGACAGAAGAATTTATCGTTAAATTGTTCAGAGGAATTCACCAAGAAAGTATTGAACACCAAGAGAAAATATTGAATTCTTAATTCAATAATTTTTATAAAATTAATCTCCACAGTTTTTTAATTGTGGGGATTTTTTTTGTTTTTAAAAGTATTTAAGGATTAAATCAACAACAAGAATTACGGAAACTAAACAAGTTAAAAATATCAATTGACTCAATAAGGTAAGTAGAAATGATTTTTTTAAACTCATTTTGTTGAAAAATTGCGCATTGGTCCAATAGATAAAAACAACATCAACAAGATAAATAGCGAAAGAAAGGGCTGTCATTGTGTGTGTTCCGTTGAAATAATAGATCAAAGGAAATAGCGCAATATGCACAAATAGTTTCTGAGAAGCCTTGAAAGTATTCATGATGAAATATTCCACTAAATTGTACCCTTGTTTCCTAAAAGCAATGCTTGTGCCAATGGTGTACAAAGGAATCATCAAAAGAGTTGTCCAAGCATAATGTGTGCCCATCCATTCGTTGAATTTGACGTTGTCGATTCCAGTTTCTGTGGAACTTTGCGCTGTCGTTTCAACAAAACTGATATGGAAATAATGATACATAAATCCATAAAGAGATGCCAAAACAATAACCAAAGACATTGGTTTTAAATGTTTAATGCGCTTTCCTTCAATAAATTCTCTTATTGCATGTCCTGGTCTGGTGAATAATTGCTTGCCTGAATACAAAATTCCTTCGTCAAAATGGAATAAACTGTGTCTGATTTCGTGCCATAGAAAATGAAAATTAATTCGGTGCGTTTCGGCAGTTTGTCCACAATTGCTACAATAATGTCCTGTATAAATATGGTTACAGTTTTTGCAAGTTATTTTCATTATTAAACCTTTTAAGAGATAAAAAGTACTTTCAACTGTAAACCTAAAACAAAATTTTATCTTTGCAAAGATTTAAGGTTTAAAATCAGAAATCTAAAATTGTTAATCTACAATCTAAAATCCTCTATGACAGGAACCGTTTATAAATCTACAGGAAGTTGGTACACAGTGAAATCTGAACGAGGCGATTTTATCGAATGCCGTATGAAAGGGAAATTCCGAATCAAAGGTATCAAAAGCACGAACCCAATTGCTGTAGGTGATATTGTCGATTATGAGCTTGAAGAAACATCGGATAATGTTACGGGAACTATCCATAAGATTCACGACAGAAAGAATTATATTGTTCGAAAATCTGTAAATCTTTCACATCAAATGCATATTATTGCATCCAATATTGATTGTGTTTTTCTTTTGATAACTATCAATAACCCGCCTACAACTACCAGTTTTATAGACCGTTTTTTGGTCACGGCCGAAGCTTATGGTATAGAAACGATTTTGGTTTTTAATAAAATAGATACGCTGGACGATGCTACACTAGACGAGCAATTGTATATGCAGCACATTTATCAGGAAATAGGATACCAATGCCTGCGAGTTTCTGCTGCCACAGGAAAAGGAGTAGAAGAGTTAAAACAATTGATGATAGAAAAAGTAACAATGTTTTCGGGTCATTCTGGTGTGGGAAAATCGACATTGGTCAACGCTTTGGAACCTAATTTGAATCTGAAAACAAAAAATATTTCTGAACAAAGTAAACAAGGACAACACACAACAACTTTTGCCGAAATGTATGATTTGAGTTTTAATGCTCGAATAATTGACACTCCAGGAATCAAAGGTTTCGGGATTGTGGATATGGAAAAGGAAGAAATTAGTGGTTATTTTCCAGAATTCTTCAAGTTGAAAGAACAATGCAAATTCAATAATTGTCTGCACAAAGAAGAGCCACATTGCGCCATCAAAGCAGCTTTAGAAAAAGACGAAATTGCTTGGTCGCGCTACAATAGTTATTTGAAAATCCTCGAAGGAGACGATGAAAATTATCGCACCGATTCATTTGATGAAGATCGAAAAGCAAGTGATGAAACCAGAAAATAGTTGTGAATTGTGAATGGTAAATTGTGAATTATGTCAGAGAATATAATAAAAACTAAATCATTTAATTTCGCTTTGAGGATTGTGAAATTGTATCAATTCTTAAATCAGGAAAAAAGGGAATATGTTTTAAGTAAGCAGCTGCTTCGAAGCGGAACATCTGTTGGAGCATTAGTTAGAGAAGCGGAACAAGCTGAAAGTAGATTAGATTTCATTCACAAATTGGCAATTTCGCAAAAAGAAGCCAATGAGAGTGATTATTGGTTAGAGTTATTGTTTCAATCAGATTACCTAAACGAAATACAATATCAATCTTTAAAATCAGATATAGTAGAAATCAATAAAATTCTCGCATCCATCATTATTTCGACTAAACAAAATCTAAAAAAATAATTGTCAATTATCTCAGTAATTCACAATTTACCATTCACAATTCACCATTATTTTGAAAACCGTAATCCAAAGAGTTTCCCAAGCCTCTGTAATCATTGATGCTAAAATTGTAGCCGATATTAAAAGTGGCTTATTAGTTTTGGTCGGAATAGAAGATGCCGATACACAAGAAGACACTAATTGGCTTTGTCAAAAAATCGCAAACCTTCGCATTTTTGGTGATGAAAACGATGTGATGAACCTTTCGGTAAAAGATATTGATGGCGAAGTGATTGTGGTTTCTCAATTTACCCTTCAAGCCTCGACCAAAAAAGGCAATCGCCCTTCCTATATTAAAGCGGCAAAACCTGAAATTGCCATTCCAATCTATGAAAACTTTGTTCAGCAATTAGAAGCTGAATTGTGCAAGAAAATACAAACTGGAATTTTTGGTGCCGATATGAAAATTTTACTTCTAAATGACGGCCCAGTTACCATTATTATGGATAGTAAAAATAAATTCTAATTTAGGATAATTCTTAATATAAATTTCATAAATTTGGTAAAACATTTTTTTATGAAATTTCTTCTTTCTTCATTGATTGCTTTTTTGTTTGCTACTACAATTTTTGCTCAAAAAACAGAATATTCTACCTTACTAATTCCCGATAGTTTAAAACAAAATGCAAATGCTGTTGTACGCTTAAGTCAAATAGATATTGTTATTTCTTCTCAACGAAGTATGAATGTCAAAGAAAAACGTATAGTTACGGTTTTAAATGAAAAAGGAGAAAGAGCTATAGGCGCTAGTGAAAATTATGATAAGAGAAGAAATATTTCTAGCATTCAAGCGACAGTTTATGACAATTTTGGAAATGAAATTAAGAAAATAAAAAGAAAAGATTTCAAAGATCAAAGCTGTGTTGATGGAGGAACACTTTTCTCTGATGGGAGAGTAGTATATTTAGATTACACCCCAATTCAGTATCCTTACACAGTAGTTTATGAATGTGAAGTAGAAACTTCTACAACTGCATTTGTTCCGTCATGGTTTCCGTTGAGTAATTATTATTTAAGCATCGAGAAAAGTGTTTTAAACGTGACTTATCCCGAAAATCTTGGTTTCAGAAAAAGGGAGTTCAATTTTTCAAACTTTAAAATTACCAAGACTGTAGATACATCCACACAACTTTCATATGTAGCAACTTCAATTACTGCTCAGAAATATGAAGATTATAGTCCCGGATTTGTAGATTTATTTCCAAAAGTAATGATGGGATTGGAGTTTTTTAATCTAGAAGGTGTGGATGGAAATGCCAAAACCTGGGAAGAATTTGGAAAATGGTGGTCCGACAAGATTTTGGTAGGTACAGACGAATTATCTGAAGAAACCCGAGCAAAAATGAAAGCCTTAGTAGGAGATGAAAAAGACCCAATTAAGAAAGCTAAAATAATTTATAAATATGTTCAAGAAAAATCACGTTATGTCGCTATTTCTGAAGGAATAGGAGGCTGGAAACCAATGCTTGTTAAAGATGTAGATCGACTTGGTTATGGTGATTGCAAAGCTTTGTCAAATTATACAAAATCATTGTTAAACGCTGTAGATGTTCCTTCTTATTATACAAAATTATACGGCAGTAGAGATAAACAAAATATAGAATCCGATTTTGTTTCTCAGCAAGGAAACCATATTATTTTAACAATTCCAAATGGCAAAGACTATATTTTTTTAGAATGTACCAGTCAAGATGATCCCTTTGGTTATCAGGCAAATTTTACTGACGACCGAGATGTTTTGGTTGTAAAACCCGAAGGTGGAGTAATTGTTAGAACTAAAAATTATGAAAACAAGGACAACTCTCAAATTAGTAAAGGCAACTATTCAATAGCTGAAAATGGAGATTTTTCTGGAAAAATCGCAATGGTTTCTGAAGGATCACAATACGGTCAAAAATCAGGTGTAGGCAGTGTAGAAAAGATGCAACCCCAAGAAAAAGAAGCCTATTATAAAAGATTTTGGGGCAATATCAACAATTTGAAAATAGATAAAATCACTTTTTTAAATGACAAGGAAAAAGTAAGTTTTACCGAAAACGCTGAAATTAGTGCAGTAAATTATGGAGCAATTTCAAACAATAAAATGATTTTTGCAGTAGATGCTTTCAATCAAAACTCTGAAGTTGTTAAGAGAATTCGAAACCGTAAAAACCCATTCGAGATTCAAAGAGGTTATTATGACAATGATGAAATTGCTATTGCATTACCAACAGGATTTTCAATAGAATCTATTCCCAATAATTTTGAATTGAATACCAAATTTGGAGAATACAAAACCGAAATTATAAAAGTGGACAATACTAATTTAATTTATAAACGTTCGATTTTCATCAAAAAAGGATTGTATAAAAACACTGAATACGATGATTATCGTCTTTTTATGGAACAAATTTCTAGAAACGATAATGCCAAAATAATACTTACAAAAAACCTTTAAAAAAATGAAAACCTACGTTCAATTATTTATTTTATTTTTTACCTTTTTCTATTCCAATTCTAATGCTCAAGAATTCAAATTAGGAAAAGTTTCTGTAGCCGAATTAGAAGAAAAACAACACCCCAAAGACCCATCGGCTGCGGCAGCCATTTTATTCAAAAAAGGAGAAGTTAAATTTGAATATACACAAAGCGATGGATTTACAATGTTTACAGATGTTAAAACACGAATTAAAATATATAAAAAAGAAGGGTATGATTGGGCAAATCAAAATATCAGGTACTATTTGTCAGGTAATTCAAAAGAAATTATATCGGTTTCGGACGCTGTGACTTATAATTTGGTTAATGGAAAAATTGAAAAAACAAAATTAAAGACCGAAGGCGAATTTGACGAAAATATCAATAAATATTGGGCTCAAAAAAAGATAACATTACCCAATATAAAAGAAGGTTCAGTTATAGAATTTCAATATACAATAAAAACAAAATCTATTGGCTCGATGAGAGAATGGGATTTTCAATCTAGCATTCCAGTGAATCATTCAGAATTCATCACTTATATTCCCGAATTTTTTGTTTTCAACACCAATAAAAAAGGATTTATTTTTCCTAAAGTAACCGTAAAAGAAATTAATAAAGTTGCCAATTATAATTATAGAGAGAAAAGTGTTCCAGGAGGAACAGTTATACATTCTGTTTCTAATGAAACGTTGGAATATGTTGAAACCCAAACTACTTATTTAGCCGAAAATTTGCCAGCGATGAAAGATGAGGCTTATGTAAATAATATCAGAAATTATACTGCTAGTATTTCGCACGAGTTATCGATGACCAAATTTGATAATCGTCCAACAAAAATTTATTCACTAGATTGGGAATCGGTAGCCAAAACGATTTATGAGTTTGAAGATTTTGGGCTTGAACTGAGTAAAAGCGGGTATTTTGAAGAAGATTTAAAAACAGTTATAAGTGGTGACAAGACAAGAGCTGAAACCATCGGGGCAATTTTCAATTATGTAAAAACGAATATAAAATGGAATGAGCACTACAGTTTTTTCTGCAATGATGGTGTAAAAACAGCTTATAAAAACAAGACAGGAAATGTAGCCGAAATTAATTTGATGCTCACAGCAATGTTGCGTTATGCAGGATTCGATGCTAATCCAGTTTTAGTGAGTACTCGCTCAAACGGAATCGCTTTATTTCCGAGTTTAAACGCTTTCAATTATGTTATTTCAGCAATAGAAACTCCCGAAGGTTTACTATTAATGGATGCTACCGAAATCTTTTCGACTCCCAATGTGCTTCCATTAAGAGATTTGAACTGGTTTGGAAGATTGATTAGAAAAGACGGAACTTCTTCTCAAATTAGTTTGACTCCAATCATGATTTCCAAAGGAACTTCGACTATGAATATTGTGTTGAATACAGATGGTACAATTGACGGAAAAATAAGAAGACAATACACCAATCACGAAGCATTAAAATTCAGGAAGAATAATGTAGATACTAAGCAAGAATCCTATTTAGAAAAACTCGAAAACGACAATAATGGTATCGAAATTGGTGAATATGTAAGAGCCAATGAGCTTGATTTATCCAAACCAGTGATGGAAACCTATTCGTTCAAATCGAACAAAGATGCAGAAATCATTAGCGACAAAATCTATTTGTCTCCAATGTTGTTTTTAGCAGATAAAGAAAACCCTTTCAAGCAGGAAAAAAGAGAATATCCTGTCGATTTTGGTTATCCATTTGAGTCCAAAATTTATGTAAATATCGATATTCCACAAGGATATAAAGTAGAATTTTTGCCTAAAGCGTCTAATTTATTGACAGGAGATGATATTGGTGCCTTTAGCTATGTTATAGAAAACACAGATAATAAAATCAAAATAATTGTTACAGCAACAATGAATATGGCTATTGTTCCAGCAGATTTTTATGATGTCTTAAAAGAATTTTATCAAGGAATGATTACCAAAGAAAATGAGAAAATTATATTAACCAAGAATCTATAAAAATGAAAACCTACTTTAAAGCATTAGTTTTATTTTTTGCCTTTTTCTATTCCAATTCTAATGCCCAAGAATTCAAATTAGGAAAAGTTTCAATAGCCGAATTAGAAGAAAAAGAACATCCAAAAGACCCGTCGGCTGCGGCAGCCATTTTATTCAAAAAAGGAGAAGTCAAATTCGAATATACTAGTGAATATGGATTTCAGGTCGTTACTAAAGTGCAAACCAGAATCAAAATATACAAAAAAGAAGGGTATGATCTTGCAAATCAATCGGTTCCTTATCATTTAGAAAGTTCATTGAATGAAAAAATTGCTTTCTCGGATGCCATTACTTATAATTTAGTTAGTGGAAAAATCGAAAAAACAAAACTGAAAAGCGATGGCGAGTTTGTAGAAAAGGTCAACAAATATTGGGGGCGAAAAAAAATAACAATGCCAAATGTCAAGGAAGGTTCGGTGATTGAATTTGAATATACTATAAAAACTGGTCTCATAGGTTCACTGAGAGATTGGGATTTTCAATTGAGTATTCCAGTTAATTATTCAGAATATACAACTTATGTCCCAGAATATTACACCTATAAATCAAACCAAACTGGAGGCATTGTGCTTAAAACAACCATTGAAAAAAACAGCAGAAAAGTTAATTATGTTTATGTTCAAGATAATAAGGATGGCACCCCACCAGCTCGTTCAAATGAAGAGTTAAACTTTATTGAGACGAAAACCAGCTATTCTGTCAAGGATTTACCTGCAATAAAAGAGGAAGCATTTGTAAACAATATTCATAATTATACTACTAGTATTTCTAACGAGTTATCAGTGGTAAATTACCCAAATACACCTCCAAAATATTATTCGACTGATTGGGAATCTGTAGTGAAAACCATTTATGATTTTGATGATTTTGGTCCTGAATTGAATAAAACAGGTTATTTTGAAGCTGATGTTGATAAGCTGTTGACTGGAATTAATACTTCAAACGAACGAATTGAAGCCCTATTTAATTATGTCAAATCGAATGTGAAATGGGATGATTATAAAGGATATTCTTGTAATGAAGGAGTGAAAAATGCCTATAAAAACAAAACAGGAAATTGCGCCGAAATTAATTTGATGCTTACGGCAATGATGCGATATGCAGGGCTAAATGCCAATCCGGTTTTAATTAGCACTCGCGATAATGGAATTGCTTTTTTTCCTAATCGAACTGCATTTAATTATGTGATTGCAGCTGTAGAAACTCCAGAAGGTATGATATTGTTAGATGCAACTGAAAAATATTCGAAACCCAACATTTTGCCATTGCGTGATTTGAACTGGTTTGGAAGATTAATTCGAAAAGATGGAACATCGACAGAAATAAATTTGATGCCAAAAACACTCTCTAGAAAGGTTGTAAATATGGGTTTTGCTATAAAAAGCGATGGCTCAATTGAAGGAAAAACAAGAAGTCAATATGTTGATTATGAAGCTTTAGATTTTAGAATACAACACCTGCTAACCAATAAAGACACTTATTTAGAAGAGCTAGAAAATAAAAACAACAAAATAGAGATTAGTGATTATGCTAGAGAAAACGACTTAGATTTATCTAAACCAATAAGTGAGATTTTTTCATTCAAAGACACAAAAAGTGTTGAAATAATAAATGACAAAATTTACATTTCTCCTTTATTATTTCTTGCATATAAAGAAAATCCATTCAAACAAGAAGTTCGAGAATATCCTGTAGATTTTGGATATCCTTCAGTCGAAAAAATAAATGTAAGTATAGAAATACCCGAAGGATATGTTGTCGAGTCATTGCCAGCACCAATAAATATTGCAACAGGTGAGAATGTTGGATCCTTTGTTTTTAATATTGCTAGTAGCGCAAATAAAATTCAAACTGTTGTTACATCAACCATAAACGAAGCCATTGTACCTTCTGATTTTTATCCAGTTTTGAAGGGTTTTTACCAGCAAATGATAGACAAGCAAAACGAAAAAATTGTTTTAAAGAAGATATAAGTTTATGAAAGTCAGAATAATTACAATCCTGTTGTTTGTTGTTTCTTTTTCACAAGGAATTGCTCAAAAAGTAGATTTTGGAAAGGTCACAGTAGCAGCATTAGAAGAAAAAAAACATCCAATAGATACAGCTGCTGTAGCCGCAATACTTTTTAATAAAGCCAGAACTTTTTTTAGTTATGATCCAAGAGTCGGTTTTAGCATTAATACTGAGAACACCTTCAGAATTAAAATCTATAAAAAGGAAGGATTAAAATGGGCGAATTACAAAGTGCCGTATCGAATAGGTTATGAAAAGCTTAATGATGATAGAGTAGAGTTTTCAGATTGTTATACTTCAAATCTCGAAAACGGAAAGGTTGTTAAAACAAAATTGGCTAGCGAAGGCAATTTTAAAACTTCAATAAATAAGTATTGGAAAGAAGAATCCATTACAATGCCTAATGTAAAAGTGGGTTCAATAGTAGAGTTTAAGTACGTTTTGAAATCAGAAAACATAGTTGAATTTCCAGATTTTAATTTCCAAAAAGACATCTTTGTAAATTATTCAGAATACACAACTCAAATACCTGGTTTTTTTGTTTATAAAGCAATTGCAAAGCGATCATCAGAATTAATATTTGAATCAAAACTTGAGCGAGGTTCCCTAAATTATACATTAAACGACGGGACAATGAGATCAGAAAATGTAAATTTCGAACAAGCCAAAAACACCTATAGTGCTTACAATATTCCTGCTCTAAAACAAGAACCTTTCGTAGATAATATTGAAAATTATCGTTTGTCTGTTACTCATGAGTTAGAGAAAACTCAATTTTACCAAGCACCAGTAAAGAATTATTCTACAACTTGGGAAGGTGTGGCCAAAACAATCTATGAAGACAAAGATTTTGGAAAAGAATTACAAGAAAGAGATTATATCAAGCAAGATTTGCCCTTGATTCTTAAAAATATAGAATCACCAGATAAGCGATTGGATGTTATATTCAAATTTGTGCAGGACAAAATGAACTGGAATAATAAAAAAGGGTATTATGTGGACAAAGGTGTGAAACAAGCCTATATTGATGCAACAGGAAATACGGCCGAAATTAACTTTATTTTGATTTCTATGCTAAATTTTGCAGGAATCAAAGCTTCTCCAGTGTTGTTAAGTACTCTGGATAATGGTGTCCCCGTTTATCCCAACCGAACCATTTTTAATTATGTAATTGCTGCCGTTGAAATAGATGGAAAACAAGTTTTGCTCGACGCGTCTAATAAAAATACAACTCAAAACATTTTACCATTATATGCCATAAA
The DNA here is from genome assembly GCF_002920895.1 of Flavobacterium alvei. GTDB lineage: Bacteria > Bacteroidota > Bacteroidia > Flavobacteriales > Flavobacteriaceae > Flavobacterium > Flavobacterium alvei. The sequence goes on from NZ_PQVG01000003.1 coordinate 480,066, forward strand.
CTGGACTGGAAGATTAATAAATCAAGATGGTACTTCTCAAGAAATTAAATTAATGCCTAGCTTTCCATCAAAAAAATCGACAAACATGATGTTTGCAATTGATGAAAAAGGAAAAATATCTGGGAAATATACAGTCTATAGGTCGGATTATGAAGCTTTTGCATTTAGAGAAAAATTTTTAGGAATGAACCAGCAAAATTATCTCGAAAAAGTAGAAAACGATTTAAAAGGGATTCAAATTTCCAACTATGGAATAGAAAATAGCAAAGATTTATCGAAACCAATTATTGAGAATTTTACTTTTACCGCCGATAACGAATGTGAGATAATTGGCGATAAAATGTACATCAACCCAAAATTATTTTTCACACAAACCAAAAATCCTTTTGTTCAAGAGGAAAGAGAATGTCCTGTATATTTTGGTTGTCCAAAACAAGAAAAATTCAATTTCAATATTGATATCCCTCAAGGATATGAGTTGGAATCCCTGCCCAAACCAATAAAAATTCAAACAAGAGAAAATGTGTGCACGTTTAGTTTCAATTGTCTCGCTTCGGGCAGTAGGATTCAAATTGTGATTACAGAAGATATAAACAAAGGAATGGTTTCCTCTAATTTTTATGATGAACTAAAAAGCTTTTTCAAACAAATGATAGACAAACAAAACGAAAAAATAGTTTTGAAGAAAATATAAGCAATCAATTTTTAGAATAAATACCTTTGGGTTTTCAAAAACCAAAACCAATGAACCTAAAAAACTCCCAACTCGAAGTTGACACTTGGATCAAAGAACACGGCGTTCGCTACTTCAACGAACTAACCAATATGGCACAACTTACTGAAGAAGTAGGCGAAGTAGCCCGAATAATCGCCCGTCGTTATGGCGAACAATCCGAAAAAGAAAGCGATAAAAATAAAGACCTAGGCGAAGAATTAGCCGATGTGGTTTTCGTGGTTTTATGCCTAGCAAACCAAACCGGAATCGATTTGCAAGCTGCTTTCGATAAAAAAATGGATTTGAAATCCGTTAGAGACAAAGACCGCCACAAAAACAACGACAAATTAAAATAATTGTGAATTGTGAATTATGAATTGTAAATTCGCACCCTTACTAAATATAACTTATTCTCGATACAATGAATTTACTATTAAAAACAAATTCACCATTTACAATTCATAATTCACAGTTAAATATAACAGGTTCCAAATCAGAAACCAACCGACTTTTGTTATTGCAAGCCTTGTTCCCGAATATTACTTTGGAAAACACTTCCAATTCTGATGATAGCGAAGTGATGCAAAAAGCATTAAATAATTCACAATTCACAATTGACAATTCACAATTAGTTGATATTCATCATGCAGGAACGGCAATGCGTTTTCTTACTGCTTTTTTTGCTGTAAATGAAGGTCGAGAAGTGGTTTTGACAGGTTCGCAAAGAATGACGGAGCGACCAATAAAAGTCTTGGTCGAAGCTTTGCAGCAATTAGGAGCACAAATCTCGTATGAAAACGAAGAAGGTTATCCGCCTATTCGAATCAAGGGACAAAAAATTATAGCAAATAAAGTTTCTATTCCAGCTAATGTAAGTAGCCAATATATTTCGGCTTTATTGTTAGTTGCTCCAAAATTACAAAACGGAATCGAATTGACTTTGGTGGGCGAAATAACATCTGTCCCTTATATCAAAATGACTTTGGCTTTGCTAAATGATTTAGATATTCAAACCAGTTTTGAAGGCAATGTAATCAAAGTATATTCAAAACACGAAGTAGCATCGAAAGTGATGACTGTGGAATCCGATTGGAGTTCTGCATCTTACTTTTTTAGTTTGGCTGCTTTGTCCGAACCAGAAACAGCAATTACATTGTCGAGTTACAAACAAAATAGTTTGCAAGGTGATTCTGCTTTAGTAGAATTATACGGAAAAATGGGTGTTGAATCGAAGTTCGAAAATAATCGATTGACATTGACTAGAAAATCGAATTTCGCCCAAGAAAATCTTACTTTCGATTTGAATAATACGCCCGATATTGCCCAAACTATTGTGGTAACTTGTCTTGGTTTAGGAATTGGTTGTCATTTGACGGGACTTCACACCTTGAAAATCAAAGAAACCGACAGGCTAGAAGCACTTCGAATTGAATTGACAAAACTAGGAGCCAACATTTCAGTAACTAACGATAGCTTGACTTTAGTTGCAACAAAAGAGATTCTTCATAATGTGAAAATTGCTACTTATAACGACCATAGAATGGCAATGGCATTCGCTCCTTTGGCTTTAAAAGTGCCAATTAATATCGAAAATGCCGAAGTAGTTTCAAAATCCTATCCTGATTTTTGGACCGATTTGAGAAACATTGGTTTTCAAATTTCTGAAATATAAAACTTTGCGACCTAGCGTCTTTGCGGTGAAAATAAAAATAAACCTCGAAACACTTGACAACGCCTATTTCGCAATCGTATATTTGCACACGATTTAAGATTATGAACTCAAAACTCATAATTCATAATTCATAACTCATAACTTTTTCAAATGAAATTATCACATTTTCAATTCAATTTACCAAAAGAACTTCTTGCAGAATATCCAGCCGAAAACAGAGACGAATCTCGTTTGATGGTAATTGATCGCAAAAAAGGAACTATAGAACACAAAATGTTCAAAGACGTTATCAATTATTTTGATGAAGGTGACGTTATGATTTTGAATAATACTAAAGTTTTTCCTGCTCGTTTGTATGGAAATAAAGAAAAAACTGGTGCAAGAATCGAAGTTTTTTTGTTGAGAGAACTAAATGCAGAACAAAGGCTTTGGGATGTACTAGTAGATCCAGCACGTAAAATCAGAATTGGAAACAAATTGTATTTTGGCGATGACGATTCATTAGTTGCCGAAGTAATAGATAATACCACTTCTCGTGGAAGAACTTTACGTTTCCTATACGACGGTTCTTATGATGAATTCAGAAATAAATTAACTGAATTGGGTGAAACTCCAATCCCAAAATATATTAACAGAGATGTAACTCCAGAAGATGCAGATCGTTACCAAACCATTTATGCCAAAGAAGAAGGGGCTGTTGCAGCACCAACTGCTGGTTTGCACTTTTCTAAGCATTTGTTGAAAAGATTAGAAATAAAAGGAGTGAAGTTTGCTGAAGTGACACTTCATGTAGGTTTAGGAACTTTCAACCCAGTCGAGGTAGAAGATTTGTCTAAACACAAAATGGATTCTGAGGAGTTAAAAATTACTCAAGAAGCCTGTGATGTTGTGAATGAAGCAAAAGGGAAAAGAAAACGTATTTGTGCCGTAGGAACTACCTCAATGCGTGCTATAGAAAGCTCGGTTTCTTCACAAAGAACTTTAAACCCTTATGACGGTTGGACTAATAAATTTATTTTTCCTCCACATGATTTTAGCGTGGCAACCTGTATGATTACCAATTTCCATACCCCAAAATCAACTTTATTGATGATGATTTCTGCTTTCTGTGGACACGATTTAATGCGTAAAGCCTACGACGAAGCCATCAAAGAAGGATACAAATTCTATTCTTATGGTGATGCGATGTTAATTATTTAATCTGAATTTATTTCAGATTCTCCATAAATCTCGTCAGCAATGGCGAGATTTTTTTTTTGAACTTTTACGGTACTTTTAAATAAATCTTCGTAAAATAAATAATTTTAGGAATGTAGGCGATGAACTAAAAAATCGTTAAATTTCCAGTCCTAATAATTATAAGATATTCCTAATTTAAATGAAAACGCTAAAAAAGATTCTTCTTAGTATAATTGCCATGTTCGTTATTTTGGTATTGGTATCAATTGGGTTTTATTTTTACTCAAAACCAACTTATGAAGGAGAACAAAAATTAAAGAATATTAAGAATGAAACAACGGTTTATTTTGACGATTTTGGCGTTCCACACATTTATGCCAATTCCCAGAAAGACGCAATGACCGCTTTGGGTTATGTACACGCTCAAGATCGTTTGTGGCAAATGGAATTATTGCGACGCATTGCTCCTGGACGATTATCAGAAATGTTTGGTTCGAAATTATTGAAAACCGATCGATTTTTCGCTGGATTAGGCATCGATGAAAATTCCGAAAAGGCAATCGCCAACTTGGATAAAAACTCCGAGGCTTATCAATTGGCTATGGCTTATCTTGATGGAATCAATCAATATATGGAAGAAGGAAAAACACCTATCGAATTTCAAATATTAGGATTGAAAAAAGATAAATTTACCCTGAGAGACGTTTACAACATCTTTGGATATATGTCTTTTAGTTTTGCAATGGCACAAAAAACAGATCCGTTATTGACTGATATTCGAGATAAATTAGGCTCGGAATATCTAAAAGATTTTGGTTTAGACGGTTCGCTGGGAATTACTCAAATCAAAAATTTCGATGGAAAAGCCATCGAGTATGCCAAAATTTCCAAATCAGTTGCCAGTTTGCTCGATAATTCGCCTGTTCCAGCTTTCATAGGAAGTAACAGTTGGGTTATTGCTCCCCAAAAAACCAAGAACGGGAAAGTGCTGTTTGCCAATGATCCGCATATTGCTTTTTCGCAACCTTGCACTTGGTACGAAGCACATATTGTGGTACCCGATTACGAAATGTATGGCTATTATTTGGCAGGAACACCTTTTCCACTTTTGGCACACAATCGGAATTATGCTTTTGGACTAACGATGTTCGAAAATGATGATCTCGATTTGTTTCAGGAAGAAGACAATCCAAAGAATAAAAACCAATACAAAACTGCCAACGGTTTCCAGAATTATACAATTCGTAAAGAAAGCATCAAAATCAAAGACAGCTCGGATGTGGTTTTAGAAGTTCGAGAAACCCAACACGGCCCAATAATGAACGATTTATTGGATGGAATCAAAGGAACAAAAGCAGTAGCAATGTCGTGGATTTATACCCAACAAAAAAACCAAATTCTCGAAGCAGTTTATTCGCTTTCGCATTCCGAAAATTTGAATGATTTTAGGAAAGGAGTTTCACTAATTGCTGCGCCAGGATTAAATATTATGTATGGTGATGCCAAAGGAAATATTGCTTGGAATACTTCGGGAAAGCTCTATAAATTAGACAAATCTATCAATCCAAATTTTATTTTAAATGGTACAAATGGCATTGATGATAAAAAAGAATTTCTGGATTTCTCCAAAAACCCACATGCTATAAATCCATCTTGGAATTATATTTATTCCGCCAATAATCAGCCCGAAGCGGTTGATGGGCATTTGTATCCGGGTTATTATTTGCCACGAGATAGAGCTAAAAGGATTTCGACTTTATTGCAACCCAAAAACAATTGGACAAAAGAAGATGTTGGAAAAATGTTGAATGATAATACTTCTTCGATTACGCCAAGTATTACTGCTAATTTAATTGCAACATTAGATGCTAAATCACTTTCTAACAGTGAAAAACAAGCTATTTCAATTCTAAAAAAATGGAAAGGTTCGAATGAATTAAAGGATGTTGCTCCTACTATTTACCAAAAATGGATTTATAATTATTTGAAAAATACGTTTCAAGATGAGTTGGGCGAGACCGATTTTGAAATGCTTTTGAGCACTCATATTATTAAACAAATTATTGAGCCGCAAAGCAGAAATGAAAACTCCATTTGGTGGGATGATGTTACCACAAAAAACCAAAAAGAAACTAGAGTAGAAATTCTAAATAAATCATTTCACGAAGCGATAACAGCACTCGAAAAACAATTGGGAAAAGACATCAATTCTTGGACTTGGAACAGAATTCACATTTTGGATCATCAGCATCCATTGGGTAAAGTTGCTGCTTTGCGACCTGTTTTCAATGTTGGTATATTTGAAGTTCCAGGTTCGACAGAAGTGATAAACAACCTGTTTTTTAGTTTTTCATATTCTGGTGAATATCAAGTAAAAGGTGGGCCATCAACCCGAAGAGTAATAGATTTTTCGGATATTGAAAACAGTATGAGCATTTTGCCAACAGGACAATCTGGAAATCCGTTCAGCAAGCATTATAGCGATCAAGCAGAAATGTACAACTCAGGGAAATTCAGAAAAATGAAAATGAATAAGGAAGAAATTGAAAAGACTTCGACAAAATTGGTTTTTGTGCCTATTAAATAACTACGTCTATTTGTCAATTCCGACTAAGAAGGAATCGAGCGATAGCGCAATGTCATTAAGTTAAGGGATTTTGTCGATGATTTTGTCATTCTGACGAAGGAAGAATCTCAACAAACGTGAGCAACTAACACTAGATTCCTCCTTCGTCGGAATGACAATTTTATAGAAGATAGTAACTGCGGTTTAAAGAAATTGAATTTACTCTTCCTCCCGATGCACTTTCGTGAAATCAAAAGCGGGAGTGCAAATGGCAATATACTCGCAAGGTTCTTCAAACGGATTTGAATATTGAACTCGGGTATTTTTATCAATTTTGATCGATTGTCCAGCTTCAAGAACGACAGTTTCTCCTTCGATAATGAATTGCTTTTTTCCTTTTATGACATAGGTGTATTCTTCAAATTCAGGCGTTTGAAAAGGTTCTTTCCAATGTGGCGGTGCAATCATATGTGCAATAGAAATTGCTGGATTGTTTGTGGTTGGAATTCCGTGATGTTCTTCAATAAGTTTTCCATCGGTAGTTGGAACTACAAAAGGCGTTTTTTGTACAAGATATTTTTTCATTTTTTGAAAATAAAGTAAACAGCCAAAACTAAAAATACAAACCCTACAAAATGATTCCATCTAAAGGTTTCGTTTTTGAAAAAAAGCAATGAGAAACCCACAAAAATAACTAAAGTTATCACCTCCTGTATTACCTTTAATTGAACTAAAGAAAATGGGCCGCCATTGCCTTCATAACCTATCCGGTTTGCAGGAACTTGAAAAAAATATTCGAACAAGGCCAATCCCCAGCTAATGAGAACAATGGTTATCAAACTTGCGTTTTCAAACCATTTGAGTTCCTTGAATTTCAAATGTCCATACCACGCCAAAGTCATAAAAACATTTGATAATATGAGTAAGCCTATTGTTGCGTATCCTTTCATTTAAAGCGAATAATATGAAATTGATTTTATTTCCTCAATAATTTACTCAAAACACTAAAAGCTCCTCGAATAAAAGTAGCACTTGTCAGTACTTTTAGAACCGATTTGGTTACTGTTCCAGTCGTTTCACTAGATTTTTTATCTCCTTTTTCGGCTGCTTTTTCTTCCTGTTGTTGAGTCACTTCTTGTTCGGCGGCTACGATTTTTTTGGTAAGCATTTCGTATGCGCTTTCTCGATCAATAAGTTCACTGTATTTTTTTACTAATTTCGATTTAGAATTGATTTCTTGAATTTCGCTTTCGGTCAAAATGTCCATTCTGCTCATAGGTGCACGCAGCATAGTTGCTGCTAGTGGAGTAGGTGTACCTTTTTCGCTCAAAGCGGTGACTAAAGCTTCTCCAATGCCAAGACTGGTCAATATTTCGTCAGTTTTGTAATAATCGGATGAAGGGTAATTGTCAGCAGTTTGTTTGATGGCTTGGCGGTCATTAGCCGTAAAAGCCCTTAAAGCGTGTTGGATTTTTAATCCCAATTGTGCCAAAACACCACTTGGTACATCCATTGGGTTTTGGGTTATAAAATAAATTCCAACACCTTTAGAACGAATCAGTTTTACAATAGTTTCTATTTGTTCCAACAAGGTTTTGCTAGCTTCTTTGAAAATCAAATGCGCTTCGTCAATAAAAATAACCAATTCGGGTTGGTCTGCATCGCCTTTTTCGGGCATTTGGTTGTAAATTTCAGCCAATAAACTTAACATAAAGGTCGAAAAAAGTTTCGGTTTGTCTTGAATATCCGTCAAGCGGATGATGTTTACATAGCCTTTTCCATTTTCGTCGATGCGCATTAAATCATCAATTTCAAAAGATAGCTCTCCAAAAAACAAATCAGCTCCTTGTTGTTCTAATTCTATTATTTTTCTGAGAATTGTTCCTGTAGTAGAAGTTGAAATCTTGCCATAGCTTTCTTCGATTTCGTCTTTTCCTTCTTCGGTAATATAATTGATTACTTTTTTAATGTCTTTCAAATCCAAAAGAGGCATTTTGTTGTCATCGCAATATTTGAAAATCACAGAAATTACTCCAGCTTGAACGTCATTCAAATCAAGGATTCTAGAAAACAAAACAGGACCAAATTCAGAAACGGTAGAGCGTAGTCGCACACCGCTTTGTTCAGACAAAGTCATTAACTCTACCGGAAAACTCGATACTTTATAAGGAATGTTGATTTTGGTGTGACGTTCAGTGATAAATGATTTTTCTTCGCCTTCTTTGGCAATACCACTAAAATCACCTTTGATATCCATCATCAAAACCGGAATTCCAAACGATGATAATTGTTCGGACAAGACTTGAATGGTTTTTGTTTTTCCAGTTCCGGTTGCACCCGCAATCAATCCGTGACGGTTTAAGGTTTTTAGTGGGATTTTAATGTGCGCATCAGCCAAAGCTTCTCCGTCTAAAATTGCACCACCTAGAATTATACTTTCTCCTTTTGAAAGATAACCGTCATTTATATGCTGAATAAATTCTTCTTTTTTGCTCATATTTGGATAGGAATTAAAATCAATTGCAAGGTATTATTTTTTTTGTTTTATTTATGATAGATAATTGTAATAAAAAAAAAGAAACTTCATTTGAGATTTTGGATTAAAAAAGTGTTGAAGTATTTTTTAAAAAGTGTTAAAAATACACTTAAATTTAGTCGTTAATGCCTTATTTTATCTACAAAATTTGGATTTTATAAGTACTTGTTGAAATTAATGTAAAAGATGATAAATGTCACTTTTTAAAGTCTAAGTTAAATTATTAAAGAATTAGTAAAAAAAGTTTTTTTATATCAACTAAAAATATAAATTTGCTCCTCAACAAAGTTTATTATAACAATAAAATAAATTATTAAAACTATTAAAATTAAAAAAAATGGCAAACGTTAAAAAAGAAAAAGGTTCAGGTTTAGGAGGAAGTATTTCATTGATCATTATTGCAGCATGTATTTTTGCTGGATGGATTATTTGGAATTTTATTATGGGTGATGGAGCTAACTTTGAGGGTGGAGTAAATACTGGACATCCACTACCAGGAAATTATTTAGCAATGGTTTATAAAGGAGGTCCAATTGTACCAGTTTTGATGGGATTGCTTTTGATGGTAATTGTTTTCTCATTTGAGCGTTTTGCTGTTATTTCTAAAGCGGCTGGAAAAGGAAATTTGGATAAATTTATGGCAGATGTTCAAAAAAGCATCAAAGCAGGAGATATTGACGGAGCTATTGCTGCTTGTGATAAACAACAAGGTTCTGTTGCAAATCCAATTAGATCAGCTTTAGTGAAATATCAAGAAGTTAAAAAAGAAGGTTTAGATAGTGAAACTGCTGCAGAAACACTGCACAAAGAAATAGAAGAATCTACTTCTCTTGAAATGCCAATGTTAGAAAAACATATGACTATTCTTTCTACATTAGTTTCTTTAGGAACTCTTGCAGGATTATTAGGAACGGTAACAGGTATGATTAAAGCGTTTGGTGCGTTAGCAAGTTCAGGAACTCCTGATCAAGCGATGTTAGCAAATGGTATTTCTGAAGCACTTATCAATACTGCTACAGGTATCTCTACTTCTGCATTAGCAATTATCGTTTACAACTTGTTTACTTCAAAAATTGATACTTTGACTTACTCTATCGATGAGGCTGGTAATACAATCGTGAATACTTACAGACATTTCAGAGGTACACAAAAATAATTAATAATAATTTTTAAGGATTAGCGTTTTATATAAGCGCTAATACCTTACTAATTTAAATATAAAAATTAATGGCTGGTAAATCGTCCAAAAAAGCAGCGTCTATTGATATGACGGCTATGTGTGATGTGGCTTTTCTTTTGCTTACTTTTTTTATTTTGACCGCTACGGCCAAAATACCAGAAGCATTGCCTGTAGATACGCCATCATCAACTGTACAAACAAAATTACCTGAATCAAATTTAGCTACTTTAACTATTGGAGGTAAAGGAAAAGTGTTTTTTGATTTGAAAGGAAGAGAAGTTCGTATAAGAACTTTAGAATTGATGAGTCAAAAATACGGTGTAGAGTTTACCGATGAGGAGAAAGCCAAATTTTCTTTAATGGAAGGTATTGGTGTGCCGATAGGAAACTTAAAACAACTTATCGGAATGAAAACTGCTGAACGTAGTAAAGCAGGTCAACCGGGAATTCCCAAAGATTCTTTGGATAATCAATTGACAGACTGGGTAAAAAATGCCCGTATTGCAAATAATGAAGCCAATAATGCAAATGGTAGCAAAGAAGAGTTGCATATTGCTATTAAAGGAGATGCAAAAGAAGAGTATCCATCAATTCGCAAAGTAATGGATATTTTACAAGACCAGGGAATTAATAGTTTTAGCTTAGTTACTGGTTTGAGAGGAGAGAATTTTTAATTAAAAAACACACACTAAAATGGCTGAATTAAATACAGGCGACAGTGGAGGCGGTAAGGATAAGAAAGTAAGAAGTAAAAAGCAAAATTCAAAAGTAGATTTAACTGCTATGGTGGATTTAGCCTTCTTGTTGATTACCTTCTTTATGCTTACTACAACTTTGTCTAAACCACAAGCAATGGAGTTGGGGTTGCCAGACAAGGAAAAACCTAACGAAGAAGATCAGAATATCAAAGTGGATGAAAATCGTACGATGACCATAATGTTGGGAGATAATGATAAATTAGTTCGTTACGTAGGTTTATTAGCAACTCCTGTTGCTGGTGGAGCTCCCAAAGATTTTGCTTATGGAAAAGAAGGGATTCGTAAAGAATTATTATCAAGAAAAGAAGCGGTTTTGAAATATACAGGAGATCCTAAAAAAGGAATGATTGTGATTATCAAACCAGGTAAAAAATCGAATTATCGTAATTTAGTTGATATATTAGACGAAATGGCGATTGTAGATGTACCTACTTATGCAATTGTTAATGATTTTAGTCCCGAAGAAATAAAATTGTTAGAAGGAAATAAGAAATAATCTTATTAACCTAATAACCTAATAATTAAGAAATATGAAATTAGATTTATTAAATAATCACTGGCTTGAAATTGTTTTCGAGGGGCGTAATAAAAGTTATGGTGCTTACGATTTGAGAAAATCAGTAACCACGAGAACTACTCGAGCTTTCATAATTGGAACAATTCTTTTTGCTTTTCTAGTAAGTATTCCAATGTTAATGCGTATGATTCCTGAGAGTCAAGATGATACTACTTTGGATGCAAAAATTACAGCAGTTAAATTGCCTCCAAAAAAGGAAAAACCAAAAGAAAATCTTCCACCACCACCACCACCACCACCAGTTGCGGATCAAGTGAAATTTGTGAAGCCTGTGGTTGCTAAAGCTGATGAAGTTGTTGAAGAGATTGCTGTTGTGAAGGATCTTAAAGACAAAAACATCGGTAAAGAAAACATAAAAGGTGACGAAAATGCTTTACTAACTGTAGAGGAAGTTGGACACGGAGATGTTAATGCTCAAGTAGTAGAAGAAGACAATACAGTTTACAACACTGCAGGTATCGAAGTGAAACCAGATTTTCCTGGAGGAATGGAAAAATTTAATGCTTTTGTAGCAAAAAATTATCAAGCTCCAGAAGAGGAGGGTCTTAAAGGAAAAGTTTATGTAACATTTGTAGTAGAAAAAGATGGTTCATTAACAGATATCAAAGTTCTTAGAGATATTGGTTATGGTACAGGAAAAGAAGCTATCCGTGTTTTAGGAAAATGTCCAAAATGGACACCAGGTGAGCAAAATGGAAAAAAAGTAAGATGTACTTTCAGTTTACCTATTAGTATTCAATCAGCAGAATAATGTTGAATAATAGTATTAAAGAGTTTCAGAAGAAATCGCTCAAAGAGCGATTTCTTTTCGTTATGGGTATGGCCATTTTTTTGGCATATCTCATTTTAGGCTTGGTATTTATTTTTTGGAAATCAATGCCAATTTTGATGGATTTCAATTATCGTATAGCTTTTGGTGTACTTTTAATTGTATATGCGTTTATAAGGTTTTTTAGGATTTTTAATTCAAACAATGAATAGTTATGTTTAAAATTAGTAAGTTTTTTGTTTTAGGCTTTGTTTGTGTTTTGTTTGTGATGTGTAACAAATCTGATCAATCAAAAAATGATAAAGAAACTATTTTGAAAGGCTCCGCTACTATTTATGTTGACGAAACTTTGACTCCAATTATTGAAGATCAAGTAGCAGTTTTTGAAAGTAAATATGATGCTAAAATTAAGCTTGTTTCTAAGTCGGAATCAGAATTAGTTGTTTCTCTCGTTAAAGAAAAGTCAGGTATTGCAATTTTATCTAGAAATTTGACGTTAAATGAAAATAAAATCTTTGAGCAAAAAAAAATAACACCAAAAATCACTAAATTTGCCACCGATGCTATAGCTTTTATTTCAAACAAAAGCAATAAAGACACTTTAATAGAGTTAAAGAGTGTAATTGAGTTTATGCAGGGAAAACAAAGTGCAAAAATTAAAGGTTTGGTCTTTGATAATCCCAATTCAAGTACAGTTCGCTTGATGAGTGAATTAGCAAAAGTTAATAAAATTCCAGAAAAGGGTGTTTATTCATTTAAGACAAACGAAGAGGTAATTAAGTTTGTTGCTAAAAATGAAGGAATGATTGGTGTGATTGGTTTAAATTGGTTGACCCAGCCTATGCCAGACATGCAGGAATTCGTTGACAAGGTAAATGTTCTTAGTGTAAAAGGCTCTAAAAGCAACAACTATTATTTTCCAAGTCAAAATAACATTGCAGAAGGCAAATATCCTTTGGCACGTGATTTGTATATAATTAATGCACAAGGATTTTCTGGATTAGGAATGGGTTTTTCTTCATTTGTAGCAGGCGACATTGGACAAAGAATTATTTTGAAATCAGGATTGTTACCCGTAATGATGCCAGGTAGAAAAATTAATATTAGGAATAAAATTAGTAATGATAAGTAATAAATTTATAAATAAAATGAACAAATTTAAGATTTTTAGTATAGCTTTTCTGGCCTCAGTTACCTCTGGCTTTGCACAAGATGTTAATGCAGCTAAAAAGGCAATTGATGCCGAGCAATATGAAAATGCAAAATCGATTTTAAAATCGATAATTAAAGCTAATCCAATTGACGGAAGAGCAAACTTTATATTAGGAAATGTCTATCTTATCCAAACGGTAACTGACTCAGCAAAAATTGCATTTCAAAGAGGTTTAGCAGGAACTGATGGTGCAAGATTAAATCATATCGGATTAGGGACAATCGATTTAGATAACGGAAATACAACTGCTGCCGAAGCTAACTTTGGTTTAGCATTAAAAGACACAAAAAAGAAAGATATTGAGGAATTAATAGCTATAGGAAGAGCTTATACCTATTCAACAAAGCCTAACTTTAAAAAAGCTATTGAGGTTTTGAATAAGGCTAAATTGATAAATCCTAACGATGCAATTGTTCAATTAGCTCTTGGAGATGCTTACATTGGTGATAAGAATCAAAATGATGCTTATGCAGCTTATAGAAATGCTTTCCAATTTGATCCAACTTTGCTTAGAGCCAAAATGCAGTTGGGTGTTTTGTTAAAAGGTGCTAAATCATATGATGAAGCAATAAAATCTTTCAACGAAGTAATCGCTTTGAACCCAAATTATGGGCCAGTTTATAGAGAATTGGCTGAAACCTATTATAAATGGGGAAGAAATAAACCTTCGAAGTCAGCAGAGTATATGCAAACTGCTATTGGGCATTATGAAAAATACTTAAGTCTTACTGATCATTCTTTGCATTCAAGAATGCGTCACGCCGACTTTCTTGTACTTGTAAAAGATTATAAAGCATTGGAAGCAGAAGCCAATAAAATGATTGAAATGGATAAAGTAAATCCTAGGATCTTTCGTTATTTAGGATATTCTGCATACGAAAATGGCAATGTTGATCTTGCTATTAAATCATTGGAAAGCTTTATTGCTAATCCAGATAACAAAGTTATTGCAAAAGATTATATGTATTTAGGTACTGCAAAATTCAAAAAGGGTTTGAGTGCGGATGGATTATCAATAGATTCTAATTTATACAATTCAGGTTTATCAGATATTAAAAAATCAATAGAAATTGATCCTGCGAGTGTAGAAGAATTGAATGAAATTGGAAAGAAGATGTTTACAGCGAAATTGTATAAAGAGGCAATTCCTGTATTTGAATTAGGAACAACAAACCCTGAAGATAAAAATTATACAGAGGATAATATTTACTACGGTTTGTCTATTTACTATAGTAATACTAAAAAAGAAGTAAAAGATATTGTTGAATTACAAAAAGCTGATGTCGCTTTTGAAAAAGTATCCGTAGCTTCTCCTACCTATCTAGATGCTTATATTTATAGAGCTAGAACCAATAGTATGATAGGTAATGACGAATTAACAATTAAGTTTTATGAAACTTATATTGCAAAAATATCTGAAAAAGGACCTGAAGAATTAGCAAAACCAACTACAACAAAAAAAGTTATAGAGTCTTATAATAATATTGCGGCTAGTTATGCTAATACTGATAAAGCTAAGGCAATTGAATATTTAAATAAAACACTTGCTATTGATCCGACAAATGATTACGCAACCAAATCATTGTTGAAATTAAAATAATCAAGATTTTTTCTTTTAAAAGCCGATAGTTCTTTTAAGACTATCGGTTTTTTTATGTTTATAAGTCAACGCTTTTAATTCACTATCTTTGCACTCTTAAATTATTGAAATGTTATCAAAAGAAATACAATTAGAAGTCAACAAAGGCGCAATGCTTCCCTTGATGGAAGAATTTTATACCATTCAAGGTGAAGGATTCCACACAGGAACGGCTGCCTATTTTATACGAATTGGTGGTTGCGATGTGGGTTGTCATTGGTGCGATGTCAAAGAAAGCTGGAATGCCGAACTGCATCCGCCAACAAGCACGGATTTGATTGTTGCCAATGCCAGTAAATATGCCGACACTGTCGTGGTTACTGGTGGGGAACCCTTGACTTGGGATATGACATTGTTGACTCAAAAGTTAAAAGAAAATAATCGAAAAGTGCATATCGAAACTTCGGGTGCTTATCCGCTTTCCGGAACTTGGGACTGGATTTGTCTTTCGCCAAAGAAAAATAAATTGCCCACGCAAACCGTTTACGACAAAGCGCACGAGCTAAAAGTGATTATTTACAACAAACACGACTTCATTTTTGCCGAAGAACAAGCGGCGTTAGTAAATGATAATGCCATTTTATTCCTTCAACCCGAATGGAGCAAAAAAGAAGAAATGACTCCACTTATTGTAGATTACGTAATGAATAATCCAAAATGGCGCGTATCTTTACAAACACATAAATATTTGAATATTCCTTAAATTTATTTAAGTATTCTTGAAATAAACTAATAACCAAAACAAAATGAAAAAAGTATTTCTTTCTATTGCATTCGTGTTGATTGCCCAAATGACTATGGCTCAAGAAGCGAATTTTAAAGCAGATGTTTTAAAATTGATATCCATTAGTGGGGCAGATGGAGCAATGAAGGTTGCAAAACTTAAATTTTTGAATATTATACCAGAGAATAAAAAAGAAAATTTCTCGAAAGAATTTGAAGCTTCTTTGCCAAGTATGTATGAAAAAATGGCAAAAGTATATATGGAAATTTACACGCCCGAAGATATAAAAGGAATGATCGCTTTTTATGAAAGTCCAGTCGGGAAAAAGATGAGTGAAAAATCAGGTGAACTTACTCAAAAAGCAATGAAGGCAGGGCAAGAATGGGGTAAAGAATTGCAAGTAATAATGGAAAAATACAAAGATGTAAATTCTGTTCAAGTGCCAACAAGTGTATCGGACAACACCGTTTATAACACAGCTGGAATTGAAGTAAAACCGGATTTTCCCGGTGGTATGGATCAATTTTATAAATTTATTGCAGAAAATTATCAAACTCCAAAAGCAGAAGGGTTAAAGGGTAAAATATATGTGACTTTCGTAATTGAAAAAGATGGAAGTCTTTCAGATATAAAAGTTTTAAGGGATATTGGTTATGGAACAGGCAAAGAAGCCATCAGAGTTTTGAAACTTTCACCAAAATGGTCACCTGGGGAGCAAAATGGTCAAAAAGTAAGGTGTACTTATAGTTTGCCAATCTCTATAGGAGCTAAATAATAATTTTCCCAAACATTGTTTGGGATTTTTTATATTTACAAAAAACTAAACCGAATGAAATCGCAATTCCTTCTCGATCCTGCAATCACTTTTTTAAATCACGGTTCTTTCGGTGCTTGTCCAAAACCAATTTTTGGGGAATACCAACGTTTGCAATCGGAATTGGAAAACGAACCGGTTTATTTCATTCTAAAAAAACAAGCGGAATATTTAAAAATGGCCAAGGAAAGATTGTCAGAATACATTGGTTGCGATGCCAATGATTTCTTTTTTACGCCCAATCCAACTTTTGCGGTTAATACAATTATGCGAAGTTTAGATTTGAAAGAAGGAGATGAAATTCTCAGCACCAATCACGAATATGGCGCGATGGACAGAACCTGGAATTTCTATTGCAAAAAATCGGGAGCTAAATATATTCGTCAAAATATTTCGCTTCCTGTCGTTTCCAAAGAACAAATGCTGGAAGAATTCTGGAGCGGCTATACTTCAAAAACTAAAATCGTTTTCCTGAATCAAATTTCGAGTGCCACCGCATTGATTTTTCCTGTAAAGGAAATTTGCGACAAAGCCCGTGAATTGGGATTAATAACCATTATTGACGGAGCACACGTTTTGGGTCAAATGGATTTGAACATTATGGAATTGAATCCTGATTTTTATACAGGAACGCTCCACAAATGGATGTTGGCGCCAAAAGGAAGTTCTTTTTTATATGTAAAAAAGGATTATCAACCAATGTTGGATCCGTTGGTAGTAGGTTGGGGTTACGAAAGTGTTGCTCCAGGCGAAAGTCAATTTCTGGATTATCAGGAATTTCAGGGAACGAGAGATATTTCAGCATTCTTGTCTACGCCAAAAGTGATCGATTTTTTGGAAGAGAACGATTGGAAAACCAAATCAAAGGAATGTAGAAATATAGTTTTGAATAATTACCAACGTTTTTGTGATTTATTAAATACACAACCCATTTGCCCAATTACAACTGAGTTTTTAGTACAAATGGCAAGTGTTCCAATAAACACTTCCAATCCTGTAGCATTAAAAGAATTGCTTTTCAATAAATATAAAATCGAAATTCCAGTAATGCCTTTGAATGGAAATTATTTTATACGTTATTCCATCAATGCCTATAATTCGCAAGAAGACTTGGATATTTTATATAAAGCTTTGGAAGATATAATTGCTACGACTGATTTGATAGAAGTGTAATCTATATTCTCTTCTCTATACTCTATTTTCTATATAGAAAGTCTCGCTAAATAATCGAAATGTTCTCCTTCTAAAATTAATTCGCATTGCAACCCATTGGCGAAAGCCGCATTTTGTAAAGTATTATAATCAAGATAAAGCCATGGAAAAGTTTCTTCGGTTTCGTTTTTGTATGAAACGCTAAATGTGAGTTCTCCATAATAACCATTACTTGGAATCCATTTTCCACCGTCTTCATCATCGTCAAACATATAAATGATGTCAGAAGAATCGATTAGTATTTGTCCGTTAGGGTTTAGAAGACTTTTTAGTTTTTGTAAATAGTTGGGCGTTTCTTTTAAGCTTCCAAAAATTCCCGTGCCATTCATTAATAATAGAATAGTATCGAATTTTTCGTTTTCCAATGTCATTATATCTTGAACTTTGGCATTTTTCAAACCACGAAGTTGACAAGTTTGGATGGTATTGGGAGAAATGTCTATTGAAGTTACATCTAAATTGCGGTCGTTTTGCAAAGTCAAACTATGACTTCCCGCTCCACAACCCACATCGAGCACTTTGCCTTTAGCCAATTGAAGCGCTTTTTGTTCCAATTTCGGCATTTCGTTGTAACTTCTAAAAAGATACGCAACGCTCATTTCGTCCGCTTCGGAAATGGAAGTTTCGGTAATTAAATCTTCGGGAGAATTGTTGGTTTGAAAATCGAGTATGGCTTTTCCGAAAAGGTCTTTCATAAAAAAGTTTAAAAGTTTAGAGGTTTAAGCGTTTAAAAGTTGTTTAACTTTGCAAAAGAAATTCTAAAAAATGTTAAAGCCAAATTTAAACGAACTCGGAAAACTTGCCAAAGATACACATAACGAAACCAAAAAGTATTTTGACAAGTTAAAAAAGAAAGCGCCCAAGAATTTGGATTATGTGATGCAAGATTTGCACGATGCCGAATTCAAGAAAACCGATTGTTTGGAATGTGCCAATTGCTGTAAAACCACAGGGCCATTATTCACTTCTGCCGATATTGAACGAATTTCGAAACACCTGCGCCAAAAACCACAACAATTTATTGACCAATATTTGCGTATCGATGAAGACAAAGATTATGTATTGCAATCCGTGCCTTGTACTTTTCTTGATTCAGACAATACCTGTTTTATTTATAATGTTCGTCCAAAAGCATGTCGAGAATTTCCGCATACCGACCGAAAGAAGTTCCAGCAAATAGCAGATTTAACTTTGAAGAATGTGGCGATTTGTCCTGCTGCTTTTAATATTGTAGAAGAAATGAAGAAAAAACTTCCTTTGTAATTTTTGGGCTATAAATTTTCACAACGAAAAAAAGTATAAAACTATTTTCATCTGTGTAAATGGGTGTAATCTGTGGCAAAAAACTTTATGTATCTTTGTGGCAAACTAAAAATTTTGAATCTAGAATATTTCATAGCCAAACGACTCATTACTGCCAAACATTTTAAAAGCAGTATCTCTGCGCCCATCATAAAAATTGCCATTTCGGCCATTGCCATCGGAATGATTATGATGATTGTGTCGGTAGCCACAGGAATTGGGCTGCAACAAAAAATCCGAGACAAAGTTTCAGCCTTCAACGGACACGTTATTATTACGAATTACGACAACAATCAATCCGAAGTAACATTGGTTCCTATTTCAAAGAAGCAAGATTTTTATCCAAAATTTACTTCAGTTTCAGCAGTAAGTCATGTTCAGGCCATCGCCAGCAAAGCAGGAATCATTAGAACCGAAACAGCTTTCGAAGGAATTATTTTAAAAGGAGTTGGTACAGATTATCAATGGGACAATATCAAGGAATATGTTGTTTCTGGAAAAGTGCCTGATTTTTCAAAGGGACTTAATCAAGAAGTATTAATTTCGCAATTGCTTGCCAACAGGCTCAATCTAAAGGTTGGAGATTCATTCAACACTTTTTTTATCAAAGAAAATCAAAATAAATTGCCCAACATCCGAAGGTTTAAAATTTCAGGAATTTTCAACTCAGGATTTCAAGACCTCGACGCTACCTATATAATAGGAGATATTCGGCACATACAACGAATGAATAAATGGAATCTGAATCAAGTAGGAGCTTTTGAAGTTTTTGCAAATGATTTTGACAATATCAAGTCCGTTGGCGAACAGGTTTATGAAAAAACATCATCAACACTCGATTCCAAAACCATAATCGAAAAATACAGTTACATTTTCGAATGGCTAAAACTCTTCGATTTAAATATCGTTATCATATTAGGAGTAATGATTTTGGTAGCCACTATCAATATGGTAGTCGCTTTGCTAGTGCTCATCCTTGAGCGCACTCAAATGATTGGCATACTCAAAGCTTTAGGCTCAAACAACTGGTCCGTACGAAAAATATTCCTGTACAACGCCTTTTACTTAATTATAAGGGGATTGTTCTGGGGGAACCTGATAGGAATTTCTCTACTACTTATACAGCAATACTTCGGAATAATCAAACTCAATCCCGAAAACTATTATGTCAACCAAGCGCCAGTTTACATCAATTTGGGGTATATCTTACTTTTAAATCTTCTCACAGTCATAATTTGCTTTCTAGTTTTATTGATTCCCTCCTATATAATAACCAAAATCTCTCCAGTAAAAGCCATTCGTTTCGATTAGTTTTTTCAAGGAGCTATTCCCGCTATCCGTTGCAATCTCTTGTGCCGAACCCCGGCACAAGAGGATTTCCACTGCTATCGGGGCTAGGGTATTTGTTTTCGGCAGATAGGTTCTCCTTTTTATATATGTTTAGTATTATCGAAAAAAACTACCTTTATATATATGTTTGTAATCTGCCAGGATCTGCAAAATCTGCGTGCCAATAAGAGGTTTGCTTCTTTTTGGGCTATTTTGGGGAGTCAAGTTCTGTTTTTGCCGGTTATTTTGATACGACGAATCGTCTTCAATGGGTATTGCAACCAAGTGCCTTCGGGTCCCAATCCTTTCAAAACCGTTCAAATCTTCAAAATTCCTAGGGTAAAATGCAAGAATAGGAAAAAAAGAGTTGTTGTAACCTTCGACAAACCAACTACTTAAAAAATACTTTAAAAAAAGATTAAAAAAGCTATTGTTTAACTGAAAAGACTCACTACTTTTGCACCCGCAATGACGCAGACGTTCATTTGAAATACTGGCAAACG